>NZ_CP058396.1:0-1503226 GCF_049262695.1 Gardnerella sp. DNF00571G | reverse complement strand
GGTCAAAGAAGCGATCTTTTGGCAACGGTAGCTCGCCCTCACGAGCTTCACGCTTTTCTGCCTTTTCGTCTTCGGCGATGTGCTCTGCAATTTGTCCGCGCAGAATCGCCTTTGAGGGAGCGTCAAAAATTTGTACCATACTCCGTAATTGTATGCGCTGTAAGGGATGTGCGCGACTGAGTGTCGGCGGCTGCGAGTGCTCGACACGCCGATAGTGGCAACATGCGAACGCATTTGAACATGACAACCATTGCATGTTCACAAAATGACGCAAAACTTGCGACTTTCCCGCATGCAAATGAACACTAATTACAATATATTAACAAAAGCGATTTTGCACTTTACTCTTAAGTAAAAAGCAGCGATAATAATAATCACAAGAACAAATTAAAAGAGCGGTAACCCACAAAAATGTATGGATGTTAGATTCCAATTACGTTGGACGGATACTTAAGACTTTTACCGTTGCAACGAGGATGTTGTGCAGATGAATCCGCAAGATTGTTTTTGTAAATAAGAGGCTCGCCAAGGTGGTGAGCCTCTTTTGATGCTCGGGAATTTTAAGTACTGGCGAGCGCTGGTTGGCTACTCCCCGCACCATCGCACATACACACTGTCTGGCTCTTAGGGGAAACTATCAAAGAATAATTGTTGGAAGAATATTGTTAAGATTCATTTTCTTAGCTTCTTTGAAAATGATTTATTGAATAAGAGCAAAACAGCAAAACAATTAAGAAGGATCGAAGAACCATGCAACACTCGTTTACAGTAATGTTGGCGGCTGAGTTTATTGGCACTGCCATTCTTATGATTTTTGGCAATGGAGCCGTTGCCAATGTTGAACTTAAAAACACTAAAGGTCATCACGCAGGTTGGCTAAACATTGCTATGGGCTACGGTTTTGGTGTTATGTTCCCAGTGCTAATGTTTGGCGGAATTTCTGGCGCACACATAAATCCTGCTATGACTATTGCACAAGCCGTAAATGGCATGTTCCCGTGGCAAAATGTTGCACCTTATATTGTGGCTCAGCTTTTGGGCGCGCTTGTCGGCCAGCTTATTGTGTACGTAACTTATTTGCCACATTACAACGAGACTGAAGAACCAGAAGCAATTCTTGGCACTTTCTGCACTACAGACGCTTACAATAACAAGCTTAACTACTTCCTCAACGAATTCTTTGGCACGCTCGTACTTGTTTTGGCAGCTCTTTGCTGCCTAACTTCTCCTTGGGGAGAGAAGAATTTGGCTGGCGCATCAATCGTAGTTGGCTTTGTTGTTTGGGGATTGGTGACTTCTATGGGCGGTCCGACTGGTCCTGCTTTGAATCCCGCTCGAGACCTTATGCCGCGTTTGCTCCACGCCATTTTACCAATTCCACACAAGGGTTCTTCTCGCTGGTGCGAAGCGTGGATTCCAGTCGTAGCTCCTACTGCTGGCGCAATTTTGGGCGTGCTTATGTTTAAGTCGCTATTTGCGTAAATTAGATTTATCTTAAATTAGATTTATCGTAAATTAGCATAAATTATTAGCGTAATTTTATAAGCACAATTTTAGAGCATAATAAATGAGCGTAATTGGTAGATTCGCACCCACTCCTTCTGGGCGTATGCATATTGGAAACATGGTTGCTATGCTTGCGGCTTGGCTTTCCGCAAAGTCGCAAGGTGGAAGCATGATTTTGCGCCTGGAAGATCTGGACATTGCTAGAATGCCAAAAGATGCAAGCGCGCAAATTATTGACGACTTGCGTTGGGCTGGTCTTGATTGGGTTGGCGAGCCGATTTATCAACATAATCGCAATGCAATCTACCAAGAAGCTCTGGAAGCTCTGGAATCTTTGCAAGACGGCGACGGAAATTCGTTGATTTACCCGTGTTTTTGCTCGCGTTCCGATATTCGAGCGATTGCAGCGCCGCAAGAAGGCGACGGATTTATACGCTACCCAGGTACGTGCAGAAATCTGCGCAAAACTGCGGAAGGCCTGGCACAAATCGAAAAGCGTTTGCAAAATAATCAGCAACATTCTTTGCGACTTGCTGTTCCCTCGGCTGATTCGCCGCAAGCGAATGTGAGTTTTATAGACGCGATTTTTGGCGCGCAATCGTTTAACATTAATCGCGATTTGGGAGACATGGTGATTCGTCGCGCGGATGGCGTTTTTTCTTACCAGCTTGCTGTTGTTGTTGACGATGTGCTTTCGGGAGTAAATGATATTGTGCGCGGCCGCGATTTGCTTCGTTCTTCAGCGTTGCAGATTTGGATTGGTGAGCTGCTGGAAAAATCGGGATTCTTTGCGGCTCATGGCGTGCATTATGTGCAGCCAAAATTTGCGCATTTGCCACTGATTGATAACGCTCAAGGCGAGCGACTCGCAAAAAGTAAGCATTCGCTAGACGTTGGCGCGCTTCGAGAATCTGGCTGGAGCGCCGAGCGCATGATTGGCTATTGCATGTATCTTTTGGGATACAGGAATCCTGGTCAAACTCGCCCAGTAGACATGAGCACAGCCGATGCACTTGCGTTGTTTGAAATCGACGAAACGCCGTGGAATTCTGTTCGCGCAAACTTAGCAGACAAATCCGTGCCCTTCCTTGACTAAACTATGTATTTAGAATGATAGATTGGGGCAATAAATGGCATACATGACGCAAAAAGATTTAGCGAATACTGGGGTCGATTGTGTTCGCGCGCGTCAAATTGCCGATGGTGTGCACAGTGTGCAAGACGCCATTGCTCAAGCCGAATCGTATTATGGTCGCAAAGCTGAGTCTGTTACGCTGCTTGCTGCAACTAAAACGCGAGATGTTGGCGAAATTATGGCAGCGCTTCGTGCTGGAGTGCGAGTAATTGGGGAAAATCGTCCGCAAGAAATTGTCGCAAAAGCCGAGATTTTACGCGCACAAGCTGTTAGAGAAGGTTTAAGCGTGGGTGTAAATGGAAAAATTCCGCTCTACTTAATCGGTCAGTTGCAAAGCAATAAAATAAACAAAGTTTTGCCACTCGCAAATGGTATTCAATCAGTTGATGGCTTAGAACTTGCGCAAAAAATATCTACGCGCGCGAAAAATTTGGGACTTTGCACAGACGTTATGTTGGAAGTGAACGTTTCGGGAGAAGTTACAAAATCGGGGTGCGCGCCAGAACGCGCGATTGACGAAGCACTCGCTATATCTAGCTTGCCTGCGCTTAATTTGCGCGGATTTATGACGCTTGGAGCGCGCGTGAATGATGAAAAAATAGTAAGAAGCGGTTTCGCTGCATTGCGAGAAATCAGAGATTGTGTAAGTAAACAACTCGCGCAAGACTCTGCAAAATTAGAGCTTTCGATGGGAATGTCTGGCGATTTTGCGTGGGCGATTGCCGAAGGATCTACTATGGTTCGAATCGGTTCGGCAATCTTTGGCCCGCGCGCATTTGTGTAGTTTAAGTCGAAGTTTTAAGTCAAATTGATGATTTTAGTTACGCATGCATAATCACATTACGCAGCGAACCAATGCCTTCTACGTGCACAATCGCTTCGTCGCCAGCGTGCAAAGTTCCTGCTGGATACGGCGTTCCAGTCAAAATAACATCTCCTGGAAGAAGCGTTGAAAAGCTTGAAATCGCAGCAATTTGCTGTGGAATGCTGTGAATCAATCGCGCTGTAGTGCCGTCCGCCTCTGGCACATCTTTGCCATTAAGCGTAAAGGATATATGCGCGTCTCGCCAATTTAGCTCGGTTGTAATCCATGGACCAAGTGGGCAAGAAGTATCGAATCCTTTTGCGCGCGTAAACATTGGGTCGCTACCTGCGCAATCGCGCAAAGTTACGTCGTTTACACATGTAAAGCCAAAAACGTAGTCCATTGCCTTATCGACCGACACATTTTTGGCGATTTTGCCCATAACAACAGCCACTTCTGGCTCAAAATTCATATCGTTTGAAAAAGCAGGAATAACAATCGGATCGTCTGGTCCTATTACAGATGTGCTCGGCTTTGTAAAAATCACCATGTCTGCTGCCGTATGTGACGCGGCCGCAGCAGAAGATGCGCGCTCTTCGGCAGAACGCGTATCGTAGTTTTTTGCCAATCCGTAGACTTTTGAAGGAATCACTGGCGCAAGCAGACGCACTCCGTCGGCGTCTAACTCGTAGCGCTTACCTGTTGGTTTAACTCCTTGAGGGCTTAGTGGATGGCCTTCTAGAGCCACTAAATAATCCTTGCCGTCTGCTTCGTCTTTTTGAACGAAAGCGTATTGAGGAACTTCATTATAAGAAAAACGTGCAATTCTCATATTTTTAAGATTACGACATATTTAATACTTATTTATTTTTGATACTTATTTATTTTTGATACTTATTTATTTTTGATACTTATTTATTTTTGATACTTGACTGACGACTTTGCGATTGATGACCTTGCTGCAGAAAAGTCGCCAGCAACCGAAGATTTAAGGAAACGCCACAAACATCTTGAAAACAAAACTTGAGTGTAGTAGACTCAAGTTTTAGAAATTGACAGAATGTGGTTTGAGCGTAATTGCAAAAATTGCACGCAAATCACCTAAAATCCGCTAGATAGCGGTGCAAATGGGGGTAAATATGGAACAAAAGTTTACAACCTTAGCGCAAGATGCATTAAGCGATGCCGTACAAAGCGCAGCGGCGGCTGGCAATGCGCAAGTAGATACGTTACATTTGGCAGATGCCTTACTTCGCCAAGAGCAAGGTGTAGTGCGCGCGCTTATTGCTCAGGCAGGGGCGGACGCGCAACAAATCGGAGCCGAAATTCGCAACGCATTAGTGGCATTGCCTTCATCTACTGGCTCAACTACAACTAAGCCAGACGCAAGTCGTCAGCTTTTGGCTGCACTAAGCCAGGCAGAAAAAGAAATGCGCACAATGGCAGATGAATACGTTTCTACGGAGCATATGCTTATTGGCATAGTTGCAAGCGCGCCGAATGCTGTTGCAGATATTTTCAAAAAGCACAATGTTTCTGCAGATGCGTTGCGCAAGGCTGTGCCAACTGTGCGCGGAGGCGCGAAAGTTACGAGCCCAGACGCGGAAGGCAACTACAAAGCGCTCGAAAAGTATTCGGTTGATATGACTGCGCGCGCTCGCGAAGGAAAGCTTGACCCAGTAATTGGGCGCGATCAGGAAATTCGCCGCGTGATTCAGATTCTTTCTCGCCGCACGAAGAACAATCCTGTACTAATTGGCGAGCCTGGCGTTGGTAAAACGGCAGTTGTAGAAGGATTGGCTCAGCGAATTGTTGCAGGAGATGTGCCTACGACTTTGCAAAACAAGCGTCTTATAAGCCTCGACTTGGCTTCGATGGTTGCAGGATCTAAGTATCGCGGCGAGTTTGAGGAACGCTTAAAAGCAGTGTTGAAGGAAATTCAGCAATCAGACGGTCAAATTATTACGTTTATTGACGAAATTCACACTGTTGTTGGAGCAGGATCCGCAGAAGGTTCAATGGATGCTGGCAATATGCTTAAGCCAATGCTTGCGCGCGGTGAGCTGCGCTTGGTTGGAGCAACTACGCTTAACGAGTATCGCGAGCATATTGAAAAGGATTCGGCGCTTGAACGCAGATTCCAGCAAGTATTTGTTGGCGAGCCGTCTGTTGAAGATACTGTGACGATTTTGCGTGGACTTAAGCAACGTTACGAAGCACACCACAAGGTGACTATTAGTGACGATGCAATCGTAGCTGCAGCAACGCTTTCAAACCGCTACATTACTGGCAGACAGCTTCCAGATAAGGCGATTGATTTGGTGGATGAAGCGGCGGCTCACTTGCGTATGGAGCTTGATTCTCAGCCAGAAGAGATCGACGAATTGCAGCGCAAAGTTACGCGTCTTGAAATGGAAGAAATGCAATTAAAGAAAGCGGAAGATGCTGCTGCACGCGAACGCTTAGAAAAGTTGCAGGAAGAATTAGCCAACTCGCGCGAAAAGCTTACTGGATTGAAAGCGCGTTGGGATGCGGAAAAGGCTGGCCATAACAAGGTTGGTGATTTGCGAGCACAACTCGACGCTAAGCGCGTAGAAGCCGACAAATTCACGCGCGAAGGCAATTTGGAGCAAGCAAGCCGTATTTTATATGGCGAAATTCCAAGCATTCAAAAAGCTTTGGAAGAAGCGGAGTCTGAGGCCTCTAATGCTAAGAGCGAAGCAAAAGAGCCAATGGTTCCAGATCAGGTTGATGCCGATTCTATTGCAGGAGTCGTTAGCGAATGGACTGGCATTCCTGTTGGTCGCTTAATGCAAGGCGAAAATGAGAAGCTGCTCAACATGGAAAAGGAGCTTTCTAAGCGCGTTGTTGGCCAAAGCGAAGCAATTCAGGCTATAGCGGATGCTGTGCGCAGAAGCCGCGCTGGAATTGCAGACCCGAATCGCCCAACTGGTTCGTTCCTATTCTTGGGTCCTACTGGCGTTGGTAAGACGGAGCTTGCAAAGGCTCTTGCTGACTTTTTGTTTGACGACGAGCGTGCAATGGTTCGCATTGATATGAGCGAGTACATGGAAAAGGCTTCCGTCTCGCGGCTTATCGGTGCTGCTCCTGGTTACATTGGCTATGAGGAAGGAGGCCAGCTTACTGAAGCCGTGCGACGCCGCCCGTATTCTGTAGTGCTTTTTGACGAAGTTGAGAAGGCACATCCAGAAGTATTCGACGTTTTGTTGCAGGTTTTGGATGATGGTCGTTTGACTGACGGTCAGGGTAGAACGGTTGATTTTACGAATACGATTTTGATTATGACATCAAACTTGGGTTCGCAATTCCTTGTGCAAGAAGGCTTGGACGATGCTGCTAAACGCAAGGCTGTTATGAATGCTGTTCATGCTGAGTTTAAGCCAGAGTTCATTAACCGTTTGGATGAGCTTGTTATGTTCCATCCGTTGAGTCGCGAAGAGCTTGGTGGAATTGTGGATATTCAAGTTCGTCAAGTGGCTGCACGCTTGAGTGACCGCCGCATTAGCTTGGATGTGAGCGATTCTGCTAGCGCTTGGCTTGCAGAGCATGGCTATGATCCAGTTTACGGTGCTCGTCCGTTGCGCAGATTGGTTCAAACGGAAATTGGCGATCAACTTGCGCGATTGCTGCTTTCTGGCAAGGTGCATGATGGCGCTCACGTAGTTGCGGATTGTGCAGAGAGCGACGACCATGTAACTCTCAAGATTGCGTAGTGCCTGCATTATTTAATGTAGTCAAATAATGTAGCCAAATAAAACAAAGCGTGCTGTTTATTGGATTATTTTCCAGTAGACAGCGCGCTATTTTGTTGCATAACACTTATTTTTCTATGCAATAATGCGCGTGTTTAATTATGTTTTAAAAGTCGAACCAATAGTGTTTAATAGAACGTATGTTCGATAATATTGTGATGTTTGTTTTAATGGTGGTTGCTGTTGTAATAACCGCCATTGTTGTGCTGGCTATTGTTAAGCGCAACTATGGAACGCAAGGCGCTAATGGCGTAAGCCAACGCGAATTTAACGAATTGCGCTCGCAGTATGAACAAGCGCGCGCTCAAGCGCAAGAAAATGGCAATCAGGCCATACGATATCGCACGCAAGCAGAGCAGCTTGCTGAGCGATTGAAATTTGTTGAGTCTGAGTTGTTAAAAGCGCAGCAAGCAGAGCAATTGCGAGTAAATCGCGAAGAGCAATTGCGCACAGAGCGAGAAGAACGCGAACGGTTAAATCGTGAGAAAACTTTGAAAGAGCAAGGCAAAGTCTTGGAAGCGCTTGCTCCAGTAAAAGACAATCTCGAAGCTTTGAAGAATAAAGTTTCGCAGATTGAAGAAGGGCGTAAGCAAGAAATGGGTGCGCTGAACATTCAGCTTAAAGGCTTAAGCGATCAGCAAGCAAGGCTTGACCGCGAAACAAGTTCGCTTTCTGCAGCATTGCGAAATAATAAGGTTCGCGGAGCTTGGGGCGAGGCTCAACTAAAGAATATTGTGGAATCTGCAGGTTTGCTTGAGCATGTTGATTTTGATACGCAAGTTGTTGTAACGGGAGTAAATGGCGAACAGCAGAGGCCAGATATGGTTGTGCATCTGCCAGGAGGCAAAACAATTCCAGTTGATGCAAAAGTTCCATATGCGGATTATCAGCGCGCTTGCGAAATCCCAGATAACGCAAGCGACGAAGAATTAGCTAGAAGAAGTGAGCTTCTAAAAGCGCACGCTAAGGCTTTGCGAGAGCACGTTAGAGCATTAGGAGCTAAAGCATATTGGCAGGCTTTTGAAACAGCACCAGACTTTGTAGTTGCATTTATTCCAAACGAAGCATTGCTTCAGGCGGCCCTTGAGGCGGATCCAACACTTATGGATGATGCTTTTGCGCAAAAAGTAGCCCTCACTTCCCCAGTTACTTTGTGGGCTGTGCTTAAGTCTGTTGCATACGCATGGCAGCAGCAAAGTCTTACAGATGACGCAAAAGAACTTTTCGATCTATCTCGAGAATTGTACGATCGCTTTGCGGTTCTTGGAGAAAATGCTTCAAAACTTGGCGTATCTTTGACAAGAACAGTCGCAGCTTACAATAAGTTTGCTTCCTCACTTGAGTCTAGAGTGTTGGTAACAGCGCGTAAACTTCAGAAGTTAGACCAAAGTAAAGTTATTGCTTCAATAGATCTTATAGATTCCGATAAAGCTGATGTTAAAGAGCTGAGCGCTCCAGAAGTATCAGTAGAAGATCATTAAGCGTAAAAACATTAAAGCATAAAAAATTGAAGAACTCTAAACGCTAAGGAGTGCAAAAATGACAGAATTACAAGAGGAACGCGCGGAACTTAAACGCATGCTTTGTGCAGACATGAGTGCAAAACCATTTAGCGAACTGTTTTCTGTTACATTTGCTCAGCGCGGCTCTAAGCTAGTTGGTGATGTTCTTTTTGACGCAATTGAGAAAGCTGGGTATTCGTTAGAGCGCGATGTTGACGCTGTTGGTGCGTTAACTGCTGCTGCAGTTCCAATGGTTTTTGCACTTATTCATGCTGCAGAACGTAAAGGAATTGCGCTCGACGGCTTTGTTATGGATTTTGTTTTTCCTGCAACAAAAGGTCCGTCAGTTAAAGGCAAGCGAGTGCTGTTGCTTGATTCTTGGCTTTCTGAAAAATCGTATGTTCAAACTTCTTCGCTTGTAACTTTACGACACGGAAATGAATTAAGTCTTGATTTTGGCATTGTTAATCAGCAAGGCGCGCAAATTCTTGCTATAGTTGCATTAATTGGTGGTGTTGACGCCGACGAAGAAGGCACAAGGCATCTTCAATTAGTAAATCCAATAAGTGAGGAGAGTACTAAAATGGCATTTGTTCAAGCTTTCGGTGAAGAAGAATTACGTGCAGATGCAGATCACGAAGATTGCTGCAACGACAACTGCTGTGGCGGTCATTGCGAGGTTAAATGCACGGGAGATTGTGCTAACGATGGTTGCACTGAGCCTTGCTGCGAAGATAATTGCTGCGGTGGCCATTGCAAGGTAGAGTGCACTGGTGATTGTGCTCATGACGGTTGCACTGAGCCATGCTGCGAAGACAACTGCTGCGGAGGCCACTGCAAGTCAGGTTGCACAGGCGATTGCGCAACTGACGGCTGCCAAGACTAGCTGCAAAGACTAGCTGCCAATACTAAGCAAAGGTATTAAACGGAGCAAAACTCACACATGCACGAACCGAATCCAATTACTTTGGCTGCAAAAGCTTCCGATGAGCCAGAATTCCGACCTATAGGAGTTGGCCCGTGGGAAGAAGAACACCCAGGTGAGCCTCGTCCAGATAATCCAGAATCGCCAAATTACGATGCGCGGTTTAGCGCTGAATTACTAGACGAAGGCGACCAGCGTAACGTACTAGACCGCTACCGATACTGGAAAGTAGAAGCTATAAAAGCGGATCTCGATTCTAAAGGCCGTCACGAGTTTGAAGTAGCTGTAGAAAATTGGACTCACGATTTCAACATAGGCTCTATGGTTCGCACTGCAAACGCATTTACAGCGAAAAAAGTGTATATTGTAGGGCCTCATAAATGGAATCGTAAAGGCTCGTTAATGACTGAGCTTTATCAATACGTTGAATGCTGCCCAACTATTGAAACTCTAGTAACTAATTGGCGCGAAAATATGCTTAAAGAAGCAGAAGAAGCACATCAACTTTTGCTTAAAGCGCAAGCAGAAGGCAATAAAGAAGCCGAAAAAATCGCAAATATCAAGGAACAAGACGCTAAAAACGCGCGCGTTATAGCGCTCGATATTATTCCAGGAGCTGTTGCTATGGAAAACTACAAGTTCCCTAAACGTTGCCTTATGCTTTTTGGCGCAGAAGGTCCAGGTCTTTCTAAAAAAGCGCTAGAAATGGCGGATGACGTTGTTTACATTTCGCAATTTGGCTCTGTTCGTTCACTAAACGCAGGAGCAGCCGCAGCTGTTTCCATGCACGCGTGGATTGCGCAACATGCAGCACCAAATTGCTGAATCTTAATAAGAGGTTAATTAAAATCTCAACAGCAAAATCTCAACAAATATTAATCAAAACGCAATAGCATGTACTCATAAACACTTACATTTTAGGTGTATTTTTTTTTATTTGTGATATTGTTAATTTATGTTAGAATTTCAACATATTACAAAGCGTTTTGGCGAAAAAACAGCGCTTAACGACGTTTCTTTCGTCGCCGAAGACGGTAAAGTCACTGGCTTTTTGGGCCCTAACGGCGCTGGTAAATCTACCACCATGCGTTGTGCGTTAAATCTTATTCATGCCAATAGTGGCACTTCTCTTATTGACGGCAAACCTTACGCAAAAATTGCCTCTCCAATGACGGAAGTTGGAGCAGTTCTTGACGCAAAGTCTGCTCACAGGGGCCGTACGGCTTACAACCACCTGTATTCATTGGCTTTAACTCACGGAATATCAAAAAAGCGCGTTGACGAAGTGATTGATATTACTGGATTATCAAGTGTTAAAACCCGCAAAGCAGGATCTTTCTCGCTTGGTATGAGCCAGCGTCTTTCCATTGCGGCGGCTCTTTTAGCAGATCCACACAATCTTATTTTGGACGAGCCAATTAACGGCTTAGATCCAGAAGGCGTTAAGTGGGTTCGTGAATTATGCAAGTATTACGCAAGCGAAGGCCGCGCAATACTACTTAGCTCGCACTTAATGAGCGAAGTTGCGCTTACTGCAGATAACCTTGTGATTATTGCGCATGGCGAGATTTTGAAGCGCACAACAGTGCAGGATTTTGTTGATGCACATTCGCAGCACGCTGTGCGACTTGTAACTCCAGAAGGCGAAAAATTAAAGCAAGTGCTTGCTCAAAATCATCCTGAGTGCAAGATTTTGCCAGATAATCGCACACCTCAAGACGTTCAAGAAGGCGAACTTTTTAGAATAACAGATTGCGAACTAAGCCAGATTGCGCGAGCAATTGCGGATAATCAAATTTTGGTATATCAGCTTAATTACGAGCACGCGTCACTTGAGGAAGCATATTTGGCTCTTACACACGGTCAAGAGCAGTATGTAACGAAGGCTGTTCCTAGCAGCGGCTCGAAGCCGAGTGAACAAAACGTAGAGCAATCTAATAGTGAGGAGAGTGCAAAATGAGTGAGCAAGTAGCAAATCAACAAGTGCAATCTTCTGAATCTAACGCACATCAGTCTAACGCGTATAAAACAGGTCGCAGCATGAACGCTCAGCACTTGCGTCTTACATTTATACATGTTCTTAAATCCGAGATTGTTAAGTTGCGCGGACTTGCGTCAACATGGTGGTGCATGGCATTAACAATTGTTTTGCCAGTAATCTTTAGCTTTATTATAGCGATTGTGCAAAAAGCAATGTCTAAAGTTGACATTAAGAATGGAGCAAATCAAGGCAAATCAAGCGCTGCAATTACTGTTGGGCCGAGCAATAAAAGTAGCCTTATTGCATCTCAAGATAGCATTTTCCACTTAGTTATTAGCTTTGCTTCTGTATCTTTGATTGTTTTGGCAATTTTTGCAGTGCTTGCTGTAACCGCGGAGCATTCTACAACTTCGATTCAGGCTTCTCTTACTGCTGTACCTAAAAGGGGTATGTTCTTTACGGCTAAGTTTATTGCGGTTGCAATCTATGTTTTTGTAGCCCAACTTATTGCAATGGCAGTTTCTTTAGCTGCTGCAGAATTAGCTTTTATGGGAGATAACATTTCCGGATTATCGGGAAGCAACGTGTGGAAATTGCCGCTTACTCTGTTCCTTGGCTCTCCTGCAATTATGGTTGTTGTGTCAGCAATGGCCTACGGTTTTGGCATGATTTGCAAGTCAACTGCTGGCGGAATTATGTGCGTTATTGGAGCCGTGGTGATTCTGCAGACCATTGTTAGCATTATTATGCTTGCAAGCAATTTTGCGAAGTGGACTTCAATACTTATTCAGATTTTGCCAGGCAGTGCTGTAAGCCAATTCTTAGGAGCCTCCGCTAATTCTGGGCTGCAACTTCCACCAAACGCATATGTTTTCACATGGTGGCAGTCCGGTTTAGTGGTTCTTGCTTGGGGTGTAGTTATGTACGCAATTGGTTACGTAATTGAAAAGCATCGCGATATCTAAAATATTAAAATATTCTGCAAATAATATTTTGCAAAAATAATAAGGGCTTTATCTCGTAACTGACTACAAGATAAAGCCCTTTTTGCATAATTTTTGCTATAGCAAAGGTCACGCATCACACATATAGTTGAGGTTATGCCAACATTCACACGCGAAGAAATTGAGCATCTGGGCGTTCTATCCCAGATTGCGCTTAGCGACGAAGAAATCAGTCGCTTGCAAGGCGAATTAAACGTCATTGCAGAATCTATTAACAAAGTGCAGGAAGTTGCTGGCGAAGATGTGCCACCTACTGCAAATCCAGTACCTCTTGAAGCGTATTTGCGCCCAGACGAGCCTGCTACGCCATTGACTCAAGAAGAAGCGCTTTCTGGCGCTCCTAGAAGTGAGTCTGGCATGTTTGTAGCACCTCGAATTTTGGGGGAGGAATAAACATGACTAATACTCAAGATTTAGTAAAGCTTTCTGCTGCCGATATGGCAAAAGCTGTAAAAGCTAAAGAAGTTTCTAGCCGCGAGCTTGTTGAAGCTCACTTGGCAGTAATCGAAGCAGCTGAGCCAGAAATCAAAGCATTCTTGCATGTTTCTGCAGATGTTGCACTTGAACAAGCAGATGCCTTTGATAAAAAGAATGCTAATGGCGAAGCTGAAGGCTTACCTGAGCTTGCAGGCGTTCCAATTGCCATTAAAGACATGATTGTTACTAAGGGCATTCCTACTACTGCAGCCTCTAAGATTCTTGAAGGCTGGGTTCCACCTTACGACGCTACTGTTATTGAAAAGCTCAAGGCAGCTGGCATGCCAATTCTTGGCAAGACTAATTTGGATGAGTTTGCTCAAGGTTCTTCTACCGAGCATTCCGCTTACCAAACTACTTGCAATCCTTGGGATACTGAGCGCGTTCCTGGTGGTTCTGGCGGCGGTTCTGCAGCTGCTGTTGCTGCATTCGAAGCCCCTATTGCTTTGGGTACAGATACTGGTGGTTCCATTCGTCAGCCAGGCGCTTTAACTGGTACAGTCGGCGCAAAGCCAACTTACGGCGGAGTTAGCCGTTTTGGCGCAATCGCCATGGCAAGCTCTCTAGACCAGATTGGCCCTGTTTCTCGTACCGTTCTTGACTCTGCACTTTTGCAAGAGATTATTGGCGGCAACGATAAGCGCGATTCCACTTCGATTCCAGCTCCTGTTCCTCCAATGGCTCAGGCTGCGCGCGAGGGCGCTCGCCGCGATTTGAAGGGCGTAAAGGTTGGTCTTGTTAAAGAGCTTAGCGGCGAAGGCTTCCAGCCAGGCGTTGAAGCACGCTTTAATGAGGCTGTGCAATTGCTTAAAGATATGGGCGCAGAAGTAACAGAAGTCTCCTGCCCTCACTTCCCTTACTCGCTATCTGCATACTACATAATCATGCCTTCCGAAGTTAGCTCCAACTTGGCTCGCTACGACGGAATGCGCTACGGTTTGCGCGTAATGCCACCAGCAGATAAGCCTCAAACTGCTGCAAACATGATGGCTGCAACTCGCGAAGCTGGCTTTGGCGACGAAGTAAAGCGCCGTATTATTCTCGGAACTTACGCACTTTCCGCTGGCTACTACGACGCTTGGTATGGCTCTGCACAAAAAGTTCGTACGCTTATTATTCGCGACTTTGAAGAAGCGTTTAATAAGGTAGATGTTCTAGTCTCCCCAACAAGCCCTACAACGGCATTCAAGTTTGGCGAGAAGATGAACGATCCACTTTCCATGTACATGAACGATATTGCTACGATTCCTGCAAACATGGCTGGCGTTCCAGCTTTGAGCCTCCCAGCTGGCTTGAGCGATGATGGCTTGCCTGTTGGCATTCAGATTATTGCTCCGCAATGCCATGATGAAAAGATGTACAAGCCTGCAGCAGCGTTGGAAGCAGCGCTCGAAGAAAAGTGGAGCGGCCCAATCTGGAAGTCGCTTAAAGCTGGTTGGCTCGATTCATTGGCTAAGTAAAGTGAAATAAAGCTTAAATAAGAAGGATTCTCATGGCTGAAAAACTTATGAAATACGCCGATGCTGTGGAGCAGTTTGACCCAGTTTTCGGCTTGGAAACTCACGTTGAGCTTAGCACGCGCACAAAGCTGTTTTGCCCAGCAGAAGTATCTTTTGGTGGCGAGCCAAATACTCAGCTAACTCCTGTAAGCCTTGGTTTGCCAGGCTCTTTGCCAGTTGTAAACAAGACTGCAGTTGATTACGCGATTAAGCTCGGTTTGGCGCTGCATTGCGAAATTGCTAAGTGGAGCCAGTTCGCTCGTAAGAACTACTTCTACCCAGATATGCCTCGCGATTACCAGATTTCCCAGTACGATAAGCCTACTAATGGCAATGGCTACTTGGATGTTGAGCTGGAAGATGGCACTGTGTTCCGCGTTCCGATTGAGCGCGCTCACATTGAGGATGATGCTGGTAAGAATACGCACGTTGGCGGCGCTGACGGCCGTATTGAAGGCGCAAATCATTCTTTGGTTGATTACAATCGCGCAGGCGTTCCTTTAATCGAGATTGTAACTAAGCCAATCGAAGGTGCGGGTAGCCGCGCTCCAGAAATCGCAGGCGCATACATGCGCGCTATTCGCGATATTGTTCGCGCGCTTAACATCTCCCACGCTCGCATGGAGCAGGGCAATATGCGCGCAGACGTAAACGTTTCGCTCCGCAGAAAGCCAACCGATCCATTCGGTACGCGCTCGGAAACTAAGAATGTGAACACATTCCGCGGAATCGAAAAGACGCTTCAATACGAAATTCGTCGCCAGGCTGCTATTTTGAGCGAAGGCGGCGAGATTTTGCAGGAGACTCGTCACTGGGATGAGGCAACTCAGACTACTGCTGGCGGCCGAGTAAAGTCCGACGCCGACGATTATCGCTACTTCCCAGACCCAGATTTGGTTATGCTTCACATCACTAAGGAGCATATTGAGCGCATGAAGGCACAAATGCCAGAAATGCCTCGCGAGCGCCGTAACCGTTTGCAAAGCGAATGGGGCATTAGCGATCTTGAAATGCGAGATATTCTTAACGCGGATGCTCTTGATTTGGTTGAAGAAACCGTTAAGGCTGGCGCAAGTGCTGCTGGCGCTAAAAAGTGGTGGCTTGGTGAGCTTGCTCGCGAAGCAAACACTCGTGGCGTAACTTTGGAAGAATTGCCTATTACTCCGCAAGATGTGGCGCAAGTTGAAAAGCTAATTGCAGACGGTAAGCTTAACGATAAGCTCGCTAAGCAAACTGTTGCATGCGTTTTGGCTGGCGAGGGCAAGCCTGATGAAGTTGTTAATAAGCACGGATTTAAGGTTATGAACGACGATGGCGCTTTGGAAGCCGCTGTTGACGCTGCTCTTGCAGCCGACCCAGAGGTTGCGGAAAAGCTTAAGTCTGGAAATATGAAGCCGATGGGCGCAATTATTGGCGCCGTTATGCGTGCAACTAAGGGTCAAGCAGACGCTAAGGCCGTTACTAAGATTGTAATGGCAAAAATCAAAGGCTAGTTTAGATTAGCTTTTACTTTGCACTTTTTGCGCTTTATGCTTTGCATTTTAACTTTGTGTTTTATAGCATTGTATAGGGTGCAAAAAGTGCGATTTTATAACGCTGTTTTTACTGCTCTTGTAACGCTTTTTGTAAGCTTTGTAACACGTAAGTCGATTGTACGAAAAAGGTGAATATGCAAGGATTCAATGCTGATTCTACAAGCCACCGCGAGCTGCCAGAAAATATTACGATTCCGCCAATCCGCGGTGAAATGGCACGTCTTAGGCCAGCAACAATCGAAGATTTGGCGCAAATGGACGCATTGCGCGCTTTTGATGGAGCGGCCGTTATAACAGGCAAAGATTCACAATCAGAGCGCGCCATGGTTCATGCGTGGGTAAATCGTTCTGTGCAATGGTCTTCGGCTGGAATCAATGAGGAAAAATCTAATCAGTATGCCGCCGCTGGCGACGCTCAATCGCGCCCAACAATCGCATGGTCAATTGTGCCAGATTTTATTGATGACTCCGAAAACGCTAATGGCAATATTATTGGAATGATATTTTTAATTGACATTGACGGTTGGTCTAAATCCGCTAGGATCCAGGTGATTCTAGGACGCGACTATAGGGGTCGTGGGTATTCTAGGGATGCAATGCCTAGAGTTATGACTTACGGTTTTGCGCCAAGCGAGGTGGGGCTTGCTTTACACAGGATTTGGGTTGGTGTTCCTGCAGCAAACGCGCGCTCACTTTCGGTATATCAGTCGCTTGGCTTTATGAAAACTGGAACATCTCGCGACGCTTTGTGGGATTCTCAAAGCCAAAAATATCAAGATTTTGTAGTAATGGACACTCTTGTAGACGAGTACGATGCGATTCGCTCGCTAGACGCTTTTGGACTACACGTTATTGAAGATAATCCTGGCGTTTGCGAAGCTTTAAGCGCGCACGAACATTCGATTGCAATCCCAGTTAAAAATGGCGATTCGCGCAAGTCGTTAACGGCCGATAAGGCCGAGCATAGTGTTAAGCACACGGATAATTCCTCTAAGCGCGCATGGTGGCGTATTATAGGACGAGGCCGCAAGCGTGCTCAAGAAGACGACGCAGCGAATAAAGCTACATCAAATACGCAAATCACGCCAACGGAAGGGAAGCAATGAGCGCCGAAGACCTCGACAATTACGAAACAGACGCCGAACTTGCGTTATACAAGGAATATCGTGACGTTATTAAGCTTTTTACGTACGTTGTAGAAACAGAACGCCGATTTTACTTGGCAAATAAGGTTGATTTTAACGTGCGCTCCGCAGGTCAAGACGTGTACTTTGACGTGCAATTAACAGACGCTTGGGTGTGGGATGTTTACCGCCCTTCGCGATTTGTAAAAAACGTTCGTATTGTTACGTTTAAAGACGTAAATGTGGAAGAAGTACAAAAAACAGATATTGATATTCCAGAATCTATCGCGTGATAAGAGTATAATAGTAAAGCTTATATTTAGATTTCAGTATAAATACGTGCTTGCAATTTTGCGTTTTTGACTTTATAAAGCGGTTTTTAGTTATGGAGGAAAATTGGCTGATACACAATCCCAGAAACAATCTGTAGTGATTATTGGTGGCGGTCCGGCAGGGTTGACGGCAGCTTGGGAGCTTGTAAAAGATGGCGGCTCTAGCCGCTACGATGTGACTGTTCTTGAGGCAACCAGCGAGTTTGGTGGCATTTCTCGCACCGTAAAATACAACGGAAATCGCATGGATATTGGCGGACACCGATTCTTCTCTAAAGACGATCGCATTATGCAATGGTGGCGAGATATGCTGCCTCTTCAGGGCGCTCCTTCTTACGACGATAAGAAGCTTGGCAGGCATCACGATTTAGAGGCTGGAGGCCCAGACCCAGAAGTCGAAGATGAAGTTATGCTTAAGCGTCATCGTGTTTCTAGAATCTTCTGGAATCATCATTTCTTCGACTACCCTATTTCTCTTTCGGCATCCACCTTACGATCTATGGGCTTTACGCTAACAATGAAGGTTGGTTTTAGCTACCTTTGGTCCATGATTCACAAGTTGCCAGAAACAAACCTCGAAAACTTCTACATTAATCGCTTTGGCAAAAAGCTGTATTCCATGTTCTTTGAGGGCTATACCGAGAAGCTTTGGGGAAGGCATCCAAGCCAGATTTCTGCCGATTGGGGTGCTCAGCGCGTTAAAGGTTTGAGCATTGTTGAAGTTTTGAAGAACGCTATTTCTAAGCTTATGCCTAAGAATAAGGCAAGTCAGAAAGAAGTTGAGACTTCTTTAATTGAGGAATTTTGGTACCCTAAGCTTGGTCCAGGTCAGCTTTGGGAGACTGTTGAACGCCGTTGCCGCGAAAATGGCGCTACTGTTTTAACAGGATCTAAAGTTGTTGCCATAAAGCAAGCGGATGGCAAGATTTGCAGTGTTGTTGTTGAAAATCAAAATGGCGAGCGCAGTGAGCTTCGTGCAGATCAGTTTATTTCGTCTATGCCAATTAAAGATTTGGTTGCTTCTATTGAGCAAGGCGCGAATGGCGATGCAAATGCAGAAGTTCCACAAGACTTGCAAAAAGTTGCAGCAGGCTTGCCTTACCGCGATTTTGTGACTGTTGGCTTGCTTGTTAAGCGCATGCGTTTGCGAAATACTACAGATATTCCAACGCTTGGCAACCCTCCTATTGTGCCAGATTGCTGGATTTACGTTCAAGACCCTGGCTACAAGGTTGGACGCTTGCAAATCTTTAACAACTGGAGCCCTTACCTTGTTAAAGATGTTGATAATACTGTTTGGATTGGCCTTGAATACTTCTGCAGCGAAGGCGACGATTTTTGGAATATGAGCGACGAAGAAGCTCGCAAAAACGCCATTGACGAGTTGATTCGCATGCAAGTTATTGACAGCGAAGACGACGTTTTAGATGCTCATCGCGAACGCGTTCCAAAGGCCTACCCTGCTTACTTTGACACTTACGCTCAAATGCCTGATCTTGTTAAGTACTTAGACGGTTTTGGCAACTTGTATTGTGTTGGTAGAAATGGCCAGCATCGCTACAATAACCAGGATCACTCAATGGCAACTGCTATTGAAGCTGTTCAAAACATCAATAGTGGTAAGAAGTCTAAAGATAACGTTTGGTCTGTTAATACCGAAAAATCGTATCACGAAAAGAAGTAGCGTTTGTAGCGTATTCGCGTATATCGCGCATATAGTGCATACCCTGCCACGCGTGTGTTGTGAGTCTTACGAGTGTAGTAGCATACATTTATCAGCGACTAATATACATTGATATGTGTTTGTCGTTATATTCACAACGGATTTTCCGTAATCTTCCACGTAAAGCTCCAAGCAATCTATCTTGGAGTTAGGGAAAGGCATAACTGTGGCAACAAGCCAAAATCTTGATGATATGAAGCTTTCGGAGCTTAAGGATCTTGCGAAGCAAATGGGTCTACGCGGTACGTCTACAATGCGCAAGCCAGATTTGGTTGCTACGCTAACTGCTGCGCGCAATGGTGGGGATGCTCCAGCTGGTGTTAGCGTTCATGTTCCTAAAAGCACTTTACGAATAAATCGTGTTTCTCAAGGCGACGACGAAACGCAAAACAATTCATCTTCTTTTGAACTCCGCTCGAGCATTGACGCGAATCGCGATTTTAATGATTCTTCTGATTCAAGCGATGAAAATAGAGGTGAGCGTCATCGCAATTTTGCGCGCGAAAATCAGACTCATCGATATCGCAAAGAAGGCTCTGCAAATGTTACGAGAGAAGATAACGCTCGTACAAATGCAAGCGTAAACACTGAACAAAATAATGGTAGTAATTTTGCTAAAACAGACGAAGTGGATGCTAATTTAGATCAGATTCTTGCCACTTTGCCAAGCGAAAAGTCTTCTGCTCCAAACGCTAACCGCAACTCGGAATCGCGCAGAATGCGTATGTCTACTCGCTCTAGCGAAGAAAATGATTACACTTCTAAAGCAGAAAGATCTGATAGATTCCAGCGCAGAACGCGACGCACTAGAGACGACTACGATTCTAAAGCGGAACGTACTGAACGTGCGGAACGCTCCGAGATTCGCGAAGAGCACGAGATTCACGAGCAAGCTCCACGCCGCGAAGAGTCAAAAGAAGAGCTTGTTCCAGTTGCTGGCATTGTAGATGTGCTTGAATCTTACGCATTTGTGCGTACTTCTGGCTATTTACCTGGTCCAAATGACGTTTATGTTTCTATGAGCCAAATCAAAAAGTACGGCTTACGCAAGGGAGATGCGGTTCAAGGCTCTATTCGCGCTCCTCGCGAGGGAGATCGCAGGAATCAGCGTCAAAAGTTCGTTCCTTTGCAAAGTGTTGACAGCATTAACGGCATGAGCGTAGAAGAGTCTCAAAATCGCCCACAATTTGCTAAGCTCACACCTTTGTATCCGAATGAACGCTTAAAGCAAGAGACTACGCCAAATCGCATGCTTGGCAGAATCATTGATCTTGTGGCGCCTATTGGAAAGGGTCAGCGTGGTTTGATTGTTTCGCCTCCTAAGGCTGGTAAAACAATCACTTTGCAAAATATTGCTAACGCGATTGCTGTTAACAATCCAGAAGTACATTTGATGGTTGTTCTTGTAGACGAACGCCCAGAAGAAGTTACCGACATGGAGCGCACTGTTCAGGGTGAGGTTATTTCTTCTACATTTGACCGCCCAGCATCAGACCACACTACTGTTGCAGAGCTTGCGATTGAGCGCGCTAAGAGGCTTGTAGAGCTTGGCCAAGATGTTGTTGTTCTTCTTGATTCCATGACTCGCCTTGCTCGCGCATACAATATTGCTGCTCCTGCTTCTGGACGCATTCTTTCTGGCGGCGTAGATGCTCAAGCGCTTTACCCTCCTAAGAAATTCTTTGGCGCAGCACGAAACATTGAAAATGGCGGCTCTTTGACTATTATTTCTTCTGCTTTGGTGGAAACTGGTTCAAAGATGGATGAAGTTATTTTCGAAGAGTTTAAGGGCACTGGAAACATGGAGCTTCGTTTGAGCCGCGATTTGGCAGATAAGCGACTGTTCCCAGCTGTAGACATTAATTCTTCTGGCACGCGCCGCGAAGAGTTGATTACTCCTGCTCAAGAGTTGCCGATTATTTATCGATTGAGGCGATTGTTTGGCGGACTGGAGCCAGAACAGGCTTATCAGACTTTGGTTCCGCGCTTAAAGAAGACCGCTTCTAATCGCGATTTTCTTGCGGCTATTGTTCAGCAAGCCAACAATTCCACAAATGGCGGAACAGGCGCAATCGCATAAACTTTACGCGTAAAATTTACGTATAAAATAAAAATCTAAATTAAATGCCTCTTGATTTAATAATCGGGAGGCATTTTTAATAATCTCATACATAAAACATACAAAAACATACATAAAAATAGAATGGTCAAAAGTTTATATATGTAAACATGTGTTAAATAATGTGAAAAACCGTGATTTTTTATCTAATTTTGTTCTTTTTCATTAAAAAATACGATACGATTGAAGAGACTGCAGGGGGCGCAGCTAAAGTCGAAGAAGCAAAACAAAGATTTTGGTGGCGCTGTATGAGGATGGAGATCGCATGACGGGAAACTCTCATAGGATTGAAAATAATATTCCTTCTGGCTTAGAAACCAGCGCGAGCACAGTTGCTCCAATAGATTCTACGGATGCAATTATTGTAGATATTCTTGAGCACGATGGCCGTGCAACATTAACCAAGCTAGCTAAAGCTTCTGGACTGTCTGTTTCCGCTGTGCAATCCAGAGTTCAAAAGCTCGAGCGCAAAGGAATAATACCTGGATATCGCGCTTTGATTGACTACGAGCGCAGAGGCTTGCCAGTAAGCGCATTTGTGGCGGTTACGCCTCTTGATTTTGAGCAAGAAGCTTCCGTTCCAACCAAGTTGAAAGACATTGACGGCATTGAAGCATGCTATTCGATTACTGGAAGCCCAAGCTTTATGCTTGTTGTTCGCGTTGCAACTCCTAGCAAGCTAGAAGAACTAATCAACACAATTCATCGTGTTGTTCCAGTTAGCACAGAAACAACAATGGTTTTGCAAACTTATTTTGACTAAAAATAGCATGTTCAACTTTTCTAAAGAGTCGATTGACGCGCGCGAACATTTTGATGAATCACATTGCAACGATTGCAGCGATTATAGTGATTGCAACGATTGCAACGATTCAATGAATGAGATTTTTGCGCTGCGTCAGTCGATTGACAATATTGACAATGCAATTGTTTCGCTTCTAGCAGAGCGCTTTAAAGTTACGGAAAAAGTCGGAGAAATAAAAGCTCGCGCAAAGCTTGCTACAGAAGATAAGTCTAGGGAAAATCGCCAGGCGAATCGACTTAAAAAAATTGCTGAAGAATCTGGATTAAAAGAAGAAATCGCGCTAGAGTATCTACATTTTGTAGTAGCGGCGGCAAAAAAACGCCATCAAGAAATCAAAAATAGTCAAAAATAAATACAAATTTAATCAAAAATAGTAAAAAATATAGCAAAATATAAAAATATGCGCGCTTAGAGTCATAATAAAAATATGACTATTGCAACCGTTGAACGTTACGCACAAATGCTTGATGCAGCCAGCAAAGGTGGATACGCCTACCCTGCGATTAACGTTACTAGCACACAGACCTTAAACGCAGCACTACAAGGATTTGCCGAAGCTCAAAGTGACGGCATTATTCAAGTGTCTGTTGGCGGATCCGCATATTTTTCTGGCCAGTGCGTAAATAATCGCGTTGTTGGATCAATCGCATTTGCGCAATTCGCGCATCAAGTTGCTGCACAATACCCAAACATTACGGTTGCATTGCACACAGATCATTGTGCAGAAGCCTATTTAGACGATTGGATTAGGCCACTTTTAGCTTATGAAGCAGATCAAGTTGCGAACGGCAAAGAGCCGATTTTTCAGTCGCATATGTGGGATGGTTCCACAGTTAAGCTTGAGCACAATCTAGATATTGCAGAAGAATTACTGGAAGAGTCTGCAAAAGCACGCACGATTTTAGAGATTGAGATTGGCGCAGTTGGCGGCGAAGAAGACGGCCACAGAGCAGATATTGACGAAAAGCTGTACTCCACTCCCCAAGATGCTATGCGCGTTGTTGAGCGATTAGGTTTAGAGGACCGCGCAAAATACATGGCCGCTTTTACGTTTGGAAACGTGCATGGAGCTTACAAGCCAGGCGTTGTTAAGCTTAGGCCGCAGTTATTAGACAACATTCAAAGCGCTGTATACAACAAATACAAGCTTGATTTGTGTAATCGCAAGTTTGGCGTGCCAACAAAACCATTCTTGCTAGTGTTCCATGGCGGGTCTGGCTCTACAGCCGAAGAAATTGCGCAAGCTGTAAAATATGGCGTTGTAAAAATGAATATTGACACAGATACGCAATACGCTTTTACGCGCGCAATCGCCGACCACATGTTCCATAACTACGATTCCGTTCTTAAAATCGACGGCGAAGTTGGTGCCAAAAAGCTCTACGATCCAAGGTCTTGGGGCAAAGAGGCAGAAAAAGCAATGGCTCAGCGTGTTGTTGAAGCCTGCGTGCAGCTAGGCTCTGCTGGAAAAGCTCTAAAATAGTGTAATCGCAAATATTATTTGGCATTATTCAGCATTATTTAGCATTATTCGGTATTGGCTTTGCGCTAATCTTAACACGTAGGAATTGTGTTTATTTGGGCAACGTTAGCTCAAAAATGGAGGTTCAGCATGCCTGGAATTGTGCTTATTGGCGCTCAATGGGGTGACGAAGGCAAAGGTAAAGCAACTGATTTAATTGGTTCTAAGGTAGATATTGTTGCACGTTTTAATGGCGGCAATAATGCTGGCCACACTGTTGTTGTAGGAAACGAATCTTACGCATTGCACTTACTTCCTAGCGGCATAATCAGCCCAAACGTAACTCCTGTTATTGGAAACGGCGTTGTTGTAGACCCAGAGGTTCTTTTTGAAGAGATTGACGCGCTAGAATCACGCGGCGTTGACTGCTCGAAGCTGCTTGTTAGCGAGTCAGCGCATGTTATTACGCCGTATCATCGCGTAATCGATAAAGTTACAGAGCGATTCCTTGGAAAACATAAGATTGGCACAACTGGCCGCGGAATTGGCCCGACTTATGCCGATAAGATTAATCGCGTTGGTATTCGCGTACACGATTTGTTTAACGCGGATCATTTGCGAGATAAAGTAGAAGCCAGCTTGCATCAAAAGAATCAAATGCTTGTTAAGCTCTACAACCAGCACCCAATTGATATTGATGCCGTTACAAGCCAGCTCGTAGAACTCGGAAAGCGCTTAAAGCCATACGTTGCCGACACTTCGCTTGTGCTAAACCAGGCAATGGAAAATGGTAAAACCGTGCTTTTTGAAGGCGGCCAGGCAACTATGCTAGACGTTGACCACGGAACATACCCATTTGTAACGTCTTCTAATCCTACAGCTGGAGGCGCTTGCACGGGTACGGGCGTTGGTCCTACTCGCATTAATCGCGTAATCGGAGTTGCTAAGGCTTATATTACGCGCGTTGGCGAAGGCCCATTCCCTACGGAGCTTTTGGACGAAAGCGGCGATTGGCTACGCGAGCAAGGTCACGAATATGGCGTAACTACTGGCCGCCCTCGCCGATGCGGATGGTTTGATTCCGTTGTTAGCCGTTATGCTACTCGCGTAAATGGCTTAACTGATATTGTTCTTACAAAGCTAGATGTTTTGACTGGCTTAAAAGAGATTCCAGTTTGCGTAGCTTACGATGTAACTTTAACTGACGGAAGTGTTGAGCGCGTAAACGAGATGCCAGTAGATCAGTCTTTGTTTGCTAGCGCTAAGCCAGTTTACGAGATGCTTCCAGGCTGGAGTGAGGATATTTCTAAAGTGCACAAGTTTGAAGACTTGCCTGCAAACACTCAAAGCTATGTAAAGCGCTTGGAAGAGCTTTCCAGATGCCGCATTTCTGCAATTGGCACTGGCCCTCAGCGCGATCACATTATTAGCGTTCATTCGCTGATTGATTAGTGGCTATTAAATAGTAATTTAATGCGATTTAAGGCGGCTAAAAATATGAGTGTTCCGAGAAAAAATCGCCCAGACTTGCCTAAAAAGCGCCAGCATAAATCACTTGGTGCAAAAACATATTTTGTTGTGTTTATTGGTGGATTGCTTGGCGCTTTTGTGCGTAGTGAAATAGGTGGTTTTACGTACGGCATGCATTGGGACTCGGGATATTCTATGCTTTTTAGCCGCTTTACTTTTGCAACTCTTTTGTCTAACATTTTGGCATGTTTTATTCTTGCTTTAGCGAGTTCGATTGTTGCACAAAGATTGCGCAGCAAGAACAAAGACTTAATAAAATACGGTTTTTGCACAGGATTTTGCGGCGGACTTTCAACAATGTCTACTTTTGCTTTTGAAGGCGCATATTCCGCATTTACCGCAATGAACATTGTAAAAGTAATTGCCATTATGGCGTTTTCTATGATTTTTGGCATTTTAGCGGCTCTTGCTGGAAGCTTAATTGGAGATAAATTTTCTGCTTTTAATAACAAAGGCGGCGCAAAATGATGTTTTACACATACGTTCTTTTTTTGCTGCCTCTTGTTTTTGCAGGACTTGGCGCAATGCTCCGTTGCGCAATATCTGACGCAATCGGGCGAGTTTATAGCCACGATTTTCCAATCGCAACTTTGCTAATCAACGCTTTTGCATCTTTTATAATGGGCTTAGTTACATACCTAAGTTCTGCAATTATATACAATTTAACTTTTGCTTCAGCTATTGTTTACACTTGCGCTTTGGGATTCTTAGGCGGATTTTCAACGTTTTCAACCGCAATCTTAGAAGTCGTAAGCCTGTTTAAGCTAAAGAAAATCAAGCTTGGACTATGGCTTTTTGTTAGCGAACTAATAGTGCCATTCTTATGCGCATTTATTGCATACGCTGGACCGTGTTTTGTAATGTTTTTACTTCTAAAGTCTTAGTTTTTAATTTTATTAATTGACGTATTTTATTTATTAATTAACGTATTTTATTAATTAACGTTTATTGTGTTATTAAAATGTTAAAATGCTTTGTGTATTTGTTTGCGATTTGATTTAAGAATAGGTTTATTGTGACTTTAAAGAACGTAGGCGGTTTTATACGCGACTTTTTGCGCGACTTTTCGGATCGCATTCTTAAAACGCTTAAGCATCTTAGATGGAAGATGGTTCTTGCAGGCGTAGTTGTTGGCCTTGTTTCTGGCGCGCTTGTAGCAACTTACAGACTTGGAATTGAGTACGGAACCGATTTTGCGCGATGGATGTATGCGCGAATGCTGCAAAACATGCTTTGGATTGTGCCGTGCGTAGCTTTTGCGATTGTTGCTGGATTCTTTATTGGGTGGATGAGTCGCAAAGAAAGCATGGCGTCTGGAAGCGGCATTCCACAAGTTGTTGGATACGTTCAACGCGGTCTAAAAATGTGTTGGAACACTATTTTGCCTGTTCGATTTGTAGGCGGATTGTTGGGTTCGCTATTTGGCTTGTCTCTTGGGCGCGAAGGCCCTTCGATTCAAATCGGAGCTTGTGGCGCGCAAATGATGTCTCGTATCTTTAGAAAAGGCAATAAAAACGATACTCAAGAGCATTATGTTGTAACTGCTGGAGCGGCAGCTGGCTTATCTGCAGCATTTAGCGCTCCACTTTCTGGGCTTATGTTTGCTATGGAAGAAGTTCAACACGGATTGTCTTCTACTGTTCTTATGGGAGCTGCTGCTGCATCTATTTGCGCGGACTTTGTGTCTCAAACATGCTTTGGACTTAGGCCTGTTTTAGACTTTGGACGTATTCCAGACTTACCAATGGCACTTCATTTTTGGCTGATTCCGCTTGGCATTTTTGCGGGACTTATTGGCTCTTTAATGAATCGATCCTTACTTGGATTACAAACGCTGTATAAATATTTGCCAAAGTGGGCTCCAGTATCTGTAGCATGTTTAATCGCAATTCCTGTTGGCTTATATTTGCCAGACGTTCTTGGCGGAGGCTCGAATCTTGTTAAGCTCTCTGAATATGGAAAAGCAAGCATAGCGCTTTTGTGCATTCTGTTTGTTGCAAAAATGCTATTTACTTCTACAAGTTTTGGATGCGGAGCGCCTGGCGGAATTTTTATGCCAATTCTTGCTGTCGGCGCTCTTGCAGGCGGCGTTGCTTCTCGCGCAATAATAAGCATTCCGATTCTTGGCATTGACGCAAAGCTAATGCCAATTTTTACAGTGTGTGTTATGGCTGGCACGCTTTCTGCTTCTGTAAAAGCTCCGCTTACTTCGATTTTGCTAACTGTAGAAATGTCGGGAACAATGATTCACACTCTTCCAGTTGCTGCATCTGCTTTTATTGCGCTTCTTGTATCCGATATTTTGCACACTAAGCCAATCTATGGCGAACTTCTGGAAAGGTACATGGCTTCCAATCCAAAACTTGTGCGTTAATACGCTTATACGCTTGTACAAAAATACGCTAAAACAGCAATGTGGATAACTTTTTGGCGGATTTGCAACGTTTATTGAGCCTTTAACCACATTCTTACAAAAGTATTGCTTATTTATTTTGTATGCGATTCAATAGCTGCATGAGCAATATGAGTATTGATAACTACGATGCGCCTTCGTGCGCCGCTAGGGTACTTAACACGTACCCTCCGCAGGCGAGTGCGCTTAAAAACGCCATTAATCAGTCTAACAATGTTAACGACTCAACTGTTATTGCATCTTTTAATCGCAGTTATGAACTGGCTGAAAATCCTACGTTTAACAAAGATTTTGGCGTTATAAATAATCGTGTTCTTAAAGACAATAGTGTTGCTCAAGAAACTACTGGAAGCTTGAACTATTCACTAAAGCCTTTTCCAAAAAATGTTGTAATTGGTTCAGCAGCAAATAGCGGAATTGGCTTAAGTACTACTCTTGCACTTCTTGCAAGTAATATTGCTAGTAAAAAATACGTTGTAGCTTTAATCGACGCAGATATTTCTAATGGCGGTTTAGATGTTTTGCTTGGATTAGAGCAAGACGAAGGCAGAAGATTGCAAGAGGTTCAAGCTCCTTTAGGAAGATTAGACGGCTACGTTTTGCGTTGCGAGCTTTTGCACTGGAACAACGTGGATATTTTGGCCTATTCTCCTTGGAAAAATCAGGAGCCTAAGCCGTGGGTTATTGAGGCTGCAATTAGAGGTCTTGCTAAAGCTTGCGACGTTGTGATTGTAGATATTGGATCTGGATTTTCGGCAAGAAGGCTTTTACAAAGTCTTCCAACTCTAGCGAATGTTCCAACAATTTTTGCATCGGAGCTTAGCGTTTTAGGTTTAGCTCGATTGCGAGCGCATCTAAAAAATCTAGAGTCGGATCATAAAAATTACGCCGAGAATCTAACTTATATTGTTGCAGGCTTAAATCCACGCGGGCTTTCTAGCAGATTTTGCCCAGTAGAGATTACAGAAGCTTGTGATTATTTGCTTTGCAATGTAGAAGGCCCAATTGGTCACGATTCTAAGATGTACGAAGACATAATTGGCGGATATGGGATTAGAAGCATACCAAAATGCGCGCAAAGTGCGGTAGAAAAAATCACCGTATGGCTGCTTGGCGACTCGCGCAAATCGGGTTTAATGGCATCTAGTACACAAGGTGATTCTTCTTATGCGTTTGGCAGATTTTCAAAAATAGTGGGTGGTAGGCATGGCTTTACAAGATATTGATTTTGGAATTTTGCAAGATATTGCAGATAATCCGAATGTAACGGATATTGTTGTTACAGACGAGGGAAGAGTTTGGGCAGACTTTGGTCTGGGACTTAATGAATACAATCCAAGAATCCCGTTTGATAATCCCAGCGTTTTGCGCGAATATGCAGTCTGGCTTTGTGCTCAATTGGGTAAACGATTAGACGACGCATGCCCGATTGCAGACGCTTCTAGCCCACTTGGCGTGCGCATTCACGCTCTTATTGCACCAATAGTTTTGAGCGGAGCTGCTATTTCGATTCGTTTCCCCGCGTTAAAACACTATTGTTTAACGGAGCTTAGTAGCAAAGGCATGTTTCCAATTGAACTATCTAGAATTCTTTATTTACTTGTTGAAAGTCGCGCAAATATTTTGATTACAGGTAGCACGGGTTCGGGAAAAACAACACTTATGAAGGCTCTGTTAGCTTCTTGTAATCCAAAAGACAGAATAGTTACTGTTGAAGAAACTAGGGAATTGGGATGCGTTTCTAACGATTACGTTTCTTTAGCAACAAGAGAGGCAAACGTTGAAGGCGCAGGATGCATTGATTTACAAGAGCTTGTAAAAGCCACTTTGCGAATGAGACCCGACAGAATCATTTTAGGAGAATGCAGAGGAAAAGAAATCGCTGATTTATTGCGCGTTTTTACATGCGGACACAAAGGCGGAATGACGACTTTGCACGCGGATAAAGTGCAAAAAGTTCCAGCACGATTAATGGCACTTGGTCTGCTCGCAGGGCTGGAGCCAATGGCACTTTGCGCTCTTGCTGCAGATGCATTCGATGTTGTTATTCACGTTGAGCGAGTAAATGGAATGCGCGTTGTAAAGGAGCTTGGAGTTTTAAGATCTAATGATTCTGGCGCTCTGGAAGGTGTTCCTGTTTTAAGAGTTAAAGGCGCACAAATAGAGGCCACTTTAGCGTGGAAAGATTTTTCATCTAAATGGCATTTACCGTTAAATTCGCAAATCGTTTTAAGAGCTTAACAATCAAAAAGCAAAACAGGCAAAACAAGCAAACTAACAAGAAAAAATGAGCTAACAAAGGATTTAACATGAGTATTGAAGAGTCGCTAGCATCTCTTGTTGCATCTTTAAAATCGGGAGCTTCGTTTGAGTCGATTATTAGCGTATGCTCCGATTGCAATGTTAATGGCGATGCGCGCAAAGCATACAACAAACAAATAAATGCAGAATCCATATTACAGTGGTTTGACTCTAGACTAAGCGAAAGCACAATAGAGTCTAGCTTAGATAGCTCTTTCAAAAACGCGAAGAACACAAAAAATACAAAAAATTATAAAAATGCCAAAAAACAAAAAGACATTCGTAAAATAGCGCAATCTCTTATGAGTGTATACAAGTTGAGTAATTCGATTGGCTGCCCAATGGCAGATTGCGTTCAAGCTGTTGCGGATTCTTATTATGCAAACAAAAGGGTTGATGACTTAAGCGCAGAAGTTTTTGCAATGCCAAAAGCCACTATTAAGTTACTTATTGCACTACCGTTTTTGTCTCTTTTAACTGGTCAGCTTTTGGGAGCAAACCCAATACTAATGATTTTTACTAGCTACAAAGGTTATACGCTTTTAAGCGTTGGAATGGCATTTTACGCGGTTGGAGTTATTTGGGTTGCGCGCATTCTTAAAAATTCTAGAAACGCAATGCAATCTGCTTCTTTTAATGGCAATTAAAACGCGAACAAAACAGCAATAAAAAAAAATAATCTAAGAAGTATTTTAGTCAAAACTTAATGCAGTAAAGGAGGATAAATGCTAAGAGCAATTATTATTTGGCTTATTTTAGTTGCATACATAATTATTTTGTGCAAACTTTTTTCTAAGCAAATGGCATCTAGCTCGCTCTATGAGCGCGCTGTTAAGCCGAGCGTTTTTATGCAAAACACTTACGATTTTAGACAAAACATAATAAGCGATATAGATCCGATTCTTGGTTTGCAAATGATAATAGTTGCACTAAAAAGTGGTGTTGCAATAACTAGAGCGCTAGACGTAGTTGGTTGTTCTTTGCCTGCATCAAAAGGAATTTGGCTAAGTCGCGTTTCTAAAGCGCTTATTTCGGGCAGCACTTGGAGAGAAGCTTGGAGTGAGCCACATGTTTGCTTTAGTAAAAAAGATAAGAACGCTTACACGTCTTTGATTTTAAGCACATGGCTAAAAAATTCTTTGCGTGAATCTTGGATTTATGGAAGCTCCCCCGTACCAGTACTTAACGCCGTTTTGCAAAACTACGAGCAATCAATGAAGAACGTTGCAAAAAAAGAAAGTTCTAAACTTTCTGTACGACTTCTTTTGCCAGTTGGATTGTGCTTTTTGCCAGCGTTTATTTTTGTTGGCATTTTGCCAACAGTTGCATCATTTATGCACTAATATAAAAGGTTTTTGCAGATTGATAGTCGCGCGCAAAAATGGCACTTAAAAAATTTGTATCCAAACTGGGTACATAAATAAAAAATAAACAATAAATAAAAGAAAGGAAGGTAAGTAACATGCAAACAATTGCTAAAGCATTTTCAAAACTTTGTTGCGAGTTTACAATAAACGCAAACAAAGGATTGATTAAAGCAGAACAGGCGTGCAATAGTATGAAAAACCGCTTGAATAACAGTCTAAAGAAACTAGACGAAGGAGCAGTTACTGCAGAATATGCGGTTGTTCTTATAGCTGCTACAGCTTTTGCAACAGTTCTTATTGCTATTGCTAAGTCGGAAGCTGTGCAAAAAGCTATTGGCGAACTTGTTAAAAGAGCTTTGCACGTTAGCTAATGTACAGAAGAATATACGCGTGAAACATTGTGTGAAACATTCTGAGCTCTTGTTGATATTTAACAAGATTTGATGAGATTAAACAAGATTCAGTTAAACAAGATTAAACGAATGCTAAATAACTAAGCATAAACACTAATTGGAGATTCACTAATGCGAAAGAAATGAGAAAAATGAAGAATTATACGTTTTTAAATATTTTCAACAAAAGGAATGCAAAAAATACGAGCATAAATAGTTACAAGCACACTAAAAGCACTAAATTCACTAAAGATGCTAAAAATATTAAAAATGTTAAAGATTCAGGTGCAGTAACCGCAGAATTTGCGATTATTCTACCTACAGTTGCAATTCTTGCTATAGTGTTAATTTTTGTAGGCAAATCAGTAGTAAATACAATGAATTGCAACGATGCAGCAGGCCAAGTTGCCTATTACATTGCATCTACACACGATTCTAAAGAAGCTCAAAACATAGTGCATAAAGTATCTGGAAAAAATAGTTCTGTAAAAGTCGAATATGTTGGAAATATGGCAAATATTGTTGTTAGTTGCCCAGTCGTGCCAGACCCGCTGAAGGTTTTACCAATGCAAGTAGAAGCGCGCATTAGTCAGGTTTTAATATGAGTCAAAAAAGAGCTAAGCGATTAATAACGCAATGCTTAGAAACTAAACATTCACGCGGAGCGGATTGCGGATCTGGAACTATGCTTGGCATAGGATTAGTAACCGCAATCTGCTCTATTCTGGTTCTTTGTGCGGTTATTGGAACGATTCTTGTTTCCAAACATCGCGCCTACGCGTTAGCAAATGCATCCGCAATATCTGGAGCGGTTGCTATACAAAACATGCACGGAGACGCTTGCAAAATCGCGCAAAACACAGCTACAGCAAACAATGCGAAAATCGAGTCTTGTGTAGAAAAAGATAACGATGTATCGCTAAGATTAAGCGTTCCTTTACACGTTCCAATGGCCTCTAGAATAACTGTAAGCGCTAAAGCAGGTTTAGTTGATTGTAGCGAGTGAACCATAATGTAGCATGTAGTAGAGTGCGCATCGTTAGCATGTTAGTGCTTAGATGCTTAAAATGGAACAGATGATTTGCTTAAACAGTAAGCGGATTTAAGTTAATATCTAGTTGGCGGTAGGTTATAGTTATGGCACTTGCGTTGTATCGAAGATATAGACCAGACACTTTTGAAGGTGTTATTGGTCAAAATCAGGTTACGATTCCGCTTATTAGAGCGCTTGATCAAGGCAAAATTACGCACGCGTACCTATTTTCTGGTCCGCGCGGATGTGGAAAAACAAGTTCGGCACGAATTTTAGCGCGATGCATTAATTGCGAACAAGGCCCAACTTCTAAGCCATGCGGAAAATGCAAAAGCTGCAAAGATCTTGCAACAGGCGGTCCAGGTTCTATAGACGTTGTAGAAATAGACGCAGCAAGCCACAACGGTGTTGACGACGCTAGAGAATTGCGCGAGCGCGCAGGATTTGCGCCAGCTAGAGATAGATATAAGATTTTTATTTTAGACGAAGCTCATATGGTAACTCCTCAAGGCTTTAACGCTTTGCTTAAGATTGTGGAAGAGCCGCCCGAGCACGTTATGTTTATTTTTGCTACGACTGAGCCAGATAAGGTGATTGGAACAATCCGCTCCAGAACTCACCACTACCCGTTTAGACTTGTGCCACCAGAAGTAATGGGTCCGTATTTAGAAAACATTTGCCAAAAAGAAGGAATTAAAGCGCAAAAAGGCGTCCTTCGACTTGCTATGCGAGCAGGCGGCGGATCAATGCGAGATACTCTTTCTGTGCTAGACCAGTTGATGATTGGGTCCGTAGATGGCGTTATATCGCTAGATTCTGCAGTTGCTCTTCTTGGATTTACGCCTTCTAACTTAATTGGGGATGTTGTTGACGCTCTTATTGAAAAAGATGGAGCAAAACTTTACGAAACTGTGCAAAAAGTTATTGTTGGAGGCTTCGATAGTCGCAAGTTTGTAGAAGATTTGCTTGGTCGCTTGCGCGATTTATTGCTATTGTCTTCTGCTGGAATAGATAGTGCTAAAAACTTGCTTGGGGATTTATCTCCAGAAGACATGCAAGATTTGCAACGTCAGTCAAGTCAGCTCACTTTGCAAAGCTTGTCTAGAATGGCAGAAATCGTAAATAATGCTTTTGCTGGGATGGCAAATGCTGTTTCGCCTAGAATGAATCTTGAAATTCTTGTTGCGCGCCTGCTTTGCACTAGAACGGATTCGAGTGAAAACGTTAAAACGCAAATTTATGCAAAAAATGTTGAAGCGCCAAAAGCGAACGTAAAGCATTTTATTGGCTCGGCCGACGAAACTAAAAATGCAAATGCAGCTGGGTTTACAAACGCAACCGAGTCTGCAAGCATAATGCAGAACAATGCGCAAAACGCTACTCAAAATAATGCGCAAAACACTCAAAAATCTGTTATTACAAATGCGATTGAAAATGCTGAAACAGTTGCAAAGTGGCCAGAACAGCCAGAAAACACAAATGTGAATGCAAACGAGCCTCAAATTTTAGACGTTGACGAATCTTGGAACAATCTTGTTAAAAGTCTTCCAAACGACGTTCGCGAATACGTAGAGCGAAATCACGTTCCAAAAGTTAGATTAGATGAAAGCAATCCGCTAAAAAGAAAGCTTGTATTAACTTTTGACGAGCCTATAAGTCAGCATGCTTTTGCGCTTGCTCTTTGCACGACTGCTCCTTACGATGGCAAAAAAGTGCCAGTTGTTGTTATGAGCAAAGTAAAAGACGTTTTTGGTAAAGACGTTTCAATCGCGCCTGATTCGGTTGCAGAAAACGGGCAAAAAGTTGAGTCTGTAGCAAAAATGGATCCGCAAAAGCTTGCGCAAGTTAAGCGCGAATTACTTATGCGCAAAGCTGGAATTGTAAAAGGATTTGGCAAAAAAACAAGCGAAAAAAGCGAGTTGAGCGCTGATAGCCCTTTAGGCAGCGATAATTCTTTAGATAATTCTTTAGACGAATCGCAAGATGACGCTTGGGCTAGTATGGCTTCTGCTCCAATGGGAGATGTGATTGCATCTACACAGTCGCAAGATAAATCGCAGTCGCAATATAAATCGCAAGCGCAAGCTCAAACTCAGCAACCGCAAGCACTGCCTAGTCAGCAAGAAAAGCAAGCAATAAAGCCATTTAGCAGTGCGCAAAATGTGCAAGAAATGCATGAAGCAAAAGAAGCTCAGCAATCGCAAGTTTCATCGCAAGTTTCATCGCAAGCGCAAACTCATTCTTTAGAAGTCATAAATGGCGCTCAAGAAGACGAATGCTCAATGCAAGACGAGTCTTTAGAATCCGCCACAAATTTGAGTATAGACGACTTGGAAAAAATGTTTGAAGTCAAATCTGTAAAAGAATTCAGCGCAAGCGACCCAAATAATCCTAAAAACGCACACGCTCGCAAAAAGAAGAAAGAGAAATAAATGCATAATGTGTCATCATACGAAGGCGCAATCGGCAGAGTTATAGACGCATTTTCTAGCCTTCCTGGAATCGGTCCAAAAGGCGCACAACGAATCGCATTTTACATACTCTCGTCTTCTAACGTGCAAGCGCAAGAACTAATCGACTCAATTAACGACTTAAAAGAAAACGTGCGATTTTGCGAAATTTGTGGAAACGTGTGTGAAAAAAGCCCATGCGTTGTTTGCTTAGACCCCAGAAGAGACCACACAAAAATATGCGTTGTAGAAGAGCCAAAAGACATTATGAGCATTGAGCGCACGCACGAATACGCAGGCGTTTACCACGTTTTGGGCGGAGCGATTAACCCAATGGCAAACGTGGGGCCTGCAGACTTAAAAATAACGCAACTGCTTGAGCGCTTAAAAGATGCGCAAGTAAAAGAGGTTATTTTAGCGCTGGATCCAAATATAGAAGGCGAAGCAACAGTTACGTATTTAGCACGACTGCTTGAACCGCTAGGCATAAAGGTGACTAGGCTAGCAAGCGGATTGCCAGTCGGCGGAGACCTTGAATATGCAGACGAAGTGACTCTTGGGCGCGCTTTTGCAGGAAGACAAGATGTTTGAAGATTGCACGCAGAAATTGCACGCGGAAAAGTCGCAAGCAGCCGCTAGCCAGAATGCACGCCACTAATATATTGCAAAATAAAAATAAATAAAAATAAATAGAGCACGCTTGGTAATCTGATTTTGTAGTCTGATTTTAGATTAGTTCTTCTAACGCGCGTGCTTTAGAAGCATACGGCTGAACATAAGGGGTTAGAGTGGCTCTTATAGTGCAGAAATACGGCGGTTCGTCTGTAGAAGACACGGACGCAATTCAACGCGTAGCAAAAAGGATTCTCGATACAAAAGCTGCTGGAAACGACGTTGCGGTTGTTGTTTCGGCTATGGGAGATACAACAGACAATCTGATTGACCAAGCAATGAGCGTAAACGCGCATCCGCCTGCACGAGAGATGGATATGCTTATGACTGCAGGAGAGCGCATTTCTATGAGCCTTCTAGCAATGGCGATTCACGCGCAAGGCTCGCACGCATACTCTTTTACAGGTTCGCAAGCTGGTTTTATGACGGACGCGCAATTCGGAGCGGCGCATATTCGCGCTGTTAAGCCAGATCGCGTTCAGCACGCGCTTAAAAAAGGCAGTGTTGCTATTGTTGCAGGATTCCAAGGAATTAGCGAGATTGGCGACGACACAACGCTTGGGCGAGGCGGCTCAGATACTTCGGCAGTGGCGCTGGCTGTAGCTTTGGGTGCGGATATTTGCGAGATTTACACAGACGTTGATGGCGTTTTTACAGCAGACCCTAGAATTGTTCCAACAGCAAAGCGAATCCCCGTTATTGACTACGATTCAATGCTAGAAATGTCGTCTTGCGGATCGCGCGTTTTGGCTTTGCGATGCGTTGAATATGCGCAACGATTTAGCATGCCATTGCACGTTCGAAGCTCTTTTTCGCACAGAAATGGCACTTTGGTTGTTCCTAATGGCGTAGATCCAAAGAGCCTGCCAAATCTAAGTTAATTATTTATTAAAAGATATAGGCATAAAACACAGCATAAAATACGACATAAGACGGTAAATAATACAAAGTAAATAAGAAAAGACAATAGACATAGGCAATAGACAGAAGGCGGCAAAAATGGCAAATAAAATAGCAAATGTAGATATTCGTTCAACAATGGGCGATTTATTCCCAGACTTAGGCCCAGAGACACCTGTGATTTCTGGCGTTGCGCACGATAGAAGCGAATCCATGATTACTCTTCGAGGCGTTCCCGATAAGCCTGGAAACGCTGCAAAAGTATTTACAACTCTTGCTGCTGCAGACGTTAACATAGACATGATTGCCCAGGCAAGCGCATCCACAGAGACGGCAGATATATCTCTTACAGCTCCAAGCTCGGCTTTAGACGCCGTTTGCAAGGTTTTGCAGGGCGCGCGCGGCGAATTGCAATTTACGTCTATGGATGTAGACCCTTCTGTTGGAAAAGTCGCAGTTGTTGGCGTTGGAATGAAAACTTATTCCGGTCTTGCAGCCACCTTCTTTACAGCTCTAAGCGATCACGGAATTAATATTCTTATGATTTCCACATCCGAGATTCGCATTGCGGCGATTGTTCCAGTAAAACAGCTCGACGAGGCGGTTCGCGCACTTCACACAGCCTACGGATTAGACGCAAGTAAAGTCGAAGCTGTTGTTTATGGAGGAAGCGGGCGCTGATCGCGCGCAAAAATCAAAGAAAATCACGCAAAATCGCAGAATAAGGGAGACAAAATGGCAATTATAAGCAACACGGGCGTAAACCTTGCGGTTTTAGGCGCCACTGGCCAAGTCGGAATGGTTATGCGCCGCGTATTAGACGAGCGCGATTTTCCAATTAAAAACTTGCGATTTTTGGCTTCCGCACACTCTGCTGGAACCGTTTTGAACTATCGCGGCAAAGATGTTGTTGTAGAAGACGTAGAAAAAGCAGATTTAAGCGGAATTGACATTGCGATTTTCTCCGCAGGCGGTGGAACATCCAAAGTGTGGGCGCCACGATTTGCAGATGCGGGCGCAATAGTAATCGATAATTCTTCTCAATGGCGTATGCATAACGATGTGCCTCTTGTAGTTGCAGAAGTAAATCCGCAAGATTTGAACGATATTCCGCGTGGGATTGTTGCAAATCCTAATTGCACAACAATGGCGTGCATGCCTGTTCTAAAACCGCTTTCTGACACTTTTGGCTTAAAGCGACTTATTGTATCTTCCTACCAAGCGGTTTCGGGAGCTGGCAGAGCTGGCGCGTTGCAACTTATGAACGAAGCGCAAGCGGCTTTAGATCAGGGCGCGGATAAGCTTGTGTTTGATGGAGATGCGATTGACTTTCCGCAACCAACCAAAGTTGTGCGCACAATCGCATTCAACGTTGTACCATTTATTGGCGCGATTGTTGATGACGGATCGCAAGAAACCGACGAGGAGCAAAAGCTTCGCAACGAAAGTCGTAAGATTTTGCACTTGCCAAAGCTTGCAGCGAGTTGCACATGCGTGCGCGTTGGCGTTTTTACGGGTCACGGAATGAGCATTAATGCCGAATTTGAGCGCGATGTAACTCCAGATATGGCTCGCGATGTGTTGAAATCGGCCGCTGGCGTTGCGCTAGACGATATTCCTACTCCTCAACTTGCTGCAGGAAAGTCCGCAAGTTACGTTGGACGCATTCGCCAAGACCAAGCAGTTGATGGAAAGCGCGGATTAGCAATGTTTATTACAAACGACAATCTTCGCAAAGGCGCTGCGCTTAACGCTGTACAATTGGCGGAAATCGTAGCTAAAAAGCGCGGATTTGCGTATTAATCGAGCTAGGTCGCACTCGCGATTGTAGAAAATTTTACGTAAGATGTAATTATGTCTATTGCTTCGCAAGAAATACAAAAGCAGCTTGACCGCATTGTTGCACTCGGCTACCCAGATGTTGCAGATATGAGCGCAGCGGCGTTTCGCGCTTTAGCGTTGCCACTTATTCGCGCGCTTGAGCAAAGCGATTTGGGAACAAACATTCTTCTTGTGCCTACTCGCGAGCTGGTTTCGCCAGAATCTTTGATTTCTCGAACTAGCATTGAGCGAATGGCTGGGTTTACAACAATGCCGCCTAGAGATATTGCCAGCTTCTTGCCACAAGATGGTTTTGAGCCTCCAGAAGGGCCATTTTACCTTGCGATTGACCCGCATACGGGTACGTCGTATTTGAACCGTGAGCCAGATGTTGCTAGAAAGCTTATTGACTCCGACGAGCGCCTTCCTTTAACTTTAGAAGAAGGATTAGCAATTGCAACGCAGCATCCTGATTGGCTTGAAAGCAAAAATGGCTTTAATCTTTTAGGCTCAAAAAGCTCCGATGGAAGGGTTCCAAGTATTTGGATAAGTCAAGGAGCCGCACGTCTTGGCGCTGTTTGGCCAAATTCAAGGCACACTTGGCTTGGAAACGCATATTGTACTGCAAGACGCGGCGTATCGCTGTTCCAATAGAGCATCCGCAAACCCAGCAAGTCCCATAAGTAAGGTGTAATTTTGGCATACATAACATTTGATCATGTTGTAAAAGAGTACCTATCTGGTACAGGCGTCGTGCGAGCGCTAGATGATGCCAGTTTCACAGCCGAGCGCGGCAAACTAACTGTTATTTTAGGCGCTTCGGGAGCTGGAAAAACTACAGCATTGAATATTTTAGGCGGCATGGATACAGCAACAAGCGGTAGCGTAACTGTTGGCGATTTAAATGTTACAAAGCTAAATGGCCGTGGGCTTGTAAAGTATCGAAGAGAAGATATTGGATTTGTTTTTCAATTTTATAATCTTGTTCCAAATTTAACGGCATTAGAAAACGTGGAGCTTGCTTCCCAGATTTGCTCGGATCATTTTGACCCAGCTCAAACACTTATTGACGTAGGCTTGGAAAACAGACTTAACAATTTTCCAGCCCAGCTTTCGGGCGGCGAGCAGCAGCGAGTTTCTATTGCGCGCGCACTAGCTAAAAAACCTAAGCTGCTTTTATGCGACGAGCCAACGGGCGCATTAGATTACGAAACTGGAAAAGCTGTTTTGCAATTACTTCAAGATATTTGTCAAAAAGAAGGCATGACGGTTCTTATTATTACGCATAACGCGGCGATTGCTCCTATGGCACACAAAGTTGTGCGATTCCATTCTGGAAAAGTCGTAAGCGAAACTGTTCAAGAAAATCCTACAGCAATTGCAGATATTGAATGGTGATTTGTAGTGAGTATTGAGACTGTAAAATCCAAGATGATCAAGCGTAAAACTGCGATTCGCACTAAGCGCGCACACTCCATTTTGCCAATAGTTTTTATTAGCGCCGTACGAATGTGGATTCATGAATGGCGCCGTTTTTGCGTACTCGCCGTTATAGCAATGCTTGGAGTTTCTGTTATGACAGGCATCTACGCAGGCTGCAACGATATGCTTCTTGGTGCAAACAATGTTTACACAAATCTCAAAGCTTACGACTTGCAAATCGTATCTACTCTTGGATTAACTAAAAACGATGTTAAAGCAATCAAAAAATTGCCCATTGTTAGCGAAGCCGAGGGCGAAAAGTCTTTTAAAGCCACCGCCCACCCGCTAAATAATGCCAGTTTGTCTTACGCAATGAACCTCGTTCAATATAATCACAATTCTAAAAATCTAAATCGACTGCATCTACTGCGCGGCAATATGCCAACTAATAATCACCAAGCTGCCGTAACTGAGCGATTTTTGCACGATAGTGGATTGAATATAGGTAGTACGCTGTTTTTAAATGTGCAACAGAACTCTGGTTTAGCTAATGATACTAATCAAAAGCAAAAATATAAGATTTTAATCACAGGAAGTGTGTTGGATGTTAACGATTTAGACAATCCAAACGGGTATCAGTCAAAAGCTTTCCGCAACTCTGTTATATCGAGATATCCAATTTTTACATCTACTGCTAGCAAAAGCACTAATAACCACCCATACACATCTATATCGGTGCGATTGGCAAAGCCTAGCCACATTAATGATTTTTCGCAAAAGTATCGCGCAATTGTGGCAGACGCTTCAAATCAGATTAAAAATAGCGTACAAAGCGATTGCCAAAAAACGCGCAGAAATCAAGTTATAGAAGACCAGACAAATCAAAAAGTAAATCAGACTATATCCAACATGCCAATGCTTAAAAACGCTTCCGACTTGGTTTTAGCTAAGGCTCGCGCGCAAATTTACGCAAAAATTAAGCCAGAAGTAAAAAAGAACGTTCCTAAAGCAAAATGGTATATTGCTACTCGCGTTGAAAATGGCAGCTATGCTCGCTTGCGATCCGACGTAGCTTCAATTCAGTCGCTTGGATATGCCTTCCCAGTTCTTTTTCTTGTAGTAGCAATGATGATGAGCCTTACAGCCATGGCAAGAATGGTAGAAGAAGAACGAGCGCTAATAGGAACGTACTTAAGCTTAGGTTATGGACGTTGCGCAGCAATAACAAGGCACGCTTTCTTTGCGATTTTTGCATGCTTTATAGGCGGTGGCATAGGCGATATTCTGGGATTCTTAGCAATTCCATCTTTACTACTTAAGATTTTGCGCGGATTGTACACAGTTCCTGGAGTTGTTTTGCGATACGACTGGCTTTACGGCTCGCTTTGTGTGCTCGCGTTTGTAATACCAGTTGCAATATGCACAATAATCGTAAGCTGGAGGGAGACAAGGCAAGTTCCAGCGGCATTATTGCGTCCAAAATCTCCAAAAGCTGGCGCTCGCGTGCTTCTTGAACATCTACCTTTTATTTGGAATCGTCTAAGCTTCCTAAACAAAGTATCTATAAGAAATCTAGCTCGTTTTAAAAGCAGATTATTTATGACGATTGGCGGCGTAGCTGGTTGCACGGCATTAATCGTGTGTGCTTTAGCGTTAAACGATACTGTAGCAACTCTTGGAATACGCCAATATGACGGCATTTACCACTACGATATGATTTCTATTTCCACTCCAGATGCATTCCAAAATATGAAGAAAAGTGTGCAAAAAGATAAATCCAACAATCTTGTTGATACCATTTTGCCTGCCTACATTAGCTCCGGAGAAATCGCAAAAAACGATACAGATAATGTTAAATCTAACAGCAAATCTAACAGCAAATCACATAATAGCAGCGTTGAAGATTCCGAAAGCGTGCAGATTGTAGTTGTTAAAGATTCAGCAACGTTGTCTAAAATGGTTAATCTTCAAGATGTTAATAACAATTTGCAAACTATTTCGCTTAACGATAACGGGCCTCTTCTTTCTCAAAGCGCGGCATCATCGCTTAACATTTCTCGCGGAGATTATATTAAAATAACTAATTCCAACTTTAAACACGCAAAAGTAAAGTTACAAGCCGTAGTTCGCAATCTTATTGGCTCAAACATATACATGACTTCGCGCTGCTACGAAAAAATATTCGGCTTTAAGAATGGAAAAACCATTAAACACAACGCTTTAATGCTACAACTTCGCGGAAAAGACGACGCAAAAATGCGTTACGCCGATAATTTTGCTAACCAAGAAGGTGTTCTTGCTGTTATGAGCATTACGCGTATGAAACACTCTTTTAGCTTCGATTTAATGAATGCTGTTGTAGCGCTTATAGTAACTTTGGCTGCTGGCTTAGCATTAGCCGTACTCTTTACACTTGCAAGCACCAATATTTCGGAAAGATCTCGAGAGATAGCCACGTTGAAAGTTCTTGGGTTCTATCAAAAAGAAGTTCATGCCTACGTGCATAAAGAGATGTTTGCACTCACAGTAATAGGCGTTCTAGTTGGTTTACCACTAGGAAGACTAGTTGCTGGCTTGCTAACAAACGCCTTGCGAATGCCAGCACTTTATTTTGAAGTCGAGGTATCTTGGCTAAGTTATGCGATTGCTGGCTTTGCAACGCTGATCTTTGCTCTTATTGTTCAATGGTCAACCAGCCCAGCGCTAGATCGCATTGATCCTGTAAGTTCGCTTAAAAGCGTGGAATAATAATCCAATATTTAAGGGTTCCTATAAAATTGAAAGCTCACGTCTAAAAGAATGGAGTTATAGCAATGAGTGATATTGGCCAAACTAACAATGGTCACACTAACAAGATGGAGCGCAGCCTTACAAAAAGACACGTACAATTCATTGCTATAGGTGGAACAATCGGCACTGGCCTATTCCTGGGTTCTGGCAAATCCATTAGTCTTACAGGCCCAAGCATTATGTTTGTGTACATAATTGTTGGCTTAATCATGTTTTTGCTTATGCGCGGCATAGGCGAGCTAATGTATAAAGACCCAAATCAGCACACTTTTATTAGCTTTATTACAAGATATTTAGGCAAAGGCTGGGGCAATTTTGCAGGATGGTCGTATTGGATAGTGCTTGTGCTTATTGGCATGAGTGAGATTACGGCAGTTAGCACGTATTGCGTTACTTTCTTCCAAACTTTTGGCATAGACGTTAGCAGCTGGAAATGGCTTATAGAAGTAGCGTTTTTGGCTGCATTAGTGTGCATAAATCTGGTTGCTGTAAAGCTATTTGGAGAAACAGAGTTTTGGTTCTCAATGATTAAAATAACGCTGATTGTGGCTCTTATTGCAACTGCTGCAGTTATGGTTATTATTGGTTACCATTACCCTGCAACGCAGATTAGTGGCGTTACAAATCCTGCAGGCCACGCGGGATTTGACAATATTTTCAACAACTTCTCACTTATGCCAAATGGGTGGCTGGCATTTTTGATGAGCTTCCAAATGGTGTTCTATGCATACCAGCTTATTGAGTTTGTAGGCGTTACAGTTTCGGAAACTAAGAATCCTCGCCAAGTTTTGCCAAAGGCGATTAACGAGATTATTATGCGAATCTTGATTTTCTACGTTGGAGCGCTTGCTTCAATCATGCTGATTGTTCCTTGGCAACAATTTAAAGCTACCGATTCTAAAGGCGTTTATATGTCTCCGTTTATTATGGTTTTCCAATATGCGGGGCTTCATTGGGCTTCGGCGCTTGTGTTCTTTGTTGTTATTACGGCAGCGTCTTCTGCGCTTAATTCGCTGCTTTATTCTGCAGGAAGACACATGTATCAAATTGCGTTAGAATCTAATTCTCCTGTTCTTTCGCATTTGCGCAAAGTTTCGCGCACTAAGGTTCCTGCGCGAGCAATCATTTTCTCCGCTGCATTAATCCTTTTCTCGCCGATTATTAACTCGATTCCTGGAGTGCATGGCGCGTTTATTGTGTTTGCTTCTGCGTCTTCGGCAGTAATAATCATGATTTACATTTTGATTATGGTTACGCATAGAAAGTACCGCGCTTCGGCTGATTTTATGCCAGACGGATTTGTTATGCCACATTATAAGTTGCTTAATTCGCTAACGATTGCTTTCTTTGTGTTTGTGTACATAACGCTGTTTATTAGCGAAGACACTCGCGGATCTGCGATTGGCGGCCTTATTTGGCTCTTGCTTTTTGGAGGCTATTGCGCGTTGCATCAGCGCTGGCAGAATCGCGATTTAGCGGAGGCTTTGGGCAGATAGTTTTTGTGCAGATAGTTACGCGATTTATGCTACGCTTTTTGTGTGCGAATTATTGTTGCGGATTGTAGTGCAGAATACACTGGTAGGCTTAATGCAAGTCTTCCAACAGCTAAGCGCGTTTTGCTTATTAAAGAAGACGGAAGCGTGCTTATTTTTTCGGAGATTGGCTCATACAAGCCTCTAAATTGGATGGTTGCTCCGTGCACGATGCACGCTGAGAAGGATTCTGGCGAGGCTGGCGATTCTGCCGAGGCTTGCGATTCCTGCAATTCTGCAGAATCTAATGCAGAATCTAATGCCGAATCTAATACAGAATCTAATGCCGAAAATGCCGAATCTGTTTTTGCAAACGGAACTGTTCTAAAAATCGCAGCAAAAAAGGGCAACGACATACTTCGCATTGTTTTGCAACACGTTTATAGCGATTCTTCCTACGACTTAGGCGAGGATCCAGGCCTTGTTAAAGACGGCGTGGAAGAACATTTGCAGCATTACTTAGCAGAGCAAATTGAACGCATTGGCAAAGGTGCAAAGCTTGTTCGACGCGAATACCCTACTGCGATTGGCCCAGTGGATATTATGGCTAAGGATTCTAACGGCGTTCACGTGGCTATTGAGATTAAGAGAAATGGCGGAATTGACGGCGTTGAGCAGCTTACTCGATATTGCGAATTGCTAAACCGCGACCCACTTCTTAAGCCCGTTCGCGGAATTTTTGCAGCGCAAACGATTAGTCCACAAGCGCGCGTTCTTGCGCAAGATAGAGGATTTACTTGCCTTATTTTGGATTATGACGATATGCGCGGTGCTGATTCAAACGAGCTGCGACTTTTTTAGGCATACTCACGAATCGCGTTTCGCGCGCATCCACACAGTCACACATACACACAGTCGCGGTCGCTAAATCTCAAGCGTTCCAGCAGCCAAATCGCTAGCCACGAACGTCATAAAATAAAATGGCATAGTCGCGATTTTCTGATTTGCATCATAGCCATAATTATTTTTAGAAACTTTTATTGCAAACTCAAACTTGTTATGCATTGCAAACTTATTTAAAGAATTAAGAGTTCCTCTGCCTTTTTTAACATCAATCGGAAAAAGTTTATTATTTGATTCAACTATAAATTCCAATTCTGAATCTGATTTTCCGCGCCAATAAAACAGTTTTAAACCATTTGCGCTAAGTTCGTTTGCAACGTAATTCTCGAAGAAAATACCAGATAGCGTATTGTCTCTTTCGTTTGAAATAAAAGATGCTGCATTCACTCCGCTTTGATACGAGAACATGCCAATATCGCACAAAAATAGTCGGAAATTACTTTCGTTTTCTTGCATAAGCGGCATGGTTATATGCTCTTTGAGTTGGAATGACTGATTAACAATATGAGTCATAAGCAGCCACTGAATGGACGTCGCAAAATCTCTAGTTCTACTGTCTTTTTTAATAAGACCAGCTGAAAAGTTTTTTGATTCCTTGTTAAGCTCTCTAAAAATATTCTCAAATAAAAGTCGAGATCTTAAAATCGATTCGCCACTTGCTTGATACAACTCCATATCTGCAAGATAATTGTCATAAAGCGAGCGCAAAACCTCACGCGATTCTAGTAAATCTTTACGTTCAATATATGCTTCTACTGCTTCTGGCATGCCACCAATCAGCAAATATTTATACACTTCATTTAACGCAAGATTGTGAATTTCTGTAGGCAGCGCTTGCTTAGAATCATAGGCTTCGCGCACCTTTGAATATAGAAGACTGTTATTGTTTAGTAGGAACTCACCAAAAGTCATTGGATAGATTGTTATCTGGTCAATTTTGCCTACTGGAAAGAGGAATTGACCAACTGCTGATTTCGACGAATTTTGCTTGTGAGCTTCGCGATGCAATTTGATTCGCACCATTGAACCCGTTGCAATTACGTGAATTCTTCTAAAATCTTGGCAAAAATATTTAAGCGACGAAATAATATTTGGGCATTCTTGGATCTCGTCAAAAATCAGCAAAATGCCTTCATCTATAGCCTTGGAAAATCGCAAAGACAAGTATTCTATAATCTTTTCTGCGTTTGCTGTGCTTTCGCAAAAGTCACGAACCTCATCTTCTTTTTTAAGATCGATGTAAATATAACTATTTTTATAATATTTTTCCGCAAAAAGTTCTTTTACTAGATACGTTTTGCCAACCTGACGCGCACCCCATATAATTAGCGGCTTACGATTCGGCTTGCTATTCCAGGCGATTAATTTTTGTAATGCTAGTCGTTCCATGGCTTACTCTTTTTAATGTTGATATTACAACGATTATAGCATTATTTGCCAGTTTTGGGATGTTTTTTGAGCAATTATTTGCCAGTTTTAGGAGGTTTTTTGAGCAATAATTTGCCAGTTTTAGGATGTTTGAGGATTAGCAAACAATAACAGCACTTTAGTAGTCTTCCCATTATGAATATATGGATATTGTTTACGTAAAAGCTACATACTTGCACTCAGTAAGGTTTTTTCAAATTAGGGGGTTATAGGCCAAAAGTGTGCAAAGCTAAGCTGATGAATATTATGTGTCTATAATACATAATCTAAACAGCATTAAAAACTCAGCTAACAAACTGAGAAAACAACGGTCATATGTTACTCGCGCAGTACGTAATCTGCGTTAATAACAAATAATTGCGATTTAGCGTTACTCGCGCAGTACGTAGACTGCGCCAGTAACAGCGTTTGACGATTTATTGTTAAATATTCAGCTAATACATGCCTCGAACGCCGCTTAGTATAAGAAATAACCCACATTCGATATACTGCGAGCCTTACTGCCATAAGGGTTATGAGCTTATTTTTACACACTTTTTGCTCGGGCAGTGAATGTGCAGAAAACAGATTCGATTACCGCAAAACGCTTGTATTGCAATGCGTGAGACATGATTTTTTACACACTTTTTTGGCCTATAACCCTTCAGTTATTTTTGCGCTCGATTATTTTGTGTTAAAAGACAAACTCCCAAACGAAGAGCTCTAGGCATAAAACCTAGAGCTCTTCGTTTGAGATCTTTCCGTCACAAAGTACCGCAGGACGCAATTTACTGCCAACCATTGCGTTGCAAAACGTCGCTGTCAGCCGTCGCAAGCGCGCCAAACGCCACCGTCAGACGAGCTACTGCAACGATGTACCGTATTATCGCCTACGCCAGCGAGTGCGCCCTTCGCCAGTGTCGCTGCAAACCATAGGCACGCCTTTTGGTGATACAGCTTCTACTCCTGGTCCTGAGCTGCAGAAAGCGCCTGGATGAACAACCATTGCGCCGGAATTTTGTGGCGTCTGTTGTTGAGGTGCTGGAGCGGGAGCGGGAGCTGGAGCAGGTGCGGGAGCAGGAGCAGGAGCAGGAGCAGGAGCAGGAGTTTGAACCTGTTGCTGCGGCTGCTGCTGTGGTGCCGGTGCAGGAGTAGGTGCTTGATTTTGTTTAGGATCATTGCTTGTGTTTTTACTCGTATCGCCATTATTTCCGTTATTGCCACTATTACCGGCATTGCGATTAGTGTTAGAACGCAATACTTTTACACTATTTTTTCTTTTACGATTAACGCGTTTGCGCTTACGCGTTGTAGTTTTCTTTTTGCGTTTTATACCATTTTTGCTGTTTTTGCGTTTCCGATTTTTACGATTTTTCTTCTTTTTGCGTGTCTGCTTTTTCTTAGACTTTTTGTTATCAGATTTTGCTTTATTGCGTTCTTCTGCTGTTAATCCGTCTTCGTCTACTACTTCGATGTGTTTCTTTGAATTCTCGTCCTTCTTTCCCTTTTCGTTACTTTTTTCATCCTTTTTTCCGTCTTTATTTTTATCTTTAAAAACCGATTTCCAAAAGTTTTTAACTCCGTCAAACCAAGAACCTGCGACAATTATTTTGGTACTATTGTCGGATTTTTGAGTTGCCGTAATGCAAGAGTTTATTTTATTTTCGCTAGCATACGCAGTCTCGGGGGCAGCAAATAGTGATGTCGACATTGCGAGAGTAATGAGTATGCCCAAAATAGTATTTACAATGGAGCGAGTTGTAGCTTTATGCTTCGTAACGCGCGTAATCTTCTTGCTCATAAGTTTCCTATCTGTAGTTTCGCAAGCTAGGTTATACTACATTCTATTTGATTGTTATTACGTATGTTGCGTTTAGCGTTAGCTTTATTTTCTTGAATATTATGACCCAAATATGCTTGATGCAGATTTTTCGCATTTTGGTGAAGATATTATTAACGGTCTTAAAAATGGTACGTATAGTATTCAAGTATCAAAAAAGTGTGCTGGCAATTTTTGTTCTAACATTGTTAATGCAAAAGGACGTATTGTTAAGTCTATTATACTAAGAAAAGCAACTAATTCAGCACAAATTTTTTCCAATGTTCCAATGCTGTGCATACAACTATCTCTTCAGCGCATATCTTCACAAATAGCTGATGTAAGTAGAAAAATTGATATGATGATTGAAGACGCTCGTAGCGAAAGCTTGATTGATAAGTTTATGAATGCAAGAGGCAAGATTAAGTTAGCATCTAATGCATCATCAGAAGAACAAGAAGAATATCTAAAAGAAGCAGACACATATTTAATGGAAGGTCTTAACTCTTTGTATTCGAATATATATAACCGAGTCAAAGACTTAGATAGGATTAATAAAAAAAGAGTATGCGGAAGTATTCATGATGTAGATTCAACACTTTCTTATATTACTGAAGATATGAAAATAATACCGAAATATCTTGGGCTAAGAACATATCTGTTTCATTGTCGCGGAAAGTTTGAGAATATAAAGTCTATTTTCGAGCATTATTCAGGTTTTCTACGTAAATTAAACGAAGTCAAAATTTATAGAGGTGATAAATATACTGCTTTTGAATTAATTCACGAATATTACAAGTACGATGAGGAAAATATTAATTTTTGGCTTGAAGAGCCAAAACAGATAATTAATTCAGTTGATTCATATAAGGCTCTATTGACTAATAAGAGTAGAGATATCTTGTGTTTAGGGGCGGAGCGTTTAGAAAATGAGTAAAGAATGCGAAAAGCATCGTTGTAAGCTTTGTAAGAAATTGCTTATATGCGAGAAATGGTTATGTAAAAGATGTTACTTAGACGCAAAAAATAAGTTTTGTTTCGTTGCTGGTACTGTTGTTGTTGGTGCTGGTTGTTTATCAGTTTTTAGTAAAAATGCAGATGTCAATAAAAACAAAAATTCCAGCAACTGTGACAATTCTAATGAAGACTGATCTATTTGCGTAAATTTATAGCTCTTTGTTACTTATTTATCTTTGATAATTCAATTATCGGCAATGACCTAAATCGATACCTAAGAGATTATCAACAAGCTTTATCGCAATCCACGTCATATTTGTCTTTCACTTTCACAGCAACAGCTAACTCTTTATATCGTTGATATACTCACAGAATCGTGATAATGTTTAATTATTAAAACAAGGAGCTAACTATGGCTGTTAGTTATAAAAAACTATTACATCGCATGATTGAAGAAGATATTTCCAATCAGGATTTAATGAGAATGAGCAATATTTCCGCCAACATTATTACGAAAATACGTACTGGGCAATATATATCACTGGAAAAAGTGGAAAGTATCTGCACGGCTTTACACTGCACGCCCAACGATATTTTGGAATTTGTAGCGGAGGATGAAAAGTAATGGCGAAGAAGACAACTGCTGAAAAGGCATTAAACATAGATAGCATACTTTTTAATTGTAGAGATTACTTACGTGCAGCACGAAATTCCGGCTCATTCTTTGAAAAAAGAGATATGATGCTCACGCTTGTGTTCTTGCGTTTTATCGGTGAGAAATACGAAGATGGCATCGAATCACTCCGTAAGACTTTAATTGAGCAGGGGCTAGACCCTGATGACGAAAACATCAGAGCTGCATTCTTTGATGATGCTACTTTTGCAGATGGAACATACAACCTTCCTGTAGAAGCAAGATGGTCAACAATCATCAACACACCGGCTCCAAAACTCAATGTTGCACTTGACACTGCATTAAGCAGACTTGAAGAGGAAGATCCTCAGCTTAAAGGTTGCTTTATAAAGGGTACATTTACCACTCGTAATTTAGCGGCTAATGACATCAAGAAAATTGTTGATGAAGTTAATAAAATAAGCCACAAGACTTTTGGCGAAGAAAAAGATTTAATTGGCTATGTGTACGAATACTTTCTTAAAGAGTTCGCAGTTAATGCAACAAAAGAAGAAGGAGAATTTTATACTCCTCACGATGTGGTTAAGCTTATTGCAGCTATGATTGAACCGTTTGAAGGCACACTTTACGACCCTGCCTGCGGTTCCGGAGGAATGTTCATTCAAAGTGCCGAACTTGTGAAATCAAAGCAGGGCAATCTTAATAGCATCAATATTTATGGCCAGGAAAAGGAAGCTGCAACTTATCGTCTTGCAAAGATGAATTTGGCACTTCGTGGTATTAGTCATAACCTTGGTGGCACAAATGATTCTTCATTTACCCATGATTTACACAAGGGATTATATTTCAACTACATTATGGCAAATCCACCTTTCAATCTTAAAGGTTGGTATGATGAAAATCTAAAGAATGATCCTCGCTGGGCAGATTATGGCACACCGCCTGAAAGCAATGCCAACTATGCGTGGATTTTACATATACTCTCACACTTAAAGCCTTCTAACGGTGTTGCTGGATTCTTGCTTGCTAACGGTGCATTAAACGACAGCGATACGTTGGAAATCCGCAAAAGACTTATCCAGAATGACAAGGTGGAAGCAATTATTGTTCTTCCGCGAGAGCTGTTTATTACAACGGACATCAGCGTAACACTTTGGATTTTGAATCAGAATAAAAAAGGCGGAAAATACCACGATAGAAATCTTCGTAATCGTGAGAATGAAATTTTGTTCATGGATTTACGTACCTGGACGGAAAATGCTGTCAAAGGTGAAAACAAGAAAAAAGTACGACTTAGTGCTGAGCAGATTCAGCATGCTGCCGATATTTACCACACTTGGCAAAGTGAAGGCACAGACGGCAATAATTATGCAGTACCCGAGCTTTACCGCAGTGTCGGGATGGAAGAAATTGAAAGCAAGGGATGGGCTCTTACGCCAAGTAAATACATCGAGTTCATCGACCATGATTTAGATATAGATTATGAAAAAGAAATGGCACGCATTCAAGCCGAGATGAAAGACCTTCTGCATGAGGAAAAAGAGTCGCAAAAAATGCTTGAGGACGCCTTCAGGGGGATCGGCTATGGGATTGAGTAGATATAAGTTGGGAGAGCTGATTGAGCAATGTGATGTCAGAAACGATGAGCTGAAATACGCGTTGGAAGATGTTAAAGGAATATCAATTCAAAAGATATTTATTGAAACTAAAGCTGATATGAAGGATGTATCGCTAACACCATATAAATTGGTGCGTCCTGATAATTTTGCTTATGTTACAGTTACTTCGAGAAACGGTGAAAAAATTACATTAGCACATAACACAACTGTTAATACCTATATCGTTTCGTCTTCATATATTGTTTTTAAAGTAAATAGAACTGATTTGCTTTCATCTGATTTTTTATACATATATTTTAACCGTCCGGAATTTGACCGCTATTCACGTTTTAATTCATGGGGATCAGCTAGAGAAACTTTTAGCTGGGAAGATATGTGTGATATGGATATCGACCTTCCTCCACTTGCCATACAGCAAAAGTATGTGAATGTCTATAATGCCATGGTGGCCAATCAAAAAGCCTACGAGCGTGGCGTGGAAGATTTGAAGCTTACTTGCGATGCCTATATTGAGGATTTATCGACTTGTGATTGGCATAAAATAGGCAATTACATTAAAAGGAATAGAAAAAGAAATCAAGAAAAAAAATTTACCAAAGCTGGTGTAAAAGGCTTTAACAATGATGGTTTGTTTATTGAACCAATGAGGTTGTTTTCTGGCGATATATCTACATTCAAAATAATAACAAAAAATGATTTCGTATATAATTCGAGAATTAATAGCACAATAAAAAAGTTAAGTATCGTAATAAACGAAGCTGAAGATGTAATTGTTAGCCCTGCTTATGAGTCATTTTATATAGAGAAGGACAAAGAGTTACTATATCCATTCTATTTATATATGCTTTTACAAAGAGAAAGTTTTGCAAGAAAAGTGCTTTTTAATTCCTTTGGAAGCTCAACGATTGTTTTCGGATTTGATGACCTAAGTGAAATAGAAATACCAATACCAAGTTTTTCAGAACAGGTTGCTATAGCAAATCTTTATAAGGTTTATAAAGAACGATGGTCAATCAATGAAAAACTAAAAGCCCAGATTAAATCTATCTGCCCTATTTTAATTAAAGGCTCTATCGAAGAAGGAAGAAACACGGAGGAGGCATAATCCATGGAATCCATGGCAAAGTTAAAGGAATATAACGGCCACTACTGTGAATCAGAGTATGAGTATGCCTTCATTGGATTCTTGGAAGCGGAAGGATGGGATTATATCGCAGGCAATCATATCAACCGCATTAGCAAAAGAGATGTGTTGATTGCCGATGATTTCAAAAAGTTTATTGCCAAGACAAATCCAGAACTTACCGAAGATGAGGTTACACAGATTTTCGACAATGTCCGTCTTGTCGGTGCGGAAAGTGATTTTGCAACCTTACATAAAGTCTATGGTTGGATGGTTGATGGTATTCAGTTTACGCCGCAAAATGGTTTAGCAAAGATGGTACCTCTCATCGACTTTGAAAATCCTTATAATAATATCTTCCGTGTTGTGAACCAGTTTACTGTGGAATATACAAATAACGGACAGAAGGAAAATCGCAGACCTGATGTGCTGTTGTTTGTTAACGGTATGCCATTATGTGTTGTCGAACTTAAAAATCCGGCTGATGCCAATGCAAAAGTGTATAATGCGTGGGAACAGATTAATACTCGTTATTGGAGAGATATTCCCCATTTATTGCATTACTGTCCTCTTGCCTGTATTTCCGACGGCGTGAAGACAAGGCTTGGAACAGTTCGCACTCCTTACGAGCATTTCTATGCTTGGCGACGTGTGAATGATGATGATAAGGTTTCTACGCTTCCATTTGCTGAAACTGAAACAATGATTAAAGGTGTATATTCACCTGCCAGATTTTTAGAGATTTTCAGAGATTATATTTATTTCCAAGATAGTATTTATGACAGTGCCGAAGTTGAAATTGTATGTAGATATCCGCAGTTTTTTGCTGCAAAATTATTAAAGCAAAGCATTGTTAATTCTATCGCTACCGGAAATGGTAAAGGTGGTACATATTTTGGAGCAACTGGCTGTGGTAAAACATATACGATGGCTTTTCTTGCCAGGCAGCTTGCACTTCGTTGTTCTAATATTCCTCAAGTAGGCTCGCCGACAATTATTCTTATCGTTGATCGAGAAGAATTACAAAAGCAGGGTGCAAAGCTATTTACCAAAAGTAAAGAATTCTTAAATCTTGGTGAAGTATCTGTTGTTAAAAACAGAGCACAGTTAAGACAGGAACTCTGTGCAAGACAAAGCGGTGGTTTCTATATCTGCACAATTCAGAAATTCTGCGACCGTGAAGATGATAAAATCGGGCTTATCAATGACCGTCAGAACATTATATGTTTTTCTGATGAAGCTCATAGAACTCAGCTTGAACATTCTAAAAAGATTCAATTCAGTAAAGATGCTGATGAAAATATGAAAGCTATGGTTTCAAAGCCATACGCAAAAGTATTAAAGGAAGCATTTCCGCATGCTACGTTTGTAGGTTTCACAGGAACTCCTATTGCCGAAACATATCAGACCTTTGGTCAGGAAATTGATAGATACACTATGGATCAGGCGGTCGCAGATGGACTAACTGTTTCTATTAAGTATCATCCTCGTATTGCCAAGGTGTTACTTGATAAGACCAAAGCTAAAGAAATTGAAAATTACTATAAAAAATGTGCCGATGACGCTGCAACGTATGACGATATTGAAGCCAGTAAACGTGCAATGAGTTCTATGGAAGTTATCCTTGGCGAGCCTTCTCGCTTGGAAAGGCTTGCTATAGATATTCATGACCATTATATTTCATCTTGTGATAGTGACCCAGATAGAATTCAGAAAGCAATGATTGTATGCTCTAACAGAAAAATTGCATATTCACTTCTTTTGAAATTCAAGGATAAATATCCGGAATGGTTTGAAGAAAAGAAAACTCCTGACGGAGTTACTGCAACAGATGAAGAACTTAAAGAATTAAAGCCTATGCCATTTATGGCTATGGTATCGAGTGTTGGGAGTAATGATGAAGCTGAGATGTATAACTATCTTGGTGGCGTTAAAAATGATAAACGTTGCGAAGAACTGGATGCAGCCTTTAAACAGGAAAAGTCTAATTTCCATATTGTTATCGTAGTTGATATGTGGATTACGGGATTTGATGTTCCTTCACTTACATATTTATATAATGATAAGCCTTTGAAGAAGCACTTGCTGATTCAAACTATCAGTCGTGTAAACAGAAAATATCCCGGCAAAGAATATGGTATGGTTATCGACTATATTGGCATTCGCGATAATATGCGTGAGGCCATGAAGGTTTACGGTGGCGATACATCAGTTGCGCCCACATCGGATGACGTTGAGCAGGCTACCTCTGCATTCAGGGAAGAGCTTGAAATACTTAAAACACTGTTTACAGATTATGACTTAGCTCCATTCCTTAATACGAAATGTGACCCTGCTGAAAGATATAAATTACTTTCCAAAGCCGCTGAGTATGTCTTTACATCAGCACAGGTCTTGCAGACAGAAGGAAACGGAAAAACTAATCAGGTCTCGTTTAAGACATATTTCTTAAAGTCTGTTAAGAGAATGAGAAGTGCTTTTGATATTTGCCAACCTTCTGGGAATCTGAGCGAAGAAGAATCTGCGCTTGCACAGTGCTTTATGGCTATAGCAGGTTTCGTTCGTAAAATGAGCGGAACCAGCGATGTTGATGCTGAAACTATGAATCTTGTGGTATCAAAGATGGTTGAAGAGGCATTAAAATACAATAAGGTAGAAAGTGTTCTTGAAAGTGGCGAGGAAGAAGATATCTTCTCTCCTGAATACTTTGAAAAATTATCAGATGTAGAAATGCCTGCTACAAAGTTAGAATTACTTATCAAAATGCTCCGTAAGCAAATAAAGGAATATGGCAGGGTCAACCAATTAGCAGCGAAATCTTTCCAAGAAATGATTGAAAAGACTATTGATGAGTACCATGAAAGACGTAAGCACCTTACTGCTGAAGAAGCCGGGGCGACACAGGAAGCTGCCTCAGAAGATATTATTAAGGCTGCAACTGAACAAGCTTTAGTGATACTTCGTCAGATGAACGAAAATCGTGAGAGTTTCCGTAAAATAGGATTAACCTTTGAAGAAAAGGCATTCTATGATATTTTGATTGCTCTTCGTGACCAATATAAGTTTGAATATGGCATTGACAAAGAAGTTAACGGTGTTGTGGTAAACGATAAATGCAAGACACTTGCTAAAAAAGTTAAGGAAATAATAGATACCGAGTCTTCATTTGTAGACTGGCTCAACAATCAGAATGTGCGTAATCAGTTAAAATTGAAGATAAAGATTTGTTTGGTTAAGAACGGCTATCCGCCACAGTATAGTCCTGAAGTGTTCACAAAGGTTATGGAGCAGGTAGAAAATTTTGAGGAGCATTCTGAAACAACTTCAGAAAGTTAGGTTATTCCTTTTCCTTGTTGCTTCTATACGAAGACCTATGATGGTCGCATAGGATAGCTCCCTGTATGGAAATAAGAAGGCGGATGAGTAAATGAAAACAAAAAGACAACGATTAGTACTTCGAAAGTTTTTCGGTATCTGAGTATAAGAAAACGACCACACAGAGTACCTCTACTCATGTATGGTCGTTATTTCTTATGTTCCCGCTTAAAGGCTTTCAGTCGGTTTTCTTTTTAATCCCTTACTGAACATTCCTTTTTCTACGCACTTTTATATCAGTCATGCCTGTGTACAAAATATAAAACATCAAAAATATAAAACATTAAAGCACAACTAAAAGTTGCGGAAGAAAAACGCTAAGATAGTGAATATGAGTGCAACAGTAGCGAAGAGATATGTTGAAGCAGCTGGCGGAATCATCTACCGCTTGCGCAAAACTGCTAGCAAAGAAAGCAAGTCAAGCAATCCGAACAGCACAAATCCAAATAAAGATTTCGGTAATGTTGGCAGCGAATCCAACGCTTGTAATCAAGTGTTAAACGAAAGCAACATAGAACTTTGCCTTGTTTACCGCCCAAAATACAACGATTGGAGCTGGCCAAAAGGCAAGAACGAAGCCAATGAATCACATCGTCACACTGCTGTGCGCGAAGTTGGCGAAGAGACTGGCTACGCAGTTACACTTGGACCACATATTGCGCAAATCGAGTATCCACTCGAAAACGAAGGCAAAAAATCGTCTGCAAAAAACGGCATAAAAAGCAGCACAAAAAACGGCTCGCAAAATAACGATCAGCCAGAAGTAATCAAGCGAATTCACTATTGGATGATGCGCGAAATCAGCGAAGGCGATGCAATAAAGCGACTTCCAGCATTTGGCCCAATAAAACCAGCAAAACCTACAGAAATTGGCAATGTTATTTGGCTTACACCCGAAGACGCTCGCAAAAAACTTACGCACGATAGCGATCAGCTTGTTTTAGACGCATTCCTTGAGCGAATCGAGTCTGGGCAAGCAAATTATAAAACGCTGATTCTTGTGCGTCACGGCAAAGCGGAATCGCGAAAAGCTTGGCAAGGCAGCGAGGCGACTCGCCCAATCACACCTCTTGGGTCCGCCGCCTCATACGCGCTCGGTCGCGAGCTTGCTTGCTATGCTCCAAACAAAATTGTTTCTTCTCCTTGGAAACGATGCTTGGAAACTGTAGACGCTTTTGCAAAAAACTCTTCAATCAACATAGAAAAAGCGGCGGAACTTACAGAAGATTTTCACGACAAAAATCCAAAATCAACTCTAAACGTGCTAACAAGTGAAATAAAAAATCTCATAGATACAACTAACGATGGCAACACAACAGAAACAACAACAAAAACAAAATCAGAAACAACAACCGCAACAACAACAGTTATGTGCCTGCATCGCCCAATTATTGGAACATTTTTTGCGCATTTAAGGGATATCTCTAAGCCAAAAGCAAATAAACGCATACTTAGTCAAAAATCCCCATACATGCCTACAGGAAGTGCTGTAGTTTTGCATATTATAAGCTCCAAAAAAGGTCCTAAAATCGTAAACATAGAAAAGGTTTTGCCAATTGTCTACTAATCTAAATTCAAAATCTGGCTCAATTCACTCAAGCGCATCCGCGTTTATGCCAAGTCCAATCGGCGCAAATCGCCCTAGCAGGCCAGCACAAATGGACCCAGCAATGCTCGCGCAAATCGAAGGCGGCACAGACCCACAAATCGTAAACGAAATTAGTCACACTTCAGCTGCCGTTTTGCTAAACCGCGTTCATAAAACGCAAACTCCCGAGATTGTTGAGCGCGTGCTTAACTTGGTAGAAAATGAAGGCATTGAGATTATTGCGGATTTGTGGAGTAAAGCAGAGGCTCAATCTCTTCCTGGAATGCTTTGGCGATTGTATTTGCTTAGAACATCACTACGCAAGAATGGCGACTCTTACGCTGCATATTGGCGCATTGGCGAGCCAGAGGCCACTAGCGCATCGGCGATTACTGGAGTTGACGAGTCTCCTACAAAAGAAGATATTGCGCGACTTGCAGACTCGATTCTTTCTGGCGCGTTTACTGGCGATTTTGCTGTTGCGTTATATCGCGCTTCTGCGTTTAGCGCGATTATTTCGCGCGGAATGCGCACGTACGCAAAAAGACTAGGCCAGACGCAAAATTCTGAAAGCAGCAGCGCGCAAAAAATTGCCAACGTTTTGCACACTTGCGCAAACATGCACGCGCTTTCTTTAGACTTTGCTAGCGGCGCAAAATTATGGCAAGCAGGCAAACTTGATTAGATTATGCGCGGCGCGCTGAAATCGAAAAGCATGTATACTCGGGAGTGACGCTGGCTTGTGCTTAAGCCCCGGGCTCCATTTTTTGCCGCTGCGAGCGGCGTTTGCGCCGACAGGCGCTTTCGCAAGTCAGCGTTTTTAAGATGTTTTATATTCTCCAACAATTCACAAAATTCAACCTTCATTAACAATTGTTTATATTTTTTCTAAATAATCACGGCACGCCGCTAGCTTAACGTGCAATGCTTGCACTAATCTAGAAGGTATGGATCTTCATGTTTTACATCATCCGCTGGTGGACCACAAGCTCACCGTTTTGCGAGATAAGAATACACCATCTAACATTTTCCGCGAGTTAGTTTCCGAATTGGTAACTCTCGAAGCATACGAAGCAACACGCAACTTGGAAGTTAGCGATCGCGAGATTGAAACTCCTATTTGCAAGATGACTGGCAAGCATTTGAACCGACCACGCCCAATGGTTGTGCCTGTTTTGCGCGCTGGCCTCGGCATGCTCGACGGCATGACTCGCCTTCTTCCAACCGCTGAGGTTGGATTCCTTGGCATGAAGCGCGATGAGCAGACGCTCGACATCGTCACTTATGCTAACCGTTTACCAGAAGATTTGACTGGTCGTCAGTGCTTCTTGCTGGACCCAATGCTTGCTACTGGTGGCACTCTTATTGCTGCTACGCATTATTTGGCAGAGCGCGGCGCTAAAGATGTTACTGCTATTAACATTTTGGCAGCGCCAGAAGGCTTGGAGCGCATTGAGAAGGAGATTGATCCTTCTATTGACTTTAAGGTTGTTGTTTGCGCTGTAGATGAGCATTTGAACGACAAAGCTTATATTGTTCCTGGTCTTGGAGACGCTGGCGATCGTTTGTACGGCTTGATTGACTAATAATCACCAGCTAAATCAAACGAAAACTAGAATCAAAAGCTAGAAATAAAACTACAAAATAGCCTGCTGATTTGCAACACTTTGCAAGCTTCAGCAGGCTTTTGTATTTACCGCGGACGAGTTATGGCAACTTTGCGAGCGCGGTCTGCTAATTCGTCTAATTTAGCAAGCTCCGCGCGTTGAGAATCAGTCTGCTTGGGCGCAAATTCTCCGTAACGATTTTGCGCAGCTGTAAGAATTAAAAAGTCAGCCATACGCGGATTTTTTGGCAAAACCGATCCGTGCATATACGTTCCAATAACATTGTATTTTCTAGCGCCTTCCGTGTGGTCTTCGCCGTTGTTTCCACAATTTTCGCCATCAACCAATCCAAGTGGCTGCGTTCCATCTTGCAAGCTTGTGCGCCCAGAATGATTCTCGTAGCCCACAATATCGCCAAAATCGGCACTATGCTCCACAAGATTTCCAATCATGCGCACGTCTTGACCAACCGTATGCTCGCCAAGTATTCCAATTCCTTGAAGCTTTTGCCCCTCAACGGTTTCAAAATACTCTCCAAAAAGCTGGTAAAGCCCGCAAATCATAAGCATTGGAACGCCATTTTTTGCAAGCTCGCGAATCGCGTCCGCGCGCGCAAATAAATCATCTGTAACTCTGCTTTGACCATGATCTTGGCCGCCGCCGCCAAGAATCATATCTACTCGCTTTGGCCAAGCATCACCAACATTGTACTCGTGAAGCACGGGCTTGTAGCCGTACAATTCCGCTCGGCGCATAATCGTAAGCACATTGCCATAGTCGCCGTAAATATTCATGTCTTTTGGGTATAGCGACACAATATCTAATACGCGATTTTCGGCTTTGCTTGCAACTACAGTATTCGCTTGACTAACATCACTCATATTATTCATGACGACTACTTTCTTTACTTTCCAACTCCAACGTCTTTAACGCTTGCGATTTGCCCCAATGTATCTCGCACGCGAAGCATTGCAGTGTATGTGCAATATATGCGTTTTGCGTTTTTAACATTGCTACTAAAATCGCCATTTACAAAAGCTTTAACGTCTTCTTCTAAATCGGTGTTCACATTTCTAGAAGCAACTTTGTTGTATTGCAAACGCAAAGCCATATCCCACGCGCGCGTGCCAGAAACGCAAGCGACCCCAACGCCACTAAGGCTCGTAAAATCAACGTCCCACAGCCAGCTCATATCTCGCCCGTCTGCGTATTCGTCGCAAATCGCAATCATGGTATCGTGATTTTCAGGCTCACACGAGGCGAGCGCAAGTCTAAATCCAATAGGATTTTTCACTAAAACAAGCTCCACAGGAGCGCCGTTAACTTCGATTACTTCGCCTCGCCCAAACGCTGGCGTTACGCGAGAAATCGCATCCATAAGCGCATCGTCGTTAAATTTTGCCAGCGTTGCATCTTTTTTAGCAGCATCCGCCAAAATCGCTCGCACAATCGTAGACGCAGCAGCAGCGTTAAAAACGTTATACACGCCTCGCAACTTAACGCTAGTAGTCTTTCTGCGCCCATCAATCAAAAAATCGGCTTTATTACCATCAACTTTTGCCAAAACAACATCTGCATGCAAAAGATTGTGCGAATCATTGCGCGAATCATCATGCAAAGCATCACGCGAATCGCCAGCCAAATCGCCATTAAAATCGCCAGCCAAATCATTATGCAAATCGTCGTCGGTTGGGAACATGCTTCTTAACGAATCATCCAAACCAAAATACTTTACTTTACAAGTCGGCAAAACGTCTTTAGAAAGCGCAGAAATTCGCGGATCTTCTCGATTTAGCACAACTACTTGCTTAGTCGCACGAGCCACATTACTCAACAATTTAGCTGTAGTGTCAATCTCGCCAAATCTATCTAACTGATCTCGCATAACATTTAGAAGAAGCGAATAGCGCGGCTTTATTTGATTTACAAAATGCACAGCGTAAGCTTCATCAAGCTCTAAAACAGCTATATCCGCATTCAACTTTGTACCAAAAACAGGCATTTCTTGCACAAGCGACGCCACGACTCCGCGCGTAAAATTCGATCCCGTAGGATTTGTAAACACGCGCAATCCAGCATCTCTAAGCATAGACGCAACCATGCGAGTTGTAGTGGTTTTGCCATTAGTTCCCGAAATTAGCACAACTCCGTAAGGCAAACTCCCTAGCGTTCTAGCTAAAAACCCACTGTCTAGTGTTTCTACAACTTTGCCTGGTAAAGCGCTTCCGCCGTGGTGCAATGCTCTAGAAACCGCGCGAACCAGCTTTCCTACAGCAGGCATAAAAGCATCAAGCAGACTGGCCATCATAGCCTCCAACAGCATCGTTTCCTTGCGCGTATGATTGCGACTGGTAGTCTTGCGGCATATCTTTAAACTTAGATGTTGCTCCAAGAAAAGCTAGATTAAACGTTCCTGTAGGGCCATTACGATGCTTTGCCATAATAATGTCTGCTTCGCCAGGGCGATCTTCTTTGTTGTAAAAATCAGGCCTATGCACAAGAAACACAACGTCTGCATCTTGCTCAATAGATCCCGATTCGCGCAAATCCGAAAGCTGCGGCTTTTTATCGTTTCGCATTTCTGGTCCGCGGTTTAGCTGGCTTAGTGCAACAACTGGCACTTCTAGCTCTTTTGCAAGCAGTTTTAACGCGCGCGAAAACTCGGAGACCTCTTGCTGCCTCGATTCAACCCTTTTACCCGAAGTCATAAGTTGCAAATAGTCGATTACAACTAGCTTTAAGTCGTTGGTCTGCTTTAGTCGCCTACATTTTGCGCGAATTTCCATAAGACTCATATTTGGGCTGTCATCTATAAAAAGCGGAGCATCCTTCATTTTTGACCAAAACGCGTTTAGCTTAGTCCACCTATCGGTTGTAATGTCTTCTGGAGTTCCACGATGCATTGCCGTCATTGGAATATCCGTTTCGGCTGCGATTATTCTTTGAGCAAGCTCCAATTTGTTCATTTCTAGCGAGAACACTATTGTTGTCATATTGTGATGCAACGCTGCAGAACGCGCAAAGTCGATTCCAAGAGTTGACTTTCCCATTGCAGGTCTACCAGCTACGACTACCATTTGCCCAGGCTGCAAGCCTTGCGTACTATCGTCAATGTCTCTAAATCCTGTTGGAACACCTTTTTCAATCTCGTTGCTTTGCAACTTGTCTAACTGCTCGAGAGCGTCTTGCACAACAGGACCAATAGCAGAATAATCCTGATGAACTTTGCCCGAGCTCATCTCGTAAACTTCGGATTGTGCAAGGTTCACAACATCTTCCGCTTGGTCTCCAGTGGCCGAATAGCCCATTTGCGCAATCTTTGTTCCAGCAGCAATCACGTTTCGCAAAATCGCATTTTTGTGCACAATATCCGCGTAATATAGCGCGTTTGCGGCTGTAGGAACGCATGCTACAAGGCTATGCAAGTAGTCCGCTCCGCCAATTTTCTCTAAGTTTTCGTCTTTTAAAAGCTCGTTTGCAACTAAAACAACGTCTACTGGTTGCGACCCAGAAAATAGGTTTATAATCGCGTCGTAAATTGTTTGATGCTTTGGAACGTAAAAGTCTGCCGTTTCTAGGATTTGCGAAACTTCGCCAATAGCATCTTTGCTCATTAGCATTCCGCCTAGAACGGCCATTTCTGCGTCTTCGTCGTGAGGTGGAACCTTGTCAAACAAGCTAACATTAGCGTTAGCGTTGTTTAATCGGTTTGAGTCTTTTCGATTTGACTGCCACATATCATTATCTGCCATAAAATCGAGTATAAACGTCTGCACGGAGCACGCAAACAAAAGTTTATATAAACTAACACAAATCGTAAGTTAAATGCTTTGCGATTTTACGAATCAACTTAAAAGTAACAAGTCACAAATCACAAGTCACAAATCAACTTAAAAATCACAGATTTGCGCACTTCATCCAATCATCCGTTTTAACTCTAAGCGAATTTCCAAGCGCGCGTCCGCCAATATACACAGCATTAAGAGCAACCCACAGCGATATTGTTTTAGTAATATCTCCCGCAAAAAGAGCCACATTTGCCACACAAACCGCACTAATTGCAAGAAGATAAACAACTGCTGTAATTGAGCATGATTTAGCTAAATACTTGTGGTCTCCAGCTCCGATTAGCACTCCGTCTAAAGCCCACATAAATCCAGATAGCGGCAAGAAAATTCCAAGAATAGTCATTCCGATTGAAACCAAAAGTTGCACTTCTGCATTTGGACTAAACAGCGGCGAGCATAACCATCCTGCAAATATCATTACAATTCCAACTATTACGCTACTTAATGCTCCTACTTGTGCGCAAACTTTTGTGATTACATTAGCGCGTTTTAATAATCCAGCTCCAAGCGCGGAAGCGACTATTGTTTGAGCTGCAATTCCTATAGCGTCTAATATGTTCATAACAAAATTCCAGCAAGAATTTGCAACTTGATATGCCGCTAAAGTGTTGGTTCCAAGTCGCGCAGCCGCTGCAACAGTTGCAACCATGCACGCGCGTAATGCCAATGTGCGTATAAACAGCGGAATACCACTTCCAGCGCTTTTAAGTATGCTGTGTGCTTGCGGACGCAAACGTGCTTTTTCGCGAGCTGCCCAAAAAATCGCTGGAAGCGTTAAAACAATACCCATATACCATTGCGCTATCATTGTTGCTATTCCAGACCCAGCAATGCCAAGGTTCATTCCAAACACAAATAGAATATCTAAAATCGCGTTTAGCGCAGCTCCACTTATTGCAGCAAAAAGCGTGATTTTTACTTTGCTAAGTCCTCTAAAAATGCCATTTGCAGCGTAAATTAGCAACATTGCAGGCAAACCTGGCATAACAGTTTGAGTGTAAATAATCGCGTTTTTAAGCGTTTCGCCATTTGCGCCAAAACTTTGGCAAAGCGGGCGCGCAAACACCATTAAAACAAGCGTTAGAACAACCCCAAGCACGAGAGCAAGCCACAATCCATCCATTCCAACGCTTAGCCCTTGGCGATTTTTGCCAGCACCCAATAGCCTTGCAACTTGGCTTGTTGTGTTATACGCCAAAAACAGGCACAGCCCCGTTGTTGTTAAAAGCACGGTTGAGCCTATTGAAAGCCCCGCTAATTGCGTTTTACCTAAATGACCTACTATTGCAGTGTCTACTAAAACAAACGCTGGTTCTGCAATAAGCTGGCCAAATGTAGGAATAGCTAGAGAAAATATGTGTTTCAGTAGGTCTTTTTTGTTAACGTTTTCACTCTGATCGCTCATAATAATGGATTATTTAACGCCTTTTCATGCCTTTTTGGTAATTGAATCATTTATCTTGAATTATGCAATCGCTATCATAAAATTTTTTGAATTGCAAACTGAATATGATTTCAAAAAAGTTATCCGCAGGATATCCACAAAGTTATCCCCCATTTGTGGACAACTTTTATAGATATACACAGCAACACGCCTAAAATGTGGATAACTAAAAGTTTTATCCACATTGCGCAATCCGAGTGTGTCACATTTGCGTCTTATCTTCAGCGTCAATCGCAGATTTTTCTTGAGCAATACCAGAAAAATCGTACGCGCGCTCACCTTGATCCGCTAAATCAACGCCCTTACGCTCTTTAGCTTCCGATATTCTCCAACCAAAAAGCTTCTCTAATCCAAACGCAAGCAACGCGCTAACGGCTCCAGAATAAAGAATCGTGATTGCAAGAAGGCATATTTGCGCAATTAGCTGATGCCAATCGCCAGTAGAAAGCAATCCGCTTGCATCCGCAAATAATCCAACAGCTAGAATGCCAATAAACGCAGCAATGCCATTTACGCTTACAACGTGTAACGCACCATCGTAGCGAGTAAAAGTCTTAGAATGCGTAGCAAGGCATGTAACAACTCCAACAATCGCACCCAATACAACCGCCCACAAAGGCGCTATAACGTCTGCAGCGGCGGCACTAGCAGCCAAACCAGCCATGATTCCACTAGCTGCACCAACGGCACTAAAGCACCCCGAGCGCAAGCGTTCCGTAACACCCCAAGCAAGCATAGACGCAGACGCTGTAATAGTTGAGCTAACCCACGCATATCCAGCAACTCCTGGAAGACCTACAGAAGAACCAATCATTAAGCCAAGCCAGCCAAACCAAATGATGAAAATTCCAAGAACAACAAATGGAACATTGTGCGGAGCGCGTGCAGAAACATTGGCAAAATTGCCATTATCCGCAAGCTCGCTAGCGTTTTCTAAGGAAGAATCGCCCTTAGCTTTAGAATCATCGCTAGAAGCAGCAGAATCATTAGTCTTATTAGACTTTGCGACTTCCATCAAAAGTGCGCGAACCAAATTGCCCTTGTGCTCCGAATTTGCGCCACCCAAAGTCGCAAAAGACTTGGTATGCAAAACAAAATTCTTAAGAGGAAAATGAGCATGACCGCCAATAATAAGCACAATTGCTAAAGCCGAAACTGCCGCAGCTACGTGCAACAAAGATCCGCCTGCAAAATCATGAACCTGGATTCCAAGAGCCTGAGATATAGCGCCATTGGGCGAAAGCAGACCGCCTCCGCAAACCATGTGCGCAAGAGGTGCAAACACAAGCGTTACCCAAACAGCAACGAATATTAGCCAAATCGCGTAGCGCACTCGTCCAGCAAGCGCTCCAGTTATAAGAGCTACAGCAACAACCGCGCACGCAAGTCTAAATGCCGCTGGAATTCCGCCAGCAAGACCAGTGTTTGCGTCCATCGAAGTAAAAATGCCGTGATCTGCCACCATTGAATCGCGTAGCAGCAATCCGCTTACAGGGTCTCCAACAACGCCGCCAATCATGTCTTTGCCAGCAAAGGCCATTGACCAGCCCCAAAGCGTCCAAACTATGGTTGTTACCGCAATTGCACCAGCAGAAAGCATCATCATGTTAACCATTGACGTTGCACGCTCACGGCCACCATAAAACAGTGCGATTCCTGGCGTAATTATAAACACTAATGCGGCAGCTAGTAACGCCCATTGCGGATCCATTGCGGTCATTTTTCACCTCACAAACGCAACCATCGGTGGTTGCAATTTAATTTATATTCTAATCAACTCAAGCTAAAAGTTACTAAAGCAAAATTGCTTAAATAAAATGCGACTAAAGCCAAAAGCAACTCAAGCCAAAATGCCGTCTACAAAGCTTTCTGGATCAAACGGCGCAAGATCGTCTGGACCTTCCCCTAGACCAACAAGCTTTACAGGAACTCCAAGCTCGCGTTGAACAGAAATCACAATTCCACCCTTTGCGGAACCGTCTAACTTTGTTAGCACAACGCCCGTAATTCCAATAGCTTGAGCAAAGACTTTTGCTTGAGCCATTCCATTTTGGCCAGTTGTAGCATCAAGAACTAAAAGCACTTCGTCTACAGGAACAGTTTTTTCGACTACGCGGCGGATTTTGCCAAGCTCTTCCATAAGATTTGCCTTATTTTGCAACCTTCCAGCCGTGTCTACAATCAAAACGTCTGCATTTGCTTCTTTGGCAGCCGTAGCGCCATCAAAAGCCACGGAAGCAGGATCTGCTCCATCTTTTTGACTACGCACAACTTTAACGCCTGCAGCATTTGCCCAAGTTTCAAGCTGATCGGCAGCAGCCGCGCGGAAAGTATCGGCAGCAGCAAGAATTACAGAACGATTTTTAGAAACCATTAGTCGCGCAAGCTTGCCAGCAGTAGTGGTTTTTCCAGTGCCATTTACGCCAACCATCATGATTACGCTTGGCTTATTTGCATCTTGCAAATCTGCTTTTAGGCTTCTATCGGTTTTGCTGCCAACAACATCTATAAGTTTCGCGCGCAATGCTTCACGAACCTCTTGCGCGCTGGCAGCAGCAGAAATCCTAGCGTCTTTTTTAAGCGACTCAACCAACTCTTCGCTTGCTTGCGCGCCAACATCCGCCATTAAAAGCGTATCTTCTACATCTTGCCAATCGTCTTCACTAATATTATCTTTGCTTAAAATGTTAAAAAGCGCGCGTCCAAAAGGATTTTGACTATTCGCAAGCTTGCCTCTAAGCCTAGCCATTCTAGACGTTGCATTTTCTGGCAATTGCGCGCTAAAATCGCTATTATTTTCAGCGCTACTAGACAATGGGTCTTCTTTGCTAGTAGGTATTACTGGGCCATGCGATTTTCCAATAATTCGCAAAACAACAGCTACCGCCACTAAAGCAACAGCTAAAATAACTGCGCCAACAGTAAACCATATAACCAAATTTAAGTCCATAACCATGTTCATATAATAAGCCTATGAAATTAAAGGGACACATTAAAGAGAATTAGCTTAAATTATAGTTGAAATTGTTGATTATTCGCAAAAATCACGCAAATATTAGTGTTCTAATACAATATTTTTTATAGACCATTATGAGTGAAAATTTATAATACATTTGCAAACCACTTTAATTGCCACTTTAATGGCCACTTTACAATCAAACTAAATTGGGGTGATATTTTATGGAAAATTTGCCATTAGTCAATGTTTACGGAGCCGATTGGTGTGGCGATTGCATTCGCGCAAAGTCCGCGCTTAACCAGTTTAATGTTGCTTTTACTTGGCACAATATTGAGTCCGAAGACGGGGCTGCTCAAAAAGCTGTTGAGATTAGCGGTCAGAAGCATATTCCTGTTGTGACTTTTAGCGACGGCAGCTTTATGGTTGAGCCATTCGCAAGCCAAATCAAAGATAAGCTTATGCAATTAGGACAACTTGCAAACTAACACGCCAACATCAAAGAAGTTGGATTAGTCTACAAAATGTAGTACACTAAGCATTTGTTGCCCCTTTAGCTCAATTGGCAGAGCAGAGTCCTTTTAAGTCTTGGGTTGTGGGTTCGAGTCCCACAGGGGGCACAAAATAAGCACTGCACGTAGCAGATGGTTCTTAAATTCCAAATCATCTTGTTACATGCAGTGCTTTTATGCTATAACACTTAGATTTCTATATCTCTACAAACAGATAACAGGCAAATAACAGATAAATAGCATATAAATATAAACTTATTTACCTATTTACGCTACTCTCCAGCAAACACCACGCCCTTACGCAGCATAATGTTAGCGTATTGAGCACGCTCACCCGTGGCAACAACACAATATGCCTTCTTTGCCTCATCGTAGAACGCAAATCTTTCAAGAGTTCCTAAAGTGCTTGCTCCACGTTTATCGTATTTAGCAATAATATCTTCATATTCTTTCCAGATTGGAGTTTCGCAAGGGTCTCCTGGAACAACTTCCATAAGTGTAGCTGGCTTATCGGTGTATTGATCGAGTGGCATCAACTTTAAGATTGCAGTTAGCAATTCCGAAGTTCCATGGCCATCGCAGCGTACAACTATAGCGTCTTTTCCTACAGACTCAGTTGGAAAATTTCCATCGGCCAATACTAAAACATCTCCATGGCCCATTTCGCAAAGAACCTTCAGCAACGCTGGAGGAATTATAGAATCTACACCTTTTAACATAATAATCTCCCTTGATTAATTGATAAATAACTATTATTAGTTGGCAATCATTGACAACTAACAAGAAAATTCTATCACCATTCACAAAAGAAATTAACAAAATTCCTAAAATAAATACGAATTATTCCACATTTCAAAGAGAATAATTCCACACTTCACTAAACAAAAGTAAAGCAGATGCAAAACAGTTGTAAAACAGATGCAAAGTAAGGAATCTCTTAAAACGCTAGCAAAACAAAAATGCTCACAAAAGCACGCAAAAGCTCACAAAAAGCTCAGCTTGCCCAAACACTTGCGTCTTGATCATACTCGTCATCGTCATCACTCGCCGCAACCGCAGGAGCAGCTGCAAGCGCAGGCGTGGAATACGTGTACTCGTCGTCTACAACGCCAGAATCCGCATCCGCATTAATCGCAGCCAAAACGCGCTTATCCATCTTGTATTGAGGCAAAACGTTCTTAATGTAGCTTGTTACTGCATCTTGCATAGAAACGTCGTGCCCAACGCGCTCTGCCATAAACCAACGATGATCCAAAACTTCATGGAAGAACTGCGCAGGCTGGATTTGCGACCTAAACTCAGGCGGAATCATGCGAACAGTAGGCTCAAACACTTCGCGCATCCAGTCTGTAGCAACAATCTCCAGCTCTTCACCCTGGCGCCATGTAGAAGTGCGGTACGCGTCTAAATCGTTAAGAAGCCTACGAGCTTGATTTTCTTGCACATCTAAGCCAGTCAAACGCAAAAGTTTTCTAGAAGCGTATCCAGCGTCCACAACTCGCGGTCTAACCAAAACTCTTCGCCCATCTTCGGAAGTCTTCATCTCAAGCTCGTCTACATCAAATCCAAGCTCGTTAAGACGATTCACGCGGCGCTCAATACGCCACATTTCGTCTGGGCTAAACTTATCTACGTCTGTAAGCGTGCTCCAAAGCGAATGGTATCGATCTACAAGCCTGTTTCCAATGCTAATTTCGTCAACTTCTCCAGGCAAAAGCTGGCCAGAACTCAAATCCATTAATTCGCCGATTATATTTGTGCGAGCTAAGTCAATATCGTATTCTCGCTGGCCTTCGGTAAGGCTTCCGTGCAAATCGCCAGTTTCCGCGTCCACCAAAAACGCAGTAAATGCGTCGGCATCTCGCAAGAACAGAACGTTAGAAAGCGAAACATCTCCCCAATAGAATCCCGAAAGATGCAAGCGAACCATAAGCACAGCAAGCGCATCAATTAAACGCTCCGCAGTATCTGGGCGCAAAGTTCTAGCAAATAGTGCTCGATAAGGCAGTGAGAATTTAAGATGACGAGTAACAAGCATTGCTTCAAGCGGCTCACCATTCTTATCTTTTCTACCAGCAACAACTGCTATAGGCTTAACTGTTGGAAGTTCCAGCTTGCGCAAACGTCTTAAAAGCTCATATTCGCGCTCCGCGACTTGACGAGTAATCTCCTTCATTGCGTACACTTCGTCGCCTACGTGCACAAAACGCACAACGTGCCTAGATATACCTCGAGGAAGGTTAACAAAAAGATTTGTAGGCCATTGAGAAAGCGGCAGCTCCCAAGGAAGCATAAACATTTGAGGATTAGAGCTTGCAGCAGTAATCTTCAACGCTGGCGGTTCCGCAGAAGACACAGTCTCGCTAAGCGCAGAAACCGATGTTGCTTGCGCAGCACGCGGATCCATTAAAGGAGTTTCGTTCCATTCCATAAAATCTAGTCTACCCGTAAAGATGAACGCTAATAACCAAATAATCACCAAATGTGAATAAATGCAAATACAACTACAGATTAAAATAAGCTAAATCATGCGAAAACGGGGCTCGCCTAGCGAACCCCGCCATACCCTTATACAGAAATCTTGGGCACTCAAAACAAGAATCAAGTGCCCAAGAAAACGCTAGTTCAAACGCAACTCTGTAGAAGGCGCAAACAGGTGCATCTTGGATGGATCAATCTTAATCTTTACAACGTCACCAACCTTTGGAAGCGCACGTGGGTTCACGCGAATCGTTGTGAGCTTGTTCTGGTCGCTCATCATTGTAGATGCTTCTTCTGGAGATCCATCGGTGATGATGTTTCCGTAGATGTAACCGTCGGAGCCAAGATCTTCCACGTTTACAACCTTCAAGGAGAAGGCATTTGGATCGTCGGAAGTTGCCAAGCTTGCATCTTCTGGACGGAAGCCAACAATAATCTGACCCTTATCTTCCTCGGCAAGCTTATCAACAGCTTCTGCTGGAAGAGTGATGGAATCCTCGCCAATTTGAGCCTTGCCATCAACCACTGGATGCTGGTTAATGTTCATAGATGGGGAACCAATGAAGCCTGCAACAAACACGTTTGCTGGGCGGTCATAAAGCTCGGTTGGAGCGCCAACCTGCTGCAAAATGCCAAGCTTAATAACGGCAATGCGGTCACCCATTGTCAAAGCCTCGGTCTGATCGTGCGTTACGTAAAGAGTAGTAACGCCGAGCTGACGCTGCAATGCCGCGATTTGCGTACGAGTCTGTACGCGAAGCTTTGCATCAAGGTTGGAAAGAGGCTCATCCATAAGGAAGACTTTTGGTTCACGAACAATTGCGCGACCCATTGCAACACGCTGACGCTGACCACCAGACAAAGCCTTTGGCTTACGATCCAAGTACTCAGTCAAATCCAAAACTTCAGCAGCTTTTTCAACGCGCTTGCGGATTTCTTCCTTGTTTACGCCTGCAATCTTAAGAGCAAATCCCATGTTATCTGCAACAGTCATATGTGGATACAATGCGTAGTTCTGGAACACCATTGCGATATCGCGATCTTTTGGCTGCATTGTAGTAACGTCTTGACCACCAATAAGAATGCGACCCTTGTTAACCTCTTCCAAGCCAGCCAACATTCGCAGCGTTGTGGACTTACCGCAACCAGATGGACCAACGAGTACAAGGAACTCGCCATCCTTAATAGTCATGTTCAAATCATCAACCGAAGGCTTATCGTTGCCTGGGTAGATTCGAGTTACATGATCAAATACAACTTCTGCCATGATATTTTCCTTTCATCGGCAGGTACGTGCCGAACGATCCGTTGTGAAGGGTGTGCACTAAAGACCCCAAGTCCTACATCGGCGGCGTCAATCGTCCACATTTACTTACATGGTTCATTGAAGGTTCTCTTCGTTGAGCCATGATTCAATATATCATGTTTATTCAGTAAAAACAGCAAAATTACAGTATTTTCTAACACTTCGGCGTGTCGAGTATAAAAATCACTCATAAACAAAGGCTTATAAACACGATTACTTTTACAGTAGATATATAAACATTTGTTTATAAAATCGCGTGTTTAGTGTTAAAAAACAAATTGGCATAGCTGCACACTAACATAATGCATTATGGAAGATGTGAGCATGTTTGACTTGCGCTCTGGCCAAAATGTTGGCGGATACACGCTGATTGAGCGACTGGGCGGAGGCGCTATGGGCTCCGTTTGGCGAGTAAAAGACGACGGTGGCCATTTTTACGCAATGAAGATTTTGCGCGCATCAATGCTAGAAAACCAAGACGATGATTTGGAATCTGCAGAAGTTAGCAATCCGCAAGAGCAAGCAAGACTTAGACTTAGGCGCGAGGCTCTAGCTTTGCAAAAAATACACCACGAAGGCGTGTGCTCAATAGTAGACATGGAGCTTGATGCTTCAATCGCTTTTATAGTCACAGAACTTATTGACGGCCACAATCTTAAAGAAGACGTTGCAATTAACGGCCCATACGTTGGTGGCGATTTAGAACGACTTGCACACAAACTAATCGACGCTGTAAAAGCGGTTCATAGTGCGGGCATAATTCACCGAGATATTAAGCCTACAAACATAATGATTTCCACTACTGGCCCCGTTTTAGTTGATTTTGGAATATCTATGGGGCAGGGCGAGTCGCATGTTACGCGAACTGGCCTTGTAATGGGAACCCCTGGATTTATTGCTCCAGAAATCATTGAAGGTGGAGAATCGAGCGAACTTACAGATTGGTGGAGCGTAGCTGCCGTTCTAGCTTTTGCAGCAACAGGAAAGCCTGTTTTTGGAACCAAGCCAATAATGGCAGTTTTAGAAAGAGCAGCATCTGGGAACGCAAATCTTAATGGTCTTCCAATAAGAACAATGCAAGCATTCAAAAGCGCATTAAATCCTAAAAGAAGCGAAAGATGCACTCCCGAACAGCTTGAAAACGCAATTTTCCAAGATGCTATGAACCCTACAGACTGGCAGGATTCAAGCTACCCTTTTGAGCACAGCTTTAGTGGAGAAACTGTACCCAATAATGCAAAAACTCACGATTTTAACACGACTTTTCAAACAAGAAAGCTTCCAGAAAACCCTAGAAAAATGTGGGTTTCTAAGAATGTTGACAATACAACTTTATTACACTCTACAGAATCGGATTTAATAGACCCCGAGCCAACATCTTTACTAGACGCCACTAGCACATCCACCACCAAGGTATACGCAAACGGGTTAGAACAAGCTATAGATACAGAACAAGTTACAGAGCCAGAACAAATCACAAATTCAGAACAAGCAACCAAAATTGCTGAGCCGCCTGAGTTAGATGAAAATCCGCATCCAAACGTAAATAAATACTTATTTCGCGGGCGAGTGGCGGCGGCTGTATTCATTACTCTTGCAAGCTTACTAGCTGCGATTTCTCCAATAGATGCGCTTGCAGCAAATCTTATTTTTATGCTAATTACAGCAACAATCGGATACAATGTTTGCTCAAGCGTACGCAGAAAACGCGCGAACGAATCCGTTGGCGGAAAAGACGTATTCATAAGAATCGCTAGCATACCGTGGCATTTTATTAAAGCAATCGCATACTCGATTAAAAAAGTCCTAACTCTTGCAATAGCAGGCATTATTGGCGCATACGTGTATCCAATTTTAATACATGCATCTAGTCAACTAATCAAAGTTCAAGTTTGGTCAATTAGCGTGATTTTACCAACATACGCTCCAGATATTTGTTCGCCAACTTCAATTGGGTACATTACTGGATTTATTGCAGGATGGATTATTTCTTTTATATTAGGTAAAACTAAAATATTCGCCGTTGGAGCAGGGGCCATTTGCGGCGCGGGAAAATCGCAAGCAACCGACAGTGATTAAGTCCGTTGATACCGTAATCTAAACTATTCTTTTAGATTAATTTACTTATGTATGTTATTTGTAAAAATCAGGGGAAGGATAGGCATGCCTAACAGTAGCAGAAGCGCGCAAAATCAATCAAATCAAAATCTTCAAGCGCGCAAAGCTAAAGAATTACGCCAACAAACAATCGTTGGAATTGTTGTTGTTGTCATTTTAATTGGCATGATTGCGGCAATTGGAATTACAGCTCTTAACGCCACTAATGCGCAAAATCAAAAGAATGTCGAGCAAGCTCAACAAGCAAGACGAGCTGTTAAAAATCTTACGACTAATCAAAAGCCTAAGTACGCAAACGAACAAGGCGGAATTTTAATCAGCAAAAACGGCTATAACACAACTGCTCCAAACGCTCCGACTATAGCGGTTTATGCCGATCCTCTGTGCCCAGGATGCGGTAATTTTAATCGCGATTCCGATCAAATGCTTATTGCAATGATGAAAGCTGGCCAAATCAACCTTGAGATTCACCCAATGTCGTTCTTGGATCGAATTTCTAGCGACCACTATTCAACACGCGTAACTGGCGCAATCGCATACATTTCTTCTAACGACGACAATCCTTCGCACTTACTTCAATTTATTAACAACATTTTTGCAGAAGACTTCCAGCCAGAAGAAGGCGACGGCTACAAGCCTGTTAGCAACAAAAAGCTGATTGAGCAAGCCATAAACGCTGGCGTTAGCGAAGAAGTTGCAAACAAAGCATTCAACAGAAATTATCTTGATTGGCAAAACGCTATTAATGCCGATACACCAAATCGCAAGGCTTTGTGGAATGTTAGCGGATCAAATAAGGGAGCTATGACAACTCCTACAACCACTATCAACGGGAAGCTGCTTGATATGGTTGAGGTTAGCAAGAAGAAGCTTAGTACTCCAGATGCAATTCTTAAGTCTATTGGATTAGACAAGTCTAAGGTTGGAGTTGAAGGTGTTATGCCAAAGGTAACAGATAAAGATCAGCCAAATCCTCTTGACTAGTTCTTGTTGATTAGTGTGTTGGTTCCAAAAGTTGCACTTGGCAACGGGTGCTGATACACTAATCAATGTTTTGCTCGCGAAGATTTTTAACTAGCGTGCAAGAACTCGCCTCCTTAGCTCAGATGGCCAGAGCGGCCGCCTTGTAAGCGGCAGGTCGCCGGTTCGATCCCGGCAGGAGGCTCCATTTTATAGGCGTTTTGCATAACAAAACAGTCTAAATTATAAAAATCCACTTGTATGCATATTATGAGTCATAAGCATATAAAAAGTTTTTAGTGAATTTACAATAACAATAATAAGATAATAAGTTAAGATAATAAGTCATAAATAAATTTATTGTATGATGAACCGTAAAGCTTACAAGAACAATTTATGCTGATTACTTCGCTTGAGTAAGTTCTCGGGAACCTTCCCCCAACTCAGGGTTTCCGAGCAAGAGGATGGAGCGTCCCCCAACCAGCTCCTCCTCATGGGGGCAGGACAAATCCCCTTCTCTCCTGCCCCCCCCTTTACCTTTTATAGTTTTATAGTTTTATAGTTTAAGATTGATTCTTCTTAACGCATTTTTAATGAGTTAGATTATATGCTTATAGTCTTATTTTTTGGCTGATTGCAATCATTGCTATAATTAAGATTCAGTTTTGCGTTGAAAGTGAGGTTGAATGGCACGCAGATGGACGCCTCAGCGGTTTGTAATAATGAGAAGACTACGCGTTTTTATATGCGTTCTAGCTCTTGTTATTTCTAGCACTGGGATTTTTGCACTTTCTGCGCGTAAATCTATTGCTTTAATCATAAATGGCAAAACTAAAGTAGTAACAACTTATGCATCTACTACACAAAGACTTCTACAAGAACAAAAAGTACCAGTTAAAACACACGACCAAGTTATTAGTACTTCGGGAGACATATTAGCAGATCACGCAACTGTTACCGTTAGAAGCGCTTATCAAACATCCATTACAGTAGACGGTGTAACAATACCATTTTGGACTGTTGCAACAAGCATTGATCAATTAATCGGATTCTTCCAAGCAAACGCAGATCATGCTGCAAAAATAACTGTTAATTTGCAAAACATTTATAACAAGCTTACTGGTGGACTTTCTATAAACAAAAAAGGACCAGTCACAGTTATTTGCGATAACAAAACAAGAGTTGTTCCAGACGGAACACTGCCAGCAAGCTCAATTCTTGATTCTTTAGGAATAGTCTTAGGAAAAGAAGACCAAGTAACTGTTAGCGAAGAAAATGGAAAAACTTTGCTTCGCATTCTTAGAGTAACGCATGGAAAAGAATCTAGAAACGTTGTTATTCCATTTAGCACTATAAACGTAAACGACTCAAGTCTTGCAATCGGAGCTAGAGTTATTAAACAATCTGGCGCAAATGGCGAGCGCATAGATTTGTATAACGTGACTTATGTGGATGGCAAAGCTCAAAGTGCAACGCTAATAAAGCGGTCAATTGTTAAGCCGTCGATTGATCAAATTGTTGCAATTGGCGCAAAGTCTACTCCTAGAACACAAAACGAGTCTAAGCCAAGCAAACGAATCAATAAACAAGAAGAAAACAAGAAACCAAATAATCAAACTAATCAAACTCAATCGCAAAAAACAAACACGAATCAACAAAATACACAAAACAAGAGCGCACAACAGGGCGCGCAAAATCAAAATGCGCAACAAAATAATAACGACAATCAGCAAAATTCTAAGCAAACTGTTGAAACTTCACAAGCTATAAAACAAACACCTGCCCCAACACCAACTCCTGCACCTGCACCCGCACCCGCAGATAACCCAAACGGCATGGTTCACGCAACACCAGAACAAGCAAAACTCTATGCTCAAGCAGCATGCGCACAACTTGGTTGGACTGGCGCAATGTGGGAAGACCTTGTTAAATTGTGGACAAGAGAATCGAATTGGCGTTGGAATGCAGAAAATAAAGGCTCTGGCGCGTACGGAATTCCGCAATCACTTCCAGCAAATAAAATGGCGAGCGCGGGAGCAAACTGGCATGAAGACGCGTCAATACAAATAACGTGGGGCCTTAGTTACATTAGAAGTAAATACGGGAATCCTAGCGAAGCGTGGAAGCATTCACAAGAAATTGGATGGTATTAAAGTTTGGATGGTATTAAATTGACGAAAGATAATATTGAAAATCAACAAGGCCGTCTTCTTGGAGCAGTAGATATTCGCGCAATTGCAGCGCAAGAGGGCATTACGCCTACAAAAAAGTTTGGTCAAAATTTTGTTATTGACCCAGGAACAGTTAAAAAAATCGTTGCTGCGTCAAAAATTAATTCAAACGATTTTGTTATGGAAGTAGGCCCTGGTCTTGGCTCTCTTACACTTGCGATTCTTCAAGCGGGCGCAAATCTTACTGCTGTAGAAATAGATCCGCATCTTGCTAAGCGTTTGCCAAGAACCGTTAAAGAATTTATGCCTAATGCTTTAGAACGGTTTAATGTGATTCTTAAAGACGCGTTAGAGGTAAACGCTCAAGACGTTCCCGATTTAGCAAAAGCGGCGCACTTTACGCTTGTTGCAAATCTTCCATACAACGTTGCAACACCGATTATTCTTACTCTTTTAGAAAAATTCGATAATCTTACAAGCTTTCTTGTAATGGTTCAAAAAGAAGTTGCAGATCGCTTATGCGCGCAGCCTGGCAATAAAACGTATGGCACTCCAAGCGTAAAGTTGGCTTGGTATGGTACTGCTCAAAAAGCTGGTTTGATTGGCAGAAACGTATTTTGGCCTGCTCCAAACGTTGACTCCGCGCTAGTGTACTTTAAGAGAAACGATAATCCAAAAGGCAGCGAGCAAGAAAAAGAAAAAGTGTTTAAGATTATTGATGCAGCATTCCAGCAGAGAAGAAAAACGCTAAACGCAGCACTAAAGAGCATTGTTCCTAAAGAAGCCTACGAACTTTCTAAGATTGATTCAACAAGACGAGGCGAAACTTTAACTTGCGACGAATTTTTAGCTCTCTGTAAAGCTTTTAACAGTTAAAATACGCTTATAAACGCCGTCATGCATAGTAAGTAAAATAGCTAACACTTATGCATACGCATACGCGCGCACAACGCGCACAATACAAGCACACAGTACAGATCGGAAGTTAGCATGACGCAGTTTTACGACGAGCGACTAGCCCGAAGAGAGTTCATGTATCAAAGAAAACGATTTGTGCTATCGTCTGTTGCAATCGGAGTTGCAATTGCCTTTGTTTTAGCTCTTATTGTGCAATCTCATCTTTTTGGAATCGCTGCTCCTAGAACTCCAGAAGTAGACCCAAACTATGGCGTTCAAGCGCCTTGTGCTATAAGAAACAAAGACGAAAATAAAGCGTCTTATATAGATAATCGTGCTGTTTCTATACGCGTTCTAAATGGAACAAAATTCCGCGGATTTGCGCGAGCAGTCGGGGAAGGCCTTAGAAATCGCGGTTTTAACTTAATCGAAGTTGGAAATAGCGAAACACGCGTTAAGCGCACAACAATCTATTTTGGAAAACAGTCGATTAACGAAGCTTATACACTAGTAGCCAATTTTAAGGACGCCATTTTGCGCATGGACGACCGTCAAGATAAGCTTATTGACGTTGTTTTAGGAGCCACTTTTAGCAATCTTCGTCCTAAAACCGACGTTCCTGCTGCTGGAGCTGCAATTAACGAGATTAGAGGCTGCTCAGCGTATAACACAATTAAGAATCTTCCAAAAGCTGCAAACCACAAGCCTATTCAGTAAGATTCTAGCTTATATAGACGCGCGCGATTCGCTTTATTCAGCTTGACTTTCGTACCATTTTTTAAGCTCGTCAACAGCAACACTGTGCTCTACAGGACCATTATCTAGTCTGTATTCCAGCATGTGCTTGTATGCTTTACCAACAATAGGACCAGGCTCCAAACCAAGAAGATTCATGATTTCATTGCCATCCAAGTCTGGACGAATTGCGTTAAAATCTTCCTGCTTTTTTAATTCGCGTACGCGATCTTCCATCTCGTCCATCGCATGCTCAAACATAAGCGACTTGCGCTTGTTTTGAGTAGTAGCATCTGCGCGCGTTAGGCGATTTAGACGCTCGTACAAGTGTCCTGAATCCTTAACATACCTTCTAACTGCAGAATCCGTCCAAGGCTCGTCTACGTAGCCATGGAATCGCAAATGCAAATTCACAAGCTCGCTTACATCGTCAATAATATGATGGTCAAAATGCAAAGCTTTCATGCGTTTTCGAGTCATTTTAGCTCCAACAATATCGTGATGATGGAAGCTAACTTTTCCGCCGTCTTCAAACTTTCTAGTGCGCGGCTTGCCAATATCGTGCAAAAGAGCAGCAAGTCTCAAAGTTAAATCTGGCCCAGGAACCGCACCTTCGTCATCTGTTTCAAGCGCTATTGCGCGCTCAAGAACCATCATTGTGTGCTCAAAAACATCCTTATGCCTGTGATGCTCGTCGATTTCTAAGCGCAAAGCAGGAATTTCTGGCAAAACCCTATCTGCAATACCAGAATCAACCATTGCTTCAATTCCTGCGCGCGGATTTGCCGAAAGAAGCATCTTTGTTATTTCGTCGCGAACGCGCTCCGCAGAAACAATATCTAATCTAGAAACCATGCTCAAAATGGCCTCAGCCGTGCTTGCTTCAATAGTGAAACCAAGTTGAGCAACAAAGCGAACAGCACGCATCATTCTTAAAGGATCGTCGTCAAAAGATTGACGTGGGTCTACTGGAGTTCGCAAAATACCTTTAGATAAGTCGCTTGCTCCTCCAAATGGATCCACAAATTCTAGACTTGGCACGCGCAAAGCCATTGCGTTTACAGTAAAATCGCGTCTAGAAAGATCACCTTCCAAAGTATCGCCATATTTTACTTCTGGCTTTCTGGAATCTGGATTATAAGCATCGCATCTGTAAGTTGTTATCTCTACTTTTACTTCGGTTCCGTCTTTTCTGCGCTTCAAAGCTCCAAGCGTGCCAAACTTTCGACCCATGTCCCAAAAACCGTCATGACCCCAAGACCTAAGAAGTGGTTCAAACTCTTCTGGCTTAGCAGATGTGCAAAAGTCAAGATCGTGTGAAACTCTATGCAAAAGCATGTCTCGCACAGGGCCGCCAACAAGCGCCAACTCGTAATTGTGATCGGCAAATAATTTACCCAACTCTATGGCTTCTGGCCAAACTTCAAAGTTCACAGACACGCTTAAAAACACCCTTTCAGCAAAAATCAAACTACATTCCAGCATACCGTTACCCCAATGCACAGCGGATTGAGTAAGGTGGAGTGTATGGTTACTCCGAAAGACTTAAGACGCATGCTCGCCAGAGCCTCGGATAATCATACCCAAAACACTCCAAGCATTCGAGTTACTCCTCTTGATGTTGCTAGAATGAAAAGCAAAATTCAGCCACAACAAACCGAAGAAGAGGAGTCGATTTTTGTTGATATTTCGGGCTTTTCAGGCAGCTACACTGTTGAAAACATTCATGTTAATATAACGGAATCCAGGCAGCAAATATCTTCTATTAATGCCCCTTCTCCTGCATTAATGCCTCAAAGAAGAGTTAATGACGGCCCTAAAACTTTTGCTTCTCTAGACGCACAGGATTTGCCTATTGTTCGAGAATATTCCGCTGGAGGATTAGTTTTTGACTCTCTTGGGCGTGTCGCGGTTATAGCACGGCATTCGCGAAGTGGCCACATGGAATGGTGTTTGCCAAAAGGTCATATTGAAAAAGGCGAAACACCGCAACAAACAGCAGTTAGAGAGATTCGCGAAGAAACGGGTATTCTTGGCGAAGTTGTTGATTCAATCGCAACTATCGACTACTGGTTTACTGGAACAAGCCAGCGTGTGCATAAACTTGTTCACCACTTTGCGCTTAAGTATGTTAGCGGCGAATTATCTGTTCTTGGAGACCCAGATCACGAAGCAGAAGATGCGATTTGGGTTGATTTTAAGAACCTTAACGACATTTTAAGCTACCCAAACGAACGAAAAATAGCATGGATGTATGCTAAAAAGGCGAATAGGCGGCAAAACCGTGATTAACGTTACTAATGTGATTAATGTGATTGATTTTTCAAAAAACCAGTTGCGTAAGTCGCAAAAAAACGCGTTTTTAAGACTTTGCGCAACCACAGTTCTAATGGCACTCTTGCTTGCGACTTTCCCATTCTTCTTCGCACCAAAAGTCGCGTATGCTAATCAGTCTTCCTTAAGCTCCTACTCTTTGTATAACACAAAATCCAAAGGAATTTCGCTAAAAATCGTAAAGTCAACTTCGATTCTTACAGATAAAAGCGGATACCACATTAGTCTTCTGCTTAAAAATAACAGTTCTAAAGATTTTCCAGAAGGCAAAATTCAAGTCACTTTTAACCCTTGGTACACTTTTATGTCTAGAACCGACTTGCAAAAATGGAGCCAAGCCGAGTCTAGGATTCCAACGCCTCAACTAATAGGCGAAGTTAGTGTTCCAGCGCTTGCAAGCGGAAAATCTTATAGTGCGCAAATCGACGTTGATGCAAACAGTCAAAATCTTTCAAACATTATTTATTGGGGTCCAAAACCTGTTTCTATAACGTATTCTTCTTTAGATTTTAAGCATTATTATTCTGTTAAATCGTTTGTAACTCGAGCAAATATTGGCATTAAAAACGTTCAAACTCCGCCAATTAATGTGACTTTACTAATGCCAATAATCGCAAAATCTTCCGATTGGCGTTTTAACATTAGCAAGCACAATATTTCTCCTTCTATTAATGCCATTAGTGAATCGCAAGAAAATTTAGCAAATCCTACAACAGGCTCTACAACAGGCTCCACAACAAGCTCTGCAACTAACAGAAAAATCAGACTTAGTAAAAGCAGTATTAAGCGCATTACTTCTTTGATAAATCTTGTTCAAAAGCATCCAAAGTTGCAAACAATAGCAGACCCAAACACTCTTAAATTTAGTGAACCAACATTTACACCTTCCGTATTTATGCAAAATAACGGTTTTAACATAAGCAGGTATGCGGAATCTGAAAATCATGTTTCTTATAAACTAGCTGGAATTGGTTTAGATTCTTGGAGTAAAAAATCATCTGTATTAGAAAATTCAACAACAAAGCCGCTAAATCTTGATTCCTACGCTTTTCAAACAGGCGAAAAATGGACTCTACGCGCACTAGAACAGGCTGCCGCAAACGGATACAAAACAGTAGTGGCCACTAGCGGATTCGACCCTCTAGCAAACCGTTTTGCCGTAAAAAATGGTGTTTACGAGGTTCAAACATCTTCGGGAAGCGTAAAAGTGCTTTCTTGCCAAGAAACGCTTAACGAATTAATAAATGGACATTTTACAAGCGCTCAATCGGCAGCAGAAACTACTAGCGCAGGACTTCTAAACAGACTTGCAGCACAAAGCGCCTTCTACCAGATGGAACAGCCTTATATGCCTAGGCATTTGCTACTAACGTTTAGCCCAGATTCTTCTATACCTTTAATCGAATCAGTTGTAAGCATTCTAGAAAAATCGCCTTGGATTAGTCTGCTAGACATAAATTCTTTAACACACTCAAAAGCTATTACTAAAGAACACCTTGGATATAGCCCAGTTCCTAAGGCGAGTGCAATCGAAGGAAAATCATTAATCGCAAGCAAAGCTAAGATTAGCCAATTAGCTTCCGATAGAATGCTAGTAAACCAATTTATAAACAGCATTCTTGATCAAAATGAGCTTAATAACCATAAAACATGCGAGTCAGATGCTCAGTCTCTTGCAAAACAAAACGCAAAGTTAAAAATTAATCAAAACAGCAAAATCTGGAGCGAAAATCTTATTAAACTTTTTGACGCAATGGCTCAAAGAGAGCTAGATAATACGTTAAATAGCGCTAGCCAATCAAACAGTAGCGCTAGCGAATCGCAGACACAAACCAAAAATGGCACTCACAATTTGGCCAAAATGCTCATTTCTGGAATCAATATTATTCCTCCAAAAGACGTTACTCTTGTAAGCGAAACAGCAACCATGCCGATTACAATCAGCAACACAAACCCATACCCGATTAACGTATATTTAACTGCGTATACCAATTCTATGGAAATAGTAACTAGAAGAAAAACACCAGTTAAAATCGCAGCAAATAGCGAATCCCAGGTGATTTTGCCACTTAGATCTACAACATCTAGCAAAGTTAAAGCCACTTTTTCTCTAGAAGATAGAAACCACAACGTTTTTAGTAGCACTAAAGAGACGGCAATCACAAGCACGCTGCAAATCAGCGATAAAAGCGGTACGATTATTATAATATTTGCTTTTGCACTTGGAGCTTTTGGGCTTTTCAGGCAGTTTAATCGTAAAAAGGATCCAGACGAATGAATTCAGTAGGCCGCAACTCGATTATAATGGCAAGCGGCACGGCTGCTTCCAGAATAACTGGCCAGATTAGAACAATTTTGCTCGCCGCAGCCCTTGGCACAACTGGTTTGGCAGCAAATGCTTACCAGGCTGGGTCTATGATTCCTCAGCTTATTTATACGCTTGTTTCTGGCGGAATTTTCAACGCTGTTCTTGTTCCACAAATCGTTAAGACTCTAGAAAAACAAGATGCAAAAAATAGGCTAAATAAGCTAATAACATTTGCTATTATTCTGCTTTTAGGCGTAACCGCTTTAATGGCGATTGCCACACCTGTTTTAACATGGCTTTACGTTGGGTCTAACCCAGCAATGATTGCACTTACAAACGCTTTTACGCTGTGGTGTATGCCTCAAATATTCTTCTACGGCCTTTATACAGTACTCGGCCAAGTTCTGGCTGCTAAAGGCAAGTTTGCAATGTACGCTTGGAGCTCGGTTGCTGCAAACATTGTTAGCTGCACGGGATTTGGCGTGTTTATTGCGATTTTTGGAAAGGCAAGTAGGCAGCCTGCGCATTTTTGGAACAACACTACAATGCTTTTAACTGCAGGATTTTGGACTTTAGGTGTTGCAGCTCAAGCACTTGTTTTGTTTATTCCTCTTAAAAAAATCGGATTAAAGTATAAGCCAAGTTTTGGCATTAGCGGCATTGGCTTGCGCTCTATGGGACCTGTTGCAGCTTGGAGTTTTGCAATAGTGGCAGTTAGCCAGCTTTCTACAATGGCTACAACTCACATAACAACAAGCGCACCTTCTATAGCCGAAGAAACCTTGGGATTAAGCCAATTTGATGTTGCAGGAAACGCCACTTTTCAAAACGCATACACAATGTTTATTCTGCCATATTCGCTTATAGCTGTATCGGTTGCAACCGCTGTTTTTCCAAAAATCTCCAAGTCGATTGCGCAACACGATTTATCTACAGTTCGCGCAGATTTAAGCTCTTGCATTAGAAGCGTTAGCATTTTAATGTGCTTCTTTAGCGTTGCTTTTATTGTTATTCCAATGCCTATCTCTTTGGCTCTGCTTCCTTCAATTAGCATAAAAGAGGCGTACTTAATGGCCGATCCTCTTATGATGCTTTCGATTGGCTTGCCACTATCTAGCGCCTATTTGATTATTCAACGCACATTCTACGCTTTTGAAGACGGAAAGCATCCATTTATGTTTTGCGCAGCGCAACTTTGCGTAGAACTTGTTATTGTGTTTTCTTGCATAAAGTTCCTTCCGCCAAACTACTGGGTTAGCGCTTTAGCAGCAGCTGCATCATTTAGTTACATTCTTACTTTCCCTGCTCTTGTTAAAATGATTAGGTCTCGTTTTAACAATAATTTAGACGATAAGCAGATTATTATTACTCACATAAAGGTGATTGCGGCTTCTATTGTTTCTGCTGTTGTTGGAATTTTGACTAGAGAATTTATTTACAAGTGGATTTCTTTAGATTCACCAAACCTTCGTGGCGTTAATCGATGGTTGCTTGCGATTTTTGTTTGCGCAATTATAACTATTATTCTTGTAATCGTTTACGTATCTACTCTTTTGCTTTTAAGAACAAGCGAATTGGCGATCATTATTAATCCAATTCTTAAAAAAATCGGCGTAAAATGGTCGTTCTTGCTAAATCTTGAGCGCGCAAATAATGTTAAAAGTAATGCCAAAAGTAATATAAAAAACGTTAGCGAAAGCAGCGGCAACAATGGCAACAAAAATGGCAACAAAAATAATTCGCCTCGCGTTGTTCGTTCAAAATAGGCAAAAACAGTGCATAATGTGCAATAAATCGTCGCAATAAAAGTCGATAAGCATAAATCAACACAGTGAGCGATAATTAAATCAAAATAATTAAACAACAATAATTGCAAAAATAAGGAGCGTTTACTAAATTCTTCAATTACAATAATTGATGGGATTTATTATTTACGCATATTCATTACTCATGTAGGAAGCCGGGGAGTAGATGAAACCTCAGTTGGGAGATATTATACTTAATCGCTACGCTCTAATATCACCTTTGCGAGAAGAAGCAGGCATTCAAGTATGGAAAGCTAGCGACCGCATACTTGCTAGAGATTGCCAGCTCTTTATTGTGCGCGACCGTAGATTCCTTCCCGAAGTAAACACAATATCTTCTACTCTTGCACTATCTAGAATCCGCAAATTTACGCCAGTTCTAAAAATTCACAACATAGATGATGTTGCAATTATTATAACTGAGTTGGATTCTGGAATAACTGTAGACGACTACATAAAATCACACAGCTCTACACTTAGCTACGAAGCTATACGCTCTATTGTTGCCGAAGCAGCAAACGCGCTTAGTAAACTTCTTACATCTGGAATAACTCATTATGCTATTTCAACAAACACAGTAAGAATCACAAATAATGGAGTAGAGCTAGCTTGCGCGCCAATAAGCCCTCTACTAAAAGACGTTACTGTTGAATATTCAAAGCAAGATTCGCAAAACAAACAAGATAAGCCGAATACTAAAAATAAGCAAGACGCGCAGGATTCGCAGGATTCGCAAAACGAAAGCGAAAATCAAGACAAAAGCGAAGAACAGTCTAAAAACTTGCCACAAAGTGTAGAAAACATTGCAACACATCAGCTTTCTGCGCTTTTATATGCTCTTCTTACGCGCACTGGATACACGCAAAATAACACAGTTTTTAACGTTTCTAGACTTGCAGACGGCGTTCCTGGCGAATTTGTTATGATTTGCAAAAGAGGCCTTTCTTCTGCTAAGGATTCAAGCATTATTCCAATGGCATCTATTGGGGAGCTTCTGGCACTTTTAGGCACATATACTCCTGTTAAAAAGCTTAGCGAAAAAGATATTATTCTTAACAATAATGCAAGCGAATCTTCTATTCAAAAAGCACTACTTTTACCTTGCAAAGACGAAGATCTTATTGATTTTCCAGAAGGATTATCTAAGAACGAAGATTTTCTTGAAAACGAACTATCAAGTCAAGAATCTATTGGTATTTTAGATTCAAGTGATTTATCAATAAAAAACGAAGACGAAAAGCCTAGCAAGTTTGGCAAAAACGCTAAAAATACTGGTCTTAAAAATGCAAGCAAAACCATTGGTGCTTTAAGCGCTTTACTAAAAAGAAATGGTGATAATTCTGGGAAAAAACTTGATTCTTTGCCAGAGTCCGATTCAACTGGAACAGACTACGACTTCCACGATATTGCTGCAGCAGAAATGGCGAATATTTTAGCTCCAACTGAGCTAGACGCCGATGATTCAATTTTCCACAATTTGTCTTCAACATACACAAGCTTCCCTAGCTATTCAACCGATAAATCGCAAGCAAGCGAAGAGAATAAGGTTGGCGAAAATAAAAATAACGAGAATAGCAAAAATGCAAACATTGGCAATGATTCTACAAACGACTCGTACGCAAAAGAAAATGGCAATAAAAGCGCGTTAAACACTTTAGACTCGCTAACTTCTGGAAACGATTATTCACAAAAAGATGACTTATCTTCGCCACTAATGCCTAGAAGATTCGACTTTGAAGACCTTCTAAGCAGTAACACAAAACACACGGAGTTGCTTTCTAAGCCGCAAATCTTGCCATTAGAAGCCGAATCAACAGGAAGAGTGCCTGTTGTAGACAGCAATGGGCGTTTTGTTGCTCCTGGCGAAGAATCCGCTAGAGCATTGCGAGAAGAGGAGCTAGAAAACGAGGAATATGGCGATTACAGCAGCCAGAATGCTGGATTATTGTCTCACTCATCCATGCCTCCTAGCTTCCAGCCTCACGAGCATCAAGACGACTTAAAAGCAAAGAAATCTTCGAATCAAAACAATGTAGATATTGCGGATGCTAAGATTTTTGGAGGACTTTCTACAAAAGTCTTAGCTATTGGCATTGTTGCATTGCTGGTAGTTGTTGTTTTTGCAATATCTTTGCATAGTCTTTTTAACTCTCACGAAGCGCCATCAAACTTTGCAAAATCTAATTCTTGGGATTCGCAAAGTGTTGAAAATGTGCCTTTTGGAAGTCAAGGTGTTCTTTCGGAAGATAAAAGCGATTCATCTAAAGAAAAGCAACCAAGTAAGAACAATACAAGTAAGGCTGGCGAAAAGAAGGCTGGCGAAAAGAATAAGAGCAATAAGGATAATAAAAGCCTTAAAAACAAGAATAAGAAACAAAATAAACGCAAGAAAGTAAAGCAAGTACCAAAGCCTAAAATGCCTACTAACAACACGCCTTACCCTATAGATATTCAGCAATTCTTGGAAGATACGGGCAATCAACGCGGCTACGGCTATTACATGCACTTAACTCAGCCTCAAGAAGCATACAGATTTGTTGTTTCGATTCGTTCTTCGGGCGGGCATGGGTATTTGATTGCAAATTCCAAGAACGATCCTAGCGCTGGAGAAAAAGTTGCAGACTTTACCTTTGACGCTAGCGGAGTAACAGACGTAAAGTTCAAAAAGCCTATAACTGCGCAAGACTTTATCTTGTGGGTTCCACAAGGGTCTATACCAATGAATGGGCTATATATAAACTACGTTAGAATTTACTAAAAAATATTAAAACTATTAGGAATATTAGGAATATTTTATGAAAACTGTGCAAAAAAACGTAATTATTATTGGCTCTGGTCCTGCTGGATACACTTCTGCTTTGTATTTAGCGCGCGCTGGATACAGCCCTCTAGTTATTGCTGGAGCACTAACACCTGGCGGGCAGCTTATGAACACTACCGAAGTGGAAAATTATCCAGGATTTGCAGACGGCATTTTAGGCCCAGACTTAATGGAAGCAATGCAAAAACAGGCAGAAAAATTCGGCGCACAAATCTTGCTTAACGATGTTGTTTCCGTAGATTTTAATGGCGATTTAAAAGCGATTACAACCGATGATGGTGTAACTTATACATCTAAGGCTGTAATCGTTTCTACGGGCTCACAAGTGCGCAAATTAGGCGTTCCAGGAGAGCAGGAGTACTCGGGCCGCGGTGTTTCTTATTGTGCAACTTGTGACGGATTCTTCTTTAGGGAAAAGCCTATTGTTGTTGTAGGCGGTGGTGATTCTGCTTTCGAAGAAGCACTTTTCTTAACTCGTTTTGGCTCTTGCGTAACGCTTATTCACAGGCGTGATTCATTCCGCGCGTCTAAGATTATGGTTGACCGCGCGCGCAAAAACAGCAAAATCAATTTTGTTTTAGATTCTGTTGTTTGCTCTGTAAACGGCGTGGATGGAGATGCACAATCTGTAACTGTTAAGAATGTTAAAACTGGCGAGACTCAAAATATTGAGGCAAGCGGAATTTTCGTTGCAATCGGCCACTCCCCATCTACAAGTTTCTTAGATGGTGCTTTAGATCTTAACGAAGATGGCACTATTGCTGTGCAAGGAGCATCTACTAAAACTTCAATTCCTGGCGTTTTTGCTGCTGGCGATGTTGTAGATAGCGTGTATAGGCAAGCAATATCTGCTGCTGGCATGGGCTGCCGCGCGGCCCTTGATGCACAAGCCTATTTGAATGATTTAACTAATTTGAACGAAGAATAATTTTTTGTTCCACGTGAAACAATAACCCCCAATAATTGTATTAACAGCTTATTGGGGGTTTATTATTAATCTTTTTTATCTACTAAAATATTGACTATTCGATGCAGTTCTTCTGGAGAAGAAAATACTATTTCGATTCTTCCGTGATTTTCGCTTCCTTTAATGGCAACTTTTGTGGAGAATCGATCTTCAAGCTGCTTTCTAATTGGAGAAGACACCCACTTGTTGTTTCGTTTAACTCTAGTTCTTCTAGAAGAATCGTCTCCATTGTCTACTTTAATAGAAACAATTTCTTCCGTACTGCGAACCGATAAGCCTTCTGCAATAATGCGTTTTGCAAGAGCTTCCATTTCTTCTGTAGAAGCCAATGCAAGAAGAGCGCGGGCGTGACCCGCAGAAAGCACTCCCGACGCAATATGCTTTTGCACGCTGGCTGGCAAATTCAAAAGTCGCAAGGTGTTTGCGATTTGCGGACGAGACTTAGAAACGGACTTAGAAAGCTGAATTTGCGTAAGTCCAAAATCATCAATCATTTGAGCATAAGCTGCAGCTTCTTCTAACGGATTTAATGCAACTCTGTGCAAATTCTCCAAAAGGGCATCCCTAAGCATGTTTTCATCCGAAGTGGTTCTAACAATCGCTGGAATCTTTTTAAGACCAGCTAGCTGTGTTGCTCTCCACCTTCGCTCGCCCATTATTAACTCATAATGAGCATTGTGTAAATCATCTTTACTTACATCCTTGATTTTTCGCACAACAATTGGCTGCAAAACTCCAACCTCTTTGATTGAAGCAGACAATTCTTGAAGCTCTTCTTCGTCAAAAATCGTACGCGGCTGATGAGCATTAGGAATAATATCACTTGGATCTAAATACTCTAAATAGCCACCTTCAATGGGCTTTAGCTCTTGCGTTTGGCTTGTTTGTTTGTCTTGCGATATTTTTTCTGCAACTTTATTTTTATCATTATCTTCGTTCTTTTGCTTTGAAGAAACAAATGACTTAGAAGCAGAATCACCAAAGAAAAAGTCAATTGGCCTTGTAACGTCATCAATTGACGGCATAGAAGTTCGTTTTGCTGAATGCTTATTTTTGCTAGCGATTGACGGCACTGTTTCACGTGAAACAGAAGTATTTTCCCCCAATTTTTGGCTTAAATGCGGGGAAATTGAGTCATCAACGCTAGGAACCTTAGCGGGCTTTTTTGCAAATACTTTGGTTTCACGTGAAACATTTTTTTGCGTATTTTTATCTACGATTTTACTGTCTGTTTCACGTGAAACAGTGCTCGAAGTGTCATTACTCTCTAATGTTTCATGTGAAACATCTTCAATCTTTTTGTTAGCAAACTCATCTAAACTATCTTCTCCAGGAAGTGCAGGGAATAATGCACCCAATCCTTTACCCAAACGCGATTTACTTGCACTCATCACTCATTACCCTCTCTTTTTGAATCAATAACAGACAAAATTACATCAGACTTATTAGCTATCTCAAATGCAGCTTCTCTATAAGACACAGCACCCGTTCCATGTGGATCGTAGGTTATAACACTTTGATTAAAACTTGGCGCTTCTGGAATCTTAACAGTTCGCGGAATAGTGGTATTAAGAACAATATTTGGATAATGATTTTTAACTTCTTGAAAAACTTCCCTACCAAGAAGAGTTCGCTTATCAAACATTGTTACAAGCATTGTAGAAACAACAAGCGCAGGATTATAGTGCTTTTGAACCAAACCAATTGTTCTAATCAACTGACCTAAGCCTTCAAGAGCATAGTATTCTGCTTGAATCGGAATTAGCATCTCGTGCACAGCACACATTGCATTAATTACTAAAAGACCAAGAGAAGGTGGGCAATCAATAAAAACGTAATCGTAATGTTCGCTGCTAGAGCTTAAAAACTCATCAATTGCGTTCTTAAGAAGATTATTCCTATCTTCCATTTGAGCAACTTCTAATTCAGCACCACTTAACTCAATCGAAGCTGGAACAACATCTAGCCCTGCAATATCTGGGCACTCTTGTTTGACATCAGCAATAGTCTTTCTTCCTTCAATAACATCATAAATAGAAGGATCTGCGGAAGAATGTGGTATATTCATTGCCGTAGAAGCATTACCTTGCGGATCCATATCAATTAATAAAACTTTCGAGCCGCCAACAGCCATTGCTGCCGACAAATTCACAGCGGAACTGGTTTTTCCAACTCCGCCTTTTTGATTCGCAACCGCAATAAAACGCGTATTCTTCGGCTTAGGGAACACAACGCCATCAATGGCATGGAAGCGACTGGTTATATCTGCCAACTCACTGCCCAAGGAAGATCCAGAATCCCCAAAAATACGTTTAATTGTATCTTCTGCTGATTCCACCATTCACACCACCCCGCCCACCTATGGGAAATTACCAAACTTAACCAATTTAACCGTAGTATTTTCAAGTTTCCTTTCTTCTATGGACATAAAACACCAGAAAAATTGCAGAAAATACTACAAAAATATTATAAAAACACACAGTTTCACGTGAAACATATAACATCTTTATTCAGTTTCACGTGAAACATTCAATGAAAATTAACGCAACAAAATAATTGCGCATAAAAGTACAGAACTAAATAAAAGTACAGAACTAAATCACAAAAATTAAATCAGCCTCTATCAATCAGCCTCTATCAATTATTACAACACTTGTTGATTGGAGGCCTTTAGCAACAGGTGCATCAACTACTCTAGGATTTAACCCCTTTACTTTTTTAATCATCTTTTCAGCCTTATCAATCTCCGCTTGTGCAGACTTTCCTTTTAACGCGATTAGTTGGCCATTCTTGCCCAATAGTGGAATGGTCCATCCAGCCAATTTTGTCATAGGTGCAACAGCTCTACATGTAACTACGTCAAATGCTGGAATTTCGTGAGACTTAACTTTAGCAATAACTTCGTCTGATCTTCCATGAAAAACTGTAACATTTTTTAGACCCATAACCTCTACGCATTCTTTTAACCAAAGAACTCGTCTTTCCATTGGTTCAATTAATGTTACTTTGCAATCTGGCAAACAAGCAGCAACAACAATTCCTGGAAAACCTCCGCCGCTTCCAACATCTGCGATGGATTTTTTATTTGACTTTTCAACTGCTTTTTTAACAAATGGAACAACTGCAGCAGAATTTAGAATATGCCTTTCCCAAAGAATATTCATATCTCTAGGACCAACAAGGCCGCGAACTAATCCCTCTTTCTTAAGTTTCACGTGAAACATCTTACATTTATCAATAGCATTGCCTAAGACTTCACTCAACAAAGGGGAGTTATCTAATTCATCTACATTGTTTTCATCTACATTGTTTTGTAAATTGTCAGCCTGTTCCATATCTAAAATCTTTTCCGCAAATCAGCCCCTCAAACAAAAAGTAACACAATAAAACATTTTTGTTCCATTGTGTTACTTTTTATTTAAGCTAATTGCTACTCTGTATATTCTTCGTCCAACTCTACGTCTACATCATCCATGTCTACATCCACATCTTCATCTAAATCATCATCTTCAATGGCACTTGCAGGCATATAAACAGTAACGTAGCGGTGTGGTTCTTCTCCATGAGACCTAGACCTTAAGCCTTCTTCTCTAACTGTATCGTGAATAACTTTACGCTCAAACGAATTCATTGGCTTCAAATCAACAGAATCACCAGTTTCGCGAACTTCATCAACAGCATCCAACGCAATATCTCGCAAATGTTGACGCTTACGCTTAAGGAACCCATCAACGTCTACAATTAAGTGCGATCTTTCACCAGTTTTTTGCTGAACAGCTAGACGGCTCAATTGTTGCAAAGCATCAACAACCTCTCCATCTCTACCAATCAAATGCTTAATATCGGAATCATCATCCGCAACAATTTGAATCATTGGCCTATTGTTGCGAACGCCCATTTCAATATCGCCTTCGTAGTCGGCAATATCTAAAAGTCCTTCTAAGTAATCGGCAGCTATATCAGCTTCCTCATTGAGCTGGTCAATGCTCCTGGTCTCGTCTTGTGCCATTTACATACTCCTTAATTTCAATAAATGTCAAGAATCACAATTCTGTGTACAGTTTAACTGAAGATAAATCCAAATTTATAAATTATTTTAATAATTTTAATGAATCTAATAAATAAATTCACATTTACCTTGTTTTTACATTATTTACTTGTTTTTCGCTTGCGATTAGGCTGCTTACGCTGGAATCCTTCTGATTCTCTGCGCTTAGCTTCTTCTCGAGCCTGTTGAAGCTTTTCTTCTTCAATAGAAGGCAAACCTTCGCGCTTTCTGCGCTCGGATTCTTTTTTGTAATCGCGCTCTTCTTTTTCCTCGGCTGCAGGAGATCCTGGAGTTGGGAAGGCGTACACCTGCCAAATAGAGCGAAGCATATTCATAATGTTGTTTACAAGCCAATAAACAAGCATTGCAAATGGAAGAGCAAATGCAGAGAAAACGTAGATTAATGGGAATCCCCACATCATAAGTTTTTGCATCGTATACTGTGGACCCTGCTTCGATTCTGGCGGAAGATTCTTACGAATATTGTTAAATTGCATGTACCACATTGCAGCACACATCAAAATAACAAAGATTACAATAACAACTTTTCCGCCCGCTTGAACCGTCATAAACGTGTCGGAAACACCAACACCAAACACATGCGTTTTAACGAATTGCTGTGCTGTAGCAACATCAAAAGCACCAAGAGCAGTATGCTTTCCTCTAGCAATAAATGGAATAACAGAAAGCGTATACCAAATACTCATAAATGCTGGGCCTTGAATCATCATTGGCAAGCAGCTTCCAGCAGGATTTGCGTTATTCTCCTGATACAGCTTCATCATTTCTCGCTGCATGGCTTCTTTGCTAGCAGAATCGTTTTTACCCTTATACTTTTGCTGAATTTTCTTCATTTTAGGAGCGATCGCTTGCATATTGCGCATGCCCTTAATGCTTTTTATAAAGGCAGGGAATATGCACGCGTGCACAACAAGCACAAGAAAGACGATTGAAAGAACCCAGGAGAATCCAATTTCATTCATTCCAATAAGAACAAATAGCTTGTGGAAAAGCGCCATTACTTGAGTCATAAGCCACTCAACTGGCGTGAGGATTTTATAGAACCATCCCCAAGGTCCATTATCAAGTAAAAAGTGGTCTTGATTAAACATTAGTTTTCCTTGTCTTGATCAGCCAAGGGAGTTAACCGTGGCTCTTCATGCGCTTTGGACCAAGCGCAACGATAAAAAATTGAATATTTGCGTGGTACATCGTCAATACTGCAGCTAGTCCATGGTCTACAGCGCAACAGCCGTAAAACGGCCAGAACGCCACCCTTAAACGCTCCATAGCGGCTAACGGCTTCTATAGCGTATCTTGAGCAAGTTGGGTAGTATCGGCAGCAAGCTGGTCTATTAGCAGAAATCGCGCGTTGATACCAGCGAATCGCTTTTATAATCAAATTCGCTACAACACTTTTTCTGCTGCTCATAGCTATCACTATTCCTTAAACCAACTTATTAAATCAACTTATTGTTGTTTTGCTGATTAATAGCGGTTATGCTGCTTGATTTAATTTGTGATCTACTTCTGCGGATTCCTGATTGTTATCTTGATTTCTGGCTATTTTTCCAAAAATCTTTTTAATCTGCTCATTTAATGATTCAAACGATGCACTAGCAGCAGTAGATTTAGCTCTTAGAACCACGTCACAACCATTTGGAAGTAACGATTGATGCTGTTTTGCTATTACTCTAAAGCGTCTTTTTACTTTATTTCTAACAACAGCTTTTCCTACGCTTTTAGATACAGCAAGTCCTAGCCTTAAGTCAGCTTCATTTTGTTGAGTCTGATTTAAGGTATCACAAAATGCCGCGGGTGTATTACCATCACAACCCGTGGCAATCTGATTCAGACTTGTTTTTTCGCCTTCGTTAAGCGCGTTTAACACGGCTATATCGCCACGCATGCTGTAATGCGCGACGATATCCCGTGAACACACCTTGCGTCGTTTTTTGAGCACCGCAACAAAATCGCGATGGCTTTTCAGCCTATCCATGCTTTACGACGCGCTCCATCTCAGGCAGATAGTGTCTTACGGCCCTTAGCGCGACGACGATTAATCACTGCGCGGCCAGCACGAGTACGCATGCGAACGCGGAAGCCGTGCTTCATGTGACGACGACGGTTGTTAGGCTGGAATGTCCTCTTCATAACTAACGCTCCTGTATTTAGCCATGCAAAAGCACGGCTCCGTATGAGTCAAGCTATACTAAATTACTATTACCCCTCACCAAGAGTCAAAAAATCTTTTTATAAACGTGTTTACAATTGCGCTTGAGTAAGTCAAATTTTTTAATACCGTAAAATTTTCTGTACCATTTTTACCAAATCAAACTACTTATAAAAGCCTTGAAAAATGTGGATTAGCAGCTTTTATTTTATCCACAAATTACACACATGTTATTCACAATTAAGCATTTTCAACACGCGAGGCTGTGGATAACTTCTTAGGGTTGGAGTAAACATATTCTACTAGCACTCTTTACGCGCGCGAATAGATATGCATTCTGTTGTGCATTTCTGTTGGTTAAGCGTAAAGAATCAATAAAATGTTTCTGCCAGTTTTAGGGGGTGTAGCATGACGGATTCTTTTAGCGATCCAAATGCGCAAGCCACTATTGTGTGGTCAAATACCCTTGCAGTGTTGCGTCATAATGCTCTTTTAAGTAATCGTGATAAAAGCTGGTTTGAAAGTGTAAAACCTGAATCTATTTTTGGAACTACCATTGTTCTTTGTGTCTCCAATATAGAAACACAGCAAGCTTTGCAAAATGAGCTTAGCTCAGCGCTGCTTACGTCATTAAAAATTTGTACTGGAAAAGATATGTTTCCAGCTTTTAAGATTGTTCCTCAATTAGAAAACAACAATACTGCCACTAATAGCGCAGACACTAACATCAATGCCGCTAATAGCTCTTCCGATTTAAGCAATCTTAATCAGAATGTAAACGATAATTCCCGAGTATTTTCAACATCTTTAGAAGAAAATACAAACGTTAATTCAGACTTATCTTCTTCTAAAAGCAACTATTTAGAAAATATAAAATCAGATTTTGGTGCACAAACTGTTGAAAACACTAGCATTCCTGTAAACACTAATAGTGTTGAAAATGTTGATTCAGCTAGCAACACTCCTGTTCAAAAAGATTTTGACTACGCAACTGGCTTAAATACCATGCAAAACACTGGTTTAGTTAATTCTGGTATTAATTCTGGTATTAATAGTTCACAAGCAAAAATTCCTTCTTCAATAAAAAGGGATCCTGTTACTCACTTAAATACTTGCGCAACTTTTGACACTTTTGTTCCTGGAGATTCTAATCGTTTTGCGCGCACGGTTGCTTTAGCTGTTGCAGAAGGTTCTGGAAAAGACTTTAATCCTTTATGTATTTACGGCGGATCTGGCTTAGGTAAAACACATTTGCTTAATGCTATTGGCAATTATGCTCTTGTTAAGGATTCTTCACTTAAGGTTCGTTATATTACAAGTGAGGAATTTACTAACGAATTTATTGAGGCTTTGCAAAATACAAGTCAAAACCAGGGTCAAATCGCTAATTTTAATAGGCGATTCCGCGAGGTTGATGTTCTTTTAATCGACGACATTCAGTTTTTGGGAGGAAAAGAAGCAACTCTGGAACAATTCTTCCATACTTTTAATGCTCTTTATCAAGCAAGTAAAAGAATTGTTATTGCTTCCGATGTTGCTCCTAAAAATCTTAGAGGATTTGAATCAAGACTTATTTCTAGATTTGAATCTGGATTAACTGTTGATATTAAGCCGCCTGATTTAGAAACTCGAATAGCCATTCTAAGAATGATGGCATTAATGAATAATTCTAACGTTCCTAGCGATGTTCTAGATCTTATTGCGGAACGTTTTACAGAGAATATTCGTGAGCTTGAAGGTGCTTTAACTAGAGTTACAGCCGTTGCATCATTAAGTAATCAACCCGTAAGCAAAGCCTTGGCAGAACAAGCTTTACAAGACTTCTTTGCTTCCGATATTGAAATTCGCCCAACAGATATTATTGGTCAAGTCGCTAAGTACTTCCACATGACTTTTGACGAGATTGTTGGCAGATCTAGAACTAAGAATGTTGCTTTGGCGCGTCAAATTGCAATGTATTTAGCTAGAGAAATGACAAGCATGAGTCTTGTTGATATTGGCGAAGTCTTTGGCGGGCGCGATCACACGACTGTTATGCATGCATATACTCGAATTAGTGGAGAGATGCAAGAAAAGCAGGAAATCTATAACTATGTTATGGAATTAACTGTTAGATTAAAACAAAATCCTGCAAACAAAAAGTAGTTTTACACAAATCTGTGCAACTCTGTGAATTAAAATAAAAAAAGTTATCCACATAGTTAGTCACAAATGTGGTTAAACCCTGCGGATAAGCGGTGGAAAACGCCGTTAAAAAAGTGAATAAACTGTTTATAAAGCAGTTCAAAATGTGGATTACTGAAAAAATAGCTTTAATTGTGGATAACTTGGCTCTTTCTGCACATAATTACTCATAGGTTATCCACATTTTTCTTATGTGCATAACGGCTTTAACAAAGCCTTTCTAGACACATGTCAACATTTCCACATTGCTTATTACTACTATTACTTTATTTTTGAATAATAATAATATTTTTTATTAACACTTAGCATTTATTTCTAAATTAGATTTTCATTAGCCAATGAGATAGAATAAACACAGTTTTAATGAAATGAGGAAATATGAAAGTTGAAGTTAATTCCGCTTCTTTTGCAGACGCACTATCTTGGACTACTCGCGTTATAGATAATCGTCCAGCAAATCCTATTCTTGCAGGCTTAAAGTTAGAAGCAAAAGACGGAACTTTGCAACTTTGCGCATTTAATTATCAACTTTCTAGCCGTCATCACATTGAAGCAGGTGTAGACGAAGCAGGGAGTGTGCTCGTTTTAGGCAGACTACTTGCAGATATAACAAAATCTTTGCCAGCAGAAAAAACGTATTTATCTTCTACTGAAACAACTCTTACGATTACTTCTGGTAAGTCAACATTTACTTTGCAACTTATGCCAGAAGGAGAATATCCAGATTTACCAGAAGTTCCTTCAAAACTTGGTCAAGTAGATGCTCCTACTTTTGTTCAAGCTGTAAATCAAGCTTCTGTAGCAGTTTCTAGAGAAGAAGATAGGCCAGTTTTAACAGGAATTCATGCTCGTTTTGAAGATGATACTGTTACTTTTACAGCTACAGACAGATATCGTCTTGCTCGTTCCACCTTTAGATGGACTCCAGAGCATAACGATATAAACACTTCAACTCTTATTAAGGGAAGTATTCTTAAAGATATTTCACGCTCTGTTGACGAGCATCAAAATGTTGTTATTAGCTTAGATGAGCAAGAACCTTCTGTTCTTGGATTTGAAAATTCTGGAAGAATTAGTACTTCTCAACTTATTGATGGAGAATTTCCTTCTGTAGATAGTCTTTTTGTTGATGAGTATCCTATTCACGCAATTATTAATCGACAAATGCTTATTAACGCAATTAAGCGCGTTGCTATTGTTGCAGAAAAATATGCTCCAATCTATATGTCTTTTGCGGAAAATGAACTTACTTTAAGTGCTGGAAATGAAAGTGAATCTAAAGCAAAAGAAACTATTGACATAGATATGGATGGTCAAGATATTATTGTTGCTTTTAATCCTAATTATTTGATTGAAGGATTAAGCGTTATTAGTGAGCCATTTGTTCACGTAAAAATCACATCTACTATTAAGGCTGTTGAATTTAATGGTCAACAAGAAGCAGATGGCGATGAATCAATGAATTACAGATATCTTGTTGTTCCAATGCATCCTTAAAACGAATACTTATAACGAATAACTGTAGCTAAATAAATGTATGTTTCAAAGCTTGCATTAGATCATTTTCGTTCGTGGAGCAATTGTGTACTCGACTTTTCCCCAAAAATTAATATTCTATTAGGTTCAAACGGTTTAGGTAAAACTAATATTGTTGAATCGTTAGAAGTTATTTCAACGGGAACAAGTCATAGAGTATCTTCTTTAATGCCATTAATAGAGATAAATCATAATTGCGCTACAATACGTGCAAATGTTAAGGATTTTAACAATACTTTCAATAGCAATACTTTAGATAGTTCAAATGATTTAAACGAAACAACATTTGAGCTAAGCATTAATCTAAAGGGTGCTAATAGAGCAAGGATTAATGGTAAAAAATCTCTATATATGAAAGATATAGTTGGCTTAGTTCCTTGTGTTTCTTTTACTCCAAGAGACCAGAATTTGATTGTTTCAGATCCTACTGTTAGAAGAACATTCATTGATCAAGCTGGAGCATTATTAATACCAAACTATTTGCCTATTTTGCAAGAATATAATCATATTGCAAAGCAGCGTTCTGCACTATTAAAAAGTTTATCTAATAATTATTCACCAAATTCAATGAATAATTACAATACGGTTTCTGATTTAGAAGTATGGACTGCTAAGTTTATTAAAACTGGAATAATTCTTACAAAATTACGCAAACAAATAATAGAGTTACTTAATAATGTTTTTTCAAATATTGTTAAACATCTTTCTAACTCATCTAATTTTGCTTCAATCGAATATAATCCTTCTTTTAGTGAGATTAATTTTAGCGAAAATAATTTTGAAAATAATTTTGAAAATAATTTTGAAAATAATTTTGAAAATAATTTTGAAAATAATTTTGAAAATAATTTTGAAAATAATTTTGAAGAAAACAATGATAATTCTATTAGACTTGCGATTAGTGAGCATTTTCAAAGAATTTATAATGGAGAAGTTGCTAGAGGATACAATCTAATAGGGCCTCATCGAGACGATTTTACTATATTGCTTAATAATTATAATGCAAAAGAATTTGCTTCAAACGGTGAATCCTGGACTCTTGCATTAGCATTAAAAATGGCTTTATTTAAGTCATTAGAAAAAAAGAATGGAAAAAAACCTATTGTTATTTTAGATGATGTTTTTGCACAACTAGACGAGTCTAGAAGAAAACAAATTTTAGAATTTGCAAAAAATCAAGATCAAGTTTTTATTACTGTTGCGTCTTTAAGTGATATACCAAAAGATAAAAGTTTGTTGGAAAACTCAATTATTGATGTGTCTAAAATAGCAAAAAAACAAAATGAAGATGATTCTAAATCTTTAGAAAACAATATTGATATTAGTCATAAAATTTTATTGGAAAATATTGTTAATAGTCGTAAAAATAGTGTTGATTATATTGAAAATAATCAAAATAAATCTACTGACTTAGGGGATATTAGATGAAAATTCCCGTAAATAAAATACTAAAATTAGATACAAGAAAGCTTCCAGAACTAATTTTTACGCCTATTAAAAAGAAGGCAATAAAAAAGGTAGTTAATGAACAGAATGCTTATAAAGCTTTAGAAAGTTTTGGAAAACCTGGTAGAGATCCACAAAATCTTTATTCTTTACTTGCAAATTTTGCTAATCAAAACAATTGGAATGAGCAACTTTCTATAGCAAAAATGCGCGAAGATTGGTGGAAAATAGTTGGAAAAAGCGCATCATTGAATTGTTATATAGACAAAATAAAAGATGGCGTTTTAATTGTTAGAACAAAATCAAATGTTTGGTATACGCAACTTATCTATTGCAAGCCTATGCTTGAGAAAAAAATATTTGAATATTCTAAGAATATTAATATTAAAGAAGTCAAAATAGTTGGCCCATCTTTGCAAAAAACAGGCAAAAAATCAATAAACAGTAGGTTTAATATTAATAATCACTAATAATGGCTCTTAATAAAGAGCGGTCATTATGCATGTGTAGAATGTTATGTAATATAGTTAAATCGCTAGAAGACCCTTTTTTGTGCTTTCTAGCGTGTATCGACCTCGTAAATGCCTCTTGGCATGAGGTAATACGGGAAGGGATCTAAAGTGTTAAACACTGAAGATAATTCAATGGAAAATTCTGTTGAAGAACATAAACTAGATGATGCTCAGCTAGATGATTCACTTTCTCCTGAACATTATGATGCTAGTGATCTTCGAGTTCTAGAAGGATTGGAAGCAGTTCGAATTAGGCCAGGTATGTATATTGGTTCAACTGGCCCTAGAGGATTACATCATCTTGTATACGAGATTGTAGATAATTCGGTTGATGAAGCTTTGGCTGGTTATGCTTCTCACATTGAAGTGACAATTTTGCCAGACAATGCAATAAAAGTTGTGGACGATGGACGTGGTATTCCAGTTGACGAAGTGCCAGGCGAAGGCGTTTCTGGTGTTGAAACAGTTATGACTAAGCTTCACGCTGGCGGAAAGTTTGGCGGCGGCGGATACGCTGTTTCTGGCGGCTTGCACGGCGTTGGTATATCTGTTGTTAATGCTCTTTCTACGCGTGTAGAAATTGAAGTTCGTCGTCAAGGATTCCATTGGACTCAAACGTATGTAGATCAACATCCAACTGCTCCTCTTAAAAAAGGTCAGCCAATGGAAGATGGTGAATCTACGGGAACTTCTGTAACGTTCTGGCCAGATGGCGCAATTTTTGAAACAACTACGTACGATTTTGAAACTTTGCGATCTAGATTCCAGCAAATGGCTTTTCTTAACAAGGGATTGAAGATTTCTCTAACTGATTTGCGTAAACCAGATGAAGCAGGGGACGAAGTCACTGGAGAAAATGAATCAATTAGCGAAGAAAAGCATCAAAGCGTTAGCTACAAGTATGATCATGGAATTAAAGATTATGTTGACTACTTGGTTAAATCGCGTAAAGCTGTTCCTGTAGAGCCAGATGTTATTGATTTTGAGGCAGAAGATCTTGAGATTGGTATTTCTGCAGAAATCGCTATGCAATGGACTGTTGCATATTCGGAAGCGGTGCATACTTTTGCAAACACGATTTCTACTACAGAAGGTGGAACGCACGAAGAAGGATTCCGTGCTGCTCTTACATCTCTTGTAAATCGTTATGCTCGAGAAAAGAACATATTAAAAGAAAAAGATACTAATCTTTCTGGTGACGACGTTCGAGAAGGCTTAACAGCAGTTGTTTCTGTAAAGCTTACAACTCCACAGTTTGAAGGTCAGACTAAAACAAAGCTTGGTAATTCCGAAGCTAAGACTTTTGTTCAGCGAGTTATGACCGAAAAGCTTGGAGATTGGTTCGACGCTCATCCAAGTGAAGCAAAGAACATTATTCAAAAAGCAATTGAAGCATCGCGTGCGCGTCTTGCAGCTAAGAAAGCTCGCGAAAATACGCGTAGAAAGTCGATTTTTGAAACTGCTGGAATGCCAGATAAATTGAAGGATTGCCAGTCTAATAATCCAGAAGAATGCGAGCTGTTTATAGTGGAGGGTGATTCCGCAGGTGGCTCCGCAATTCAAGGACGAGACCCTATTACTCAAGCAATTTTGCCATTGCGCGGTAAGATTTTGAATACTGAGCGCGCATCAATCGACAGAATGATGAAGTCGGAAACTATTGAATCATTAATTACTGCTGTTGGTGGTGGTTATGGTGAAGACTTCGACTTAAGCAAAGTTAGATATCACAAAGTCATTATTATGGCTGATGCTGATGTTGATGGTGCTCATATTGCTACATTGAATTTAACACTGTTCTTCCGCTATATGCGACCAATGATTACAGCAGGCTACGTTTACGTTGCAATGCCTCCTCTTTATCGCTTGAAGTGGAGCAAGGGTGCGCATGACTTTGTTTATACGGATGCTGAGCGAGACAGAGTTCTTGCAGAAGGTAAAGCTGCAGGCAGACAACTTCCTAAAGGCGAAGGCATTCAGCGATACAAGGGTTTGGGTGAGATGAGCTATCAGGAATTGTGGGAAACAACAATGGATCCTGAGCACAGAATCTTAAAGCAAATTCATATTGAAGATGCTGCTCGAGCTGATGAAACGTTCTCAATGCTTATGGGAGACGAAGTGGAACCTCGTAGGCTCTTTATTCAACGTAATGCTCACGATGCAAGATTTATTGACGCTTAAAAAATTGTTAAAAATTGTTAAAAAATTGTCAGTAAAAGCATTTAAAGCAAATAAACTTAAAGCTAATAAAAAGGAATTACAGTGGTAGACGAAATAAATGCCGCTAATAATAGCGAAGAGCCAGATCAGTTGCCTGATGGTTCAATGGAACCACAAAGCCCACAAGAAGCAGATAGTACTGATTATGGCTTAATGAAAGGTGCTCGCGTAAAGCACATGGATTTGCAACAAGAAATGCGCGAATCCTACCTTGCTTATGCGCTTTCTGTTATTGTTGAGCGCGCTTTACCAGATGTTCGAGATGGCTTAAAGCCTGTTCACCGTCGCGTTATTTATGCTATGTATGATGGCGGTTATAGGCCTGATCGCGGTTATAACAAGTGCTCTCGCGTTGTTGGCGATGTTATGGGTAAGTATCACCCTCATGGTGATTCTGCTATTTACGACACTTTGGTTCGTATGGCTCAATCTTGGTCAATGCGATACATGCTTGTTGATGGCCAAGGAAACTTTGGTTCTCCAGGTGACGATCCTGCAGCAGCAATGCGTTATACGGAATGCCGCATGGCGCCTCTTGCTATGGAAATGGTTCGAGATATTGACAAAGATACTGTTGATTTCTTGCCAAACTACGATGGTAAAACTCAAGAGCCAACAGTTTTGCCATCTCGTTTCCCGAATCTTTTAGTTAATGGTTCTGCAGGTATTGCTGTTGGTATGGCAACAAATATTCCACCTCATAATATGCGCGAGGTTGCCGATGGCGTACATTGGGCTTTAGATCACCCAGATGCCAGTAATTCAGAGCTTCTAGAAGCTTTAATTCAGCGAATTAAAGGTCCTGATTTTCCTACTGGAGCAACAATCTTAGGCCACAAGGGAATTGAGCAAGCGTACCGTACGGGTCGCGGCTTAATTACAATGCGCGCTGTTGTTAATACAGAGGAAATTAAGGGACGTATGTGCTTGGTTGTTACTGAGCTTCCATACCAAGTTAATCCTGATCGTTTAGCTGCCTCTATTAGGGAAGCTGTGCGAGATGGAAAGATTCAAGGCATTGCAGATATGCGCGATGAAACGTCTGGCCGTACTGGTCAGCGTTTGGTTCTTGTTCTTAAGCGAGATGCTGTTCCAAAAGTTGTTTTGAACAACTTGTATAAGCATTCGCAATTGCAACAAACTTTCGGCGCTAACATGCTTGCGCTTGTTGATGGTGTTCCTCGCACTTTGAGTTTAGACGCGTTTATTCGTCATTGGGTAAGTCATCAGCTTGAAGTTATTGATAGGCGTACACGCTACTTAAAGCGCGAGGCAGAAGAGCGAGATCATATTTTGCAAGGCTACTTAAAAGCTTTGGATATGATTGACGAAGTTGTTGCATTAATCAGATCTTCTAAAGATGTTGAAACAGCTCGCACTGGTTTGATGAATTTGCTTGACGTTGATGAAGTTCAAGCAGATGCTATTCTTGCAATGCAACTTCGTAGACTTGCAGCTTTGGAACGTCAAAAGATTCTCGACGAGCACGAAGAATTAATGCGCAAGATTGAAGATTACAACGATATTCTTGCAAGCCCAGAACGTCAGCGCAAGATTGTTGGCGATGAGCTTGACGAAATCGTAGCAAAATATGGAGATGAGCGCAGAACTAAGATTCTTCCATTCTCGGGAGAAATGAACGTTGAAGATCTTATTGCCGAAGAAAACGTTGTTGTAACAGTTACTCGCGCAGGCTATATTAAGCGCACAAAAGCAGATGAGTATCGCGCACAACACCGCGGAGGTAAGGGTATTAAGGGAGCAAAGCTTCGTGAAGATGATGTTGTAGATCACTTCTTCTTAACATCTACTCACAATTGGCTTTTGTTCTTTACTAATCGCGGACGCGTTTACCGCATTAAAGCATATGAGCTTCCAGAAGGATCAAGAGATTCTAAAGGTCAGCATGTTGCAAATCTTCTTCAATTTACTCCTGGAGAAACAATTCAAGCGGTATTGTCAATTCAAAATTATGATGTAGCAAAGTATTTGGTATTGGCAACTCGTTCTGGAAAAGTTAAGAAAACTGCTTTGCAAGAATATGATTCTCCACGACAAGGTGGCTTGATTGCTGTTCGACTAATGGCAAACGAAGAAACTGGGGAGCCAACAGACGAGCTGATTGGTGCAGCTTTGTGCAACCCAGAAGACGACATTATTCTTGTTTCTAAACTTGGTATGAGCCTTAAGTTTAGAGCAGATGATGAGCAACTTCGACCAATGGGCCGTCAAACTGCAGGCGTTCAAGGCATGAGATTTAGAGAAGGCGACGAACTGCTGGATATGGATGTTGTGTCGGTAGATACAAGCAAAGATCTTCTTGTTGTTACAAACGAAGGATTTGCTAAGCGTACAGCTATTGAAGAGTATCGTTTGCAAGGAAGAAACGGCTACGGTGTTAAAGCTGTACAGCTTACAGAAGGCCGCGGTTCTTTGGTTGGTGCTTTGATTGTTGAAGAAACAGATCAAGTAATGGCAATTATGAAGTCTGGTAAAGTGATTCGTTCCGACGTTAACGAAGTTAAGCGCACAGGTAGAACCACTCAAGGTGTGACTTTAGCAAAGCCAGATAAGGGTGATGAAATCATCTCGATTGCTCGAAACGAGGAAAGAGATGATGATGAAACTCAAAATGAAGAATCATCAGAAAAAACTATTGGAAGGAACTTAGATGAGTGAAGATTTTGAAGTATCCAATAGCAAAGTTAGTGGAGAATCTAATACTAGTTCTCCAAGAACAGTAGGTGCAACAGCTACGTCTTCTTCTAATGGATATAGCGTTAGAAAATCTACTCAACCAAGAGCTAGAAGGATGAGTCTTTCCCTAGTTAGAGTAGATGCTTGGAGTGTTGCAAAAGTAACATTTTTGCTAAGTGTTGCTGGCGGAATAATACAAGTTATTGCAGCGGGATTAGTTTGGCTATTTCTAAACATGATTGGTGTTTTTGATCAAGTAACACAGATTGTTTCATCAACAGGCTTAGATAGCAACGGTTTTAACCTTGCAGACGTGTTTTCTTTGCCAACTGTTTTAAGTGCTGTAATAATTTTTTCTGTTGTAGAAATAGTTATTGCAACATTATTATCTGCAATTGGATCTTTGCTTTATAACGTTGTTGGATCATTAGTTGGTGGAATTCACTTAACTCTTGGTGATGACTAAAGCAAAAAGCACGTATAATTAATGATTTAATCTCATAAAATTAATCCCCACTAAACTTTAAGTCGATTAGTGGGGATTATTTTTATAAAAATTATTTATAAAAATCATTAAACAAACTATTTTTTGTAAGATAGATCTCGAATATCTTCCAAAATTTTAATCATTTTTTCTTCGCGATCTTTGCGTTTTTCTTCATCACTCTTTTCTTTTTCAAATTGCAAGAAAGGAAGACCAATCTCTCTTAACTTGTTAATAGGAAGAACAATGCAAAAATAAACAGCTGCAGCAACAATAAGGAAGTTTAAGATTGATCCAATAACTGCACCAAAAGAGATTGTTGCACCATTTATTGTTATTGTTAAAACACCATCAAGATCTGGCTTTCCACAAATTATTGCTATAAGTGGATTAATAATGTTTTTAACAATCGAAGTAACAACGGAAGTTACGGCGCTGCCCATAACAACACCGACTGCCATGTCGATTACGCTACCTCGTGCAATGAATTTTTTGAAACCATTAAACATATAAAATACCTTCTGCTATTTAATATTTGATGTCTATTTGATATCTATATTATTTTAATTTTCTTAATATTTTGTTGTAAATAAAACTATTACTTTTAGATAGATTAAGAATATACAAAACAAGTATTGGGTACATTATTGCAGAAGTTAAAACATCACTAGGGAAGTGTGCTGCAACAACAAGTCTAGAAATTGCAACAACAGCAACAATAATAATGCTAACGATTAATCCAAGCCTTAAGAAAGACTTATTTGCAATATAAATAATCATAAGAGCCATTGAACAAATAGCTACTGCTGCTGCAGTGTGACCGCTTGGGAAGCTTGGATCTGGTGGAACTTTAATTTTTACACCAATAAATGGCCTAGGCCTATGAACTATGAATTTAACAGCAAAGATATAAATCATTGGCAAAAGGCAAGTCGCAAGCTGTATTAGAGTTATGCGCCAATCTCGTTTTATAAAATAAGAAACAACAGACAAAATAAAAAGTATAACAATACATGATTTTGTAGAAAAAACTATTGCCAGCAATTTAGAAAGAGCCATTATAAAAGACGGAGAATAGTTGTGGAAAAATGCTACGATTCCTGCTTCAAAAGATCTTTCTGCACTATTAACAAGCAAAAGTTTTCCAATTAAAGGAACTAAAATCGCAAGAAGTATAACAGTAGAACACTTCTTATTATTAGTTATATAGAACTTTATTTTTTCTAAAAATTCGTAAAGCTTATTTTTTTGATTCATAATTAAAGATTACACTTAGAAATATATAATAAACTTGTAATATTAAATTGGTTTATAAGTTTTATTTGTTTATTTTGCATAATTTTGTAAAAATGTAGTATATAAACAAGTATGTAAATAAATTTAGCAAACGCATGTTTGGTATTTAGATGTGATTTGTACACCGTACGAGGTGACGAGTAGTATGAGGAAAGGTAGAAAGGGTTTACAATGAGCGTGCTTGACAGACTTGAGAAGAGCGTTGAAGGTGCAATGAATGGAGTCTTCGCAAAATTCGGGTCTAAAGACTTGCAACCTGTTGATCTTTCTAGTGCATTAGAGCGAGAAATTGATAACCAGTCTATGCCAATTGATCGCGATCGTACGGTTGCGCCAAATGAGTATCACTTTAAGCTTAGTACTCCAGACTTTGATCAGCTCGGTAGTGAAGCTTTAGCAAATGAGCTTGCGGATAATCTTACACAATATGCAAAAAGTCAGCATTATGCTTTTGTTGGCCCAGTTGCAGTTATTTTTGAAGAAGATACTGATCTTACAAAAGGTAATTTCAATTTAACTTCTGATTCTGTTCCAGGAAACGCTGTTCCTGTAACAACTCAAGAGCAGTCAGAAAATCATCCAATGCTGGAGATTAATGGAAATAGGTATTTGTTAACAAAAGATCGCACAATATTAGGCAGAGGTTCTGGTTGCGATATTGTTATTGATGATCCTGGAATTTCGCGTAGACATCTTGGAATAGACGTTACACCAGATGGTGTTATTGCTAGGGATCTTGGATCCACTAATGGTACTTATGTTGAAGGTCATCAAACTCCAGCAGCAACGCTATTAGATGGAAACACTATTACTATTGGGCGCACCCGTATTCTTTATTGGGCTTCGGATCAAGATCAGGAGTAGTAGACGAATACGTAAAGAGATACGAGTACACGCATGATATTAACCGAGTTGACTTTTGCTATACTTAAGTACAGTTTTTTAGTACTTTTGTGGGTATTCGTATGGTTTGCTGTTCGATCTTTACGAAAAGATATTGAAATTTTTAGTCCTAAAAAGTCTAAAGCTTGGAAGAATAAGTCTCATCGCAGACCAAATCCTTCTAATGATGAATCTTTAAGAAATAACAATATTGCTTCTGCTAATTTAGAGAAGAATAATCAAGCTGAAATGCCAACTTTGCTTGTTATTATTGATGGTCCTTTAGCTGGTTCATCGTTCCCGTTGGAGCCTTCTGGCGTAACTCTTGGAAGATCTGCAAACAATACGGTTGTTCTAAATGACGAGTTTGTTTCTTCTCATCACGCGCGCGTGTATTTTAATCAATCTGTAAATTCTTGGGTTCTTGAAGATTTAGGTAGTACTAACGGAACTATGATAGGTCATAGTAGAGTTAATGAACCTGTTGTTTTGCCTCCGCGCAAGTCTGTGCGAATCGGAGCAACAATGTTTGAATTGAGGTGAGTAAATGGCGCAATTCGATTCAAACATTGAAGATAAAACAAGTAGTCAAAAACAGCAAGATCAAGTTGATTCTGCAAGTAATAACGTTTCAAGTAGTGACGTTGCAAATGTTGTAAGTAGTGAGTCTGCAAATAGCAGCGATGCGAATAATAATCCAGTAAATAATGCTGTAAAAAGTGAAGAACAAAACTTAAATAAGGCCTATTTTATAGACAAAGCGTTGTTTATGTATTCAACAGCTGTTAGCGACGTTGGTACTGTTAGAAGCAATAATCAAGATTCGGCATTTGCTGGAGAAAGATTGGCTGCTATTTGCGACGGTATGGGTGGGCATGCTGGAGGAGATACGGCTTCTACAATTGCGATTAGGTCTTTAGCGCACATTGAGCAAGATTCAAGACCAAATGATGTAAAAGCTGTTTCTTCAATGATGGAAACTTCGATTATGGCTGCTCACGACGCGATTGTTGGTAAAGCCAAAAGAGAACGCAGACTTGCTGGCATGGGAACAACAGTAACAGCTGTTTCTTTAGTAAACGGATATTGGGTTCTTGCGCATTTGGGTGATTCTAGAGCGTACTTGTTGCGAGATAATCATCTTATAAGAATGACTTGTGATCATAGTTATGTTCAGCATTTAATAGACACGGGTCATATTACTCCAGAAGAAGCAAGAAATCATCCGCAAAGAAATGTTGTTATGCGCGTTTTAGGTGATTTTGATATTGACCCAAGGCCAGACGTTGCTATTAGACAGGCACACCCTTCTGATCGTTGGCTTTTGTGCTCGGATGGTGTGTGTGGAGTACTAGAAGATTCTACAATTCAAGAAGTTATGAGCACTGTATCTAATCAAGAAGAGTGTGCTCAAAAACTTGTTTCTATGGCGCTTAAAGCTGGAAGCACAGATAATGCGACTGCTGTTATAGCAGATGCAACTTTGGCACTAGACGCAGATGCTTTTGATTTGCCTCATCAAACGCCATTAATTGGCGGTGCTGCAAGCAAAGATTTAGAGTCTATAGCAGATATTGTTAATAAGGCTGTTTCTTCTACGCCACCATTGCGTGAAGGTAAGGATTCTCCTGCTCAAAGAGCTGCTGCTCTTATACAAACAGATTCAAAATCGGAAGAAAAAGATGAGAAAATTGCAGAAACCACTCGTCTTGTGCAGCCTTCGCATTTAAGAAACGAAGAGGAGTTAAGATCTACAGATACAAACGAGATTCCTATTGTAAAAAAGAAGAACGGTAGAATATCAACAGATCCTAGGGATCCAGATGTTCAGCGTGCTGTAAAAAGAGAACAAGCAGAAGCACACAAAGCAAATAGAATTAGAAGAAGATGGATGAGAATAGGTGTTGCTTTTGCAACGCTTGTTGTGTGTGCGATTGTTGCTTGTGGAGCTTATCTTGTTTATTCTTGGACTCAAAAGCAGTACTACATTGGCAAGGGAAACGGCAAAGTAGTTATTTACCAAGGTGTTCCTACTAACATATTTGGATTAGAGCTTTCGCACCAGATTGAAGAAACAAATATTAAAGTCAAGAATCTGGATAAGTCTTGGCAAGATCAGCTTGATGAAGGTATTAGTTTTAGCAGTCTTAAAGAAGCAAGAGGTCATGCAAGGCTAATTGGAAGAGAAATGCGCGCTCGAGAAAGCGAGAAGCGTGGTAATAAGCCAAAAAGTATTATTTCTAATTCAGATAATAAAGACGGAAATAATAGTGGAGTTGTAGATTCAAGCAATGATTCAGGAGGTAAAACCTCGTGAACATGTTTAGTATGCGCATTAAGCAAATATCTTTGTTGCTGTTTTCTGTAATTATATCTTCAGTAGCATTTTTACAAATGTTTCTAAGGATTGATGGATTCGTTCCAGCAAACTATGTTGGTATGCTTGTTCTAACAACGGCGTTATACCTTGTTTTGTGGGGCGTTTTGATTGTAAAAAAGCCTTATTCTAGTCAGGTAATACTCCCTTGTATTCTTCTTCTTACAGCTATTGGAACTGTTATGATTGCAAGAATAGATAAACAGCACAACACTAATGTTGCTATGAAACAGCTTATTTGGGTTTGTGTTGCTCTTGTATTATCCATAATTTTTGTGATGGTTCTAGAAGATTATAGGATTCTTAGAAGATTCTCGTACGTTAGCATGGTGATTGGTCTTGTTCTCCTTTTATCTCCAATGCTTCCAATAATCGGTAAGGAAATTGGCGGAGCGAGAATTTGGATTGGTTTTGGAAACCACACTATTCAGCCAGGAGAATTTGCAAAACTATTCTTAGCTTTCTTCTTTGCAGCATACTTGTTTGATCATAGAGACAGACTTGCAGTTGGTGGAACAAAGATTTTTGGAATTCATCTTCCACGATTCAAAGATATGGGTCCTATAGCGCTTGTTTGGGCTGCTTCAATGTGTGTGCTTGTTGTGCAACACGATTTAGGAACATCATTAATGTTCTTTGCAATGTTTGTTTCTATGCTTTACGTTGCAACTGGAAGAAAAGGCTGGCTTGCAATAGGCTTTATAGCATTTATGATTGGATGTTTAGTTGCTGTTAAGCTTTTTGCACACGTTCAATACAGAGTTGACGCTTGGCTTAATCCATACGACCCCGTTATTTACAACAGATTCCCAGGTGGGTCTGCTCAAATTGTTACTGGATTATTTGGCCTTGCTGCAGGAGGCATAACTGGAACAGGATTAGGCCAAGGTCATCCTTCTTTAACTCCACTTGCTAATTCCGATTTTATTTACGCTTCGGTTGGGGAAGAATTAGGATTAACTGGTTTGTTTATAGTCTTAATTCTTTACATGATTATTATTGCGTCGGGCATGATTACTGCTATGAAGATTAAAGACGGTTTTGGAAAGCTTCTTGCATCTGGTCTTGTTTTTACAATGGCGTTCCAAGTATTTACTGTTGTTGGCGGAATCACGCTTGTTATTCCACTTACTGGCTTAACAATGCCTTATATGGCAGCTGGTGGTTCTTCTCTAGTTGCAAACTATTTGCTCGCATCTATTTTGATTGTTATATCTAATGCTGCTAATAAGCCAGAGGCTGCTATATCGTCTGATACTTTCCAATACGAAGCTTTAGCTGCTCTTAGGGAAAGAGAGCTTAAGCAAAGAGAAAATAAGTCCTCTAATCTTAACTCCTCTAATCTTAAAGAAGATGGGGGTGAATCTTATGAATAAATGTTTGAAGCAGCTTTTTAGTGCAGTAATTGTGTTGTTTGTTGTTTTATGTATTTCTAGCACGTATATAACATCTATAAAAGCAAACGAATTAAATTCTGATCCTAGAAATAGGCGCGCGCTATATCACGAATTTGGCGCTCCAAGAGGAGCAATTCTTGCATCCGATGGAACTGTTTTAGCGAAATCAGATCCATCTAAAGATGCATTCGTGTATCAAAGGTCATATTTTAACGGCCCTGCTTATGCTCCAATAACGGGTTATTATTCAATAAGTCAAAGAGCAGATAGAGGAATAGAGGCTTCTAGAAATCAGCTTTTAAGTGGAGAATCCGACGCGCTATTCCTTCAAAAGTTTAAGTCTCTATTTACAGGAGCAGAAAACAGAGGTGCTTCTATAGAAACATCTATTAACACTAAGCTTCAAACTCTTGCATACAATCTGCTAAAAGACAAGAATGGCGCTTTAGTTGCAATAGAGCCAAAAACTGGAAGAATACTAGCAATGGTTAGTACGCCTAGCTACGATCCTTCTTCTCTTGCATCTCACAATGTTTCTTCAGCAAACAGAGCATATAAGGATCTTATATCTAACATATATAATCCAATGCTAAATCATTCAATATCTGAACTTTATGCTCCTGGTTCTACTTTCAAAACGGTTGTTGCTGCAACAGCGCTAGAAACTGGAAAATATGATTTAAATACTTCGATTCCAGCTGGATCTTCGTACACTCTTCCAGGAACGCAAACTCATCTTACAAATGTTGTTCCAAGTGCTAGCGGATCGAATGGTCAAATATCTTTTGAAGATGCTTTAGCTTATTCTTCAAATACTGCATTTGCACAACTAGGAGTTTCTTTAGGGGCAGATGCGATTGTTAAGCAGGCTAAAAAGTTTGGATTATTTAGCTCATTTACTTTAGACGGATCTGATTCAACAGGATTCCCAATGAGAGTTGTTGCGTCTTTGCTTAATCAAAAGCCAACGCAAGATAAGCTTGCTCTTCAGTCGATTGGTCAGGGAGACGCTAGGGTTACTCCTCTTCAAAACGCTATGATTGCAGCTGCTATTGCAAATAATGGAACACTTATGAAGCCAACGCTTGTTGATTGCGTAAGGTCTAGTGACTTGTCTGTTATTTCTCAAACAACGCCTACTGTTATGAGTCAGGCTTTAAGCGCGCAAAGTGCTGCAAAACTCAATGCTATGATGCAAAGTGTAGTTGTAAAAAGTAATCAAAATCTTTCTTTGCCAAATGTTGCTGTTGCAGCAAAATCGGGAACAGCACAAATTGGGTTTAGAAATCAAGCTATTAATGGGTGGGTTATTGGATTTGCTCCTGCACAAGATCCTAAAATAGCTGTAGCAGTTGTTATTCACAACGCTAGTACGTATGGAACGCTTACAGCAGGGCCAATTATGAGACAGGTGATGAAGGAGGCGCTTAAGCAATGAAACTTGTTGAAGGACAGTTAGTTCATCATCGATACAGACTAGATAGAAGACTTGCACAAGGAGGCATGGGAGAAGTCTGGAAGGGCTTTGATATACAGCTCGGCAGGATTGTTGCCGTTAAAGCGCTTAGAACCGATACAAGCAATGTTGAAGCTAAATTACGCAGACTTAGAGCAGAAGCACATAATTCAGCAAATCTTGCTCACCCAAATATTGCAGCGTTATTTGACTACTACGAGCATGATGGCATTGGTTTTTTGATTATGGAATATGTTCCCAGCAAGTCTTTAGCAGACTTATATCATAAAGAAAAAACTGTTGAGCCAACGCGATTGCTGCCTATACTTATTCAAACTGCAAGAGGTCTTTTTGTTGCACATTCCCACGGCGTTATTCATAGAGATGTTAAGCCAGCAAATATTATGGTTTCCGAAACGGGAAGCGTAAAGATAACAGATTTTGGTGTTTCGTACTCTAGCGACCAAGAGCAGATTACTCAGGATGGAATGGTTGTTGGAACAGCTCAATACATTTCCCCAGAGCAAGCTCAAGGAGAGCAAGCAACAGCCCAGTCCGATATTTATTCTCTTGGAGTTGTTGCATACGAAGGACTTTGTGGACATAGGCCATTTACTGGAACTACGCCTGTAGATATTGCAGCTGCACACGTTAATGACCCTGTTCCACCTCTTCCAGATAGTGTTGACCTTCAATTAAGACAGTTTGTAATGTCAATGCTTTCTAAGAATCCAAAAGATAGGCCTAAAGATGCTCTTGTTGTTTCAAAAGTGCTTGCAAAAATTGAACGAAGACTTTTGGATCAGCAAACAGCGTTTAACAATAAAAACACAATAGATTCTTCTAACGGTCAGCGCATTAAACGCAGCGTTAGAAGTGTTCCAAAAACACAAGTTAATATTATTAACATTTTGAATAATAACGACCGCAAGGAGCAGCAATGAGTAACACAATGCCTACCTCATTAGCGAATGGACGGTACCAATTAGGTGAATTGATTGGCCGCGGTGGAATGGCCGAAGTGCGAGTCGCAGAAGATAAGCGCTTGGGTCGTACCGTTGCTGTTAAAATCATGCGTTCTGATTTGGCAAATGACGAAATCTTTTTGTCTCGTTTCCGCCGAGAAGCACATTCTATTGCGCAAATGAATAATCCAAACATAGTGAATATCTATGATTCTGGAGAAGAGTCTGTTGTAGACGACAATGGCGTAGAAGAGCATTTGCCGTATCTTGTTATGGAATATGTTAAAGGAAAAACGCTTCGCGATATTCTTAAGATGAATGGCGCTTTAAGCCAGCGTGATTCTGAGCAGGTTATGCTTGGAGTTTTGAACGCCCTGGAGTATTCGCATAGAATGGGCGTTATTCACCGAGATATTAAGCCTGGAAACATTATGATTTCCGAGCAGGGCATTGTTAAGGTTATGGATTTTGGAATCGCAAGAGCGCTAGACGATTCTGCAACAACAATGACACAATCGCAAGGTGTTGTTGGAACTGCGCAATATTTGTCTCCAGAGCAGGCCCGTGGAGAACAGGTGGATATGAGATCCGACTTGTATTCTGCAGGATGCGTCTTATACGAGATGCTAACTGGAAGGCCGCCTTTTACTGGCGATTCTGCAGTTGCAATCGCATATCAGCATGTTTCAGAAGTTGCAACTCCTCTAAGTACGCTTGTTCCAGGTCTTCCTTCAATGTGGGATAAGATTTGCGCAAAAGCAATGGCAAAAGATAGGCAGAATAGGTACGCAACAGCTGCTGAATTTAAGAACGACATATTAGCGTTTATGAACGGCGGTGTTCCTGTTGCAGCAGCATTTAATCCGCTAACAGATTTAGCTAATATGCGCGCAAGAAAGCAGGCAGAGCAGAATGCTGCAACTCAAGCTATTGGAGCGGCAGACACTGCATCTACTCAAAGTTTTGGCGCGATTACAGGCCAGTTTGATGCGTATCCAAATACGGGCTACAACACAAGAGCTGCTCAGCGCGCTGCAAATCAGGCAAAAAGAAGTAAGCGCATTGTTATTGCTTCTGTTGTTTCTGCGATTGTTTGCGCGATTGTTGTTGGCGGAATTCTATTTATGCTAAATCGCAGTAAGCTAGCTGGAGATATTGTTGTTCCAACATTTAGCGAAACTACAACTCAAGATGCTGCTAAAGAAAAGCTTCGCGCGCTTGGTCTTATTCCAGATATTTTGGAAGACGATAAGTCTACTAAGCCAGAGGGTACTTTTACCAAGCAATCTCCTAAAGGTGGAGAGAAGGTTGCGTCTGGGTCTAGAGTTAGCGTTTGGTTCTCTATTGGTCCTCAATCAACTAAGGTTCCAGATGTTACTGGAAAGTCGCAAGAAGCGGCTAGAAAAGCTCTTGAGCGTGCAGGATTTAAGATTTCTAACGTTAGAGTGGAAGATAGTACAGACGTTAAAAAGAATCACGTTACTAGAACTGACCCAGTTGCAGATTCGTTTGCCGATAAAGGTTCAATGGTAACTTTGTACATTTCTTCTGGCTTAACTAAGGTTCCAGATGGAATGGTTGGGCAGTCCAAAGATATTGTTGCTGGAGAATTGCAAAATCTTGGATTTACTGTTAATACCGTAGAAGAAGAATCCGACACTGTTGCAGAAGGAATGGTTACTAAAATGAATCCGTCTTCTGGAGCTGCTGTAAAACCTCATAGCGCTATAACTGTGTATGTTTCTAAAGGAAAGCCTAAGGTAGAAGTTCCTCATGTTGCTCTTGGAACATCAACGTTAAAGCAAGCTAAGCAAATACTAGAAGCAAAGGGCTTTAAGGTTGTTGCTGATGGCTCCGCTACAGATGACGATATTGTTGATAGTATGTCGGAAAAGGAAGGGTCTAAGATAGATAAAGGCTCTACAATAACGCTTACTGTAAAAACTCCTCAGCCTTCTGTAGACACCACTACAAAGCCTGGAAGAACTTCAACATCTGACTCATCTTCTACAACAACAAGCGATAGCGATAAATAACAAAATGCCGCCTAGTTTTCCGTTGTTTTAACGGTGCTAGGCGGCGTTTTTGTATTTAACTTGTAAGCTATTTAATTTGTAAGCTACTAAGATTAATAGTTTGTGTTTTAATAAGCTATTTTAATAAGCTATTTTAATAAGCTGTTTTAATAAGCTGTTTTAATAAGCTGTTTTAATAAGCTGTTTTAATAAGCTATCAAACCAATGATTTATAAGCTGCTTGTAATCTAATAAGCTAGAAAACTAATTAGACACAAGTAAACTGTAAACTAATAGATTTCTAGCTTATTAGTAGCGATTTAATAAATCGTTGTTGTGTATGCAGACATTTCTCTTAAGAATGGAATTGTTGCCGAAGCAAACGGATATATCCATTGCATAAGAATTGCAACTGCTGTTACGTAGATTAGTGCACAAAGAACTAATCTTATTGGCAAAATACCAGGCTGCAAGCGCATAAGTCCGCCAAAAATGCTAAATTCTGGCTTTGGCTTTAATCCAGCTCGAATTTGACGTCTTAGAGGCCACTGCCAAGCTATAGCTGCTGCAGCGAAGATAATAATGTACGCAACTATAGCAATAAGCATAATTGGCACAAGTGAATCTAGCTTAGAAACCAAAGACTGCTGTTCGTTGTTTACAAACTTAACTTGACCGTTTGCATCTACCGTAGAAAGCTCTTTAGGAATACCGTCGGAAACCTTAGCCCAATAATCAAACTCGCCAAAGCTAATAAAGCGGAACTTAGGAGTTGAATATTTTGGCTCACAAGTAACAAGCGTAATCATGCGCTTTTTAGGATTCTTGCTGTGATTTATTGGGTCTTGATCAAGAACTTCACTTTGATCTGGTCTAACAATCTTGTGAGTAACGTACTTATAAACGAACCAATAATCTTTTGTGCGAATAATAATAGGATCGCCCTTTTGGAATCGGTCAACGTCTGCTAAAGGCTGACCGTAACCATTTCGGTGACCACTAATAGCCAAGTTTCCAATTTCTCCTGGCATTTCTGTTTTAGGGAAGTGTGCAAGTCCTCGCCTATTTAATATTTCTAGGCTAACGCCTTCAACAATATTGCGCTCCCATTGATCGCCAAACCTAGGAATGTATGCTCGAGCAACAAGTTCTCCATACTTTACTTTTTGCAATTTAGGAGGATCGTCTACTTGAGGAAGAGCAATCTTGGTTTTTTTACCAGCAGCAGGATTCTTCCACGAAACAGCCTCTCTGGTTTCAAACTGTACATGCTCGGATTGAGCGCCCGTCCACCACATTTGCCAGACAATGTACAATGCGCAAACAACTGCAAAAGCTATAAGAAGTTCTCCAACAACGCCAGCTATTGTCCAAAGTGCGCTAGCCTTTGTTGTTTTGGCTTCGCTACGTTCGTGCTTGTAGTTAGAACGCTTCATTTTACTCCTTTATTGTTTGGTGGAATGGTGTTGGGGAATATTGCCAATAACATCGGCATCTTTTGGAACCGAAGCAAACCTTAGAGGCTGCAATAGGGCAGACGACTCTAAGAACTTTAAGTTTCCCCTTTTTTCCACTTTCCATCCCAGTCCAAAAGTACTGACATAGTCTTTATATGTTTGAATTGCTGGAGAATTATCCAACGATTCTATCATGTCTTCTATTGAACCAATAGCAGATATTCTATACGGTGGCGAGTACTGATGGCCTTGCAACATAAGCACATTTCCAATACAAACAACAGCTGAATTAAACAAGATTCTTTGACCCTGAATTGTTATAGCCTCCGCTCCGCCTTTCCATAGGGCGTTTACAACGGCTTCTATATCTTGTTGGTGAATTACATAGTCATTTATGTTTGCGGAGCTTCCAGACCCGTTTACGGCCGTTTTCCAAAGTGGCGAATCGTTTAGCGTTACAGTAATTCCTGGTCCTTGTATTGCTGGAAGTATTGTGCTTGCGCCAGTATCGTCGGAAGAATCAGACCCGCTTGTGCTGCTTGTTAACGTTTTGTTTAGAAGATTAACTTTAGAATCTAATTCTTTAACCTCTTCTCTCAAAGATTTTGCTCTTTGAGAATTTCTTTCCACCATTTGCCCCGTATCGGAAGTTACGAATGCAGTACGATTTATGCGCAAATTAGTAACGAATAAGTAACCAGTAAAACAAATTGCTAGGGCAACGGCAACGCTTCCTAACAGCGATTTTCTAGCGCCGTGTTTACCTGTTTGTTTTGCCATATTACCCATTCTTCTTCTTGCGTTCGAGTGTAACTATTATTATAGCGTGTAGCCGATTGATTGGAGTGTTACTGTTATGGCTGACGAAGAATTGAATAAATTGAACACCACTTCATCTGCCGATGTGGATGAATCTCAAAACTCTTCTAAAGAAGACTTGTATGGTGTTCCTATGGAACAGGTTGAAGCTGTTTTGAACGCAACTGCCGATAAGTCGTCGTTGTCTCCGCAAATACAGCGCATGATGAAGCGTCAAGAAGAAAATACTCGCAGAGTTGAAGAGTCCATTAAGGGCACTAAAGCTAATGCTGGATGGTTTGTTCCACTATTTTGCACGCTTATGATTGTTGGCTTGTTCTGGGCTGTTATTTATTACTTGAATCCTGCTTTGCCAATTCCAGGAATTGGAGCGTTTAATCTTTTGATTGCAGCATGCTTGGTTATGGCTGGATTCTTAATGACAATGTGCTGGAGATAGTTTATAAATAGCTTGTATATAGCTTGATTTTCTGGCTGCATGTAATAAGCATGCAGCCATTTTTTATATGTGTGTTTTGCGCATTTTGTGTGTTTATTACTCCGCTTTACTTGCACAAATAAGAACATGGTTATTTTTAGAATCGGTAGTTGCAATAATCCTAGTGTTTCCACCGTCTTTTAACTTAAGCCTTTTCTTTAAGTCGTTTACGCTTAGTGGAAAATTGTATGTTGCAATATTTGCGTAAGTTATTTTAGAAAGAGCTTTACTGATTTCTTTTTTGTTTAAGCTACAAATATTGTCTATTTTCCAAATGTTTCCAGGAAAATCTGATTTATATTCGCAAGATATAAAAACGTGGCTGTTGCTTGCGATTTGAACTACGTTGTATTTAGAGCTTAAAATCTTAAAACATCCCGACTTCATAATTGAAGAGTTTGGCTCATAAGCATATTTAGCGCAGTTTTTCCAATTATTTATGATTAAATCACTTGAATTTTGCTCGTTTTTTATGTGTGATTCTTGCGTCTCTTGTGATTCTTGTGCTTCTTCTACTTTATTTAAGTCCAGATTATATTTTGCGTTAAAAACGGTTACTGAATCGTTGTTTGCGCAATAAACTTCAATATTTGAATGTATGTTTGAGTCCAATACTAAAAGCAGCTCTTTGCACTCGTTGTTGTGTGAAACAATGTGTACTTGACTAACGTTTCCACAAAAGTCGCAAACAGCTTTTTTCCAATCAAGCATTGGAGATAGTTTAATAATCACAAATTTTGCTACTTGCAGCATGTGTGGTTTTAGTTCTAAAACATTAGGTGTGCAATCTTTAATCGCGTACGTTCTAGCTCCACTTTTATCTCGTCTTGCAGGATCAATGTAAATAATCGTTGCGTAGTCTACTTTTTCTAGCACTTCTACGCTTGTTGAGTTTACGCATTGAACATTGTTTAAGTGCATAGCAATCATATTGTGTTGGCTTATGGCAGATAGTTCTTCTTGAGTTTCTACGCAAATTGCTTTGCAAAACTCTTGGCTCATAATTGCGCAATCTACTCCAAATCCGCCAGTTAAGTCGATTAGGGTTGTTTTGCACTTATCAATATTGTTGTTTTTTATAAGACGATTTGCTATGCGTGCTTTATATTGTGCGGTTGCTTGCGATGAGCACTGTTCCATAGAAATATGTGATGGGTATATAACTTGATTGTTTTTATACCACATTGGCAACTTTGTTTTTGCAATTTGCATTCCGCTTATTTGATTAACAGCAAAAGCAACATTCACGTTTGGGTTATTAGACGCTTTTAGCGCAGCTTCTTTTGGGTTTGTATTTTGATTTTGAAGAATAAAATCAATAGTTTGCTGATTTTGATCTTGTAGTTGTTTTGTGTGAGTGTTGTTAGATTGCATAATTCTATTTTTGATTAAGGTTTAGAGAAAGTCACAATTTTTCAAAAATGTGGATAACTTTTATACACTTGTTAACATGGCTGAAAATGCAGAGTTATCAACGATTGTGTATAACAATGTGGATAACTTATTTAGATATACCCATGTTATACCCAGGTTATGCACATTTATGTCCACAATTGTGGAGAACTACACGCGTGTAATTTAACGAGATTTATTGTAAACAGAATGCGCTTATTGCAAGAAGAACAATAAGTGTTAGTAAAGAGTAAACAGCAAATCTCTCATTAAAAGATGCTTTTTTAAGAAGAGGATTATTAGTGCCGAGTAAAGCAGACAGAACTATTCCAGTAACAATTCCACCAATATGAGCTTGCCAAGCAATATTTGGAACCAAAAGAGGCATTGCAAGCGTTAGGCCGATCCAAATTAAAGTGCCATTAACGCTTTCGCCAAGTCGCCATTGTGCAACCAAAAGAGCGCCAATAAGCCCCATAATCGCTCCCGAAGCCCCATAAGCTGCAATCACCCAGTCTTGTGTAAGCTTTGAGTAAAGTAGAGTTGCAACGCATCCACCAAGCCCACTAATAGCGTATAAGAAAAAGAACTTCCATTTACCAAAGAATCTCTCAAGCTCTACGCCAAGTGAATACAAGCAAATCATGTTAAAAAGAATGTGCGTAAGTTCTGGCGCGTGAACAAACATAGACGTAAACCAAGTCCAGCTTGCTTTTGTAATCATAAATGGTGCAAAAGCAGTATTTTCAATAAAGGTTTGATATGCGCTTGGCAAAAAAGTGTGAAGAATCATCTCAATAATCCACACAAACACGCAAATGTAGATAATTGAATACGTTGCGGTTTTGCAATTAGTTTTAAAGCGCTTAACAATAGTGTTTATGTCAAAATTGTTCATAAAATAACATTATCTAATTGCATACACAAATTTGCATGCATAAGTAGCAACCATAATGGTCATTAAAAATGTTTCGTAAGATTTATGCTGTTTTGTGCATAAAAATATAATAAAAAGATGCAAGTGTTAAAAAAAATCACTATTATAGTGAATACACGAGTAAACTCGATACAAACGTTGACTTGGACGAGCAGGTCAGCTTAACGAAAGGAGCCATCATGGAGAACAGGTCCTCTGGCGGTTGGAAGTTCTTTGCACTGCTCTTTGGAGCACTGCTCGCAGGTATTGCAGCATTGTATGTTTACAAGCAGCATAATCCTGATTACGATCCATGGGAGCAGCCATGGGAGAACAGCTCTTCGCCAATTAACATAGGCGCAGAAAAAGAAGATAAAGACGAAGAAGCTAGTAAGCCAGTAGAAGCTTAAAGCTTAACTGTTTATAAAAACGAGTGGCGGTAGATTTCTTTGAGAACCTGCCGCCACTCGTTTTTTATTTTGTTTTTTATTTTGTTTTTTATTTTGTTTTTTATTTTGTTTTTTATTTTGTTTTTTATTTTGTTTTTTATTTTGTTTTTTATTTTGTTTTTTATCTAAATATTTTTTAGAACCAAGAAGAACGAGGACGAGTGTTCTGTTCGATTCCTCTTGTATTGTCTGCAATCTCTCTAGTGTTGTTAGCAATTGCGCTTGTATTGTCTGCAATAATAAAGCTATTAACGCATGTCATAGTTTGAAGAATGTTAGAAATCTTCTGTAGCTTAATCATCTCTTCTTGATTCTCAAGCATTGTATTTTGATTATCGACCATAGCATTTAGCTTTTGTCTCATATCCATTTGATTATTAAGAACTTGGTTATGATATTGATCTCGCTTGTATGCAGTAATCATTTCTTTGATTGTATCTGCTTCGTGATTCTTAACTAGAGAAATAAAATATTCAACAGAATCTAAAACATAGTAATCATTTGGATACCACGAAGAAGTTTCTGCAAGCATACGCTCTTTAATGTCATTCATTTCTTTGTATAGTGCATTACGACGCTCGTCAACCATGTTATTGTGTTGAACAATCTGATCATTCTTCTCTTTAATTTGTGCATTTAATTCAGAAACACGTTTTTCTTCTTTATTGTTATCGCGATTAATTTTTTTATTATATTTTTTAACAATAATCGCAGCCACAATAGCCGCAACAACGAATGCAATAACATTAATAGCAGCATAAAATACAAACGATCCAACATTGTTGTATTTAACCGAAAAAGTATAAGCATTCCACAATCCACTAAGCCAAGCTAATATAAGCAGAACCAGTAAGACTCTTCCTATATTTAACATTATTTTGCTATTCTTTGCTTTTCCAACAGCAAACACAGCTGTTATAACTGCGCAAAAAATAAGTCCGTTAATATTGCCACTTAGTGCAGTAATAACTCCGAATACGATGCTAAAGGCTATACCAGCCATAAAAAGACCATAATCAGATTTTTCTTTAGCGCTGTCTGTTTTGATAAGGTTTTTAAGAATAAGTTGCTGTTCAGATAGTAATTGTCGTTTTTCTTTTTCTGCTTGCATAAACAGACTAAGTTTTTCATTAAACTTTTGTATATAATCCCTTACAGAATATAATCCGTTTAATAATTCGGCACCTTCTGGGAGCAAACTATGCTGCATATTTTCTTCTACAGACATATTTTTTCCTTAATCTTAGATTAATTAAAATGTATATTTACCGCGTTACATTGTATGACTTTAAGATTACAAGTAACACATTTTATAAAAGATTGAAGAACGCATAAAACGCATAAAACATATAAAAAGAGCAGCGGAAAAATGTTTCCACTGCTCTTTTCTTTATCTAATAGCTACTACAATTAGCGCCTTTTGCTTATTCAGCAGTTGGAAGAGCGCCAGTGTGCCAAATGCGATCGAGGTAATCTTCGATAGAGCGATCAGAAGAGAAGTAACCAGAGTTGGCTACGTTCAACACAGCCATGCGTGCCCACTTCATAGGATCGCGGTAAGTTTCCTCAATTTGAGCTTGAATATCCATGTAAGAGCTAAAGTCAGCCATTGCCATGAAGTAATCGTGAGTAAGCCAATCGTTGACGAGTGGCTCATACACGCTCTTGTCGCCGTTGGAGAATGTACCGTCAGCAACCATGTCTACAGCTGTCTTCAAGCGAGGATCAGACTCGTAGTACTTACGGGAGCCGCCGTGATCGTAGCCTTCAGCGTAGAGCTTCTCAACCTCGTCAACAGTCATGCCGAAGAGGAAGAAGTTCTCAGCGCCAACGCGTTCACGAATCTCAACGTTTGCACCGTCGAGAGTACCAACAGTCAAAGCACCGTTCAAAGCGAACTTCATGTTACCAGTGCCAGAAGCTTCCTTACCAGCTTGAGAAATCTGCTCATCCAAATCGGTTGCAGGAATCAAGTTCATAGCAAGTTCAATGTTGTAGTTCTCTGGGAAGAACACTGCAAGCTTGCCCTTGCATGCTGGATCGTTGTTCACAACGCGAGCAACATTGTTGATGAGCTGAATCGTAAGCTTTGCCATAGCATAGCCTGGAGCGGACTTAGCGCCGAAGAACACGGTGCGTGGAAGCATCTTGTCTACGTCGATTGTGCCATTCTTGATTCCAGCGTATGTGGAGATAACCTGGAGGATCTTCATGGACTGGCGCTTGTACTCGTGCAAACGCTTAACAATGGTGTTAAACATAGTGTCTGGGTTGATTTCAAAGCCATACTTGTGCTTTGCAAAATCAACGAAGGCAAGCTTGTTCTCCTGCTTGACTTTAGCGAACTTCTTAACGAAGGAAGGATCGTCAGCCAATGGCTTCAAGCCTTCAAGAAGCTCCAAATCGCCCTGCCATGCGTCGGTGCCCAAGCCCTCAGTAATAAGAGCAGACATGCGTGGGTTGCTCAAGCGAACGAAACGACGAGGAGTTACGCCGTTAGTAACGTTCTTGAACTTATCTGGGTAAACGCTGGAGAAGTCCTTTAATGTAACATCCTTCAACAACTCAGAGTGAAGCTCAGCAACGCCATTAACGTAAGAGCCGCCGTAGGTAGCCAAGTAAGCCATGCGAACTACAGCACCTTCGCCATTTTCGTCGGCGTCGGTAGCAATGCGCATGCGCTCAACTTGATCTTCGGAAACGCCCTTGCTGCGAAGCTCGTTGCGGAACTGCTCGCTAATGCCCTGAATAATCTCAAGGTGGCGTGGCAAAAGTTCGCCAATAAGCTTTGCTGGCCATACTTCCAAAGCTTCTGGAAGCAAGGTGTGGCAAGTGTAATTGAAGGTCTTGGTAGTAATGCCCCAAGCGGTGTTCCAATCGTAGCCGTACTCGTCCATAAGAACGCGCATAAGCTCTGGAATACCAATAACTGGGTGAGTATCGTTCAACTGGAAGTTGATCTTACTTGGGAAGGTTGTAAGATCTGGCTTATCTTGACCAGGATAGAACACGCGAATAGCGTCGTGAATAGAAGCAGCTACGAAGAAGTATTGCTGCTCAAGACGCAAAGCCTTGCCCTGTGGAGTGGAATCTTCTGGATAAAGAATCTTAGAAATGTTTTCTGCTTCAACCTGTGGCTTAACAGCATCCAAGTACTCAGACTTGTTGAAGGTGAGCAAATCAAATTCGTCGTAAGACTTAGAAGTCCACAAGCGAAGAGTGTTTACGCGACCAGAATTGTAGCCTGGAACCATGTAGTCAACTGGTACTGCGCGAACAGCCCAATCTGGCTTCCACACGCGCTTGCCATTTTCTTCAACAACCTTGCCACCAAAGTTAACGCGCTGATCTCTGCCGTAGTCAACGTGCCCCCATGGCTCTTCGTTGCTAAGCCAGTAATCAGGGGTTTCTACCTGCTTGCCCTGCTCGTCGAAGCGCTGCTTAAAAATGCCGTAACGATATTGGATGCCGTAGCCGAATGCTGGAACGCCGATAGAGGCGAGCGAGTCAATAAAGCAGGCTGCGAGACGACCCAAACCGCCGTTACCTAAACCTGGCTCATACTCAGCATCGATAACATCTTTTGGCTCAAAACCAAGCTTTGTAACAGCCTTGTTGAACTGATCGGTAAGGCCAGCGTTAAGCAAAGCATTTTCAAGCTGCTTGCCCATTAAGAACTCTGCGCTTAAATAGCCAACAGCCTTTGTGTTTCCGTTAATCATGTCATGCTGTGTCTGCATCCAAGAGTCCATCAAATGACGACGGACAGCGGTAGCAGCGGCAACATACACATCAGCCGTAGTGGCCTGTTCTGGGGTGACACCCTGGGTGTACTTCAGATGTTCTTGAAGTTCTTTGGCAAATGCCGCCGCAGTAGTCTTGGCTTTCGGCGCGACGTGTTTAGTCATATTTGACTCCTTGTGCCGTGAATAATATATTTACCTAAAATGTGCGAATAGCAACCCTTGATTATGTTGGTTGTAGCCGCGCCAAATTGCACTTAACAAGACGGTACGCGGCAATGCACACGTTTTCATTGTTGATGATATCACAACCCCAAACCCTTATTAATAATTATTCACAATATGACTTTTATAAAACAACATTAAAATCGCAAATAATACTTAGACAATTCGTGAGATAATTCAAATATGGCTGTTATACGAGAAGCGGATATAAGCGGCGCTAAAAAATCGTTTGAAACGTGGGCAAATAGTGCAAAATCTTATATAAATTCTATGAAAATAGATTCTACGAACAATAAAAAAGAGAACAATAAAAAAGATTTGTGCTGCATAAACACAAACGAAATAGGCGTTAGCGTAAACGATGAAGCAATGGCTGTTAGATACTCGCTTTATGTGCTAGAGCATATAGCTCCAGGGTGCGCTGTAGAGGTAAGAGTGGCACCTTGGGGGGCTGTAAAAATCTTAGAAGGCCCACATTCAGATCCGCATAATTTAACACCGCCAGATGTTATAGAACTTGATCCAGATGTTTGGTTGCGACTTTCTTGCGCAATAACAAAATGGGATTACGAGCAGCAAATTGGGAATATAAGCGCAGTTGGAGAGCGAGACGATTTAAGCAATTTGCTGCCCGAACTTACAAAAGCTCTTTTTAACAATTAATGCTAACTAAGGGTATTTGCCTACATGCTTATCTACATATAGAATTAAGCGTTCTTGTGCAAATTCTTGTGCAAAAATTACTTGTTCTTATGCATAAAACTAGGCATAGGCATAGGAATGTGATGATGAACAACGCCAGAATTGCTAGACGACTTGTCTTTAGTGGCGGCCTGAGCAGCAGACTGAGCAGCCCACTCGGCGTAGTCGTCTAAATCGTCATCTCCACTCGAAACGGAATCATGCAAGCTACCAACACTATCATTACCAGCATTAGTGTTGGTGTCTTTAGAATCATCCTCTACAGATAAGCTTTCGGAATCATCTTGATTATCTAGATAATCCTCGGTGTTATTGTAGCTATCAGATTCAAACGGATCGAAGGATCCTTGACCAGGCTCGTGAGTATTAAGCTCTTTAGCAAGCTCGTCGTAATCCGTATCGGTCGTCAGGTATTTGAGCTTACGGGCAATTTTCTGTTGCTTTGCCTTCTGTCGTCCGCGGCCCATCTGACCCCCTCATATTTACCGAAACAATCAATTCATCACACAAGAGCGTACCACTTTGCCGCAACAGAGTATATTGTCTGAGTGAACTTTTACCATAAAAGCCATATTTTAGGCGTAAAAATCGCAAGAAAAATTGCGTGTGTAAGGAGTTAGAAATGGCAGAAGAAGCACAGGTTACAGCTGCTGGAAACGAGATAAGCGCAAGCTTTGTGGCAGCTCAAAAACGTTCAGACGCAACGCTTGAGAAGCTAAAAGCAAATCCTAGCTCCTTTACAATGCTTACGGGAGATAGGCCAACAGGAAGACTTCACTTAGGTCATTATTTTGGTTCGATTCGTGAGCGTGTCGCAATGCAAAATCTTGGCGTAAACACAAATGTGATTATTGCAGACTACCAGGTGATTACAGATAGAGACACTGTTGAGCATGTAGAAGATAACGTGCTAAACCTTGTTCTTGACTACATGGCTGCTGGAATTGACCCTAAAAAAACCATGATTTTTACGCACTCCGCTGTGCCTGCAGAAAACCAGCTTATGCTGCCATTCTTGTCTTTAGTTACAGAAGCCGAATTGCATAGAAATCCTACTGTTAAAGCCGAAATGGAAGCTTCTGGTCATGCTTTAACAGGACTTTTGCTTACATACCCGGTGCATCAAGCTTGCGATATTCTGTTTTGCAAAGCAAACGTTGTGCCAATAGGCAAAGATAATTTGCCGCATATTGAGATTACGCGCACGATTGCTCGCAGATTTAACGAGAGATACGCAAAGAAGAATCCTGTTTTCCCAGAGCCAGCTGCGATTCTTTCGGATACGCCAGAAATTCCAGGATTAGACGGACGCAAGATGAGCAAGTCTTACGGAAATTCGATTATGCTTGGCGCAACTGCAGAAGAAACAGCAAAGATGATTAAGAAGAGCCCGACAGATTCCGAGAGAATGATTACTTTTGACCCAGTGGCTCGTCCGCAAGTTTCGGCACTTTTGACTACTGCTGGCTTGGTTACTGGCAGGGATCCAAAAGATATTGCGCAAGAAATCGGAAACGCGGGCGCTGGAGCGCTAAAAGCGTATGTTATTGAATCTGTAAACAACTTCCTTGCTCCACACCGCGAGCGTAGAGCGGAATTGGCAAAAGATATGGACGCTGTGAGAGATATTTTGCACGACGGAAATGCGCGAGCTGCTGCGATTGCGCAAGAAACACTTGATCAAGTACGCGAAGCAATGAATATGAAGTATTGATTAGCAATGTTGATTAGCAATAATTAAATCTGATTAATTCTTGCTTGATTGCATATTTTGATTTCATATAAATAAAACTCGCATAAATAAAACGCCCAGTAGTTGCTGGGCGTTTTTGCTTATTAGATATATGACTAGAATATGACTAAATGTCGTATCGCCAGCTTTTATCTGTTATAACTCGCGCAACGGCAAGCCCTAATGGCAAGCAAATAATCACCATAAACGCGCGGAAAGTCCAGTCTAAAGCAGGAAGAGTATTAAACTGACCGAGATAGAACATTGCGCGATACATATAAAGTCCAGGAACCATAATCACAATAGATGGAACTGTAAGACTAATACGCGGATAACCCAGGTATTGAGGCGCCCAACCCCTATGCACAATTGCACGCCAAGCGGAAGCCAAAAGGCCAGCAAGCAAAGCGCCAGTAAACGCTGCGATTTCTGCAGCAACACCAAAATCAGCCATAGTTAAGCGCAAAGTATCGGTAATTGCGCCGATTATTCCAGCAACAAAACACATTCTTTGAGGAGAATTAAACAGAACGGAGAATCCCCACACGCCTGCAAATGCTGTGATCATTCTAAGAACAGCATTAAGCCAAGGGTTTAAGCCGAGCGGAGTAAAGCCTTGAGGGTCGAGCTGAACAAGGCTTGCAACCATCCAGCCAGCAAGAGTGCCCATTAAAATAATCGCCATTGTGTAGCAAAGTCGCTGAATGCCAGAAGGAAAATCAATCTTAGCAATATCTAAGCCGCCTGTAATAAGAGGGAAGCCTGGAATTACAAACAAAACAGAACCAATATAAGCCGTATTGTGATGCAAAGCAGAAGGGTCAAAGCAGCCAATAATGCGCAAAGAAGCTATGCAACTTAAAGCACCAACAGCAACAGCAATAAACGTTACAACAAATTGGTTTAGATGATGCATAAACATGCGTCTTCTAACGTAGTGTCCGATTCCAGCTCCAATAAAAGCACCAAGCATGTCGTAAGCGCCGCCGCCGAGCAAAAATGCGAAGGATGCGCATGCTACAGCAGAGGCAAGGCCCGCAAACCACGGTTTATAAAGAGGCTTGCGGTTTTTGATTAAATCGAGACGGTCGTGAACTTGACGAACCGTAAGCGGCGCGGAAAAATCGCCAGCAGGATTTGCGTTAGATGAAGTAGTGGAATTGTTTTTAAGATCTGAATTCAAATTATTTTGGCTATTTTGAACATTCTTGACATTCTTGACATTTTGAACGTGAGAAAAATGTTCAACATACGTTTTTTCTGGCTGAAGCGCAAAAATTCCGCGAGGTTTTTCTTTGCGAATCGCTTCTTGAATTGCCATTTTTTCTTCGACTTTTGCAGCGTGCTCCTCCGACTGCTTAGCTGTTTGAACAATCGCATTCTCGTTGCTGCTAGCTTGAAGAGTATCCACTAATTCCTTGGAAACAGTGGCTTTTGAATGGTATAAGGAATCGTTTCCAAGCTTAACGTTAAACCAATCTGCAAAATGTTCGAGCAACCAAATTCGCTCAGTGTTTACGCCAGTAGTTGGCAAATCAACAACTTCTGTAATTCGCTCATGCTTATCTGTGCAAGTAGCTTCAATATCGGTTAAATTAACGTCTGCACGAACGTTTACGCCCATAGGTTCGCCAACGCGGTGCATAAGCTCGCGAACGCGGTAACTTCCAGTTCCAGCGCCTAAACCTAAAGCTCCAACACGAATAATAATGCTAGATTTTGCTGCAATTCCAGCTTGCGTAACTGGTTTATCCCAATCGCGCTCAACATCTTCCATATCTAGCGGAATCGCGTGCGTTTGAAAGCGCCCAGAAGGCTTTCCAACAATATGACCAGTCGAAAGTATTTGTGGCTTATTACTATCGCTGTTGCTGCCGTTATTATTGACGCTATTACTGTCGCTGCTATCCGCGTTATTCTCTTCTATGCTCACAATTTTTTAGTATACGCATTGCATTGCCTATAAAAAATTTATACAAAAAATCAGTCCTAAGGTCGGTTCACAATTATTTTGGAATCTCGCTGGAAACAAAGGCTGTGGGCTTGCAACTTTTGACCTAAATAACCGCGGAGGAGCCGCGGAAGTCAAACGACCAAGCAACCTTATGACTAGCACAAGGAGGTCTGATGACAACTCAAAATCAACAGGTAACTCCAGCAGACGCAACGATTGTAACGTCTGGTTTAGGGCGAAAAGGCCCCGAGGAGCGTGAACTTCCAGCATCGCTTAAGCAAGACATGGATTTGTGCTTGCACATTCTGCGCGATGTTTTGGGCGAATTTGATGAAAAATTATTAACCGTATTTGACGAAGTGCGCTTAAATGCTGTAGATGCAAGTGCTGCACACTTTAATCAAATGCTTGATGCTCAAGAAACAGAAAACGACGGACTAAGCAAGGCTGTAGAAAAAATCAATGGCATGGATTTACCAGATATGCAATTGCTTGCGCGCGCGTTTGCTACATACTTCCATCTTGCAAATCTTTGTGAAGAAAACTACAGGGTTTCTGTGCTTCATCAACGCGAATGCGACGTTGAGGATTCCAATCCAGTGGACCCAGTGAACGAGCTAACTTGCGCATATCATAAGTTGCTTACGGAAATGAGCCCTGCGCAAGCTAAGGAATTGCTTGCAAAGCTTGAGTTCCACCCAGTTTTTACTGCGCACCCAACAGAAGCTAGGCGCAAGGCTGTAGCTGGTAAAATCCGCAGAATATCAAAGCTTCTAAGCAAGCACAATAGTTTAGGCGGATCGGATAAGCGCGAAAACTACAGGCGTCTATACAACGAGATTGACGCATTGCTGCGTACGTCTCCAATCGCACTTAAAAAGCCAACTCCTGTTGAAGAAGCAGACACGATTCTAGACATTTTTGACGCCACTTTGTTCAACACGATTCCGCTGGTTTATCGCAGATTTGACGATTGGCTGCTAGGTAAGAAGGCTGGCTTAGTGCCGCCGCGTTGCCCAGCGTTCTTCCATCCAGGAAGCTGGATTGGATCCGATAGAGACGGAAATCCAAACGTTACGGCAAAAGTTAGCAGGCAAGTTGCTAGAAAGTTTAGCGACCACGTTCTTGCTGCTCTAGAAGAGCGCACGCGTGAAGTTGGAAAATGCTTAACAATGGAAACGCGTACAACTCCTCCAAGTGTTGAGCTTTTGGAGCTTTGGAATCGCCAGCGAGAAATGAGCGAGCAGCTAACGGAAAGCGCATCCGACGTTTCCAACAGCGAGCCGCATAGAGCTGTTATGCTTGTTATGGCAGATCGTTTGCATAGAACAATTAGCCGAGATACAGACATAATGTATCATTCTTGCGAAGATTTTATTGAAGACTTGCACATTGTGCAAAGGTCGCTTGCGGCTGCTGGCGATTCGCGCGCGGCTTATGGTCCGTTGCAAGATCTTATTTGGCAAGCGCAAACCTTTGGATTCCACATGGTGGAAATGGAGTTCCGTCAGCATTCGCTCGTGCATTCGCGCGCTTTGGAAGATATTCGCGAACACGGTTTGCATGGAGAGCGTGGACCGCTTCAGCCAATGACTCGCGAAGTTCTAGACACATTCCGCGCGCTTGGAGCAATTCAAAAGCGCAACGGTATGCGTGCAGCTCGCCGCTACATTATTTCGTTTGCAAAGTCTGCTCAGCATGTTCGCGATGTGTTTGAGCTTAATCGCCTTGCGTTTGCGCACCCTCAAGATGCGCCAACAATCGACGTAATCCCGCTTTTTGAGCAGCTGGAAGATTTGCAAAATTCGGTTAATGTTTTGGAAGAAATCATTAAGATTCCAGAAGTTCAGGCTCGCTTAAAGGCCACTGGCCGAAAGATGGAAGTTATGCTCGGCTACTCCGACTCTTCCAAAGACGCAGGCCCGACTTCTGCAACGCTTGCTTTGCATTCTGCTCAAGAGCGCATTGCTCAATGGGCTAAAAAGCACGATATTGACCTAACGCTGTTCCATGGCCGCGGAGGTGCTGTTGGACGAGGCGGAGGTCCTGCAAACCGTGCTGTTTTGGCTCAGCCAGTTGGGTCGGTAAATTGCCGATTTAAGCTTACTGAGCAAGGCGAGGTTATTTTTGCTCGCTATGGTAACCCAATTTTGGCGATTCGCCACTTGGAATCCGTGGCTGCAGCAACTTTGCTTCAGTCGGCTCCAAGCGTTGAGAAAACAAACACAGAGATGACGCACAAGTATGCGGATATGGCTCAAAAGCTTGATGTTGCAGCGCATAATCGTTTTATTGATTTGCTTCAAACAGATGACTTTACGCCGTGGTTCTCAACTGTTACTCCGCTTAGTGAGATTGGTTTGCTCCCAATTGGTTCTCGCCCTGCAAAGCGTGGTCTTGGTGCAAAGTCTTTGGACGATTTGCGCACAATCCCGTGGGTGTTCTCTTGGGCGCAAGCTCGAATCAACTTGGCAGCGTGGTACGGCTTGGGTACAGCTTGCGAAAAGTTTGGCGACTTGGAAACTCTGCGCAGAGCGTACGAAGAGTGGCCGCTGTTTAGTACTTTTATTGACAACATTGAGATGTCTTTGGCTAAAACGGATGAGCGAATTGCTCGCATGTATCTAAGCCTTGGAGATCGCGAAGATTTGAGTAATAAAGTGCTTTCCGAGATGCAACTTACTCGCAAGTGGGTTTTGCAAATTGTTGGAGATAAATGGCCGTTGCAGCATCGCCATGTGCTTGGCCAGGCGATTCGCGTGCGCTCGCCTTACGTGGACGCGCTTTCTGTAATTCAGTCACTTGCATTGCATAAGCTGCGCAACAAGGTAGATAAAGAAGAGCTTAGCGAAAGCCAGCAAGCAGAGTTTATTTACTTGATTCTTTGCACAGTTTCTGGTGTTGCTGCAGGCTTGCAAAACACTGGATGATTTTAATAAATTACTGAATCAAGAAGGCTCTCGTATTTGCGAATTGCAATACGGGAGCTTTTTTGATAATAGGCTTATATTCTTAAACAAAATTCTTATTTACTACGAAAGATACAATATATTTTAAGTCAAAAATTTTACACTTTAAGCAACTGAAAATATTGCCAATGCCAGTGTAGGAGGTAATAATGCAAGAAGAAGTCAGCGAAGATTTTGCTAATGAAGATTCAGTTTTAGCTACATCGGTATTAAACGCAATGCTTGCAGGGAATCGCAAATTTGCAGACGGCAATTCAGATCATGCAGGCGTAAATTCAGAATCGCGCATGAAACTTATTGACGGTCAGCATCCTGGAGCTGTTGTGCTTTCGTGCGCAGATTCGCGAGTTGCTCCAGAATTTATATTCGATGCTGGTTTGGGCGATATTTTTTCTGTTCGCACAGCTGGAGAAGTGTTGGATGATGCCGTAATAGCTTCGCTAGAATACGCTGTAAGTGATTTGGGAGTAAAAGTGTTGGTTGTGCTTGGGCATGAGCATTGCGGCGCCGTACAGGCTGTTTTGCCGAATGTGCAAAAGCTGGTTTCTGAATACGGCGAAGATAAAACAAACGAAATAATTGAGTCGAGCGAGTCAATATTGCTGCGTTCTTTAGGTCCTGCTGCGCTCGCAGGTGTTGAGGAAAATTTAGATACAGATGATATTGAACGTATTCACGTGTCTAATATTTTGGCTGAAATTTGCGAAAAATCACAAATAATTCGCGAAGCTGTTTTCAAAGACGCTTTGATGCTTGTTGGAGCAAGGTATCGAATGAGTGACGGCTTGGTGGAAGTGTTGTCATGCTAAAAACAGAAACCGAAGCAAAAACAACTATCCAAGTAGAAAAAGCAAGTAAAGCAAGTAAAGCAAAACAAGCAAATTCTGCAAACTATCTATATTTGATTATAGGAGTGCCTTTTGCGGCTCTTATTATTGCAATGTTTCCTGCGTTGCAAGCGCGCAACCCGTGGCTGCCTGTAAACACTGTTATTAGGGGTGTTTCGGGGCTACTTTTGCAAGCCGTTCCCTTTACGTTAATTGGTGTTCTTGTTTCTGCTGCTGTAGAAACATGGGTTACGGAAGATTTTATTGAAAAACATGCTCCAAAGTCTATTGCAAACGGCTTTTTGGCTGCGATTCTTGCAGGTGTGTGCGTTCCTGTTTGCGATTGTGTTGTTGTTCCAACTTTTTCTCGTCTTGTTGCTAGAAAGCTGCCTTTGCCTTGTGCTGTAACGTTTTTGTGCTCTGTGCCAGTGGTAAATCCTGTTTCTATTTGGGCCACTTGGTATGCTTTTGCAGACGTTCCAGCAGTTGCTGTAACTCGAGTGGCTTTGGGCGTTGGTGTTGCTCTTTTAGTGGGTGTTAGTTTTGTGATTTTTCCCGTAAAGTCGCAAGTTTTAAGGCAGAATGTATTGGAAAAAGTTCGCGCGGATTGTATAGCGTGTGCGGATTGTGTTGATTGTGCAGCGTGCGCAGATTTCAATAAGTTGCAAAGTGGCAATTCTTCGTATAAAAATTCTTCCAGCTTTAAGTCTGATATTAAAAATAGTTTGAAAACTTACGCACATCACATTTATTCAGATTTTATGCGACTAATGCCAATAATTTTGTTTGGAACAATAGTAGCTTCGATTATTCGAGTTTGGCTTGGTGCAGATCCTGCGTCAAAAGTTAACACAACAACTGTTTTTGTTGCGATTCCAGCAATGATGCTAATAGCGTACGCAAGTTCACTTTGCTCCAGTTCCGACGCTGTAATCGCTCGCTCTTTGGCCTCCTCGCTTCCAATGAGTTCGGTAATTGTTTTTCTACTTTTTGGGCCAATGCTAGACATAAAAAACACTCTTATGCTTGTTGAAGATTGCAAAACTAAGTTTGTTTTGCGCTTAATTGCAACGATTGTTGTGTTCTGCTTGTTTGCTGCGCTTATTGTTCATTTTGCGTGGGGAGTAATGCTGTGAGTAATGCTGTGAGTAATGCTGTGAGTGATATAAATTCTGCAAATTCTGCAAAATTGTCTAAAAAAATAACATTTGCAAGTATTATTCAAGCGTTGTGCTTATTTTGCTTTTCTGCAACTTTAATGCACAGTGCGCTAAGCGGATCTTACGCAATTTTAACTACTCCGCGTGCTTTTGCTTATCTTATTTTTGCTGCAATTTTGCTTTTTGTTTTAGGAATTTGCTCACTTTTTGGAATTTTTTCTGCACGTGTTAAAGATTGCAAAAAAATAATGGTTTCAATCGTAGTTCCAATGCTTATTATTTTGATTCCACTTCAAATGTCTCAATCTGCACTAGGTGGCGGTTTTGCAAAGTCGGCAGGTTTTGACGAATATGCGTCTGGTCGCGCAATAGCAATCGCGTCTAATCGTAAAAATAATAAAAAAAATTTAAGCGGATTAGATGTAGTTAATAAAAAAATTGTTGTTGCAGACGATGATTTTGGCAATTGGTACAACGAAATTGACCATAATTTTGATAAATACAAAGATTATACGATTGTTGTAAAAGGGTTTATAAGCAAAGAATCTACGCTTTCTAAAGATCAAGTTCGCATATCTAGACAGTTTATGTCTTGTTGCATTTTAGATATGAGCCCATTTGGTTTTGTTGCACAAATGCCTAAAAATTTGCAGTTTTCGCAGCATCAGTGGGTTGTTGTTAAAGCCAAAATAGCTCTTGGAAAAGTTGGGGTAAAAGGTTATTCGCAAGATGGAATTGTTCTTAAAGTTGAATCTGCTAGCGTTTTGAATAAAGCGCCTTCGGGGTATTTCTATAGAACTTGATTGCGCGTATTGCTTTATTTGCGCATATTATCAACATTATCAATATTGCTTTTATATGCACTTTTTATATGCGCTAAATTCAACTAAGATAGCAAGTATGTCGTTGGGTTTTAACATTGCACTCATTGTTGTGTTCCTTTTGTTTGGTTCCATATTTGCAGCAACCGAACTTGCGCTTGTTAACTTGCGATCGTCGCAGCTGGATCGCATGGAAGCACAGGATGCGCGAGGAGCGCGCGTAGCAAAAATCGCCCGCGATCCAAACACTTTTCTTTCCACTCTTCAAATCGGAGTTACGCTTTCTGGTTTTCTTTCGGCATCTTTTGGTGAATCTGCAATAGCGCCTCATGTTGTGCCATTAGTGGAGTCTTGGGGTGTTTCAAAACATGTAGCAGGCCCGCTTACGACTATTGTTTTAACGCTTATAATATCGTATTTTTCAATCGTAATTTCTGAGCTTGTTCCAAAAAGAATCGCAATGCAAAGATCGGAGCAAATCGCAAGGGCTGTTGTTCCTGCAGTAGACGTGTTTTCTAAAATATGCAAGCCGCTAATATGGTTGATTGCTAAGAATACCAACGGTTTTGTGCGCCTTCTTGGGTTCGATCCTAATGAAAAAGAAAGTGAAGTTTCCGACGAAGAGTTGCGCGTTTTGGTTAATTCCAATAAAAAACTTAGTCAAGATGAGCGCACGATTTTAGACGATGTTTTTGACGCTTCCGAGACGATTGTTGCAGAAGTAATGCGCCCGCGTGCAGACGTTGAGTTTTTGGATGGCTCACTAAGTCTAGAAGATGCTGCTGCAAAGATTCGCGATCTTCCGTATTCTAGGTATCCAGTAACAGGCAAGGATTTTGATGATGTTATTGGATTTGTTCACGTTCGAGATTTGCTGGATGTTAAAGATCCAAATGCAAAAACTGTAGCAGACGTAACTAGAGAGGGAATAAGTCTTCCAGGAACGTCTAAGTTGCTCCCAAGTCTTGAGCTTCTTAGAAAGCGAGGGGTTCATCTTGCGGTTGTTATTGACGAATATGGTGGAACGGATGGCATTGTAACTCTTGAAGACATGACCGAGGAGCTGGTTGGAGATATTCGAGACGAGTACGACTTGCCAGATGAGTCTGATTTAACCCGAGATAGTAAGTCTACAGCGTTTGTAAACGGAGTGGCTACTGTTGATGGTGGAATGACGATTGAAGACTTTGCGGACGTTACTGGAATCGAATTGGAAGATGGCCCTTACGAAACGGTTGCAGGGTATTTTCTGGCTCGTACAGGCTCCATGGGCAAGGTTGGCGCTGTTTTGCACGATGCAGACGGCTACGATATGACTGTTGCAGAAGTGGATGGTCGTAGAATTGCTACGATTGAAGTTAGAAAAACAGAGCAAAATAAAGATTTGAACAAAATCAATAGTAAAAATTAATAAAAAACAAAAAATGGAGGATACTATGGCTTTAATGCATATTGTGCCAGGTTTAGACGAAGTTTCTAGCGAAAAAGCTATTGCGGTTTTACAAAATCGTTTAAGCCACGAGCAGGAAGCTGCTTTAGTCTTAAAGCATGCGCATTGGAATGTTACAGGCCCAGACTTTATTGCAGTTCACGAAATGCTTGACCCTCAAGTTGCAGAAGTTTTGGCTCAAGCAGATGAGACAGCTGAGCGAATTGCAACGCTTGGAGGCTCCCCACTTGGTCGCGCAGACGATGTTGTAGCTTCGCGCACTTGGAAGCGTTTTGCTCTTAGTGGTAGAAAGTCCACCAAAGAGTATTTGCAAGCGTTAATTGAGTATTACAACGATATGATTGCGGACGATAGGAATGCCATTGCGCAGCTTGATAATCTTGATATTGTTAGCTCAAACATTATTCAAGACCATGTTCAGCAGCTTGAAAAGTTCCAGTGGTTTATGCGTAGCCATTTAGAATAATTTTGTAGAATAATTTTGCGACACGCTTAGATTTGCTATTTGACATTTTCTGCGTCTGTGCTAATCTAACTACTTGTATGTTTTCTAATGTACAAGTTGGGCCCGTAGCTCAGGTGGTTAGAGCGCATCCCTGATAAGGATGAGGTCGGAGGTTCAAGTCCTCCCGGGCCCACGATAGAATGAACATCATTCTTTCGAATGGGGCTATGGCGCAGCTGGTAGCGCATCTGCTTTGCAAGCAGAGGGTCAGGAGTTCGAGTCTCCTTAGCTCCACAAGTAGGGTTTCTAGCAAATCGCTAGAAGCCCTTTTTTCATGCATGGAGTCCGTATTGTGTTCGTGCGTTCCTTGTGTTTGCGCGCGTCTTGTTATATGAGAATGCTTCTCATCAATGGTTGTTGTTAATATATTCATTAACAAATAAACATAAGTATCTTTACGCCGTGTATTGAGTTTGCTGTTATAAATAGCTGCTCAGTGGGTTAACAAGGCGTGAAATCGTGTGTTAGCAGCGTTTAGCGCAGTTAGCCTGATCAGCGTAAGGAAAGTGTATGCGTAAACTTTTAGCGTATTGCCGTCGTGCTCCTCAATTAGTAATCGTTTTAGTTTTGTTTCCGTTTATTGCGGCGTTTTATTCTAGAAATCTGACTTTTATACTCGATTTTTGCAAAGCTATAAGCAAGACGTTAAATCACCTACTTTCGTTAATAAATTTTGAGTTTAATGTGCAAATAAGCCTTACAATCGGGCAAAGTATAATAACATGTTTAGTTTTATATACATGTGTTAAGTCTCTTTTAAGTATGATTGATGATTTGGTGCATGGCACACTTGGAATTGACTTGCTTGCGTTTGTTGCATTGCTTGCAACGCTTTGTATAGGCGAATTTTGGGCAAGTTATTTGATTGTTGTAATGGTGTTTACAGGCGAAGCAATCGAAGACTTTGCGCAAGATGCAGCGCAGAAAAATCTATCTCTTTTAGTAAACGCATCTCCGCAAACCGCGCATTTAATGACACTTCCTGGAATAGTGTGTGGTGAATCTTGTGAGCTATGTGCTCTGCTTGATCATAGTCATTTTAGAAAAGTCAGCGATGAATCTTCGCTAGAGGCATTGCAAGAACCTAAAGATTTTACTAGTTGTGAATCGTGTAAAAAATGCCACAATAACTCTAAAGAATGCCCAATATTGCAAGCTGCAAAGTCTTCTAGCCAATTACAAAGATACAAAACCGTTCCAGTGGAAGATTTAAAAATTGGCAACGTTATAGTTGTTCTTCCAGGAGAAACGGTTCCTGTAGACGGTGAGCTTTTAAGCGGTTCTGCTGTTCTAGACACAAGTGCAATAAATGGCGAGTCGCTTCCGCGCGAAGTGTTTGCTGGCGCACAAGTGTTGTCTGGATGCGTAAATGGCGGCGTTGTATTGATTATGCGCGTAACTAAGTTATCGCAAAATTCGCAATATCAAAAAATCATGAAGTTGGTGGAATCTGCAAGATCTTCTAAAGCTGCTGTGGTTCGATTTGCGGATATGCTTTCCGTTCCTTTTACGGTGATTTCTTTTGTGATTGCATTTAGCGCTTGGGCTGCATCTGGTCAGGCTTTAAGATTTGCGCAAGTGTTGGTGCTAGCTACGCCTTGCCCGCTATTAATCGCCGTGCCAGTGGCGTTTATGGCAGGAACAGGAAGACTTGCAAAGCTTGGGATTGTTGTAAAAAGTCAGGATGTTTTAGAGCAATTAAGTTGTGTAAGTGATGTTTTCTTCGACAAAACAGGAACGCTTACTGTTAAGCAGCCTCAAGTTGTTAGAGTGGATTTAGCGAATCATCAAGATAGCGAAAATCAGGAAAATCAAGAAAATAGCGAGTTGCAAAATAGAATACTAATGTTTGCAGGCGTTTTGGAAACATACTCGCAGCACATTCTTGCAGGAGGAATTGCAAAAGCTGGAGCAGATCTTTGGCAAAACACGCATCCGTCTGCCGTTCCGCAACTTCCAAGCGTGCGCGAATATCCAGTTATAAGCGGTGTTAAAGAAACTGCTGGCCAAGGTATATGCGCAAGTGTGGATGGCGTAAACGTTAGAGTTGGGCGAAAAAGCTACGTTTTGAATGCGCCAGCTGGCTGCCTCGAGGAAAAGTCGGAAGCTTCCGAAGATAAAGCCACACGCGCAAATGTAGAAAATATAAAAAATATAGAAAATGCAGAAGATGCAAAAAATATAGAAAATGTATCAAAAATAGAAATCAATTTTGAAGAGCTTTCTGCAGACGAGATGGCAACATACGTTTCTTTTGATGGCAAACTTGTTGGGCGAATTGTTCTAAAAGACGTGCCTAGAGAAAATGCAAAATCAACGATACAAAAGCTAAAGGGGCTTGGTGTTCGTTCAATAAACATGCTCACGGGAGACGGCTTGCATGCTGCTCAAACAATAGCAAAAAGCGTTGGTATTGAGCGAGTAAAGGCTAATTTGCTGCCACAAGACAAGCTTGAGTGCATAAAACAGCACTATAGCGGTTATAAAAGCGAAGAAGATTGCGGCAGATTTGGCATATTTGGCATATTTAGCATTTTTATGAATAAGAAAAAAGATAAGCGCGTAACAATGATGGTTGGAGATGGCGTAAACGATGCCCCAGTTTTGGCTGCAGCAAACATTGGAGTGGCTTTAACAGATGGCACGGATACAGCGGCTTCGGAGTGCGCGCAAGTTGTTATTATGAACAACAACATTTATGCTGTAGCAAACGCTGTAAGCGTTGCAAAACACACGAAGAGAGTTATGATTCAAGCTGTTCTGTTGGGAATTGGTTTGGCTGTTATAAGCATGATTGCGGCTGCTTTTGGACTGATTCCTGCCGTTCTTGGAGCTATGATGCAAGAGATGATTGATGTTGTGTCAATTTTGTGGGCGCTAACAGCGTTGAAAGGCAAGCGTGCGTAAGTGACAATATTCACTTTGCTCTTTTCTTGAATAAACCAAGGCGCTAGTCTAAGTAGTGGAGCATAAAAGCCAGCGATTTTATTTAAATCTTCAAAAAGATTAGGCTTAAGAATGCTCGAAACACGCAAAATGTAATGTTTTAACATAACAAAAGTTGAATAACAAAATTTGAATAACAACATGGGAAAATTTATGGAAATGAATTATGATGCGGATTCGCACGAATTGCGAATCGCAGTTATTGGCGCGGGGCCTGCTGGAATCTACTCGTCAGATATTTTTCTTCGTCAGCTTAAAAAACTAGGCGAAGGAATGGGCTTGGGTACGGCCGCTAGAATCGATTTATTTGAAAAGCTACCAGTGCCATTTGGGCTGGTTCGATATGGCGTTGCTCCAGACCATCCGAGTATAAAATTCATTGCAGATGCATTAGCCAAAACGCTTGATAATCCAAATATTCACTTGTATGCGAATGTTGAATTTGGCAAAGATATTACGCTAGAAGATTTGTTGCCGCGCTATGACGCAATTCTGTTTGCTACGGGCGCTGTAGAAGATAAGCCGCTTAACATTTCAGGCGCCTCGCTGCGTGGCGTGTATGGAGCTGCAAAGTTTGTGGAATGGTACGACGGATATCCTACCAGCGAGCGTACGTGGCCGCTTGATGCAAGCGAAGTGGCTGTTATTGGCGGCGGAAACGTTGCTATGGATGTTGCGCGCGAGCTTTTGCGAGATGCGGATTATCTTAGAGAGCACACGGATATTTCCGACGATGTTTACAATGGTTTGCTTAAAAATCAGGCTAAAACACTTCACTTGTTTATTCGACGAGGCGTTGCACAAGCTAAATTCTCTGTGCAAGAATTGCGCGAGATGGAAGAGCTTTCTGGCGTGCAAATAGTTGTAAACGAGAGCGATTTTGACCTGGACGACGAAACAATTGATGTTGCTGGAAAAGACAAATTGACTCGCCAAATGGTAGAAGAGCTTTTTGCTATACGCGATTTGAGCGAAGATATGGAAGATGGTGGAAACGTTGACTTTGAAGGAAATCCTGCAAGTAAGCGCTACATTATTCACTTTAACGCAAATCCAGTTGAGATTCTGGGAGAAAATGGGCAGGTTGTTGCGATTCGTGTAGAGCGCACAGCTACAAGCGCGGATGGCAAAATGACTTGCACTGGCGAGTTTGAAGAATACCCAGTTCAGGCAGTTTACCATGCGATTGGATATAAGCCTGCGCAAGTTAGTGGAGTTGCTTACGATTCTTCTCGCGCACTTCTTGCAAACAGCGATGGCAGGATTTTAACTTCTGCGCAAAATGGGGTTGTTTGCCCACGATTGTATGCAACTGGTTGGGCTAAGCGAGGGCCAGTTGGGTTGATTGGTTCTACAAAGTCGGATGCTTTGCAAGTCGTTGAAAATATGCTGGAAGACTTAGCAAAAAGTTCGACCGAAGAATGTGAAAGCGCGCTTCCTGCGCTTCCTGGCAGATTGGCAACAGATAGAGATCCTAAGTCTATTGAAAATCTTCTTGAATCTAGAGGAGTCAAAGTGGTTGATTTTGAAGGGTGGAAGAGGATTGATGCTTTCGAGGTGGAATCTGGATTAGCGGAAAATCGCGCTCGCAAAAAAGTCGTATCTAAACAAATGCTTATGGATATAGCGGAAATTAAACAATAGTTTATATTGAGTGTACGCATTGATTAGTAAACATTGATTAGTGGCCATTAAACTGTAGCCAAATTGCGCAGAAAGTGGCCACTTTTCAACATTTATTCACCTGTTTTGAGTGTGTTAAATCATAAACATTAAATATACAGTTTTCATTCAGCAAAATTACAGTTGCGATTATTAAAATCAAAAGCATGTTCGGCAACATGGGTATGCGCTATTGCAACAATTTGAAAACAGTAGTGTTGTTTTCTCTAATATGGCTATTTGCTGCTTTGCTATGGATTGTTGCTGGATTGCGTTTGTCGATGCTGGTTTGGTTTGCAATTATTGCAATAATTTTAAGCTTATGCGCTTATTGGCTTTCTGGAAAAGTTGCCACGCGCATTATGCGTGCTAGCGAAATTAGCGAGAACGAAGAACCTGTTTTATACGGCATTGTTCGCGAGATTTCTGCGCAAATCGAAAAGCCTATGCCGCGCATTTATGTTGCTCCAACAGACAGTCCGAATATTTTTGCAATCGGTAGAAGCGAGCGTCACGCAACAATTTGCTGCACTCGTGGTCTTTTGAATATTCTAAACGAGCGCGAGTTGCGTGGCGTTGTAAGCCACGAGCTTATTCATGTTTATAATCACGATATTTTGAATTCAACGGTTGCATCTGCAATCGCAACAGTTATTACGTATTTTGGGTACGTGCTTATGTATTCGGGAAGTGAGTGTGCAAAATCTGCTAAAAGGCGTTGCCCTGTACTAAAGGTTATTGGCAAGGTTTTAAGTGCCATTTTTGTGCCGCTTGGTTCTCTATTTGTTAAGCTTGCGATTTCTAGAGTGCGCGAGCTGGATGCAGATCGAAGTGCAAGTATGCTTACTGGCGACCCTGCGGCTTTAGCTTCTGCTCTAAACAAAATTTCCTACGGAGTTAAGATGCATAAGATGGATTTGCATTCGGGAGTGCAAGCTATTGCTTCACTGATGATTGTAAATCCGTTTGCAAACTACGATTCCAAGCTTTTAAAGCTGTTTTCTAGGCAGCCAGATGTTAACAAGCGAGTTGACTCTTTAATGCTTATGTCTAGTAAGATGGAAAGTCTTGTGCAAGAAGATGCACGTGGAGAAATCGATCATATTGAGCATGATGGCGATAGCGTGTTTCGTTTTAAGAATGGCGCTAAATACAATGTTGAATACGGCAAAGGTGTTTCTGGCGGAGTTGTAGCAGTTAGCGGAGCGTGATATTCTTAGATGGTTTGCTTTTTAGATTGATTCTTGAGCGCTTATTTGCTTGTTTGTAGGCAGATTATCGGTAAGGATTAATCGCAAACAACCGAACATGCGGACATAGTTCATCGGTAGAATGGAAGCTTCCCAAGCTTCAGAGGCGGGTTCGATTCCCGTTGTCCGCTCCATGTAGAAAACGTTGATATATCAACGTTTGTGGCTTGTTCTTATGTCTTAGAAGTACGCTAAATGTGAAAATAATGTGCAAAATTCTATAATTTTTTTTTAATATTGACACGAAAATCTTAGTTAAATTAAAATCGTATTAAATCCGCTATGGAAGAGGATTTAATTGGGCAGGAGGTTTTTATGTTAGATATGTTGTTTGCACTTGTTGCTGTTGCATCAATGTTAATAGGCTTGGTTCTATCTGTAATTTTATGGGTTAAAAGCAGCAAATCAGCTAAAGAGTTGTATAAAGATGCGTACTCATATGCAATTATTGATGTTGTATTAGGCGTATTGTCGTATATTTCTTATGCTGCGACTATCAATTCCGTAGATGTTGATGTGCGTGAATTCTACACAAATTATTTTGCGGCGCCATTGATTGTTCTTGCTGTTCTTGTTGTAAGTATTGCCGCTATAACCATCTTTAAGAGTAAAAAAGATAGCTATGTAGCATAACTAGATTAAACAGTTTATTAAAAATAATAGCCTTCTGAGATTAATTAAAATTCAGAAGGCTATGTTTGTTATATGTTGTGTTTGGTTTGATTGTGATTTGTTGATTTCAGTCTGAATTCTGTGTGTGATATTTAGACAAAAGATGTATAAATCGTAGTTTTTGTACATTGGATGTGCTGTGTATACAAGTTTTATAATCGCGCGCTTGCAGCGCATGCATTTGAATAAATATTGGATTATAGGCCAAGCAGAATCTGTGGCAAAGTCAGAGCTGCGCTAAATTTGGATATTTTTGTTTAGAATGATTTTGCAAGTAAAGAATAACACACATTTGATTGCTGCAATATGCTTGTATTGCAATAAGCTAGACATGATTTTTTACACAGTTTTGACCTATAACTTTCTTATCTGTTGGTATATTTTGTAAAAATATGCTATATTTCTATAAAAATGTGAATATTTTTGTGAAAATTTATTAAAAAAGCGTTAATATTGCGGATTAGTCCATCAGACATCATATCATCTGATGTAATGATTCCTACATTGGTGTAGGTATTGTTCATGATTTTTACAATGCTGTGGAATTCATGTAAAACAGTTACAAAAATAGGAGTGCGTATGCGTAGAAGTGTCATAGAAGATGCAAAGCGCGTTGTTGGTACTGTTGTTGGAATTACTCTTGCAATAGGCTTATGCTCTGGCGTAGCTAATGCTACTTCAGAAAAATCCAGTAAACCCAATAGTTCAGTTTTGCAAATATCACTTAAAAGAACTGATGGCCTTAAAGATAATGTCCAATTAAATAGTAGGCTAACATATACGGTTACATATACAAATAAGGGTTCACAACCAATAACTGCGTATCCGTATGAAAGTAATATTTCCGATATTAGAGTTGGGGATTCAAACAATTGCCGCTGGGCAAATCTTAAGCCAGGTGAAACTCAGCAGTGCGGCTTTGGGTACCATGTTGTAACCGAAGAGGATGCCAAAGCGGGTAAATTCACACCTAAAACAGTTTGGAAAGTTTCAAAAGATAGGGACGGTAACCAAGTAATCGAAAATAACATTGTTGTTGAAGACAAGCCTGTTACTGGTATAAAGAATACAGAATTTGACTCATCTTTGGGTCTTAAAACGGTAAAGCTTACAACTAGAACCAATAGCGTTTGCTACAGGATTCCAGCAATAACAGAGACTGCAAATGGTTGGATTTTAGCAGCATACGATAAGAGGCCTGGTAATTGCTCCGATGCACCTATGCCAAACTCCATTGTTCAGCGAATTTCAAAAGATGGTGGTAAAACATTTGAAGCTGAAACTGTTGTTAAGCAAGGGCATTATGGCGATGAAAATACTAGATGGGGATATTCGGATCCGTCTTATGTGCTAGACCGTGAAACTAATGAAATTTTCCTGTTTTCTGTAAAGTCTTACAGAAACGGCTGGGGTGGGTCCAGCGCTGGAGTAGATCCAGAAAACAGGAACGTTTTACACGCTTCAGTTACTAGCTCCAAGGACAATGGTGTCACTTGGAGCACTCCAAAAATAATTACTAAAGATGTGACTGCAGATGTTGGGCATTGGAGCTCTAGGTTTGCGGCATCTGGTCACGGCATTCAGCTTCGCCATGGCAAGTATAAGGGTCGTTTGTTGCAGCAGTATACAATAAACAACTCGAGAAGGATTCAAGCAGTAACGGTTTACTCCGACGATCATGGTAAGACTTGGAAGGTTGGCAAGCCTGTTGGGTTTAGAAGTGAAAAATCACATATGGACGAAAACAAGGTTGTAGAACTTTCTGATGGACGAGTTATGTTGAATTCTAGGCCTCAGAATTTTAGGCATCGTCTTGTTGCAATATCAAATGATGGCGGCGAAACTTATGGCGAAGTAAAAGAAGAGATGCAGCTTCCAGACCCTGCAAACAATGCTCAGATAACTAGGGCATACCCAGATGCGCCTATGGGGTCTCCAGAAGCCAAGGTTCTTGTGTATTCTTCTTCTTCGGCGTATGGGCGTAGTGACGGCTTAATTCGCGTATCGTTTGATGATGGTGCAACTTGGGATACGGGCAAATTGTTTAAGTCTGGTCCTATGGCTTATTCTTGCATTGAAGTTTTGAACAAGCAGCATGGTGGCGGATTTGGACTTTTATATGAGGGCGATAATAGCAATATTATTTACACTCATATATCTGAAGATTGGCTTGGTTATACTCCTGTAACCGCAGATAATAGCGTTATTGACGTTCCGAAAAATGCCAAAAATATTGAAGTTAAGATTAAGAATCTTGGAAGCCATGATTATTCCGACTTAAAGCTTTCTATGAAGGATTTAGGTAAACAATCTGAATTAAATAAAGATTGGAAGATTCAAGATAAGACTGGTATTTCTGTAAAGCCTTTTGCTAACGCAAACATAAAGTTAGATATTGCAATGCCTAAGGATGTTAAAGAAGGAACGACCGTTTCGATTCCAGTGCGATTTGCGTCTGCAAAATATGCAGTGGGAGATTCTTTGCCAGGAATTCAGTCTGTGATTAATATTCGCGTTGTAAAGGCGGTGGAAAGCCATAGTGTTGTGCCTTCTGCTCCTTCCGTTGATGTAAAGCCTTCTGTGGATACTCCATCTGCAGAAAAGCCTTCTGCAGAAAATCCTTCGCAAAATCCGCCATCGGAAACAATTACACCTACCGAGCCTTCGCAAAATCCAGCGCCTGCAAGAGAACAGGCGCCACAGGTTAGCAATCAATCTAGGAATGAAGCTAATACTCAGAAAGCTGATGAGCAAAAGTCTGAGCAAAAGAAAGAGGATTCTAAAGCAAAATACGATGTTGTTCCAGCTCCTCCAGCCAGCGTTGATCAGTTGGATAAATCCCTAAAGGGAGCTATTACTGTTGGGAATAATAATCAGATTGTTGCTGGTGAGCCTGTAAAGATTTCTGGAAAGATTTCCAACAAGGAGTTTGCGCAACAGTTGCAAAAGAATGGTTCAGCAAAGGCCTATGCGTTTATATATTCTACGCCTAAAGCCTTAAAGGACTCTGATGGCAATTCGTTTATAACGGTTCGTGGATCTGCAGACAATGCACAATTTTCTGTTGATATTCCAGACGGATATTCTGGAAAGCATACAATCGTGCTTGTAAACGAGAAGGGCGAACAGCTTGCCTGGAATGAGGTAACAGTTAGCGCAAATCCAGTTGCGGACAAGAAGGATAGTAGTAGTGAAAAATCGGATTTGAACCGTAATGCATTTAGTAAAGTTTCAACGGGAAGTTCAATGTTGATTGTTCTTGCGGTTGTAATGCTTCTTGGTACTGCTGGATTCTTTGCAAAGGCAATGCGCAATAAGATTGCATAACCAATATTGCTAACTCTAGATTTTTGTAGTTAGTTGTATACGTAAAGCGCTGATTCGTTTAGATTATTATTAACAAGTTTTGTTAAATTAGATTCTATTGAATTAGCGCTTTACTGTTTTGTTTTTTTTATGTGCGGAAAACACATTCGATTGTGGCAAAACGCTTGTATTGCAATACGCTAGACATGATTTTTTACACACTTTTGGGGATTTGGGCCCTTGATTTCAGTCTGAAGTGTGTGTGATATTTAGACAAAAGATGTATAAATCGTAGTTTTTGTACATTGGATGTATAAAAAATTGTACATTGAATGTACAAAAAATACGTTTTTTGTGTATACAAGTTCTTATAAGTTTGCTGTGGGAATGCATTTGGATTATAGGACAATTAGAATCTGTGGCCAAGTCGGAGATTCGACCACAGTGCTGTTAATAGTTCAGTCAACTATCTGAGAGAATAACAGTAAAGCCAATTGCGCGTAGCTTTAATTAAAAATAATCATTACTCTAAAATAGACAAATACAAATCAAGTCTTTGATTTAAATATCTTGCAAACAAGTTTGCCATGGCAGACACGTTATGTTTTGAGTGATACTCATCAAAAGCTTCATAATATTTCAAGCGATCAGTAAATTTTATATCTATTGGTGGGTAACCTGCTTTCATCAATTCCAAATTGACCAGCAGTCTTCCTGTTCTTCCATTTCCATCAATAAAAGGATGAATGCTTTCGAATTCTATATGAAAACGAGCAAGTTTAGTAACAATATCTTCATTGCTGTTTTTGTATTTTTTCAATAATTCTTCCATTTTTGAAGCGATTAAATATGGTTGTGGTGGCTCATGTGTAGATCCCATAATTCGAACGGGAATTCTTCTATAAACGCCTCTATCTTTTCTCTTATTGGCTAAAACTAAATAATGTATGTCTTTTATAACTTTTTCATTTATCTGCTTATTTTCGCTAACAAGCTGCTTTACGTAATCAAAGGCTTCTTTGTGTCCAATAACTTCTAGATGCTCTTTTAATGATTTTTGATCAACAGTAAGCCCTCTAAGAACCATGTCTGTTTCGCGCAGTGTTAAAGTGTTTCCCTCAATTGCGTTTGAGTTATATGTATATTCTATTAGAAATTCTTCATTAAGTCTTTCTAATTCCCCTTCAGTTAGGGGTCTTCTTTTTTTAAGGGTTTCTAATTTAGTTTTTATGATTGGAATTAGCGATTCGCTAATTTTATATCTTCCGTCGGTTGGCTTTGCTGTGTCATGCGGTATTTTCCAGGATCTTCCTTCTCGATATACTCCTGGAATTTTCCCTTCGGAGCATAGAATTCTTACTCGTCTATCTGATATGCCCCATTTTTCAGCAGCTTGCTTTACTGTTATGTACATAAAATACCCTTAATCATTGTTGCATTTTATTATATTTTAACGTTTTATCGGAATAACATAAACAGTAGCGGAATAACATATTTAATTTATCGGAACAATAGTGATTGATAAAACTAGTAACGTGAATCTGTGTTAAATATTGGGATATCTTTGTTTAGAATGATTTTGCAAGTAAAGAATAGCCCAGATTCGATTGTGGCAAAACGCTTGTATTGCAATACGCTAGACATGATTTTCTATTCCGCTTTTTGTACGTGTTTTGGGTCAAATTTGGTACAAAATGCGTCAATTGGTTCCGCTTTTTGTTGCTCAACACGCTGATTATAACTACAAAAAGCGGAAAGTTTTCCCGAGTTTGTTTCTCTACGCACTTAAATCAGCTACAAAGTGCGGAATCAAGCGGCGCGACACGCGCGAAAAGTCTTTCCTTAAAAAAACCTGGGAAAATTCTTCAAAAACCTTGAAATGCGTATTTTTACGGTTTAAGCGTTGTTTATCCACAAATTTTACGGCGAGTGTGGCTTAATTGTGGATTAGTTTGTGTATAACATCATTTTTTTCGGTTTAGCACGTATGGCTGGGGCTTGACTTTTTCAAACGGGGGGGGGTATGTTAATAGCAAACATGGCCGCACCTAGTTTGGCCGTGTGCCACGATTCGCTTTTGGATTGTGGAGCAAATTTTTCTCTGCGCCCCTAACGCAGAGGAGAAGAAGAAAGGAAATAAAATGATGAATAAGAAGGCTATCGCCGCTTTCGCTGCTGGCGCAACTTTGCTTGCCGGCTTCGCAATGGCAACCCCAGCAATGGCTGAAGTTAAGGCTGACGGCACACTTGTTAAGAATGCTGCTCTTACAACCGTTAAGTCTGATGATAGTGATGCTGTAAAGGGTGCAAGGTACAGCTTGACTCAAGCTTACACTGCATATGAAACTGCTAAGACTAAGTTTGATGGCGACAACACTGCTATTGATGCTTACAAGGAAGCTAAGCCTGAATATAAAAATTACTCTGATGCTGCTTTGAAGACTCAAGCTGAAAAAGATAAGACTGATCAAGATGCAACTCTTAAGGGTAAGGCTGTGGCTTATTTGGCTGCTGTTGATTCTTTGGCGACTGATGCGCAAGCTTTAGATTCTGCTAAGAATGGTGTTGCTTCTGCTGAGGATCATGTTGTAGAGCTCACTAAGCCTGCTCCAGATTCAAAGCGTTCTGTCCTTGCTAAGTTGGATGACGCTAAGGAGAAGTTGGATAAGGCTCAGGAAGCAAAGGATAAGGCTTTTGCTGAGGCTGATGCTGCTTTCAATGCTAAGCATGAGGCTGAGAATAGCTTAAAGTCTGCTCAGCGTGCTCTTAAGGATTACCAGGATGAGAACGCTAAGGATAAGGGTTCTCGTGCTTACAATGCTGAAGTTGCTCGTTTGACTAAGGAAATCAATGAAGCTAAGGAAGCTTTGTCTGCTGCAAAGACCAAGTTTAATGATGCAGATAAGGCTTTCAAAGAGGCTGCTGGTAAGTTTGCTAAGGCTTTGACCGAATATGCAGGTGCTTATAAGAATGCTCAGCTTTCTAAGGCTGATGTTTCTGCATATCCAACCCCAGCTTCTTTGGCTCCTCTTGCTACTGACTATAAGTATGGCGTCAACTTTGTTCCATCTGCAACAGTTCAGCCAGGCAAGCCAGGCGCTAAGCCAGGCAAGCCAGGTGCTGCTCAGCCAGGTAAGGCTGGCGCTGCTAATGGTGCTGCCGCTGCTGGCGCTAAGACTGAGGTTGAGAACAAGAATGGCAAGGACAAGCGCGGTAACACCCACACTGGTACTGGTGTTGGCGTAACTTTGACCGCTTTGGCTGCCACCATGCTTGCTGGCATGGGTGCTGCTGTTCGCAAGGCTCGTCACTAAGCATTGCGCGCGCACTTATGCTAAGTGTGTGAGTGCGCGCTTGAAATAGGCTTGCGTTAGGCGGCGGCGCGTGTTTTGTGCTGCAGCTTGCACGCGGGGTTTAGAGTTTGCTTGGTTTGCCGAAATTTCCTTTTCTTACCGTGTAGGTTCTTTATTCTGCTTGCGGGTGCTTAATGCTTGTTGCTAGAGATGGTTTTCCGCTAGGGACGGGATTCTGTTCTTTAGTTTTAAAGGCTTGTTAGGTTTCTAACAAGCCTTTTTCTTTTACGTGTTTTGTTGTTCAATGCGCTAAGTATTTGGATATTTTTGTTTTAGAGTGATTGTGCAAGTAAAGAATAGCCCAGATTCGATTGCTGCAAAACGCTTGTATTGCAAGGCCTAAGACATGATTTTTTGCACACTTTTATCCTATAACCCAAAACGTGGTATGCGTTTAGATTGTTCAGAAGCTGAATCTTGGCTTGCTCATGTTGGTTACTATAGGCTTAGTGGATATTGGTATCCATACAGAGAGAAGTCGGATAAGCTTATGCAGCGTCTAGACACTTTTGTAACTGGAACTAATTTTCATGATATTGCTTTGCTTTATGAGTTTGATCGCAAGCTTCGTGATTACATATTTGATGGCATAGAGAGGGTTGAGGTCGCGTTAAGGGCGCAATTGTCAGCTAGACTAGGTGCCTACGCTGTCGGATGCTTGTGGTGGTTTTATCCACAGGTCAAGGTTTTGCCAGTTATTGGGTGTTCCAGTTCTGCGAAGTGGGACAAGTGTATTGTGTGGATAGTTTTCTAGTACGGTAATCAGGTTATCGGCATTACCATCAAGATCAAGCGTTGCGTGTAAGTATCGGATCAAGCTTAACTGTCCGAAAATTAGGTGCAGTGAGCTGTTGATAGGGGTCATACGAGTGTCGCGTATCTGTTTAGGTTTAATATCAAACACTCGTGTGAATAATCGTGCGTGATGTGCTGTGCAATTTCGTAGAATATTGAGTGATTTGAGCCAAGACTCTAACTGTGGTGCGCTCATCTCACAATCGCGTGCGATCTCATTGCGAACTAGGTTAGGTGAAAATCGATACAAGTAGGAGAGCATTCCCCAATCCATGACCTCTACCGCTACCCAAACAGGCAGAACGCCATCATACTGTACTCTATGATGTTCAACAAAATCCTCACGAGATAAGAGTAATGCTTGCTGATATTTCTTCAACCAAATGTCATACTCACATACACCGTGACGTGATACAGTTCGCGCTGCTGGACCAAGTTGAGTTGAATCAAGATATATTAGTGGATTAATTTGTCCAAGATAATACCCAAGTAGTGAGCGTAACGCTAACTCAATAGGAGCAAGATCCTCGAATACTGCGTGACGTAGGAGAGCGTCAAAATCATAAAGCTCAACAACCAAATCAAACGATGTTCCATCTCTAAAAACATCTAAACTTTGTCCAGTTGTAGGGTCTTGTTGACGCATGGAATGCCAGTAACCAGATAAGCGATAGTAATTGTGGGTTCGTAAAATATCGACAGCTCTATCATTGTCTTCAATTTGCATTCCACGAGAACGTAGAAGATCCACTTGTGCCTGATAAGTCTTAAATGGTTTGACCTTCACTGAAACTCCATGATAAAAAGAGACCGGCCCTGGACTCCCACCGAAGTGGGCAGCGGAACCGGTCTTGTTACTAGCGATAATAGCATACCCACCCCAAACGAGTCAATCTCTTGGTGAGGGCAACTCATTCATAAGGGTTATGAGCTTATTTTTTACACACTTTTTGTCCAGGTGGCGAATGTGCAGAAAACAGATTCGATTGCTGCAAAACGCTTGTATTCCAATGCGCTATGCGTGATTTTTACACAGTTTTGGCCGGGCGCATGCGCGAGCGTAGTCGCAAGTACAAAGATTTATCAGACGTCTGACGAATTGTAGTGATATTGGTGTAATCTACGAATCAAAAGACAAATCGAAAGATAAGTCGAAAGACAAATCAGAATACAAATCAGCTACGATTTCAAGGAGGATATCATGCTGAAAGCTAAATTTGTTGTAGGCGCATACGCATCGTTGCCAAAAACTCGCGAAGATCAAGAAAAATACTACGATTTGCTGGGTAAGCAAAGCTGGATTGACGGAACGGAGATTCCATACCCAGGAGATTTGGCAGACGCACAAAGCCGCGCGTGGCTAGCAAGCGCAATACCATCGCATTGGCATGCAAACACGATTACGGCAATTCCAGGAACAATGCGTCACATAAACTTTGACCCAGATCCAGAATTTGGACTTGCAAGCCCAAGCGAAGAAGGCAGGCATCGCGCGCTCGCATTCTTTAAGGATATTCGCGAAGCAATCGCAAACGTTGTAGACATTAGAGATAGCTGCGATATATCTCATGTAGAAATACATACGGCTCCAACTCGTTTAGCGCAAGCGGATGCAATGAAAAAGTCGTTAGAAGAACTCGCTCAGCTCGATTGGTGCGGAGCAAAGCTGGTGATTGAGCATTGCGATAGATATATTGAAAGCCAAAATCCAGAAAAAGGATTCCTGCCACTAGAAGAAGAGATTCAAATTGCAAAAGAAGCGGGAATTGGAATCACAATCAACTGGGGTAGAAGTGTTGTAGAAGAGCGAAATGCTCAAGCGGCAGTGGAGCACGTGCGTGCGGCAAGGCAGGCGGGAGTGTTGCAAGGATTAATGTTCTCGGGAGCTGGCCCAGATGCAACGCAATACGGATACGAGTGGATTGATGGCCACTTGCCAATGAACCCAGATGAGCCGACTTCGTTAATGACGTCTAAAGAAATTCAAGAAACCACTAGCGAAGCGCTAAAAGACGATTATGCAATCGACTATTTGGGCGCAAAAGTGTGCGTTCCGCAAGATGCGAGCGTGGAGGAGCGCTTGGGATATTTGGCGCGCATTCACGATGCTGTGGTTTCTGCGCAGGGTGAGTGAATAGGTAAAGTCGAGTAAATAGTAAAAATAAAGTCGCAAACGCAAGAAAGAAAACGGAAATTGTTATGAACGAAGTAAAAGATTCTCGCTCTACGTATCTTGCTTTTGATATAGGCGGAACAAAAATCGCGTACGGATTGGTGACTTTGCCAGAGTCTTTAGAATTTTCAGGGTCTAGCTTTGGTAAAGAAAGCGAAGATTGCGCTTCTCCAACAGTAGAAAACTATGGCTCTATGCCAACAGAAGCTGCAAAAGGCGGAGAAGATATAAAGAATCGCCTAGTAGCGCGCGCAAAGCAAATATTGGAAGATGCGGCGAAAAGTGGCAAAACCATTAGTGGAATTGGAATAGCGGCTGCAGGAGTGCCAAATAGCAAAACTGGCGAAATCGTAGCTGCTACAGACATTCTGCCAGGTTGGCGAGGTCAGCTAATTTATGACGCGTTTAAGAGCGTAACCGACTTGCCAGTTTATATGATTGGCGACGTTGGAGGCCACGGCCTTGGAGAAGCGATTTACGGAGCTGGACGAGGAAAGTCGATTGTGTTTTCTGTTGGCATAGGCACTGGAATTGGCGGCGCGATTATTGTAAACGGCAAGCTGTTTACGGGCGCGCACGGAGTTGCAGGACACGCTGGCCACGTTGTTAGCGATTTGGGAGTTGGCTTTGACTGCTCTTGCGGAGCGCATGCGGGCCACATTGAGCCAGTGGCTTCGGGAACTGGGCTTGCCACTCTTTACAACAGCAATCTTCCACAAGGCACCGAGCTTGCGCAAAACGGCTACGAGGTTTGCGTGCGTGCAAATTCTGGGCAGGATGCGCACGCCAAAGAAACGCTTGCTAGAAGCGGCAAGGCCTTGGGGCAGTGCGTTGCAGGAATGGCGAATCTTATAGATCCAGATGTGATTGTGCTTTCTGGGTCTGTTGTAGAAGCTGGCGATATTTGGTGGAACGCTATGCGAAGCGGATTCGAAGATTCTGCTTTAACGTTGATTAAAAGCACGCCGATTGTTAAGGGCAAGCTTGGTGGGTCTGCTCCGCTGATTGGTGCGGCTTGGGCTGTTCACTCAAATCGCGTTTAGTCGCGTTTGATTGCGATAGGTCGCGTTTAATCGCGCTAGCGTTTGATTGTGTTTAATTTTGTTTAGTTTAGTCATATTTGAAAAAAGGAGGAATCTATATGAATCCTGTGATTGAAAAAATCAAGGGCGGCCTAGTGGTTAGCTGCCAGGCATACCCAGGGGAGCCGCTTAGGCACCCAGAAACAATGGCACAAATGGCAATGGCGGCCGTAGAAGGCGGAGCCGTTGGCATTAGATGCCAGGGGTTGTCGGATATTTCTGCGATTAAAGGGCAGGTAGATGTGCCTGTAATCGGAATTTGGAAAGATGGCCACGAAGGCGTCTACATAACTCCGACTTTGCGTCATGCGCGCTGCTGCGCTGCTGCTGGAGCGGATATTATTGCGATTGATGCAACCGATAGGCCACGCCCAGATGGCTTGACTTACGAGCAAACTGTTCGCGCGTTGCACGACGAAGGCATAGTTGTTATGGCCGATTGCGGCAACTTCGACGACGCTAAGCGCGCGGCGGATTGTGGAACGGATATTATATCTACCACTTTGGCTGGCACTTCTCCTGGAAGGCCAAAAACGGACGGCCCAGATTTTGAGCTTTTAGGCCAGATTTTGCAAGCTTTCCCAGATTATCCAATTATTTGCGAAGGGCGTATTCACACTCCAGATCAGTTGCACAAGGTTATGCAGATGGGCGCTTGGGCTGCTGTTGTTGGAACTGCGATTACGCACCCAACGTCGATTACGCGCTGGTTTGCAGCAAAGTTGTAGGCGGCGAGCAGGTAGGCGAATGCGGCTGGGAGCGTTAAGGAAAAGTCGCAAGCAGCCGCAGATTTTCCAAGCGCGCGTAAGTAACAAATAAAGAAAAATAGTGGTTATATGTGTGTCGATTATGTGCGATTTTGTTCTAATTTTTCGTGATTTAAAAAATAATCAAAATTTTCACAAATTCGACACACGCATAACTTGACATCAGACATCAGACCTCTTATGTTTGAAGTAACGTGAAAATAACGCACGCGCTATAATTTAAAATGTTTTCGCATTCGAAGACGAAATGCAAAAAACCCAAACTCAATGGTGAGGAGAAAATATGGCACGAATTAACTCGAAGCTAACCGTGGCAATCGCCGCTGGTGTGGCCGCATTAATGATGCTTTCTGGCTGCGGTGGAGCTAAATCCCACAAGGCAGCAAAAGCAAAGACTGCTGTTAAAGACACAATTACCGCACAGGTTGCATACGCAAGCCGCGACTTTGCGCCATCTACAACCTCTGGCGCGTTGCCAATGGCAGCAAACTGGCACGTTACAGAGCCACTTTACGCTCTTGATTACAGCAACTTTAAGGTTTTCAACGCTCTTGCAAAGGGTGAGCCAAAGAAGATTTCCGATACCGAATACGAAGTAACAATTCGCGATGCTGCTAAGTTCTCGGACGGAACGGAAGTAACCGCAGGCGATGTAGTGTCTTCCTTTAAGCGCACAACTGCAAAGGGCAGCCTTTACATCTCTATGCTCGACTTTATTGATTCTGTAGAAGCAAAAGACAATCGTCACGTAATCTTTAAGCTAAAGAAGGCGTTCCCACTGTTCAAGCAGCGCCTTGCTTTGATTCAGATTGTTCCAACTGCAAAGTCTGATGCAGATCTTAAGAACATGCCAATCGGCTCTGGCCCATGGAAGTATGTTTCGATTACAGATAACCAGGTAAAGTTTGAGCGCAACGATCTTTACAATGGCAAGTACAAGGCACAGACCAAGAAGATGGTTTGGAATGTAACCGTTGACGATACTGCTCGCGTAACCGCAATGCAGGGCGGCAAGACCGACGTAATGGAAATGGTTCCAGCACAGGCATTCAACACTTTGAAGGCGTCTGGTTCCGAGCTTAAGACCGCACAGGGCTTTACTCTTCCATTCGTTATGTTCAACACAAAGCAGAAGCCATTCGACGACAAGCGAGTTCGCCAAGCAGTTCTCTACGCGATTGACGTAAACAAGCTGATTACCAACCAGATGAGCGGCCAGGGCGAGGCAGCAACAAGCTTCTTGCCAAAGAACTACGCAAATTACCACAAGGCAAAGAACGTTTACACCAAGAACATTGCTAAGGCAAAGAGCTTGCTTAAGGAAGCTGGCGTAAATGGCCCACTAAAGTTCACTCTTTACACAACGGACCACACTTGGATTACTCAGCTTGCTCCACAAATCAAGAACGATCTTGCAGAGATTGGTATGGATGTAGAGATCAAGTCTATGAAGTCTTCTGCACTCTACCCACAGATTACCGACCGCGACGATGCAAACTACTCCATGGTTCTTGCTCCAGGCGATCCATCCGTGTTCGGCAACGACCCAGACTTGCTTATGAGCTGGTGGTACGGCGACAACGCTTGGACCCGTCAGCGCTCCTTCTGGAAGAACTCCGAAGGATACACAAAGCTCCACGAGCTTATGGACAAGGCTTTGGCTGCAAGCAAGCCAGCAGATCGTCAGAAGTATTGGAACCAGTGCTTCGACTTGATTAGCGACGAAGTGCCTCTGTACCCACTCTTCCACCGCAAGACTACGACCGCTGTAAAGAAGGGCGCATTGGCTGAGTGGAATGCAATCGGCTCCACTGGCATCAACCTTGTAAAAGCAAAGCTAACAAAGTAGGTGCAAGTCAAAGTAACAAACTTCATTTTCCCTAACCTCTAACCGCAAAACCGGCCCAACTGTTTACCTTTCTCGCCTTTGTGCAGATGGGCCGGTTTTGTTATGCAAAAATAATAATTTTCTTCAATGGATGTGTGGATGTCTTATGAGTAATTTTCTTAGACTTTTAGGTAGGCGACTAATCGCCCTGCCGTTCATGGCATTCGGTGTTACGTTCCTCGTATTCTTCCTTATGTCATTTTCTAAATACGATCCAGCAGTTGCAGCATTAGGCGAAAACTCGTCTCCAGCAGCTCTGGCAGCCTTCCGCCACGAAATGGGCTACGACAGGCCATGGTGGGAGCAGTTTGGGTCCTACATAGTTGGACTCTTCCAAGGAAACATGGGTGTTTACGGTGTAAACAAGGATTCCGTAGCTCAGCGAGTGGCGGACGCCTTCCCAATCACCTTGCAACTAACCTTCATCGGCTTGTTAATCGCAATAGTCTTTGCAGTAATCTTTGGCGTTTTTGCAGCGCTTTACCGCGATACTTGGGTTGATCAAACGGTTCGCGTGCTTTCGATTATTGCAATTGCAACTCCATCCTTCTGGCTTGGCGTTCTTTTGATTTACGTCTTGCAAATCAAGCTCGCATGGCTCCCAGGATCTGGCGATTTTGTACCGTTCTTTGAAGATCCAGAAGCGTACATTGCAAGAATGGCAATGCCTTGCTTCGCATTAGGCCTTCCAGTAGCAGGTCAGCTTACGCGAATCATACGAACCTCGATGGTAGAAGAATTGGATAAGGATTATGTGCGAACCGCAATCGGCGCAGGTATTCCAAAGAGCGTGGTTGTTGCTAGGAACGTGTTCCGCAACGCTTTGATTACACCAATCACAACTCTTGGTATGAAGATTGGTTACCTTATGGGTGGCGCAATCGTTATTGAGGTGATTTTTGCACTACCAGGAATGGGTACCGCAATGTTCGACGGCATTAATGGCAACCAGCCAATGCTTGTGCAAGGCGTTGTTTTGGTTGTTGCAATCGCATTCATCTTTATAAACATTATTGTTGATTTGCTTTACGTGCTAATCAACCCAAGAATTAGGACGGTGTGACATGCTATTTGGAAAAAGTCAGGTAGTAGATGCCGCATCTAAGCCAGGCATCAAGTTTAACAGATTTAAAAGCATGAGCTTAGGCTCTAAAATCTCGCTTATTGTGATTGCGATATTGGCGTTCTGCGCAGTATTCGCGCGATTCCTAGCGCCATGCGACCCAGTAAAGATTACACAAAACTATCAGCCGCCAACAGGAGCGCACTGGTTTGGCACCGATAACCTTGGTAGAGACGTGTTCTCGCGCGTTATGTACGGCGCTCGCTACTCGCTGGTAATCGGCTTGTCGTCTGTGCTCTTTGCGTTGGTGATGGGCGCAATAATCGGCGCAATTGCAGCTGTGAGCCGCACTTGGATATCTGAGCTTATAATGCGATTGATTGATATAGTAATGTCTATCCCAGGAATCGCATTAGCGGCTGTGTGTCTTGCAATTCTTGGACAATCCATGATTGGTATCATCATTTCCATTGGTGTGCTTTACGTTCCACAAATCGCAAGAATTGTGCGCGCAAACATAATAAGCGAATATGGAAAAGACTACGTGCGTGCAGTAATCGTTTCTGGCGCTCGCGCACCTTGGATTTTGCTCAAGCATGTAACGCGTAATATTGCAGCTCCAGTTATGGTGTTCACAACGCTTTCTGTTGCAGACGCAATCGTGTTCGAAGCTTCTCTTAGCTTCATCAACGCTGGTATTCCAGAGCCAACGCCAACATGGGGCAACATTTTGTCTTCTGCTAAAGCAGGCGTTATCTTTGGATACTGGTGGCAGGCATTGTTCCCAGGCTTAGCAATCATGATTACCGTTTTGTGCCTTAACATTCTTTCTGAGGGCATTACGGATGCAATGGTTGCAGCTCCAACCGCTCCAGTAGCTAAGAGTGCTGCAGATGCGGATGCTGCTCGTAAGGAAGATAGGATTCTTACCGACCCAGTGGCAGCTTACAAGGAGCAGCACGATGCTTTGGTTGAGTCTTTGGCAAAGCTTCGCGAGGCCGAGTTAAAGCGTACGGATCGCTTGCAGCCAACGTCTACGGAGCCTCCAGTTATTGAAGTTAAAGATTTGTGCATTCAGTTCCCACGCTACGGCAGCGTAAATGTTGTAGACCACTTGAGCTTCTCTGTTCGTCCAGGCGAAACAATGGGCTTGGTTGGTGAATCTGGTTGCGGTAAGTCAATCACTTCGCTTGCGATTATGGGCTTGCTAGATCCAAAAGCTAAGATTAGCGGACAAATCCTGTTTAACGGCAAGGATCTTGTAAAGCTTAGCCCAAAGGAGCACAATGCTTTGCGTGGCCACGAGATTGCAATGGTTTACCAAGACGCGTTGTCTTCCTTAAATCCATCAATGCTTATTAAAGCGCAGATGAAGCAGCTAACTTCTAGAGGTGGCACTCGTAGCGCCGAAGAGTTGTTGGAGCTTGTAGGCTTGGATCCAAAGCGTACGCTTGAATCCTACCCACACGAGCTTTCTGGCGGTCAGCGTCAGCGCGTGTTGATTGCAATGGCACTTACGCGAGATCCAAAGTTGATAATCGCAGATGAGCCAACAACCGCTTTGGATGTTACTGTTCAAAAGCAGGTAATTGACCTTCTTAACGAATTGCGCGAAAAGCTTGGATTCGCAATGGTGTTTGTAAGCCACGATTTGGCTCTTGTTGCTAAGGTTGCGCACTCGATTACCGTAATGTACGCAGGCCAGGTTGTTGAGCAAGGCTCCACTAAGGAAATTCTCACCGATCCGCATCATGAGTACACGCGCGGCTTGCTTGGCTCCGTAACTTCCATTGAGGCTGGTGCTCCAAGATTGCACCAGGTTCCAGGAACGGTTCCAAGCCCGTCCGACTTCCCTAAGGGAGATCGATTCGCTCCGCGTTCTTCTCATCCAGATCAAGGACTTGACGTGCGCCCAGTAATGAAGCGCATTCCAGGAACGTGGCACTTCTACGCTGCGCCTCCAGAGCCAGAATCGGATGTGCCTTCCGCAATTTTGACCAACTCCGATAAAGGAGATGTGCGATGAACATGAATGTTAACGAAACAAACAAAACTCAAAGCGAAAATGGCGATGTTCCAATCATCGAGCTGCGCGACGCCGAAGTGGTGTTCACTACTCGAGCAGGATCTGGCTTGTTCCACAAGAATAAGATTACGGCCGTAAACAAGGTGAATCTTAAGCTTATGCCAGGCAAGACGATTGGTATTGTTGGTGAATCTGGTTGCGGAAAGTCTACTACTGCAAACATTATGTGCGGACTTCAGCAAGTTACAAGCGGCAAGGTTTTGTTCAAAGGTCAAGACGTTACGCATAGAACTGCAAAAGAGCGCATGGATATTGGACGCGTGGTTTCCGTTGTGTTCCAGGATCCAGCAATGGCTTTGAATGCGCGTATGAGTGTGATTGACCAGTTGATTGACCCGCTTGTTGTGCACAAGATTGGAAGCAAAGCTGAGCGCGATGCTAGAGCCAAGGAGCTAATCCGAATGGTTGGTTTGCCTCATTCTGTTCTTGGCGCTTTGCCAGGTCAGCTTTCTGGCGGTCAGCGTCAGCGCGTGGCAATCGCTCGTGCGCTTTCGCTTAATCCAGATGCAATAATCGCAGATGAGCCAACTTCCGCTTTGGATGTTTCTGTGCGTGCTCAGATTTTGAATCTTCTTTCCGACTTAAAGAAGAAGCTGAATCTTTCAATGGTGTTTATTAGTCACGATATTCAAACAATCCGATACATATCCGACGAAGTTGTTGTTATGAATCACGGAACGATTGTTGAGCGCGGCGAAACTCACCAGGTGATTAACAATCCGCAGGATGCGTACACAAAGATTTTGATGGGCGCAGCTCCTTCGCTTTTGCACCCAACGGAAGAAGAGTGCAAGTAGTGTGAGCGGTGCGAGCAAGCGCTAGTCGTTAGTCGCTAGTTGCTAGCTTGAATGCGGGGGCGGTCTGCTAAGACCTTGCAGTAAATCCATGCAGGCCGCCCATTAATTGCAAAATCTAAAGTCATAAATCATAAATCAATAAGTCATAAATAATAAAAAATACGAAAGAAGTTTAATCATGGCAGAAAAATTCCACGGCGTTATTCCACCAGTAGTTACGCCATTAACGGCAGACGGCGAAGTAGACGTTGTTAGCTTTGAGCGCTCTCTTAACCGAATGATTGAGGCAGGCGTAGACGGCCTATTTACGCTTGGATCTTCTGGCGAAGTTGCGTTTAGCACAGATAAGCGCCGCCGCGAAATCATTGAAACCGTAATGCGCATTGTTGACGGCCGCGTGCCAGTGTTGGTTGGGTGCATCGATACGGAAACAAACCGCGTTATTGAGCATGCAAAGGAAGCTAAGGAGCTTGGGGCTTCTGCGATTGTTGCAACAGCGCCATTCTACGCACTCGGCGGCATGGCAGAAGTTGAGCGCCACTTCCGTCTTATTCACGAAGCTGTTCCAGATTTGCCTCTGTTTGCTTACGATATTCCAGTTTGCGTGCACACAAAGCTCCCAGGTGCTTTGCTTGTAAAGCTTGGTAAAGATGGCGTACTTGCAGGCGTTAAGGATTCTTCCAACGACGACGTGTCGTTTAGGTTCCTTGTAGATGACAACAATAAGGCTGGTCACCCATTGACTTTGCTTACGGGCCAAGAGGTTGTTGTTGACGGCGCATACATGGCTGGCGCAGACGGTTCTGTTCCAGGACTTGCAAACGTTGAGGCAACTGGTTACGTGCGCATGTGGAAGGCTGCTCAGGCTGGCGATTGGGCAACGGTTAAGAAGGAGCAGGATTGGCTTTCTGCTTTGATGCGAATCGTTACTGTTCCTAGCGGGGTGGCAGGCTTTGGCGCTGGCGTTGGAGCGTTTAAGACCGCAATGGCGTTGCTCGGCGTGTTTGACACAAATCAGATGCCAGATCCAGTTTGCCCACTCAAGGGAGAAAACGTTGAAGCTGTGGCTGGCGTTCTTAAGGAAGTTGGCTTGACTTTGGCAAAGACTCCGCAAGAAGTGAGCGATTCCACAAAGTAACGGCTTAAGCGTGTGTCTTAAGTAAATAATCAAATAATCTAATAGCCTTTTACCGATGGTGCATAGTAAGTAAATAGCGTTGCGGTGTGCGTTAATTCGTATGCCGCAATGCTAATAATTGCTAATAAATGCTTACAATTACTGATTAATGTTGCTTAAAAATTGCTAATTATGCTAATTAAAGCTTTAAAGGAGAAGCAAAGATGGCAGAAGTTATTATTGTAAAAGATCAAGATGAAGCTGGCGAGCTCTACGCAAAAGCAGTTGTAGATTTGATTAGTCGCAAGCCAGATGCAGTACTTGGCTTAGCTACGGGATCTAGCCCATTAAAGGCCTACGAGCATCTTGCAAAGCTTGTTAAAGAAAATAATGTTGACGTAAGTCGCGTGCGCGGATTTGCGCTTGACGAATACATTGGATTGCCGTTAGAGCACGAACAGTCTTACCACAGCACAATCCGCAGAACCGTAACCGATTTAATCGGCCTAAACCCAGATTTAGTGCACGTTCCAGGAGATGTTCTTAACGGAGCGCCATTAAGAGAAGGCGGCAAGATTGCGCACGCTGGAGCCGACTACGATGCTGCTATTGCTGCTGCTGGCGGAATCGACGTGCAAATCTTGGGAATTGGCTCCGACGGCCACGTTGGATTCAACGAGCCAGGCTCTTCGCTTGCGTCTGGTACGCGCGTTAAAACACTAACCGAGCAGACTCGCGTAGATAATCGCAGATTCTTCGACGGAGATATTAACCAGGTTCCAACTCATTGCATAACGCAAGGAATTGGAACGATTTTGCGCGCTAAGCATCTTGTTCTTCTTGCGTTTGGCTCAAATAAGGCAGACGCAGTGGCAGCAACGCTAGAAGGCGGAGTAAGCTCGCTATGCCCAGCTTCCGCGCTTCAAATGCATCCGCACGCAACTGTGATTGTAGACGAAGACGCAGCAAGCAAGCTTAAGCTGGCAGACTACTATCGTTGGGTGTATGCAAATAAGCCATCTTGGCAGGGAATCTGATACTCAAGTCTAAAATTTAGTAACGTATTCAAAAGCACAAACTTCAAAAGCACAATCGCAGGTGAGTGAAATGTCAAAAAATGCATATTTAGACGCCGTAAAGAAGATTGATGATTCACTAAAATCAAGTGAGGGACGCAATTTTGTAGTGCGCAACGTGAGCGTTGTAGACGCGCGCGGAATTGTTCCTAACGCTTGGATTTTGGTTAAAGATGGCGTGATTCTAGAAACGGGCATTTTAGACGAAGATCTTGCGCTTGCGATTAATGCTTGCGGATTGCGCGCATCTGACTTAAGCGTTGTAGACGGGCGTGGCTGTTTTGCTGCGCCAGGCTACATTGATTTGCACGCTCACGGAGCATGGGAGCATTCGTTTGACGACGGTGCTGAGGGGATTGCCATTGCGCGCGCGTATCACATGCTTCATGGAACAACTAGGCAAGTTCTTAGCTTGATTACAAATCCTCTTGACGTAATGCAAGAGAATTTGCGTACTGTTAAGCGCGTTATGCAAACGCGACCAGATGTGCTTGGATCTCACTTAGAGGGGCCGTTCTTGGCGCTGTCTAGAAAAGGCGCGCACGACCCTAATTGCCTAGTGGATCCTACTCCCGAGCGCGTTGAGGCGTTGCTTGAGGCGGCGGATGGCACTTTGCGCCAGATTACTTTGGCTCCAGAGCGAGAACACGGCATGGAGGCGATTAAGCGCTTTGTAGAAGCTGGCGTGATCCCAGCAGTGGGGCATTGCGACGCGGATTATAAAACCGCGCGCGCGGCTTTTAACGCTGGCTCTACGCTTATGACTCACATGTTTAACGCTATGAACGGCATTCATCACCGCAAGCCAGGTCCAATCCCTGCAGCATTGGAGGATTCGCGTGTAACGATTGAGCTAATTAACGATGGCTTCCACGTTGAAAACCCAGTTTTGCGAATGGCGTTTAAGGCAGCGGCTGGAAGGATTGCGTTTGTAACGGATGCTATGGCTGCAACAGGATGCGCAGATGGCGCTTATAAGCTTGGCGCTTTAGATGTTACTGTTACGGACGGCCACGCAAGGCTTGTTTCTAATGGCGCTATTGCGGGATCTACTTTGATTCTAGAAGTTGCTATTAATCGCGCCGTTAAAGAGCTTGGAATCGGATTGCCAGAGGCGATTGCTGCTGCGACTATTGTTCCTGCTCGCGCGCTTGGAGTAGATAAGCCGAATGCTATAACTAGTGCTCCTTTGGGCTTAGTTGAAAAGGGGTACGCAGCCGATTTGCTTTTGCTTAATCCAGGAACTTTGGCAGTTGAGCACGTTTGGTGCGACGGCCATAAAATTTCGTAACGTAAATCGTATCGTTGCGATTAATCGTGATGCTGTAGTACTCAGGCATCACCATTGAAGATGAAAGAACCGCTCTCGTTTAGTTGGGGAGCGGTTCTTCCATTTATTTAGTGTTTTTGCAATCTATTAAGCAAAATCGACTGAATAGGCTCGTAATGGCTATTTACAGCTTGCCTATATCCGTCTGCGTCTCCCGCAATAGCCGTTTTTAGCATAAGTTCGTGCGCTCTAGCGGTTTTTTCAAGCTCGTCCGAAACTTCCAGCCCCAATTGTGGCAAAACAGCCATATGCACAAGCCACAAGCATCGCACGAATTGCTCTGCAATCGTATTGTTTACCGCGCGCAAAATGCCCGTGTGGAAAGCAATGTCTTGTTCCAAGAACGTTTTTCCAGCATGCGCCTCTTTTGTCATTATTTCCGAAAGCGCTTCCAGCTCTGGATGCTGCGTTCCTTTAAGTGACTCAACCACCTTATCCGCGCATCCAAGGTCTAGGAATTTTCGCATTTCTACAACGTTATTCAAGTCTTCAAAATTCTTATTAATGGAGATTAAGGAGCGAAAAGCGAGTGTTTCCACCATTGGATCAAGAGATAGCGAGCCAACAAACATGCCTTTTCCTTGCTTAACTTCCACAATGTTAAGTGCTTCCAGCTTGCGAATCGCCTCGCGCACCGATGATCTTGATGCGCCAATCAAATTGCATAGCATTGGCTCAGTTGGCAGCATGTCTTTTGGTTGCAAGCGTTCTCTTAAAATAAGCGATCTGATTGCGTCCATTGTTTCATCGCAGCGCTTTCTTGCTGCGATTGGAGCGGAGTTAGAGCTTGCTTGCAATAACGATAAGCGGTCTAGTGTTGTCATCTCATCGTCTTCGCGGCTGCTAAATGTCTCTTCCATTTTGGCTCCTTTCAGTTCGCTTGAGTCTTCTCTCTTTTGTATCTTCCATTTTTTCGTTTGTGTGTACTTTGTTTTTGTGTACTTTGTTTTTGAAACCTGCGTGCAAACTATCTTGCTGCCAAAGCGAGGAATCTATTGCTGTTATATAAATTCCAGTAGTCTCTCTTTCCCACAGTAGTTGCAAAGTTCGTTTATTGCTAGAGCTGAGGCATTGATAAACGTGATGGAACGGGTTTATACACACGCTTTTTGCCCACGTTTGCCCGCCGTCGTAGCTAAATCGCACAACTCCGCGACCGCGGTATGGCATCATTTGGCTTGCGTTTGCAAACGCTATGCAGTCGGCGGTTTCTGCGTTTTCTGCATTTTCATTGCTAAAGCAGGTTGCGCTCGGCTGGCTGAATATCTCTGGCAAACTTGTGTCAAAAATCAGCTCGCTCCAAGTTTCTCCGCAATCGTGACTAATGGCTTTGCCTACACATCCCGAGCGATTTTGATTGCGGAAGAAAGCTAGAATATCGCCATTTTTGCGTTCAACAAACACAGTTTCGGAGCTTGTTGCATCGTCGTCTTGCATTGTTGCAGGGTCTACGATTTTTCCGTTGATTAATCGCCCTTCGTTAATCATTTTGCCTCGGCTCCATGTTTTGCCGTCGTCGTCCGAAATAAGCGCTCCCGAAGAATAGTGCGATTTGCTTTGGCCGCTGCAATAAAATGGCACGAGTATTCTGCCGTAATGTTTTTCGCTGTGCCTAATAACAATTCCGTTCCCTGGGCATACTCCCGCAAAGCTCATCCACGGCTCCTTAACCATGTGGTCGATTAAGCGTGGCTCACTCCATGTTTTGCCGTCGTCGTCTGAATAGATTTGCGCTATATAACACGTTTTTTCGGCAAATAATGGTTGACTTTCGCTTGCAATTTCTGGCGATTTCCATATATTCCACGTGGAACAGTCGCAAGTTTGATTACTGTGCGAGTTGATTTTTGAATCGTCATTCAAATCGTCATGCGAATCGCAATTTTTTATACTTCCATCTGGCAAAACTAGCCACTTTGTTGCGCATTCTTTTTCGCTAGAATCGCATGGCAATTTTACGGCCGCGCTTGCGTCCATTGCCGCCGCGTAGTTGCCGCCTAAGCGGTCTATTAGCTTGATCCTTCCGCACGCGTCTACGCCTATAGCGGTTTTGCAATTTGTTAGCCCAATTCCGCCAGGATTAATGTCGATTAATACGTTAATTCTTTCGCTTTTGCCTTCTGGGTCTAAAACAGGGCAGGAGTCGATTGCGCTCGCGCCCAGTTTTCCAAGGTTTTTGCCAGGCATGTCGATTACGGTTTGCAAAGGCTCCCACGTTTTGCCGCCGTCCGCGGATCGGCGAATCACAAAGTTTATGTGGTTTGGAGCGTCGTTTGAAACGCTGGTTCGCTGGTCTGCTCCTGCGATTAGCGTTCCCATGTGCGTCTTTACAAGCGACGGTATTCTGTAGCTGCGAGAGCCAGCGTAGCCCGTGTCAAATAGTGCAGTTGTTACAAGTGGCTTTACTCTTGATATTCTTTGGATTTGGCCTTCGGTTAGTGCGCTAAAGTAGATTCCGCCTGTTCTGGCTTCGCCCATTAATCGCACTCCGCGCAAGTCTTCTCCAATGCTTACGGCGTTTAAGTCTGGTATGTTTGCAAACCAGAATTGCCCTATGTTGTGCGACTGGCTGTATCCGTCTACGTAAATGTCGGTTGCTCCGCGATTTGCGCGAATAATCAAGTCGTGCCATTCGCCGTCGTCAACGCTTGCGGCTGCTTCGATTACGCTTTTTATGCACGTTTCGCTGTCGATTAGCGTGATTTTTATGCCTTCTGGTCCTGCGTACACGCTTATTTTTTCGCTAGATTCTAGATTAGTTTTTGTTCCAACAGTTCCAGCAGCAAAAAGAACTCCGTGTTGGCCAGGGCCTCGCAATCTAAATTGAATGTGCAGCGTTCCGCTCGACTTGCAAGCTACGCGTTTTATGTCTCTTGCGCAAATCGTAGGTCCTGCAAACCATATGTCTGGCTGTGCTTGAGTGGCCGAATTTGCGATTTCTTCTGGATTTGGCAAGTGGTTTGAGTAGTAAAAGTCGTAGATTTGCGAAGATTCTGCCTGTGCTGCACACGCTTCGGCCTCTTTTTCGCTCACTCTTTGCGGCCCAAGATTTGTTGCGCTTGCAAAACATTGGTATCCGTCTAAATAGAATCGGCTTCCAAAACTTCCGTACGTTATTGCAAAATCGTGTTCGCGCCCGTCGCATGCGCCTAGCGCGTCTTCCATGTGTAGCGCAATTTCTTTCGCACCGTTTGCATCCGCGCTATCTTCTAAAAGATTTTGCGCACTAAGTAGGGGAGCATCTTCTTTAATACTTATTTTTATTATTGGAGTTGCGTGCTCTTGATGTGCGGAAGCTTGCGACTTTTGCGCGGGCTTAATATTTAATAAATCGCAATCTGTATTTGCTACAAATTTGAACCTTATTATTCCTTCGTTCTGATTTATTCCATCGTTTTTATCTTTACGATTGATGCTCGATGCGTTTTCGCTATATTTTTTGATTTCACTAGATGGTGTAATTTTTATTACGGCATGATTGAATCGCGTGTGTGCCGAACCCCCGATATTGGCAATTTCTTCACCCAGGTTCGTCGTCTTCGTTGAACGACGTTCCATTTTAGTCCTCCATGACCGTAAAAATTAAAACACCAATGTTTTAACACGTATGACGTCTTATGACGTTCACTATTCAGTCTATCACACATTTTTAAGCAAATGCACAATTGTTGCACATGATGTTGCAGTCGTTGCCACAAAATAAAAAAGAACGTTGAAAAATCAACGTTCTTAAAGAGTGCGAACGGCGGGACTTGAACCCGCACGAGTATACACTCACTGCCACCTGAAGACAGCGCGTCTACCATTCCGCCACGTTCGCATACAGACCACAAAGCTACCATATTTGCGCGCTTTTAGCAAATACTACCCTTGTGTGTTGCGCTCCGAAGTGCATTCGACTTAGAGCGCGCTCACGTCTTTGCTTGGTATTGCGCGAGGTTTGAGTATTTCTCTCCTCGCAAGTGACGCGCACTTTTGCGGATAGTTTATGAACGTTAATATTCTAAGGTTTTAGGTTTTGGGATGGCGCTATTTATTGCTCGTAGAGAAATACATCAAACCTTCTGAATATCTAGAACTTTTGCGTGGTTTTCATCGCCGAGATTCTCGATTTTTCTTCTTCATTCGATGAATCACCATTTCATGCTGAGGTTCATCTCATTCAGTGCGAAAAATCTCGAATCTCTACTTCACTTGACGTAACCTATGTAATCTTGTAACGCGTGAACAGATGTGACGCACTTTGTACCATATTTGGCCTAAATCACGTACAAAACGCGGAAAAGCAGATCATGTTGCTGCGCGGTCAAAGCGCGCAGCAACAAGCAAACTATCCACGCGATCCATTTTCATAGTAGTGCGCAAGCGACTCGTCGCGGAAGTCTTCAAAATATCCGCCGTCAATCGACGCGCGAATGTCGTCTAGAAGCTTAACAAAGAATCGCTCGTTGTGAATAGTGGCAAGCGTGTATCCGTTCATCTCTTTAGCGCGCAGCAAATGGCTAACATACATGCGCGAATAATGCGTGCAAGTGTAGCAATCGCAGCCAGCTTCAAGTGGCCCCTGGTCGTGCTTAAATTCTGCGCGCTTTACGTTGTAGCGTCCGTGGCGAGTAAAAATCGCGCCGTTTCGCCCGCATCGCGCAGGGGCAACGCAATCAAACGTATCTCCGCCGTTTTCTACGCAAGCAAAAATGTCGTCTACTGCAGCAATTCCAAGCACGTGGCGAGGGCGATTTTCTGGCATAGCATCGCAAATCCAAGCGCAAGTGTCTCCAATAATGCGCTTTTCAATCGCTCCGCCAATTCCAACGCCGTCAAAGTCGAGCGAAGCAATCTGCTGCGCCGCGCGCCTACGCAAATCCTCGTAATTCGCGCCTTGAACAACTCCATACAACGCCTGATACGGCTTTCCTAATCGCGCCTCGGTCAATCGCTTGTGTTCTTCAACGCAACGCTTAGCCCATCGGAAAGTGCGCTCAACAGACTCCTCCTGGTAGCGGCGAGTGTTCATAAGCGTTGTAAGCTCGTCGAAAGCAAACATAATATCTGCGCCAAGCTTGTGCTGAATCCCCATTGAGATTTCTGCGCTGAATCGGTGAATCGAGCCGTTTAGAGGAGACTTAAAAGTAACGCCATCTTCGTCAACGAATGCCATGCGCTCTTTGCCTTCTGCAATAACATCGTCTGACTTCATGCCAGTAACATCCATTGCAAGCGTCTTTTTAAATCCTGCACCAAGCGAAAGCACTTGGAATCCGCCAGAATCTGTAAAAGTTGGACCATCCCAGTTCATAAACTTTGCAAGGCCGCCAGCTTCGTCTAAAATGTCTTCGCCAGGGCGCTCATACAAGTGGAATGCGTTAGAAAGCATGCATTGGCCGCCCAAGTCTTTGATTGATTCTGGTAGCACGGCCTTCATTGCGCCTTGTGTTGCAACTGGCACAAACGCAGGCGTGCAAATATCGCCATGAGGCGTGCGAATCACACCAGTTCGCCCGTATCTGGCTCCGTCTTTTCCCTTGCCGTCTGCAGCATTTTCTAAACGCGTTTTTGTTGTAAACGAGAATTCGCTGCGATCTCCAGGCTTACCAGGCTCTGCTCCGCGTGGGTGTTCAATAAGATTAGTCATACCTTTTACTCTATTAGAAGGTATGACGATACGCGCATAAGTTGCGGTATTGCGCGCGGAAAAGTCGCAAGCAGCCGTTCGTTAAATTTTACGTGTTTTTATAATTTTTATAAAAATAGTTAGCTAATTTATGGGTTATATGTGGTATTTATACGGCATTTATACTACTAAATATTCAGGTAATTTTAAGAGCGGCACGTTTAACTCGTATTGTAAACGAAAAATTGTGTAAAAATTGCACATTAATTGCATATTAGCTTGTATGAATTTGTGTAATCAGATTAGAGTATGCTTTGTAAAAGATTTAAGGAGGATTAATGGCTGACGATATTTACGATTCTAAGGCCTACGATTCTAGTGAAGAGCATAATGGCAATGCTTCACAAAGCCAATCGGAGCCAACGAGCGCGCAGGAAAATCATGTGGAGCCAGAGCAGATTTATAGACCAGCTCCAGAATACGGAGCGTATGGCCCTGTAGACGCGAGTGATGCAAATAATGGTGATGCAAATAAAAATAGCGGTGATTCTAATCATTCTGGCGAATCGTTGCAAAATCAAGAGCAAATTGGCGCGAGTAATGCAAGTGTAGCGAATAGCGCAAATAGCCGTGATTATGCAAATTCAGAATACGGAAACGGTTTAGATAACCCATTTTTGCCTTATGGCGATCCATATAATGCAAATGGCGAGCAAAAGCGAACTAGATTCGGCAATCCTTACGATTTAAGCGATGACAATAGCGCGGATAGTAGTGTGGATAGTATCGATGACAATAGCGCTGATAATAGCGCGGAAAGTCAGCCTGCTGAAGCGCCAAATCAAGTGCCAGATCAAGTGCCAGATCAAGCGTCAAGCCAAACTCCAAATGTGGTTTATAAAAAGCGCGGGTTTAAGGCGGAATATAAAGAAAACTCAACAATAATGGTGGCAATTGTGTCGTCCATTATTTCTGCAATTGTGTGCGTTGTTGTAATGGCGTTTGTTCTTACTCAAGGCTTGATTCCTATTCCAGGCGCTGGAACACTTGCAGATGTGGGTGCGCAAAGTCCTTCAAAAGGAACAGCCGTAGTAAAAGGCGGTCAGTCTCCTGATTGGCGCTCGGTTGCTAAAAATGTTTCTGGCGGCGTTGTGTCTATTCAGGCGCGCAACAGCAAAAACATGAGCAAAGGCTCGGGTGCAATAATCGACAAGCAGGGTCACGTTGTTACAAACAACCACGTTATTGCTGGCATGCAACAGCTTCAAGTAACGCTTTCTAACGGTCAGATTTACAAGGCTAAGCTTGTTGGAACAGATAAAACTACTGATTTGGCTGTGCTTAAAGTAGACGGTTTGCCTAGCAGCATAAAGCCAGTTGATTTTGCGGATTCGGACGCGCTCGCAGTCGGCCAGCCAATAATGGCAATCGGAAATCCGCTTGGATACGACGATACTGCTACAACAGGCATTGTTTCTGCGCTTAATCGCCCAGTTTCTGTTATGGACGATCAAAGTCGTTCGGAAATCGTTACAAATGCTGTACAAATTGATGCCGCAATTAATCCAGGTAATTCTGGCGGCCCAACTTTCGACGCTTCTGGGAAAGTGATTGGTATTAACTCGTCTATTGCTGCAACTTCTGCAAGAGGTGGCACAGCAGGCTCTATTGGAATCGGCTTTGCTATTCCTTCTAACCTTGTTAAGCGCGTAGTAAACGAGATCATTAAGCATGGTTCTGTAAAGCACGTTGCTCTTGGAATCATGGTTAAAAGCGTAAATGTAACGCAAAATAACATTACGCGCGGAGGCGCTCAAGTGGCGTCTGTAACGCCTGGTGCTCCTGCTGCAAAGGCGGGAATGCGTGCTGGAGATACAATCGTAGCGTTTAATGGCAAGTCGGTTACAAGCAACTACTCGCTGCTTGGATTTGTGCGCGCTACCGCTTTGGGAGATAAAGCAACAATAACGGTTGTTCGTGGAAACGGAACCGTCAACTTAACTGTTAAGTTTAACCAAGAAGAAGCAGCGGTTAATGGTGCAACTCGCCAAGACCCTCGCTCGCTAAGAAAGCGCGGTAACAAGAAGCCTGATTCTTCCCAGAATAAGAGCCAAAAGGGCAGCGGCGGCGATTCTTCGGATGACGACGACGATCCTTTGGATCAGCTTCCTAGAGGCGGAGACGACGATTCCGACGATGGCGGCATTTTTGACCCATTCGGTTTCTGGTAAACTGATACCATGACTTACAAAGATTTTGGCCAACTCGCATCGGAGCGGTTTTCTGCACGCGACTTTTTAAACAAGCCGATTGAGCAAAACGTTTTATAGTCAATATTGCACACCGCTTCGCTTGCGCCAAGCTGGAGTAACACAAGGGCTTATGCGCTTGCGATTGCACAAGGCAGCAAAAAAGACAACATTGTAAAAGCTTATTTAGATAAGTGCAATGCAATGCTTAAAGCCAAAGATAAGAGTTTGAGTGAATCTGAGCGCGCTCAGTTTGCTCAAGAGTCAGCGCCTAATGGCGACGTTCCTGTTGCAAATCCGTACCCTAGCGACTTAAAGCAGCGAAGCGCTAAACTCGGTCTAGCGTTATATTCGCATTTAGGAATTGAAAGGCACGATTTTGCAGCCAGGAACGTCCATACGCGCAGAAATTTCGAGGCTTTTGGAGCGCCTGTTATTGGCTTTGTTTTAGCTAGGCGTGATTTTATGCCGTTTGCTGCAATGGACGCTGGCCTTATGTTGCAAACGCTGTTTCTTGCTGCTAAAGATTTAGGCGTTGACTCTTGCCCGCTTGGCGTTTTGGCAACTTGGCGAGATCCGCTAGACGCGGAGTTTGATGTTCCAGAAAACATGGAGCTTTTAACTGGATTTGCGCTTGGGTATGCTAGCGATTCGCACACAAACGAGTTTAGAGCCGAGCATCCAAAGATTGAGCTGCTGTAGTAGCTGTGTAGCGGTTATTTAGCTATTGTGTAGCTATTGTGTAGCGGTTGCTTAGTGATTGCTAAACAACCGCTTTCGCTTATTTTATATGCGCTTTGCGCTCGTAAATAGTGGCAGTGCTTTCCCAAACAAGAGCCTTCCAAGACGTTTTAACGTTGGAAACAGCATGCGCTTTGTAATGCGAAATGTTGTAGTTTAATGCCAAGAAGTAGTACCACGGTTGGTTGGACTCGCTAACAAAAAACTCTGGCTCGCCTTTTGCAGCGCACGCTGCCAACTCTTTTTCTTGCTGTTTTGCGCTAGAACTTTCGTTTGTTATAAAAGTCTTGTTTTTGTAAGCGCAGTCTATAAGATTCTTAGAAAAATAAGGATTTGCGCCCACTAAAAGCCACGAATATTGGTGAGTGTCGATTTCTTCGTGCGAAATAACGTTTCCACTATCGTCAACCTGCTCGTAATTATGGAGCCAAGATGCTACAAAACGCTTATTTTGCAAGTGATTACTAGATATGTATTGCGCTACAGCTCTAGAAGGCGAATAGTCAAACAGAATGTCGTTTACGCAAGCAAACGCGTTCCAAATTAGGCTTGGTGCAAGGATTATTGAAATCAGCACGTTGATTTTCAAAGTTTTGTTTTTTATAAATCTGAATTTAGTAGGGGCGATTTTAACAAAAATCGCAGGAATATCCTTGCTGCTAAGAGGCTCTTTTATGTGACTTATCCAAAGCACACTAAGCAAAAACACAAAGATTAGACCTGCGTGGTGAAGCGTAAAATAGCGAACGGCTACGATTGTAAGAACAAGATAAGGGATTACAAGAACTGCAAGTAGTTTTCTGCGCTTGGCGATTCTAATTGCAAATGCCCAAATCGCAAGGCTGAACAGCGTGCATACTGCGATTGGCAAAAAGTCAAAAGGCATTCTTCGCATTGAAATATCGCCATAAAAGCTTGTGAACATGCTTTCGGAAGGCATTACAAATATAAAAGCGAAGCATTTTGCGATTGTTGAATTGCCATCAATCGTTGCACGAGTGGCGAACGCATTTTTTGCGGGCCATGCAAGAGCAAGGTTTGCAACGCCAAAAATGGCGATTAATCCCCAAGATATAAGTTGCGCCAAATTTAATGAGATTGTTGCTTTAATCGCGTGAAAAATGGCACTAAAATCAAGAGTTTTATTGCGAGTTTTGCTAAGATCTTCGTTAAGGTCTTCGTTAATATTCTTGCTAAAAACTCGCCAAATCCAAGCAATCGTAAATCCTGCAGCAAACGCGATTCCATACACGCTAAGCAGGCACATAAACATAAGACTAATCGCCAGTTTCCAAGCACTAGAAGTCTTAGAATCCGCACTATTCCAATAATGTGCCGCTACCAGCAAGCTTAAGCAAAGCAAGGCGTATGGTCGCGATGTAACTCCGTACTGGAAGCAAGCAAAATAAGTAAACGGAATAAGAAAAGTCGCAAGGCTACTTGTGTGCTTAAAAGGCGAATTAAAAATAAGCCACGCGCCAAGTAAGCTTGCGCAAATCAGCTGAATTCCCTTAATTCCAAACTCGTATGGAACGCCATTTTTGGCTGCAATTGCAAGTAAAAGATTCCAAAAAGGAGGGTGACCTTCGTAATGCGTTCTAATGCTAAAAATGCTTGCGATTGGCGAATCGCGCGCAATCAGCCAGCTTTGAGCTTCGTCAAACCAAGGTTCGTGGAAACACATTACGATTGCAATAATCGCAATGTATAGAACAAAAGCCAATAGCTGTGCCAATGTGCGCGCGTTATGTGAGCTTTGTAAATTGCGTAGCTTTAAAATCCGCATTACTGTTAACTCTTAAATCCGCAATACTCTTAATTGCAAACAATTACTAATTTTGACTTAAAGCGGCAAGCCTACGCGCATTAGCAACAGCATACAAGCTGATTCCAGCAGCAACGGATGCGTTAAGAGATTCAACAGCGCTAGAGATTGGGATTCCAGCAATAGCATCGCAAGCTTCGCGCGTTAGGCGACTCATGCCCTTGCCTTCGCTTCCAAGAACTACCACAAGCGGATCGGTTTCAAAGCCAGTTTCGCCAACAAGCTTGTCTCCGCCGCCGTCCAGGCCAATTGCATACCATCCGCGCTCGCGCAAACCTTGAATCGCCTTGTTTAAATTCACAACTCGAGCAACAGGCAAGTGTGCTGCGGCTCCTGCAGAAACCTTCCAAGCTGCAGCCGTAACAGATGCGCTTCTGCGCTCTGGCAAAATTACGCCATTTGCGCCAAAAGCGGCCGCGGATCGAATAACAGCACCAAGATTTTGCGGATCGGTAACGCCGTCTAGCGCTATAAACAATGGGCGTGCGTTAATGCGTGCAGATGCAGAATCCGCTGCTTCCATAGCGCGAGCCTTCTTTTCTGCGCGATCAACAAGCTCTTGCAACGAAGAGTATTGATAAGGTTGCACCTTTAAAATAATGCCCTGATGATTAGTGCTGTGAGCAATGCGATCCATCTCCAGGCGATCCGCCTCCAAAAGTCGCAAGCCTTGCATGCCAGCAAGCTTAACGATTTCGCGCGTGCGATCGTCGTGCTCAATGCGATTTGCAACATAAAGCTGCGTGCTAGGAACGCCTACGCGCAAAGCTTCAAGAGCTGCGTTTCGCCCAATAACCAACTCATCGCTATCTGTGCCCAACTTATCTACTCTGCGTCTTGCAGCCAAACGCGGATCTGCAAAAGTGCGCTTAATCGCAGCTTTTTTAGCGAAATAAGCTTTATGGTAAACGCGATCTTCTGCCTTAGGAGTAGGACCCTTGCCGCGCAATGCATTACGATGTTTTCCACCCGACCCCTTGGTCGGTCCTTTTTTCATAGCCATATTCTTATTCTCACACGCCCCCGAGGCATTAGTATTTGGCGCTTTATGTGGCATAATAGAACGGTACTTAATTATTGCAAATTATTGTTATTGCAATAATCCATAACCGCGCAATAATCAAGATTTTGAGTCAACTTTGCGTAAAAATTTTGATTATTGACTACTCCGCGGCGCTCCCAAGGGGGAAAATATGGTTGATCAAAGCGATCAATCCAAAGATCCGTCATTGCAAGACGCACAAAGTGTTGCAGATGCGCTTAATGTAAATGTTTCTACTGGTCTAAGTAGCGATGAGGCTTCTAGAAGGCTCGCGCAATTTGGTCCGAACGCTCTAGCTGGTGCTCCTAAAACGCCAGCGTGGAAGAGGTTCCTCGAACAGTTTAAAGATCCTCTTGTTTACTTGCTTATAGCGGCGACTATTATTTCCGCAATCGCATGGTTTGTTGAGCGCGCACAGCATGGTGGCGAAAGTGGCGGCGAAGTTTTGCCGTTTGACTCAATAGTTATAATCGTGATTCTTATAGCAAATGCAGTTTTGGGCTATATTCAAGAGTCGCGCGCGCAAGAAGCGGTTGAGGCGCTGGCAAAAATGAGCGCTCCACAAACGTCTGTTCTTAGAGATGGGCGAGTTATGCGCATAGACACAGCGGATGTTGTGCCTGGAGATATTTTGGTTCTTGGCGAAGGCGATGCTGTTTCTGCAGATGCAAGGCTTATTGCAGCAGCTTCTTTGCGCGTTGCGGAAGCAAGCCTTACGGGAGAATCGGTTGCCGTTAGCAAGCGTCCAGAAACTCTAGCTTCGCCAAAGTCTTTGGCAGACCGCACAAACATGGTGTTTAATGGCACTGCCGTAACGCAAGGAACTGGCCGCGCAATCGTCACGTCTACTGGCATGAAAACTCAGGTTGGAAAAATCGCGGATATGCTCTCTAGTGCGCAAGAAGAAGCCACTCCTCTCGAGAAAGAGATGGTTCGCGTATCTAAGGTTCTTGGAATCGCAGTGTGTATTATTGCAGCCGTTGTGCTTGCGTCTATGTGGGCTCTTGAAGGCTTCCATACTATTGAAGACGTTATAGATTCTTTGCTTCTTTCTGTTTCTCTTGCTGTTGCTGCTGTTCCAGAAGGCTTGGCTGCTATTTTGACGGTTGTTCTTGCTTTGGGTGTTCAGCGCATGGTAAAGCATCATGCTGTTGTTAAAAAGCTTTCGTCTGTAGAAACGCTTGGATCCGCATCTGTTATTTGCTCCGATAAAACTGGTACTCTAACTCGAAACGAGATGACTGTTGAGCGTGTTATAACGCCTAGCGGCCAAGTACAGCTTACGGGTAGTGGGTATAAGCCAGAGGGACGAATGGTTTTGCTGGGTTCTTTAGATGCGGATTTGGCGGTTCCTCCAGCTCTAGCTACAGAGGTGATTGGCGCGCTCGGATCTGGGTACTTGGCAAACGATGGCGATTTGAACCATAATGAATCGTCTGACGCATGGCAGCCAGTTGGCGACCCTACCGAGGTTTCGCTTATTGTTGCGGCTCGCAAAACTAAGGCAGACAAGCGTTACGCGCATCTTAGTCGCGTTGCGGAAGTGCCGTTCACTTCTGAGCGCAAACGCATGTCTGTTGTTGTTAAAGACGGCTCGGATTCTGGGAATCTTATTGTTTGCGCAAAAGGCGCTCCAGATGTTTTGCTTTCTTATTGCACGCGAATCGCAGTAGCTGGCGCTGTTCGTCCGCTTACAGAAGGAGACCGCGAAGAAATTCTTGCAAATGTGGAAAAGCTCTCTGGCGAAGCTTATCGCACGCTTGCAATGGCGTATAGGCCGCTTGGCGTAGATAGTTTAGCTAAAGTTGACGGCATGGTTTCTAATGCTGCAGGCCAAATCGCAGATGTTGCCGAACAAAGCGATGTTTTGGAATCTGATTTGATTTGGAACGGCATGGTTGCGATTATTGATCCTCCTAGAATCGAAGTTCGAGATAGCGTTGCTCAAGCGCATCGTGCTGGAATCCGAACTGTTATGATTACGGGCGATCATCCGCTTACTGCCGCTCGAATCGCTCGCGACCTTGGCATTATTGGAAAAGATGAGCATGCGCTTACAGGCGATGAGCTTGACGAGTTGCTTTCTAGAGACGATGACAATATTGCTTTCGATGATGCTATTAGCAAAGTGAGCGTGTACGCGCGAGTTGCTCCAGAACACAAGCTTGCGATTGTTTCCTCGCTTCAAAGGCAAGGCAATATTGTTGCTATGACTGGCGACGGCGTAAACGATGCTCCTGCCGTAAAGTCGGCAGATATTGGCGTTGCAATGGGCATTACGGGTACGGAAGTCACTAAAGAATCTGCAAAGATGATTTTGGCAGACGACAACTTCTCTACAATCGTTGCAGCTGTGCGCGAAGGACGCGGAATTTTCGACAATATTCGTAAATTCTTGAGATATTTGCTTAGTTCCAACGTTGGCGAAGTGTTCACCGTGTTTGGTGGCGTAGTGTTTGCTGGCGCTTTGGGAATTACGCAGCCAAACTCTGTAGGTGTGACTTTGCCTTTGCTCGCAACGCAGCTTTTGTGGATTAATTTGCTTACGGACGCGGCTCCTGCGCTCGCAATGGGTGTTGATCCGCAAACGGATGATGTTATGAATAGGCGTCCGCGAAGACTTACGGATAGCGTTATTGATAAGCCAATGTGGGGAGACATTGTATTTATTGGCGTGATTATGGCAGCTATAACGTTGATTGGCATGGATATGCATTTGGCTGGCGGATTGTTTACAGACCGCTCCACAACTGTTTTAACTCATGCTGCTCAAATGACTCATGCGCGCACAATGGGCTTCACTATTCTTGTGTTTGCTCAAATGCTTAATGCTCTTGCGTCTCGCTCGCATTTACAAAGCGTGTTTGTTGGCTTGTTTGCAAATCGTTGGCTTTGGGGTGCAATCGCAGTTTCCGTAGTGTTGCAGCTTGCTGTAATTTATATACCATTCCTTAATGGCCCGTTTGGCACAGTTCCGCTCGACTTTATGGAGTGGGTGGAGTGCCTTGGGCTTTCAATGGTTGTGCTTATTGCTTCGGAGTTAAGAAAGTGCGTTTTGCGTTTTATTGCTAAGCGCAAAGCTGCTTCCTCTGTTGCAATTTCTGCCTAATATTTTCGACCGCGGCACGCGCTACACTTGGCATATTAGTGTATTTAGGTGTTTTTACGCGGTTTTATAGCAAGGAGATTTGACGTTATGCTGTTGTCTGATTGCGACATTCTCAAAGCTCATGACGAGGGTCATATTGATTTGACTCCATGGACCCCACAAATGGTGCAGCCTGCGTCGATTGATGTGCGGCTCGACCGATTCTTCCGCTTGTTCAATAATCACGCTTACACGTACGTGGATCCTGCAGAAAACCAGGGGGAGTTGACTGAGCAGTTTGCGGTTGCGCCTGATGAGCCTTGGATTTTGCATCCTGGCGAGTTTGCGCTTGGCTCCACTTGGGAGTATGTGAAGTTGGATTCTACGATTGCTGCGCGCTTAGAGGGTAAAAGCTCGCTTGGCCGTCTTGGAATTTTGACTCATTCCACGGCTGGCTTTATTGACCCAGGTTTTGAAGGTCACATTACTTTGGAGCTTTCAAACGTTAGTACGCTGCCAGTTAAATTGTGGCCAGGAATGAAGATTGGGCAAATGTGCTTCTTTAAGCTGAGTTCTCCATGCGAGAATCCTTACGGTTCTTCTGTTAACGGATCTCACTATCAAGGTCAGCGCGGTCCAACTCCGTCTAGGTCTTACGAGAACTTCTATCGCGCAAATTTGGAAGATTAGTCTTAATTAAGATTTGATTAGTCTCGATTAGTCTCGATTAGTCTCGATTAGTCTCGATTTTTAAGAAAAATCAGGGGAAAAGTAGAAAACTTTCAGCAAGTTATCAGCTAGTTCACTAGCAGCGCTAAGGATTATGTGTTTTCATAATATTAGTGAAAAACTTAAAAGGTAATTCACGAAAGCTTATTCATATTTTTCCTTAAATTTAAACCCCAGTCCAAGCGGCTGGGGTTAAATTTTTATGCAGTGTTCGCTGTGTAAATGCCAAAGCTGTGCCGTATGCTGTAATTATGACTAATCATAACGGTGTGATCTCTAGTGAGTTCGACAACGGCGAATTTAACAATAATGATTTTGGCGGCGGCGATTTTGGCAGCGGCAATAACGGCAACAGCAACGCCAATAATGGCGATTTTGACAGCGAAGACAGCGCGGATGGTGCTTCAAATGGCCTTCATGCTGGCCGCGAATCTAGTGTTGTTCCAGGCAGATTCGGCGAAGATTTGCATGTAAGCGTTGCTAAGTATTCTCGAGGCGAAGCAGCTGCATACGCCACAAGGCCTCTTCTTTTGCTGTTGCACGGATGGGGTTCAAACGAGGACGATTTGCTTGATTTAATGCGCGTTGTGGCTCCTTATAACGATGCGATTTCTTTGCGTGCTCCACTTCGCTTGGCTCAAGGCGCTTACAGTTGGTTCCATGATGCTGTGCCTAATGGAGATGACTTAGACCGAGATATGTATGCTGCGGCTGCTGCGATTGATGAGTGGGTTGCGGCGAACGTTCCCGAAGACCGCGCTGTTGTTCCATTCGGTTTTTCGCAAGGTGCGGCTCTTGCGATTCATGTTCTTAGGCTTAATCCAGATCGCTATCGCGCATCCGTTGCGCTTTCTGGCTTTGTGGCTCCTAATATTGCTAAAGATATTTCTCTTAACGACGACGTTCTTGCGGATCTTAATACGCCTGTTTTCTTTGGCTACGGCTTGGATGATGCTGTTATTGCTCCTTACGAGTTTTCGGCGGCTGCAGCCTGGCTTGAGGAGCATACGTGGCTGGAAGAGAAGCGTTACCGCGGACTTGACCATGCAGTTCACATGGAAGAACTTGGCGATATTCGCTCTTGGTTTGCGTTGCACAATATTTCTTCGGGGTTAATGTGACTTTGCGCGCGCGCGAATATGTTTCGCTAATGCAAGAGGCGCTGCGACTTGCACAAGTTGCTTCCGATTGTGGAGAAGTTCCAGTTGGCGCTGTTGTTGTAGATGGTTCTGGGGTGATTATTGGCCGCGGCTCTAATCTTCGCGAGAAAGACGCAGATCCTCTTTCTCACGCAGAAATTCTTGCGATTAGGCAGGCGGCAGCATACGCCAAGTCTTGGAATCTTAGCGATTGCACGCTTGTTGTTACGTTGGAGCCTTGTCCAATGTGCGCTGGCGCGATTTTACAAACGCATATTAGTCGCGTTGTTTTTGGCGCATGGGATTCAAAACTTGGCGCATGCGGATCTGTTTGGGATATTTTACGAGATCCTCATATTGGCTCGCATCCGCAAGTTTTTGGCTCCGTTTGCGAATCGCAGTGTGTGCAGTTATTGCGTAATTTTTTCGAAAATCATCGATAAAACTGAATAATTTTTTAATTAGAAACGCTGTAAAGATGTAATTAGAAAAATTTTGACATTCTCAAAAAACTGTGTAACATGCTATAAAAACCAAAGAGCAGTTGACTGATTGTTTTTCACTCATTCAGTCTTCTGCTTTTTGTTATATTCGTGGTTGCTTCCGCGTAATCCATGTAAATGAAAATTTATGAATTTATGTGCGGCTACCACTTTACTTACAAGCCTACATGGAGGTGTCATTATGAGTGACATGAAATATGCAATGATCGGTTCTGGAGCTATGGGGTATCGCTATGGCGTTTTGTTGCAGGAAACGGCTGGCATTCATGTTGATTTCATTGATGCCTGGGATGAAAATGTGAATAAGGTTCGCGAGCAGGGTGGTGTAATGGTTAGCCGAGATCACGAGAATCGCCATCTTGTGCCAATCAATATGTATACTCCAGAAGATTATGAAGGCGATCCAGACGTGTGGATTGTGTTTATGAAGCAGATGCAGCTTGCGGAGATGTTGGAGCGATGCAAGCATTTGTTTAAGGATCATCAGGTTGTGTTCGCTGCAATGAACGGTTGGGGCCATTTTGAAAAGCTTCAGCAATATTTCTCGGACGATCGTATTTACGGCGGTACCGCAATGATTGCAACCGTGCTGAATGGTCCTGGAGACGTTGATTTTATTGGTAAAGTTGGCGTTGGCACAATGAATATGTGTGCGTTGAATGAGCAGGTGAGCGATGTTGAGCTTGCTATGCGAGATGATTTTAAGGCTGCTGGCTTGAATCCTACTATTACGGAAGATTTCAAGGGTACTTGCATGGCGAAGGTAGTTTTTAATTCCGTAGTTAATACTTTGTGCACAATGTATCAGATTCAAATGGGTCAGTTTATTTCGTACCCAGGGGCTATGGATATGGCTCGTCAACTTATTAACGAAGCGTACGACGTGTGCGATCGTGCAGGAATTCGTATGGTTAATACGCGTCAGCAGGAGTTGGAGGCTATTGACTACGTAAGTCGAGTGGCAAATCCTTTGCACTATCCTTCAATGTATCAAGATATGAGTCGTGGTCGAAAGACAGAAGTTGATTATATAAACGGATATATTGCAAAGCTTGGTCGCGAAAATGACTACGTTTGCCGCACTCACGAGTTCTTGACTCACGGAGTTCATTTAGCGGAGCTTGCGTTCAAATTGCATAATCAGCAGTGATTTGGAGAGTATTTTGCAATTTGTACAATGAATGAGAAGGAGACACGGCTCGTAGTTTTTACTGCGGGCCGCTTTTTTATTATCCGCGCGTAACATCTAGTATGCTGATAAAATTTAGAGTCTAAAATCATAAATACTATTCAATAAATAAAATTATGCATAATAAATAAAACTGCAATAAAAATACTTATTAACGTAAATTAATGGGGTTTATATGACTACTTTTAACAGAGCGAACTTGCCGCAATCCGTGCGCACAAATGGTGCTACGCCAAACCCTTGGTGGGCAAATGCAGTTGTGTATCAGATTTATCCGCGAAGCTTTCAAGACACTAACGGCGACGGCATTGGCGATTTGAAGGGCATTACTTCGCGTCTTGACTATTTGGCTGATTTAGGCGTTGACGTGCTTTGGCTTAGCCCTGTTTACAAGTCTCCACAAGACGATAACGGCTACGATATTTCCGATTATCAAGATATTGATCCACTTTTTGGCACTCTAGAAGATATGGACGATCTTTTGGCACAAGCGCACAAGCGCGGCCTTAAAGTTGTTATGGATCTGGTAGTAAATCACACTTCCGACGAGCACGCTTGGTTCCAGGCTTCAAGAGATGCTTCTAGCGACTACGCAGACTGGTATTGGTGGAGGCCAGCTCGCAAAGGTTGTATGCCTGGAGAGCCAGGTGCGGAGCCAAACAAGTGGGGTTCGTATTTTGGCGGCTCGGCGTGGACGTACGATCCAAAGCGCGGCGAATATTACTTCCATCAGTATTCGCCAAAGCAGCCAGATTTGAATTGGGAAAATCCTGCCGTTCGCGCTGCAGTGTACAAGATGATGAATTGGTGGATGGACCGCGGAATTGACGGCTTCCGCATGGATGTGATTACGCAAATTTCTAAGCGCGTAGACAGCGAAGGGCGTTTGCCAGGTGAGTACGGTTCGCAGATTGAAGATGCGCCAGCAGGCGACGACGGCTACTCTTCTCCGTATTTCTTCTGCTCCGATGGCCCTCGTTTAGACGAGTTTTTGCGCGAGATGCGCGAAGCGGTTTTCAAGGGTCGCGAAGGTTTCTTAACTGTTGGCGAAGCTCCTGGAATTTCTGCGCATCGAAACACTTATATTACAAATCCTGCTAATGGCGAGCTAGACATGCTCTTCTTGTTTGATCAAGTTAATGTTGATTGCGCGAATGGCACTAAGTGGAATCCTACTCCTCTTAAGTTGACGGCATTAAAGCGCGCAATGGCAGATCAACAGCAAGCAGTTAGCGAGTCTGGTTGGGCGAGCCTGTTCTTTAATAATCACGATCAGCCGCGTGCGCTTTCTCGCTGGGGTAGTGAGGCTAGCGATGAGATGCGCGTGCTTTCTGCTAAGGCGATTGCAATGCTTCTTCACATGCATCGCGGCACTCCGTACGTGTATCAGGGTGAAGAAATTGGCATGACAAACGCGCACTTTACGCGTCTTGAGCAGTATCGCGATTTGGAAGCGTTGAATATGTTTAAGCAGCGCGTAGAAGAAGCGCATATTCAGTCTGCGGAGTCTATGATGGATGCGCTCGCAAAGCGCGGTCGCGATAATTCTCGAACTCCAATGCAATGGAATGCGTCTAAATACGCGGGATTTATGCCTTTTAATGTTCCGTCGCAAAATAATGCGCAGCCTTGGATTAGCGTGAATCCTAATTATGTAGATATTAATGCTGCTGAGCAGATGGAAGATTCGGATTCCGTTTACTCGTTCTACAAGCATTTGATTGCGTTGCGCCATTCGCAGGCTGTTGTTTCGGCTGGTTCTTGGAATTTGGTTGATGCGGATGACGAGTGCGTTTACGCGTTTATTAGGCAGGTTGAGCAGACTTGTGATAATGCTAAGGCAGATGAGGCAGATGAGGCAGGTCTTGAGCATGGTGTGAGTTCTTCAAGCGCGGTTGCTTGCGATTCGCCTTGCGCTTCTGTAAAGAAGTTGCTCGTAATGGTAAATATGACGGATTCATCTGTAGCAATACCTGCTCAAAGCGCCGAATTGTTGCGTAATATCGCCGCTAACGGCGTATCGTATGATGATGTGATGATTTCTACCTACAGCGTGGATCATGCTCTTAAATCGCTTAAAAATGGCATGCTTGCGCCTTGGGAGGGAATCGCTGTTAGCTTGCAATAATTATTTTGCAATAGTCACTTTGCAATAGTTTCGTCTACTAACTTTGGCAGAGCTTTCGCAATATCTTCTCGTATTACGCGCTCTGCCAAATAATCGTATTGCGTAGCGCCCAGGTTCATTATTGTAATCGGCACTCCTGCGCGAGCGGCTAGTGGCACAAGGCTTGCAGCTGGAAACACTTCTAGCGTAGAGCCAATAACCCACAGCTCGCTTGCGTGCATAATCGCCTGTGCGCTGCGTTCCATTGCGCCTTCGGGAAGAGCTTCTCCAAAATATACAACGTCCGTTTTTATAAGACCGTTGCAAGGCATATTTCCGCGGTATGGCAGCGCGCGCCTGCAATGTGGGTCTGGGTGTGCGTCTAAGTCGCGCATAATATCCGCAGTTTTATAGCTCGCGTGGCAGCTCATGCAGTGTGATGTTCCAATGCTTCCGTGCAAGTTCACTACAATGTCTGGGCTGTTTCCAGCTTTTTCGTGAAGCGCATCAAAGTTTTGAGTGGCGATTAAATCCAGCATCCCAGCTTTCTCAAGTTTTACTAGCGATTTATGTGCTGTTCCTGGCTGAGCGTTCCAAACTGGCGACTCTTTTTGCCAGCGCCAAGAGTACATGCGTTCTTCTTCGCTGCTTAAAAATGCGTCTATATCGTAAACACTCATTTGCTCTGGGTGTTTAGTCCAAACTCCATCTGGGCCTCGAAAGTCTGGAATGCCCGCGCTTGTAGATATTCCTGCGCCTGTTAACACAACAATATGATGGTGTGTGTTGTTATTGCTGTTTTTCTCGCTATTTCTCATATACCTATATATAGCACGCGCACATGTTGTGTGCATATATGCTGTTTGTTTTGATTATTTTGCGTATTTGGCTTGTGTGATTTTGCGCGACACTCCCGGGTTTTGTGTTTTTTATGGTTTTTTGTTGGTTTTTTGGGTTGTTTTTGGTTTTGTGTTGGTGGTTGTGGTGGTTTGTTGTGGTTTTAGCCGTGTTTTCAACACGCCGATGTTTTGGCTTTGTTTCAATGGTTTTTTCTTGTTGGCTTGTGTGTGATTTGCTTTTGGGCTTGCTTTGGTGTAAGTTTATCTCTTGCTGCTCAGCGCGGCTGGTTCTCCTCGGTTGAGGTTGATGAGCCGGCTGGTGTGGTGGTGGTTTGAGAACTCAAGAGCGTGTCTGTACTACTTATTAGTTAATTATTGCCAGTTCATTGTCAGCCTCACAGATTGTGGGGTGCCTGAGAGATGGTTAAATGATGGTGAGGTTTTTTGTTGGGATGTTCTTTCCTTAAAGAATGTCTCGTCTTTTTCTTTTATATTGGAGCCTTATGTTGGCTCTTCATTGAAGTTTTTCGTGGAGGGTTCGATTCTGGCTCAGGATGAACGCTGGCGGCGTGCTTAACACATGCAAGTCGAACGGGATCCGACCAGCTTGCTGGTTGGTGAGAGTGGCGAACGGGTGAGTAATGCGTGACCAACCTGCCCCATGCTCCAGAATAGCTCTTGGAAACGGGTGGTAATGCTGGATGCTCCAACTTGACGCATGTCTTGTTGGGAAAGTGTTTAGTGGCATGGGATGGGGTCGCGTCCTATCAGCTTGTAGGCGGGGTAATGGCCCACCTAGGCTTCGACGGGTAGCCGGCCTGAGAGGGCGGACGGCCACATTGGGACTGAGATACGGCCCAGACTCCTACGGGAGGCAGCAGTGGGGAATATTGCGCAATGGGGGAAACCCTGACGCAGCGACGCCGCGTGCGGGATGAAGGCCTTCGGGTTGTAAACCGCTTTTGATTGGGAGCAAGCTTTCGGGTGAGTGTACCTTTCGAATAAGCGCCGGCTAACTACGTGCCAGCAGCCGCGGTAATACGTAGGGCGCAAGCGTTATCCGGAATTATTGGGCGTAAAGAGCTTGTAGGCGGTTCGTCGCGTCTGGTGTGAAAGCCCATCGCTTAACGGTGGGTTTGCGCCGGGTACGGGCGGGCTAGAGTGCAGTAGGGGAGACTGGAATTCCCGGTGTAACGGTGGAATGTGTAGATATCGGGAAGAACACCAATGGCGAAGGCAGGTCTCTGGGCTGTTACTGACGCTGAGAAGCGAAAGCGTGGGGAGCGAACAGGATTAGATACCCTGGTAGTCCACGCCGTAAACGGTGGACGCTGGATGTGGGGCCCATTCCACGGGTTCTGTGTCGGAGCTAACGCGTTAAGCGTCCCGCCTGGGGAGTACGGCCGCAAGGCTAAAACTCAAAGAAATTGACGGGGGCCCGCACAAGCGGCGGAGCATGCGGATTAATTCGATGCAACGCGAAGAACCTTACCTGGGCTTGACATGTGCCTGTCGACTGCAGAGATGTGGTTTCCCTTCGGGGCAGGTTCACAGGTGGTGCATGGTCGTCGTCAGCTCGTGTCGTGAGATGTTGGGTTAAGTCCCGCAACGAGCGCAACCCTCGCCCTGTGTTGCCAGCGGGTTATGCCGGGAACTCACGGGGGACCGCCGGGGTTAACTCGGAGGAAGGTGGGGATGACGTCAGATCATCATGCCCCTTACGTCCAGGGCTTCACGCATGCTACAATGGCCGGTACAACGGGATGCGACATGGTGACATGGAGCGGATCCCTTAAAACCGGTCTCAGTTCGGATCGTAGTCTGCAACTCGACTACGTGAAGGCGGAGTCGCTAGTAATCGCGAATCAGCAACGTCGCGGTGAATGCGTTCCCGGGCCTTGTACACACCGCCCGTCAAGTCATGAAAGTGGGCAGCACCCGAAGCCGGTGGCCTAACCCTTTTGGGATGGAGCCGTCTAAGGTGAGGCTCGTGATTGGGACTAAGTCGTAACAAGGTAGCCGTACCGGAAGGTGCGGCTGGATCACCTCCTTTCTACGGAGTTTTTGTGCACGCTCGGATTGAGTGTGGTTACTGGTGTGGAAAACAATAGTTAACGTTTTGTGAGTGTGTTGGGCATGCTTTTGGGTTCCCGGATTGCCACCCCCCTTTTGTTGGGGTTGCGGTCCTAGCCCTTGGATTACAGGTTGAGGCTTTATTGTTTTTGGCTTGTGTTCTTGGTGTTTGGTGGTTTGAGAACTGGATAGTGGACGCGAGTAAGAATAGTGAGACTGTTTTTTGGTTTTGCTTGTTTTTACTTTTATCAATTTCAACCGGCTCCATTTTGGTGGAGTCGCTTGATCGTTTTGTGATCGTTTAGTGTGATGATTTATTGTCTAGAGAGTTAAGCGATAGGCTTTTTACTGGTGTATCACTGGTAAGGGCGTATGGTGGATGCCTTGGTAGACAGGACCGATGAAGGACGTGACGGGCTGCGATATGCCTCGGGGAGCTGCCGAGTGGGCTTTGATCCGAGGATTTCCGAATGGGGAGACCCGGCCACTGTTATGGGTGGTCACCACAGTTTTTGTGGGGGGTACGCAGGGAAGTGAAACATCTCAGTACCTGCAGGAAAGGATACTCCGTGAGTAGTGGCGAGCGAAAGCGGATCAGGCTAAACCGAGTACGTGTGATAACCGTCAGGTGTTGCGTATTCGGGGTCGTGGGATTGACTGTTCAGCCTCTGACGGGGTTGAGGAGAGTGATAAAACGTCGTGTTATGTGAATGGGATTGAATTCCCAGCCGTAGAGGGTGATGGCCCCGTAGCAGGTCGTGCGATGTCTCTTTATGTTTATTCCCAAGTAGCGCGGGCCTCGTGGAATCCCGCGTGAATCTGCCCAGACCGTTGGGTAAGCCTAAGTATTCCTGTCTGACCGATAGTGTACTAGTACCGTGAGGGAAAGGTGAAAAGCACCCCGGGAGGGGAGTGAAATAGTTCCTGAAACCGTGCGCTTACAATCCGTCGGAGCCTTCTTGTGGGGTGACGGCGTGCCTATCGAAAAATGAGTCTGCGAGTCAGTGGTATGTGGCGAGGCTAACCCGGGTGGGGGAGCCGTAGCGAAAGCGAGTTTTAAAAGGCGTTTTAGTCGCATGTCCTGGACCCGAAGCGGGATGATCTAGCCCTGAGCAGGTTGAAGCGCGGGTAAGACCGTGTGGAGGACCGAACCCACCTAGGTTGAAAACTGGGGGGATGACTTGGGGTTAGGGGTGAAAGGCCAATCAAATTCCGTGATAGCTGGTTCTCTCCGAAATGCATTTAGGTGCAGCGTCATGTTATTGCTTACAGGGGGTAGAGCTACTGGATGCTTGCGGGCCCATACCGGGTACTAATAGCAGCCAAACTCCGAATACCTGTTAGGTTTATCATGGCAGTGAGTCGGCGGGGGATAAGCTCCGTCGTCAAAAGGGAAACAGCCCTGATCGTCGTCTAAGGTCCCGAAGCGCGTGCTAAGTGGGAAAGGATGTGGAGTCGCATAGACAGCCAGGAGGTTGGCTCAGAAGCAGCCATCCTTGAAAGAGTGCGTAACAGCTCACTGGTCTAGTGGTTCCGCGCCGACAATGTAGCGGGGCTTAAGCACGCCACCGAAGACGCGGCTGCGTGATTTTTTCACGCGGGGTAGGAGAGCGTCCTGTATGGGGTGAAGCGGCAGTGTGAACTTGTCGTGGACTATACGGGAGTGAGAATGCAGACATGAGTAGCGAGAGACAGGTGTGAATCCTGTCCGCTGAATGACTAAGGGTTCCGGGGCCACGTTCGTCGTCCCCGGGTGAGTCGAGTCCTAAGGCGAGGCCGACAGGCGTAGTCGAATGGATGAACGGGTTGATATTCCCGTACCGGTGTTACACCGTTCGAACTGAATCTGAGAGTACTAACCTTCGTTATTCTGGTTGATTGCCTTTCGGGGTTTTTGACTGGTTTAGTGTTGGGAGCGTATCGGTAGTAGGTTAGCGTGGGAGTGACGCGGGTAGGTAGCCGGCTGCGGAGGTGGTTTTCCGTGGCTAAGCGTGTGGGCTGTCCTCTAGGTAAATCCGGGGGATGTTTAAGCTGAGGCGTGATGGGTAGGCCGTATGGCTGATTCCGGTGATCCTGCTTGCCGAGAAAAGCTTCAACGTGAGGTGTGATTCCGCTCGTACCCTAAACCGACACTGGTGGTCTGGTAGAGTATACCGAAGCGATCGGGCGAATCCTGGCCAAGGAACTCGGCAAATTACTCCCGTGCCTTCGGCATAAGGGAGACCCTTGATGGTGATGTTTTTTACATGCGGAGCTGTTGGGGGTGGCACAAGCTAGGGGGTAGCGACTGTTTACCAAAAACACAGGAGCGTGCGAAGGCGTAAGCCGCTGTATACGCTCTGACGCCTGCCCGGTGCCGGAAGGTTAAGAGGATCCGTTAGCTTTGGCGAAGCGGTGAATTTAAGCCCCGGTAAACGGCGGTGGTAACTATAACCATCCTAAGGTAGCGAAATTCCTTGTCGGGTAAGTTCCGACCTGCACGAATGGCGTAACGACTTCCCCACTGTCTCGGCCAGGAGCCCGGCGAAATTGCAGTACGAGTAAAGATGCTCGTTAAGCGCAGAAGGACGAAAAGACCCCGGGACCTTTACTATACCTTGGTATTGTCGTTAGGTGTGGATCGTGTAGCATAGGCGGGAGGCTGTGAAGCGTGGGCGCTAGCTTGCGTGGAGTCAACAAGTGAAATACCGCTCTTTCCATATCTGGCGTCTAACCTCGACACGTTATCCGTGTTAGGGACAGTGCCTGGCGGGTAGTTTAACTGGGGCGGTTGCCTCCTAAAGAGTAACGGAGGCGCTCAATGGTCCGCTCAGCCCGGTTGGCAATCGGGTGTTGAGTGTAATCGCACAAGCGGGCTTGACTGTGAGACTGACGGGTCGAGCAGGGACGAAAGTCGGAGATAGTGATCCGGTGCCGGCGTACGGACGTGGCATCGCTCAACGGATAAAAGGTACCCCGGGGATAACAGGCTGATCATTCCCAAGAGTCCATATCGACGGGATGGTTTGGCACCTCGATGTCGGCTCGTCGCATCCTGGGGCTGGAGCAGGTCCCAAGGGTTCGGCTGTTCGCCGATTAAAGCGGCACGCGAGCTGGGTTCAGAACGTCGTGAGACAGTTTGGTCTCTATCCTCTGCGCTCGTTGGAATGTTGAGGAGACCTGCCCATAGTACGAGAGGACCTGGGTGGACGAACCTCTGGTATGCCGGTCGTCACGCCAGTGGCGCTGCCGGTTAGCTACGTTTGGAAGGGATAACCGCTGAAAGCATCTAAGCGGGAAGCCTGCTCCAAGATTAGCATTCCTTGCACTTTGTGTGTGAGCCCCCATGTAGAACACGTGGTTGATAGGCTGGATGTGGAAGCCCTGTAAGGGGTGGAGCTGACCAGTACTAATGGGCGATTGTGATACTACTTGTATTGCTTATCGTTTAATTCTCTTAGATAGTATGGAGTGTTAAGCGATCATGATTATGGTTAAGTTGTTGATTTTGATGATTGTTCTTCTTGTTGCTCGCGTTCATGTCCGGTTCCCAAACCGCCAGCTTGCCACTCGCTTAAGGCGAGTGTATAATCTAGTTTTGCGGTGGTCATGGCTCAGGTGAGACGCCCGGTCCCATTCCGAACCCGGAAGCTAAGGCCTGATACGGTGAGGGTACTGCACTCGATAGGGTGTGGGAGACTAACACGCTGCCGCATTATTCTTATTAAGCGGGGAACTTGATTGTTCCCCGCTTTTTTAATGCTTAACACTGTTGCTAACGTATATAAATAACGTCATAACGAACATATATAGTCAAATATAGGTTCGGGGTGCGCGTAGGCGCTGAGATTATACCCGTTGAACCTGATCTAGTTAGTACTAGCGAAGGGAAAATCATGACTACTGTGTCGTGCTCTAAAAATAGTGAATTCTCAACTAATGCTCGTTGCAAGCAATTCATGCAAGATGTACGTGAATGCATCGAAGCTTTACGCGCAAAAAATCCGCTAACACATTGCGTAACGAATAATGTTGTTCAAGAAATAACTGCAAACGTTCTACTAGCTGCTGGAGCATCGCCAGCAATGGTCGTAGATGCAGAAGAAGCTGAAGTCTTTGCTCAAATCGCATCTGGTGTATTAGTAAACATTGGAACATACAGGCCAGTCGACAAAGAATCTATGGATGCTGCGATTCGCGGAGCTGTAAAAGCGCACACTCCATGGGTTCTTGACCCAGTTGCAGTTGGTGGTTTAGCTCCACGCACGCAATACGCGCGCGAAATTGTTAAAAGTCATCCTGCTGTAATCCGCGCAAACGCTTCCGAAATCTTAGGTTTAGCTGGAGAAGAAAGCGGCGGTAAGGGAGTAGACGCTGGAGACTCCGTTGATTCAGCAGTTGCAGCAGCTAAGAAGCTAGTTAAACTATACGGCTCGGTAGTGGCTATTTCTGGCGAAAAAGACGCTATTTATGGTCATGGATGCTCGGCACGAGTTTCTGGCGGCCACGAAATAATGACGAAAGTAGTCGGCACGGGCTGCTCTCTCGGCGCATTGGTGGCAGCATACGTTGGAGCGAATCGAAATCGACCTTTTGCAGCAACAGTTGCCGCTCACGTGCACGCTGCTGCAGCAGGAACTTGGGCAGCACAACGCTCAACATCGCCAGGTACATTTAGAACATTATGGATGGATGCGCTTATGGATTTGAGCGCAGACGAGATGCTGAAACTAGCGAATATTGAATTTGAACTCGACCCTGTTGATTGGTCTTTATACTTTATAACAGACCCAAAGATGAGCAATCGAGCAGAAGAAGATATTGCAGTTGATTGCGTTAAAGGCGGCGCAAGCGTAGTCCAATTGCGCGATAAGTACGCAAATAGCGAAACTTTTAATAATAAAGCTCAAAGCTTGCGAGACAAAATGCTTGCTAATGGTTGCGGAAACGTGCCGATTTTTGTTGACGATCGTATAGATTGCGCTAAAAGCTTAGGATTCAACTTGCATGTTGGGCAAACAGATACGCCTTATATTGAAGCGCGTAAGTCTATTCCTGCAGAATGGATGGTTGGGCTTTCTATAGAAAAGTTAGAACAGTTAGATTACGTTTATAACGAATGCACTAAAGAAAATGTGGCATTGCCTGATGTTATTGGAATAGGTCCGATTTGGCCTACTGCCACTAAGCCAGACGCTGCTCCTGCTTTAGGTGTTGAAGGAGTAGAAAAGATTGCTAAACGCGCTAAAGAACTCGGCATTAGCACGTTAGGAATCGGCGGCGTTAACGAAAATACCGTGTTCCCTATTAAAAGCACTTCAATAGATGGTTTATGCGTAGTATCTGCTCTAATGCTTGCGCAAAATCCTTGCGAAGAAGCACACAAATTACGCGATGCTATTACGAAGGAATAAAAATAATGAATAATCAATTTTCGCAAACTCAAGCACCTTTGCAATCAATTTCTAAATTATATGATTCAAGCCTAAGGTCATCTTCTTTGCCATCTTTAGAAGACCCGATTATTCCACGCGTACTAAGCATTGCTGGAACTGATCCAACAGGTGGAGCTGGAATTCAAGCTGATCTAAAATCAATCACAGCATCTCATGGATTCGCAATGTGTGTAACAACTAATTTGGTTGCTCAAAACACTTGCGGTGTGCGCGAAGTTTACACTCCTCCAACCGACTTTTTGCAAGCGCAATTAGAAGCAGTATTTGATGACGTAACTATTGATGCTGTAAAAATCGGCATGCTTGGAGATAAATCATATATTAGTCTAGTTCAAGATTGGCTTAAGAATCATCCTGTTCCTGTTGTTGTGTTAGACCCAGTGATGGTAGCAACTTCGGGAGATAGGTTGCTTGAAAAGTCTGCAGAAGATGCAATGCGTGAGTTTGCGCCTCTTGCGGATGTTATTACGCCAAACATACCTGAGCTCGCAGTATTATGCGATAAACAGCCTGCATCTAATTTTGAAGAAGCTTATGCTCAAGCAAGCGAGTGGAGTGCAAAAAACAATACTATTGTTATTGTTAAAGGCGGCCACTTAACAAACGAAGATGCTGGTAATACTGTTGTGTTCCCAGATGGCCACAGAGTGCACATTCCTTGCCCTCGAGTTGATACAACAACAACGCATGGCACTGGCTGCTCGCTATCTTCTTCGCTTGCTACGCGCATAGGATTAGCGTTGCGCGAAGGAAAGCAGCTAAGCGATTACAGTACAGTAGCGGATGCTTTAGCATGGTCGTCAAGATGGCTTAACGAAGCTATTGCTTGCGGTAAAGATTTGCATGTTGGCAAAGGTCATGGGCCTGTGAACCATGCGGCTCGTAATTATCGTTTGGAATTAGATTCTTCGTCAACTCCTTGGGAGCATATGCAAACTAATGGCTTAGACGGATTAACTCCACAAAGCGTAGTCGTAAAAGCTCATAGCAAGGCTAGAAAGCCAAATGTGGAGCCTTGTGGCCCTTGGACTCAAGCGTTATGGGATGCTAGTGCAGATGTTGATAACAACATTATGAAAATGCCATTTATTAAGGCTTTAGGTAATGGAACGCTTGACTCCGACTTGTTTGCTTTCTACATAAGTCAAGATTCCGAATACTTGAAGCGTTATTCGCGTGCGCTAGCTGCTGTTGGAGCTAAAACGCCAGATAATGAAGCTGGAGTGCATTGGGCTACGGGTGCAGCTATGTGTATAGAAGCAGAATCGCAGTTGCACAGAGATTGGCTTGGAAGCAGAAATATAAGCATTGATGCGCCTTGCTCTCCAGTAACGTTAGCTTACGTAAATCACTTACTTGCTTCTACAATGGCCGAAGACTACGTGATTGGAGCTGCGTCCATATTGCCATGCTATTGGCTTTATGAAGAAGTGGGGCAAATTTTAGTCAAAAATAATACTCCTGAAAACCCATATTATGATTGGATTTCAATGTATTCTTCTCATGATTTTGAGTCAGGTGTAAGAATGGCAGTTAAATTTGTTGAGAGAGCTTTTGAAGAAGCTGGACCAAAGGCTCGAATTCTTGCTGCTCAAGCATATATGACTTCATGCATTTACGAGTATGAATTCTTTAATCAAGCTCATAGAGCATTGAGGTAGATGGTTTGACAGCTTGATAGCTTGATAGCGCTGATGCATTGACTTCGTCTTTATTAACAAAATCTAGAAGATTTGAAGATGAGTCAAAGCGTCAGCGCATGCTAGATGCAAAATCTGCAGCTATAAAAACTCAGCAAGAAGCATCTATGCTTATGCGTGAAACGGTTCGTATACTAAGGAATCAGGGATTGACGGTTCGTGATGTTGCAGAGCTTACTGGGGTTACTCCGCAGCGAATAAGTTCGCTTAAAGCTTAGTAACTTAATGCAATATGGTTGAGATTATGTGCAAATAAATTGTTCAGTAACGTATAAACTCTATGCAAAATAAATCATTAACAGATAAATAGTCAAAGGCCAAGCCGTAGGATACATGGCTACAGCTTGACCTTTGAAAATTGCGATATTTTTTTAAGTTAAAATCGCAGTCTAATGCTTTTATTTATTCTTGGCAATTCCAAGAGCTTTTGAACTTTCATCCTTGTCAAGGCCTATAAATAAAAGCACAATTATGCCAATAATCAGCGGAACATAACCGTATCCAGATCCGTGGATTATGCCGAATATTTCCATAAGCCCATTTGCTATTACGGCTAGTGAAGATACTATAAAATATAGTTGCGCGCACCACGGTTTTTTAATGAGAAACATGGTTGCAAGACCAAATAATCCAGCGATAATTTGAGGTACTCCCCATAGATAATCATTACGCATTACAATCAGCGCAATTCCGCTAGCAAGAAATACACCATTGGCTATTGTCCAAAATACGGATGGAATTTGTGCTTTTGTATCTTCTAAATTACTCATATTCTTCTCCTTCTAATACAAGAAAATAATTGTGTATATCAAACCTTTACAACTTATAAATTAATGGCGTGCTAAAAGGTAAACAATATCTTGTCTAGGAAAACCTTTACAAATAATTACTATCTAAAACTGCTTAAGATTCATTAATCTTTTAAACTGAATCAGTAATGCATACTATCTATATAGTTATGTTTATTTTTTAAAGGTATCACTGCATTACATTCCCAATACTTACCAAAGGCTCGAAAATAGAGTGAACCGCCTAAATGCTTTATGGTATCGCGATGAAGTAGAAGTCCTTTTTGAGATACTGAGCGAATTGCATCTTTACTTTTCCCGCCCAAAAATCTAACATTGAACTGTTTTATAACAATTTGTTTTTTACGTATCGAAATTCTGATGTAATAAACTAAAGAAGCATATTTTCGCATGTTCAAATATAGTTCTTCGATTAATTCAATAACTTCACAGATGATTTCATTGCTAATGTCTTCAGGAATATCGTTACTAGATATATTGCATATTGATCTTCCTTTTAATCCACAAGATGTATTGATTGAGTCGTTCATTTGTAGCGTATCTTCAATGTGCTGAATGAACTCGCTTCGAGCATCTTGCTTAGCAGTATTTCCGCGTAGAATGTCGATAATATTATGTCCTTCTTCAAAAGCCTGATCTGCCAAATCATTTATTGCCTCAATAGCTTCTCGCTGCTTTTTAGAAATAGACTTGTCAAGTAATGCTATTTTACTTTGTAGTGCAATATCTGCAATCTTATTAGTTAATCTATCGTGCATTCGCACAGCCAGATGAAGATTATTAATTGTTTGCTTATCTTTTTCATAAAGAACCATTTTTTGGTGAGAAATGCGCAAAATAATACCAGTGCAAACGCAAAATATATTTATTAAAAGGTAAGCAATAAGATACTTGAAAGATAAAGTTGATAGGTATCGGTATGCAACGTAGTGTAATGCATCTATTACTAAGAATAAAGGTAGTGTAAATTGAATCGGATATAAATACGAAATAAAAACAAATGATATGATGAGCCCGAAAGTTACTGGTGGAAGATTCAGACTAGGAATAACAAGAATGCTGAGGTGTACAAAAATATAGCACATGCTCATAAAATGCGGGAGCAAGCAAAGAAACAGATTTATAGCAGCAAGAATCATGTAAACTATAACAAGTTGTATTGTGCTATTGTCGCTATTTGAGTAAATATATGCATCCATTGCGCTCGACAAACATCCCAATAGTAAAAATGTTTTATTGTCAATAAGCTTTTCTCGTAAACGACGCATTAAGAAAATAATCATTGTGTATCATTTCCTAAATATTCATCATGCAGCCATGTAGTAATAAGTTGTGAACGATTTGTCACATTCAATTTTTTGAATACGCGACGAAGGATAGTTTCCACAGTACAAGTTTCAACAAATAAACGTTTAGCGATTTGCGCATTAGTCATTCCTTTACTGCACAGCTTTACAATTTCAGTCTCATGATCCGTTAAAGCAAGGCGTCCATTTTTTGGTTTATTTTGCAAACGTTGAAATGCTGTCGTCGTGTCGTCAAAATGAAGATCGCCTATTATTTGTGGCTTGAATGTGCCATGGGCAATACTGCTAAGCATGGCGCAAATAGTTTCTGGGTGGTTCTTTCCAACAATGCCTTGCGCGCCTGCTGTTGATGCTTTTAAAGCATAATCGTTGATAGGGAATGAAGTTATAGCAATTATTATTGGGAGTGAGTATCTTCTTCGCAATTCGTATAATATTTTAATTCCCGAAACACCAGACATATACATGTCAATTAGTAGCACGTCTGGGCATTGATTTTGACAAAACTGAATTGCTTGATCGGCGTACGCGGATAACCAGCAAATACTGCAGGACGGAACAACCTGTTCAATATATGTTTTTAGGCCGTGTAGACAAAAACAATCATCATCAACAATGCCAACAGTAATATGCTTTGCTATCATATTGCTCCTTTAGAAAAGCATTATTTAAGTAATAATAGTACTTGAATTTGTATGATGAATATCTTGTCTATGAAAACCTTTACAAAGCAGATTGTATAAAAGTAGTTGCTTGGAGCTTACGGGGGTTACTCCGCAGCGAATAAGCTCGCTTAAAGCTTAGTGATTCAAATCAATGTGGTTGAGGATATGCGCAAGCAAGTTGCTTAGTAGTGTATAAACTCTATGCAGAACAAATCATTCTCTGGTATTACGCAAGTTCCAAGAATCATAAATAAAATCATCATTTAGTGTGATGCAAACTCTTTACGGCGCTTATAGGCTATTAAGCAAAAGCTGAACTCCTCAATAAAGTGTCAATCATAAAAGCGTTAATCGTAGCATTATCAGGCACTTTATTTATTTTGGATCAGTTTGAGAGGCTTGTTTCGACGCATACTATGTGTCTACGAGTTTGGCGAGTAAGGAGATTTGTGTTATGCGTAAGTTTACGAAAGTACTCTTGCTTGCTGCTCTGCCAGTGTGTTTGCTTACTGCATGCTCTGGTAGAGCAGTTGATAATAGTCAGCAGCAGGCACAACACGATTCAGTTCCACTTGTTTCAGTCAAAAAACAGCCTTTAACACAAGTTGTGTCGGGTAAAGCAGCAATAGAACAATCGTCTACCTTTGTTATCACTGCTGTAAGTAGAGGGAATTTTTCTCCATCGGTAAAAGCAGGCAGTACTGTAAAAGCTGGAAGTGTTCTAGGCTACAATGCTGGTAACAAAATTATTGCTCCCGTAGACGCTAAAGTTGTGTTAGTAGCTGAATCATCTGCGGACGTGCCTAAATCTTTCCCACTATTCACTCTTAAATATGAAGGTTTTTCAATAAGCCTTAATGCAAAAGCTTTACTTCGTTCTGCGGATATTGCAGATGTTAAAGGTCGCTTCCAAGTTGAAGATGGTGTTGGGCCAACCAATTGTTTGCAAATAGTACAAAGCGGTGGAACTTCTACCGATATTGCAGCCTCGGGTAGTAGCAAGAATGATAGTGCTGATTCGACTCAAACAGATGAGTCGAGTGCGCAAAGTACACCTAGTGTATCGTCAAAAGTTTTAACGTGTTTAATAGATAAAAGCGCAGAAGTAGAATCAGGTCAAAATGCGACGCTTGTTTTTAATGGCAAGCATAAACAATCAGTTCTAACACTGCCCGTTAGTGCGGTTGCTGGAAGAGTCCAAAAAGGCTTAGTCTCATACAAGAAAGGCGATAATTGGGAGCGCAAAGAAGTTGGTCTTGGAATCAGTGACGGCGCTAATATTGAAATTACGTCTGGTTTGCATGAGGGTGATGTTGTAGCAGGTGTTTCTCCTGATCTCATTCCAGGAGTGCAATGATTATGGAGAACAATACTGTTCCGCTGGTTGAACTACAAGACGTGTCAGCGCGTGTAAAACTAGGCAATGGCGAATGGCTTACCACTGTTAACTCTGCTTCTATGTTACTTAATCAAGGTGAAACATACGCGGTAGTTGGCAGGTCTGGATCTGGCAAAACAAGTCTTATTTCTATTATTGGATTTTTGAATAAAAATTTTACTGGAAAATACTATTATTCTGGCAAGTCAATCCAAAAGTGTAGTGATAGTACAGTATCGAATATGCGTGCTAGAAATATTGGTTTTGTTTTCCAAAACTATTCTCTCATTAAGCATTTAAGTATTAGAGAAAATGTTGAGTTGCCGCTTTTATACGCAGGACTACAACAAAGCAAGCAGACAAGAAGAAAAACGATAGAAGAAGCATTATGTGATGTTGGATTGCAAGATAAACTAAACGAATACCCTGGAAGGCTATCAGGCGGTGAACAGCAGAGAGTCGCGATAGCGCGTGCTCTCGTCACTAATCCCGAATTACTTATTTGCGATGAGCCAACTGGTGCGCTCGATAGTAGTACGGGAGAAAAAGTGCTTCAAGTGTTGCATGATCGTGTTCAAGAATCTGGAACAACATTACTATTAGTCACTCATGATATGAAAGTGGCTCGTTCTTGCTCTCACATTTTTACTATGGAAGGTGGTGTTCTTTATGATCATGCTGCTTAAAGATTTGCGCCTGTCTCCTATGAGATCCTTCCTCACAGGTTTTTCAATGTTTATAGGCATCATTGCCGTTATTGCGTCAGTGCTTATAGGCACTGTTGGTAAGGACTATCTTATTGCAACTAACGAACAGCTAAATGGTCGTAGGCCAACATACGAGATTACTTTTTCAGCACAAAATTTTGACGAATATTCAGTATTTGACAAATTCTTAAATCGCATTGAATCCGCAAACCGTAATGCTAACGTTATGCTACAACCAAACACTGGACTACTGTTTAGCACTTCTATGCCAGCCTCTAAGAGTGTAAAAATAAGCAAAGAATATAAGACTGGCAATCTTCAATATGTTGACGCTGTTTACACTACGGCAGGATACAACAAAGTTTATAACTTACCTATTGTAAGTGGAAGATGGTTTAGTAATAGCGATAAAAGCAACGCATTAGAAATGGTAGTAAACCAATCTGCCAGCAAAAGATACAAGATTGGTGAAGTAGCATTTATTACTTCTCGCAAAACAACACAAATGAGTCCTATAAGGATTGTTGGAGTTGTGAACGATGGAGTAGACTCAGCAAAAGTATACGTGAATATTCTAGGATTATTACGTTACGCTCCAACTCTTTGGGAATATTCTGGAAAAGAAGCTCAAGGCTCAATCTACTGGTTGAATAAAGAAAATCGTTCTCAAAAATCAATTAAATCTTATGTTTCAGATGCTCTTTACGACTGTTGTGGTGGACAAGTAAACGAAATTAGAAGACATGATAATAGTGATGATTACGAGAATGTTATAACAGTATTGCAATTAAGTTTTGCTATAGTAGCAGCATTATTGCTTTTTGTTTCCGCGCTAGGTTTAATCAATATTGGTTTAGCATCGTTGGAGCAGCGCACACATGAACTGCTTATACGCAGAGCTTTGGGTGCTACTAGATGGTCGATTGCTTCACTCGTGTTAGGCAGTGCGATTATTTTAGCGCTGATAGTTTCGATTGCTGCTGTTGCTGTTTCTTTTGGCCTTGTGTCTATAGCATCAAGTTTTTGGGATGCAGCAAGCCCAGTTAGTCCGCCAGTTTACCCGTATGAAGCCGCTATTGGAGCTGTTATTGCGGCTTTTATTACAGCGCTTGCTGGAAGTGTGGTGCCGGCAATAAAAGCATCGCGTTTACAACCAGCATTAGCATTGCGTTAATTTTCAAAAAATAAGAAAGAAGGAATAATGAATAATCATACTATTGGTAAAGCAACTCTTATTGTTGGTGTGCTTAGTGCGCTTCTTATGTTTAATGCGTGTGGAGGAATAGGCAACAATAATGCGAGTGGTATGGGTGGTGTGCGCTCGCAAAATAGTTCACCTAGAGAGACTGTTGATTTTGCTCATATAGAGAAGGAATACCAGGAGTCCGTTGCAAAGCTTAGTTGGCCTGAAAAATATAAAGCTCCTGCAAACTTGGTTGGAGAAGAAAAAGACAGCCAGTTCCAGAGTGGATATGGTGATACGCAAGCATCTAATTATTATCAGTGTGCTTGGGAGCGGCAATGGTTAGACACGTATGCTAGTGATGAACAAGCGGCAAGTAAAGCTTTGCATGAGCTTGAAAAAGTGCCTAGCATGCCGTTTATGGGTCCAGATCGTTGTGATGATGCAACGCGAAACTTTTTCAAAGAGCACATGCGTAAAGCAAAACTGGGAGATCCGTCAGGATTCCAACAGGATGTGCAAACTAATTGTCCTGTGATGTAATTGCATTTGTATGGCTTTATTGCGTTTTTGCACTAAATAGCTTGTTATATGCTTCTTTTTACCCATGTTGATGGTGTCCAATAATCTTTGGTAAGCATTGATGGGTATGTTTGTCTACGAGCTTGAATAATCCATAAGGCTATACCTGTTGAAACAAGTATTACGCCAGAAGCAATCATTATGAATAATGATGAATTTAGATTTCCCCATGCTAGTACGCTTGCATACCCTACGATAATGCCGCATTGCTCCATAATAGAAGTAAAAGTAGTAGTCGCGCCGAGAATGTGTGTTGGTATGCCATCGAGAAGAGCTGTTTGCCCATAGACAATAGTTGCGTCAAAAATAATACCTGCAATGAAAGCAGAGCAAAGAAAAAGAGCAATCCAGTTATTAAGTGCGAAAATAAGTAAAGGAATAGAAAGGAATCCAGGTAATAAAATAGAGTATAAAATCTCATAATGCAGCACAATGTATTTGCATAATAGCGAACCTACAATCATGCCAATGTTAAATATGCTGACTATTGAACCCCACGTGGATGCCGAATGAAAAAGTGTGAGACAATGGTGTGCTCCCATTAGTCTGAATGCAGCAAGCCATGAGCCTGATTGTAATGCTGATACTACTCCTAAGACTATTAACCATGGTGTAGATTTCATATAGTGTAGAGAAGCTGCAAAACCAGCAGTTTTATTGCTTCCTGTTTTCGTATTGTTTGAGCTATTTTGTGCTTGCTGGTTTAGATTAACTAACAGTAGAGGTAGCGCCGCTAATATCATCACAATAGCAATGCTCGTAAAGAAAATGAGCGGATTACATATATCAACAAATATGCCAGTGATTGCAGGTGCAGCAAGCCTGCTGAGATTAATCCACATACGCATGCTTGCTAAAAACTTGGTTTTTTCGCCAGTTGGTACGCTATATGCCATCAATACTTTTTGATTAGGCGAAGAAAATGCAGTAAAGAACCCGAATATTATGCCGAGTAGCGTAACCGTAATAGCAATAAGATTATGCTGTGCTACTAAAGCGAAACCGTATCCAGTACACAACAAGGCAAAACAAAACGTTAGCGCTATAAACAATCTAGTTGGTGGATATTTATCTGCAATAATGCCGCCAAGCGGTGCTGCTATGCAGGTCATAAGTGCTACGGAAACCGCGTTAAGCGCTGCGTGAGATAAGTCGACATGTATTAAAAGATATAGGCTTACGCCAAATCTGCAGCTTGTTAAAAGAAAAGCATTAAGCGATAAAACGGATATAATCAAACCCGATCGTACTCGTGCTGCAGCGTTCATTGCTTACTCTTCTTACTTTTCTTTCTTTCATATTCTGAATGATATATGCCTTTTGATATACACCTTTTTCTGGACTGTGAGCGAAATGAGTGTTATGGGCAGTAGTTGCGGCTACTGGCGATAGTAGGAGAGGAAGCTGGAGAGTTTGCCCATTGCGTCGCGAAGCGTTTGCAAGCGCGGCAAGTAGACTACGCGGAAGTAGCCTGGAGTCTGCCAATTAAAGCCTTTTCCGTGCACAATCAGCAACTTCTGATCGCGCAGCAAATCAAGCGCAAACTGTTCGTCGTCGTGAATGTTGTAGCGAGCAGGATCGAGCTTTACAAACATGTAGAAAGCAGCGTCTGGCCGCTCAACGCTTACGCCATCCATCTCCTGAAGTGCGTTGTAGCAGTACTCGCGCTGCTCATACACGCGACCGCCCGGCTCCAAATACTTTTCAACACTTTGGTATCCGCCCAAAGCAGTCTGAATAATTGATTGCGCAGGAACGTTCGAGCACAATCGCATATTAGACAGCATGTTAAGTCCCATAATGTAGTCGCGAGCCTTGGATTTATCTCCTGAAAGGCTCATCCAACCAATGCGGAAGCCAGCAATCATATGCGACTTAGAAAGTCCGCTGAAAGTTACGCAGAACACGTCTGGAGCGAGAGAAGCAATCGAAATATGCTTCTTGCCGTCCATAACAAGACGGTCGTAAATCTCGTCCGCAAAAATAATCAAATTAAACTCGCGCGCAACCTTAACAATCTCTTCCAAAATTTCGCGACTATACAGCACGCCCGTGGGATTATTCGGGTTAATAATCACGATTGCTTTAGTGCGAGGCGTGATTTTAGAGCGAATGTCGGCAATATCTGGGTACCAATGCGACTTTTCGTCACACATGTAGTGCACAGGAGTGCCGCCAGCCAGGCTCGCGCACGCGGTCCACAGAGGATAGTCTGGGCTTGGTATAAGAATCTCGTCGCCGCAATCAAGCAACGCTTGCATAGAAAGATTAATCAGCTCGGAAACGCCGTTTCCAGTGTAAATATCTTCCATTTGTACGCCTGGAATACCCTTAAGCTGGTCGTATTGCATAATTGCTTTGCGCGCAGAGAAAAGTCCGCGGCTATCCGAGTAGCCTTCGCAGTCAATAAGCTGCTGTTGCATATCGTAAATCACTTCGTCTGGAGCGCGGAAGCCAAAAGGCGCAGGATTTCCAATGTTGAGCTTTAAAATATGCGTTCCGTTTGCTTCCATGCGGTTTGCTTCTTCTACAACAGGGCCGCGAACGTCGTAGAGCACGTGCTCAAGTTTGGTGGATTTGTTGAAGTTTCTATTTTTGAGTGCTTCAGAAAGCTCATCTTCTGTTAATGGGCGATTTTCCTCGTGCTGATCGCTGCAATCTGCTTGCGACTTTTGCGCGGTTTTTGCGCAGGAATGCCCACCTTTGATTCCGTAGTCGCTAATTTCAAGAATTTGTGCAAGCATATCTCGCACGTCTTTGCGCGGCTCAGTTTTGCCGCTTAAATACTGGCTTAATTGACTTTTGCCAAGTTTATGGCCGTTTTTTGCTGCAAGCTCGATTACATCAATCTGCTTGTATCCCTTGATTTTCATGGCCTTTTTAAGGTCGTTTGCAAAATTCTGTGCCATAATCCGTCTTTCTTTATGCCATTTTATAGAAGCTCATAAAATCAGCATTCTTAAATTGAACAAACTGACAACAAAGTTCAAAATAGAAGCTATAAATTGAACTTTGAGGCGATTAAAAGACAATTTTACGCATAAAAAAGCATTTTGCAAGCATAAAATTGAATTTATTTTGAATTTTGACCAAATTCTGGCTGAGCAATAATTAAGAATTGAACTAAAAAGACATTAAATTGAACTTATTTTGATTTAGTTACATGAGATTGTTTGCGAAAGCAGCAGTTTTGTAGTGCGCTCCGACCTGCCTTCGCGCTTAAAGCGTAGCGCGAGAAGGCAATTCGGAGCGCTGAGCTTGCTCAAAGTTGAAAGCACAGTGTGCTTTCAACGCAAGCGAAGACGTGAGCGCAGCTAATCTGCGCGAGCGACATGACACGCCAAAATTCGGTACAATCGCACTACATAAAGTTGCGAATCATCGCAGTTTGTTGCGGTGATACTATGGGTTACATGTATTTCTTTACTCCGCGCAGATGTGAATCTACTCAAAAAATAATGTATGCCAACAAAGGGCAGGCTCTTATTGCAGCGGATAAAAGTTTTACGGAACGCGGAGCAAAGCTGTGGGTTTATAAATGCGATTATTGTGGAAGTTGGCATTTAACGCATTCAAATCCTGCGATTCGTAAGTATTGCGATATGCGCTCGCGGTTTGAAACAACCAAACCTAAGTCTAGAAAACGCGGATATAAGCCGCGTATACGCTAAATAATTGATGTTAAATAATTAACACTAAAAATCAGCAAATCAATAAATCAGTACTTAAAAGTAAATCCTTGCGCATTAAGCTGCGATTCGCAACTATGGTTTTTAGCGCCAGAATCTACAGCAAGCTTTGCGATTTGTGCGCTGAAAGCATCCACTGGCCTATCTGCATTACGTAAATCGTAGTATTTATGCACTCTTTCATCGAATTCTGCAAGTTTTTCAGGCAAAACATCATCGCTGCCAGGGTATTCATTTTCAAAGAATTGCATGCTTGAATCCATGCGCGGCTTTAACTCTGGGCTTTGGTCTGGCTTGCCAATCGCAAGCCCAAGTACTGGATACGTGTATTTTGGCAACTTCAAAAGTTCAATTAAATCTGGAATATTATTCAAAATTGAACCAAGAATTACGCAACCGAGTCCAAGCGATTCTGCTGCTGTTTCCATAGCGTGCAGTGCAAGAATTGCATCGTTCTGTGATTGCGAGAATCTGTAGCCTGTTTTAAAAGTAAAATCGTTTCCGTCTGCATCAATGCCATTTTTGCGCGCTATAGCAGCGTTTCTGTGCTGATCAATAACGAATACGTACAAAAGTGGCGCTGTGGCTATATAAGTTTGATTTCCAAGTTCGGAAAGCTTTTGTTTAAGATTTTTGCTAGTGATTTTAATAGCCGACCAATCGTTTAAAAACTGACTACAAGCTGCGCGCTGTGCTACTGCTTCCAACGTTTTTACAATATTTTCGCTAATCGGCTCGTTTTTAAAAGCGCGTATAGATCTGCGATTAAGAAGTGTTTGAATAGTTTGATTCGCATACGCATTTTGCGCGTTGTTTTGCGTATTGTTTTGCTCGCTGTTCTGTGCGTTGCTTTGAGTTGACGTCATGTTTTTATATTAATGGCAACGAAATACCAATTAGAAATTGGCATGTAGAAGTGTTATAAAAGTGTTATAAATGTACGAGTGAACAAGTTGGCAGCGAAGCCGCTTGATGAATGCTTGCGTTAATGCACCAAGCGCAAGCTAAGAATGGTGGTGCTAAGGCGGCGTTGGGTATGCTGAACGGTTTGAACAATATTGACATTAAAGTTAATGGCGATTTGTGCACAACGGATGCAACAGATACAACGGATTCGTACGCGATTCAAGATGTTCCAGCAACATGTTCGGGAGCGCCCGAAGGGCGACTAGTGCTTTTGCGCCACGGTCAAACTGCTTGGAGTGAATCTGGCCAGCATACAGGCCGCACCGATATTCCACTAACGCAAGTTGGCCGCAATCAAGCTATAAGCGCAGGCGCCAGGATTCGTCAAGCTTTTCCAAACGGTTTTAGCGAGGATTGCCAATTTGTAAGCCCTCTTGTTCGTGCTCGTCAAACAGCTCAGTTGGCAGGATTTGCGCATTGCACGCCGCTAGAATATGCTGCCGAGTGGGATTACGGCTGTGCAGAGGGGCGTACTAGAAAAGATGTGTCCGCTCTAAGCGGCGTTGAGTCATGGGATGTTTGGAAGGATGGCCCTAAAGCTCTTCCAGATTTTATGTCGGATTCTTGCCAAGAGATTCTTCCAAGTGGCGAAACAGTAAAAGTCGTGCGTTCTAATGGCGAATCTTTGCAAGAAGTTTCTAATCGTACTCAAAAAATAATCGACTCTGTTTTGCCAAAACTTAAAAGCGGCAAAGATGTGATTATTGTAGCTCACGCGCACATTCTTAGGATTTTAGCAACCAGATGGCTTGGTGTAGATGCACAGCAGGCGCGTTTACTCCGACTAGACACCGCTCATTACAGCGCTCTTGGAACTTATAAGGGAGATCGTGTAATAGTTCGCTGGAATTGCTGAAATACGGATTAGAATTTCAGATATTTTCAGATATTTTATTGTGATTCGCACAATTTTTATTGCAGATACATTTATATATTTGAGTCTTGTATTTGCTGTAATATTAATTCACTACTGTGGTTTATTCAGTATTCAATAGCAATTTATTAGCAGCAACTAGGTAGTTTTAAGAAGCCTGTAAGTGTGTGGAAAGGTTCGATGATGAGTCGTTCAGTTAAGTCGATTATTGCGCTAGTTGTTTGCGCTGTTTTGGCGGCTTGCGCGTTTACTGCTTTTGGCTTTTCTAAGTCTTTTGGTGCAAATACCGATAGGTCTGATGGCGGGAAGGTTATTTTCTTCAACTTCAAGCCTGAAGGCAAGGATATTTGGGTAGAGGTTGCTAATGAGTATAAAAGAACTCATCCGGGGGCTTATATAGATGTCAAGACTCCGCAAAGCGGCGATTACGAAGATGAGCTTCGTGCTGCTGTTAAAAATCCTGATGCTATGCCAACCTTATTTCAAATTAACGGTCCTGTTGGTTACGCTAACTGGAAGGATTACACTGCTGATTTAAGCAAATCTCCCCTTTATAAGGCGCTTAGTAACAAAGACCTTGCTCTTACTGCTAATGGTAAGCCTGTTGCTGTGCCGTATGTTACTGAAAATTACGGTTTGATTTACAACAAGGCTTTGCTTGCTAGATATGCGGATCTTCATAATTCAAAGTTGAGTCCGGAAGAAGATGGTGAATCTTTTGAAGATCAAATAACTTCTTTCAAAAAGTTGAAAGCAGTCGCAGATGATATTCAAAGTCGCAAGGATGAGCTTGGTGTTGATGGTGCCTTCACTTCTGCTGGTTTCGATTCCAGCTCTGACTGGCGCTTCAAGACCCACCTTGCAAATATTCCTTTGTACTACCAGTTTACTGAAGATAAAGTTGAAAGTCAGCCAGCTTCAATCAAAAACAGTTATGTTGATAATTACAGGAAGATTTTTGACCTTTATATTTCTGACTCCACAACTCCTGTAAACCAGTTAAGCACTAAAACTGGCGAAGATGCTGTTTATGAGTTTGCGCTTGGTAAAGCTGTGTTCTACCAGAATGGTACTTGGGCTTGGGGTGACCTTGCAAATGCTGGCATAAAATCTGAAGACGTTGGCATGCTACCAATTTATATTGGCGCTAATGGTGAAGAGCAACAAGGCATGGCTACTGGTTCTGAAAACTATTGGTGCATTAATAAACAGGCTCCAGCAAAGAATCAGCAGGCAACTAATGACTTCCTTAAATGGCTACTTACTTCAAATTATGGTAAGAATGCTTTAGCTAAGCGGCTGGGCTTTGCTACTCCTTTCAAAGATTTCCCTGAAGCAGAAAATCCTCTTGTTCAGGCTGCTACCGAATATACAGCTAAAGATGGCAAAAAACCTGTTAAATGGGAGTTTGTTATGATGCCTTCTAACGGTTGGAAGGACGATGTTGGCTCTAGTTTGCTTACATACGCTCAAGCAACAAAAGATGGTGGCGTTCAGTCTAGTGAAGCTAACGAAGCGTGGGCAAAAGTTAAAACCGCGTTCGTTGACGGCTGGGCTAAGGAATATGCGATTGCTCATGGGCGTAGTTAGCTTAATTAAATAATTTGTTTTAAACTATAATCCTTAAGGGATTGCGCAATCGTTTGCTAAATTGTTGCGTAATCCCTTTAATTATTGCCAAAAATACGTGCTAATTTTATTGGAGATATTGGTGCGTGATATTTTTTATGGCGACACGCGTTAATTTAGGTTATGCTATCGTTTGCAATATCTTTGCATTTGAGGCATAATAAAAATTGTCGAAAGGGCACCTAGCGGTGCGGCGGTCAAAAGGTAGGCCGACGGCATAGGAGAAAGGTTCGATGATGAATCGTACAATTAAGTCAACAATTGCGCTTGTAGCTTGCTCAGCAATGGCATTCGGTGCGCTCGCTGCATGTGGTTCCAGCTCTTCGGATTCTTCCGATAAGGGCAAGGTTTACTTCCTTAACTTCAAGCCAGAATCTGCTGATCAGTGGAAGGAAGTTGCTAAGGAATACACCAAGAAGACTGGCATTCCTGTAAAGGTTCAGAACGCTGCTTCTGGCACTTACGAGCAGTCGCTTAAGAGCGAAATCAGCAAGGGCGACGAAGCGCCTACACTGTTCCAGGTGAATGGTCCTGTTGGCTACGCAAGCTGGAAGGATTACACTGCAGATCTTAAGGATACCGAGCTTTACAAGCAGCTTCAAAACAAGGATATTGCTCTTAAGGATGGAGACAAGGTTGTTGGCGTTCCATACGCAATGGAAACTTACGGCTTGATTTACAACAAGGCTTTGTTAAAGAAGTACACGGAGCTTAAGGATGCTAAGGTAAAGTCTGCTGAAGAGATTAACTCCTTCGATAAGCTTAAGGCTGTTGCAGACGACATTCAGGCTCGTAAGGGTGAACTTGGTGTTGATGGCGCATTCACTTCTGCTGGCTTCGATTCCAGCTCTGATTGGCGCTTTAAGACTCACCTTGCAAACATTCCTCTGTACTACGAGTTCAAGGCAGACAAGGTTACCAAGCAGCCAGCAAAGATTAAGGGCACGTTCCTTGATGGCTACAAGAAGATTTTCGATCTTTACATTACTGATTCCACCACTCCTGCAACTCAGCTCAGCTCTAAGACTGGCGAGGATGCAAACTCCGAGTTCTCGCTTGGTAAGGCTGTGTTCTATCAGAATGGTACTTGGGCTTGGACCGACTTGCAGAAGGCTGGCATGAAGGCCGAAGACCTTGGCATGCTCCCAATCTACATTGGTGCTAAGGGCGAAGAAAAGCAAGGCTTGGCTACTGGTTCCGAGAACTACTGGTGCATTAACGAGAAGACTTCGGATGCCAACAAGAAGGCAACCAAGGACTTCTTGAAGTGGGTTCTTACCTCTGATTACGGCAAGGAAGCTATGTCTAAGAAGATGGGCTTCACCACTCCGTTCAAGAGCTTTGCAGATATTAAGTCTGAGAATCCTTTGACTGCTGCTGCTGTTGAAGATGCTAAGTCTGGTAAGACTCCTGTAAGCTGGAACTTCACTATGATGCCATCTGACAACTGGAAGAACGATCTTGGCTCCGCTTTGCTTGAGTACGCTCAAGGCACTGGCAAGTGGGATAAGGTTAAGAGCGCCTTCGTTGACAATTGGGCTAAGGAAGTTGCTCAGACTCACGAAGATCAGGATTAATCCGATTGATCCTAAGAATTGGGTTAAAACTGGATTATTAAATTCATAATTTAATATATGTCATTTTTGTAATTGCATTAGCACAGTGCATTAGTGACAAGTAAAAGAGCTTCAAGCCTAACGGTTTGAGGCTCTTTTTGTTTTGAGAATTATCTTAGTAGGGTATGTTTGAGTGGGATATGCTTGAGTAGGATATGCTTGAGTAGGATATGCTTGAGTAGGATATGCTTGATATATCGCTTTGTTGTAAGAATAACCTTAGTCTAAAATAAGAATGACCTTAGTCTAATGGTCTTAATTGTTTTCAAGCTGACTTGTGCTCGATCTAACTATAAGCTGTGCTGGAATGGTAATATATTTGCATTCTTCGCTTAAATAATCGCCATTAATCAGAGACAAAGTTATTTTTGCTGCGTCTGCTGCCATTTCTGCAGGGTCTTGGCGAATAGTCGTAAGCCCTGTTTCTCTAGCATAAAAACTATCGTCAAAACCAATAATCGAAACGTCTCCAGGTGTGCTGTATCCGCTTCTAGAAAGCTGGAACATAAGCGGAATTGCTATGCCGTCTTCTTGGCAGGCGATTGCCGTGGGAACGTTCACGTTGCTTAAAAGCGAAGAGACGATTGAGCTTATTCTGTCTAATCCTTCTGGGGCAACGATTTCTGTAGGCGTAATGCCGTTGATTTTGCATTCGTCAATAAAAGAGTGGTAGCGCTGTAAAACGCTAAAATGCAGTGAAATATCGCGGTTTGTGCGAATGTAGGCAATGTTTTTGTGCCCTAGTCCAATAAGATGACGTGCCATAAGTCGCGCGCCTCGATCGTCGTCTATGTTAATTGTTGCGTCAAAATCGCAATCCATAGGATTCAAGCAGTTTATACCTAAGACTGGCACGCCAGTGGCCTTTAGGGAAGCAACTTCCGACTTGTTTACGTCGAAGGAGCAAACGATTACAGCGTCCGCGTTTCGGCGAGTAGGCAGCATGCTAAAGAACTCTGTGCGCTCTTGGCTGCTGGATATTTGGAAGATTGAAAGGTCGTAGCCTGCGGGGTGAAGAACTTGATTTAGGCCTTGTATAATCGACGCGCTAAACCATAGTCGAATGCTGTCGCTAAGAAGAAGTGCAACTCTTAGTGTTCTGCCAGATTTTAGTGCTGCTGCAGACCTAGATATTGAAAAGTTTAGTTTTTCGGCAATAGCTAATACTTTGTTGCGCGTTGCTGCGGAAACCAAGTCTGGGCGCGTAAAAGATCTAGAAACAGTAGATACAGATACATGCGCCTGATCGGCCACGTCTTGAATATTAGCTGGCATTTGAACTCCTTTATTCGCGCAGCAAATGTTTACTCAATATCTTCATTAATATTGTTAAAATATGCGCAACGCTAGTATATGAGCAACGTGGCATATGTGAATTTTCATATGCTTATTTGCGCTCATTACACAAACGTTTGCAATACGAACAATAATAGCAGATTTTGCCGTAAAATCGCCAAAAATCGGGATTTTTTTCACATTTGATTTTTGTCTTCTTTAGTGGCGACATGCAAAAAAATGACAACGTTTGACATTGTGGTTGCATGTAGTAAGATAAAAGTATTGGTTCGAGCGCAGCGAATTGCACAGGCGCGTACTCAAGGAGGAGAAAGTGACGAATCATGATTAATATGAGTGGAAAGGCAATACGCAAATGGTGGGCGTTGTTCGCTCTACCAACGTTTGCTGCATTTGTAATTGGTTTCTTAGTGCCATTTGTAATGGGCGTGTATCTTAGCTTTACTAAGTTCCACACTGTTACTGACGGAAAGTTTGTTGGAATACGCAATTATCGCAAGGCGTTGCGCGACCCACACTTCCTTCATTCGTTAATATTTACAACGGCTTTTACGGTTGTAACAACAATTGTTATTAATGTTATTGCATTTGCAATCGCTTACATGCTTACAAAAAAGTTCAAAGGCTCCAACCTATTCCGTACGGTATTCTTTATGCCGAATTTGATTGGCGGCATTGTTTTGGGCTACGTTTGGCAGGTAGTGCTTAATGGTATTTTGGGCTACTTTGGCCGCGCTATTACGTATTCTGCAACATACGGCTTCTGGGGCATGGTTCTTTTGATATGCTGGCAGCAAATCGGCTACATGATGATTATTTACATTGCTGGCTTGCAAGCGCTTCCAGGAGACGTTATTGAGGCTGCTGCCGTTGATGGCGCAACCCCAATGCAAACGCTGTTTAAGATTACGATTCCGCTTATGATGCCATCCATTACGGTTTGCACGTTCTTAACGGTTACAAACGGATTCAAGCTATTCGATCAGAACTTGGCGTTGACCAATGGCGCTCCTTCTAGAAAGTCGGAGATGCTTGCATTAAACATCTTCAACACTTTCTATGGAAGAATTAATGGCGAAGGTGTTGGCCAGGCTAAGGCAGTTATATTCTTCATTATTGTTGCCGTTATTGCCTTGATTCAGAACAAGTTGGCAACTTCTAAGGAGGTGGCAGCATGAACGAGAAGACTAAGCATCCTGCGCTTTGGACCACGCTTTTTGCTGTAGTGAGTTTGCTGTGGATTTTCCCAATCGCGATAGTGTTTATAAACTCCTTTAAGTCAAAGGTGTATATTGCTAGCGAGCCATTTTCGTTGACTCCAAAGTCGTTTATTGGTTTTGACAACTACGTTCTTGGCGTTAATCGCACTAATTTGTTGATGAGCTTCTGGTGGACAATTGTTGTAACGATTGGTGCTGTAGTTCTGATTCTGCTTTGCACTTCTATGTGTGCTTGGTGGATTGTGCGCGTAAACAATTGGGCTGCAAAGTCGCTTTACGTGTTGTTCTTGTTCAACATGATTGTGCCATTCCAAATGGTTATGTTCACGCTTTCCAACATCACTACAAAGCTTGGATTGAACACGCCTTGGGGCTTGTGGATTATCTACCTTGGATTTGGTGCAGGTTTGGCTGTGTTCATCTTTACGGGCGTTGTAAAGGGCATTCCTCAAGAGTTGGAAGAGTCTGCAATGATTGATGGCGCTTCTGTGCCGCGCATATTCTTCCAGATTATTGTGCCGATTATGAGGCCTGCAATTATATCCGTTTCTATCTTGCAAACAATGTGGATTTGGAACGACTTCCTTCTTCCATACCTCACTTTGGATTTGAACAAGTACAAGACGGTTTCTATTGCAGTTCAATATTTGAAGGGCGGTTATGGCTCTGTTGAAATGGGTGCAATGATGGGCTGCCTGGTTATGGCAATTGTTCCAATAATAGTCTTCTACCTAATCTGCCAGAAGTACATAATTAAAGGTGTTATGGCAGGTGCGGTAAAGGGCTGAGGTTTTTTCTCCTTCGAATCTCGGCATGCATGATGGTGGTTGCAAGTGTTTGCAGCCACCATCATTTGTGTTTAAGCGTATCTTATAGTGTATTGTTATTTTAGATTTGTTTAAGTTTGCTTAATTAGGCGGGAGTAGTTGTAATGATCTCTTTTGGAAGCCCTGATTCTAAGTTCGCTCAAGGAATGGAATCGTTTGCAGACGCGGTTTGGCTTACTGTTCTAATGATTATTACCAGCATTCCGCTTGTAACGGTTGGGGCGGCTGTTACGGCCGCGCATGAGACAGCTAGACGTATTGAACGTGGCGAGGCGCACACAACAGCAATCTACTTTAAGTCTTTTAAGAATAATTTTGTTAAGGCAACTATTATTTGGCTTATTTTAGGGCCGATTCTTGCGCTAATAATATGGTCTTGGATTTTTTTGCAACTTACTCCGCTTTTAATAATAAAGTTTGCGATTAGCATATTGTGGATTCTTGTTGCGCAGTGGGTGTTTGCATTGCAAGCGCGATTTGAAAACTCGATTGGCAGAACTCTTATTAATTCGCTGATTTTTGGCGTTAGTTACGCTAGCACAACGCTTATGATGTTTTTGCTTGATTGTGTGTTCTTTGCGCTTTTGTACCTTTCGCTAAGGTATTTTTTGCAAGGATTACCGCTGTTGATTTTGCTTGGGTGGGGGTCTTTGATTATGCTTCACACGCCGCTTTTGGAGCGTGTGTTTGCTAAGTACGTTGCGGCTAATACGCAGTGAGGCGAACATCGCCATAGATGCTCGCCTCACTTAGGACATCAAAAACATAGCGCGTAAGCCGTGTCTACAGGCGACCTACGCGCTATGCGAGAGAGAAAGAAGTTACTACATGAGTAACAATCAATATTTATTATACTCTTAATTCAAGTGTTTGCAAGTATTTTCAACCTTTCTTTTTACATTTTTTGGCGGTAATTTTACAGTTATTTGCGCTTATTGGTTAATTTTTTTCGCCTCGCATAATCGCGGCCATATTGAGTACTCGTTGAGACTTAAAAACGTCGCCTGTGTGAACAACGTTTCCATCTTTATCTGCAAGAGGAATACGCCAATTTGGATACTCGGTACTGGTTCCAGGCTGATTTTGCGAACGCTTTTCGCCAACTGCGTCAACAAGTGCCACTTGCAAAAGCAAAGATGGGGAAGTGCGCATAATCGCATGCATAGCTTCTACAATCTCTTGCACGTGGTCTTCTACGTTTTCGGCAGCATCCTTGCTAATCCATCCGCCATCAAAAAGCATCTTCATCATGGCGTCTCGCTCCGCACTAGCAGCCTTTTGGAAGCTTTCTACAGAATCGGTAAGCAAGTGAAGCTCTTCGCGAATCTTAACATGCTCAAACGCAAGATAGCCTGCTGTAGGAGGCATGTCGTGAGTAGTAACAGATGCCAAAGCGTATTCGCGGTATGTAGAAGGATTTGCAAATATGATTTCCTTCTTTCCAGCCTTTTTAGCCGCTTTTTCGGCTTCGTCATTGTGTGTAAACCATTCAACAACAGTTCCAAGAATGCCGTGCGAAGCAAGCACCTTGGAAACGTACGCTGGAACAGTGCCAAGGTCTTCGCCAATCACCAATCCGCCTGCGCGAGTGGCCTCAATACTAAGAACTGCAAGCATTGCGTCCACATTGTAGTAAACGTAAGCGCCGTTCTTTGCGCCCTGGCCTTGCGGAATCCACCACAAGCGGAAAAGCCCAAGAACGTGGTCAATGCGAACCGCGCCAGCATGCAAGAACACGTTGTGAACCATGTCTCGGTAGGCAATGTAGCCAGTCTCGTCTAAGTAATTAGGGTCAAATGGCGGCTGGCCCCAATCCTGACCCTGCTGGTTGTAGAAGTCTGGAGGCGCGCCAACACTAACGCCGTTAGCAAAGCGCTCTGGGCTCCACCACACGTCTGCGCCGTATCCGTGCACGCCAACAGCCATGTCTTGCATAAGTCCAATCGCCATTCCCGCAGCCTTAGCTTCGGCGTGAGCGGCAGCAACTTGCTCATCTGCAATCCATTGCAGCCAGCGGTGGAACTCAAGCAAATCAGCATGATCTCGTCTAAGCATGTCTATTTGAGGAGTGCCTTTGCCAGTTGTATCAAACCAAAGATTATCTCCCCAAGGAGCACCCCAAACTTCAAAAGCTACGCACCAAGTAGCAAAAGCGTCTAAGTCTTCTCCAGAGCGCGCCTTAAAGTCTGCAAAATCCTGCTCGCGCTCGGCGCTTCTAGGCTGCTTAAAAATAATCTTTAAGGCTGGAAGTTTTGCGTTCCACGCGGCGTTAATGTCCATTGGATTTGGATTGTTATTAAGCGCTTCCACGCCCTCGTGCAAAATCTCCACCTCTTTGCGCTGGCTATCGCTAAGCTGCGCGTACTCTGGAATATCTTGCGGACGAATGTATGTAACGTTTAAGAACCTGCGCGATTCTGGCAAGTACGGCGAAGGCTCCAAAGGTGCCACTGGCGCGCACGCATGAATCGGGTTTATAAGCATAAAGTCTGCTTTTCCAATGTTTCCTGCGTCTTTAAGCAGTCTGCGCAAATCGCCATAATCGCCAACGCCCCAAGATTCCTTTGAGCGCACGGAATAAAGCTGAGTCATGTATCCCCAACGATGCCGTTCTTGAACGCTTTGCGGAAGTGGTATTTTTGCTGGTGCGCAAATCAAAGTTGATTGCGCGTGTGCAACAGTTTTGCCATTTTTATCTTCGACTTTTGCAAGAAGAGTGTGGTAGCCCATTGGCAAGTCTTGCGGAAGTTCAAGAGTCAAGCCGTCTTCTTCGCTTGTTTCAAAGTTGTTAAGAGGCTCTTCGTATTCCGACCCATCTTCTAGCGTGAGCGTTATGTGTATTTTTTCTGGGCTGCTTGCGGCTTCTTCAGCGTTAATAGGAACAATCGTTTTTGCGCCAATAAAGCACACCACGGTTGGCGGCAGCAGTTCGCTATCGCGCTTTTCTTGAACGCGTTTTAGTGAGTTTTCAATGTTTTCGCTTGTGGTTGCAGGGTAGCCCAGCGCGTCTAGAACGCCTACAAGCGCTTCGTCCGTAATTTCCGTATAGTCGCCTAGTTGGTCTATGTAGAAAGTTGCAACTCCGCATGCTTTTGCAAGTTTAACTAGTGGGCGAGCAAGCCTTTCTGCGCTTTCTTCTACGGGCACAGTCGTGGCAGCCTTTGTTTTGCCATTAGTTGTGCCATTGTCTGTTGTGCTCATGATGCTCCTTTGTTAATCGTGGCACATGTACGAGCATCGAATTGATTGCAAACGATGCTAAAGGGTGCGATTCTCAACACATCACTGGATTGAGGCACGCTCTAGCTAACCATTATATTAAGTATTGATATCGTTTGCAATATTGGCGATTTTTGTGGTGACTTGTGTGGCTTGAGTGTAACTTGTGTGACTTGAGTATGCAAAAACCGCAGAAAGCTAAATGCTAACTGCGGTTTTGTTATTTGCGATTATTCGCGCATATTTGCTGCTAGTTGCTACTTACTTGCGACGGATTCGCATAAAGTGCCAACCAGCGCCGATTGCTGCGATTCCAGCAGTGATGCTGCCAGCAACAGCTGCGATTAGCGTTGTGTTGTTGCCGGCGGCGTGCTCACCGTTGTTTGCGTCAGATGCCTGAGCGCTCTTGTCGCTGCTCTTGTCTTCGCTCTTGGAATCTTCGTTCTTGGAGTCTGCGGAATCCGACTGGCTTTCATCTTTTGCGGAATCGTTAGATGTGTTCTTGGACTCTTCGCTCTTTGTTGCGTTTGAGGAGCTTGCTGCAGGAGCTGCAGGAGCAGCAGATGCAGGGGCTGCAGGAGCTGCAGCACGAGGCGCGCGTGCAGGAGTCTGTGCGGTTGCTTGCGACTTATCGGCAGCGTTTTCTACGAGCTTTTCTGCAGCTTTTGCTGTATTCGCAGGCTCCGTTTGGTTCGCTGGAGCAGCACTGTGCTTAGGGGCAGACTGTGGTGCTGGCTCTTGTGGCGCACTTGGTGCAGCGTTGTTCTGTGGCGCATTCTGCGGAGTGCTTGGAACTGGAGCAGAAGGAGATGCATCCATAGATCCTACACCTGGAACAACACTCGAATTGCCGCCGTTTTTCTGCGCGTGGCTTCCTGCAAAGCTTCCTTGAGCAGAGCTATTGTTTTGTTGTGTGTTGTTTTCTTTGTTTTTTGGCTTCAAACCATTTTCTGGCTTATGAGCTTGTGGCTTTGAGGCCGTTGGAGGAGTAAGCGCATCTTGTTGCTTTGGTGCTTGCGGCGTGCTTGGTGCTGGAGCTTGCTGCTGTTTCTGCATTGGCGGAACTTGCTCTTGTGGCGCATTTTCTTCAGGCTCTTCAGCAGATGGGAGGCTAGATTTAAGCGCTTCTTCTGCTTTCTTAGCAGCTGCAGCAAGCGATTCTTTGCGGCCGTTAAGGTTATTAGACAGTGTGCTTAATTGGTTTATATACCCAGTAAGACCATTGGCAATTAGATTAAATGGGATTTGATCTGTTCCAGAACCTGTAAAACGATCTTTATGTTTTTTTGTAAGATCGTTAATCATATTCCGAACAGTACTGCTTTTTTCTGAGATTTTATCTGTAGTTTCTTCAACCTTAGATTCTGCATCTTGGATTTTTTTCTGAGCATCTTTTACTTTTTTAGACGCAGCTTCAATCTGGTTCATAGCTTTTGAAGCGTCTCTAGCTGTTCTTTCTAAATCCTGCCTTGAATTTTGCAAATTTTCTTCAATAGTTTTTCTATTTTCACCTTGAGCATTTTCAAGCTCTTGAATTCTAGATGCTATATCTTTCTTTGCTTTTTCGATTCCAGCTACAGCTTGTGTTTTCTTTTCTATTGCGCTATTTACGCTCTGAATAGCTTCATCAGCTTCATTTTGAGCCTTTTTTACTTCTTCGTTTGCTGAATCGTATGAGGAAGTCGCTTCGTCTTGATATTGTTTTGCCTCTTTAAACTTCTCTCGTACATCTTCAGGCGGTGTTGTAGAATCCTTGCCACCAGCTTGCGCACCAGCGCTGCCTTCGGAACCCTTATTTTCTTTTTGCTGATTTTCTTTCTTTTCGTCAGCCTTGCCTTGTGTGCTTGCGCTAGTGTCGGAGTTTGCTTGGCTATCGCCTGCTTGGCTGGCCTGAGCCTGCTTAGGATTAGAATCTTGATCAGGTACGGTGTTTTTTTCTGCACCATCTGCTTGACTACCAGCAGCAGTCGCTCCAGCCGCATCGCCAGCAACACCAGGAGCTTGAGTCTTTCCAGAAGCATCAGAAGCGCCAGCAGAATCGCCTTGCGGATCAATAGTAACAGGTTCACTCACGCGGCTAAAGCCTTCGCCTGCTTGCACACTAGCAGAAACTGGAGTTGCGCTTATAGTTTGCGCTTGCGTCAAGGTTGTAGTCGTGGCAGCGTTGGCTGCGTTTGCAATGCTTATGCTTCCAATAAGAGCCAAAGAGCTTGCTCCCAAAGAGATGGCGGCTGCAATCTTAGCGTTCATATTTACCTCATTCTTCAAATCATTTAGGTTTGGGGGGTGGGGATATTTGTTTAATTATCAAGTTGTAAGATCAAAGCGCTAACTGTTTATTAAGTTTTGCGTCTCTGTCTTGTTACTGAACTTTCTCCTCTCCACCATCGCGAACATACGCAAGGGGGGTATAAAGTCTAAAAATGATTCTAGCAGAACAGCAGGAATAATTCGCTCACTTTGGCAATTTATAAGGAACAATTAAGGAAATTACAAGGTTCTGCCTTGAAATATTAGTATTTGACTCAGTATTTGACTCAGTATTAAAAAATATAATATTCAACTATAATCCAAAAATAATAAAAAAATAATCCCGACTTTGTTTCCAAATCACAAGAATAAGGGAACAAAATCGGGATAAATTGCGATTTACGCGCGCTCAAGAACTCGAGCAATCAAGCGCGCTTGTTGCTTAACACAACAAAAGTACGCGGCGGAATATGAACGGCGCGCTGATCGCCATTATCATCGCAAAGCATTGATGCGCGGCTGACGGAAGCGCTGCCAATCCATCTATCAAAGTACTCGCTGGAGTCCAGCACACAGCGCCATTTTTTGCGGCTTGCGCAAAGCTCAGGCAAATCAACCGTTGCAGACGCATCTTTCATAGGATTAGCGCACACAATCAAGTCGCTTTCAATTTGTTCCGCAAGAACAGAATTATCGGATGCATTAAGACGAGTGTGCTGAGCATCGTAAAACTCCGCATTCTTAGCGCGAAGTTTTATAAGCGCGCTATACCACTCTACAAGTGGTTGGAATCGTTTAGCTCTAGACCAATCAAGCTGGTTCATAGCAACTCCGCGATTATAGGAGTTATCGCAACCGTGCTTAGTGCGGCCAAACTCTTCGCCGCCAAGCATAAATGGCATTCCAGCAGAGCACAAAATTATGCCAGCGCTAAGAATATTAGCGCTGAAGATGTCTGCAACGCTGTTTGGATCGCTTGCGTCAAAATCGCAGCTAGACGCGTTATCGCGCATAGAAATACACAGCTTATCCCACAAAGTCAAATCGTCGTGAGCAGAAACGTACTGCACAATCTGACCAACACTCTTGCCAGCACAAGGCATACCACGCCAGCCATTAAACGCGTTACGAACAGGATCTGCCGTCCAGAACTCGTTGCCGTTTACATAGCCTCGGTCGCGATGATCCATAACGTTGCCCTTAAGCGTGTCTCTAGACTCGTCGCTAAACCAGCCGATTCTAGAATCAAGGAAGCCGCGCCCAGCTTTATCTCCCATAGGGCAGTCATCGCCAACAGCTGCAGCAGCCGCACCCCACGGCTCGCCATACATAAGAATATCTTTGCCGCCATCAAGCTTATCTAGTTCGGCGCGAATCATGTTCAAAGTTTGCGCATCCGCTAAGCCCATAAGGTCAAACCTAAAACCATCCACATGGTAGCAGCGCGCCCAATGCAAAATAGACTCAATCATAAAACGCCTAAACATTGGGTGGTCGGAAGCCATTTCGTTGCCGCAGCCCGATCCGTTTGCAAATCCACCATCTTCTTTACGCCTGCAAAAATAGCCAGGAGCAACGCTTTCAAACGCGTTCGATGCTGCTTCAAACATGTGATTATAAACAACATCCATCACTACGCGCATGCCATTCTTGTGCAAAGCGCCAATCATTGCCTTGCACTCGCGGATTCTTGCCGTGCCATCGTACGGGTTGCTGGAGTATGCGCCTTCTGGCACGTTGTACGCGTGAGGGTCGTAGCCCCAATTGTAAAGCGAATCCACGCTCTCGCCGTTTTTGCGAGCAGACGAAATCGCAACCTCATCCACAGTTGCAAAATCGTAGATTGGCATTAGTTGAACGTGAGTTACGCCAAGTTTTTTAAGATAGTCGATTCCAGTAGGGAAGTTGCTATCCGCATCTAAAGTCGTATGCGAATCTGTAAAAGCAAGATACTGACCGCGGTGTTCTGGCTTAAATCCGCCATTTTTATTGCTGCTAAAGTCTTCAACGTGCATCTCCCACACAACAGTTGCATGGCGCACAAATTCTGGCGATTTGTCTTTGTGCCACCCAGCAGGAGCCACGCGATTCTCGTCAATAACAAGGCTGCGCTCGCCATTTACGCCGCTAGCAATGCCCCATGGGTCGCTTGTGCGATTCACTTTTCCGTCTGCAAAGGTCACAAGAAAGTCGTAGTAAACGCCATCTAGCCTTTGCAATATTGACGTTCTCCATGCTCCGTCGCGCAATGGCTTCAAATCGCGTGTTTTGAAAGGTTCACTGTTGTTTCCTGTTTCAAAAAGTCGCAGTGTTACGCACGATGCTGTTGGCGCCCAAAGCGTAAAAGTGGTCGATTTTTCGTTAAGCGAGAATCCGAGCTGCCCCGAATAAACTGGCCATTGTGTTGAAGGTGGGAACGTCATGAATATATCCTTTTGTATTTTATTAAATTATTTAGCATAAAATACGAAGGCCGAAACGCTTTTAACGCTCGGCCCCCATATTTCACCAAACTCTACAATTAATGCAGAGCTTACTATCCCTTAACAGAGCCAGACATCGACTCTTCGTAGAATCGTTGCATAACAATGAACAGGATTGCGATTGGAATGGAAACGCACACAGCTCCAGCGGAGAATCGTGCGAACCAGTGATTAATGTATTCTCTCTGCAACATTTGGTACAAGCCCAAAGCCACAGTGTAATTATCTTGAGTACGAGCAATCGTCTTAACAAGAACGAAGTCAAGCCATGGACCCAAGAAGCTAACAATAGCCTGGAACACAATCATAGGCTTGCATATTGGAAGAATAATCTTATAGAATACTTGCCAAGTTGTGCAGCCATCCAAGTAGGCGGCCTCGTCCAAAGACTTTGGAATCGTATCCATATAACCCTTCATAACGTAGAAGCCCATGCCGCTACCAGCAGAGTAAACGATAATCAGGGAAATAAGAACAACAGAGCCATTCGTTAAGCCAAAAGCCTTCAAAATGAAGTAGATAGCAATAACTGCCATGATGCCTGGGAACATGCCAAGAATCAAAGCAATGTTCATAAATGTCTTACGACCGCGGAAACGCAAGCGAGACATGCAGAACGCTACTACAAGCACGAAGAACAGAGAGATAATGCACACGAAAATAGACACAATCAAGGTGTTCAAGAACATGCGTGGGAAGTCAAGAACTTCTCGCTCAGTAAACAGCTGAATGTAATTATTAAACGTGTACTTAGTTGGGAAGAACGTTGTCTGGTATGGAGCGGTGTTTTGGTTAAAGCTTTCCAAGAACACCCATACGATTGGCGCGAGCCAAATAATAGACATAATAATCAGGAAGATATGAGTGATGATATCTCCGATTATGCGGCGCACGCGCTGATCGCGCCAGAATGGAACGCTGCGTGTGCTATGCACAGTTTGTTCGCTTTGCATAAGATCCTTCTTATTACTCACCGGAATCCCTCCTCATTCTTGTAGGAGCCAGAGTTGCGGTATGTTATCAAAGCAACAATCGCAAGCACAATGAATGTCATAATGCCGATTACCGCGCCCATGCTGTAGTTATCTTTATCAACCGTAAGCTTGTACAGCCATGTGATGAGCAAATCAGTCTTACCTGCCGAAGAGCCGATTGGTGTTGGCTCGCCGCCAGACAAGAGGTAAATAACGTTGAAGTTGTTAACATTGCCAGTGAACGTTGTAATTAAGTATGGAGTCATAACAAAGAAGATGTATGGCATAGTAACGTTCATAAAGCGCTGCCACCAGCTTGCACCGTCAAGTTCTGCAGCCTCATAAAGTTCTGCTGGAACATTTTGCAAAATACCAGTGATTTGCATGATTGTGTAAGGAATACCGACCCAAAGGTTGATGAGAATAACGGTAACCCTTGCCCATGTAGCGTCCTGGAAGAATGGAAGTGGAGAATGAATCCATCCAGAAGAGATGAGAAGACGGTTAATAGCGCCATCTCTTTGCAGCATGCTGTGCATAACGAGCAAAGACACAAACTGTGGAACTGCGATTGTAAGCGAGAAGCATACGCGCCACAAGCTCTTAAGACGAGTGGTGCGCCTGTTAATAATCATTGCCATAAACATGCCGAAGAAGAAGTTCAAGAATGTAGCGAAGAAGGCCCAAACAAGGGTCCAAATCAAAACATCGAAGAAGATTCCAGCATTAATGGTTCCAGTTGTGTTTCCAAGAATCTTAACAAAGTTGTTTAAGCCAACCCAGTGGAAAAGAAGTGTGTGGTCACGGTCGTAGTTTGTAAACGCCATTGAAATCATGAATGCTAATGGCAATACCGTAAACAGAACAATTCCAGCGGTTGGAAGAGTCATAAAACCAACGTGCGCGTGGCGGTCGAGCAAAGATTCAACATCTTTAACAAAGGTGATAGGCTTTTCTCCGCGCTTTACAAAGGATTGAGCCTTGTATGCGCTGCGCAAAGACAAAGTAGCCAAATAAACTAAAACAATAATTGCTGCAATGCTCATAACGCCATACAGCAAAATCTCAACAGAATTATCTCCAGCAACGTAGTGCCAGAAGCCGTTAATCTTTACTCTGCCTTGCTTTCTAGTGCCGAGAGTACCGAATTTTGGTAAATATTCCGCGCCAGTTGTGGCCAAGAAGGCAAGAACTCCAGCCTCGCATAGAAGAAATACGAGACCTTTCACGTACTGTTTGCGAACGAAGTTACCAAAACCGAAGATAATTATCGAAACCCAAGACAGTGCGTCTGCGTGCTTTGCAGCCTCCTGTAGTGAGTATTGCGAAGGAGCCACAAATTCATCGGCAGAAGGTGCCTTCTTTCGCTTCCCTCGCTTGGTGGATGTCGTGCCAGTCATGACATGCCTTTCCGTAAAATTGTGGGGCTTATACAAGCAAAGAACGCCCCGCCCCGATTTACTATTCTTAGGGGAGCGGGGCGTCCTTGCCGTGTTTTTCTAAATATTATTTTCTTTTAAAAGAAAATAATATTTAGAAAATAGTTTGTAAGTTAATACTTACTTCTTAAGAGCTTCCTCAAAGCCCTTCTGGAAGTCTGCAATCTTTGCAGCGGCGTTGCCGTCGTTGACTTCCTTGTTGGCCAATGCAGTACCGAAGGTCTTCATTGGATCCCAGAAGGCACCCATTTCTGGAACGGTTGGCTGCAAGACAGAAGTCTTAGCAATGGTGTTCATCTGAGCAACAGCGGCTGGGTTATCCTTAACAAGATCGCTCAAAGCCTTAGCAACTGGGATGTCGCCGTGAAGCTTGTACATCTGCTCCTGGGATTCCTTAGAACCGAGGAATGCAGCGAACTTAGCGGCCATCTCTGGAGCCTTGGAGTTAGGGTTGTAAGCAACAGCCTTAGAGCCAGCGAAGGACTTCATCTGGTGCTCGCCATCTTCGGACTTAAACTTTGGAAGCTGAGCAGCAGCGTAGTTGTCGCCCAAAGCCTTCTTTACGTCGCCAGCATCCCAAGAGCCAGAGAAGTAAGCGTCAACAGTGTGGTTCTTAATGCCAGACAAGCCAGCGCCATCGCCATCCATTACAAAGTTCTTGTTCTGAATGAGCTTTGCAACATACTTAGTGATTTCGGCAGCCTTGTCACCAATCTTGATGCCAGCCTTGCCGTCGTTGCTCTTCTCACCGAAGAGGGTCATGTTGCCATCAAGGTAGAAGCCTGGAAGGTACCAAGCGTTGCTAATGTCGAAAGCAACCTTGCCCTTTTCGAGCATCTTATCGAGGGACTTAACGTCTTCGTCGGAGAACTTGGACTTATCGTAGTACATGAACCAAGTGTTGCCCATGTATGGAACGCCATAAAGCTTGCCGTCTTGAGCGGTTACAGACTGGATGATGGTCTCATCGTTGTCTTCCTTAACCTGCTTTGCAGCGTCATCGCTCAACTCGCCAATTGCGTTTGCCTTTACCAAGTCGCCGAGCTGATCGTTAGGGAACAGATAAACATCGGCAGCAGCCTTAGCATCTTGCTTAACTGTCTTAGCAGCATCTGGTGGTGCAACAACAGCGTTCTTAAAAGTAACTTCTGGGTGATCCTTCTGGAAGGCTTTCTCCATAGCCTGAATCCAGCCGCCAGCCTTCTGATCTTCGGAAGAAGACCATACGGTGAGCTTTACTGGGTTCGACTTGCTGCTGGAGCCAGCATTGGTGCTAGAACCGCATGCAGCAAATCCAAACATAGTGGCGATTGCGAGGCCTGCGCCCAGCACTTTCTTCATATTCGTCATCCTTGACCTCCTATATCATGCCAGCTTGGCATGTTCTTTGGTGGCATAGTAACAAATTTCATGTGGCGCAACTTTGACGTTTTGCTGCGTTTTTGCAGCGTCACATTTGTTGTTGAAATCTGTTTATAAGCAATGTGTAGTATACACGTATATATTGTAGTTGGCAAATCATGTTGCGCGCTATTAGAAAAATTTCCGTTAAAGTCGGTTATTCTTGATAAGAAGTTGTATTTTATTCTGTAAATCAGTAAATTTATCGGAATTTTATTTTGAATGCGCTCCGACCTACCTTTTCGCTTAGAGCGTAGCGCGAAAAGGTAATTCGGAGCGCTGAGCCGCTTAGCGTAGAAGCACGGTGTGCTTCTACGGCGGCGAAGACGTTCGCGCGCTTAGACCGCGCGAACGATTACCTGCCTTCGCGCGCTACGCTTTAAGCGCTCAGGCAGGTCGTCGCGCCCGAGAATGTACGTGATTTAGGTCAAATCTGGTACAAAATGCGGAAACAAAAGCAAGAATGTTAATAGTAAAATAAAAGATAAGTCACGCCAACAAAACCAACCGAACGGGGGAAATATGCAAAACGAACATGCGCAATGGCTGCGCGACGCCGTATTCTACGAAATCTACCCACAAAGCTTCTACGATTCAAACGGCGACGGAATCGGCGATATTCCAGGCATAATCGAAAAACTCGAATACGTAAAATCACTTGGCTGCAACGCAATCTGGTTAAATCCTTGCTACGATTCGCCATTTAAGGACGCAGGCTACGACGTGCGCGACTACAAAAAAGTGGCAGCGCGCTACGGCACAAACGAGGATTTGCAACGTCTTTTTAGTGAAGCGCACAATCGCGGAATGCACATTTTGCTAGACCTGGTTCCAGGGCACACAAGCGAAGAGCACGAGTGGTTTAAGCAAAGCTCGCGCGCGCAAGAAAACGAGTTTAGCAAGCGATATATTTGGACAGACAGCGCGTTTAGCGGCTATTCCATGCCGTTTATTGGCGGAGAAAGCGAGCGAGACGCAACGTATATTCTTAACTTCTTTAAATGCCAGCCAGCGCTAAATTACGGCTTTGCGCATAGAGATCGCGCGTGGCAATCCGCGCCAGATTCTAATGAGGCTGCGCAAACGCGTGCCGCGATGGTTGATGTTATGCGATTCTGGCTTGCGCTCGGCGCAGACGGATTCCGTGTAGACATGGCGGATTCGCTTGTAAAAAACGACGACAACAATGGCGAGGGAAGCCTTGGCAAAGACAACACGATTCGCGCATGGCAAGAAATGCTGGGCACTGTAAAAGCCGAGTATCCGCAGGCTGCTTTCGTTTCGGAGTGGGGCAGGCCGCGTCAGGCGCTGGCTGCTGGATTCGACATGGACTTCTATTTGAATTGGCGCTGGGATGGGAATCCTAACGGTTACGCGCGCTTGGCTCGCGATGTGGATAATGCGCTAGACAGCAATCCCGAGCACGACCACAGCTACTTTAATGCGCGCGGCGGTGGCAGTATTTGCCCATTTTTAGACGATTATTGCCCACAGTATGAGGCCACTTGCAACGAGGGTTATTTTAGCTTTATAACGTGCAATCATGATACTCCACGCCTGGCTCCGCGATTAAGCGAGCGCGAAAGGCGGATTGCGTTTGGCATGATTCTTACAATGCCAGGTGTGCCGTTTGTTTATTACGGCGACGAAATCGGCATGAAATATCGCGATATTCCTACAAAAGAGGGCGGTTATGCGCGCACGGGCACGCGTACGCCAATGCAGTGGGATGATTCGAAGAATTTTGGATTCTCTGCGGCTGCAAAGTCGAAGTTGTACTTGCCTGTTGAGGCGCGCGCGGATGGAAGGACTTGCGCAAACTCGCGTAAGCAGGCCGTGCAAAGTGGCGAGATTCCAACGGTTTTGGGGCAGGAGCAGAATGGCGATTCGCTGCTTAACTGGGTGCGCGCGCTGATTGCTTTGCGTCACGAATGCGCGGCGTTGCACGCGGACGCCACTTGGCGAGTGTTGCACGCGCCTGTGGATGGTCGCAGTTTTGCGTACGAGCGATGCGCGGCTGGGTCGAATGTGTCGGATGTGTCTGCTGTGTCGGATGGCGAATCCTCTACAGAACGAATCATTGTGGTTATGAATCCTGGATTAAACGAGGAGACGATTGCGCTTAGCGCGCTTGCAGGGCTTACACCAGAGGCGATTTTGCGGCCGCGGCTTTCGATTGGGGCGGTTGCTTGCGATTCTTCCGCGCTTAAACTCGGCGCGCAGTCCTTTGCCCTGTTTGCTTTATAATCCGTTTCATCGTTTGGTGTTGCGCGAGCGATTTTCCTTGCTTGGTGTGTAGGAGGGCTGGGTGTTTCTTGTCTCACAACGCTCCGCCTCTTACGTGTAGTTTGTTGTTGCGGTTGTTCCGATTTAGCTTTGATTTTGTTTTTGGTTGAAGTTTGTTTGTAGGCATGCGCCATTGGATTGTTTGGTATCGGCTGCCGCTCTTATACTGTTCGACCAAGAATCACCCAGCCCTCTTGCATGCTTGAACAATTGCGTATCGCTAGTCGCCTGAGATTCTCGATTTTTCTTGCTGCTTCAGCGAATCACCATTTCATGCTGCGAATCGACGATTTCGAGCTGCGTAATGCGCGAGAAATCACCTCGATTCGCTGAGCCGCTCAAACGTAAAGTCCAGTGGACTTTACGTGCGGCGAAGACACGAGCGCGCTTAGACCGCGCGAGCGAAACATCTCATCCGCTGCAAAAAATCTCGAATCTCTACCACGCTTGGCGTAATATACGTACTTATATACGTACTTATATACGCACTTAACGCAACGAGTGCTAGCAAGAGGTGAATTATGGACGCGCTAAAACCAAAGATCCGCGCAGACAAGAACATAAAAATGGGGATTACGCTCAAAAAGTTCAAGCTGCTCGGCGCTGTAATGATGATGCTCAGCGCATTTGGCACAACCGTGATTCCGCACCTTTTTGGCGGCCTTTCCAACTCCAACATGTGGAGCCTCACCGCTGCCGTAGTGTGCGAAGTTATAAGCTGGTCGGCTCTGCCGTGGTACGCGTGGCTGCTCGTTCGCGGATATCAAAACACGCATAACCTCAACCTTTACACGCTCCGCCTTCTTGTGCTTGCGCTTATTTGCGAGGTTCCGTACGACTTTACAACCTTTGGTTGCGCTTTCGATATGCGCTCGCAAAACCCAGTGTTTGGGCTTGTTATTGCGCTTTTTGTGCTTTCGGGAATCGACATGGTTCGCGCGCGCTTTAAGGGTGCGCAAAAAGTGGCGTCAATCGCAGTGATCCTGGTTGCAGGAATATTGTGGAATCTTTTCGGCAAAGTCGGCTTTAGGCAGAATATTTTTTGGGGCGGAGCTTTACTTTTAGGATTTGTTCTTATCTTTAGGTTCCTAGAAAACCACGAGATTCGCATGGAGCTGATTGCTGGCGCTTTCGGTGCTATGTCGCTTTTGGCGCCAGGAGTTGGCGTGGCTGTTCTGCACTATCGCAGTCCGTACGGCGACGGCCCTAAGCAAACTAAGCAATTCCGCTGGCTTATGTATGCGTGGTATCCGCTTATGCTTGTAATCGCAAGCGTGTTCACGATTCTGCTTTAGGAGCTATCTTAAGCCTTTGGCTTTAAGTCTTTAGTTTTTAGTCCCTATATATATGTTTTAATTTTTATTTAGTCTTTAGAAGAGTGGCGTAATTTTTACGGCGCGGTTGCTGGCGATTTTTGCGCTGCGCGTATCGTTTTGTAAATGCAAACGTTTGCTGTATGATTTTGGAAGATGCAACGCAGCAACGTAATTAATGCAGAAAAGCAACGTAATTAATGCAGCAAAGCAGTAACAAAGCAAAGCAAAGAGGCATAAGATGACTTTGAATCCACAAGACGCGCAGGGTGTGCAAGACGCGCCAGAATCGCATGGCGTGCAAGACGCGCATATTTTTTACGATTACGCTAAAAATCCGCTGTCTAAAGCTAAAGAATCGCAGGTTATAAGCGGCAAAAATTGGCGCATCACGTTAATCACGGATTCGCTTGTGCGCCTTGAGTGGAGCGAAAACGGCGAATTTGTAGACGCACCTACGCAAACAGTTGTAAGACGAAACTTCGAGGCTGGCACGCAGTTTGCCGCGGAAAAGTCGCAAGCAACCGAAGATGAGGCATCGCGCGCTTTTAATCCAAAATCTTATAATCCAAAATATAGTGTAAAAAACTTAGAAAATGGCTGGATAGAAGTCGAAACCGAAAAACTGTTGATTTCGTACAACCAGCAGCCGTTTAGCAAAGAGGGCTTGAGCATTGTTGTGCGCGGAGTGCCAGGCTCGCAATTCAACACGTGGCATTACGGCGACGAATGCCACGGCAATTTGCTCGGCACTGCTCGAACAGTGGACGAGGCGGATGGATCCGTAAAGCTTGGAACGGGCGTAATATCTCGCGATGGGTGGGCCGTGTTAGACGATTCGCGCTCGGCACAAATCGCGTACGCGGCTGCTGTTGATGGAAAAGAAAACCCATACGGAGCATGGGTGGAGCCGCGCGCAAAGGCGAATGGCGGCGTGTCTGGCGAATCTGCCGAATCACCTAAATCAAACTCTAAAGACCTATACTTCTTTGGCTACGGTCACAACTATATAGGCGCAATTCGCGACTTTTACAAGCTCACAGGCGCGCAGCCGCTCCTTCCGCGATTCGCGCTAAGCAACTGGTGGAGCAGGTACTACAGGTACAGTCAAGACGAATATTTGCAGCTGATGAGCCGATTTAAGCGCGAAGGCATACCGTTCTCTACTGCCGTAATCGACATGGATTGGCACGTAACGGATGTTGACTCAAAGTACGGTTCGGGATGGACTGGCTACACGTGGAACCGCGATTTGTTCCCAGATCATCGCGCGTTTTTGCGCCGACTTGCCAGCGAAGGGCTTGCCGTAACGCTTAATTTGCATCCGCGAGACGGCGTGCGCGCGTTTGAAGAAGACTATGCGCAAGTTGCGCGCGATATGGGAATTGATCCAGCAAGCGGCAAGGCAGTTGAGTTTGACCTTACAAATCCGCGCTTTTTGCGCGCATACCTAAACATGCATCGGCGCATGGAGAACGAGGGCGTTGGGTTCTGGTGGATTGACTGGCAGCAGGGCGGAGTTACAAAGCAGGCTGGCTTGGATCCGCTTTGGATGCTTAACCACGTGCATTACCAGGATTCGGGGCGCGGCGGCGCGTGGCCGCTTACGTTCTCGCGCTACGCGGGGCCAGGCTCGCACCGCTACCCAGTGGGATTTTCGGGAGATAGCGTAACAACGTGGGATTCGCTGGCTTTCCAAACCTACTTTACGGCCACAGCTTCCAACATTGGATACGGTTGGTGGAGTCACGATATTGGTGGACACATGCTTGGTGTGCGATGCGATGAGCTGGAGGCGCGCTGGTATGCGTTCGGCGCGTTTAGCCCGATTAATCGCCTTCACTCCAGCTGCTCGCCGTTTGCTGGCAAAGAGCCGTGGAATTTCCCAGCCGAGACGCGCAATGCGATGGTTAAAATGCTGCGACTTCGCGCGCAATTGCTGCCTTATTTATATACGATGAATTATCGCGCGGCGGTTGATGGCAGACCAATTGTAGAGCCAATGTATTGGCAATCGCCAGAAACGCTTGCAGCATACGAGATGCCGAACGAGTACCGTTTTGGCAGCCAGCTTGTTGTTGCGCCAATCGTTAGCAAAGGGTGCGCGCAAGTTGAGCGCGGATGCACTGCCGTTTGGCTTCCAGAAGGCGATTGGTACGATTTCTTTGACGGAAGGCGCTATGTTTCGCGCGGCGGTGCTGGCCGCAGATTTGAGGTTTGGCGAGGAATCGACCGCGTGCCAGCGTTTGCGCGCGCTGGGGCCATTATTCCAATGCAAGTTTTGCCAAGTGAAGCGTCTTGCGCAAGTAGCGATCAGGCGGCTGCTGCTGTTAATAGCGTTGAAAATCCGCGATCTTTGCGCATTCTTGCATTCCCAGGGGATTGCGGCGAGTTTGTTATGCGCGAAGATAATGGCCGATTTGAAGACGCGTGCGCTGGGAAAACTGCCGATACGCGCATGGAGCTTATTTGGCGCGATGGCAACGCGTCTACGCAATTTGTGATTGATGCAGCAAAAGGATGCGCTAGTGCCGTTTCTTCGCTGCCTTCTAAGCGCGATTGGAGCGTAGTGTTTAGAGGCGTTGCTTGCCCAGACTTTTCGCGCGTTCGCGTTTTTGTTGGGGAAAATCAGCTTGAATCTAAAGCTGTAGAAGTTTTATATGAAGGCGAAGAGGGCGACTTAAGTCTTACTGTTTCTGTGCGCAATGTGCCTGTTGGCGATTGCGTGCGCGTGATTGTTGATGGCGGACTGTGCATTGCGCAAGACCCTAAGATTGGCGATTGCTACAGGTTGCTTTTACAAGCGCAAATGCCGTACCGCGGCAAGGAGATTGCTTTTGACGCGATTTGCCAGGCTGATGGCAGCGCGAGTGCTATAAGTGAGCTTTGCGCGCTTGAGTACACTAGCGAGAGCGAGTTTGAGTGCTACCAGCAAAGCGTTGACTTGACTAACGCGCATGCGCCGCAGCACCCAGAGGTTGCTAAGTGGGCGCAATGGAAGTGCACGTTGCCTGATTCGGTTAAGCGCGCGCTTGAGGAGATTTTACTTCGCAGCGCGTTGTAATGCGCTGTAACTGCGCGAGCGATACGCCTCGATAGCGGCGAAAAATCTCGAATCTCTACCATACTTAATGCAGTCAGCGCGAGCGATACTTCCGCTTTTTGTACGTGTTTTGGGTCAAATTTGGTACAAAGTGCGTCAATTGGTTCCGCTTTTTGTTGCTCTAGTCGGTGTGTTTAACAACAAAAAGCGGAAGACAACTCCGCATTTTGTAGCGATTCACGGCGTGTCGAGCTACAAAATCGGGAAAAGTTGATGCTTGCAGCGAATTCATAAGCGCGCTGCAGAGGGTTAAAAGTGTGAGTTGTCTCATATTATACGTGAGTTGTCTTATATACAAATGTTTAGATAATTAGGCTAAAAATGGCGGTTGACTCGCCAGAATCGCAAGAATTTTTGAAAAAAATATCTCGCAAAAACCCTTGAAATAAAAGGCTTGGGGGGGGGGGGTATGTACCCCCAAAAGCTATAAACATTTGTTAGTTGTCTTCAAAATTTTTTCTAAAATGTTATAATGATTTATCAAAGGGTGACTACATCATTATAGATGTACGCTATAAGACTTTGTAAATCTATTGTTAAAAACTATAGGGCTTTGAGAGCCGCGGTCGGTGCGCAAAGCAATATCAAGTAAATCGAATTAAACTCACGAAAGAGGAGAACATGACTACAAAATCTGGTAAACACGCCAACAAGACATCTGGTTCTGCAAAGGATAAGGCTGCGAAGGCTGTTGATATTCGTAAGGTGGCTGCTCTTTCTGTTGGTGCTGCTGGCGTGATTGCTGGCGCGGCGATTGCTTTTGGCGCAACTCCTGCAATGGCTGCGGAGGCTACTTCTACGCCTGTTGATCCTTCTGCGCCTGCAAATACGCAGGATGTAACTGCTAAGAATGACGATTCTAAGAAGAAAGTTGATGAAAAGCAGCAGGCTGATAACCAGAATCAGCAGGCTGAAGTTAAGAAGCAGGCTGATCAGACTGTAGTAAACGCTGAAGGCGCTGAGACTAATAAGGAGACTACAGATAACGCTCCTGCACCTAGTAGCGCTCCTGCAGAAACTAACACTTATGCAGCAAGTAGCACTCCTGCAGAAGTTACAACTGGCTCAAATAATGGCCAGGATCGCGCAGCTACACCTGCACCTGCAACAGTTAACAGTGAGATAACGATTTCAAAAGAAACAAAAGACACGCTTCCAAACATGTATGCGTGGGGTTCGACTGACAATACGTATATTGACAACGGTCAGAATACTTCCGTTAAAATTACACTTAAATCAGCTGATGGTATTGCTGTTACTAAGGTAGCTATTTTCCCGAACGATAACATCGACATCAATGGTAGAAACGCAAAGGATTTTGTTGAATACAAGACTGGTGACGATAAAGCGCATCAACCTTATTCGGGTGAATATGCTTTTGCTACAAACAATGACGGCTCTGCTACTCTTACTGTAAACAAGCTCTATAGAAACAACAATATGCCAGCTGTGGGTTATGCGGCAAACCGTTGCATTTATGTGTACGGAAAAGGTACTGACGGTAAAGAAGTTCTGCTGTATAAGACGAATATTGCACGTGCAGCAACACTTATTCCACCTAAAAAGACTGGCTCGTTTGTTTTAAGATACGATCAAAAGCTTGAAGATAAAACCATTCGTGAAAAGCTTCAGCAAGCCCTTGATGCTCCTACTGCAGGCAAGGATGGTAAGTCGCTCCGCGATCAAATTCAAGTTGCAAGCACAGCTAAAGGCGTTGGCGTGCGTGACAAAGATAACGAAAAGAAGCTTGACACTACGCCAGATACCGCTGAAAACAAGGTAATTATTAACGCTGATCAGGCGTACGACGCTAATCAGTTAGCTACCGTTATTAACAAGGAAACTTCAAAGTCAGGCGAGCCAAAAACATATGTTACGGGCGTGTATAACCTCAAGACATACCTTATTTCCGACCTTGGCTACAAGTCTGACGTGCTGCCTCTTACCATTGCGCGCTACGATACGCGTATTGATAAGCCAACTGTTGAAGACCTGTCCCAGGTATCCGAAGAGGTAAAAACGGATATTAAGAAGAAGCTTGCGCGCCTTAATCATGTGTCGGAAGACAAAGTCACCATTAACGATGACAACACGGTAACTATCAACTTCACTGGCGTTGATGCTGCGGACGCTCCTAAGATTCCTTTGCGCGAACTTGTGTTGAAGAAGATTGCAGAAGCTGATGTTACTGTTCCAACTGGCGATAAAGCAACCTTCGTTTACAACCCACTTGCTTACTCCGATGCGGAAATTAAGAGTATTAAGCAGGCTATTTTTGAAGCCAACAAAGCCAACAAAGATCTTGGTCTTACCAGCGTAGACCAGATTTCACTTTCGTACCTTACAGGCAATCTTACTGCGTCTGGTCATGCAAATCAGGGCATTTCAAATGGTCGGCAAGAGAACGCGATTACCGTTAAGATCAAAACTGATAAAGCGGTTGCCGAGTTTACGTCTGATATAACGAAGAGCAAGCTAACGAAGTTTGTGAATATTCGCGAGGATTACGACGTTTCGTGGAAGAAAAATCAGATTGACGGTCGTGACAGTGATGAGGGTCTCTCTTGGAGCGAAGACCACAAGACCATCATTTACCGCTATGATCCAACCAAGGCTGTGGCGTTCAAGTCTGGCGACGTTACTAAGTTGCTCACAGCTACGCCGAAGACTGGCAAAGAAGGTTTGCGTACACTTACGGGCGGCGAGAATCTCGACCATGAAGGCGCTCCTGGACAAGAAAAGAAATCGCATGTTGGTTACATACTGCAAAATGGTCAGCCAACAGGCGAGCTTACGCTTGGCATTATGAAAAGCGGCTATTGGACTGGTGATCCTCAGATCACAGGCACCGATGTAAATATGGGTGATGTGCTCGCAAAGGCAGATAGCTATACGTGGAACGATGGTGCTGAACCCGTAAAAGTTGCGTCTAAGGACGGCAAGATCTATAGAGCGCGTCTGTTTGTTGCTCCGTATGGCATGGAATCCTACCAGTATGTGTACACACACCCAGATGGAAAGAATCCAAACAATACTTCTAAGGCAATTAACGTTATCTTTGTGCCGCAGACGAATCATAAGACGAAAGAACTTTCGGATTCGATTGGTGAGCACAAGACAACTAAGGTTGACAACACAGACGTTCCTACCGAGTCTAAGTACTACAACGCGTCTAAAGATAAGAAAGATGCGTATGAAAAAGCTCTTGATGCTGCTAAAGAAACACTTAAGAAAGTTGGAACTACAGCTGATGCTGATTTAAGTGAAGACCTTAAGGCTGAGGTTGATAACGCAACGATTAAGCTGAATAAGGCGCGCGCCGAGCTTGATGGTCCTGACACCATCAAGGACGGCTTGGATAAGTCGATAACCGAAGATGGTACGCCTGCTGAAGGTCAACAAGCTACAACTGGTACAAAAGCTAGCGATAAGTACAAGAATGTTACTGAGCCTGACTTTAAGACATCTGATGGCAAGCCTGATACCAAGAAAAATGATGAAGCTAAAGAGGCTAAGAAGGCTTACGACAAGGCTCTCGAAGACGCTAAGACGTTAAAGGAAGACAAGAACGCCACGCAAAAGGCTGTTGACGAAGCCAAGGCTAAGCTCGATGCTGCGCGTAAGGAGCTTGATAAGTACAGCACTAACAAGGACAAGCTTAACGCTGCTATCGCTGAGCATGGCACAGTGAATACGGGCGATGCTACTAAGACTGGCGACGACAAGCTCAAGACTGCCGACCCAACCTACCAGAACTCCACTAAGGAAGAGCGCAAAGCTTACGATGAGGCTGTAAAGAAGGCAAAGGATCTTTCAGCAGATCCAAATGCTTCTCAAAAGGACGTTAACGCTGCAATTACAGCTCTTGAGAATGCTAAGAAGGCACTTGACGCTAAAGCAACAGATAAGTCGCAGCTTATAACTGCTGAAAAGCTCACCTTTGATAATCCTGATAAGGATGATGCAAGCAAGCAGAGTACCTTCTACAAGAATGCGCTTAATAAGAAAGATAACGGCGCAAGCGAGCAAGAAAAACAAGCTGCTAAAACCGCTGTTGAAAACTATGACAATGCGCTGCAGAAGGCTCGTGAGGTTCTTAAGAACGACAAAGCAACTCAAAAAGAAGTTGATGATGCTAAAGATGCATTAACTAAGGCCGAAAAAGTATTGCATGATACTTATGCAACTGACGCTAATGAACTTACGAAAGTTCTTGCGGATAACTTTAGCGGTTACCTGATGCCTGCATACTTTAACGCTTTCGATAAGGCGCAAGCTGGCGACGCTGATGCAAAGAAAGCATTCAAAGATTACAACGATGCTTATCAAAAAGCTAAGGCGCTTAAGAAAAAGCTAGAAGAAGCTAAGACTGGTGGAGATGCTCCAGATCAAAACCAGATTGATGAAGCCAAGAAAGCTCTTGAAAAAGCTCGTACTGTTATTGACAAGTATGCAACTAATACCAGCAGGCTTTCGGCAGCTGTGTTTAATGACCTTGCAATACAACACAGCCCAGCGTATGCGAATGTAAAGGAACTTGCCGATAAGCAGAATCCTAGTGAAGAAGAAAAAGCCCAGGTAGAGGCTGCTAAGAAGGCTAAGGAAGCGTATGAAGCCGCAGTAGCGAAGCTAAACCAGGCGCTTAATAAACAGATGCCTAGGGATAAGCAAGGTAATACAGAAATCCCAACTTCTAATACTCCTGATAAGGACGGCAACCCTGAAGATGGTGCGTACTTGGATAATATTCAGGCACATGCGCAAGGCGAGCCTCTGGATAGGGATGTTGACACAATCCTTAAGGAAATGAACGCCGCTATTGCAGATTTGAACAAGTTTGCAACCAAGACTGACGCTCTGCTTAAGTCTGTTAACGAGGACGCAACCACGCATCCAAGCCCTGCGTTTAAGAACGCGTCGCTGCCAAGCTACAAAAACGATGATGGTTCTGACAATACCGACAAGAACAATGCTGCTAAGAAAGCTGTAGACGAGTATGGTAAAGCTCTTAACACAGCTAAGGATTTGCTGAACAATCCTAACGCTACGCAGAAGGATATCAACGACGCTAAGACCGCCCTCGACAATGCTCGCAAGGCTCTTGACGCCTATAAGACTAATGTCGACAAGCTTCAGGCAAGCGTTGATAAGAACGGTAAAGACGCAGAGGGTGCAAATCCAGCTGTTGAAGGCACAAAGGATTCTGATGCGTATCGCAATGCGTCTGATCCTCACTTCATGAAGGAGCAGGACGGCAAGCTTGTTCCTGATGACACCAAGAACAACGCTGCCGCTGCAGCCAAGAAGGCGTATGACGAAGCTTTGACAAAAGCTCAAGAGCTTTTGAAGAAGCATGGTGATGCAAATACGCCACAAGATGCAAAACCAACACAAAAAGAAATCAATGATGCACTTAATGCTCTTGATACAGCACGCACTAAGCTCGACGAGTACAAGACTGATACCACTGCTTTGAACACAGAAGCTGAGAAGTCTAAGGCAGATACCGAAGGCGCTAGTGTAGATGGCAAGTTCGAGGACTCTCCAGAGTTTAAGAATGCTAAAGCTAAGACGAGCGATGGTAATGAAAATGCAGATGTTACTGCTTACAAGACGGCTCTTGCCAATGCTCGTAAGTTAGTAAATGACGCAAAGGATACAAGCAAGAAGAAGAACAGCGAGCGTCCAACGCAGCAACAGATTAACGATGCGCTTGACACTCTGAAAGCAGCTAAGAAGCAGATTACTGACAACTACAAGACGAATCTTGAGCCGTTGACTTCTGCTAAAGACTTTGCAGATGGCGACTTCAAGAAGACTCCTGAGTATCAAAATGCTGTTGCTAAGAAGACTGCTGGCGACCAAGATGCTATAAAGGACTTAGGTGAAGCTGGACAAGACACAGGCTTCGACAATGTTCTGAAGAACGTTACCGACAAGCTTAATGACGAAGATTGGAAGAAAAAAGCAACTCAAGAGCAAGTAGAGGCTCTGCTTAAACAGTTGCAAGACGCTCAAGACAAGATTACAGATAATTACAAGACCAAAACCGACAAGCTCAAGAACGAAGTCGGCGATAAGGATGACAAGGGCAAGGATGTAATACCTCCGTTTGAGGCGTCTGTTCCATACAAGAACGCGCTTGAAAAGGCGAATGCTGAGTCTGAAGAGGATGCAAAGAAAGATGACTCAGCAACCAAGAAGCTGGAAGCTTACAACAAGGCGCTCAAGGCTGCGCAGGAACTCCTCAACAAGGTGAATAAACCAGATCCAAACGCAAAGCCAGAAGAGCGCCCAACTCAAGCGCAGGTAGATCAGGCTCTGACTGATTTGCAAAATGCTAAAAAGGCAATTGACGAAAAGTTCAAGACCAACGTTGATAAGCTCCAAAATGAAGTTGATGATAAAAACGAGGATGGCACTGCGCGTACTCCAAAGTTTGAAGAATCAACTGAGTATAAAAACCTTCAAGGCAAGACTAAGGATGGCAAAGAACCTGATGATCTAACTGCCTATAAGCAGGCTTTGGCAAAGGCTAAGGAACTCATCGACAAGAACGATGGCAAGGTTGCTGATCCTAAAGATCCAAATAAGCAGATTGACGTTCCAAAGGATCAGCTCCCAACTCAGCAAGAAGTTGACGAGGCTAAGAAGGCTCTTAAGGAGATCAAGGACAAGATTCTTGCTAACTACAAGACCAATCCTCACGACTTGCAAGAAGAAGTTAACAATTCAAAGTACGATGACGATGACAAGCGTGACACCACGTTTGAGAATACGCCTGAGTACCAGAATGCCGATGCTAAGAAGGGTGATGAAGCTGCCAAGAAAGATCTTGACGACTATAACAAGAAGCTCCAGGCTGCTAAGACTCTCCTTGACAAGTTTGATAAGGATGGCAAGCCAAAGAAAGATCTCCCAGCAGGCGAGAAGGCTCCAACTCAGAAAGAGCTTGACGACGCTCTCGATGCATTGCAAGCCGCTAAGAAGAAGATTACTGACGGCTACAAGACTAATAAGTCTGATTTGAACACTGAGGCTGGTAAGGATGGCGACTTTGCAAAGACGCCAGAATTCCAGAACGCTGTAGGAAGCCCAGAAGCAGACGCGTACAAGAAGGCGCTTGATGAAGCGAATAAGGTTCTTGGCGATAAGGACGCAACTCAGGCGCAGGTTGATGAGGCTTTGAAGAAGCTTCAGCAAGCTAAGGAAGACCTTGTAAGCAAGCACAAGACGGATAAGGACAAGCTCTACCAAGAGAAGGGCAATGACCCTGAATTCCGCAAGTCGATTCCGTTCTTGATTGCAGACAATAAGGACATAGCTGAGTACAACAAGGCGTTGAACGATGCAAACGCTGTGCTCAGGGATCCAAACGCTACGCAGGCCCAGGTTGACGAAGCGCTTAGAAAGCTGCAACGCATAAAGCAGAAGATGATTGACTTCTACAACTCGCTTGGTTCGGGTAGTGATGACGATTCCGACAGCAACAACAATGGCAACAATGGCGCGGATAATGCAAATAACGCAAACGCTGTTGATAAGTCAATGTTGCAAGCTGAAGTGAATGGTGCTCTTACAGACATTGCTAACGGTGCCGGCACTAAGGTTGCAAATGGCGTGAATGCAAGCGTTGTTAAGGAGCTTAATGATGCTCTAGAAAACGCTCGCCGCGTGCTTGCTGATCCTAATGCCACTCGCGAGCAGGTTGAAGCTGCGACTATGCGACTTCGTGCAGCTCGTGCTGCCTTTAAGGCTGCAGTGATTGCTCAAAGAGATAAATCTCGCGGAAGCATGGGAGTGCAAACTGGCGTTGATTCCGCAACGCTAAGCGCGTTTGCTGCTGTGTTTGTGGGGCTGGCGGGACTTGGAGTGTCTGCTAAGCGCCGTAAGCACTCAAGTAGATAAAAGTTTGCGCTCTAGTAGCGTTCCTTAAAAAAGCGTTCACATTTTGTTTTGTAGTGTGAACGCACAAAATGGCTTGGATATAATCTCCAAGCCATTTTTGTTTCTCTACGCGCTCCGACCTGCCTTTTCGCTTAAAGCGTAGCGCGAGAGGCGCTTTGACTGAGCTTGAAATTGCATAACGCATTTCAAGCTCCTTCAAAGCGTGATTTGGCTCAAGCATAAAGTCCAGTGGACTTTATGTGCCAAATCAGCCGAGCGGCTACTAATAGCCGCGAGGAATAGAGCGCTGAGCTTGCTCAAGGTTGAAAGCACTGTGTGCTTTCAACGCAAGCGAAGACGTGAGCGCGCTGTAACGCGCGAGCGATATCTCTTATTTGGTGTTGCGCGATTCCTATTTGGTGTGCAGGAGGGCTGGGTGTTTCTTGTCTCACAACGCTCCGCCTCTTACGTGTTGTCTTGTGTTGCGGTTGTTCCGATTTGGCTTTAATTTTTTGTTTTTGGTTGAAGTTTGTTTGTAGGCGTGAATCATTGGATTATTTGGTATCGGCTGCCGCTCTTATACTGTTCGACCAAGAATCACCCAGCCCTCTTACGTGATTGAACAATTGCGTATTGCTTAAACGCCTGAGATTCTCGATTTTTCTTGCTGCTTCAGCGAATCACCATCGGAGGACTGCGAATCGACTTGCATGAGCGCTTAAAGCGTAGCGCGCGAATGCACTTCGATTCGCTGAGCCGCTCAAACGTAAAGTCCAGTGGACTTTACGTGCGGCGAAGACGTTCGCGCGCTCAGACCGCGCGAACGAAACGCTTCATCCGCTGCGAAAAATCTCGAATCTCTACCGCACTTGATGTAGTCAGTGAGAGCGATTTTTCCGCTTTTTGTAGCTCTAAACGGTGTGTCTAACAACAAAAAGCGGAAATAGTTGACGCATTACGCAGCTCGAAGTTGTCGAATCGTAGCGAAAAATCTCGAATCTCTAGCGTGCTCGGCGTAATTTATATAAATAGGTTAAAAACTTGAGTGAGGGAGTGTTAAGTTTTTGCGAAACGCGCGCAAAAATGCTTGACTTTAATAACTTGAGTGTGTTAGACTCAAGTTTTGTAAAAAGAAAAAGCGGCTAGTCGCAAGGCTTGCTGCCAAGAATTTGAGTACATAGATTAAAAGGTACATAGATAAGATAGCTAGGAGATATTATGGGACGCGCAGTAGGTATTGATTTAGGAACAACGAACTCCTGCATTGCAACGCTTGAAGGCGGCAGCCCTACAGTTATTGTTAACGCAGAAGGTGCGCGTACAACACCGTCCGTGGTGGCTTTCAGCAAGTCGGGAGAAATCTTGGTTGGCGAAGTTGCTAAGCGTCAGGCTGTTACAAACGTTGACCGCACGATTAGCTCCGTAAAGCGCCACATGGGCACTGATTGGTCTGTTGAGATTGATGGCAAGAAGTGGACTCCGCAAGAGATTTCTGCACAGGTTTTAATGAAGTTGAAGCGAGATGCAGAAGCCTACCTTGGCGAGCCAGTAACCGATGCCGTTATTACATGCCCAGCATACTTCAACGATGCTCAGCGTCAGGCAACTAAGGATGCAGGTAAGATTGCAGGCTTGAACGTGCTGCGTATTATTAACGAACCAACTGCTGCTGCATTGGCTTATGGCCTCGAAAAAGGCAAGGAAGACGAGCGCATTTTGGTGTTCGACTTGGGCGGCGGTACTTTCGATGTGTCGCTTCTTGAGATTGGTAAGGATGACGACGGCTTCTCCACAATCCAGGTACAGGCCACTAATGGCGATAACCACCTGGGTGGCGACGACTGGGATCAGAAGATTATCGACTGGCTTGTTGGCGAAGTTAAGAACAAGTACGGCGTTGATTTGAGCAAGGATAAGATTGCTTTGCAGCGCTTGAAGGAAGCTGCTGAGCAGGCAAAGAAGGAGCTTAGCTCTTCTACTTCTACCTCGATTTCTATGCAGTACTTGGCAATGACTCCAGACGGCACTCCAGTGCATTTGGATGAGACTTTGACTCGCGCTCACTTTGAGGAGATGACCTCCGACTTGCTCGGTCGCTGCCGTACGCCATTTAACAACGTGCTTTCCGACGCTGGCATCTCTGTAAGCCAGATTGATCACGTGGTGCTTGTTGGTGGTTCTACTCGTATGCCAGCCGTCAAGGAGCTTGTAAAGGAACTTACTGGCGGTAAGGAAGCTAACCAGTCCGTGAATCCAGATGAGGTTGTGGCTGTTGGCGCAGCTGTGCAGTCGGGCGTTATTAAGGGAGACCGTAAAGACGTTCTGCTTATTGATGTAACTCCACTTTCTTTGGGCATTGAAACCAAGGGTGGAATTATGACGAAGCTTATTGAGCGTAATACCGCAATCCCAACTAAGCGATCTGAGGTGTTCTCTACTGCAGAAGACAATCAGCCATCCGTGTTGATTCAGGTATACCAGGGCGAACGCGAGTTTGCGCGCGATAACAAGCCTCTCGGCACTTTTGAGTTGACTGGTATTGCTCCAGCTCCTCGTGGCGTTCCGCAGATCGAAGTGACTTTCGACATTGACGCTAACGGCATTGTGCACGTTTCTGCTAAAGATAAGGGCACAGGCAAGGAACAGTCCATGACGATTACGGGCGGTTCTGGCTTGCCAAAGGACGAGATTGACCGCATGGTTAAAGAGGCGGAAGCTCACGAAGCTGAAGATAAGAAACGTAAGGAAGAAGCGGATACTCGCAACCAGGCAGAATCCTTCGCTTACCAGACTGAAAAGCTTGTAAACGACAATAAGGATAAGCTTTCCGACGAAATCTCCAAGGAAGTTACCGAAAAGGTAAATGCTTTGAAGGAAGCTTTGAAGGGTGATGACGTTGAGAAGATTAAGAGTGCGCAAAGCGAGCTTATGACGTCTGCGCAAAAGATTGGTCAGCAGCTTTACGCTCAGCAGGGTGCCGCTGGTGCTGCAGGTGCAGGTGCTCAGGCTGGTGCTGGTTCTGCATCTGATGCAAATGCAGGTGCCTCTAAAGATGACGACGTGGTTGACGCCGAAGTGGTGGACGACGACAAGGACGATAAGGACAACAAGTAATGTCCGAGTTTAACGCCAACGACTACTTGAGTGGTTTGGAAGACGTGCCGTCGACGGCTGGCGATTCGCGTGCGGCAGATAGCGCTGCGGATAGCGCTGCAGATGGTGTTGCGGCGCATGAGGAAACTCATGAAGCAAAGCACGCGGCTGCTAACACGGATGCTGCTGCTAACACCGATGCGTCCGCTAGCGCAGCCGCCGACGCGGAAAAGTCGCAAGCAACCGCAGATGAATCCAACGCGCGCAAATCTCAAGAAAATGACAATTCTGTAGACGCTCAAAGCAGCGAAGAAGACGATTCCTTAACACCTCTTGGCAAAGCCAAAAAAGAGGCGGCGGATTATTTGGAAGCGTTGCAACGCGAGCGAGCAGAGTTCATTAACTTCCGCAACCGCGCAGCCAAAGAGCAAGACCGATTTAGGCAGCATGGAATAACAGACGTGCTTACGGCTTTATTGCCAGCTTTAGACGACATTGATAGGATTCGCGAGCACGGCGCAATGGACGATTCGTTCAAGGCTGTGGCTGCAAAATTAGACAAGGCGTTTGAAAAGTTTGGCGTAGAAAAGTTTGGCGAAAAGGGCGAAGACTTTGACCCAACAAAGCACGATGCGATTCTACACAAGCCAGATGCGAATGCTACGAAGGAAACGGTTGATGTTGTTGTGGAATCGGGCTACAGGATTGGAGATCGAGTGATTCGCGCTGCAAGAGTCGTAGTGGCGTCTCCAAGCAATGAGTAGTAGCGTGCGCAGTGTAAAACAGTGTGAAACAATGCGTGAAACATCGCTAATGTCAGCGCTTGTTTGGATTGTTTAGCTCGCGCATTTCATCAAATGTTTACTTATGCAAGTCCCATGCCTACTCGTGTTGGCGGTTTAGATTCTAAGCAGCTAGCGCGAGTAGGTTATTTAGATACAAGCTATAGATATAAGTTGTTTAGTAAATGCCAGTGGCTCAAAGAAAAAGGAGCTTAAATGGCTGAGAATGAATGGCTAGCCAAAGATTTTTACAAGGTTCTCGGCGTCTCTAAAGATGCTGACGAAGACACAATCACAAAAGCGTACAGAAAACTCGCTAGAAAATATCACCCAGACTTAAACAAAACTAAAGAAGCAGAAGAAAAATTCAAAGACGTATCCGAAGCGTACGACGTTTTGAAAGATAAGCAGATGCGCGCTCGCTACGATGCGATTCGCCAATTCGGCGCAGGCGGAGCAAGATTCGCTGGCGGCGCGGGCGCAGGCGGATTCGACGCAAGCGGATTCAGCGACATTTTCTCATCAATGTTTGGTGGATCGCCAATGGGCGGCGGCTCACGAGTGCGATTCTCCACAAGCGGCGCGGGTCCAGATATGGGCAATATATTCTCCATGTTTACTGGCGGTGCGGGCGCATCGCAAGCAGGATTTGGCGGAGCAGATTACGAGCAGTACGCCCAATCTGGTCAAGCTGCTACGCAAAACACGCCTGAACGTGGTGAAGACATTACAACGTCTATAAAACTAACGTTTAAGCAGGCGTTTAAAGGCGCTACAGTTTCGCTTCGATCGGGCGGAGAATCGTTCAAAACTCACATTCCTGCAGGCGTAAAAGACGGGCAAAAAATACGCCTAAAGTCAAAAGGCAAGCCAGGAAAGTTTGGCGGCGCTTCTGGAGACATGTATTTGCAAGTGCAAGTGGAAAAGTCGGAGCAATTCTCGATTGAAGGATGCGATTTGGTGGCCACTTTGCCGCTCACTTTAAGTGAAGCTGTGCACGGAGCAAAAGTCACGCTTAAAAACGTAGACGGCGAGCCGATTGTGTTTAAGGTGCCATCTGGAACTTCGGGCGGCAGCAGAATACGCGTAGAAGGCGAAGGCGTGCCAGGCAAAAATGGCGCGTTTGTTGGAATTGCGCAAATACACGTTCCAAAAAAGCCTGGAATGGCGGTAAAACATGCTGCAAAAGAGTTTGAAAAGGCGTGTGGCGCAGATTACGAGCAAGAAGTTAAGGATTTGCGCGAATAGATGCAGATGCAGATGCAGATGATATGCAGATGCTCTTAGCGTTTACGTTTAAGAGTCGCAGATTTGCTTAGCGTTTGCGTGTAGAAAGGAAAGTCATGGCTAGGTTGGATCGCCAAATTAGGGCGCTGTATGAGATGTGTGCAGTGGCGCTAGTGCGCGGAAATGCAACGCTTGATGGCGCGGACGAAGTGGGTTTTAAAATTGACATGCCGATTTTTACCGTGAGTCACGTAGCCAACCTAACCGACACGCATCCGCAAACGCTTAGGCAATACGATAGATTGCGCTTGATTATGCCGCAGCGCACAGAAGGCGGAGCCAGAAGATACTCGCTTAGAGACATAGATAGGCTTGTGCAAACGCAAAAGCTGAGCCAAGAAAACGGCGTGAATCTTGCTGGGATTATGCGGATTTTGGAGCTTCAAGAAGAAAATCGCCAGCTTAAAAGGCAAGTGAGGCGCTTAGTTGACGAGGCGGCGAGTGCGGAGCGAAACATTTTTGCAGCGAGTGCAGACGGGAACATTGTAGAGGTTCAGCGCTCGCAGCGCGCAAAGGATTGGCGCCGAGATATTCGCGTGCCTCAGCGCGAGTTGACGTCGTCTTATGCAAGAGACAATAATGGCGATTCGCAATATAATGATTATGCGAGCAATGATTTAGAAGACGATAGGTCGATTGTTTTGTGGCGCGCGTTTGGTCTATAGCGATTACGCTAACAAGTGCCTATATAAACATTAGTTTAGATTTTTCTAAATACTAGTCAAATGCTTAAATATAAATGTAAATGTAAATATTATAAATATTGCGTATGTAAAGCGACAAAATAAAGGGTATTAATGGCATTAAACACAACAGCAGCGCAAAACGCCACAAATCGCAAGTTGGCAGCAGTTTTTTGGGATATGGACGGCACGCTAATCGACTCAGAGCCGTATTGGCACGAGTCCGAAATCCAAATCGCAAAGAAACACGGCGGCGAGTGGAGCGAAGAGCTTGCATGGCAATACTCGGGCGGCTCTCTAAAAGACGTTGCCGAAGCTATGATTGCGCGCGGAACAAAGATGGGCGTTGAAGAGATTGGCAACGCAATGGTGGACTATGTTGCCGAGCGCGAAAGCGCGGAAGTTCCATGGGTGCCAGACGTTTTGGATCTTTTGCAAAAGCTTGCCGACGCAAAAATCCCTTCGATTTTAGTGAGCAATTCGCCAAGGCGACTTGTTGAAAACATTGTGAACCATGCGCCTAAAGGTGCGTTTGCTGGTTTTGTTTGCGGAGACGATGGGTATGCTACAAAGCCAAGCCCCGAGCCGTATTTGGCTGCAGGTAGGCTGCTTGGCATTAGCGCGCAAAACATGAAGTATTGCATTGCGATTGAGGATTCGTTTGCAGGGCTAAAGTCGGCAGCGGCTTCGGGGGCGACCACTCTTGCGCAAAGAGCGTATTCTAACTTAGACGTTAGCGGCGGGCCGCAGTTTGCAGACTTAGACGGCTACAAAGACCTTACGCCGCAAGCGCTTGAGCGCTACATTATTGATCGCATCGCGCAGTAATATACGTCAACTATTTCCGCTTTTTGTTGTTCGACACGCCGTGAATCGCTACAAAAAGCGGAAGTTTGTAGTGCGATTAATCGCCGCCGCCACTTTGCGTTTGGTTAGCTCCGCCGCTTCCAGAAGATGATGCTGCGCCAGACTCATCGCCAGCGCTTCCGCCGCCTACAGTAGTGCCACTGCCGGCCGAGCCGTTCTCGTTATTCGCGCCATTATCGCCAGACCCATTCGCCCCAGACCCATTTGCGCCATTCGCGCTATCTTCACTACTAGAACTATCTGCCTTATTAGCGCCACTTGCACTATCTGCTTTATCTTTATCTTTATCTTTGCTATCTTCTTTATTTTCGTCGCTATCGTCGTCCGCAAATTCGTGCTTGCTTCCGCCAAGCCCCCAAGTGCCGTCAACGCCGCCAATTTTGCCGTTGTCTTTAGCTTCTGGGAACTTTTCCGCAGCCGTTCCAGCCAGCGCCGCACGCATGTATCGCGTAAACAAATGCGCAGAATACCCAATTCCACCAGGGTACCCGCGGAAAGTTGGCACAGGCAAAGGATTTCCTTGCGCATCTGGGTGCCAAATAGCAAACACAGTCAAAACACTAGGCGTAAATCCAACAAAACTACACGCCGAAGCATCGTTAGCGGTTCCCGACTTTCCAGCAATCGGCTTTCCAACGCCCCTAACCTCTGGCGAAGTACCATATTGAACAACGCCTTGCATGGCCTTAATAGCAAGCGCCATGTCTGCCGCAGCAAACACCTGCTTTCCAACGGTCGGCGCCCTATAAAACTCTTTGCCATCTGGGTTCTTAACGCTAGAAACAATGTGCAAATCTGGCCTGCGCCCCTGGTTTGCAATCGTGGAATACGCGCGCGCAATCTCACTAATATGCACAGGGTCGTTTCCAAGAACAGTAAACGGATTCTTGCCGTTAACGCGCTGCGCATTTAGTCCAGCCAGAACAGCCGTATTTGCCACGCCTTTTTGCCCAAGCTTTTCTTGCAAAGCCATAAATGGCGTGTTTACAGAGTTTGCCGTTGCTTTATAAAGGTTGATTATTCCCCAATTTGTGTTTGCAAAGTTGTTTACTGGCTTGTCGATTCCCTTAAACTTTAGACCAGTATTTCCATTAAACAGCGTGTTTAGGCTTGTTCCAGCCTGAATCGCGCCAATCAGCGCAAACGGCTTCATGGTACTTCCAGGCTCGTAAAGCGCTTGAGTGGCGTTATTTAGCGGCTTAGAAAGGTAGTCGTCGCCTGCATACACAGATATAATCGATCCATCTTTAGGATTTACGCTCATTGCGCCCGTCTGCACTCCTTGCGGCGTAATTCCGCGCGCGCCAGCAGTCGGGCTTGCAACGTTAAACATTAAATCCTGCTTAGCTTTGTCGATTGTTGTAATAATGCGGTATCCGCCCGTGTCTAGGTCTTCTTTTGTAAACGCGCCGCCGCTTGTAAGCTCGCTGCGAACCATTTGCAAAAGGTATCCTTGCGGCCCCGCGTACATGTTTTGCTTGGTTTGATTAATGGTTTGCGGCATTTTTGCGTTTTTGTATTCTTCGCTTGTAATGTACTTGTCTTTAAGCATGATTCTTAGCACGCGCTTGAATCGAATATTCGCCTCTTTAGGCATGATTGCAGGGTCCCAGCTGCTTGGCGCAGGAATTATTCCAGCCAGCATTGCCGCTTGAGATAGCGTAAGATCCTTCGCTTCCACGCCAAAGTACGCTTTTGCTGCCGCCTGGATTCCGTACGCTCCGCGGCCCAGATAAATCGTGTTCATGTAATTGCATAGAACGGTGTTTTTGTCTTGTGTTTGCGCGATTTTTAGAGCAAGAATGGCCTCGTGCAGCTTTCCTAAATACGTTTTTGTTTCACCAAGATAGTAGCGTTCCGCGTATTGTTGCGTAATCGTAGAGCCGCCCCATCTGCCTTTAGACGTTACGTTGTGGATTATTGCGCGCCCAATTCCCTTAAGATCGATTCCGCCGTCTTTGTAGAATGACCTGTTTTCGCTTGCGATTATTGCGTTTCCAACATACGGTTTTAGAACAGAGCAGTTTATGATTTCGCGATTTTGCTCTGCAAAGCTGCCGATTTCCGTCTTTCCGTCCGCGTAGTAAACCTTTGTTTTATCCGCCATTGCGATTTTGTCTGGCTGCGGAATGTCTGTTGTTACGTACATCCACGCAACCGTTAGAATTCCAAGGATTATTGGCGTAAAAACTACGATTAGTGCCCAAAATAGAATCGGGTGTTTTGTTCTAAAGTTTTTTTGGATTCTTCTGTGGCTTCTGCGATTGTATGGTTGATTGTATGGTCGCCTTGCGCTTGCGCCGTTTCTTCCGCCGTTTCTTGCGCCTGCTCTGTTGCCTGCGCCGTTGCCAGCAGTATCGCCAGCGCCCGCGCTTCTTACGGTGCGCCTTGTGCTAGAAGAGTGCGAATTTCGTCTATAACTATTTGCAACCATATAATCCAAGTTAGCGCTTGGCGAGGAACTTTAATCATACTTAACGCGGAACTTTAATCCTACATAACGCGGAATTTTAATCATACTTAATATCGTATGTAATATTTGTAAAAGCTAGTATTATAAAAGTGTATTAGTGCGGCGTTTTTGTGCCGATGATTTTTGTTAAGGAGTTTATATGAGTATCCGCGTTGCCATTGCCGGTGTTGGCAATTGTGCTTCGTCGTTAGTTCAGGGCGTTGAATACTACAAGAATGCCAATGATGGCGATAAAATTCCAGGATTAATGCATGCTGTTTTTGGGCAATATCGCGTGCGAGACATTGAGTTTGTAGCCGCTTTCGATGTTGACGCTTTAAAAGTTGGCCATGACTTAAGCGAGGCGATTTATGCTTCTCAAAACAACACGATTCGCTTTGCAGACGTGCCTAATCTTGGTGTTACAGTGCAGCGCGGCCCTACTTACGATGGCTTGGGCGACTACTACAAGCAAATGATTGAGGAGTCTAATGAAGAGCCTGTAAATGTTGCAGCGGTTTTGCGCGATTTGCACGTAGACGTGCTTGTTTCTTACTTGCCAGTTGGCTCCGAGCAGGCAGATAAGGCGTATGCTACGGCGGCTATGGAAGCTGGATGCGCGTTTGTAAATTGCCTTCCTGTTTTTATTGCTTCCGACCCAGTTTGGGCGCAAAAATTCCGCGATGCAGGCGTTCCGATTATTGGCGACGATATTAAAAGCCAGGTTGGAGCTACGATTACGCACCGAGTTATGGCGCGACTTTTTGAAGATAGAGGAGTGCGTTTGGACCGCACTTACCAGCTTAATGTTGGCGGAAACATGGATTTTATGAACATGTTGCAGCGCTCTAGGCTTGAGTCGAAGAAGATTTCTAAGACGCGCGCGGTTACTTCGATTGTTCCGCACGATATGGATGACCACAACGTGCACATTGGCCCTTCGGATTATGTTGCTTGGCTTGACGACCGCAAGTTTGCGTTTGTGCGCTTGGAGGGAACCACTTTTGGCGATGTTCCGCTTAGCTTGGAGTACAAGCTTGAGGTGTGGGATTCGCCTAATTCTGCAGGCATTGTTATAGACGCTGTGCGCGCGGCGAAGATTGCGCTGGATCGCAAGCTTTCGGGCCCTATTTTGGCTCCTAGCTCTTACTTTATGAAGTCGCCAGCTGTTCAGCACGAAGATAGTGAGGCGCGCGAACTTGTTGAGCGCTATATTGCTGGAGATGTTGAGGCAGACGAGTCGCAGCTTAATGCGGATGTTGAGGATGCAAAGAAGAGCGGTAAAAGCGTGTGGCGCGCCTAGCGGCGTGTCTAACGGTGCGGTTACTTGCGACTTGTGATTGTGTCTAGCGATGCATCTTGTTGCGCGCTCCATCTTCGGTTGCTTGCGACTTGCGCTCGGCTTGCGCTCGACTTTTATCCAGAATCGTGTAATATAGGTAGAGCCTCCGCGTGGCACTACGTCACCCAATCCCCCCAGGGCAGGAATGCAGCAAGGGTAAGTGGCCTCTGGTGGGTGCGCGGAGGTTTTCTGTTAATATCGTTAATATCTTTGTAAATTCTTCCGCTTTTTGTTGTTGATTTTGCTGGTTAGAGCAACATTTTCGGGAAAATTTTCCGCTTTTTGTTGTTGATTTTGTGGTTTAGAGCTACAAAACGCGGAAGTTTTGCGATTTCACGTAGCGCAAGTGCTCTGTAGTACAGAGTGTTGTTTGATAAAATGCTTGGTATGAGTCTATTTGAAGGCAGCCAAAATATTCAAAATAACCAAAACTCTCAAAGCAGCGCAGCTAATCAAGATATTTCTAAGCTCGATCCATTGATGAATCGCCCTAGAATATCAACAATCGTGTTATGCGCTATATTCGCATTGGTTTTTGCTGCATCTGCTGCTCTTGTGTGGCTTCTAGCTGTTAGAACGTCAATCGGCCAATCGTACGAAGAAATGGTAATCAGCACTTTTGGATATAGTGCCATTCCGCCAACGTTCGCCGCGATTTTAGCGCCGCTTAGAAGTTCCATAATCGTTATAGTTTTATCTGCGCTAATTTGCGTTGCGGCATTAATAATATCAATCATAAGAAAGCGATGGCTGCTGCTTGCGCAATGCTGCGCAATATTCGTGCTATCGCTTGCTGCAGAGCAATTAAAACGCATTCTTCCTAGACAAATGCTTGTAAACATTGCTACTCTTGCAAAAAATTCCGCACCTTCTGGCCACACTCTTTTAATGGCTGCCGCTTGCGCAATACTTGTTTGCGCGTCGTCTCGAGCGTTTAGGGCTTGGGCTGCAGCTGGAGCTGCGTTAATAACGTTTTTGCTTGCTGTGGCACTTATGGGAGGTCGCTGGCATAGGCCTGCAGACGTTGTAATGTCGGTACTAATAGTAGGCGCAATCTCTTGTGCTGTAATGGCTTTTACGCGCGGTTCTGCAATGGATTTGCCTGGACGCAGAAAGTCGTCTATAAGCGTGCAAATTGTTGGAACCGCAATGATTACAATGGGCGTTGTTTGCATAGCGTATTTTGCATACATGTTTTATCAAATCATGCCAGGCATTGAGCTGGGCGCAAAATGGGCGATTGGCATTTCGCACGTTTTAACATATTGGGCTGTTGCTGGCGCGTGTAGCATAACGTTCGGCGTTTTAATGGTTATTAAGCAATGCGCGGCTGCTCCTTTAAGTAGGCTCGGATTAGTCGGCGCGCCTCCAACGCCTCCTGCATCTTCAACGTCTCCAGCATCTCCAGCAAAAAGCGATGAGCGAATTAAGCCTGATGAAAGCGATTTGTTGAAGATTCTATCGTCTAATTAAATAAAAAAATAAGTAAAATTGAATAAAAAATAAGTAAAGTGGTATATATAGGAGTATATGCTGATATCTCGCAAAGTTTGATTTTGTTGATTTTGCAGAATTTGCAACGCATATTGCGTTAGAGTTGGCGTGGATTTTAGTAATAAAAGCGCGGAATTGCATATAGAATGCATCTGAATGAAAGGAGAGAGTATGACAGAGCAGAACAAGCTTGTCATTGTGGAGTCTCCCACTAAAGCGCGTAAAATAGGCGGATATCTTGGAAGCGGATACACGGTTATGGCGTCTGTAGGCCATATTCGCGATTTAGCACAGCCAAGCCAGGTGCCAGCCGCTAAAAAGGCGGATTTTGGCAAGTTTGGCGTAGATGTAAACAATGGTTTTGAGCCGTACTACGTTGTTGGTGCGGATAAAAAGAAAACGGTTTCGGACTTAAAAGCTGCGCTGGCAAAGTCTGGCGAATTATTCCTCGCAACTGATGAGGACCGCGAAGGAGAAGCTATTGCGTGGCATCTTGTGCAAGCACTTAAGCCAAAAGTGCCAGTAAAGCGCATGGTGTTTCACGAGATTACAAAAGATGCGATTCAAGCTTCGCTTGCTAACACGCGAGACGTTGACGACCATATGGTTGATGCGCAAGAGACTCGCCGCGTGTTGGATAGATTGTACGGCTACGAGCTTTCGCCAGTTTTGTGGCGCAAAGTGGGGCCAGGTCTTTCGGCTGGTCGAGTGCAATCGGTTGCAACGCGTTTGATTGTTGAGCGCGAGCGCGAGCGAATGGCGTTTAGAAAAGCGAGCTATTGGGATGTTTGCGCGGATTTGAGCGCAAACGGCGTTGATTTCCAAGCGCGAATGACTGCTCTAAACGGATCGCGTTTGGCTGGTTCTAAAGACTTTAATTCGCTTGGTGAGCTTCAAAAAGCTAAGGGCGAATCTGCTTTAGCGCACTATTTGAACGAGGCGGATGCTTGCGCGATTGCGCAAAGCCTTGGCGCGGCTGATTTTGTTGTAAACTCAATGGACACTAAGCCGTATCGCCGCCGCCCGTTGCCTCCGTTTACAACGTCTACTCTTCAACAGACTGCTGGAAACCGCTTGTCTATGAGCTCTCGCCAAACTATGCGCGCGGCTCAATCTTTGTACGAAAACGGTTATATAACCTACATGCGTACGGATTCTGTAACGCTTTCTAAAGAGGCGATTTTTGCGGCTCGAGATTGCGTTAAGTCTAATTTTGGAGACGAGTATTTAGCGGATTCTCCAAAACAGTATGCTACGACTTCTGCAGGCGCTCAAGAAGCGCACGAGTGTATTCGTCCTGCTGGATCTACATTTAGGAATCCTGCGGATTTGGCTGGCGCTCTCCCTGCCGACCAGCTTAAGCTTTACACGCTTATTTGGCAGCGCACGCTTGCATCTCAAATGGCGGATGCTACTGGTTTTACGGCTACAGTTAAGCTGGACGCTTCGGTTGGTAGCTTTGGAACGGCTAATTTCCAGGCTTCTGGAACCGTGATTGAGTTTGCTGGATTTATGAAGGTGTTTGGCGGATTTAGCGAAGACGAGCAGTCCAAAGCTTTGCCTGCTATGGCTAATGGCGATGTTCTTAAAGCTTTGCAAGTTAGCGCGGATGGCCATGAAACTCAGCCGCCAGCGCGATATACGGAAGCGTCTTTAGTTAAAACGCTTGAAGCTAAAGAGATTGGTAGGCCGTCTACTTACGCTAGCATTATTTCTACGATTATTGACCGCGGATATGTGTATGAGCGTGGGCGTGCGTTGATTCCAAGCTGGCTTGCTTTTGCTGTTATTAAGCTTTTGGAATCTAATTTCCCAACTTACGTTGACTACGCGTTTACGGCAGACATGGAAAATGGCTTGGACCGCATTGCGCATGGCGAGGAAGCTGGTAAAGATTGGCTTTACAAGTTTTACTTTGGAGATGATGAGGCGGCGGTTGCTGGCGATTCTGCGGTTGCTGGAGACTTTGCAATGCGCGAAGGCTTGCAAAAGCAGGTTGATCAGCTTGGCGAGATTGACGCTCGAGAGATTAACACGATTGATATTGGCGGCGGATTGCACGTGCGCGTAGGCAGATACGGCCCATATTTGGAAGATACTAAGAATCTAGACGAAGAGGGCAATGCGCGCAGAGCTTCGATTCCAAGCACTTTAGCTCCAGACGAGTTGAGCGAGCAAGTTGCCCGAGATTTGATTGAGAACAACTCTGACGGTCCGCGCGTTTTGGGAACAGATCCGCAAACTGGCGGAAGCGTAGAAGTTAGGAACGGGCGTTTTGGCGCTTACGTTGCGCTTGTTGAGGCTGCAGATGAGGGCGAATCGCAAGCAGCCGATGATTCTGCTAAAACTGGCGCAAAGTCTTCTGCAAAATCTAAAAAGTCTGCTAAAGCTAAGCCAAAAATGGCGTCTTTGTTCAAAACAATGGATCCTGCAACAATAACTTTGCAAGACGCTTTGAAACTTTTGAATTTGCCGCGATTAGTTGGCGTTGTAGAAGAAGTTGACGAGCAGGGCGAGGTTAAGCGCGCAAGGATTGAGGCAAATAATGGTCGATACGGCCCGTATTTGACTAAGACTTATGAGCGCGCGGATTCTGGCGAAACGGCTGCGGATTCTAAGCCAGATAATCGCTCGCTTGCAAGCGAAGACGCGATTTTTAGCGTGACTTTAGACGAAGCTAAGGAGCTGTTTGCGCAACCAAAGTACGGCAAGCGCACGCGTGGAGCTGCAAAACCGCCACTTAGGGAGCTTGGAGAAGACCCAGAAAGCGGCAAGCCAGTGGTTATTAAAGACGGCTTCTACGGAGCTTATATTACGGATGGCGTTACAAATCGCACGCTTCCAAAGCAATACACGCCTGAATCGATTGAGCCACAAGTTGCGTTTGAGCTTTTGGCGCAAAAGCGCGCGGCAGGGCCTGTAAAGCGCAAGAGAGCGGCTGCTAAGAAGACGGCAACAAAGAAGACGGCTGCTAAAAAGCCTGCTGCAAAAAAGAGCACAGCAAAAAAGTCCACGTCTAAAGCCGAGTAAACCTGGTAGAGGTATGCAAAATGGCTATATGTGTTAAAAACAGCGGGATTAGCGGCTTAAACAATGGTCTTAAAGGGCTTAAAGGGCTTTTTATATCTTTTGAAGGTATAGATGGCGTTGGAAAAACCACGCAGGTTGAAGCTTTGCGTGATTTTTTGCAAGCGCGCGGACTCGAGGTTGTTGTTACTAGAGAGCCTGGCGGCACGCAATTAGGAAAACAGTTGCGAGATATTCTTTTGCATGGCGGAGCGATTTCTGCGCGTGCAGAGGCGCTACTTTTTGCGGCAGATCGCGCTCAACATGCTGCGCAAATCATTATTCCAGCGTTGCAGCGCGGTGCGGTTGTTATAACGGATCGCTACATTGATTCTTCGCTAGCGTACCAATCGGGTGGGCGCGAACTCACTATGCAAGACGTGCGTGATTTAAGCGAGTGGGCGTCTAATTGCCTTTGGCCAAATCGCACGTATTTGCTAGATATGAGCGAGAAAGATGCTGCTGTGCGATTGCATGGGCAGGCGGATCGCATGGAAAGTGCAGGGCTTGATTTTGCGCGCCGCACGCGTGAAGCGTTTTTAGATCTTGCTGCAAAAAATGCGCAAAGATTTTGCGTTTTAGACGCCACTTTGCCAGCTTGCGATTTATCGAAGTTGATTGCTAAAGACGTGTGCGAGTTGATGGATAATGCTGGAATAGGTGACGAAAAATCGCCAGAATCGCAAGAAAATCAAGGATTTTAGGACTCTAGGATTTTAGCAATGGACGTTTGGGAATCGGTAGTTGGTCAAGCGCAAGTTGTTGAGCGTCTTAAAAAAGTAGCGCAAGGCGATTCAAGCAAAAACGCGCAATCGTGGCTTATTTGCGGCGCTTCGGGATTTGGATGCGCAAAAGTAGCAAGAGCGTTTGCAGCAGCATTGCAATCGTGCGGAAAAGTCGCAAGCTTCCGCGCCGCTGAAGACTCCCCAACTCAAATAAATGCTCAAATAAATACAGATAAAATCGCGAGTGAAGTATTAGCTGGAACAAGCCCAGACGTAAACATTTTAAGCACAGACAAAGTTACAGTAAGCATTGACGAAGTGCGCGAAATTGTGTCAATTTCCGAACAGATGCCAAGTGTTGCACCGTGGCGAATCATAATCATCGAAGACGTTGGGCGCATGCTTGAGCGAACAACAAACGTTTTGCTAAAAGAAATCGAAGAGCCAGCACCTCGCACAATATGGATTCTTTGCGCTGCAAGCGCGGCAGATGTTTTGCCAACAATTCGTTCCAGGTCTCAAATAGTGAATCTGGTGCAACCAAGCGACCAAGATGTGCAAGAATACGTGCAAAAACGCTCGAACGTGGATGCAAAAACAGCGGAAAATGTGGCTCGCATAGCGCAAGGAAACGTTGATTTGGCAATGCTTTATGCTACAAGCGAGCGTGCTAGAAGCGGGCGGGAAGAGCTTGTTGCTAGCGTTTTGCGCATTAGCAGCGCAATAGATGCGATTATGCTTGCGCAAACGCTAATCGAAGATGCTAAAAGCCAGGCAGAAGACGAAGTGCAAAAGTGCGTGGAAGAAGAGCAAAGCGAGTTTTTGCGCATAAATGGCATTAAACCAACAGATAAAATTCCGCCTAAAATTCGTAGCGCATACAATGCGATTGGCAAAAAAGACGACGTTAAGCGCAAAGTCACTCGCGTAAGCAGAGATGTTCTAAACCGCGCAATAGACGCGATTTGCAGCGTGTACAGAGATGTGCTTGTTGTGCTAAACAATGCGCAATTACAAACGCCACTTGTGAATCAAGAATTTAAAGCAGAGATTATTCAGCTTTCTAAAAAAATTACAGCAGAGCGCGCGCTTAAATGCCTTGATGCGCTTTCGGTGGCTAAAAAGCGGCTTGCTGGCAATGGAAACGCAACGCTTGTTTTTGAAGCGCTTTTATGCTCGCTTTAACGCGCGCGAGTGATTCTCCTATTTGGTGTTGCGCGAGGTTTGAGTATTTCTCTCCTCGCAAGTGACGCGCACTTTTGCGTATAGTTTATGAACGTTAATATTCTAAGGTTTTAGGTTTTAGTACGGCGCTATTTATTGCTCGTAGAGAAATACATCAAACCTTCTGGATATCTAGGACTTTTGCGTAGCTTTTATCGCCGAGATTCTCGATTTTTCTTGCTACTTCAGCGAATCACCACCTTCGGCGCTGAGGTTCGCTTCATCCGCTGCAAAAAATCTCGAATCTCTACCTAGCTTGGCGTAACCGCGCTCGAACGATTTTCCGGGTTTTGTACCAAATTTGTGTGGATTTTGGTACAAAGTGCGGAAAATAACTCCGGGTTTTGTACGTGATTTAGGTCAAATATGGTACAAAGTGCGGAAGTGCATTTGTGTAAAAATGAATTATTTTGTATAGTCACAGCGGTAGTAGATACTTAAATTATGAATATTTCTGCAGATTTCACCACTATTCCAGACAACTTTGCAAAAGCTGCGCCGGAAGAAAACAAGATTAACGGCGTTCCAGTCGTATCTTTTCCATTTTATGTAGACAAGTTGCCTGATTTTGTGCACTACTTGCATTGGCGATTTGTAGACGACGACGCTATACCAGTGTGCGGATTCCAGTGGATTCATTGGGTTGTAGCAAATGTTCCAGTGGAAGCGCTTATGTTTGACTTTAACGACTCGCGCGCTTTGCAAATTCCGCAAGACTTTTCGCGCACAATGCCAACCATGATTCCAGAAGTTGTACAAGGGCGAAACTCGCAAGCTAGCCGATTTGTGGGATGTACGGACCCTGCGATTACAATGCGCTACAATGGCCCGCAGCCGCCAGACAAGGATCACGACTACATGCTAGAAGTGTTCGGCACGCAAAAACCTCTTGCAAATCTTAAAGAGGGCTTTTACCTTAACGAAATGATGAATGAAATCAGGCATTATGATTCGTATGTAGACGTTAACGGATTATATTTGCGAGGAAAAGCTTAGAGCTTAAGATTTAGAGCTTAGAGTTTAGGTTTAGGATTTATATGACTTCGCGCTGGCAAGTCGCAAGCAGCTTACGACTAGATGCGCGTGTGTAAAATAGTCAAAACTAAGCAAAACTAATCTAAACAAACAAAATTATCTAAAATAATCAAATAACCAAAATAATCAAAAATTAGAAAAATGAGGATGCAAATATGGCATGCACAACAATTTTAGTAGGACGCAAAGCGAGCTACGACGGATCCACGCTTATTGCGCGCAACGAAGACTCCGCAAACGGCGAGTTTAACCCAAAGCGCTTAGTGGTAGTAAAGCCACAAGACCAGCCTCGCGTTTATAAGTCCGTGCTTAGCCACGTAACAGTAGAGCTTCCAGATAATCCAATGCAATACACAAGCGTGCCAAACGCAGACTTGCGCGAAGGAATTTGGGGGGAAGCTGGCGTTAACGAAGCAAACGTGGCAATGAGCGCAACTGAAACGCTTACGTCCAACGAGCGCGTGCTGGGTGCCGACCCAATGGTGGAGCTTCAAAAAGCGCAAGGCAAAGATGGAGACGCAAACTACAAGCCAGAAGTGCCAGGCGGAATTGGAGAAGAAGACTTCTTAACGCTTGTTTTGCCTTATATTCGTAGCGCTCGCGAAGGCGTTGAGCGTTTGGGCGCGTTGCTAGAAAAGTACGGCACTTACGAGATGAACGGCGTTGCGTTCTCGGATGTAAACGAGATTTGGTGGATGGAAACTGTTGGCGGACACCACTGGATTGCTAAGCGTGTGCCAGACGAGGCGTATGTTGTTATGCCAAATCAGCTTGGAATTGACGAGTTTGATTTAGAAGACGCTTTGGGAGACCAAGAAGAGCATATATGCTCGGCTGATTTGCTTGAGTTTATTGAAGAAAACCACTTGGATTTGGCGGTGGAAAACGCTTCGCCATTTAATCCTCGAGATGCTTTCGGCTCTCATTCGGACGCTGATCACGTGTACAACACGCCGCGCGCATGGTTTATGGAGCGTTTCTTGAATCCTTATGACGAAGTGTGGGATGGCAAAGACGCGGATCACAAGCCAGATAGCAACGATATTCCGTGGGCGCGTCAGCCTGAGCGCAAAGTGACGGTTGAAGACGTTAAGTATGTGCTTAGCTCGCACTATCAGGGAACTGAGTACGATCCTTACGGCAAGCTTGGCGATGAGCATACGCGTCATCTTTTCCGCCCAATCGGCATTAATCGCCAAAGCCAGCTGGCTGTTATGCAAATCCGCCCTTACGTGCCAGAAGCGTTCCGCACAATTCAGTGGATGGCGTACGGCTCTAACCCGTTTAATGCTTTAGTGCCGTTCTACGCAAATGTAAACGAAACTCCAAAGTATTTGGAAGATACAACTACTCGCGTAACAAGCGAAAACTTCTATTGGGAAAATCGCATTATTGCAGCTCTTGCGGATGCTGCATTTAACGACACTGCAAATGCGATTGAGCGTTACCAAGAAGTTGTTGGTTCTCTTGGTCACGCAATGGTTAAGTCTACGGATGCTGCTGTTGCAAAGATTCTTTGCGTTTCTTTGAAGGATTACGAGCCAGAGTTTGAAGGTTGCGAAGGCGATGAAGGTTGTGAAGGCTATTGCGATTTAGTTCGGAATGTGGATGCCATTATTGCGCAGCTTAGAAACGAAGACGTGCGCGCGGCTTTGGCTAAAGCGAACGAGGGTATGGCTGCAAAGTTGAAGAAAGAAACCGATTCTTTGCTCGATACAGTTCTGTACATAACTAGCATGCGAATGAAGAATGGTTTTAATCGCTCCGATCACTAATCGCAAGCCGTTATAGACGTTACTAATAACGCGCATAGTTTTAATGTAATATTGCTATACCACGCCTATGCAATCGTATAGTATAAAAATTGTTCATTTACATTAGCTATGCGCGTTTATTATTGAGCGCTTATTGAGCATCTGTTATTGAACGTTTGTTGTTGAGTATTTGTTGTTGAGCGTCTATTAGGCGTTTTGCCTGAAAGTGGGGAATATGAGCATTCTTGATTCGTTTACTGCACAATTTGGACTGGTTAAAAAAATCGACGCTTTTGGATTTATGGATTATCTAAAGAAGAATCCAAGCGAGCCAAGAAAGCACGGTAAAGTGTTGCTCGTTACTGCAGATACTCCTCTTAAGGCTTCTAGAGGAGAGGGCAAAACAACCACCACTATTGCGCTTGTAGACGCTTTGCGCGAACGCGGAGTAGATGCGGCGGCTGTTTTAAGGCAGCCAAGCATGGGCATTACTGCGGCGGGTTCTAAAGGCGGCGCTAGCGGTGGCGGAAAGTCATCTCTTGCACACCCAGAGTTGATTGACTGGGGATTGTGCGGAGAAATGGCGGCTATTGAATGTGCGCAGAATTTGCTTGTTTCTTTTGCAGAAAAGGCGATTGACGACGGTATTTTAGACACGATTTTAGTGCCGCGAGTAAGCGAAGTGCCTTCAAGATCTTTGCGTAGTATTGCTGTTGATTTTGGCAAGAGCACGGTTGCAGAGCGCGTTGTATTAACGCCAACTTGCGAACTTATGCAAATCGTAGTGCTTTCTAGAAGCATGGAAGAAATCGCAAATCGCGTTTCTGTAATGATTGCTGGTACAAAAGACGGGAATCCTGTTAAATTTGGCGATTTTGTTGACTTGTGGCGAATCACAAATATTCTTGCTGATGCTGTAAAGCCTGCAAAAACAGAGACGATTAATGGTTCTCCGATTTACGTTCATTGCGGTCCGTTTGCCAACGTTTCGCTTGGTATTCCAAGCCTTGTGAGCGTTGAGATGGCTTGCGCATTGCACGATGTTGTTGTTGTGGAAGCAGGGTATGGCACGGATGCTGGCGCGCAAAAGTGGCTAGATATTGCTGCTCGCGAGTTCGGCGCAAAGTGGCCTGCTGCTGCGGTTGTTGTTACTCGTGCCAGCACTTGGCGAGATGACGAAACGCTTGCGTGGCGCTACCCGTTCCACGTTTCGCGCCTTGAGTCACTTGATATTCCTACTTTCCCTCTTGTTAATTTGTGGGATGGGGAAGATGGACAAGTTCCAGATTTGCTTGAGCAAGCTAAGACTTTGGGATTCCGCAAGCCGATTGTTGGCAATCTTTTCCGAGATGGCGGAGATGGATTGGCAGATCAGCTAGACGATTTTGTGTCTGTGATTACCGCTGATGCAGAAACGAAAGTTCCACAAAGCCGCCGTGGAAAGTCGCTTCGCGAGCGTATTAATCTGCTTTGCTCCGAGGCGTATGGTGTGCCTGCTGAGCGCGTAATCGACAAAGCAGGTTTTGCGGATTCGTTGAAGGAAGCGCAGGATTTGTGCAATAAGGCTGGTGTTGATTTTGATAGCTTGGCTCTTGTTGCTGTAAAGTCGCCAGCAACCATGACGGACGACGACCACGCGCCTGCTGATTCTCGCACTGTAACGCTTAAAAAGGTGGAAGTTCATTCTGGCGCAGGCGTTGTTCAAGTCAACCTTACAGCTTCACTAACAACCCCAATGCCAAAGATTGTGTGATTTTCTGCTGTGAAATCTTCCGCATTTTGTACGTGATTTAGGTCAAATATGGTACAAAGTGCGGAAGGTTTTTCCTGATTTTGTACGTGATTTGGGTCAAATTTGGTACAAAGTGCGGGAAAAGTAAACAAACTCGGGCGCATTCTGGCGCATCCTGGCGCACGAAGTTAAATTATGCAAAAGTGCGGCGCAGCCAGTCGCAAGCAAGATTAATCCATTGCTGAACTTCTGGCTGAACAAACTCAGGCAGCACTGCGCCATTTTCATCGCGCTTAGCTGTTTCTTTAACCGCCAAAGCCAAGCCATGCGGACCCTTAGGGAACAAATGTGCTTCCACGCTTACGCCAGCTTTAACGCAAGCATTAATAAACATAATCGAGTTTTGAACTGGAACCGTCTGGTCTGTAATCGTTTGCCAAACGAACGCAGGCGGAGTTTTAGAATCAACGTGATTTTCAAGCGAAAGCTGCTCCACGAGTTGCGCGCGAGTGCTAGAATCTACGTCTCCAAAAAGACGGTCGAAAGTTGGCTTATGCGCGTAATCGCCAGCAGAAATCACGGGGTAAGCAAGCATAAGAGCGTTTGGGCGCACGCTATTTGCGTTATATCCATTTGCTTCTTCAACATCGTCGCTAACGCTAGTCGCAAGATTTGCGGCAACATGGCCGCCTGCAGAGAATCCAATAATCGCCACTTTTTGCGAATCTACATGCCATTCTTTTGCATTATTGCGAATCAATTGCATAGCTTGCGCGGCTTCCAAAAGCTGAGTAGGGTGTGCGCTAGGCACAAGCGAGTATCGCAAAACAAAAGCGTGGAATCCAGCGGAAGCAAACTTCATAGCAATAGGCTCTGCTTCTCGATTAGAAACGCGCAAGAATCCGCCGCCTGGCAAAATCAGCACTGCTGGTCGCGTTTGATCCCCTTCGCTATCTAAATTATCGTCTAAAACGTATGCAGTTAGAAGCGCGTTACTGCCATCAATGCCTTTAATTTGGCGTTCTATAATCTTCATGGTATCTCTTTTCGTTTTGCGCGATTGCAATTTATGTTAAGCACAAACTTAAGCATAAACTTAAGCATTACTAAGCATAAACTTAAGCATAATTCTAATCAAATATCTTGTTTTTTGGTGTGCATTATGTGCGTTATTTTATAAATTCGTGTAGAGTCTTAAGAGGTTTTATAAGGAGATTTAAGATGAGCAGTGAAGAAGATAATTTAGGAAAAGTTGTTCTTGCGGCCACTCCGATTGGGAATATGGGAGATGCTTCTGCGCGCTTAATTAATCTTCTAGAAACTGCGGATATTGTTGCAGCAGAAGATACGCGCAGGCTTTACGACCTTGCAAATCGCCTTGGCGTGCACGTTTCTGGGCAAGTTGTTGCGTATCACGATCACAATGAGCGCAATAAGGCAGATGGTTTACTAGACAAGGTTGAGCAAGGCAGCACTGTTCTTGTTGTTTCCGACGCTGGCATGCCTACGATTAACGACCCAGGGCTTGCGATTGTTCGCCGCGCAATAGAGCGCGATTTGCCTGTTACTTGCGCGCCTGGCCCGAGTGCCGTATTGGATGCTTTGGCGCTTTCTGGCCTGCCAACGGATCGTTTTTGCTACGAAGGCTTCTTGCCTCGCAAGTCGGGGGAGCGCATGCAGCATTTGCGCTCGCTTCTTTTAGAGAGGCGAACAATCGTGTTTTACGAGGCGCCGCACAGGATTGCGGAGTCAATGGCAGCTCTTCTTGCAGTTTTTGGAGCAGATCGAAAAATGGCGTTGTGCCGCGAGCTTACTAAGGATTTTGAAGAAGTACGTCGTGGAACTATTGAGCAGATTGCAAAAAGCGTAGAAAATGATCCTCCTCGTGGCGAGATTGTGCTTGTACTTTCGGGCGCTAGCGAAAGTGATGTTGCGCAACAAAGCGTTGATTTAAGCGTGGATCAGCTTGCTAAAATGGCTTGCGATCTTTCACAAAACGAGGGCTTGCGAATCAAAGATGCTATAACTCGAGTTGTTTCACAAAATCCTCTTTCAGACGGCTCTTTTGCTAATCGTAAAGAAGTTTATGCAGCTTGCTTAAAAATCAAGGAAAATGTGGACAACTAAGTAGGAAATTAAGCCAAAAATGTGCAAATGTGCAAAAGTCGCATCAATAAAAGCGAAAAATGTGCAAATGTGGAAAATTAAGCAGCAATTAATCCCCATTTTTTGCATATTCGTATGCTTCTAAAAGCACATCTAGACTTTGTTTAACGCCTGGCCCTCCTTGCTGAGATACGTATTCCAGCATTTTTGCGTCCGCGACTGGGTTTGCAACAACCCATTTTCTTAATTCAGGCACGTTCTTGGCAATATGCCATAGCACATCTTTGCTTGTGTTTTCACAGCATGCGACTTGCGCAGTGAGCACAATTGGCGGTTTTGGCGGCATTGCTGTCGGCATTGCGCTCGCTTTATAATTCTTAATATTTTCTTTAATAGTCATAAAGAACGTCATCCTTGTCTATTATGTATTTAATCCACTCTTTTGCCTTCGCAGCTCCTGGAAAATAAGGATTGCTGTCTATGATTTTTTCGCAATCTTTAAAACTGGTGTTGTATTTTTGAGCCAATTCGCACACAGTATCTACTCTTCTTATTTCTTCGTAAATGTTTTTTGATGGCGTTAGTGCAATGTCGCAAATAGTTCGCGCTGGAGAAGTTACGTGCAAGTCTTTAATCACCCTTTGTTCTTTTTTCATTAGTTTTCTTCTAAACACTTGTAGTCGGTGATCGTACGGCTTTATTCGATAATGACTTTTGGATATTATCTCTAGTATGTTTGGGATTTTTCCGCCAAGCCAAATCCAAGATGCTGTAAATGCGCATGCCACTGTTCCGTTTGGAAGCAGATTTTTTAGCACGTTGCATCGTCCTTCTGGGGTTTTTGCGGTAGATTGCGTAAATCCAGTGCGTATTGAAACGTTGTTGAATGCTCCAAAATTGCATAGTTTCTTCATGCTTAGTGGCCCTGGTAGGTGTTTTGTGTCTATAAGAATAGGCAGCTCCTCGTTTTGTTTTTCCGAAAATAAAATCATCTCTTCGTTTTTGTAGTCTTTGTAGTCTTTGTATTCTTTGTATTCTTCGTATTCTTCGCGAGTTTTGTATTCTTTGCGTCTTTTGTAGTCTTTTATTGCTTTTTTATTTTTTTCGTCATTGTGTATTGTGCGTTTTTTGTTCAACGTTGAAGTGCTCATGTTTCTCCTTTCTGCGTAATGTGCTTAATGTGCCAACTTTTTAGTGCTGTAATGTTTTAGTGTTGTAAGGTTGTAATGTTTTAACGCTGTAATGTTCTGCTGCTCTAGGTTTTAATTTTCTAAGTTTTATACACAATATCGTGTTTTACTTTTTTGTCTACGCGATTTTTTGTAATTGTGGAAAAGTGGATTTTTAGTTTTTTACATTAAAAAATGTGACTATATGTGACTAAATCGTATGTGACTAAATGTGGTTGTGTGTGATTGCGCTTTATTACACGTGATTATGCTTGATTTATAGCCTATGCTATGCGATTTTATAGCGATTTTTATAGTGATTTTTATAGCGATTTTTTAGCGTGATTTTTCGGTGTGTTATTTAATGTGTCCTCGCTGAACAAGATAATATTTGGCTATGAGTCATATTTTGGTGAATGTTGCATGGCCTTACGCAAATGGCCCTCGTCATATTGGTCACGTTGCAGGATTTGGTGTACCTTCCGACGTGTACGCGCGTTACGAGCGCATGAAGGGAAACAGCGTGCTTATGGTTTCTGGAACAGACGAACACGGCACGCCGATTTTAGTTGAGGCAGATAAAGAAGGCGTGAGCGCGCAAGAGCTTGCAAACCGCTATAATCGCGTGATTACTAAAGATTTGTGCGATTTGGGTTTAAGCTACGATTTGTTTACGCGCACAACAACGGCAAATCATGAGCATGTTGTTCAAGAGATGTTCCGCCAGTGCCTTAAGAATGGTTATATTTACAAGGGAACTCAAAAGGTTGCGATTTCGCCTTCTACAGGCCGCACTCTTCCAGACCGCTACATTGAGGGCACATGCCCGATTTGCGGCGCGGACGGCGCGCGAGGCGACCAGTGCGATGCTTGTGGAAATGAGCTGGACCCAGACGAGCTTATTAATCCTGTTTCTAAGATTAACGGCGAAACTCCGCGATTTGAAGAAACAGAACATTACTTCCTTGATTTGCCTGCTTTAGCAAACGCAAACTTGGAGTGGCTTAATTCCAGGGATGGTTGGCGTACAAATGTTATTAACTTCTCAATTGGTCTGTTTAAGGAAGTTAAGCCTCGAGCAATTACGCGAGACATTGATTGGGGCATTCCAGTTCCTGTAGAAGGCTGGATTGATAACCCAAATAAGCGCTTGTACGTGTGGTTTGACGCCGTTATTGGCTACTTGTCTGCATCCATTGAGTGGGCGCGTAGGCAGGGCAAGCCAGACGCTTGGCGCGATTGGTGGTGCGATCCTAAGTCTCCTGGCTACTACTTTATGGGCAAAGATAACATTACTTTCCATTCTCAGATTTGGCCTTCAGAGATGCTTGCGTATAACGGCGCTGGCTCTAAAGGTGGGGAAGTTGGCGTTTATGGTCCACTTAACATGCCAGAGCAGGTTGTTGCTTCCGAGTTTATGACCATGGAAGGCAAGAAGTTCAGCTCTTCGCGCGGAATTGTGATTTATGTTAAAGACATTTTGGCGCGCTACCCGGTGGATGCTGTGCGCTACTACATTTCCGTTGCGGGTCCAGAAAATTCCGATGCTGACTTTACTTGGGCAGAGTTCGTTCGCCACAATAACGAAGAGCTTGCTGCAAGTTGGGGCAATCTTGTTAATCGTGTTGCAAATTTGATTCATAAGAATTTTGGCGCTATTCCGCCTTTGGATGAAGATTGCATGACCGATATGGATCGTGCGCTTTTGGATCAAACTTCTAACGCGTTTGAGATTGTTGGAGGCTTGATTGAGCGCCATCATCAAAAGAATGCTCTTAATGAGGCTATGCGCGTTGTGTCGGATATCAACAAGTATATTTCTGCCACGGAGCCTTGGAAGATTAAGGATGACGAGTCTCGTCTTGGAACGGTTTTGCATGTTGCTGCACAAGCTGTTTCGGACGCTAATCATTTGCTTGCTCCATTTTTGCCTCATTCTGCGCAAAAAGTTTGGGAAGCTCTTGGTGGAACAGGAGTGTTCTCGCCGCTTCCAAGAATCGAAGAGGTGAGCGACTTAGATAATCCAGATTTTAAGTACCCGATTATTACTGGCGACTATGAGCTTGGAAAAACTGTTCACCCATGGGAAAGTGAGGAATTGGTTACTGGCACTCCTGTTGCTAAGCCAACCCCGATTTTTGCCAAGATTCCTAAAGAGGCGATTGATGAGGAGCTTGAGCGTTTTGAGTCTGCACTTGCTGCTCGTCGTAAAGCTGACGAAGAAAGATTGGCTGCTGCAAAAAAATCGTTGGAATCTGAGTGATTTTAGCGGAAAATTTTAAGGAAGAGTGACGTATATAACAAAAAATTGGCATACTGCCAGGAATATGAAAAAATTTTCAGGAAATTTTTAGTTTATATGCGTGTTTTGCGAGAAAAATGTGGTTATAATGAATATTGCTGATGGTTCTTCCATCAGTGAGGTTCGTTCGCGAACCCCATAACTGAAACCTTCTTCTCTCTTTCTCTCTGCCCCGGTGGGTTTTCTCTTTCCCACCGGGCTTCTTTTTATCTTTTATCTTTTTCAAGTGTTCGCCGCTTACTCACATTTCACGAAAATGTTGCTCAACACGCCGTGAATCAGGTACAAACGCGGGAAACCGCGCGCTACGCTTTAAGCGCAAAGGCAGGTCGTAGCGCAAACGAACTACATGATTACGCTAAGTGAGGTAGAGATTCGAGATTTTTCGCGGCGGATGAAGCGAACCTCAGCATCTTTGATGGTGATTCGCTGAAGCAGCAAGAAAAATCGAGAATCTCAGGCGATTAAGAGATACGCAATTGTTCAAGCATGTAAGAGGGCTGGGTGATTCTTGGTCGAACAGTATAAGAGCGGCAGCCGATACCAAATAATCCAATGGCACACGCCTACAAACAAACTTCAACCAAAAACAAAATCAAAGCCAAATCGGAACAACCGTAACAACAAACTACACGTAAGAGGCGGAGCGTTGTGAGACAAGAAACACCCAGCCCTCCTACAACACCAAATAGGAAATCGCGCAATACCAAGCGAGGCAAGCGCAATAAAATAAAAAAACGCAGACTGCATTTGTAATTTGCGAATGCAATCTGCGTTTATAAATCAGCTTGTGCTAAATCAAGTTTAGCGGCAGCGCTTTGTAAGCGGCACCCACGGATCAAGCATTACAGGCTCCTGATCCAATATTGCTCGCGTTGCTTCATCAAGATACTTCTTGTTAATAATGATTTCTGTAACGTAGCGGTCAAACCACTGCGCGGATCCAACGTAGTATCCATCTTCGCCGTTATCTTTACCCCAGCTGTTTTCAATCTTCCAGCGGTCTGGCTTGCCATCTTTGTTAAGATTTACGCCAGTAAAGGTCATTGCGTGGTTGCCTGGGCAATCCATGTATTCCAAACCTTTAGCTTTGTCGAATGTAAACTCTACATCAAATAGCTCATCTACGCGCACAACTGCTGGGTCAAAGAAGCCCTCTTGCCTTAGCGAGAATTGCGTGCAATCGCAAGCGAACCAAATTGGGTGTCCGTCTTTTAGCTGATCAACAGCGGCTTTGCGGAACACTTCTAGCGCAACGTTTGCAAACTCCATTTCCTTCGTCTCAGCAACGTTTGTTGTGTACTTGAGTTGGTAGAGCTTGTTGAACGGAGTGCGTTCCATTGGGGAGTTGCACAAGCTTACAAAGTCGTTTACGTCTACTGGCACGTACTTCTTTGCAAACTCGAGTGGCGTAATGCCGTATTCGCAAATCATTGGGCGATCGTCTTTACCGCTCTTTGGCTTTTCGCTGCCTTTATCGTCTTTCTTTTCGTCGCTCTTAGATTCGCTATTTTCGCCGCTCTTCTTATCGTCCTTCTTATCGTCGTCATCTTTAGTGCGTGCAAAGAAGTCGAAACGCTCTGGTGGCTCGCCAAGAGCAATCGCGGTCATGCGGTACACAGTTTCCAAGTCGCGAATCTTCATTTTTCGCAACTCTTCCATAGAAGTGCCATTCTTGTGTGCCTCGCGCAATTCGCATGCAAACTCGCGAAGCTTGCTGTTAATGTATTGCACGAATGCTTCGGAATCGGTAGCGTTTTGCGAATCTGGGTATGCACTCTTTGGCATAAGTCCGTACTTGTTTACCAAGTTAACGAACATTTGCCACCATCCGCCATCGTCAATCGGACCGTAGTTGATGCTCTCAAAAATTCGGCTATCTAATGTTTCATCTAAAGTCGCCAAAACGTTTTCCAAGTATGCGTTTGCTTTTTCAATCTTGTCCCAGAAGAACAAGTAGCTTTCGGAAAACTCAAAGTCTTCTAGATTCCACTTATGCATAAGCTCGTAGCGCAAAGTGTTAAGCGATGCAAACATCCAGCAACGTCCAGAATGCTGTTGGTTTGTTATTGTTCCTTGCTTTAGTTCTATAGAAAATTCGCGTGGAAGTGCGCGCTGACCCTGGTAGCTTGTTGCTGCTTTAAGAACGCCGCTCGATACCGAAGCGTTTGCTGCTACTCGATTTGCTCGCTGTTCGTTAAAATGCTTAGAATATTCGCGCACGTCGTTTAGTGTAACGGCTTTTACGTTTTCAGACATATATCTCCTTTATCTTGTTAAAAACAGTGAATAAGCGTTATTGTAGCTTGCTCAATGCACGAGTCGCGTTTTGCGCGGCTCAAATTGTTCGCGAGTGTTCGCGAGTGTTCGTGTTTCGTTTATGTAAAATATGTATTTTTATGCGTTTGCGGCGATTTGCGAAACTAATTTTCGTAAATTTTAAGTAATTTCGTTAAATATTTTGATATTTTGCCAATTTTATGTATTAATTTTGACTAAGATTACTATTTATTACGTGTTATTACGTGTTTATTTTAGGTAATGTACATAGGTTAGCTAAAAATATACTAATTACACGTCCAAATTATTAGGGCTTACTTAAGTGTGCCTTGAACGCTTATGATTTGCCTTTTTGATTAGTGATTAAATGATGGCAGTGTGCAAGCGTAAGTTTGCAGTTACCAGATGGAGGTAACAATGTTTAGACGTAGAAAAGAGTCACAATGATACGATACATCGTTAAACGATGCCTGAATTATGTTGTGATGCTGTTTGTATCCGTATCCATGACGTATTTCTTGGCAAGTGCATTTATGGATCCGCGATCGAACTATATGTCTAGGCATCCGCATCCGCCAATTCCTTCGATTAACCGTTCTTTGGATTTGGCAAATATTAACGACCAAACTCCAGTTATTACAAGGTATTTGCGTTGGATTACTGGCGTTCTTACTCGTTGGGATTGGGGATTAAGCCCAGAGCAAGCGCCTGTTGGTCCTGCGATTGCTGCGCGAATCGGCGCATCGGTGCAGCTGGTTACTTGCGCAACTGTTCTTGGTATTGTTTTAGGCGTTAGCGTTGGTGTTTATACTGCTATTCGCCAATATAAGTGGCAAGACAGGGTTCTTAACTCTATTGCTACGTTCTTGCTTGTTGTTCCAGCCGCCGTGTTTGGGTTACTTATTGTTTTAGCTGCGATTAGCATTAACAACGCTGCTGGTTCTCGTTTGTTCTTTGTTACTGGATTACATTCCTATCAGGGTTCTAATCCTATTGCTTTTATTCTTGACTTCTTGCAGCATTTGATTTTGCCAACAATTGTTATGACCGTTCCTGGCATGGTTGGCTACCATCTTACGCAGCGCACCTATTTGCTCGATACTATGAATGCTGATTACGTTCGTACTGCTCGCGCTAAGGGTTTGCCTCTAAATGTGGCTATTCGTCGTCACGCTTTGCGTACTTCTTTGATTCCTACTGCCGTAGACGTTGCCTTCTCTATTGCAGGCGTGTTTACGGGCGCTGTGATTACCGAAACCGTGTTTGCAATTAACGGTTTGGGTAGCTACTTCGTACAAACTATTTCTAATAACGATATTAATGGTTCTGTTGCTATTGCTGCGTTCGGAGCCGTGTGTACTTTGGCCGGAGCCTTGTTGGCAGATATCTTCTCCGCTTGGCTTGATCCTCGTATTCGTTTGAGCTAATTGCGCAATAGTGTAGGTGTATTGATATGAGTAAAAAAGATGTATCTTCAAAGTCTCAAGAGTCTGCTGCCGATAAAAAGGCAACTGCTAATTCTTGGGGTAATTTTAAGCGCACAGGCAAAATAACGCTTTATACGCGCCGCTTCTTTAGGCGTCCATCCGCTGTTGTTGGCTTAGTTTTACTTGTTCTCTTGATTCTTCTTGCTTTGTTTGGATCTAAGATTAGCAAGTGGGGCTACGACGAGCCTGATTTTACAGCTCTTGCAACTCCTCCTAGTGCTGAGCATTGGCTTGGAACTACGCCTGGCGGATCAGACATGTATGCAATGGTTGTTCGCGGACTTGGCCGCTCGCTTTCTATTGGTATTGTAAGCTCCATTTCGATTACGATTATTGCTGCTTTGGTTGGTACTGCTATCTCTTACTTTGAAGGTTGGTTTGAGCAGGTTGGTATGTGGCTTCTAGACATGCTTTTGATTGTTCCATCCTTCTTGCTTATTGCTTTGATTGTTAGCTCTGCTACTGGCGGCAACGATTGGTTGTGGCTTGCATTTGGCATGACTTCCTTTGGCTGGATTGGTTACGCTCGTACGCTTAGAACTTTGACTTTGAGCTTGCGTGAACGTGAATATGTGCGTGCCGCTAAGTTTGAAGGCGTTTCTTCGTTCCGCATTATTGTTCGCCATCTTGTTCCAAATCTTGGTTCCGTTTTGATTATTAACACGGTTCTTGGTGTTATCGGCGCAATCAATGGCGAAACAGCATTGAGCTTCTTGGGTCTTGGTATTAAGGCTCCAGATACTTCTTTGGGTACTCTTCTTAACGTTGGTCAAAGTAGCGTTATGACATCTCCTTGGGTTCTTTTGGTTCCTTCTGCGGTTTTGGTTGTTTTGACTTTCTCCGTTCAGCTTATTGGAGATGGCTTGCGCGATGCGATTGATCCATATTCTAGGTCTGTTGGTAAGGCCGAGTAAGGCTTGTTGGAGGTTTAAACATGACTGATATGGGTAATAACGCAAATAAGGAAGACTTTGCAATGGAAAATCAGAACAACGAACCACTTCTTTCTGTACGCAACTTGCAAATTAGCTTTGCTTCGGAAGCTGGTACAGTTCACGCTGTTCGCAATATGAACTTTGATTTGTATCGCGGCAAAACAATTGGTATTGTTGGCGAATCTGGATCTGGTAAGTCTGTTACTTCTTTGGCTGTTATGGGCTTGCTAGATAAGAATGCTTCTGTTAAGGGTTCTGTTGTTTATAAGGGCGAAGAGCTTTTAACAAAGTCTGATGCAGAGATGAGTAAGATTCGCGGTAAGAACATTGCAATGGTGTTCCAGGATCCTCTTTCTGCTTTAACTCCAGTGTTTTCTATTGGAGATCAGCTTAAGGAAGCTTTGGTTATTCATAATCCAAATATGACCGAAGAGCAGATTCGCGATCGCTCTATTGAGCTTCTTAACTTGGTTGGTATTACTAAGCCAGCTGAGCGCTTAAAGGCGTTCCCTCATGAGTTTTCTGGTGGCATGCGTCAGCGCGTTATGATTGCAATGGCAATTGCTAACAACCCAGATATTATTATTGCTGATGAGCCTACTACCGCTTTGGATGTTACGATTCAGGCTCAAGTTTTGGATGTTTTGAAGAAGGCTCAGAAAGAAACTGGCGCCGCAATGATCTTCATTACTCACGATTTGGGCGTTATTGCTGGCGTTGCAGACGAAGTTATTGTTATGTATGCGGGTCATTTGGTTGAGCATAATAGCGTTGAGGAGATTTTTGCTCACCCAACTCAGCCATACACAATCGGTTTGCTTGGCGCTGTTCCGCGCGTTGATCAAAAGCGCACTCGCCGCTTAACTCCAATCTCTAAGCCAACAATGGATATGTTGATTGCAGAAGAAAAGAGTGGAGATACCAGCGATATGATGGGCCTTGAGGCAGAAAGCGAAACTGTTCGCGCGATGCTTCATGCAGAAACCGAAAAAACGATTAAGCCAATGTTTGAAGGCATTCCTCGCGAGGATCGCAAGGTTGTTTTGGATGTTAAGGGCTTAGTTAAAACATTCCCAATTACAGGTGGCGGTTTCTTGCGACGCAAGGTTGGCGAAGTTCGCGCTGTTGATGGCATTGACCTTGAGATTCGCGAAGGCGAAACTGTGGCTCTTGTTGGAGAATCTGGTTCTGGTAAGTCAACTACTTTGATGGAAATCATGAGCTTAAAGAAGCCAGAAGCTGGCTCTATTACCGTCTTCGGCACCGAGCTTAACGATAAGTTGACTAGCGAGCAGCGTCGCGAGCTTCGTTCTAAGATTCAATACGTGTTCCAGGACCCTATGAGCTCCCTTGATCCTCGTATGCTTGTTTACGATATTTTGGCAGAGCCTCTTCATGTTCAAAAGAAGTCGAAGGAAGAGATTCGTCAGCGTATTGCGGAGCTTATGCAGCTTGTTGAGCTGAATCCAGATCAGGTTGATCGCTTCCCAACGCAGTTCTCTGGTGGTCAGCGTCAGCGTATTGCTATTGCTCGTGCTTTGGCTGTAAACCCTAAGCTGCTTCTTCTTGATGAGCCTGTTTCGGCTTTGGATGTTTCTATTCAGGCTGGAATTATTAACTTGCTTGAAGATTTGCAAGATAAGTTGGGTGTTGCTTACTTGTTTGTTGCTCACAACATGGCAGTTGTTCGTCATATTTCTAGCCGAATTGCTGTTATGTACCACGGTCGCATTGTTGAATCTGGCGAGACGGATGAGGTGTTCGATAATCCTAAGCATCCGTACACTAAGGCTTTGATTAGCGCTGTGCCAATTCCAGATCCTGTTATTGAGAAGAATCGCAAGCGTATTATTCTTAACGAAGAAGATTCGTTTGATGACGTTGCAAGCGTCTGATTCTAATCTTTTGTGAATGCGCCTAAACTTTTGTTTAGGGCAAGTTTGATCGCGTGTGTTATGCAAGACACACGCGATTTTTTGTTACGGGCACATAAATTCTAAAAAAAGTAATATATTTTGTTTTTTAATTAAAATAAACTAAAAAATTTTCTGTTTGGCGGTTTTCTGCATTTAATTTTCTTTTTTACGGATTAAATCTTAAGTAACAAAAGCTTAAATTCAGCATTTGTTAAAAAAGTCGTAACACAAAATGTCAAAAGATTAGATATACTCTACACACATACCAGAAAGTGGACATCATTTCTGGGGAATGAGAGGAATCATGAAAAATACTAATGCAGGCAAATTGACTGTATTCGCCGCAGCTGCACTTTCTGTTGCAATGCTGCTTGGCGCTTGTGGTGGTACAACCGCCACTACGGCAGATAAAGCTAAGGGCGGCATGACCGAAGAGCCAGCCGCAGGTGTAGATACTTCCTACACTGGCGCTCTTCCAATGCCTAAGGTTGATAAGCGTTACGACAATCCACAGCCTCGTGACAATGTTAAGGATGGCGGTACTTACACGTTCTCGCTTTCCGACATGGGTCCAAACTGGAACTACGCTTCCAACGATGGTAACACTGCTTACATGGCTACTTTGTGGGGCTTCTACCAACCATCGTTTACTTATTATGACACTGTTAAGGGCGAGAAGGTTAAGTACAACCCTGATTACATTACTTCTGTTAAGAAGGTTAGCGACAAGCCACTCGTAGTTCAGTACGATTTGAACCCAAAGGCTAAGTGGAACGATGGCACAGACATTGATTACACTGCTTTCAAGGCCACTTGGGAAGTTATGAATGGCAAGAACGAAGCATACTCCGTTCCATCTCACGAAGGCTATGATTGCATTGAGTCCGTTGAGCAGGGCGCAAATCCTAAGCAAGTAATCGTTAAGTACAATAAGCCATGCGCAACTTGGGAATTGCTTTTCGCTCCATTGGTTCATCCAAAGGCAACCGATCCAACCGTATTCAACCAGGGTTGGGTAGGTAATCCTCACAACGAGTGGGGTGCAGGTCCATTCGAGATTCAGTCCGCAACCGAAGATCAGGTTGTTTTCGTGCGCAATCCAAAGTGGTGGGGCAAGAAGGCAAAGCTTGACAAGGTTGTTGTAAAGCGTATGGAAGATACCGCTGCAATGAACGCCTTCCAGAACGGCGAAATCGATTCCGTGGATTCCATCTCCACCAAGGATAAGGTTAAGGCTGCTCGTAGCGTTAAGGGCGCTCAGCTCCGTTACGGCTACAGCACCAAGATTCGTGTTATTAACTTAAACGCAAAGGCTGGCGCATTCAAAGACAAGGCCGTGCGTAAGGCCGTTGTCCAGGCATTCGACGTTGCCACCTACAACAAGATTCAGTTCCAGGGTATGAGCTGGAAGAGCGAGCAGCCAGGTTCGGAGCTTCTCTCCATGTTCCAGGCTGGCTACAAGAACAACCTCCCAGCTGATGGTAAGTTCAACGTAGAAAACGCTAAGAAGACTCTTGAGGCCGCTGGCTACAAGATGGGCAAAGACGGTTACTACGCTAAGAATGGTAAGACCGTTCAGTTCACATTCACCTTCTTCGGCGATGACTCTACTCAGGCAGCTCTTGCTAACGCATTCCAGGCCATGATGAAGAAGGCTGGCATGAAGTGCAAGACTGTAAACAAGCCTGCTTCTAAGTTCTCTAAGACTGTAACCTCCTTCGACTTCCAGGTGCTTCCAATGGCTTGGGTTTCCCAATCCCCATTGAGCTTCGTGGGATCCGCTTCCCAGGTCTACGGTTCTAAGAGCGATTCCAACTTTACTGGCACTGGCAACAAGAAGATTGATGCCCTGCTCGCCAAGGTTGGTAAGACTTACGATTACAAGGAACAGACTGCATTGGCCAACAAGGCTGAGTCCATGGCTTTCGCCGAGTATGGTACGCTTCCAGTTTCTGCTCCTCCAACCTATCAGGCATACAAGAAGGGCTTCGCTAACGGCGGTCCTGCTGGATATGCTAACGTTTTTGTTGAAAACATTGGTTGGCAGAAGTGAGTAAATTTGTAGCGATAACTCGCGCAAGTTTACTAAGCTGATTGCTTAACTTATAGCATGTGGCGTGTGGTCTTTGGCTGCACGCCACATGCTTTTGCTGTAATCGCGTGCGTAGTTACGCAGAAAATAATCGCGTAAAAAATAGTCGCGCAAAAATAAACTCAGAAAAATAGTATAAACTTAATAAAACTTAATAAAAAATAAATCGCGAAGTCAAAAATAAGGGAGAATCTAGCGCATGTATGTAAATCCAAGTAAACGCAAAGACGCGAGTAATGTGCGCTGGGTTTTGCAATATTGTAAGCCAGATATGTGGAGAGTAGGCGTATCGCTAGTTCTTTTTACTATAAACGACACAATGGCAATGACAATGCCGCTGCTTTCGGGCTTTATTGTAGACAAAGTCATTATTGGAAAACAGCATGATTTGCTTGCTTTTGTATGCGTGCTAATGGTTGCAATGATGATTATTCGCGTAGGCTCAAGATATATCTACCAGCTTCAAATGGAAAGATTTGGCCAAAACGCCGTGTATCGCCTTGTAAGCGACGAGTACGAGAAGCTGCATTCGCTTGATTTTACATACTTTAATCACACGCGCACAGGCGACATTATGAGCCGCATGACTTCGGATACGGACGCGATTCGCCACATTTTAAGCTGGGTGTCTTATATGGCGCTGGATTGCTTAGTAATGTTTGTGTTTGCGCTAGTTATAATGTTTTCAATCCAATGGCAGCTAGCGTTAGCGCTTATGGCAATTACGCCATTTTTGTTCTGGCTTGCAAAGCTTATGGGCAAGAATGCTAGGCCAAAGTTCCTTGCGATTCGCGAATCGTTTGCACGCATGAATTCAATGGTAGAAGAAAACATTGAAGGCAATCGCGTTGTAAAAGCTTTTGTTCGCGAGCCTTTTGAAACTCAGAAATTCGATAAATGCAATGAAGATTACTTTAATCGCAATATTACGCTTGCAAAAAACACGCAAAAATACATGCCATGGCTTGACGGTATGGGCTTTGCGTTGGAGCTTGTAACAGTAGGATTTGGCGGATGGCTTGTGCTTAATGGAAGCATGACTTTGGGCGCGTTTGTAACGTTTAACAGTTTTCTTTGGATGCTCCACATGCCAGTAAGAATGGTGGGGTGGCTTATTAACGATTGGCAGCGGTTCAATGCAGGATGCGTGAATATTCGTAAGCTGCTTACGCAAGAATCGCATATTGATTTGCCAAGCGCTGCCAAGAAAAACGTTAAAGTTAAGGGCCGCGTAACTTTTGAACACGTTGATTTTGCATTCCCAGACGATCTTGATTCGCCAATTTTAAGCGATATTGATTTAGATGTTCCAGCAGGCACAAAGCTTGGAATCTTAGGCGAAACGGGATCTGGAAAATCAACTCTTGTAAGTCTTATAGCGCGTTTTTATGATCCTACTCGTGGTCGCGTTTTGATTGATGGAAAAGACGTTCGCGAATGGCCTCTAGAAACTGTTAGAAATCAAGTTAGCATAGTCGCGCAAGAAACATTCCTGTTTTCCGATACAATTGCAGGAAATATTAGCTTTGGATTGCCTCAAAACGAGGAAAATTGCAAAGAATTAGATGGCACGATTAGGCGCATGGCAAGAATCGCAGATGCAGACGATTTTATTATGAGCATGCCAGAAGGCTACGAAACTGTTGTAGGAGAACGAGGAGTTGGCCTTTCGGGCGGTCAAAAGCAGCGCTTAAGTCTTGCTCGCGCGCTAGCAAATAATCCCGCAGTCTTAATTATGGACGATACAACTTCTGCAGTAGACATGGAAACTGAGGAGCATATTCAAAAAGAGCTAAAAAAGTTAGACGGCTTACGAACAGTAATCACAATTGCGCACAGAATCTCATCTGTTAAAGACGCAGACATGATTGTTGTGCTAGATCACGGCAAAATCGTAGAGCGCGGAACACACGAGCAGCTTGTTGCGTCGCATGGAAGATATTGGGAAATCTACAAAAAGCAGCTTGGTATGCAAACAGGCAAAGCTTTGGGATTTGAAGATTCACACGAGGCTAAGGGGGAGTAGAATGGCGCAGCGCAACACTTATAGAGAAGACGAAGGCCAAGAAGAGCACGTAAATTTGCACGAGTTGATGCGTGTTCGCAAATACATAAAGCCGTACGCATGGCAGCTAGTCAAAATAGTTTTAGTTGTTATTAGCGGAAGTTGCATTATGACAGTAACTCCAATGATTACAAAAACACTTATAGATGTAGTTTTGCCTAATAAAAACGTTTCTTATTTGTACGCGCTTATTGCATTGTTTGGCGTGCTTATTGTGCTGTATGAGCTTGGGTTAGCCTACAGAACGCTTGCAATTACGCGACTTGGTCAAATGGTAATTAAAGATATGCGTCGCGATATTTTTACGCACGTGCAATCGTTATCGTTTGATTACTTCGATTCGCGCCCACACGGCAAGATTTTGATTCGCATAGTAAACTACATAAACACGCTTTCCGACACGCTTTCTTCTGGTTTAATCAACGTATTTTCCGATGTTTTTGTGCTAATCATTACGCTAATCGCAATGTTTGCTATGGATTGGCGAATGGCGTTGTGGAGTCTTGTATTATTCCCAGTTTTTATAATCTGGACTCGCACTTTGCAAATTTTGCAACGAAAAGCGTCTAAAAAACTATCAAATAAGCAAAGCAATCTTAACGCATATTTGCACGAATCAATCGCAGGCGTAAAAACAACTCAGACTTTTGCGCGCGAATCGGAGCAATACGCTACATTCCAGGAGCAGCAGTCGGGAGTTAGAAAAGCGTGGATGCAAAATGTTAGAGTGCAAATGCTGCTTTGGCCTGGAGCTTCGATTATTGAAAGCGCAGCAATTTCGCTGCTCTACTATGTTGGCATAACAAACGCAAGCAGTATGAACATAAGCACGGGTACTCTTATAGCATTTGTGTGGTATTCGAGCACTTTTTGGGAGCCAGTTGTAAACATTGGTAACTTCTACACGCAACTTGTAACATGCTCAGTGTATTTGGAGCGCATTTTTGAGACTTTAAGTATTAAGCCAAATATTGTAGATAAGCCAGATGCAAAAGAATTGCCGAAAATTAAAGGCAAGGTTGACGTAAACGATGTTGTTTTTCGCTACGAAGAGGGCGGAAAGCCGATTTTGAATTTAGTTGACTTGCATGTTGAGCCTGGAACAACGGTTGCTCTTGTTGGCCCTACTGGAGCGGGTAAAACAACGCTTGTAAGCTTGCTTTCTAGATTCTACGACGTTTCCGAAGGCTCAATCACAATTGACGGCTACGATGTGCGTTCAATAACGTTAGCATCTTTGCGAAAGCAAATGGGCGTTATGCTTCAAGACAGCTTTATATTTAGCGGAACTGTTAAAGAAAACATTCGATACGGCAAGCTTGACGCAACAGACGAAGAGATTGAGGCTGCAGCTCGGGTGGTTCACGCGCACGAGTTTATTGAAGAATTGCCTAATGGCTACGATACTAAGATTGAAGAGCGAGGAGCTACTCTTTCTGCAGGCCAAAGGCAGCTTATATCGTTTGCGCGCGTGCTTTTAGCAGACCCGCGAATTTTAATCCTAGACGAAGCAACAAGCAATATAGATACTCGTACAGAAGAAGCTTTGCAAGCAGGATTAGCTCAATTGCTTAAAAATCGTACTTCTTTTGTGATTGCACACAGGCTTTCTACAATCGAGAATGCGGATTTGATTTGCGTGATTGACCATGGGCAAATCGTGGAGCGAGGAAGCCATGAGCAACTTATGGCGCAAAAAGGTGCGTATTACAGACTTGTGGAATCGCAGTACGCTGCGATTAGTGCTGCGATTCAATAAGCGCAAAAGTCACTTTTTAAGTCACGTTTTAAGTCACGTTAAATCTGCGACTACACTTGTAAATCATGAGTAAGCATCATCGCGAACACAATTGGGCGCCTTCTTTAACAGAGCAGTCTGAAATATGGCAGAATCTAATTAAAGAAGGCATAACAATCGCAGACGACCACACGCATATACTAAGCGTAGTGGATTTTGCAAAAAATCTTAATCAAGAATTAGCGCAAAAAGGTCGAGAACCAATTGCTGAACCAACTGCAGATGACTTAGTAAATAGTGCAAAAGCATCAGGCGTTTCCAAAATGATTGAAGTTGGATGCGAATACCCAGATTGGCAACCAACAATAGACTTTGCGGTAGCTCACGCGGATTGTGTGCGTGCTGCAATAGCGATTCACCCAAACGAAGCGCCTCTACACGGTCATAGGGGAGCAGAAGGGCCAGACGGCTTGCCAGTAGTTTATAAGACGTACCACGATATTTCATTTGACGAAGCAATGCAACGCTTGCGCTCGCTAGTAATAGGGCACCCCAAAGAAGTAGTTGCGATTGGCGAAACGGGATTAGACTATTTTCGCACAGGTGAACGCGCAAGAATTTACCAACGCGACTCATTCCGCGCGCATATAGCACTTGCAAAAGAGCTTAATTTGCCGCTTCAAATTCACGATAGAGATGCGCATAGCGATGTTGTAGAAATTTTGTTAAAAGACGGAGCGCCAGAGCGCACAGTGTTTCACAGCTATTCTGGCGGAAAAGACTTAGCTCAAGTGCTAAAAGAAAACGGATGGTACGCAAGTTTTTCTGGAACGATTAGCTATAAGGGCAACGAGGATTTGCAAGAGTCTGCGCGAATCATTGGCAAAGACCACATAACTGTTGAAACGGATGCGCCGTACCTTACGCCGATGCCTTACAGAGGACGGCCTAACGCGCCTTATATGGTGCCTTACACTCTTGAATCGTTAGCAACCGCGCTTGACTGTTCTTTGAGGGAGGTAGCAAAGTCAACCTTAAAAACAACGCATGAAGTTTATGGTTTTTAAAATTTAGGCATTAATCACGCTTAAATTAGCCCTCATTTTTCAAGGATTCTGCGGCAATTTTGCGCTATATATCTGTTGTTGTATACAATATTTAGGTACAAATAAATAAAACTGTAAGTGGTAAGACCGTATGCGACTTCTTATTATGGCAGATTATTGCCAAGAAGAGGTTTTACTTTTTGGAGGAAAAATCAAGCATGACTAAGTCACGCGTTTCAGCGTTATCTGGTGATAACGCTAAAGATCTTCGTAACGTGGCGAAGGAGTCTGAGAAGGCCGCTAATAAGGGCGTAACAAACCCTAAAGAGGCGATTCTAAAGGCCGCTTCTTTTACAAAAGCGCCAAAGGTTTCTCAGAAAACCACCACTCGCGAAGAGCGAGAGGCGTTGGCGTATCAGCAAGCGAAAGAGGTTAAAGAGGCCGAAAAGCTTGCGGATAGTGCTGTTAGAGGCCCGCTTGGAAGATTGTGGGCAAAGATACAAACCAGCTCCGATAAATTCACTTTGGGAATGTCAATTGTGGCATTGGGCGTTGTTTATGGAGATATTGGAACGTCTCCTTTGTACACTGCTCAAACATTCTTGGCAGGTCAAGGCGGATTGCAAAACATTAGTCGCGAAGCGGTTTATGGCATGCTTTCCCTTGTGTTTTGGTCAATTACGCTAATCACAACAGTAAAATACGTGTTTGTTGCAATGCGAACAGACAACAAGGGCGAAGGCGGAATTTTTGCACTCTACTCGCTTATTAGGCGAAAAGGCGCATGGCTTGCGATTCCAGCAATGATTGGTGGTGCGGCGTTCCTTGCGGATTCTGTTCTAACTCCAGCAGTTTCAATATCTTCTGCAGTAGAAGGCTTGCGCACAATATCTGCATTTAGGCCTATCTTCTTAGAAAACGACAATCTTTCTTTAATGATCACGGTAATTATTATTGTGATTCTGTTTTCTGTTCAACAGCGCGGAACCGAAAGAATTGGAAAAGTTTTCGGCATAGTCGTTATGATTTGGTTCGGATTCCTAGCGCTTGTTGGAATCATGAATATTGGCGAAAATCTGGCGATTTTTGAGGCTTTGAATCCGATTTACGGCCTAAAGTTCTTGTTTAGTTCGCACAATATGCAAGGAATGGCCTTAATGGGCATTATATTCCTTTCTACAACTGGTGCAGAAGCGCTGTATTCTGATATGGGTCACGTTGGTCGTGGAAACGTTTATGTTACTTGGCCGTTTATTAAAGTGGCGCTTATTCTAAACTACTTCGGTCAAGGCAGCTGGATGCTTCAGCATCAAAACAATAAAGCATTGTGGTCTATAGAAGGCTTAAACCCGTTCTTCCAGATGCTAAGCCCGAATTTACGTTACGTTGCCGTTGTGCTTTCTGTAACAGCTGGCATTATTGCATCCCAGGCTTTGATTACTGGTGCTTTTACTATGGTTTCGGAAGCTACAAGCCTTAACTGGATGCCTCATCTTCAAGTGCGATACCCTGCGCGAACTCGCGGTCAGCTTTATATTCCTGTTGTTAATTTTGTGCTCTGTCTTGCAACTCTTACAGTTTTGGCCGTGTTTAAGGATTCTGAGCATATATCTGGAGCGTACGGTCTTGCGCTTACGCTTACCATGATTGCAACAACAATACTTCTTACGGTTCACATGTGGTATCAAAATAAGAAGCTTGGCGCTTTAGTATTTGCTGTAGTCTTCCTGATTATTGAGATTTTGTTCTTTATAGCATCTATGGCAAAGTTTATGCATGGCGGCTGGTTTACCATGCTTCTTGGTGCTTCGATTTTGATTATTATGCTCACTTGGAAAGATGGCACTAAGATTGAGCGCTCGCAGCGATTGCACATGAAGCCTAAGGACTTTTTGCCTGTTCTAGATAAGTTACACAGTGATTTTAGAATCCCTTATTTTGCAGACAATATTGTGTATTTGACTTCCGATAAGGAGATGAAGCGCCTAGATACTGGTATTTTCTTCTCGATTTTTGCGGATCATCCTAAGCGCGCTCGTGCGTGGTGGGCTGTTTCTGTAGAAACTGATGACGCTCCGTTTACTCGCGAATATTGCGTGGAGAATTTTGGAACGGATTATTTGTTCCGCGTTAAAATCAAGCTTGGATTTAAGGTTTCTCCTTCGATTCCTGCATATTTGCATCAAATTATGCACGATTTATCGCATACGGGCGAGCTGCCACAACAGCAGTCTGTGTACCCTAAGGTAGATGCGGATCCAGATATTGGCCCAATTCGTTACGTGCTTTTGCACAAGGCATTAATGCCTGAATCGAATATTTCTTTGCGTGGCGCATTGTCTCTAAAAATGAAGTATGCGATTCGTCATATTGCGGGAACGCCAGTTAAGTGGTTTGGTTTAGCTCCGTACAATCCGATTGTAGAAGTTCAGCCGTTGTTTGTTTCTACTCGTAGACCTCCGCGATTAAAGCGAGAAGAGGTTGCTTCATCTAGAGCTGTTCAGTCTTTGCAAGGCAATGATGTTGCAGCGCAAGCTTCGGTTGATGCTGAGCAAACTGCGATTATGAACGCTAGAGATATTGCTGCAGCGAATGTTTCTGGAGAAGTCAAGTCTGAGAAGTCTGAGAAGTCTGGAAGCAAGTCCGAAAATAAAGAGGCTAAGGATAAAGAGACTAAGGAATCTAAAATATCTAACACTGGCAAAATCGCTAGAATAGATACTGGTCAGATTAAAGCAGTTAAAAAATAATTAAAACCCGAATTATTGCTTTATTGCTAATCGGCCGTTTGCGTTGGCTTGCACATGTGCTTATGTTTGCTTGTGCGCTTGCTTTCAATAACGGCCGTTTTGTGATTTAGGGTTTAAGGAGCGCGATTATTATGCTTGCAGATTTGCCTGATTTTAATAGGATTGAAAAGTTGCATCGCGCTACTGCGCCAAGTGAAGCTGCGTACAATTTGATTCATTGCCATTGTGTTGTTATTGCTACGATTTCTTGGATGCTTGCTAGACACCAAAATCAGCTGTTGGCTTTTAAGCAGCTTGGTAGTATTGAGGATTTTGCGGATAAGTCGCCAGCATCCGTTGAGCAAATTATGCTTCGCCAAATGTCTAAAATCAATGAAGATCTAAAAAACAGGTGTGATTTAGCAAAGTCGTGTCTTAAAAAGTTGATTGACGCAAATCCGCTAGAGCTTCCTAAAGTTAGTGGCGGAATCGCGCCGAAAGATTATGTAGACGAGTATGCGGCGTTTGCTGGCGGATTGTTGCACGATATTGGAACGTATTTTGTTTTAGCTAAAGACGGTTCAAAAGCAGCGAATGGCAAGTTGGAGTTTGACGGGCCGAATTATATTTTGCACGGTTTGCGCGGCTACAACTATTTGATTGATAACGGCTTTAGCGAAGATATTGCGCAATTTGCACGTAATCATACGGGCGTTGGGCTAACTAGCGAGCAAGTTGCCCTGCAAAATTTGCCGCTTCCTGCTGGCGATTATGTTCCGCGTACAGTTGAGCAAGAAATTGTGATGGTTGCTGATAAATACAACAGTAAGTCGATTCCGCCGCGATTTTTAACTGTAGATACGTATAGGCGTAAGGCTGCGCGTTTTGGTGAAGAGAACGCAAAGCGATGGATGTGCTTGGTTAATAAGTATGGCAGAGTGAGCGTTTGCAAGCTTGCAGATTTCTTTGGGCTTAAAGTTGATTAGTTAGCGCGACTATTTATCCTACGACACTCCCGTGTTTTGGTTTTTGGGGGTGTTTTTCTTGTTTTTTTGGGTTGTTTTTGGTTTTGTGTTGGTGGTTGTGGTGGTTTGTTGTGGTTTTAGCCGTGTTTTCAACACGCCGATGTTTTGGCTCTGTTTCAATGGTTTTGGCTTGTTGGCTTGTGTGTGATTTGCTTTTGGGCTTGCTTTGGTGTAAGTTTATCTCTTGCTGCTCAGCGCGGCTGGTTCTCCTCGGTTGAGGTTGATGAGCCGGCTGGTGTGGTGGTGGTTTGAGAACTCAAGAGCGTGTCTGTACTACTTATTAGTTAATTATTGCCAGTTCATTGTCAGCCTCACAGATTGTGGGGTGCCTGAGAGATGGTTAAATGATGGTGAGGTTTTTTGTTGGGATGTTCTTTCCTTAAAGAATGTCTCGTCTTTTTCTTTTATATTGGAGCCTTATGTTGGCTCTTCATTGAAGTTTTTCGTGGAGGGTTCGATTCTGGCTCAGGATGAACGCTGGCGGCGTGCTTAACACATGCAAGTCGAACGGGATCCGACCAGCTTGCTGGTTGGTGAGAGTGGCGAACGGGTGAGTAATGCGTGACCAACCTGCCCCATGCTCCAGAATAGCTCTTGGAAACGGGTGGTAATGCTGGATGCTCCAACTTGACGCATGTCTTGTTGGGAAAGTGTTTAGTGGCATGGGATGGGGTCGCGTCCTATCAGCTTGTAGGCGGGGTAATGGCCCACCTAGGCTTCGACGGGTAGCCGGCCTGAGAGGGCGGACGGCCACATTGGGACTGAGATACGGCCCAGACTCCTACGGGAGGCAGCAGTGGGGAATATTGCGCAATGGGGGAAACCCTGACGCAGCGACGCCGCGTGCGGGATGAAGGCCTTCGGGTTGTAAACCGCTTTTGATTGGGAGCAAGCTTTCGGGTGAGTGTACCTTTCGAATAAGCGCCGGCTAACTACGTGCCAGCAGCCGCGGTAATACGTAGGGCGCAAGCGTTATCCGGAATTATTGGGCGTAAAGAGCTTGTAGGCGGTTCGTCGCGTCTGGTGTGAAAGCCCATCGCTTAACGGTGGGTTTGCGCCGGGTACGGGCGGGCTAGAGTGCAGTAGGGGAGACTGGAATTCCCGGTGTAACGGTGGAATGTGTAGATATCGGGAAGAACACCAATGGCGAAGGCAGGTCTCTGGGCTGTTACTGACGCTGAGAAGCGAAAGCGTGGGGAGCGAACAGGATTAGATACCCTGGTAGTCCACGCCGTAAACGGTGGACGCTGGATGTGGGGCCCATTCCACGGGTTCTGTGTCGGAGCTAACGCGTTAAGCGTCCCGCCTGGGGAGTACGGCCGCAAGGCTAAAACTCAAAGAAATTGACGGGGGCCCGCACAAGCGGCGGAGCATGCGGATTAATTCGATGCAACGCGAAGAACCTTACCTGGGCTTGACATGTGCCTGTCGACTGCAGAGATGTGGTTTCCCTTCGGGGCAGGTTCACAGGTGGTGCATGGTCGTCGTCAGCTCGTGTCGTGAGATGTTGGGTTAAGTCCCGCAACGAGCGCAACCCTCGCCCTGTGTTGCCAGCGGGTTATGCCGGGAACTCACGGGGGACCGCCGGGGTTAACTCGGAGGAAGGTGGGGATGACGTCAGATCATCATGCCCCTTACGTCCAGGGCTTCACGCATGCTACAATGGCCGGTACAACGGGATGCGACATGGTGACATGGAGCGGATCCCTTAAAACCGGTCTCAGTTCGGATCGTAGTCTGCAACTCGACTACGTGAAGGCGGAGTCGCTAGTAATCGCGAATCAGCAACGTCGCGGTGAATGCGTTCCCGGGCCTTGTACACACCGCCCGTCAAGTCATGAAAGTGGGCAGCACCCGAAGCCGGTGGCCTAACCCTTTTGGGATGGAGCCGTCTAAGGTGAGGCTCGTGATTGGGACTAAGTCGTAACAAGGTAGCCGTACCGGAAGGTGCGGCTGGATCACCTCCTTTCTACGGAGTTTTTGTGCACGCTCGGATTGAGTGTGGTTACTGGTGTGGAAAACAATAGTTAACGTTTTGTGAGTGTGTTGGGCATGCTTTTGGGTTCCCGGATTGCCACCCCCCTTTTGTTGGGGTTGCGGTCCTAGCCCTTGGATTACAGGTTGAGGCTTTATTGTTTTTGGCTTGTGTTCTTGGTGTTTGGTGGTTTGAGAACTGGATAGTGGACGCGAGTAAGAATAGTGAGACTGTTTTTTGGTTTTGCTTGTTTTTACTTTTATCAATTTCAACCGGCTCCATTTTGGTGGAGTCGCTTGATCGTTTTGTGATCGTTTAGTGTGATGATTTATTGTCTAGAGAGTTAAGCGATAGGCTTTTTACTGGTGTATCACTGGTAAGGGCGTATGGTGGATGCCTTGGTAGACAGGACCGATGAAGGACGTGACGGGCTGCGATATGCCTCGGGGAGCTGCCGAGTGGGCTTTGATCCGAGGATTTCCGAATGGGGAGACCCGGCCACTGTTATGGGTGGTCACCACAGTTTTTGTGGGGGGTACGCAGGGAAGTGAAACATCTCAGTACCTGCAGGAAAGGATACTCCGTGAGTAGTGGCGAGCGAAAGCGGATCAGGCTAAACCGAGTACGTGTGATAACCGTCAGGTGTTGCGTATTCGGGGTCGTGGGATTGACTGTTCAGCCTCTGACGGGGTTGAGGAGAGTGATAAAACGTCGTGTTATGTGAATGGGATTGAATTCCCAGCCGTAGAGGGTGATGGCCCCGTAGCAGGTCGTGCGATGTCTCTTTATGTTTATTCCCAAGTAGCGCGGGCCTCGTGGAATCCCGCGTGAATCTGCCCAGACCGTTGGGTAAGCCTAAGTATTCCTGTCTGACCGATAGTGTACTAGTACCGTGAGGGAAAGGTGAAAAGCACCCCGGGAGGGGAGTGAAATAGTTCCTGAAACCGTGCGCTTACAATCCGTCGGAGCCTTCTTGTGGGGTGACGGCGTGCCTATCGAAAAATGAGTCTGCGAGTCAGTGGTATGTGGCGAGGCTAACCCGGGTGGGGGAGCCGTAGCGAAAGCGAGTTTTAAAAGGCGTTTTAGTCGCATGTCCTGGACCCGAAGCGGGATGATCTAGCCCTGAGCAGGTTGAAGCGCGGGTAAGACCGTGTGGAGGACCGAACCCACCTAGGTTGAAAACTGGGGGGATGACTTGGGGTTAGGGGTGAAAGGCCAATCAAATTCCGTGATAGCTGGTTCTCTCCGAAATGCATTTAGGTGCAGCGTCATGTTATTGCTTACAGGGGGTAGAGCTACTGGATGCTTGCGGGCCCATACCGGGTACTAATAGCAGCCAAACTCCGAATACCTGTTAGGTTTATCATGGCAGTGAGTCGGCGGGGGATAAGCTCCGTCGTCAAAAGGGAAACAGCCCTGATCGTCGTCTAAGGTCCCGAAGCGCGTGCTAAGTGGGAAAGGATGTGGAGTCGCATAGACAGCCAGGAGGTTGGCTCAGAAGCAGCCATCCTTGAAAGAGTGCGTAACAGCTCACTGGTCTAGTGGTTCCGCGCCGACAATGTAGCGGGGCTTAAGCACGCCACCGAAGACGCGGCTGCGTGATTTTTTCACGCGGGGTAGGAGAGCGTCCTGTATGGGGTGAAGCGGCAGTGTGAACTTGTCGTGGACTATACGGGAGTGAGAATGCAGACATGAGTAGCGAGAGACAGGTGTGAATCCTGTCCGCTGAATGACTAAGGGTTCCGGGGCCACGTTCGTCGTCCCCGGGTGAGTCGAGTCCTAAGGCGAGGCCGACAGGCGTAGTCGAATGGATGAACGGGTTGATATTCCCGTACCGGTGTTACACCGTTCGAACTGAATCTGAGAGTACTAACCTTCGTTATTCTGGTTGATTGCCTTTCGGGGTTTTTGACTGGTTTAGTGTTGGGAGCGTATCGGTAGTAGGTTAGCGTGGGAGTGACGCGGGTAGGTAGCCGGCTGCGGAGGTGGTTTTCCGTGGCTAAGCGTGTGGGCTGTCCTCTAGGTAAATCCGGGGGATGTTTAAGCTGAGGCGTGATGGGTAGGCCGTATGGCTGATTCCGGTGATCCTGCTTGCCGAGAAAAGCTTCAACGTGAGGTGTGATTCCGCTCGTACCCTAAACCGACACTGGTGGTCTGGTAGAGTATACCGAAGCGATCGGGCGAATCCTGGCCAAGGAACTCGGCAAATTACTCCCGTGCCTTCGGCATAAGGGAGACCCTTGATGGTGATGTTTTTTACATGCGGAGCTGTTGGGGGTGGCACAAGCTAGGGGGTAGCGACTGTTTACCAAAAACACAGGAGCGTGCGAAGGCGTAAGCCGCTGTATACGCTCTGACGCCTGCCCGGTGCCGGAAGGTTAAGAGGATCCGTTAGCTTTGGCGAAGCGGTGAATTTAAGCCCCGGTAAACGGCGGTGGTAACTATAACCATCCTAAGGTAGCGAAATTCCTTGTCGGGTAAGTTCCGACCTGCACGAATGGCGTAACGACTTCCCCACTGTCTCGGCCAGGAGCCCGGCGAAATTGCAGTACGAGTAAAGATGCTCGTTAAGCGCAGAAGGACGAAAAGACCCCGGGACCTTTACTATACCTTGGTATTGTCGTTAGGTGTGGATCGTGTAGCATAGGCGGGAGGCTGTGAAGCGTGGGCGCTAGCTTGCGTGGAGTCAACAAGTGAAATACCGCTCTTTCCATATCTGGCGTCTAACCTCGACACGTTATCCGTGTTAGGGACAGTGCCTGGCGGGTAGTTTAACTGGGGCGGTTGCCTCCTAAAGAGTAACGGAGGCGCTCAATGGTCCGCTCAGCCCGGTTGGCAATCGGGTGTTGAGTGTAATCGCACAAGCGGGCTTGACTGTGAGACTGACGGGTCGAGCAGGGACGAAAGTCGGAGATAGTGATCCGGTGCCGGCGTACGGACGTGGCATCGCTCAACGGATAAAAGGTACCCCGGGGATAACAGGCTGATCATTCCCAAGAGTCCATATCGACGGGATGGTTTGGCACCTCGATGTCGGCTCGTCGCATCCTGGGGCTGGAGCAGGTCCCAAGGGTTCGGCTGTTCGCCGATTAAAGCGGCACGCGAGCTGGGTTCAGAACGTCGTGAGACAGTTTGGTCTCTATCCTCTGCGCTCGTTGGAATGTTGAGGAGACCTGCCCATAGTACGAGAGGACCTGGGTGGACGAACCTCTGGTATGCCGGTCGTCACGCCAGTGGCGCTGCCGGTTAGCTACGTTTGGAAGGGATAACCGCTGAAAGCATCTAAGCGGGAAGCCTGCTCCAAGATTAGCATTCCTTGCACTTTGTGTGTGAGCCCCCATGTAGAACACGTGGTTGATAGGCTGGATGTGGAAGCCCTGTAAGGGGTGGAGCTGACCAGTACTAATGGGCGATTGTGATACTACTTGTATTGCTTATCGTTTAATTCTCTTAGATAGTATGGAGTGTTAAGCGATCATGATTATGGTTAAGTTGTTGATTTTGATGATTGTTCTTCTTGTTGCTCGCGTTCATGTCCGGTTCCCAAACCGCCAGCTTGCCACTCGCTTATAGTGAGTGTATAATCTAGTTTTGCGGTGGTCATGGCTCAGGTGAGACGCCCGGTCCCATTCCGAACCCGGAAGCTAAGGCCTGATACGGTGAGGGTACTGCACTCGATAGGGTGTGGGAGACTAACACGCTGCCGCATTATTCTTTCTAGCGGGGAACTTGATTGTTCCCCGCTTTTTTATTATTTAATATGTTGTTTTCCCCGAGAATGTACGTAAAATGAGTGGAATCTGGTACAAAAAGCGGAAAAGATTGACGGGGTTTGTAGTTCTAATCAGCGTGTTGCGTCGTTAGCGAGCGACGAGCTGACTGAGCGCTTTGCTTCAGATTCGTTAGATTTGTCTCATCAATGATGCAAATGTAACGAAAATCAGCTAAAAAACGTTACAAACGTCGCGCGCGTGATGCAAATATAACAAATTTGTAGTGCGATTGCGATGAAACATGTTAGTGTAAAGAATCTTGTTAGAGTAAAGAGTAGTGTGTAAGTGTAGCTTTAACACAATTAAACTGATTAGACGGAAGTATGTATGAAAAAGGCTCTTATTAACATTGATTATACGAATGATTTCGTGGCAAGCGACGGCTCTCTTACAGTAGGTGAGCCTGCACAAAAGCTCGAGAAGCGCATTACAGAGATATCGCAAGAATTCCTCGACGCTGGTGAATTCGTGATTTTTGCAATCGATACGCATCATCTAAACGATCCGTATCATCCTGAAACTAAGCTTTTCCCGCCTCATAATATTGCAGGAACTCATGGCCAGAAGTTATATGGCACGCTTGGCGATTTTTACGAAGCAAATAAAGATAAAAGCAACGTTTATTACATTCACAAGACTCGCTACTCTTCGTTTAATGGCACGGATTTGCTGATTAAGCTTCGCGAACGTCATATTGAGGAGCTGCATTTGGTGGGAGTTTGCACGGATATTTGCGTGCTTCACACTGCTGTTGATGCGTATAATCTTGGATTCAAAATCGTAGTTCACAAAGATGCAGTCGCAAGCTTTGATCCGCAAGGTCACGAGTGGGCGCTTCGTCATTTTAAGACCTGCCTTAATGCAGATATTGTAGAAGGCTAAGATCTTAGTTAAAAAAATTAAAAATTATTAAATAGTTATTGAGAACAATAGACGCTGGTTGCTTTGAGCTGCCAGCGTTTTTGTTTAATCGGAGTGTCGACTTGACTATTAATGAGAATCATTATTATTATTGATAGACGTTGTAAAGATATCTTCAATAGTCATTCGTGAAAGAAGAGCGCGAATAGGCGAAATAGAGAAGATGAAGTGTAGAGAGCGAAACAGTAATATGACTCAGGTCATTAAGAATATGGTAAAACGCGCGTTCGCGATGTGCGGCGTTGCGGTGCTTGCGTTTGCGGTGCTGGTATCGGGGTTCAGCGCTGCTTTACCGGCAGTTGCATTAGAAAATAGTAATCCTGAAGAAAAGTACAGTCCTACAAAAAAAGAAGTGCTAAGTCATGGCCATACGGACGTATTTTACCCAATTCAATACAATGGTAAATTCATTATGGCCGTCGAAAAAGACGGTACCACTTTCTTAAAGCCTGAAAACACTACTTTGCGTGTAGCGAAAAGCACGTATACTACAAAATCGCAGCTTCCTTCGCTCGCTACTGAATACTACTATCTTGATAGTTCCGGAAATCAAAAAGGAAATCCTCTCTACCCGGGTTGGGACACAGGTTATGCTGCAACTTTAGTTGGTGCATCTCACGCAGATGAAGCAACAGCAGATATTGCAATTCAGCAAGTTACTGGACCAATGAACGGGCGTATTCTGCTTTGGACTACAGAGGGCGTTGGTAAAAATTCAAAGAAATTATCATTTGAAGAGAACGATTTAGACGACGAACCTGATACTGAAGGTAGCCGATTTATGCTACCTGGTGTGATTCATCAACATACTGCTGGTCACGTGCATGCAAACTGGGGATTTACGCAACCTGGCGTGTATAAACTAAAAGTAGCAGCAACTATTACAAATAAAAACACTAAAAAGCAGATCACAACTGAGCCTGCAGAATACACTTTTGAAGTAGAAGACACATATTCAAGCGAAGTACCTGCTTCTGGAATTACGGAAACGCTTGATTTGCATCGTCGCGGTGATTTTATTAATCCTGATGATGATGAAGAAGCGCACAAAGCTTCTGAAGATCATAAGGACACGGATGAAGACGATGGTGGTGATATGCGCATCGGTAATATTCGTGATTCCGGAGAACATCCACATTATCATTCATACGAAGGTTATGGCGGTTTAGACTTAAAAGTAGTTAACAAACCAAAGGGCGCTCGTATTGAGTGGAGATATGTGCGCGCTGACGAAGGTCCTGACGCGTATGGAACCACTCTTTTTGCCGAGAGATTGCAGCTTCCAGCTGAGCCTGCAATGAACAAGATGAAGGTTTATGCTCACGCAACTGAAGGCGAAACGCAAGTTGGCAAAGATACTGCATCTGCAACAATCGCTGTTGAAGATCACGGTGCTGACGGGCATCCTGTAGTAAAAGCAATTGTTCCTTATAAGCGTTTCAAACCAGGGGATACTTTACACGCGAAAACAGTGTTGCTTAACCCTCATGTTGCAACAGATGCTACTACTGGTGATCCAATCGATGACCCTACGAATCCTGTAACTTCCATTGTTAAAGACTATGTTTGGTTGATAAAAAAGGAAGGGGAAAGCGAATTTAAGCGCATTCCTGGTGCTGTGAGCAGCAAGTTGGATCTAAAGCTTGATGCATCAATGCAAGGTGCAACGATTCGTCCTTCATTAGTTTTAAAGAACGGTGAGCTTTACCGTAATAAAATGTTTGATGAGTTTTGCGATTATGTTATTGAGATGAAAGGTGTTCCTCACTCTCATAACAATGAGGGCAATGATGATCAAAGTGGTTCTGATTCTGAAGATGATGAGAATCCTCATGGGAAAAAGCGCCATGAGAAGCGCCATGAGAAGCGCCATGAGAAGCGTCATAATAATCGTCATAATAAGCGCAAAAATAAGACTAAGCATTTCGCTGGTGGAAAGAACTTTTTGAAAGGCGTATTCGGTGGTGCTGCAAATTCTGGACTATTCGGATCTAGCTCTAACGGTGGATTCCAATTCGAATCTAATTTCTTTAAGAAATCTGGCAAAAAATTAAAGCGCGCAAAGAATAATCGCAATAAGACTAACCGCAATAATCGTAAGAATAATCCTAAAAATAATACGCAAAGTGGTGCTAGTTCTGGTTCTAGTTCTTTTACAAGAACAGAAAATTCAAGCGGAACATCGTTACATAATTCATCGCGACGAACTTCTGGCGGAACTCATACTAAGAACAAGAGCTCTAAGAAAAGTGGACAGACTATTCGTAATTTCGTAAGAACAGATAATAATTCTGGCAATAAGTCCAAAAATAGTTCTGTCAATAACTCTGATTTTGTTAAGAGTAATGAACGCCATGCTTTGCAAGGTGCAAGGCAATACAACGAAGAATCTGATGAAACGTATGAAGATGATTCAGATGATACAAAAGGTGATAGTTCTTCGATTAAGTGGATTGCGGTTGCAGCTTCAGGTGCGAGCGTAGGCTTATGCACAATAACTGGTGCATTCGGCGCATTGGTACGTCCTAGATTGAAATTGTTGTAAATGGTATTCGTATTATTACTAGAAAGTTTAAATAATGAATTACAAACAAAATGAAACATTGCAAGTAAAACGAAAGCATGCATATTCTACTGCGTTGCTTGCGCTCGTATTTTCTTTAGTAACTTTGGTTGCATCGTTATATGCACCAAATCCAATGCAAGAAACTGCTTATGCCGCTGAAGGCAATCAGCCGGTTATGATTCAAGCAGGTCATGCTGATTTTGGGCCAACGCTAATCGACGGCAAATGGAAATTGAAGATTCGCGATGATACTGGTGATGAACCAGTGTGGCGAGACCCAGAAAATGTGGTATTTAAATTAGGTGGCAATTCAATAATTCCTATGCCTGATGACGCTGCCTACAGTTTTATTGGCGAAAAGCCTGGAACCAAGCTTTACGTAATTCCACAAACTCAGAATCCTGATGTGCCGTGGCTTGGTTGGAATACGCAGGAAGGTGGCGTGCTTAACGAGCTCGATCGTGGTGCAAACCTTTCGCTTGAAGGAGTAAGTGGTCCAGGCAAATTGCATGTTTACTTAGAAAATGGCAATAACAATCCACAGCAACTTTGGGATAGTACTAAAGGTTATCCGCAAAATAGCTGGATTGAAACTAACGCTCATACTCACGTGAATTGGGTGTTTTCTAAGCCTGGAATTTATCATGTGAAGCTTACTTTTTCAGGAAAGCTTAAAGACGGACGCGCAGTAAGCGATACGCGTGTTCTTAATTTTGCGGTTGGAGATAATACCGATCCTAATGCTGCTTTAGGTGCGGGTGCTGCTGGAGCAAATAGCAACGAGGGTGACGGAGAGGGTCAAGATGAAGAAGATAACGATGAATCCGAAAAAGATGAAGCTAATCATCATCACGAACTCCTTCACAACAAGCATAAGCATTTTCACAAAGTATCTGAAAAAAGTGACGATACAGCTTTAGTTCTTCAAATCGTAGGTATTTTTGTGGCTATTATTGCCGTAATTATTGTGATTTTTGTACTAATAGCTGTAGTTAAAAGCAAGAAAGCACGAAATCTTGCGCTTGCTAAGCAAGTTTCTGCACAAGCTAATCGACAGCATGCAAATAATGCAAATTCTGTGAATAATGCAAATGGTGACAATACCTTGTCAAATCTAGTGAGTGATCAAGAAACGACAGTAATGTCACCAATTAATAATTCTCAATATTCTCAATCAGACAATATGCAATCTGATGGTACTCAGTGGAAATAATGGTGTGACGAAAATGGTTCTTAATAGTATAAAGAAATTGTCTCGCGCTTTGTTGGTGGGCGTGTGCTTGTGCGGCATGATGATGGGAACTCCCGCAGCTTTTGCTGACAATGGTAGTGACACAACTGTTGTAAGCGGAAAGAAATCTTCTAAAGATTTTGACGCAATAAAGAAAGCTAATTTTGAAGCGTGTACAGCTGCTCGATTAGATAAAACTGCTTCACAGCCTGCGGCTGATAGTAAAGCTGTAATGTGCCACGCGTATAAAGGGCATGCTGACGTTTTTGCAACTTTCTTTGATACTACAAGCAGGCGCATGGTATTAGGAACCTTGGGAGATGCGTTTGAAAGTGAAGATCATAATGGCACTCGTTACGATACGAATAGACTTATTTTTGAAGTCGGCTCTAAAAATATCATGCAGCTTTCCAAAGATGAGAATAATTCGGTAATAAAAGAAATCTACGCAACAACTCGCGAAGGTGTAGTCTGGTTCTTTGATCAGTCGGGAGACAACAATACTGGTGCATTATGGCCTGGTTTAGATACTAGACCGTTATATGAGGGAGCTGGTTCTACTTCAGTTAATCCAACAGTCAAACTGTCATTAACTGGTATCGAAGCACCTCACAATGGCGAAGTTTTTATGTACACTCGCAGCGGTGACGATTATGAGAAAATGCTCGGCTCTGCTGAAAACTGGCCGAAAGATGTTGACATCACTGAGACTGGTGGAAAGCATTCGCACATGTATTGGTCTTTTAACCGTCCTGGTGTGTACAAGTTAAAAATGAAGGCTACTACTACCGTTGGTGACGAGGAGCAAAGTTCTGAGCAAGTCTATACATTCCACGTCACTAATCATGATGTGACAGCTGGGGATTTTACTGATTATGATGGCGCATCTTTTGATGGTGGTGAAGATGACGAAGAAGATTCAGATGATAATGACGATTCTCAAAGTGAGGATCACAGCATTAATGTGCAACAAAGTAACGGATCTTTCTTCATTAACGGTAATAACAACACTGTGTATGTGACTCCATGGCCTGGAGCAAAAATGCAACAACAAGGACTTCTTGGAAGTAATAAAGGACTTGCTGGAAATAATAACGGTGGTCTTATTAATGGGGAACATAACGCGAAAAGCGGAAAGCAAGATTCTCAAAGTCAGCAATCTGCTGCGCTAAAGTTCAAAGACATCAAGGGTGACAAGCTTGTTATAGACCACGGTCACGTTGATATTGCTGTATATACTGGCGATTCAAATAAAGTTGATATGGCTGTGCAAGAAGATGTGACAGGAAGCCACGTCTTTAGAGACCCAGACACAGTTGTATTCGCAGTTGGTGATGCTGGTAAAACTAACGGAGTGTATCGTATACCGCAAACACAAATTGATGGTGTGCCATGGATGGGTTGGAATAATCAGTCTATGAATCCGCATAAGCCAACTCAATTGAGCTTAACAGGAGTTGAAGGTCCTGGAAATGTACGTGTTTGGATGTTTGGCGGCTTGGGCGGTGGAGATCAAGAGATTTTCTCCACTCAAGGAGCAACAGATTATACGATACCTGCAAATACGCATGCTCATGCGAATTGGGATTTCGACGAACCGGGATATTACACATTGCAATTCCAAGCTTCTGATGGAAATTCTACAGTAACTCGCAATATTCATGTTGCTGTTGGTGTTGATCCACAAGAAACGCCAATGGGGTATGCTGACGGCGGCGGAAGCAATGAAAAAGAGGATACACAAGGCAAAAAAGTTGGTCCTTCTGCACCTCATAATCCAGTAAAACCTACTAGTTTGCCTCGTTCTGGCGGTAATAATGGCAGTGGTGGAATCGGTGCCGTTGGTGGCGGAAATTCTTTTGTTGGAGGTCGTGGCTTTGGGGCAAACAATTCGCGTTCTGGAAAACAATTGCCAAGAAAAGCTAAAAAGTATAAAGGTCTTGTTTCAAAAATTAGTAACAAGAGGCTTGCTAAAAGTTTGTACCGACAGAAATTGAATGATAATGACGATATTGTGAAATCTGAAGCAAAGGGTGTAAAAGGATTATTCAATCGGAATCCTTCACTTGCCTATTCGCTTCTTGCTGGCGGAATTATTGCTGTGCTTGGCGTTTTTGGTGCCGGAATTTGGTTCCTCTACAAGCGCGGGCTTATTAACTTCAATTGGTTGTTGCGCTATTAGGTTGCACTATTAGTAGTAGGAGTGTGTAAGGGTGATTTATAAGCCCAAAAAAGTAAAGCCGACTTTCTTCTCTTCGCTTGCTGCAATTGCAGTCGTCGCGCTTATTTTGCCGCTTTCTTCTTGTGGTAGTGCTAACGGGGATCGTGCAGGGCATCGCGATGGTCGCATTAATGTAGTTACAACAACGGGCGTTTTGCGAGATATGGTTGCGAATGTTGCAGGAGACGCAGCAAATGTGAGCGCGATTGTGCCAGACAACGCAGATCCGCATTCGTACGAGCCGCGTTTGCGCTCAATTAGAGATGTTGTGTACGCGGATGTAGCTTTTAGCAACTACATGATGCTTGAAGAACACGGCGTTATTACCGCGCTCGACGCAAATTTGCGAAAAGGTGTGCCAAATGTGCAACTTGCGGAAGAAAGTGTGAAGCACGCGGCAGATATTATTCCGATGATAGAAGACGTGTCTTTAGACACGATTTGGCTAGGGCTTGCTACAGAACGCATGGCTGCGCAGCCAAGCGAGGAAGCGCATAGCGCGCAAGGCGGCGCAAGTGCAAATACGCAAAAGCGTGCGGAAGAATCGCCCTCGGCGGCGGCTGGTGAGTTAGCTTCGCTAAACAATCTCAATAAAACAAAAACAAATTCACAGCAAGCTAGACAACTAGAAAAGTCAGGTCAATCTTTGCAATCAAATGCGCCTTCTACCGCAACAAAAGAAGGTCGCGCAACTGTAATAAAGCCTAATGCATACAACATGAAGCGCTCCGACAGAATACGCTTAACGGCAACGAAAGTAAGCGGACCAGGCGCGCTATTCGCATACTTGACTGGCACTTTTGGAAGCGTAGAAACATACTTTAACAGCGCAAACGGAATAAGCGCAAACGACCACATAGACTTGCCAGCAGACGCGCACACGCATTTAAGCTGGGCATTTAGCAAGCCAGGCGAATACACGCTTGACTTGCACGCCGACATGCTAAACGCGCAAAACGAGGTAGTTTCTAGCCTTGGAAACACTAAAATGCGATTTGCTGTAGGCGTAAACGCGCAAAAAATAGCCAAAAAGCGTGGAGCTAGCGTAGTGCTGAACAAAGGTCATGCAGATTTAGCTTACGACTTAGCAAAACGCGGATTTGTGTACCGCGTAGATACTTTGCAAGAAAAGCGCTCCGCTGCGCCAAAACGCGTGTATTACAAGCCGCAAGATGTTGTTGTAGAAGTGCCAACTAACGCGCTAAAAGAGATACCAGCCGAACAAGGATACAGGTTTTTGGGAGCTGCAAGGCAGAAGATTTATCAGCTTCCGCAAGCAGTTTTAGGAAAGCACGTTCATGGAGACATTGACCCGCATTTGTGGCAATCCGTAAAAAATGGCATAGCATACGTGCGCACAATCGCAGATCGCCTTTGTGAAGTGGACCCTAAAAATGCTCGTAAATATCGCGAAAATGCGGACCGATACATTAACAAGTTGCTAGATGTAGACGCGTATATGCGCAAAAAAGTGGCGTCAATACCAAAAGAGAAGCGCAATTTGGTTACAACGCACGACGCTTTTGCATACTTGGGCAAAGCTTACGGAGTGAACATTGCAGGATTTGTAACGATTAATCCTTCGAGCGAGCCGAGTGTGCAAGATAGGCGTAGATTGCAGCAGATTTTGCGCGATTTAGAGATTTCAGCTGTGTTTTTGGAGCCAAATTTGATCTCGCGTTCGTCTGTGCTTAAAGAGCTTGCGGCGCAAGCGCGCGTAAAAGTGTGCCCGATTTATGGAGACGCTTTCGATTCTAAAGTGCGAACTTATGCGGATATGATGCGGGCGAATGCGGATTCTTTGGCGAAGTGTTTGAAGTGAGATTGATGGTGGATTTATGAAGATTAATGAGGGGAATATGGACGCGAATATGGACGAAAATATGGACGCGAATACTGTTATAAACGCGCAAAACTTAAGCGTAAGTTACGGCAGTCGCACGATTGTAAAAGACGTTTCATTTACGATTAAAAGCGGCGAATTTGTTGGGCTTCTTGGTGCAAATGGAGCTGGTAAAACAACGCTTTTCCGCGCAATTATGGGGCTAATACCGCATTCTGGAAAACTGGAAGTACACGCTAATAAAAGCGATGAATCTTTGATTAATTCGCGAGTGAGTAACGTTGGTTACGTGCCGCAACGTCACGATATTGCGTGGGATTTTCCGCTTTCTGTACTAGACGTGGTAATGATGGGTCGCATTCGCCACATTGGCTACGTGCGTCGCGCAAAAACAGAGGATTACGAGATAGCGCTCGCTTCTCTTGAGCGCACAGGAATGGCGGATTTTAGGGATCGCACAATCGGCGAGCTTTCGGGCGGGCAAAGGCAGCGCGTACTTGTTGCGCGCGCTCTTGCAGGGCAGCCGCGATTGCTTCTTTTAGATGAGCCATTTACAGGCTTAGACATGCCTACTCAAGAGCTGCTCACGAGTCTTTTTTTGGATTTAGCAAAGTCGGGAGAAGCGATTTTGATGAGCTCGCACGACATAATCGGATCCATAAACTCGTGTTCTAGAATCATGCTTTTCGACGGAAGCATAGTAGGAGACGGCGCTCCAGAATCATTAAACGCAAATCAATGGGTGCAAACATTCCATGTGGATGCGCAAAATCCACTAATCAAAGCTGTAGAGCGCGTTATGGCGCATGAAAGTGTGGTAGAAAAATAATGCTATCTCCAATCGACTTTATACAAGACCTTACAAACCCAGACCTTTGGTTCTTACTAAAAGCGCTTATAGTGGCGTGCCTTTCTAGCGTAATATGCGGAGTTGTAGGATGCTACGTGGTGCTACGCGGAATGGCGTTTATTGGAGACGCAGTAGCGCACTCCGTTTTTCCAGGACTTGCAATCGCGTTTGTTTTGCAAGGAAACTTGCTATTTGGCGGCGCGCTGGCAGGAGTTGCAACCGCGCTAATCGTATCAATATTTAGCCAAAATCGCAGGCTTCGCGAAGACTCGTTTATAGGCGTATTCTTTGTGTCTGCCTTTGCGCTTGGAATCGTAGTAATATCAAAAGCTTCGGGCTATGCAGGATCCCTGGAATCGTTCCTATTTGGCTCCATTACAGGAATACCAGACTCCGACATTGCTGTAGTAGCAATAACAGGGCTAATAATCGTAACGCTTTTAATGATGTTCCATAAAGAGCTAGTATGCGTTTCGATGGATCGAGAAACAAGCCGCGCAATGGGCTTGCCAGTAGCGTGGTTGGACGGAATGCTATACGTTTTAGTTGCGATTGCTGTAGTGGTATCTGTGCAAATAATCGGAAACGTGCTTGTTTTAGCGCTTTTGATTACGCCTGCGGCGACTGCGCGATTGCTTACTGACCGACTTGGAAAGATGATGATTTTAGCGCCTGCTATTGGGTGCGCTTCTTCGATTCTTGGAATGTACTTGTCTTGGAGTTTAGACACCGCTACTGGCGGAACAATCGTTTTGGTTGCCACTTTTATGTTTGTTCTAGCGTGGGTGTGCTCGCCTAAACACGGGTTGGTGGCGAGAATTGTGCCGAAACTACGATCAGTCGTTGCACGATTTGACTGAGCTTGAAATTGCATAATGCATTTCAAGCTCCTTCAAAGCGCTGAGCCGCTCAAACGTAAAGTCCAGTGGACTTTACGTGCGGCGAAGACGTTCGCGCGCTTAGACCGCGCGAGCGATTTTCTCTATTTGCTGTTGCGCGAGGTTTGAGTATTTCTCTCCTCGCAGGCGCGCCAACCTGCCTTCGAGCTTAGAGCGTAGCGCGAGAAGGCAATTTGGCGCGCTGAGCCGCTCAAACGTAAAGTCCAGTGGACTTTACGTGCGGCGAAGACGTTCGCGCGCTTAGACCGCGCGAACGAAACACTTTTACGGATGGTTTATGAACGTTAATATTCTAAGGTTTTAGGTTTTAGTACGGCGCTATTTATTGCTCGTAGAGAAATACATCAAACCTTCTGGATATCTAGGACTTTTGCGTGGCTTTTATCACCGAGATTCTCGATTTTTCTTGCTGCTTCAGCGAATCACCATCGGAGGACTGCGAATCGACTTGCATGAGCGCTTAAAGCGTAGCGCGCGAATGCACTTCGATTCGCTGAGCCGCTCAAACGTAAAGTCCAGTGGACTTTACGTGCGGCGAAGACGTTCGCGCGCTTAGACCGCGCGAACGAAACGCTTCATCCGCTGCGAAAAATCTCGAATCTCTACAGCACCTGGCGTAATCATGTAGTGTGCTTATGGAAGATTTTGCGGTTTATACTTTGCGGCACAATAGACGTATGGTATCTAAAGGAAAACCTTCGCCTAGAAGCGCAGTTAAGCCGCTCAGCGATGAGCAAGTAGAACGCTTAGCGTGCGCACACAAGTTAGTTGACCCCACTTATTACTACCCAACGGGCGCGCGGACGCCAAATACAGCAGAAATCAACGCACAAAATCCAAAGGCAACCGAACGATTGCTTGAAGGAACGTCTCGCGTGCTTAGATCTCGTTGCAAAGTGCGCGCATGGGGATTGGAAAACGTGCCAGAAGAAGGCGTGTTTATAACCGCTTGCACGCACGTTACAATGTTCGACGTTTTTGTGCCAATGACTTCTCTATTCCACCAAGGCCGACGTCCGCGATACATGGCAAAAGCAGAGCTTGCGAATTGGCCAATCATGGGAAAATGGTTCCAGCTTGTTGGCATGCAACCAGTTCCGCGCAGAAGCGGAAAAGCGCGCGAAATCGAAGAAGAATCGATTAAAATCCTAACAAACGGCAGACCGCTTAGCGTATGGCCAGAAGGAACAGTTACGCGCGACCCTCAAAAATGGCCTATGAGCATGAAGCCAGGAATTGGCATTATTGCGCTCGAAGCATCGCGCAGGCTTGGACATCAAATTCCGCTATTTTGCGCTGTTACGTGGGGTGCTGCAAGCATTAATCATTGGTGGCCGTGGCCAAAGAAAAACGTTGTAATGTGCTACGATGCGCGTCTTGACTATTCGGATCTTCTAAAAGATATGGAAAATTGGGGTGATTTGCCGCCAATGGAATCTGCTGCCGAATTGGCTCGTCGCGTACGCGTGCGCATGACGGAAATTATGGAAGAGATTCGCGGCGAAAAATCGCCAGAAGGATACTTCGATTACAAGCTTATGAAAAGAGTGAAAGAATAGCGATTGTAAATTTGCGATTCGATAAGCGATAAGTCGTTGATAAATCGTTGACAAGTCGTAAGTAAATCGTTGATAAATCAGTGATAAGTTATTAGAAAATCGTAAGCAAGTCACCAATAAGTCACTAATAAAGTCTTCACAAAATGCCCGTAAAGCGCACTGTGTAGAATTGTGTAATAGTGTGATTAAAAGTTGACTAAGTTGACTATAAGCTAACTAAGTTTGCTACGAGTTGACTAAGTTGACTATAGCTTGACTAGTTGTAAATCGCTACAAATGGCTTAAAGCCAAAGTGGTTTACAAACTTATAAACCGAAAGGCTAGGCGTAAACATGAACGTTACGGTGTTGGGTGCTGGAGCTTGGGGTACGGCGTTTGGGCAGGTGCTTGCAGACGCGGGAAATCAAGTGACAATGTGGGCAATAGAGCCGCAAATTGTGGAAGGCATTCGTAGCAATCACCGCAACGAAGTTAGGCTGCCAATCGTAGAGCGTTTGCCAGAAAACATGACTGCTACGGGGGATCGCGCAGAAGCTGTAGCAAACGCAGACATTGTAGTAGTGGCGATTGCAGCACAATTTGCGCGCGTTGCACTCGAAGAATTTGTTGGCAAGATTCCGCAAAATGCGATTGTTGTTTCGCTTATGAAGGGCATTGAGCGAGCTACAGGCAAGCGTATGGACGAAGTTGTGTGCGAGGCATTGAACTTACCGCGCAACCGTTTTGCGGCACTATCTGGGCCAAACTTAAGCAAAGAAGTGGCACTAAGGCAGCATGCTGCGGCGGTAGTTGCGTGCGAGAATCGCGCAAATGCCGAAGTGGTTGCAAAAGCTTGCTCAAACAGCTATTTTAAGGCGTTTGTGTCAAGCGACGTAATCGGCGTAGAAATGTGCGGATCGCTTAAAAATGTTGTTGCGCTTGCAGTTGGCATGGCTAGAGGAGCAGGCTTTGGCGAAAATACTGCAGCGATGATTGAAACGCGCGGTCTTGCAGAGTTGACGGCATTGGGCGTTGCGGAAGGCGCGGATTCTCGCACTTTTGCAGGACTTGCAGGCTTTGGTGATTTAGTTGCAACTTGTGGGTCTCCGCTAAGTCGAAACTACACTTTTGGCGCCAATCTTGGAAAAGGCATGAGCGTTGAAGAAGCAACCGCTGTGAGCAATGGCGTTGCGGAAGGCGTTCCAACTACTAGCGCGGTTGTAGCAATGGGCAAGCGTTTGGGAGTTGCAACTCCGCTTGCAAGCGCAATGGCTCGCGTGTTAGAAGAAGGAATCTCGTGCCAAGAGATGCTTGCAATGCTTTTTGATAACGATGTTTGCGAGGAGTAGTGAAGCGCGAAAGTAGCAGTTGCGAAAGCCGCGCGTAAATCGTAAGCATGCAAATCGTAAGTGCGTTAGTCGTGGTCGCGTTAATCGTAGGCAAAAATAATAATCCAAAATAATCAAAAATAACTAAAATAATCTAAGATAGCTAAAATAATTCAAAATATATAGAGGAAAAAAATGACGAAAAAGCGTGTAGTGTTCTTGTATGGCGGTAAAGCAGACGAACATTCGATTTCTTGCATATCGGCTGCTGGAGTGCTCAGTGCTGTAGACGAAAGTCGATTCGATATTGTACGCATTGCAATCACAAAGCAAGGCGAGTGGATTGTTGGCGGCGAAGATCCGCGAAACTTCCGTATGGAACAAGGCGAGCTGCCAGTAATCACAAAAACCGCGCAAACGCGCGATGTTGTGCTAGACCCAGCAAAGGGCGCAGACGGATTTTTGGTGCGAGAAGCGGATGGCACGCTTACAGGCCTGGGGCATATTGACGCAGTTTTTCCAGTTCTTCACGGCCCGAATGGCGAAGACGGCACTTTGCAAGGCTTGCTAGAAATGATGCAAGTTCCGTACGTTGGTTGCGGAGTTTTGGCATCTGCTGCGTGCATGGATAAGTACTACGCAAAGCAGCTTTTTAAGGCGGCGGGAATTAATGTTGCTCCTGGAATCGCACTGGACGCGCGCAAGTTTGCAAGCGACGCGGCAAATCGATTCGTAGCGTACGCAAACGAAATTCTTGAGCAAGTTGAAGAAGCAAAACTAGAGTATCCGCTTTTTGTAAAGCCAAGCCGTGCAGGGTCTAGTTTTGGAGTTACAAAAGTAGAAACGCGCGATGCTAAAGCTTTAGCAGATGCCGTTTTTGAGGCTTCAAAGCACGATTGGCGAGTATTGATAGAGCAAGGAATTGACGCGCGAGAAATTGAGTGCGCGGTTCTTGCAGCGCGCGATGGTGAAGAGCCAAAAGCCAGCTGGCCTGGAGAAGTTGTGCTCGACAAGCGCCAGGCTGGCGAAGACCAGTTCTACGATTTTGACAGCAAATACATGGATTCCGCAGCTTCGCACGTGGAAGTGCCAGCAGATTTGCCAGAAGAGACTTTGCAACGCGTTCGCAAAACGGCGCTCGCAGCATTTAAGGCGGCAGATGGCAGAGGGCTAAGTCGCGTGGACTCTTTTGTAACTAAAGACGGCCGCGTAATCCTTAACGAAATCAACACAATGCCTGGTTTTACGCCAATTTCCATGTATCCAAAAGCTTGGGAAGCAACTGGAATAAGCTACAGCGATTTGATTACAAAACTTATTGAAGGCGTTATTTTAGACTAGTCGGAGGTAAAAATGCGTAAACAGCGTAAGCTTGCAAACAAACAGAATCCAGACGCGTACACGATTGCGCGCAGACGTCAAGGATCTGTAGGAGTGTCGCTGTGCGTGTTCCTATTTACGTGGATTCTTGCAACGCTTTTAATTGGCGAGTTGATTAGCATTTTTGTTCCAAAAGGTGTTTTAAGTCCTTCGTTAAGCTCCTTTGTTTCTTCGGATGTTGCGCAATACTTAATAGCGTTGCCGCTTGCAATGCTTGTTCTAAGGCGCACTCCAGCAATAGAAACTCGCAAGTTTACTATGTCTTTGCGCCAATTTGGCGGATTCTTTGCTGTTAGTGTGCCAATAATGTATGCAGGAAGTTACATTGGGCTTGTTGCTTCTGCGCTTATTTCTGGCGGAAAAGCCGAGAACAGGATTGCAGACGTTGTAGCAGGCGGAAACGTGTGGGAAACGCTGCTTTTTGTGGTATTTTTAGCGCCAGTTGTGGAAGAATGGCTGTTTAGAAAGCAAATCATAGACAGGTTGCGCGTGTATGGCGAAAAGCGCGCGATTGTGTTCTCCGCGTTGGCGTTTGCGCTTTTCCACATGAACATGTTCCAGTTCTTCTACGCTTTTGGACTTGGTCTTGTGTTTGGATACATGTACGTTCGCACGTCGCAGCTTAGATACAGCGTATTTTTGCACATGATTGTAAACTTCCAGGGAAGCGTTATAGCGTTGTGGATTTCAAACAACATGATGGATTCAAATGGAGATCTTATTAAGGTTGAAAACTTGAACACGCAAGAGATTGCGGATTTGGCTCCAGGATTTATGTTTATAGGCCTTTACGCAATGTTTATGATTGTTATGTTTGTGTTTGGAATTGTGCTTCTTGCTCGTCGCAAGAGGTATCTTGAATTCTACGATTCGCCGCTGGAGATTCGCGGGAGTGCTGGAACAAAAGCGCTTTACGGAACTGTTGGCGTTATGGGATTCTTGATTGCGTCCGTTTTGCTGAATCTGCTTATGCTGTTTGTGTAGTGTGAATCTATAAGCTGTTTGTGTAAGCTGAAGCTGTTCGTACAAATTGAATTGATTTAATTGATATTTGATTTAAGTTAGGAGGCGTCTATGTTAGACCAAAACAATTTAGAAAGCGCTCAATGTGCAAATGACGATTGCTTTGCCGCAGATCCAATCCGCGTGGGTCTTTTAGGCGCTGGAACAGTAGGATCGCAAACAGCGCGTCTAATAGTGGAAGAAAACGCTGACTTATCGGCAAGAATCGGCGCTCCGCTAGAGCTGGCGGCGGTTGCGTGCTTGCATCCAGAAGATGTGGACGCGCCATGGATTGCCAAAGATCTTTTAAGCGCAGACGCAGGAGCGATTTGTAAACGCGAAGATATAGACATAATAGTTGAGCTAATTGGCGGCTTAGAGCCAGCGCACACATTTGTAAAAACTGCGCTAGAATGCGGAAAATCGGTTGTAACAGCAAACAAAGCGTTGCTTGCAAAGTTTGGTCCAGAACTCTACGAGTGCGCGCAAAAAAACGGAGTCGATTTAAGCTTTGAGGCGTCTGTTGCAGGCGCAATCCCGATTTTGCGTCCGCTTAGAGAGTCGCTTGTAGGCGACAAAATCACGCAAATTTTTGGAATCGTAAACGGAACTACAAACTACATTCTTGACGAGATGACGGTTCGCGGGCTTGATTTTGATTCGGCTTTGCGCGCAGCTCAAGAAAAGGGATATGCGGAGGCGGATCCTACAGGAGACGTTGAAGGATTTGATGCAGCAAACAAGGCTGCGATTTTGGCAACGCTTGCATTCCAGATGCCAATAAGCATTGATGACGTTAGTGTTGAAGGAATTAGCGCGATTATGGCTGAAGATATTGCGGCAGCAAGTGCGCAAAATCGCGTGATTAAGTTGCTTGCGGCGGTTGCAAGCAACACTCGTGGCGCAGTGAGCGCAAGCGTTTACCCAGCGTTGGTTAGCAAAGAGCATCCGCTGGCTTCCGTTCATGGCAGCTTTAACGCCGTTTTTGTTAAAGCGCAAGCGGCGGATGATCTTATGTTCTACGGCCGCGGCGCTGGTGGTGCGCCAACAGCAAGCGCGGTTGTTGGAGATATTGTTGGAGCTGCTAGAAACATAGCGCGCGGTTGCAACGATGCTAGCGTGCCAATGTATAATGCAAAATCCTTGGCTTCTACGCGTTCGATTCGTGCGGATTTTGTTGTGCGATGCAGTATGGAAGATACTTCGCTTGCTCTTTGCAGCGAAGTGATGGATGTGTTTGCGGAGCACGGAGTTAACGCGGAACGATTGCCTATGCTTTGCCAAACTCAATATGAGGGCGAGGGCGATTGCCCAGCTTGCGGAATCGGCGGCCCTGGCGATTTGCGTGTGCTTGTAAAAGATTGCACAGAGGCGGATTTTAGCGCAATTCTTGCGGATTTGCAAAAGGTGGATGCTGTGTGTGCAAAGCCTCTTGCATTGCGAATTATTAAGTGATTAAGTAATCGAATAATTAAGTAATTATTGAGTAGTTAAGTAGTTAAGTAATTATTAAATAGTTAAGTAATTAAGTAATCGAATAATTAAGTAATTTAGTAGGCTGCTCGAGTGGAAAAGGTGCGAAATGAAACCAGTATGCAATAGTGTGTCAGTTTGCGTGCCAGCAACCAGCGCAAATCTTGGTTCGGGATTTGACGTTGCAGGAATTGCGCTTGACTATGCGGATTCGCTAGTTTTTACGCTTGATGATTCGCAAGATGTTCGCGTGATTATTCATGGCGAAGGCGAAGATACATTGCCAAAAGATGAGACGCATCTTGTTGTTCGCGCGTTTCGCAAAGCGTGCGAAGCGTTTGGCTTGCCGCGTTTGCGCTTTACTCTAGAAGCGCATAATCGCATTCCGCAAGCGCGCGGAATGGGGTCTTCTGCAAGCGCGATTGTTTCGGGCGTGGCTGCAGCTTGGGCTTTTGCGCATAATGGGAATCTTAACAAGCAGGCGATTTTTGAGCTTGCAGCTGCGATTGAAGGTCACCCAGACAACGTTGCTCCAGCGGTTTTTGGTGGATTAACAACCAGTTGGAAGAATGGCAGTGAGTTCCACACTGTTCGGTACAGCGTTTCTAAGAAGATTCGCGCAACGATTTTTGTGCCAAACTTTACTCTTTCAACGCAAATGGCTCGCCAAGCGCTTCCAGAAAAAGTGCCGTACGCAGATGCTGTGTTTAACGTTTCGCGCGCTTGCTTATTGCCGATTGCATTTGGTGATTTTGGTGATTTTAGCGCATTTGCTGATTCTTGCGATTCTTGCGATTCTGCGGACTCTGCGGATTCTTGCGATTCTTGCGCAAAAACAACTCTTTCCAGAAACGATTTGCTTTTTACGGCTACTCAAGACGCTATTCACCAGCCATACAGAGCAAGTCTTATGCAACCAACTTGGGATTTGGTAAAAGCTTTGCGAGACAAGGGGTTTGCGGCTGCGATTTCGGGAGCTGGATCTTGCGCAGCGGTGTTCTACGAGGAAAAGTCGCAAGCAACCGAAGAGGCAAATAACGCCACTAATATAAGCGAAAAAATAGAAAAAATTGCAGAACCGATTTTGAGTGGCTGCGATTGGAAGATTTTGCACGTAAAAATCGACTCGCACGGCGTAACGGCATCTCGCGCGTAGCTTGCAAAAATATAAAAGGAAGAGGGAATATGACAGTTTCGTTGATTTTGGCTTCTCAGTCTCCTGCAAGAAGAGCGGTGTTGGCTGCTGCAGGCGTGATTCCTGTGATTCACGTGAGCGAGGTAGATGAGCCAGCGGCGTTGCGTAATGCTGCAAATGCGCGAGGTGTTAGCGTAGAGCAGATGAGCGCCGAGGAGCGCGTTTCGATTTTGGCGCGAGAAAAGGCTTTTGCAGTGTATGAGTCGTGGAAGCTTGTGGCAGATGCAGCAGCTTCGGCTAGTGGCGATTTGGTTGTGGGGTATCCGCTGGAGGCTGAGTCTGAGGCTGAGAATGCTGAATCTGAATCTTCTGAAACTGGATCTTCTGAAACTGGTAGTAGCGCTTTGGCAAGTGATTCGCAATCAGACGTAACGCATAACGTAGATACCGCGCAAACTCGCGATTTTTCTGGCGTAAAAGTGCCTACTAAGACTTTTGATATTCACGATTTTGCGCATATGAATGAATCTTGTAACGATTGCAACAGCGTGCTTATTGTTGGCTGCGACTCCATGTTTTTGCTAGACGGCGAATGCTACGGCAAGCCGCATACTCCTGAAGTGGCATTTGAGCGGATTAAGCAAATGAGCGGAAAAACTGGAGAATTGTTTACTGGCCATTGCTTAATCGATGCAAAAAGTGGCAAAACAGTGTGCAAGGTGAGTCGCGCAAGCGTGACTTTTGCACATATGAGCGATGAGGAAATCCGCGCGTACGTAGAAACTGGCGAGCCGCTGGAAGTGGCAGGATCCTTTACGCTAGAAGGCTTTGGTGGTGCGTTTATTGAGGGGATTCAGGGAGATCCGCATGGAGTTCTTGGAATCAGCTTGCCGCTGCTAAGGCAGATGGTTTGCGATCTTGGGTACGCTTGGCCAGATTTGTGGAATAGTCGCAAGCTAGAGGGCGAGGCGATTAAAGACGATCCAGCTTCCAAAGAAGTGCCTAAAGAAAACGTGCATCAGCCAGGAGATGGATGGGTTATGTGCGATTGTGGTCGCAAGCATTGGGGTCATAATGGCGCTGCTGGCGTGTTGCTCGCTAGGCGAGACGATGCCACTGGGCGCGTGACTCACGTTGTTATGCAACATCGCGCGCTTTGGAGCGCGGAAGGTGGCACGTGGGGGATTCCTGGCGGCGCAATATCTGATGGCGAAACTGCGATTGAGGGCGCGTTGCGCGAGTCGTTTGAAGAAGCGAACATAACGTCTCAAGACATTGATGTTGTTGGAGCGTATTGCGAAAATCACGGGAATTGGCGTTATACAACGGTTTTTGCGTTTGAAAAGCCAGGGCATAGCGTGAATCCGTGCGCGCACGACGACGAGAGCATGGAAATCAAGTGGGTGCCGATTGACGATGTGCCGAAGCTAAAGCTGCTTACGGCAATGCGCACGGATTGGCCGTCTTTCCGCGCTCGCCTTGATTCTCTAGCATCGATTCGCTAGCTGCGCGACGACCTGCCTTTTTGCTTAGAGCGTAGCGCTAAAAGGCAATTCGGAGCGCTGAGCCGCTCAAACGTAAAGTCCAGTGGACTTTACGTGCGGCGAAGACGTGAGCGCAGCTAACCTGCGCGAACGATGACCTGCCTTGTAGTGCGTTTGTATTAAAAAACGCCAAAATTCAGTACAATCGCACTACAGTTTTGTTTGTTTGTGTAGTGTGTTTGTATCATAATCCGAGTTTGTTGATTCTTATCCGTGAAATCTTATAAAATCGTGTTTATGCGCTGATGCATGCTAGTTTTCTGCTAGTTTAGATGTTATATGGCTTGTGCTTGATTTTTGTAATTTTGTTTGTGATTCATGGGTACACTACAGCAAGATTCAACGAGCAGGTAAAAAATAACATAGAAAAATTTGATAGCGACTTTATGTTTCAATTAAACAAATCCGAGTTGGAATATTTGCAATCAAATTTTTTTGACCGCAAATATTAGTTCTAAAAAAGCAGGTCAATGCCTTATGCTTTTACTGAGCAGGGTGTTTATATACTCACTGCGGTGTGGAGCGGCTGGAAGCGGATTTCAAACATAAACTAGTTTTGGGATTTATTAAACGCTACACTTCTATAGTTATTAATGGCGGTAGAATTAGAGTAATTTGTTTTTTGCAGGTTTTGAGCAAATAAGGCTACGATTATGGAAGTTGAAAAATTTGACCAGTGGGCAGAGCAGCTGTTGGATACTGGTAAGAATCGCAATAACTTAGTTAATTTTAAGGATACTAAAACTTCAACATTAGATGTTTTGCTTCCAAGCTGTGAAGATATTTTTCAAAAGTTTTCATCAGAAAATTCTGGTTCCTTTAAAATATTTGACCCAGAAGAAGAATTTAATAAAAAGCATAATGACAAGTATTATGTAGATAATTTAAATACGGATGATTTTAATGAGATAGAATATGCAGATGGTAACCCAAGAAAAAAATATGAATCAAAAACTGATTTTAAGAATAATTATTCCAACAAAATAAAAGCTAATCAAATTCTTGCATATAGTTCATCTGGAAAGCCATTAGAAGCAGCAAGAAATATTATGAGAAAATCCAGGGAAATTATTGAAGAGACTGGAGTAAATGTTGCGTTCATTACATTTGGGATAATTCATTGGAAAGAAGCTAATTACGCTGATACTATTTACAACGCACCAATACTTTTAATACCTATTCAATTAAGTAGTGAGTCGATTGGACGGTCATATAAAATATCTGTTTTAGATAATGATGTTATTGTAAATAGAGCGTTTTCTTACAAACTTGATAACGAGTATGGCATAACTCTTCCGAATTATAGTAGCGAAATCACGTTAGAAGAATATTTTGAAAATGTACAAAACATGGTTTCTAAACTCGGCTGGACAATAAGTAAAGAGTGCAAAATTGGGCTATTTTCATTTGCAAAGATTAATATGTATGTGGATCTTAAAGAAAATAAAAATGATATTTTAAATAGCCCTACTGTTCGTCAACTTTTTGGCGAAGTAGTTGATTATGATAATTCATACTTAGATAACGAAGATATTGATAAATCTGATTATGATTCAATAATTGATTTATGTAACGTTGTAGATGCTGATTCTAGCCAAATAGAGGCTATAGAAATGGCTAAATCTGGTAAAAGCTTTGTTCTGCAGGGTCCTCCAGGAACTGGTAAGAGTCAGACAATTACGAATATTATTGCTGAATGTCTTAATGACGGTAAGAAAGTATTGTTTGTTTCAGAAAAACTTGCTGCTTTAAACGTCGTTTATAACAAAATGAAGCAGGTTGGTCTTGCGGATTTTTGTCTTCAGCTTCATTCAAATAAAGCCAACAAAAAGAGTGTTATTGAAGATATATGCAGAAATCTCAATATTAAGAAGGATGTTGTAAGTAATATTAAATTTGATGAAGAAATAAAAGCTAAGAAAAATGTTAAAGAAAAATTAGATTCTTATGAACGTAATCTTCATGAGGTACAACCCGTAATAAATAAAAGTTTATATGATTTATACGAGTCACTTGCAAAATGGGATTATGCGCCAGAATTTATATGCCCCACTGAAGATATATCAAAATTAGGTTCTGAATACTTGAATAGGTCTACTGATCTTTTAAGAAGTTATGTTGATTATTCATATTATATCGGTTATGACTATCGCAAGAATCCTTGGTATGGGTATATAAATCAAGATAATTCAATTGCCGAAGAAGTGCGATTAAAGGGTAGTATTTCTTCTGCTGTAAATACTTTGGACGACCTAATTCCATTGTTGGACAGGATTTCTGAACAGTATGGTGTTTGTTGTGAAAGTTTAAAAGATGTTCTATTCTGGGGGAAATTCTTTGACTTTGTTGCTAATTCAGCATTAGTTACGCCATATATATTAAAGAGACAGAACTTTGATATTGCCTACAATGCGCTAGAAAATCTAGAATCAATGAGCAATAAAATACATGCTTTAATGCAGAAATTATCTGATTGTAATGAGGATATTTATTATCTGGATGGTTTAGATAACTACAATAGTTTAAGACAATTTAGAAGCGTATTATCTAGAATTTTTAATTCTGAATATAAAAAAATTGTTTACGATATACGTTCATGCAAGAAAGTAAATAAAAAACCTAATTATAAAGAATCAATTCTTTTAATGGAGCTTTTGGCGAAATATCAGAAATCTATTAGTGAATATTCTGACGTTGAAGCTTCTATAAAATCATTGCTTGGTTCGGCTTATAAAGGTATTGATACTGATTGGAATTATGTTAACAGTCAAATGAGAATTCTTAAAAATATGCTTGATAGTGGATACTCATTTGAATCCTTGGAAAGATATTCAAGCTTTGAGTCTGAAAGCAAAATTTTTGTGGAGTATTCTCATCAAATTAACAATATTTTGAATGAAAATAGCATTAAAAATATGGATTACGTTTCTGGATGTTTTGATAAAAATATTGTTGATTTTAATACAATTGATGCTGTTAAAGTTCAATCTAGATTGCATAAGTGTATTGAGTCTTCTGATACATTGCAAAAATGGTGTACTTTTAGAGACATTCTTGCTCGTTTAGATAAGAATGGGCTTATTCCTTTTATTCATGAACTTATAAAGAATAATGTGAGTAAAGATAATATTGTTCCTACATTTAATAAGCAATTTTATTTACAGTGGATTGATTTTGTAATTTTAAAAAGTCCGATTCTTTCTCAATTTAATAGAGCAACTCAGGATAGATTCATAAAAGATTTTATAGAGAAAGATTTAGAAGAATTTAATATTAATAGAAAAAAGTTGCGTGCAAAGTTAGCAAATGCATGTCCTGGAAAGGAATGTGCTGTTGCTGGGAGCCAATTAAGTGAGCTTTTGTATGAGAACCAAAAATCAAGGAATAAAAAGAATATACGTTTACTTCTTTCAGAAACAAAAGATACTGTACAAATAGTTAAACCTTGCTTTATGATGTCTCCTTTAAGTGTGAGCACATTTCTTAATTATAAAGATTTAAAGTTTGATGTTGTAATATTCGATGAGGCTTCTCAGGTCTTTCCATGGGATGCGGTTGGTGCAATTAGCCGTGCTAAACAAGCTATCATAGTTGGTGATTCAAAGCAGATGCCCCCTAGTAACTTTTTCGCAACATCTGTTAATAATGATGATGACACAGATAACTATGACGATATTAGGAGCTTTGATTCTATACTAGATTTTGCTTCTAGCACTATGCCTCAGCTAAGACTAAATTGGCATTATCGTAGTCGCAGCGAGCAGCTTATTGCATTTTCAAACAAGAATTTTTACAACGGTAGTCTTATAAGTTTTCCCGCTGCTAAAGATAATTCAGAAGGTATGGGTGTGGATTATTACTACGTAAATGGAGTATTTAATCGTTCATATCATAATAATCGAAAAGAAGCTGAATATGTTGTCGATTTAATTTATAAAAACATTGAGAAATATCCTAATAGAAGTTTAGGTGTTGTTGCTTTTAGTCAGTCTCAACAAAATCTCATAGATAATTTGCTTTTTAAACGCCGTCAAGTTACTCCTGAAAAAGAGTTTTTCTTTGATTCTGGTAAGGAGGAGCCTTTCTTTATAAAGAATCTTGAAACAGTTCAGGGAGATGAACGTGACGCAATCATTTTTAGTATTGGTTACGGCCCTGATAGTAATGGAATGTTTTCAACTAATTTTGGTCCTTTAAATCGCGATGGAGGGCAAAAGAGGCTGAATGTTGCCGTTACAAGGGCAAAATATAATATTCAAGTTGTTTCTTCCATGCATGCAACTGATATAGATTTAAGTCATAGTGAGTCAGATGGTGCTCGTCTTCTTCGAGAATATCTTGATTTTGCTGAGAATGGTGAGATTGCCTTGCAGCGCAGTGAAAGCGTGGTGAGTTATGATCAGTTTGATTCTGATTTTGAGGTTGAAGTATGTGAGTTTTTGCGAAATCATGGTTATTCGGTTGATACGCAAGTGGGGTGCTCTGGATTTAGGATAGATCTCGGCGTTAAAGTTCCTAATAGTTCAGATTATCTACTTGCTGTCGAGTGTGATGGCGCCACTTACCATTCATCAAAGAATGCGCGAGATCGTGATAGATTGCGACAAACAATTCTAGAAAATATGGGTTGGAAGTTCTATCGCATTTGGTCAACCGAATGGTTCAGAAATAAGATTTCTGAACAAGATAAACTTTTAGGATTTGTTCGTGAGGTAGTGGAAAACTATAAAAATCATAAAGATGATTATGCAGAGAATCTTGGAGATAGACTGCACGAAAGCTCCTCATTTTTATCTGAGACTGATGCTGATTTAGACGGAAAATCTTTATATGATGCTGAGTTCTCTGAAAAATCACCTAATAGTATTCTTAATGATATTCCTTTTAGTTTTGTTAAGTATAAGATGGCGGATACTAATAAGGATTGCAAGAATATTTTTAGCAAATATAATAACGCTGATTTCAAAAGTAGTGTAAAAGATATTTTGGAAGTTGAGTCTCCTCTATCAGAAAATCTTCTTTTACAAAGAATACTTTGGTATTTCGAGCGCGAAAAGGTTACTTCATCAGTGCAAAAAAGGTTTGACATCAAAATGCGTGGATGTGAATATTTTGGTATTGTCAGGGAAAATGGCTTTATGTATTTGAAGGATAAACCGATTATTTTCCGACTCCCGGGAGATATTGTTCGTGATTTTAAACAAATTGCTCCAGAAGAGCTAGGTGTTGGCATGATGGAAATTATTAGTAAAAATGTTGTTTTGGCGAAAGAAGGATTATATCGCTTTATGCTTGGCTTATATGGTAAAAAGAGAATTGGTAAATTAGATGGTGAGGCTTTAGATAATGCCTTATCTATGCTGCTTCAATCTGAGAAAATAGTTGAGATTGATGGACAGATTTCACTAAAATAGTCGTTTTTTATAGTTTTACTGGTGTAAAAGTGCAATCAAATGGCTGATTGAGCGATATCAAGTAGTTGTAGATAAGAAGACTGGGATTGTACGAAATCCAAACGAAGCATACGATAATCCGCGCTATATCGTTGATTTGGTTAAAAAGGTAGTTCGCGTTAGCGTAGAAACAATGAACATTATTGACGGTTTGCCAAAACTTAACGAAATCACTAATAAGCCAGATTGCTGGCCAGATGCGTGGAATTAGAAAGTGTAGAGTGGCTGGAAGTAGACTTCCAACTTGCGCTAGTTCAGTTAGAGTATTGTTTTCTTTACTTTGTTTGACGCTTTTTGTAGTTCGACACGCCGTTTTGAGCAACATTTTCGGGAAATCCTCTTGCTTTGTAGAATTATATTTATGCGCTGATGCATGCTAGTTTTCTGCTAGTTGTTAGAAGTTTATGGCTTTGCGAGATTTTGTAGTTTTGTTTGTGATTCATGGGTTTTGTGCTAAGCGCATAAAAATAAAGCAAACTAAGCAAGTAAATAAAATAATTACGTAAAAAACTTGCGCAAAAACTAGGGGAATATTATGTCTAATATGTCGAAAATTAAAAAAGAAACTATTGAAGCAAAAGGTTTTACAATACAGGTTTATACGGAAGATTTTAGGAATGATTACGTTAGTTTAACCGATATTGCGAGATATAAAAACAAAGAAGAGCCTAATGTGGTTGTTGCAAACTGGATGAGAAATTACAGTACAATAGAGTACTTAGGCATATGGGAGAGACTAAACAATCCGAATTTTAAACCCATCGAATTCGAGGGGTTTTTGAAAGAAGCTGGTAGCAATGCTTTTACGCTATCTCCTAAAAAATGGTCAGAAATCACGAATGCAATAGGTTTACTTGTAAAATCCGGTAGAGGTGGTGGAACTTATGCTCATAAAGATATAGCATTTAAGTTTGCAGCTTGGATTTCAGCAGAATTTGAACTATATATTATCAAAGATTATCAAAGACTTAAATCTGATGAGAACTCAAGGCTTTCTCTGAATTGGAATTTGAACCGTGAGATTTCGAAGATTAATTACAAGATTCATACGGATGCTATTAAAGAATATTTGTTGAAGGATTTGACTCCTGAGCAGTTGATGTATAAGTATGCGAATGAAGCAGATTTGTTAAATGTTGCACTGTTTAATAAGACTGCTAAGCAATGGAGAGACGCAAATCCTAAGTCAAAAGGCAACATTCGAGACGAGGCAAGTATTAATGAGCTTCTGGTATTGGCGAATATGGAAAGCTATAACGCTGTTTTGATTTCTAAGGGTTTGCCACAGGCTGATCGAATGGTGGAACTTAGAAATTTGGCGCGAACGCAGATTTTATCTCTTGAGAATTTGAATAATTCTGGAATGAAGAGTTTGGATTCCGTGCTAAAAAATTGAGTTTGCTCAGGCTGAAAGCACGGTGTGCTTTCAGCACAAGCGAAGACATTAGCGCAGCTTACCTGATAGTTTAACTTAGAAGTAGACTTCCAGCTTTTGCTAGTTTTCGTTAAATGTAAAATCGCGCGATACCCTTGATTTCGTGAAGATTTAGAGAAATAGTACATCGATTTTCGTGAAAAATCGGCATATTTTTACCCTTGATTTGGTGAAAAATCGGCATATATTGACATTGGTTTTCGTGAAATATATACTATAAAACATAGTGTTTTCAACGGTTTTGTGTTAATTAAAAGTGGTATTAAAAGTGGTGTTATATGTTAAGGCGAAAATTCTATCAAAAAATGCTCGATTGGAAGAATGCTGATCGCGGTTCAACAGCACTTTTGGTAACGGGTGCTCGAAGAGTTGGGAAAAGCACTATAGTTGAAGAGTTTGCAAGAAATGAGTACAAATCTTATATTCTTATTGATTTTTCGCAAGCTTCAAAAGATGCGCTTCGGTTATTTGAAGATTATCGTTCAGACTTAAGCACTTTCTTTACGTACATATCTGCACTGTATGGTGTGAAACTTTATAATCGCGAATCGGTAATGGTTTTTGATGAAGTGCAATTTTTCCCACAGGCTAGAGAATTTATAAAACAACTAGTTGCAGATGGTAGATACGACTATATAGAGACTGGTTCGTTACTTTCTATTAAACATAATGTTGAAACAATAGTGATTCCGTCTGAAGAACAAGAAGAACGCATGTATCCTCTTGATTTTGAAGAATTTCTGTGGGCTTGTGGAGAAGAAAATCTATCGACTGTTATTAAGAGTTCATTTGATGAGTTAAATCCTTTGCCAGATGCTTTACATAAAAAAGCGATGCGACTTTTTAGAGAATATATGCTAGTTGGTGGCATGCCGCAGTCTGTAAATGAATATGTTGCTTCGCGGGATTTTGCTCGAGTAGATAGGGTTAAGCGTCGTATTCTCTCACTCTATAGGCAGGATGCTGCAAAGTTTGCAAAAGGGTATGAAATGAAAGTTATGGCTGTGTTTGATGGAATACCAGCACAGCTTTCTAGGCATGAAAAAAGGTATAGGATTACGTCTTTGGGTAAGAATGCTCGTATGCGCGATTACAAGGATGCGTTTTTTTGGCTTTCGGATGCGAGTATTACAAATAATTGCTACAAATCTACAGATCCAAATGTAGGCTTGAATCTTAATGCGGATGATGCGTTAGTAAAATGCTATATGGCTGATACTGGGTTGTTGGCTTCTATGATACTTTCAGATAGTAGTATTGCGTCTAATGATCTTTATAAAGAAATTTTATTTGGAAAAATCTCAATTAATGAAGGAATGCTAGTTGAAAACGTTGTTGCTCAACAGCTAATAGCATCTGGGCATCGCCTATTTTTCTATTCAAATAGAGATAAAGAAAATTCGGAAAATACTATGGAAATAGATTTTTTGATTTCTAAAGCTTTTCTGGATTCTGCTGGCAAAATGCGTATATCTGCGATTGAAGTTAAATCTGGAAATGTGTTCAAAACGGTTTCTCTTGATAAATTTAAGGCGAAGTTTTCAAAAAGAATTGGAACGAGTTATGTGTTTGCTCCTAAACAGCTTAGCGTTAGAAAAGATTTGAATTGCATAATATTACCACTTTATATGTGTGGATTGGTGTAGCGCTCCGAATTGTCTTTTCGCTTAGAGCGTAGCGCGAATCGACGATTTTGAGCTCAGTCAAAGCGCACTACATAAATCTGTAGTGTGTTTGTATCATAATCCGAGTTTGTTGATTCTTATCTGTGAAATATTATAAAATCATATTTATGCGCTGATGCATGCTAGTTTTCTGCTAGTTGTTAGATGTTGTTAGATGTTTTTGTGGCTTGTGCTTGATTTTGTAATTTTGCTTGTGATTCATGGATTTTGTGTTAAGCGCATAGAAATAAAGTAAACTAAATCAAACTGTACTCAAAGATGAATAAAGTCAGCGAATACTATTGATACAGTATTCGCAAAAATAAACGATATTTATCCATAGTTTGGAAAAAGGGAAGACATAGTAATGGATAATCAATGCGATTCGGATATAAAGGAAGCACGTGTAATTAATAAATTACCTGTAAAACTTTCGCTGATAGATCAGATAGAGCATCTTAAGAAGCAAGGTATAACGTTTATCAAACGATCTGAAGATTCTGCAATTTCCTACCTTTCAATTTGCTCATACTATTTTGAAACGTGCTCATATAAAAAATTGTTTAATAAGAGAGTTGGCGGATCTAGAAATGGTCAGTATATTGACTTGGACTTTGATCAATTATGTAAAATAGAACAGCTTAATGGTGTGTTTCAAAGACTTTTACTTCTAATAACTCTAGCTGTAGAGCATGAATCAAAAGTTAAGTTAATGAAAATATTTACTGAAAATTCTGGAGAAAATGGATATTCCATTGTTAAAGATTACATGTCTAGTCTTGACGATTATGACTGCAAAATACTACTTGCTGAATTAGAACGACTTAAAGGTGGAAAATATAGTAGAGAATCGGCAATAAAGTATGCAGATGGAATACCAATTTGGGTATTTGTAGAAAGTATTACATTCGGAACATTGCTGAGATTTTATCGTTTTTGCGCAAAACGATGGAAGAACAGAGAGATGCAGAAGGAACATCATTTATTATGCAGGGTAAAATCTGTTCGCAATGCTTGTGCTCATTCTAATTCAATATTAGATGGAATTACTGAAAAAAGTTCTGATGATGTTATTGTGCTTGAAGAAGTTAGTAAAGAGATTGAAGCTATAGGGTTTAAGAAGCGTGCTAGGCAATCAAATATGTGTAATGCGAAGATGAAAGAAATAGTGATATCGGCGTATATGTATAAAAAATTTATGTCTAGAGATTGTAAGTGTGAGGAATGCGTAAATAATGGGGAAAGCATTATTCTCTACATTGCAGGAGATTTTATAAACAAGGCAGATGAGTACATGAAAGAATATAGCAGGGTGAGTAAATTTAACTCCTCGCTTGCGTTTATTCGTACCATTATTGACAGTTGGGTATATGAAGGATACAATTAAGAATGCTTGAAAACCTTAGGGTTTTGGGGGGCGGAAGCGCGAGAGCGCATCTGCCCCGATTTTTTTTTGCAGCTTACTCAAAATCGCGTGATGCTCTTGCTTTCGTGAAAATCCAGCATATTTTTACCCTTGATTTGGTGAAAAATCAGCATATATTGACATTGATTTTCGTGAAATCTATATGACAAAACAGTAGTGTTTTCAACGGTTTTGATGAATTAATAAATACTTTCAATATGTCGCTTGTTTTTTTAACGCTTGAAAACAATGCAATACTTATAATTCATGCGAATCGGCTTACAAAAGGATTTTTACAAGAGATAAGGGATGCAAGATGAGTAGGAATACGTATACGGCAGAAAATGGATTCGTTATTACGGACGATATTGTTGACAAGTGGGCTGCAGAAGCGGAAGGCAATTTTTCTGGTGCTACTGTTACAGAGTTTGCTGGAAGAGCTTGGGAAGATGAGACTCAGCCATTGAAACCGCGTACTGTTAGGTTGAGTGATACTGTTTGGCATTTAATCGAGGCTGATGCTAAGCGTAGAAAGATGACTGTTAGTGCGTGGACTAGAAAAGCTATACTTAACGAATTGTCTAATGAGCTAGCATCGCAAAGGTAGCTGCGCGACGACCTGCCTTTTCGCTTAAAGCGTAGCGCGAAAAGGCAATTCGGAGCGCTGAGCAGCTCAAGGCAGAAGCACTGCTTCTGCGCGGCGAAGACGTTAGCGCGCTTAGACCGCGCTAACGGTTTTCCAATTCGGAGCGCTGAGCCGCTCAAACGTAAAGTCCAGTGGACTTTACGTGCGGCGAAGACGTGAGCGCAGCTAACCTGCGCGAACGACAAAAAACGCTGAAATCCAGTACAATCGCACTACAGTTTTGTGTGTTTGTGTAGTGTGTTTGTATCATAATCCGAGTTTGTTGCTTACGCCATAGTCACCCCAAAACTGCTGCGATTAGCGCAATAAAAATCGGACTTGTAGTGGTAGAAAACAGGATTCCGTCGCGCGCAAAACTCAAGCCAACATTGTATCTTGCAGCGTAATTGTATACGTTTTGGCCAGTCGGAAGAGCCGCCAGCACAACGCACGCGTAAAGAGTGGCGCCTCGAAAACCCATAACAAAATAAGCCAGCAAAAACGCAACAATTGGCATAATCAAGTTTTTTAGAATCGCAACTGTAGCAATCGCAGCTCGGTTAGAATCCTTTTGTAGCGGCTTGCTGCCGTAAAGCGACATTCCAAACGCCATCAAAATCATAGGAACCGCGGAATCGCCAATCATCTTGATTGGGTCATAAAGAAAATTCGGAACAGGGAAATAGCCAACTTTTGCAGAAATTGCCGAAATAATAATTCCTCCAAGCGATCCGATTAAAAGCGGCTGCTTAAGTGGCTGCTGAGCAATACGCTTAAGCGAGCACTTTCCAGTGGTTGTAACGTCTAAAACCGTTAGTCCAACAGGCGTAAAAACAGCTTGTTGCATAACTAAAATCGGGGCTACAAGCGCGGGATTTCCAAGAATATAGGTTGCAACGGGCAAGCCAATGTTGTTTGAGTTTAAGTAAAGCGAGTTAAGCGCGCCAATTGTGCAATCTGCCGCAGGAAGGTGGAAAAACAGGCGATTAAGCAGAATAAACGCAACGCCAACAATCATTGCGGAGAAAAACGCAACAAAAATTGACGAGTGGAAAATCTCAAAAATTGGCTCTTTTGCGAGGATTGCAAACATTAAACAAGGACTAGAAACAAAAAAGCTTACGCGATTAAGCACCATTTGTGCTTGCGATCCGCCGATGCGAAGACGCGCAGTTACGTAGCCAGCGGCAATCACGATACCGATTACGCAAAAGCCTTGCATAGCGCTGATTAAACCCATGTAAACGATTCTAGCGCTGATTTTTGCAAATGGGGTAATGTGTGGCTCCGCGCATACGCGATGATTTGCAGCGCGATGATTTGCAGCACAACGATTAGCAGTGCAACGATTCGCACGCGTATGTTGTTTGACGTTGCAATATGGCATACTAGAGAACGGTGGCGCTGCAAGCCGCCAAAGCATTCGACGGCGTCGATCCCCTCGCGCGTTTTATCGCATGATTTTTAATCGAGGCAGGTGTCCGCTGTCGCGCAGCTAGACTTTATTAACAGCCCGAGGGGTGGCTCGCACAAGCGTGCCCATTCCAGGCTAAGAGCGCGAGACGATTGCAGCGTTTCGCTAGGAGCATTGTGCCCAGAGTAACGCGAGAAAGCTTCAACGTATTTGAAGCAGACGATAATAAAAAAGATAAAAATGAAAATGCTAATTCTAGTGCTAGCGAGAATGCTGGTGCTAATGCTAGCGTAAATCCTAATGTTAGCGTAAATCCTAATGCTACTTCCGCTAGAGTTGGCGGCGTTGTTAATGTTGTTTCGGGCTCTAAAGATGCTGCTAACGGAGTTCGTCGCAGGCGCGCTGGAAGGCGTGTTGTTAGAGTTGCAGGAGCTGCTGGCGAATCGATGAAGTTGCACGTTGAAGGCGGAGATAATCAGGATTTGCGCAATGGCGTAGCGGCGACGGATTCTGCTCCTTTTGTTGCGGATTCTGCTGCAGATAGTTCTTATGCACAGCAGCAATCTCAAGCGCATTTGCGACCAATAACATCGCTTTTATTCCAAGAGCCAGTTTTGCCTCAGCGCGAGCATTCTGCTGAAAGCCGCGAGACGGATTCGGATTACGAAGATTCAAGCAGTAGTAAGCGCGATTCGCGCAGCCGTCGTGATTCTCGTGATTCTCGTGATTCTCGTGATTCGCGCAGCAAAGACGAGAGTAGGCGAAATAGCCGAGAGTCACGCAATAATCGCAAGTCAACAGACAACAGTTTAGACTTTAGCGAATCACTTGAAAACAAAGACGATTTTAGTGAAGACACAAATCACAATTCTAAAAAATCGCGTAAAACTCGCTCGAACAAGTCTTATGCCAAAGCTAAAAGCGGCCGCGAAACTTTTGACGATAATTATGATTTGCAAGACGACGATACGCAATTGATTCGCGTGCGTTCTAGAGTAAATCGCGACGAGAAAAACGCGCAAATTGAGCGAGATAAAAATGCGAATCAAGATGAATCGCAAGCAAGTGAGCGCGGCGAGTATGGAAGCCAAAACGCCCGAAAATCGCGCAAAAATCGCAGACTTAATGCTGCAGAGCGCAGAGCTGCTGCCGAGGTTGAGCAAATCGAAGAAGACCTTGAATACGACGATATAACTTACGCGCCAATAGAAAATCGTAAAGCTGGAAAAGCCTCTAGAAGACTTGACTATAGCGATTTTGAGGATGATTTTAGTGGAGATTTTGCACGAAATCGCGTTGATAACTTTGATAGCGTTGAAGATGCTTATAGCGCAGATAGCGCAGATAGCGCAGATTCAAATGAAGTCTACGCAAAAGAATCCGATTTGCAAGACGACGAGGATGGCGTTGTAACAAGGCGCAGGCGTCGCAGGCGCTCCTCTAGAGTAGATAGGGCAGATAGAGCAGATAATGCCAATAAATCTGCCGAATCCGAAGAATCTTCTTCCTTTAATTCAACGTCTAGCAAGTACAGCGTAGACGAAATTGAGGTTTCTCAAGAAGACCGCGATTTGATTCCAGACCCAGAAGAATTGCGATCTCAAGACGAAGAAGTTTACACGCGTAGGCGAAGGCGTCGCAGATCCAAGATTGCAGATGACTCAAGCACGAGTGAATCGCGATTTGACTCTGCAGAGACGGATTCGCAAAGTCGAAGGTCTAGAAAACAGCAATATATTGACGAAATCACAGATATTGAAGGCTCCACAAGGCTGGAAGCCAAAAAGCAGCGCCGCCGCGATAATCGCAGAGAGCGCAACCGCCAGAACTTGCTTATGGAGCAAGACTTTTTGGCAAGGCGAGAAAACGTTGACAGACTTATGGTTGTGCGCGAACGCGATCGTCACACGCAAATATCTGTAATCGAAGACAACATTCTTGTAGAGCATTACGTTTCCGACATTCAAGAAGTTGCAACCGTTGGAAACATCTACCTTGGCCGCGTGCAAAACGTGCTGCCAAGCATGGAGGCTGCGTTCGTAGACATTGGTCAAGCTAGAAACGGCGTGCTTTACGCTGGCGAAGTCAACTGGGATACAACCAGGCTAGAAGGTCAGCCGCGAAGAATGGAACTTGCGTTTAAGGCGGGAGACCCTGTTTTAGTGCAGGTTACTAAGGACCCTATAGGCCATAAGGGTGCGCGACTAACATCGCAAGTAACGCTTGCTGGAAGGTTCTTGGTGTTGGTGCCGTCTGGAGCGATGACGGGCGTAAGTCGCAAGCTATCCGACCGCGAGCGCAGCCGACTTCGTGCAATCGTAAGCAAAATCGCGCCTAAAGACATGGGCATAATCATTAGAACTGCTGCCGATGGTGCTAGTGAAGATGCGATTGAAAAAGACCTTGAGTCGCTTGTAAAACAGTGGGATCGCATAGAAGCAAAGCGTCAGGAATTCTTGCACGGAAAGCGTCCAAAGCTGCTGCAAGGCGAGCCAGACGTGGCGATTCGCGTTGTTCGAGACATTTTTAACGACGACTTCCAAAAGATGATTGTGGAAGGCAAGGGCGCGTACGACCGCATTTGCGAATACTTGGAGATGATGGCGCCTGATTTGCAAAGCAAGATTGAGTACTGGGATCCTGCAGAGCATGAAGGTAAAGACGTGTTTGACAAGTGGCAAATCGATAGCCAGCTTAGAAAAGGCATGGAGCGCCAGGTTTATCTTCCTGCAGGCGGGTCGATTGTTATTGACCGAACGGAAGCAATGACAACGATTGACGTGAACACGGGTCGTTTTATTGGCCGCGGAAAGTCTTTGGAAGAGACTGTGACTCGTTGCAATTTGGAAGCTTCCGAAGAGATTGCGCGCCAGCTGCGACTTCGCGATATTGGCGGTATGGTTATGATCGACTACGTAGACATGGTTATGCCAGCAAACCGCGATCTTGTTTTGCGTAGGCTTGTTGAGTGTCTTGCGCGCGACCGCACAAAGCATCAAGTTGCGGAGGTTACGTCTCTTGGTCTTGTGCAAATGACGCGTAAACGAGTTGGGCAGGGGCTTGTTGAAGCGTTTTCGGAGGAGTGCCCAACGTGCAAAGGCCGCGGGTTTATTCTTCACGACGAGCCGACTGTGTCTTCGGAATACGCCGATCCGTACGCGCTTAAGGGCGGAGATCCGTTTATTAAGACCAATAAGCACGGCCACGGAAGCCTTGCGGACACTGCGCCTACAGTTAAGCAGGAGTCTAGTGCGGATGTTCGCGCTAAGTTGGCTAAGATTGCGGCGGCTGCGGCGTCTTCGGCGTTCTTTGAGGAGTCTTTGCGCAGAAGTTTGGACGGCGGTAAGGATGATGCGGATTCTGCGGATAGCGATGATTCTGCGGATGTTGCGGATGATGCGATTAGTGAGGATGCTGCGAATGCGGCGTTTGCTGGCGATTTTTCAGTAGATGAGCCAGTAGATAAGCCAGCGGAAGAGTCGCAAGCAACCGTTGAATCGCAAGAAGCAACAGACGAATCGCAAGAAAAAGACGAGTCGCAAGAAAAAACAGACGAATCAGAAAACTAAAAACGCCCAAAGTATAAGGCTTGAGTACAATAGTTTCTACTGTTTAGCTCGACTTTATAGATTAGCTCTTGACGTTAGTACAGGGGTAGGTGTATTTTTGATAGTCGGTGTCTTGCCGCATGTTCAATGCTGCGTGCGAGGCAAAAGTAAAGCTTTCAATTTAGCTAAGGAACGAATTATGTACGCGATTGTGAAGGCCGGTGGCCATCAAGAGAAGGTTGAGGTTGGAGACGCCATCCTCGTAAACCGTCTCGATGCAAAGAAGGGCGATACCGTGGAATTCCCGGTCGCGCTCGTTGTTGACGGTGCTAAGGTGACCTTAAGCGCTAAGGATCTTGCAAAGATCACAGTTAAGGCAGAAGTTCTTAACGACGAAGCTAAGGGTCCAAAGATTAGCATTATGAAGTATAAGAACAAGACTGGCGTGGCTCGCCGCAAGGGTCATCGTCAGAAGTTGACTCTCGTCAAGATCACGGCCATCGCCTGATTGACGGTGTTATAAACCTGAAAGGACAGCAAGATGGCACATAAGAAGGGTGCGTCCAGCTCGCGCAACGGTCGCGACTCACAGGCGCAATATCTTGGCGTTAAGAAGTTCGGTGGAGAAGCTGTTGTGGCTGGAAACATTATTGTTCGCCAGCGCGGCACCAAGTTCCATGCAGGACAGAACGTTGCTTTGGGCAAGGATCACACGCTGTATGCTTTGGTAGACGGCAATGTGAAGTTTGGCATTCGTCGCGATCGCAAGGTTGTAGACGTAGTTACCGCCTGAGTAACTCATTAATCTTCTAGCCGCACCCCGTTCGGTGCGGCTTTTTTGTTTGTTAGCGCGCGAATTCATAGGGCAAATTTGGCGAGTATTGAGCATCAAGTAAGGTAAAAGTTATGAGCGATTTTGTAGATCGAGTAACAGTACACGTTAAAGGCGGCGACGGCGGCAACGGATCCGCAGGCGTGCGTAGAGAAAAATACAAGCCACTTGCAGGGCCAAATGGCGGCAATGGCGGCAATGGCGGAAGCGTTATATTCGTAGCCGATCGCAATGCAAATAGCTTGCTTGATTACCGATTTATGCCTCATCGCGTAGCGCAAAACGGCACAATGGGCTTAGGAGATACAAAAGACGGCTCCAAAGGAGAAGACCTTATACTTCCAGTGCCAGTTGGAACCGTGATTTTTGAGGCGAAGGGCGCATCGGGCGCGCAAAAAAAGCCAGGCAACGTTTTGGCGGATTTGCAACACGTAGGAGACACGTTCGTAGTCGCAGCAGGAGGTGCTGGCGGCCTTGGAAACGCAGCTCTTGCAAACAAGGTGCGTCGCGCTCCAGGATTTGCGCTGCTTGGCGAGCCTGGCGAAGAGCGAGACGTAATCCTAGAGCTAAAGTCAATCGCAGACGTGGCGCTAGTTGGATTCCCATCTGCAGGAAAGTCAAGTCTTGTAGCATCAATCAGTGCTGCAAAGCCAAAAATCGCAGATTACCCGTTTACAACTCTTGTTCCAAATCTTGGTGTAGTCAGCTTTGGCGAATACCGCTACACAATCGCAGACGTGCCAGGATTGATTCCAGGTGCTTCCGAAGGAAAAGGACTTGGTCTAGAATTTTTGCGTCACATTGAGCGCACGGAAATAATCGCCCACGTAATCGACTGTGCAACGCTAGAGCCAAATCGCGACCCAATCAGCGATTATAAGGCTTTGGAACACGAGCTTTCGCAATACGCAAACAAGCTTGATTTGCCGCTTGGAGCGATTCCAATTCCCGAGCGTCCGCGAATTATTGTGCTCAACAAGATTGATGTGCCAGAAGCAAAAGAGTTGGCAGAATTTGTGCGAAGCGACTTTGAAAAAATGGGCATGCCAGTTTTTGAGATTTCTACTGCTTCTCACGAAGGCTTGAAAGAGCTTGGTTTTGCGCTTGGAAAGATGGTGGCTAGTATGCGCGAAAAGCTTGCCGAGCAAGAGGCTGCGCGAGAAGAAGAACGCGTTGTTATTCAGCCGCTTGAGCAGCCAGCATTACGACGCCGCAGAGATGATGGACGCGGAAGTGCTAGCGACTTTACAATCGAGCGCGAAGAAGACAAAAATGGCGACTTTTGGTTTACTGTTACGGGTGCTAAGCCAGAGCGTTGGGTTGTGCAAACAAACTTCGACAACGACGAGGCAGTGGGCTATTTGGCGGATCGCTTAGCGAAGCTTGGCGTAGAAGACGAGTTGCGCAAGAAGGGCGCGCGACCAGGAGACGAGATTAGGATTGGCCGCGGAAACCGCATGGTTTGCTTCGACTGGGATCCAAGCATTGCAGCAGGCGCGGAAGGTTTGGATGGCGCAAGCCTTGGTGCGCGCGGAAAAGACTTGCGACTTGAGGCAAATGACCCGCGTGGCGCAAGGCGCACTAATGCGGAGCGCCGCCGCGACTACCACACAATGATGGATGCAAAGAGTGCCGTGCGAGACGCTATGATGGCGGAACGCAAGCAAGGGCATTGGGCAGATCCATCGGTAGATGACGATAAACACGATGAGCAGAGCCTATTTGGGCGTGGAGAGTAATTGATTAATAATGGTTAATAAAGCAATTGAGCCTACCGAAAACGGGGTTCGGCGTTCAATTAGCAATGCGCGCACAATAGTCGTAAAAGTGGGGTCTAGCTCGCTAACTTCGCAAAATGGTCACTTAGATGTGCAAAAGTTGCGCTCGCTAGTAGATGCCATTAGTCGCACGCAAATTAACGGCGCGCATGTTGTGCTTGTGTCTTCTGGCGCAATCGCAGCAGGATTTGGGCTGCTCGGCTTTGATTCTAGGCCAAAAGACGTTCCAACGCAGCAAGCTACGGCTTCGGTTGGTCAGGGTTTGCTTATGGCGCAATACGAGCAAGCATTTGCAAAATATGGTCTAAAAGTAGGGCAAATGCTGCTAACGGCAGACGTTACTATAAGTCCGTCTCGCTATCGCAATGCTCAACGCACAATGCTTAGGCTGCTGGAATTAGGTGTTGTGCCAATCGTAAACGAAAACGATGCTTTGTCTAGTAACGAAATACGTTTTGGAGATAACGATAGGCTGGCGGCGCTTGTTGCAAACATTGTTCGCGCAGATGCGCTGGTTCTTTTAACAGACGTAGACGCGCTTTACACGGCTCCGCCCAGTGAGCCAGGTGCTAAGCGAATTGGCTTTGTTGCAGATGTTACGCGCGCGCTAGACGATATTAAAGTTGGCGAAAGCGGATCGGGCGTTGGCACAGGCGGAATGGTAACCAAGATGGATGCGGCGCATATTGCTGCTGTTTCTGGAATCCCAACGCTTTTGACGTGTGCTAGTAACGCGGAGAGTGCGCTAGCTGGCGATTCTGTTGGAACCGTTTTTGCGCCACTAAACTCGCGCGCGTCTTCTAGAAGACTTTGGATTGGTTTTGCGTCTAATCCGCATGGCGCGATTATTGTAGATTCTGGTGCTGCTGCAGCCGTTTGCGCAGGGCGAGCAAGCCTGTTGGCTGCTGGAATCGTAGGGGTTACTGGCGATTTTTGTGCGAGCGACCCAGTGTGGATTGATGATGAGCATGGAAACCACTTAGCCAAAGGACTAGTTGCATTTGATTCAGACGAGATACCGCAGGTAATGGGGCTTACAACGGATGACTTAGAGGCCACTTTGGGGCGGCAATACGCGCATCCTGTGGTTCATCGCGATAATCTTGTGCTTTTATAGCATTTTCGTGTTTCCTACTTAACGTTGTGCGATTTTCCTATTTAGCGTTGCTGAGGGCTGGGTGTTTCTACGCTCGCGCGTTACATCGCGCTCACTCCTTCGCCGCATGTAAAGTCCACTGGACTTTACATTTAAGCGGCTCAGCGAATCGAGGTGACTTCTCGCGCATTATGCAGCTCGAAGTCGTCGATTCGCACAACGCTCCGCCTATTACGTGTGGTTTGTTGTTGCGGTTGTTCCGATTTGGCTTTGATTTTGTTTTTGGTTTAAGTTTGTTTGTAGGCGTGTATCATTGGATTGTTTGGTATCGGCTGCCGCTCTTATACTGTTCGACCAAGAATCACCCAGCCCTCTTACGAGTCTGAACAATTGCGTATTGCTTAAACACCGAGATTCTCGATTTTTCGCATTGAATGAGATTTATCGCTCGCGCGGATTAGCCGCGCTCACGTCTTCGCCGCGCAGAAGCAGTGCTTCTGCTTTAAGCGGCTCAGCGAATCGAGGTGACTTCTCGCGCATTATGCAGCTCGAAGTCGTCGATTCGCCGCAAAAAATCTCGAATCTCTACCCAATTTATGCGCAAACGCGGGAAATAACGTGTAATGGCTAAACTGTAGAGTATGGCAGAAAATATCGCAGCAAATATGGCAGCAAATGCATCGCAAATCGCAGAAGGCTCATCGCAAATCGCAGCAAATACATCAAACTCCCAATGGTGCTCTATGAGCAATCGCATTAACAAAGTGGCACCGAGTGCAACGCTTGCTGTAGATGGCAAAGCAAAAGCGATGAAAGCCGCAGGAATCGACGTTATTAGCTTCGGCGCAGGTGAACCTGATTTTCCAACGCCGCTCTACATTGTGGAAGCCGCAGCAGCCGCATGCAAAGACCCAAAAAACTACAAGTACACGGCTACGGCTGGCCTTCCAGAGCTGCGCGAGGCGATTGCGCGCAAAGTTAAGCGCGATTCTGGCTACGATGTTTCTCCAAATCAAGTTGTTGTAACGAATGGCGGCAAACAGGCTGTTTACGAAGCATGCCAGATTTTGCTAAACGATGGCGACGAAGTTATAATCCCAGCGCCATATTGGACAAGCTACCCAGAGGCGGTAAAACTTGCAGGCGGCGTGCCAGTGGCGGTTATGTCTGGCGCGGATCGCGGTTTTGAGCCAGATATTGATGCGATTGAGGCGGCTCGCACACCGCGCACGCGTGCGATTATTGTAACTTCGCCTTCTAATCCAACAGGCGCTATTTGGAGCGCGCAAACGATTCGCGCGATTGGCGAATGGGCTGTAAAACACCACATTTGGGTGCTTTCCGACGAAATCTACGAGCATTTGCATTACGATGGCGTAAAAACTTCGTACATTGGCGTGGAAGTGCCAGAAGTGCGCGATCAGCTTCTTGTTTTGAATGGCGTTGCAAAAACGTACGCAATGCCAGGTTGGCGTGTTGGATGGATGGTTGCGCCACTTGAGGTCGCAAAAGCCGCGGTTAAGCTTCAAAGCCACATGACGTCTAACGTTTCTAATATTTCGCAGCGCGCAGCTCTTGCAGCAGTTGGCGGGCCATTAGATGAAGTTGCAAAAATGCGTGATTCCTTCGACGCTCGTCGCAAGGCGATTGTGCAAGCGCTGAACAGCATGGAAGGCGTAACTTGCCCTCTTTCGCACGGAGCTTTCTACGCGTTTGCAAACGTTGAGGCGCTGCTTGAGCGCCCACTTGGCAAGGATTCTAAGATTCCAGGCACATCGTCTGTGTTCGCACAAATGCTTCTTGACGAAGCGCATGTTGCTGCTGTTCCTGGCGAGGCTTTTGGCGCGCCTGGTTACTTGCGATTCTCGTGCGCTTTGGCGGATAGTCAGCTTGCTGAGGGCATGAGGCGCATGAAGCAGTGGATTGAAAGCGGCAGCGCGCTTTAAAGTCGGAAGCTTCCGCGCATTTAGCGACACTCGCTAATCATAATAAAACCCCTTAAATCTTGCCCTTCCGCTATCATGAATATTCGGCGGTTTTGCCAAGTCAATCTTTTTAAGGTATGATTAGCAAGTTCACCTAGGGATGTGGCGCAATTGGTAGCGCAACGGTCTCCAAAACCGTAGGTTGTGGGTTCGAGTCCCGCCGTCCCTGCCAGTTTTATTGTTAACAATTTTCAAACGAAGGATTCAAGCATGGCCAAGGCAAAAGAGAAGAAGCCAAATTTGTTCATGCGTATTGGCATGTTCATTAAGCAAACTATTGACGAAACGCGCAAAGTCGTAGCTCCACACGGAAAAGAGTTGTTTGCTTGGTCTGCTTCCGTGTTTATTTTTGTTATTTTCTTGATGGTTTTTGTCACTGTTATGGACTTCGGTTTAGGCAAGTCCGTTATGTGGCTGTTTGGCTGATTTAAACGAATTTTGAGGGTGTGCAAATATGACTGACGAGTTGAATCTCGAAAATGTTGAGTCTGTAGAGAATTTTGCTGATTTAGATGCAGCTTCTGTTGCAGATGCGCCTGAGCAGGCTGAATCTACGGTTGCTGGCGATTCTCCAGTGGAAAATAGCGCTGATTCTGCCGACAATTCTGCTGATTCTGCCGATTCTGCTGATTCTGCCGATTCTGCAGACGTAAATCCTACAGACGCTGGCGCCGCCGCAGTCGCCGAGTTTTCCAAGACTTTGCGAACTCTTGAAGGCAAGTGGTACGTTCTTCACACCTACTCTGGCTACGAGAAGCGCGTTAAAACTAACGTTGAATCTCGCGTTCAAAGCTTTGGTTTGGAAGACAAGATTTTCCAGATTGAAGTGCCAATGGAAGAGGTTGAAAAGCACACAGACAAGGGCAAGAAGGTTATTACGCGCGTGCGCGTTCCAGGATATGTGCTTATTCGCATGTGGCCAGACGAGAATGCTCGCCGCATTGTGCGCGAGACCGAAGGTGTTACTGGTTTTGTTGGCCCGTCTAAGGAGCCAGCGCCTCTTAGCCGCAAGGAAGTTATTGATATGATGGCTCCTATGATTGCGTCTGAGGCGTTGAAGAAGGCTGGAGATAAGCCAGCAGCAGCTCGTAAGCGTACTGTTGAGGTTGCTTACAAGGTTGGAGATCAAGTTACAGTTACCGACGGCCCATTTGCAACTATGGCTGCCGTTGTTTCGGACGTAGATCCTACAACGCAAAAGCTTACGGTTCTTGTTTCTATCTTTGGCAGAGAGACTCCTGTGGAGCTTGGCTTTGACCAGGTAGAGCCTATTGTTTGATAGCTATTTCTTTGATAGCTGTTGTTTAATAGGTTTAGTCTGTTTAGGCGATTTTAATAGATTTTAAGGGATTTAATTCTCGATGAATTTTATCTTTTTAGACTCGGTTGATTCTACGCAAAATATTGCGCGAAAAGAGCTTATTGATTGCGATTTTGAAAGCTCTTCAATCTTGAATCCGCTTGTTTGTGCGATTATTGCAAACAATCAAAGCGCTGGCAGAGGTCGTCTTGGTCGCAAGTGGGTTAGTGAATCGGGGCAAAGCTTTCTAGCGTCTTATGGTGCTGTTTTGCCAAAAAGCGTTGTTATGGATTCAAAATACAACGGTTGGCTGCCTATGATTGCAGGACTTTGCGCAAGAGACGCGTTGATTGGCGCGCTTAAAGATGTTGGTGCGCACAAAATCGCAGAAGCCAGCGAAGTTGGCGAAATTAGCGAAATCGGCGAAGTTGAAAGTAAAATTTGCGATTTTGGTCAAGAAATAAAAATCAAGTGGCCAAATGACATTTTTATTGACGATTGCAAAGAAGGCGGAATTCTAACCGAAATCGCAGCTATTGCAAATCATAGCTGTGTTGCAAATCATGAATCTTCGCAACAAAATATTGGCGTGATTTTTGGAATCGGCCTTAATCTTAATGTGTCTAAAAGCAATCTTCCAATCGAAAAAGCAACATCTTTACAAATGCATTACGCGAATCTTCCAGACGCTATGGAGTTAAGGGATATTATTGCTAAGCGTTTAGCGAAAAACTTAAACAATAGACTCGCGAGTTTTGTGCAAAATCCTGCGCAAAACGCATTGTGCTTGCGTAAGGAAGTTAGCGCAGTTTGCTGGACTCTTGGGCGCAAAGTTAGCGTGTATGCGCCAGAAGTTAATAGTGAACTAAATAACAGTGAATGCGTAGAAGGCGTTGCGCAGAGCATTACTGACGATGCTTCGCTTTTGATTCTTAAAGACTCGGGAGAATCTGCGATTGTGCACACGGGCGATGTTCATGCGGTTAGTGTTTGATACAATCGCACTACAGTTTTGTGTGTTTTGTAGTGCGATTGTATGGCGACACGCCGTAAATTAGGTACAAACGCACTACATGATTACGCAGATTTCACTAAGCTAGGTAGAGATTCGAGATTTTTCGCCGCGAAAGAGGTGTATCGTTAGCGCGGTCTAAGCGCGCTATTCCTCACGGCTATTAGTAGTCGTTCGGCTGATTTGGCACATAACGTCCACCGGACTTTATGTTTGAGCCAAATCACGCTTTGAAGGAGCTTGAAATGCGTTATGCAATTTCAAGCTCAGTCAAAGCGCTTCGCAGCGCAGAAGCAGTGCTTCTGCCTTGAGCTGCTCAGCGCGCCAAATTGCCTTCGCGCGCTACGCTTTAAGCACTCCGGCAGGTTGGCGCGCCTGCGAGGAGAGAAATACTCAAACCTCGCGCAATACCAAGTAAGGGAACCGCGCTACGCTCTAAGCGAAAAGGCAGGTCGGAGCGCGAAAATGAGTCAAAGTGATCTTGCTTTTGATACAAAAAAGACCGCAGTCTCGTCACTGCGGCCTTAGAATAGTTAGCGCGTTACGCTTGAGATTAATCACGCATCACGCATCACGCATTGGTGTTGCGCTTAAACGCGCCATACAATCCTGCGCAAACTGCGCTAGCGATTGCAGCTTTAATAATATCGCCCACAATAAAGCCAGTAGAAGCCACGGCGATTGCCCAAACAGGCAAGTGCATCATAAGCGATTGGCCTACAAATCCAAATGCGTAAATCACAAGAGAACCAACAACAGATGCTGCAAAATATGCGCCAAATCGTGCAAATTTCTTAGCAACAGAATCCTCTGGCATAGCAGCATTAACAACACCTTCGAGAGCAGACTTTACAAGCGCAATCGCAGCCACGCCGAATACGAATCCAACAAGGAATCCAACGCTAGGACCTGCAAAAGCCACAACGCCACTCTTTCCGCCTGCAAACACTGGCATTCCAGCAGCACCAATCGCAAGGTACATAAGCACAGAGCTAACGGCCTGGCGCCAAGTCAAAGTAAGACCTGCCAAAGCCAAAACCAAAGTTTGCAAAGTTACAGGAACAGGAGTTCCAGGAATTGGCAATGCGCCAGCCATAGTGGCAGCACTAATAAGAACAGTAAACAAAAATGCCTTAGCAAATGGAACAGCTAAACGATTAACGTCAAAGACCTTAGATGCAACTGCATTAGAGTTTGCGCCAGAGTTTGATTCAAAATTAGCCACGATATCCTTCTTTCGTATTGTTTTTCGTTGCTGAATCAAAGATTAGACAAAAATCACCAGCCGCGCGTTGGAGAAGTTTACAAAAAATCGCATAATGTTTTGTTCAAATTCACGGATACTATAAGCCAAATTTCCTATAACTTGTAACGTATGGTTACGAATATCAAAAAAATACTTGTGGCAAATCGCGGCGAAATCGCGCTTAGAGTGATTCGCACTGCTCAAGAAATGGGAATCCCGACTGTTGCTATTTATGCGGCATCCGACCGCCAAGCGCAGTATGTTGAGATGGCAAGCGAAGCGTACGCGCTTTCTGGAGACACGTACAGAGACACCTATTTAAACGAAGACGCGATTATAGACATTTTGCATAAAAGCGGCGCGGATGCTGTACACCCTGGCTACGGATTTTTATCGGAAGTAGCGAGTTTTGCGCAAAAGGTGATTGATGCTGGCTCTGTGTGGATTGGTCCGAAGCCAGAAGCGCTTATTGATTTGGGGGATAAAATAACCGCGCGGCGCGTTGCAACTCGCGCTAAAGTGCCGCCCGTTCCAGGAATCTCGGAGCCAGTAAAAGACATTCGAGAATTGCTGACTTTTGCGCAAACACACGGCTACCCAGTTATGATGAAGCGCACGGATGGCGGCGGCGGCCGCGGAATAACCGTTGTGCAAAACGATGATGAGCTTCGCGGATTCTACATGAACCACGACGCTTTGCAAGGCGGCGACCTTGACGAGTACTTTATTGAGCGTTTTATAGACAAGGCTCGCCACGTGGAAACACAAGTTGGTCGCGATTCGCATGGAAACTTCACCATATATTCCACGCGCGACTGCTCGGTGCAGCGCCGAAACCAAAAGTTGGTTGAGGAAGCACCAGCGCCATTCCTTACCGATGACGAGAACGCGCAGCTTCACCGATATTCTCGTAACCTATTTGAAGCTGTTGACTACGTTGGTTTGGGCACGTGCGAATATATGGTGACATCTCAACACAAAGTTTACTTCTTGGAAGTGAACCCACGATTGCAAGTGGAGCACACAGTTAGTGAGGAAGTTAGCGGACTAGATCTTGTGCGCGAACAGCTTACGATTGCCGACGGCGGCGAGCTTACGCAAAATCACCCTTCGCGAGGACACAGTTTTGAACTTAGAATCACTTCGGAAGATCCAGCAACGAATCTTACGCCTAGTGCAGGCACGCTAACAAAAATAGAATGGCCATCGGGCCCTGGAATTCGCGTGGATTCTGGCGTAGAAGTTGGAGATAGCGTGTCTCCAAAATTCGACTCCATGATGGGCAAGCTTATTGTTACGGCGCAAAATCGTGATGCGGCAATTGCTCGCGTAAGGCGCGCGCTTAAGGAGCTTTGCATTGAGGGCGTGCCTACTCCTGCAAAGCTTTTTGAGCAAATTTTTAACGACCCTGATTTTACAGCGCAAGATCACGATTTTGATATTTCTACAAAATGGCTTGAACGCAAGTATTTGAACCGCACTGCTGCAGCGGCAAATGGCGGACAGCCTGCTTCTTTGGATTCCAATAAGGCTAGTGAAGACGCGCAAAATAAGCCGACTAAAATGGAGTCTTTTGTAATAGAAGTAGACAATAAGCGCGTAAAACTTACGATTCCGCAAGACATTGTAGACAATCTTACTGGTTCTGCACGAGTTAGAAGCACGGTTCGCGCATCGCAGCCGCTTAGAGGTCGAGGATTAAGGGGAGATACTCACAAGTCGGAAACACCGAAGGACGCTCCTGGCGTGATTTCGGCTCCAATGCAAGCTGTGATTACGCGTGTAAACGTTGCGGAAGGTCAGAGCGTAGCCAAAGGCGATTTACTTGCTGTTCTTGAATCCATGAAAATGGAAAACTACGTTTACGCACCTGCAGCAGGCGTAGTTACTGGCATTTTTGTGGGGCCTGGAGATGGTGTAGAAGCAGGCGAAAAGCTTGTAACAATTGACGTAACTAAAGGCGGTAGTGCAAAATGAGTGCGCTTACTAAAGATGATACGCAAGTTGCAGAAGATGTTAATAAAATCGCTGCACAAGTTAATAAAGATGCGCAAAATGCGCAAGACACGCAGCCTACGCAGCCTCAGCGCGGAAAGGCAGCCGTAGAACACGCGGCTCGTCTTGCTAGAGACGCCGAGCAGAATGCTTTAGAGCGCCAGCATGCAAAGGGAAAATCCACGGCAAGAGAGCGCTTGGATTTGCTTTTTGACACGGGCACGTTTGAAGAAATCGGCCGCTTTAATGGCGGAGACATAAATAACGATGTTGCAGGATGCGCTGTAATCACTGGCTTTGGCGAAGTGTACGGCAAAAAAGTGGCCGTGTATGCGCAGGATTTTTCCGTTCGCGGCGGCACGCTTGGCAGCGCGGAAGGCCAGAAAATTTGCCATCTTCTAGACATGGCGTTGCAGCTTGCGGTTCCTGTTGTTGCGCTAATCGACTCGGGCGGCGCTCGCATTCAAGAAGGCGTTAACGCGCTTACGCAATATGGCAGAATCTTCAAAAAAACTTGTGAAGCAAGCGGTTTAATTCCGCAAATTTCCTTGATTTTAGGACCTTGTGCTGGTGGTGCAGTTTATTGCCCTGCTCTTACGGATTTTATAATCATGACTCGCGAGCATTCCAACATGTTTGTAACTGGTCCAGATGTTGTTAAGGCGGCTACTGGTGAATCGATTAGCATGGACGATTTAGGCGGTGGATATGTGCATAACTCCACTTCGGGTGTTGCTCACTACTTGGGCGAAGACGAGGCGGATGCTATTGACTACGCGCGCACAGTCCTCGCTTATTTGCCGCAAAATTGCAATCAAAATCCGCCAACATTCGCATACGCTGCCACTCGCGCAGATAGAGAAACCGCTAAGCAGCTTGCGACTATTGTTCCGAGCAACGATCGCCAGCCGTACGACGTTTTAGACGTTATTCGCGCAATCGTAGATTATGGCGAATTTGTGCAAGTTCAGGAGCTTTATGCTGCATCCGCGGTTGTTGGTTTTGCTTGCATAGACGGGCATCCTGTTGGAATAGTTGCAAATCAGCCTAAAGTAAATGCTGGAATTTTAGACGTTAATTCTTCCGAAAAAGTAGCGCGATTTGTGCGATTGTGCGACGCGTTTAATCTTCCTGTTGTAACTCTTGTAGACACTCCTGGATACAAGCCAGGGTCGGACCAGGAGCACGCTGGAATTATTCGCAGAGGCGCAAAGGTGATTTACGCGTATGCAAACGCGCAAGTTCCGCTTGTTACTGTGATTTTGCGCAAGGCTTTTGGTGGAGCATACATTGTAATGGGCTCAAAGTCGATGGGAGCAGACTTTAACTACGCTTGGCCTACAAGTCAAATAGCGGTTTTGGGTGCTCAAGGAGCTGTGAACATTATTCATCGCAAGGATTTGCAAAAAGCAAAAGAGCGCGGTCAAGATGTTGACGCTTTAAGAAAAAAGCTTGTTGAAGATTACGAAAATACCACTGTAAACGCAAATCTTTCGCTGGAAACTGGCCAGATTGACGCAATGATAGATCCGGAGCAAACAAGAGATGTTATTGCTAATTCTTTGAAGATTTTAAGAAGTAAAAAACGTGTTTCGAGAACGGGGAAGCATCATGGAAACCAGCCAATGTGATTTTAGGGTGATTTTAGGGTGATTTGGCAGCCGCGCAAAAGTCGCAAGCAGCCGCGGACGCGACTAGCAACAAGTTCAAATAATCAAAGTCACAAATAAATCAAAACACAAAACACAAATCTTAAAAATAAAACGTAAACCCACAAACAAAGGAAAATAAAATGACAAAATACTTATTTGATGAGCTTGCACAAAATCCACATATTTTAGCTTTTGCAGGGCAATCCACGCCATGGGTTCAAGCGTTAAAAGAAGCGCAAAAAGACGAAGATTTAAGCGCGCAACTACGCGATTACAATAACAGCGCAAAAAATCTTTTGAACAATATATATGCGCAACTTTTAGCAAACGCAGGAAAAGACATAAACGTATTCGACGCTTTAGAATCCACAAATGATCGCACGCAAGACGCGCAAATAAGCGTTCCAGGAATCGCATTGGCGCAGCTTGCATCTGTTAGCGATTTTACAAATCTTGGGTACAATTTTGAAGTTTGCAAGCCAATCGCAAGTCTTGGGCATTCTCAAGGCGTGATTGCTGCAAAAATGGTAGAAGCGCGATTAGAGGCTGGCTCTTGGCAGGCAGCGCAAAGCAAAATCGCGGAACTTTTGGCGATTGCATACATAATCGGAGCGGCTGCAGATCGCGAAGCGCGGCTTTTGGAAATAAGCGCAAACGGCAATGCTACTCCAATGCTTTCCTTAAAAGGCGTAACTCAAAAACAGGCAGAAGTTTTGATTTCTCGCGTGGATCGTAAGCGTGCTGAAGTTTCGATAGCAGTTAAAAATTCGCGAAATCACATGGTGTTATCGGGCTATCCGCAAGACATGGAGGCCGTTTTAAGCGAAGCGCAAAAAGAAGCGGCTCATTCTAAAAAATTACGAGATATGAAGATGCGCGGCGGATCGGTTTTTGCGCCAATCGCAGAGTATTTAGATGTTACAGTGCCATTCCATTCGCCAATGATGAGCAAAGCGGTAGATAACGCTGAAAAATGGGCAAAAGAAGCTGGATTAAATGCCGATCTTACTAGAAGTCTTGCAAATCAAGTTTTAGTAGAGCAAGTTGATTGGGCAAGTCAAATCAAAAAAACTTTGGCAAATCTGGGCGAATCTGCTAAAGATTTGTGGGTAATCGACATGGGTCCTGGAGAGGTGCTTGGAAAGCTTACAAGCGTGCTGGTTCAGGGAAGTGGCGCTGGAATTGTAGAAGCTGGAACAATGGCGTCTCGCGCTAATGCGTCTACACTGGAGGCTTCTTCCGCAAATTCTTTGCGCACGGGATGCTGGGCGGATTTTGCACCACGCGTAGTAGAAACGCCATTAGGGCGCAAAGTAGTTACAAAGTTTAGCAAGCTAACGGGCAAGGCTCCTGTTCTTCTTGCAGGCATGACTCCAACAACCGTAGACCCGCAAATCGTTGCGGCTGCTGCAAACGCGGGATACTGGGCGGAGCTTGCAGGCGGTGGCCAAGTAACAGAAGAAGTGTTTAACAAGCACGTGGAAATGCTCCAAAATCAGCTAAAAGAGGGAGCAACTGTAGAATTCAACGCAATGTTTATGGACCGCTATTTGTGGAATTTGCAATTTGGAGCCAAGCGCATAGTTCCAAAAAAGCGCGCTTCGGGAGCGCCAATCGACGGCGTTGTAATATCTGCAGGAATCCCAGAGTTAGACGAAGCGAAGGAACTTGTTAAAACTCTTCAAGAAGACGGATTCCCGTATGTTGCTTTTAAGCCAGGAACAGTAGAGCAGATTCGTCAAGTTATTCGCATTGCAAAAGCTGTTAAGCCAGCAACGATTATTGCGCAAGTAGAAGGCGGATCTGCAGGTGGACACCACTCTTGGGAGTCGCTAGATGATTTGCTTATTAGCACTTATGCTCAAGTGCGCGAATGCAATAATTTGGTGCTTGTAGCAGGTGGTGGAATCGGCACTCCTTCGCGAGCTGCCGACTACATTAGCGGCGAATGGTCCAATAAGTACGACTTGCCAAATATGCCTGTAGACGCCGTAATGATTGGCACAGCAGCAATGACAGCAAAGGAAGCGCACACAAGTCCGCAAGTTAAGCGCATGTTGGTGGAGACGCCTGGAATTACAGAAGCAAATGATGCATGCGTGGAAGGTCTTGGTGCAAGTGACGATCCGTTTGCTCCGATTGGCGAGCGCTGGGTGCCGTCTGGAAAGGTTGTTGGCGGAGTAACAAGCGGATTAAGTCATTTGCACGCAGATATTTACGAGATTGAAAATGCATCTGCGCGTTGTGGAAGGCTTCTTGTTCACATGATGAAGCATCCAGAAGAGCTTGAATTACGCAAAGACGAGGTTATTGCGGCTCTTAACACAACAGCAAAGCCGTATTTTGGCAATGTTGAAAGCATGACATACCAGCAATTTGCACAACGATTCCTAGACTTGTGCTACCCATGGGCAGATTCCACGTATGCGGATCGATATGCTCATTTGCTTAAAAGAATCGAAGCGCGTTTTGCGTTGCAAGATTCTGGCGAATTTGAGTCAAGCTTGCCTTCTTCTAAAATCATTTTTGAAAATCCTCAAGAAGCTTTGAACAATCTTATTGAAAAGTTCCCAGATGCAGCGCAAACAAACGTTATTCCAATGGATGCCGCATGGTTCCCAACTTTGGTGCGCGAATACCCTAAGCCAATGCCGTTTGTGCCAGTAATCGACAACGATTTGCTTCGCTGGTGGGGCCAAGATCAGCTTTGGCAGTCGGAAGATTCGCGATATTCGGCAGATGCTGTTCGCGTAATTCCAGGGCCGATTTCTGTTGCTGGAATAACAACAATGGACGAGCCAATCGCAGATATTTTGGGAAGATTTGAAGATGCGGTTATAAGGCGTTCGGCTGCTGGCGATTCTAGAGTTTCTCTTGCGCAAAGCGCGTTTAGTCAAAGCGCGTTTAGTCAAATCGCGTGCGCAAAAAATGTTGAAGAATACGTGCGCGCATGCCCGAATATATCTTGGATTGGTCACCTAACTTCTAACCCTGCTTATAAAACGCAAAATAATAGCGAAAACTACGTTATAAGCGTTGTTAGTGAAGAAGATAGCGTAATTAAGCTTGATTTAGATATTAAATTAGACACATTCTGGGATGATTTAAGCGGCAATGATTCAAGTGCTAATGATTCAAGTGATAACGATTCAAGTAAGGCTGATAATAGCAATAAGAATCATGCTGTGCGAAGCATTGTGATTCCGCTTATTGTAGATGCGAATCGCGCAGGAGGCGTGCCAGTAGTAGATAGAGATCGCTTGCCAGAGCACGTTTATAAGATGCTTGCAGCTACAGCAGGCATTGGAAACGTTGCGATTACGGGAGATGCTTTAAGCGAAATGCCTAAAGTAGATGAAAGCAGCAAATCGCAAGAAGCGCCATTCGGCGTAGTAAAGTCTTCGTACACGCTTTCTAGAAATCTTGGAATCGATCACGAATCTGCTACAGCTGGGCGACTTTCGGGCGGATTACAGCCGTCTAGAATTGTTCCAGACGCGCTAGTTGGTCCTGCTTGGCCAACAATTTATTCTGCTTTGGGATCCGTAATGGTAGACGGGTACCCAGTAATCGAAGGCTTGCTTAACGCGGTTCATTTAGACCACCTAATAGAACTAGATGTATCTACAGACGACCTGCAAAAATATGTTGGAACACGCATAAACCTCACTGGTTGGGCAGAAGATTACGCCGAATCAGCTTCTGGGCGAGTGGTGACAATACACATAATTCACAATGCGCAAGACGGAACGCATCTAGCTCACGAAACAGAGCGATTTGCGATTCGCGGTCGCAGCTACAGTGCGGCGCTGCCAAAGCCTGCTGCGCAATACGGAGCTGCCGCGGATTTGCACGAATATAATGTAGATGCAACTCCTAGAAGAATGCTTAGAAGAGTTGTTTTGAGTGCGCCTAAAGACATGACGGCGTTTGCGCGCACTTCTGGCGATTTTAACCCAATTCACACTTCTTACAGAGGCGCTGCAATATCTGGGCTTAAAGCGCCGCTTGTGCACGGAATGTGGCTTTCGGCGGCAGCTCAGCACGTTGCGCAAGCCTTGGACGAAAAAGGCGCGCGCTACGAGTTGATTGGCTGGACGTACAACATGTACGGCATGGTGCAGCTTAACGATAAGGTTGAGATAACTGTTGAGCGCGTAGGAAAAGTTCGACGCGCAGGACTTGCGCTAGAAGTAACATGCCGCGTAAATGGGCAAGTTGTGTCTAAGGCCAGCGCTCTTACAGGCTCGCCGCGCGCAGCCTTTGTATACCCAGGTCAGGGTATTCAAAAGCAAGGTATGTCGCTAGATGAGCGCGCAAAATCGCCAGCTGTGCGCGAAACTTGGCAGCGCGCCGATAAGCTTACTCGCGAAAAGCTCGGATTCTCAATTCTTGCTGTTGTTCGAGATAATCCTAAGGAACTAACAGCAAATGGCGTAACGTATCGTCACCCAGAAGGCTTGCTTAACTTAACGCAATTTACGCAAGTTGCGCTCGCTACTGTTGCTTTTGCACAAACTGCTCGCTTGCGTGAAGCTGGATGCGATATTTGGCCTGCCTACTTTGCTGGCCACTCGCTTGGCGAATACAATGCGCTAAGCTCTTTCGCTCAAATTATTCCGCTAGAAACCGTGTTGGAACTCGTGTTCCACCGCGGATCTACAATGCATCATTTGATTGAGCGAGATGCGCAAGGCCGATCCAACTATAGAATGGGAGCTTTGCGTCCAAACCAGTTTGGCGTAGGAGACGATGGCGTAAACGCGTATGTTGAAGGAATCTCTAAGCAAACTGGCGAATTCTTGCAAATCGTAAACTACAATTTGGCAGGTCAGCAGTATGCGATTGCAGGAACAATAAAAGGTCTTAAAGCTTTGGCCGAAGATTCCGCTAAGCGCGCTAAAGAATATGGTGGAAAGCCGCCGTTTATTTTGGTTCCAGGAATTGACGTGCCATTCCACTCCAAGCTGCTTAGAAAAGGTGTGCCAGAGTTCCGCGATAAGCTCGATTCGCTTCTTCCAAAGCATATTGACTACTCGGTGCTTGTTGGTCGTTACATTCCAAACTTGGTTGCGTGCCCGTTTGAGCTTACGCGCGAATTTGCGCAAAAGATTCTAGACGTTGTGCCTTCAGAGCGTATTGAAGCGGCTTTGCAAGATGATGCAACTTGGGATTCTTATGCTGCAGACGATCAAAAGCTTGGCAGATTGCTTCTTGCGGAGCTTCTTTCTTGGCAGTTTGCTTCCCCTGTTCGCTGGATTGAAACGCAAGCACTTATGTTCTCTAGCACTTCTTGCGGCGGATTAGGCGTAGAAGAATACGTTGAAGTTGGTTTAGCGAATGCTCCAACTTTGGCAAATCTTGGCGCAAAAACGCTTGCATTGCCAGAGTTTAGTAGTCAGCGTGTTGCTGTTTATAACGTTGGACGAGACGAGAGTCGTGTTTATAAAACAGACACAGATTCGCTTGTGCCAGAAGTTTTTGAAGACGATGAGAGCGCGGCTAATGAGCAGGTGGCGGCTGCTGGCGATTCTTCCCAGGAGGCCGCACAAAAGTCGCAAGCAACCGCAACGGCAAGTGCTGCATCTACTCAAATAAATGCAAATAATAATGCAAATAATTCTGTGCAAAATGCATCAAATGCAGTGCCAAATGTGCCATCTGATTCTGTTGCAGATATTGCATTTAAGGCGTCGGACGCTATTGAAATGCTGATTGCATACAGTGCAAAGATTCGCGCCGACCAAATTGGCGCTGCCGACACAACGGATACGTTAACAAACGGTGTATCTTCTAGGCGAAACCAGCTTTTAATGGACATAAGCTCCGAGCTTGGCGTGCCTAGCGTGGACGGCGCTGCGGAAGCTCCAATGAGTGCTCTTAGCAAGCTAGTAAACTCTGCAGCTCCTCGCTACAAGGCTTTTGGTGCCGTTCTTAGCGACATTGTAAGGCAAAGTTTGAGGTCGCTTTTTGGTGCAGCTGGCGTAAAGCCTGCTCAAGTAGATAAGCGAATTACGGAAGTCTATAAGCTTGGCGAAGGCTGGCGCGCGCACGTTTTGGCGGCTCTTGTTTTGCAAACGCGATCTGGCGCAAGCGTTCGCGGAGGCGATTTGGCTCAGCTTTCTACAGAGCCAGCAAAGAACGCTTCTGCAGCTCAAGCGTTGATTGATTCTGCGATTAATCAAGTTGCTAAACAGCACGGAATTACTCTTGCTCAGCCAGGTTCTGCAGGCTCTGGCGCTGCAGGCGGCGCGGTTGTTGATTCTGCTGCGCTTGACGCTTTTGCGCAACAGGTTGTTGGCGCGGATGGCGTTTTGGCTGCCACTGCTAAGTTTGTGCTAGCAAAGCTTGGTGTTGAGGCTCCTCAAGTAAAAGATGAAGCGGATGAAAATGCGGCTGTTGTTGCAGCTGTAGAAGCTGAGCTTGGAGCGGATTGGCCAAAGCAGGTGGAGCCTCGATTTGATGAGCGCAAGGCGATTCTTTTCGATGACCGCTGGGCTAGTGCTCGCGAAGATTTGGCGCGTATCTACTACAATTCTGGGTATGATTCTTGCGCGAATAATTCCGAAGATCTTAAGCAAGTTAGCGAAATTTTGAACCGCTACGGTAGCTTTGTTGGATTAGGGAGCGCAACCGCTCGCGAAGCTGAGTGGTTTGCTAAAAAGTGCAAAGATAATAAATTCAACGGTAATAATCGCAATGATAATAATCGCAACGTATTGTCTTCTATTTTTGAGCAAGTCGCAAAAGATGCGCTAAAGTCTACTGGCGATTTGCCAAAGTTGCGTAATCATGAGCATTATGGAGACGATTCGCAAATCTTCTCGAATTGCTTTGAAGGAGACGTTGCTGTTGTAACAGGCGTTGCGCCAAATTCGATTGCAGCACGAGTTGTGACTGGTCTTCTAGAAGGCGGAGCTACGGTTATTGCCACTTCTCACAGCTTTAAGCCGAGTGTAAAAAAGTGGGCTAAAGAAGCTTACAGACTTCACGCAACAGCTTCGGCTAAATTGTGGCTTGTTCCAGCAAACTTGTCTAGTTACCGAGATGTTGACGCTCTTGTAAAGTGGGTTGGCACAGTTTCTAAGAAGGTTAGTGGCGCTACAACCACCATTTTGAAGCCTGCTTACAATCCAACTCTGTTCTTCCCATTTGCAGCTCCGCCAGTTAGTGGAACTTTGGCGGATTCTGGTGCGCTTTTTGAATCGCAATCCAGGCTTATGCTTTGGGGTGTTGAGCGCGCAATCGCAGGATTTGCGCAAATCGGAGCAGATACAGATGTAAAGCATTGTATGCACGTTGTGTTGCCAGGATCGCCTAATCGCGGTATTTTTGGCGGCGACGGAGCTTATGGCGAAGTCAAGAGCGCATTCGATGCCATTGTTAACCGCGCGCATGCAGAAAAAGTGTGGTCGAATCGCGTAACTTTTGCTCATCCAAAGATTGGCTGGGTGCGTGGAACTGGCTTAATGGGAGGCAATGATCCTCTTGTGGAGGCTGTTGAAAGCCGTGGCTTAAAAACCTTTACAACAAGCCAGATGGCAAATCTTTTGCTTGACTTGTGCACTAAAGATGCGCGCGAGCTTGCTGCAAAGGCACCTCTAGATGTTGATTTAACAGGTGGATTAGGCTCGGAGCCTCTTGACTTGAACGAGCTTAAAGCTCAAGCTTTGCAAGAGAATAGTCGTAAGCAGGCTAATCAGAATGCTGCAAACGATTCTTCAATCAAGTCTGAAGTCAAGTCTCTAAATAAGGCTCTTCCGTCTCCAAATATTCCAACTCAAGCAAGCGTGAACTTGGAAGATTGGAAGAACGTAACAGCAAAGCCGCAAGACCAAATCGTTATAGTTTCTGTTGGCGAGATTGGCCCTTGGGGTTCTGGTCGTACGCGCTTTAGTGCCGAGCAGTCAATCCAAGATGACGGAACGGTTTCGCTTTGTGCAGGCGCTGTTTTGGAATTGGCTTGGAGCATGGGCTTGCTAACTTGGCAAGACTCGCCAAAGCCAGGATGGTACGATGCGGAAGGCACGCTTGTGCCAGAAGAAGACATTGCAGAAAAGTATCGCGATGAGGTAGTGGCTCGCTCGGGAATAAGGCCGTTTGAGACTGGTATGGGCAGCGACTACAAGGATGGAGCGAACGAAGAAGAAGCCGAGATCTTCCTCGACCACGATGTATCTTTCAACGTTGCTACAGAGCAAATTGCGCGCGAATATGTTGCGCTAGACGAAGAGCACACAGAGATTTCTAGCGACCCAGAGTCTGGCGAATGGATTGTTACGCGCAAAGCTGGATCCATGATTCGCGTGCCAAGGCGAGCAGCCATGACGCGTACTGTTGGTGGGCAATTGCCTAAGGGCTTCGACCCATTAAAGTGGGGTATTCCAGCTTCGATGGTTGGAAGCGTAGATCCGATTGCGCTTTGGAACATAGTCTCTACTGTTGATGCCTACATCTGCGCAGGATTTACGCCTTCGGAAATTTTGCAAGCTGTGCATCCATCTCTTGTTGCATCGACTCAAGGCACAGGATTTGGCGGAATGACGTCTATGCGAAAGCTGTATTTGGATAGATTCCTAAATCACGAAATTCCTACAGACGTGCTTCAAGAAGCGTTGCCAAATGTTGTTGCAGCTCACGTAATGCAAACGTATATTGGCGGCTATGGAAACATGATTCAGCCAGTATCTGCATGCGCCACTGCTGCAGTTTCGCTAGAAGAAGGCGTTGATAAGATTGCGCTTGGCAAAGCCGACTTTGTTGTAACAGGCGCGATTGACGATATTGGCGTTGAGTCCGTTGTTGGCTTTGGCAATATGAACGCTACTGCAAACAGCGAGGAAATGTACGAAAAGGGCATAAATCCGCGATTCTTCTCGCGTGCTAACGATCGCAGGCGCGGAGGATTCTTGGAAGCGCAAGGCGGCGGCACGATTCTTATTACGCGAGGAGATATTGCGCTTAAGCTTGGCTTGCCTGTTGCTGGCGTAGTTGGATTTATTCACTCGTACGCGGATGGAATTCACACTTCGATTCCAGCTCCAGGATTGGGCGCGCTCGCTGCAGGATTGGGCGGCCGCGATTCCAAGCTTGTGCACGATTTGGCGGCGCTTGGTGTTACTCCAGACGATATTGCTGTTGTTTCTAAGCACGATACGTCTACAAACGCAAACGACCCGAACGAGTCTGAGTTACACAATACGCTTGCGCACGCGATTGGGCGCACAAGCGGAAATCCGCTATTTGTGATTAGCCAAAAGTCGCTTACTGGCCACGCAAAGGGTGGCGCATGTGTGTTCCAGATTAATGGCTTGACTCAGCTGTTTAGAAGTGGTTGGGTTCCAATCAACGCTTCGCTTGATTGCGTGGATCCTAAGCTTGCGCGCGACGACCACATGGTTTGGTTGCGAAAGAGGATTCACATTGGCTCTGTTAAAGCGGCTCTTGCTACATCGCTTGGATTCGGGCACGTTAGCGGATTCGTGGCGCTTGTGCATCCTGGTGCGTTTGAGGCGGCTGTGGCAGCTAGCGCTGGCGCGGATGCACTTAACGAGTGGCGAGCAAAGGCAAATGCGCGTTTGGCTGCGGGTCATCGACTTTTGCAAGAGGGCATGATGGGTCATGTGCAACTGTTTGAGCCTGTGGAAAATCGCCGTTTGCTTAAAGACGGCACGCGCATGCCAGATGGATCGCGCTACGATGGGCATGAAGCAGAAAAAGCTATGCTGCTAAACCCAGATGCTCGCCTAGATGCAAGCGGCTATTATTGCTGACGAATCGACGATTTCGCGTTTAGAGCGTAGTGCGGTTTCCTTACTTGGTATTGCGCGGGCGCGACGACCTGCCTTTTCGCTTAGAGCGTAGCGCGAAAAGGCAATTCGGAGCGCTGAGCTTGCTTAAGGTTGAAAGCACAGTGTGCTTTCGACGCAAGCGAAGACGTTCGCACGGCTAATCCGTGCGAACGACAGGACCTGCCTTGTAGTGCGTTTGTATGGCAACACGCCGTAAATTAGGTACAAACGCACTACAAGTTTGTGCGGGTTCGCACTATACGTGTGACTAATATCGCAGTTATATTTTTGACTTTTGTAAAAATTGCAAAAGTGTTATAATGGCTCCTTACGTGCAAAATTGCGAAAAATTCAAGGTGCTTATGGCGATTTGCGTTCAAAATAAGCAATCTTATGCGTAAACCAAAGTTGGTTGTAATAAGAAGTGAAACATAGTTGTGTCACCTATAGTTTTCATGTTTTGCATGGCAATAAAACAATATAGAAGCATGTTTGTGCCAACGGAGGAAAGGATATGCAGATGGTCGCTCATCGCCACCTTGCGTCGAAAATAGTTTCTATGATTGCAGCGAGTGCAATGTTAATAACAGGTTTTGCTGTTGTTGGCAATGCAAGCGCTAGTAGTGAGTCTAGTAATTCTCAATCTAGCAATCTAACTCTTAACCGTAAGGGTGTTATTGTTACTGCATTTCAGCAAAATTGGAAGAGTATTGCTCAAGAGTGCAAAACAACTTATGGTCCTGAGGGCGTGAGTTATGTGCAAGTGTCTCCTCCAAATGAGCATGTAAGGGGTGCTCAGTGGTGGACTTCTTATCAGCCTGTTAGCTACAAATTAAAGTCAAAACTCGGCGATGAAGATGGCTTTAAGAAGATGATTACTACTTGCAAGGATGCAGGTGTTGGAATTATTGCTGATGCTGTTATTAATCACATGACTGGTGCTGGTGACACTCATACAGAGGGTGTTGGTGGAAGCCAATATAGCGCTAAAGATCAGTCTTTCCCAGATGCTGGATATGAAAAGGATGATTTCCATCAAGATGCTAGGAATATTGAGCACTATAACAATGCGGAGGAAGTGTGGAATCGCAGGCTTGTTGGCTTGCTTGATTTGGATACATCAAAGCAGAATGTGCGCGAGACTTTAGGTAAGTACTTTGCTCATTTGCTAGAGCTAGGTGTTGCTGGCTTCCGTATTGACGCAGTAAAACATATTTCTCCAACAGATATGGCTGCGATTAAAGCTGAAGCTGCAAAACAATCTGGTAAAAATGCGGATGAGATTTGGTGGATGCAGGAGACGATTGGTGATCCTTCTGAAGCTAAAGAAATACAGCCAGATCATCATTTGAATGAAGGTGAAGTCAACGAATTCCAATATTCGTACCGATTAAAGAGTGATTTTTATGGCTCAATATCGAATCTAAAGAATATTACTGATGGACTTGTTACAAGCGATAAAGCTTCAATTTTTGTTACTAATTGGGATACTCCTCGAGAAAATTATGTGCGCACGCTTACATATAAGGATGGTCCTCGCTACGAGCTTGCAAACGCGTTTATGCTTGGCTACCCGTATGGGAATCCAAACATTTACTCGGGGTATAGGTTTGAGAATGGTCGTAAGGATGATGGTGCGCCTGGAGCGACTGAAGATAAAGTTGAAGATGTAGATTGTTCCCCAACAACTGGTTGGCAGTGCACTCAGCGTTGGACTTCTATTCGTGGAATGGTCGGTTTCTTTAAGGCTGTAAATGGTGCTCAAGTCACTAATTGGCAAGATGACGGCAATAATAACATTGCTTTTAGTCGTGCAGGCAAGGGATTCTTAGCAATAAACAATACGCCAAACGCAAAGAAAGTTTTGTATAAGACTGATTTGCCTGATGGTGAGTATTGCAACGTTTATGAGGCTGGAAATTGCTCTAAGACTGTTAAAGTTACAGATGGCAAAGTTGCTGCGACTATTGCTCCTTATTCTGCAATTGCTTTGCATGTGGATGCGCTTAAGGACAATATTTATGAAAAAGTAAAATCTAATACAGCACGTGACGAATCTGATCCAAAATACAATGTTGACGATGCTAAAGACCAGTCAACAACTGTCTATTTTAATGCTAAAAATAAAGCAGGTAATCCAAGCTCAGTAAATATTCATTATCAAATCGGCAATGATTCTTGGACTGCAGTTCCCGGTAGACCAATGCGCAAAGTTTGCGATGATTGGTTTGCAAGAACAATTCCTAATAATGGAAAACAAATTACTGCTGTATTTAACGACGGTGGAGATAGGTGGTATCACTTAAATAATTCAAATAATGGTAATTTTACTATTCCAGCTGGCGCAAAGAATTATGTAGTAGATGCAGATTTGAAAGGTTCTGAATCTGCTGAAATTCCTTGCAAAGCAGAATCTTCAAAACCTTCTGCATTAAAGACGAAGATTGTTATTCACTACAATCAAAAAAACACGAATAAAGGTGTCTATATTTGGGGTCTTAAAGATGCTCAAGGTAATGAAATAGATGGTGCTTGGCATAAGTTCAATGGTCAAGACGCTTTTGGTAAGACTTACACAGTTGAGGCTGATGGCACTTACGAGGGTGGAAAAGTTGGATTTATTATTACCACTAATCCAGGATCTGATAATAAAAATTGGCATAAGGACGGAGACAAAGATCGTAAGATTTGGCAAATCGAAGATGGTGTTGGCGAAGCTTGGGTTTACGGAGGAGATTCGAATACTTTTGCCGAACCTCCATCTGAAGTTGCTAACAAGCTTAATAACATTAAAACGTTAAACGTTACTGTTCACTACCGCAGAACAAACAAGGATTACAATGGTTGGAATCTTTGGACTTGGTATGGTAGTAATGATGGAGTAAAGCAAGATTTTACGGCTCATGATGATTTCGGAAAGATTGCAGAATATACGTTCCACAATGATTCTGGTGTAAAAGATCCGAAGTTTATTGTGCGCTATTCCATGCAAGGCAACGATTGGGTTTATAAAGATCCTGGCGAAGGCGATCGCCCAATTCCTGCAAAGGCAATCACTTTAAGCCAAGATGGTCAAACTGGTAACGCTGAAATCTGGCTTATGCAGGGAGATAGTAGAGTTTACTTAAGCCCAAACGTAATCAACACAAAGGCTAATGCTTTTAACGCTGATATTACGTCTTTTAAGGAATTTACTGTAAATGTGAGCGGCGACCCTTCAGAAGTAAAGAAGGAAAATGTTACTGTAACTGATGTTACAAGTAAAGATGCCAATAGCCACAAGCCAATAGATATTTCGCAAGTTGCTGTTGTAGATAATAAGATTGTAATCACTGCAAAGAACGAATTAGATCTTAAGAAAATGTATGAAATCAACATTAAGGGTGTTGGTGGAATGCCTAAGACAGTTTCTGCTTCAACTGCTAAAGGCTCTAAGATTGTTCGCACTGATGAGTTTGATCAAAAGTATGCGTACACAGGCGATGACTTGGGTGCTGTTGTAAAAGATGGTTCTACGACTTTCAAGCTTTGGGCTCCAACTGCTACAAAAGTGGAGTTAGTAACTTATAAGTCAACTGATGAAAAAGCACAAGAAGATAAAACGCAAGATCTGACTCTTGGTACAGAAGCTGGAAAGCTTGGCGTTTGGAGTATTACTACAGGTGATGCAAAAGCTGGCACTGCTTACACATACAAGGTTCATTTTGCAGATGGCACTGTAAATAATTCTCCAGACCCTTATGCAAAAGCTGCCGTTAGAAACGGAATGAGATCCGTTGTATTCGGTGGCAATATGGCAACACCTGTATCTCGTAAGGCATCGTTTGATAAGCGCCCAACTGATGCGACTATTGCAGAGATGAATATTCGCGACTTCTCAATTCACGAAAGTTCTGGAGTAGATGTTGCAAAGCGCGGAAAGTATCTTGGTGTAATCCAATCTGACACTAAGAATGGGAACAAGCCAACTGGTTTGGATTATTTGAAGTCTCTCGGCATCACTCACGTGCAAATCATGCCAATGTATGATTTTGGTTCTGTGAATGAAGATTTTAAAGTTGACTATGTAGAGAAGAACGACAAAAATAGTCCTCACCAAAACTGGGGCTACGATCCAATTAATTACAATGTTCCAGAAGGATCGTATGCATCTGATTCAGCAAATCCTGCTACTCGTATTACGGAGCTAAAGCAAATGGTTAAAGGCCTGCATGATGCTGGCTTGCGTGTGATTATGGATGTAGTTTATAACCATGTTTATAACGCGCAAAAGAACGCTTTTGGCCAAACTGTGCCAGGTTACTACTTCCGTTACAACGATGACGGCAGCTTGTCTAATAGATCTGGTTGCGGAAACGATACTGCTTCAGAGCGCAAAATGATGCGAAAGTATATTGTTGACTCTGTAAAGTATTGGGCTAAAGAGTACGGTATTGACGGCTTCCGTTTTGATTTGATGGGATTGATTGACCTTGAAACCATTAAGGAAGTGCGTGAAGCTGTTCATGCAATTGACCCGAACTCGATTATTCTTGGCGAAGGCTGGGATATGAGCCAATTGCCTTATGGAAACCGCACTATTCAGCCTAATGCGTATAAGCTTGCTGAAAATAATGGTGTTGCGTTCTTTAACGATTCCTTCCGTGATGCTGTAAAAGGCCAGGGAGATGATGGTGTTACTGGATTCGTGTCTGGAAACAGATATAGCGACAATCTGGTAATGCAAAATCTTTATGGCTGCCAGCCTGGAAACGCAAGCTGCACTGGTAGGCGCTACGCGAATGCTGGTCAGACTGTGCAATATGTTGAAGCTCACGACAATCTTAATCTTTACGATAAGTTGAAGAAATCCTTGCCTAATGAGACAGAAGAGAATCTTAAGAAGCGAGTAATGCTTGCTAATTCGCTTGTAATGTTTGCGCATGGTATGCCATTCTTCGAGCTTGGTCAAGAGTTCTTACGAAGCAAGAATGGTAATGCTAATAGTTACAATGCTGGCGACGGCGACAATTCCGTTAAGTGGGATTTGGTTAATAAGAATTCCGATGCTGTTGAGTACTTCAAAGAGTTGATAAAGCTAAGAAACGAGATTCCAGCGTTACGCGATTCCGAATATTCTGATGTTAATAAGAATATGCATTGGATTAAGAGCAGTGATGGAATTAATGCGTTTAGCGTTGATAGCAACAATAAAACGTATGTGTTTATTTTCAATGCTAATAGTAGTGAATCTACTGTGAATATTGGCAAAGGAAAGTATCGTGTGCGCATTGCCGATGGAAAAGCTAACAGCGATGAAGTATCAAAGTGTCCTGAAATTACTGTAGATGACAATGGAAATTACAAGGTTTCTGCTCTTTCTACTGCTGTGCTTGTGAAGGATGCTGAAAAGAAGGACGATAATCCTTTTGCAAATCTTAAGGCTGATGATGTTCTCAAATATAAGATGAATCCTTTAGATATTAATAAGTTGAAGGATGAATCTAAGCCTGGTACTCAGCCTGGTACGCAGAATTCAAATCCATCTACGCCTGGGCATGGGCAAACTCCTGGTACTGTGACTCCAACTCCTGAGCCTGGTCCAAAGCCGGCTCCTCATCCAGCGCCAGCTCCGGCACCTGGGCATGGGCAAACGCCTGGTCAAGTGACGCCTGCTCCTGCTCCGTCTCCTTCACCAACGCCTCAGCACAATCCGTCTGAGCATGAAACTCCGACTAAGCCAGGTCAGACTAAGCCAGGTCAGTCTAAGACTGAAACTCCAGCTGAGCATTCTGCACCAGCTAAATCTGAACAGTCTGAGACAGCTAACTCAAAGCAAACTCGTCAAGATAAGCAAAATCATTCTGCACCAGCTAAACCAGCAGAATCTGCTCCAGTGCCTGTTGCTCCACGAACAGTTCAGCAGCTTAATCCAGAATTAAAGGGAACTCTTAGTGTTGGTAACAATAACGTTGCAACTGCTGGAGTTGTTAACAGTGTGAAAATTAAAGTTGTGAACAGCGAGTTTACTGAGCGTTTGAAGCGTGATGGAGTAGTTTATGCTTACGCGTACATTTACTCGTCTCCACGCTTGCTTAAGGGTGCCGATGGCTCAAAGTTTGTTGCTGTTCGCATGGTGAATGGCAAGCCTCAATTTGATGCTCAATTCCCATCTGGGTACTCTGGTAAACACACTGTTTTGCTTGTAGACGAGCATGGAAAACAGTTAGCGTGGACGGATATTACTGTTGTTAACAATAGTAATTCGATACGTGATGGTTTCCATTTGAAAACTGGTAGTAGCGTTCTTACTGTATTTGCGGTATTTATTGTGCTTGCTTTTGCTGCAGTTATTGTTCGCTATAAAGTTGCATTTAGATAGATTTGTGACTTTGGGTTTTATGTTGTGCGGGCGCGACGACCTGCCTTTTCGCTTAAAGCGTAGCGCGAAAAGGCAATTCGGAGCGCTGAGCTTGCTTAAGGTTGAAAGCACGGTGTGCTTTCAACGCAAGCGAAGACGTTCGCGCGCTTAGACCGCGCGAACGACAGAGCCTGTCTTGTAGTGCGATTGTACTTAAAATACGGCGTGTCGCTATACAATCGCACTACAAGACTCCCGACTTTGTAGTCCGATATGCTATTTTGAGCTACAAAGTTTGGAAAATCGTTCGCGCAGATTAGCCGTGCTCTAGAGCAGTTAGGAAGTGAGTTCAATGATTGCAGGCATTGGTTCCGATGTTGTTAATGTTGCGGATTTTGCGCAACAAATGCAAGATGGCAATGGGTGGCGCTCGCTATTTTCTACGCGTGAGCTTAGGCAGTGCGCTATGCGAGCACACTTAAAAAACGACGCTGAGGCGATTCATGTTGCGGCTCGCTGGGCTGGTAAAGAGGCGGTTATAAAAGCGTGGTGCGAAGCGATGAGCACTCTTGGTTTGCAATATCCTTACACATTAGACAACACTCCTTGGGCAAGTATTGAGATTTTAGACGATTCGCATGGATGCCCAAGCGTTCGACTTAGTGAAGACGTTAATCAAAAGCTTCTAGAGTCATTACACGCGCCAGAGGCGACTAATCCGCATGAATCCGACAGCGCTAATGTAAGCGTTAATGGTGTAAATCGCGTAAATCACCCTAATTGGCATGTGTCTTTAAGTCACGATGGCTTAGTGCAAAATTCTTCTGCTATTGCACTTGCGTTTGTTGTTTTAGAGTTACGCGAGTCTTAATCATAAAACCTTAATCATGCGAACATGCAGCGAATTTTACGCATGAATGTGTATTCAATGTGCACTAAATGTGCAAATTTTCCGAGAATTGTACAATTTAGCGCGAGTGTCGAAAGTTGCTTTAGGTCTAAACAGTCTGTATAATTAATCGAGTTGCTGTTTTGCAAGGTAACTAATGGCTTGCAAAATTTGCATATTGCGGATGTAGCTCAATGGTAGAGTATCAGTCTTCCAAACTGATGACGCGGGTCCGATTCCCGTCATCCGCTCCACTTTTATTCTTACTTTTATTCTTATTTGATTCCATTTTGTTTTCATACACACATGTTTTAAGCTGTTTGCGCATGTTGGTATTGTTGTAACAGTTAAACACGTAAAACATGTGTCTGGAGGGATTTTGGGACAGTTTATTGTACGTGTAATTGCAAGTTTAGTTTCTATAGCAACAGCTCTTGTTGTAAATTCTGCTCCTGCGTTTAAGGTAGAAAATCGTTGGGATTTTAAGAATGTTGCTTCCAAAGTCGCAGATGTTGCAGATGGTGCAAATAATGCGGAATTGTCAGATAATGGCGCTAACACTGTTGAAGAAGATCAATTAAATGCGCTTTCTAATGGCGATTCAAGTAATGCATCTAAGTTGCCTAAAAAAGTGGCATCTTCCTTTACAAACAAAGACGAAGTTGTTTCTTCAAAGTATGCGATTGCAGATAATGGAGAATTAAAGTCACTTAAAACTGGCCAAACTGTTACCGACTCTAAGCTTGTTGGAACTAAAGATAAGCAGCCAGATCCACTCGCTAAAAGTAACGGTGAGCGTTTTACGCCTATAACTGTTGGCGATTTGCGAAAAGAGATAAAGCGCGAGAATTCGAGCAGTACTAATGCTGATTTTTCTACCACCAATAACACTCCGATTTCTAGCAAAAAGCGTGTTGAAAATAAGCGTTCTCTTAGAAGAAACAAGGTTGTTCTTATAAGCTCTAATCAAAAAAATCCCGAAGAAACTGACTCAAGCGAAAAGAGCCAGGAGTCACAAGCTTTAGAATCTAGAACCTCCACGTATACAACTTATGGCTCTGTGCGTAAGATTTCTTTGCCAACAAACGGCTTTGGCACTAGGTGGGGAGACTACAACGGAACTCAGGCATTCTATGATGGCAATGGAAGCCTGTTTGCGTACAACGCCAGTGGTGTGATTGATGTTTCCGAACATCAAAAAGAAATTAACTGGGCTGCAGCTAAGGCAGCTGGCGTAGAAGGCGCGATTATACGTATTAGTTACGGCTGGGAAAACGGCTACGATAAATACGCTTTGCGAAATATTAGAGAATGCAAGCGTTTAGGTATTCCGTTTGGAATCTACATGTATTCTTACGCCGAAAAACCAGAAGATGGTGCTAACGAGGGCGCAGACGTTGCAAGTCTTCTTAGGCGTGCAGGCGTTAGCCCAGGCGACCTTTCTTATCCTGTTTACTACGATCTTGAAAAATGGGTTTGGGCTGGCCACACTGCTCCAACTAGCCCATACGTTTACCAAAACATTGTTTCGTCTTGGTGGAATCAGCTGTATAACGCAGGATACACAAATCTTGGCATTTACTCGTATGCAAACTATTTGAAAGGCCCGCTTAATTCGCAATACATTCACGATCGAGCAAGTTGGGTTGCTAGCTACGGCGCAACTCCGCTATTTAACATTAGAACGGCGTTGCGCGGATGGCAGTACACGTCTAAGGCTCGCATATCTGGTATTGATGGAAATGTTGACGTTAGCGCGTTTGGAACTGGTCCAAATTCTCCAGTAACGCAAACTAGCGTAGACTTTACGTGGATTATTCGCAATAACGATATTGCTGTTGGAGCTGCTGTTACAGGCAATTTGAATAGACACTTGGAATATCGTTGGCTTTCTTACGATTTATCCACTAAGCAATGGAATACAATCTCTGATTGGAGTGTTGGCAATTGGGCATCTTGGGTAACAAGCAATGGCGATTATTGGCTTCATTGCGAAGTTCGCGATGCTTACACTTATAAGTCGCTTGGAACTAAAACAATTGCCTTCCACTACCAAGTAAACAATCCTGTTGAGCCTGAGTTTGTTGAAAAAACGATTGTTTCTGGAACTTACGCAGCTTGGCAAGGAAGTAGCGTTCTCTTAGGCGCTGTAACGAATAATCCTAGTGGATATACGATTATTAAGATTTACGATTACAACGCTAAGCAGTGGGTGAGCCAATTTAAGGGGCCGTGGGCTTTGTGGAGTCCTCATCCTGGAATCTATTGGACTCATTTCGAAGCGTATTCAAAAGATGGTAAGCTTCAAGACACTAAGACTTATGCTTTTGGAGTGTGATTCTTAATCTTTATGTAACTTTATGTAAAGATAGAAAAAGTCAGTAAATAAAATAAAAAGACCGTGCGTAAACAGCTCGGTCTTTTTGTTAAATTAAGTTATTAATTTATTTTACTAATCTTCAAACAAATCTTTAGATATAATAATGCGATTTTCAGCAACCTGCTTTAAGTGCTTGCCATAATTGCTTTTACCATATTTTTCTGCAGACTCAAGTAAACGTTCGCGACTAATCCACTGATTTTCGTACGCAATCTCCTCAAGCACTGCGATTGGCAGCCCTTGCGCTCGCTCTATTGTGCGCACAAATTCGCCCGCTTCGTAAAGCGAGTCCATTGTGCCAGTGTCTAGCCACGCGTATCCGCGGCCAAGAGTCATAACGTTTAGAGAGCCATTTTCTAAGTACATTTTGTTAAGGTCTGTAATTTCAAGCTCTCCGCGCGCGCTCGGCTTAACTTGTTTTGCAAACTCTGTAACTCTGGAATCGTAGAAGTATAAGCCTGTAACAGCATAGTTTGATGCTGGGTGTTCTGGTTTTTCTACTATGCTAACGGCCTTGTGATTTTCGTCAAATTCCACAACGCCGTATCTTTCTGGGTCGTCTACGTAGTAGCCGAATACTGTAGCGCCGTGTTTTACGTGTGCAGCGCGCTTTAGAATTGCTCCCAAGCCATTTCCGTAGAATATATTGTCTCCAAGAACAAGCGCGCAAGAATCGCCATTTATAAACTCTTCTCCGATTATAAATGCTTGAGCAAGTCCGTCTGGCGATGGCTGAACTTTGTAAGATAAGTTGATTCCAAATTGCTCTCCGCTTCCAAGCAGCCTTTCAAAATTTGGCAAGTCTTGAGGAGTAGAAATCACAAGAATATCTCGGATTCCAGCCATCATAAGCACGCTAAGAGGGTAATACACCATTGGCTTGTCGTAAACTGGCAAAAGCTGCTTAGACGTTACTGTAGTAAGTGGGTATAGGCGTGTGCCAGAACCGCCAGCAAGAATAATGCCTTTCATCTTTGAAACATCCTTTACTTGTTGTTTTGTTCAATTCTATTTACGTAAGATTCAAGCAAATCTTCCCAATCGCCTGGCGTAAATCCAGTGGACTCGATTTTTTGCAAGTCAAGTGCGCACTTGTGTGGTCTAGAAGATCCATTAGATATGCGCGTGTAATCGTCTACGCGGTTTGCTTCGATTTTGCTTGTGTCTACATTAAGTTGTGTAAACACTTTTTTAGCAATATCGTGCCAAGACGCGATTTTGCCAGATCCTGTAAGATTGTAGGTTCCGTATTCTGCGTTTGTGTCTAAAAGATGGAATATTCCTTTAACTAAATCGCTGGCAAAAGTGAGTCTGCCAGTTTGATCTATTGGTGCTTGAACACTAACAGATTCGCCATTTTTGCAACGGTTTGCAAAGTCAATCATGCGCGTTACAAAGTTTCGTCCTTCTCCAACAATCCAGCTTGAGCGAATAATATAATGTTGTGGAACATTTGCTACTAGAGAATCTGCAGCTGCTTTTGTTTCGCCGTACACGCCTAGTGGAGCAAAGTCTTCGTTTTCTTTGTGATTTTCTTGAGTGCCGTCAAAAACGTAGTCGCTTGAGATGTGCACAAGAGTAATGTGGTGTTCTTGCGCAATTTTTGCAAGATTTGCCACTCCTTTAACGTTGCTATTCCACGCGGCTCTTCGCCCTTGTGGCGTTTGCGCGCCATCTACAGACGTGTATGCTGCAGTGTTAATAATCGTTCCGTACAAATCCCAGTCGTAGCTGCTGTAATCGTCTTTATTTGCTATATCGAAGCTATCTAAGTCTACGTACTCAAATCCTTCTAAATCATGCTCTTTAGCATAGTTTTGTATTGCACGACCAAGTTGACCGTTGCATCCAGTTACAAGAGTGCGTTTTGGCGCCATTGGCTTTGCATCTTTTAGCATTGGATGGTGTAAGTCTGCTTCGCTGCGCTCGGATTCTTCGAGCGGTATTGGCCAATTAATGTGTAAATCTGGGTCTGCAAGGTTTACAAAAGTGTATGTTTTCTTTTGCTCTAGCGACCAATGTGCGTTTACTAAATAAGTGTATGCTGTGCCGTCTTGCAGTGCTTGGAAGCTGTTGCCTACGCCTCTAGGCACGTAGATTGCTTTGCTAGGGTTTAGTGTGGTTGTGTACACTTGACCGAAGCTTTGCCCTGGTCTTAAATCTACCCATGCGCCAAATACTTCGCCAGTAGCAATGCTTATGTATTTATCCCATGGTTCTGCGTGGATGCCTCTGGTTACTCCGCGTTTTTCGTTGAACGAAATGTTGTTTTGCACAGGTCCAAAGTCGGGGAGACCTAGAGCCGTCATTTTGGCGCGCTGCCAGTTTTCTTTGAACCATCCGCGGTTGTCTCCGTGCACTGGAAGATCGAACACGATTAAACCTGGAATATTGGTTTTTGTAACGCTTAGTTCTTTTTCAAATTCCATAGCATCCTGCAAATTCTTTATTTTTATTAGATTTATGACTATTTTTGGCTAGATTTGCAAACTATTACATACAAGTTGCATGCAATCTTCGTACAAGCAAGCTTGACTTTTATGCGATTCACTGTCCTTGTGCTTTATATTTCGCTTCGGTTGCGCTTTTAGCGCCTTCCCACCATGCTCGATTTTCTGTGTACCATTTGATTGTTTGCTCTAAGCCTGTTGTAAAGTCTGTGTGCTTTGGCTTCCATCCAAGCTGCGTTTGCAATTTTGTGCTGTCGATTGCGTAACGGCGATCGTGGCCTGGGCGATCTTTTACAAGGTCAAAGTCGTCTGCATCTTTGCCCATCATTTCTAGAATCATGCGCAAAACTGTTATATTGTTTTTCTCGCCATTTGCGCCAATCAGGTACGTGTTTCCAAGTTCTCCCTTTGTTAGGATTGTCCAAACAGCGCTGCTGTGGTCTTCAGTGTGAATCCAATCTCGCACGTTTAATCCTTGGCCGTATAGCTTTGGTCGAATACCCTCTAAAATATTTGTGATTTGTCGAGGAATAAACTTTTCAACATGCTGGTATGGTCCGTAGTTGTTTGAGCAGTTGCTGATTGTTGTGTGCAAACCGTATGTGCGTGTCCATGCGCGTACCAGCATATCGCTTGCAGCTTTTGTGGAGCTGTATGGGCTGGATGGGTGGTATGGCGTTTCTTCTGTGAACTTGGCTGGGTCGTCTAATGCCAAATCTCCGTACACTTCATCTGTGGAAATGTGATGGTATCGAATGCCGTACTTTCTAACTGCTTCTAGGAGTCTAAAAGTGCCTTCAACATTGGTTTTAAGGAATGGTTCAGGGTCTGCAATGCTGTTGTCATTATGCGATTCTGCAGCGTAGTGCACAATCGCGTCGTGCCCTGGAACAAGCTTATCTAAAAGCTCAGCATCGCAAATATTGCCGTGCACAAAATCAACTCTGTCTTCTGGCAATCCTGCAATATTTTCAATATTTCCGGCGTACGTTAACGCGTCTAGTACCGTTACGTGCGTTTCTGGGTGATTGTTCACTACGTAGTGCACAAAATTAGACCCAATAAAGCCACATCCGCCAGTTACAATTATGTTTTTTGGTTCAAAGTTTGTTGTGTTACTCATGTTTTCCATAATATCCTCTTATATGCCTTTTGCTTTTTAATTTTGATTATTGTTTAAGATTTTTGTTTATGCTTTATTGTTTAAGTTTTCTCGCATTGCGTTAAATGCTGGCTCGGCTTCACCGTCGTAAATCATGTGTGAATGAGACAGCACTATGCAGCGAGAGCAAAGTTGCTTAATTTGATCTTCGCTGTGCGAAACAATTACCATTGTTTGCCCTCGTTTTTGCTGTTCTTTAAGCCTAGTAATGCACTTGTGTTGGAAAGCTTCGTCTCCAACTGCAAGAATTTCGTCGATTAAGAATATGTCTGGATCGCTGTGCGCTGCTACAGAAAACGCTAATCGTAAGAACATTCCAGAAGAGTAGAACTTAACTTCTGTGTCCATAAAAGGCTCTATTTCGCTAAAGTCTACTATTGATTGGTATTTATCGTCTATTTCTTCTTTTGTCATTCCAAGAATTGCGCCGTTAAGATACACGTTTTCGCGACCAGTTAAATCGGCAGCAAATCCTGCTCCAACTTCGATTAGTCCTGCGATTCTTCCGCGCGCACAAACTTCGCCTTCGTCTGGTTGCATAACTCCAGAAAGCATTTTAAGCATAGTGGACTTTCCAGAGCCATTCATGCCTATTAGTCCAACAGTTTCGCCGCGTTTAATAGTAAAACTAACATTGCTTAAAGCTGTAAAGTTTTGCGTCTCGTGCTTTTTAGACGGCGGTGTTAGCAAGTTTACAATCGACTCTTTAATTGAATGATTTGCTCGCAGCGAGAATCGTTTAGTAACGTTAGAAACGCTTAACACAACGTCTTCTGGAAGTGTGTTATAAGGCTTATTCATATATAACTCCTGCTGCTCTTAAAAGTAAAATCCACAAAATCTTAGTAAGCTTAAATTTCTTGAGCAAACTTGCCTTCAAGATGTCTAAATGTAACTTCGCCAATAAGTAGTACAGCAAATGCAACTACAAGGCTTTCGCAAAGTCTTAAAGACCAAGCTCCTGCAAATTGGAAAGTGCGATCTGTGGCATTTAGCCAGAATCCGCGGTGGAATGCTTCAACGCTTATTGCAATAGGATTTGCATAATACATCTCTAAAACCCATCGTGGTGCGTGAGCTGCAACCATCTGCCACGTGTAGAAGCACGGCGCAAGCCATACAGCAACCATTGCTACCAAGTCTGTAATGTTTTCTGCATCTCTATAAAAAACGTTTATTGCTCCAAAGAATAATCCAAGACCAAAGGCAAATGTGCACACGCTAATAAATCCGATTATTGCCACTATTACGCCTGCAAAATCTGGAATCCACCCCATGCATAAGGCTCCGATTATAAGCACGATTACTTGTGGGAAAAAGTGCACAAAAGCAACTCGTAGCGATGCAAGTGGGAATAGTTCTCTAGGAAGATAGATTTTTTGTATTAAGCCAGCATTAGAAAGTATTGATCTTGTGCAATTAGAGAATGCTTCTACAAAAAAGTTTGTTACTATGATTCCGCTAAAAAGGTACAGTGGGTAGGCTTGAATTCCGCCTCCGCGGCCAAGTCCTAAGAAAATTCCCATTGCAACGTAGAACACTACAAATTGTGTTATTGGCTTTACGTACGTCCAAGCCATACCGAGCCAAGAACCGCGATATCTTATGCGTACTTCTTTTTTTACAAGTAAGTCAAGCAAATAAAGGTATCTTGGAATGTCAATCAGACCTTTGCTTCTACCAGGGTGATAGATGGCGTCAGACTTTGTTGTCATCGCTGCCTTTCTTACAAAATTTGCAGTGTGCATGCACGTATAACTTTGTTAAGTTTACATTTGGGGATTGATTTGTGCTAATAACTATCACGTGTTTTGTATTAGGTTGCTTTTGTTTATAGCTTTACTGTGCTTGGCATGTTTGAAAGTTTTTATACGCTGCTAAACTGAAAAATTATGAGTAAGCGAATTCTTGTTACTGGTGCTGGTGGATATATTGGTCGTCACGTTGTTAAAGCTCTTTTAGATGCAGGCGCTAGCGTAATTGCTTCCGACTTGCGTTTAGATGGTGTTGATGAGCGCGCAACGCGTATTGAAGCGAATATTTTTAGCGATGATGCTGATTTGTTCACAAAGCTTGGTTCCCCAGACGTTTGCTTGCACATGGCTTGGCGCAACGGTTTTAAGCATGCTGCAGACACGCACATGGAAGATTTATCGAACCATTACCGCTTTATTCGTATTATGCTTCAAGGCGGCCTAAAGCAGATTGCCGTTATGGGCTCTATGCACGAAGTTGGCTACTGGGAGGGCGCTATTGACGAGAACACGCCTTGCAAGCCAGCTTCTATGTATGGCATTTCTAAGAACGCTTTGCGTGAAGCTACTTTGCTTTTGGGCAAAGAGTATGATGCCACTGTTCAATGGATTCGTGCGTACTACATTGTTGGCGACGACGCTCGTGGAAACTCTATTTTCTCTAAGCTTCTTCAAGCGTCTCTTGAAGGAAAGAAGACTTTTCCGTTTACTACTGGAAAAAACAAGTACGATTTTATTAATGTAGACGTGTTGGCTAAGCAAATTGCTGCAACCGTTTTGCAAGATAAAGTAAATGGCGTAATTAATTGCTGCACGGGTGAGCCTGTTTCGCTTGCAGATCGCGTTGAGCGTTACATTCGCGAGAATAATCTTGATATTTCGCTTGAGTATGGCGCATTCCCAGATAGACCATACGATTCTCCAGCAGTTTGGGGAGATAATAGCAAAATCCAAAAGATTATGAGTGATTTTCTAAAATAGTTATTGCAAATCGTCACTTTTCTGGATTTTTAATGCTAAATTATGGTTTTTAGAAAGGATTAACATTGCGTGAAACATTGCAAAACGGCAAGCGTCCATGCATATATTTTGTTCTTCCTTGCTACAACGAGGAGCCTGTTCTTCCGCAGACTTCTAGTATTCTTTTAAGCAAAGTTACTTTTCTTATTGAAAATAAGATTATTTCGGATTCTAGCCGTATTCTTTTTGTGGATGATGGTTCTAGAGATTCAACTTGGAATATTATTTGCGATTTACACCAGTCGAATCCTTCGCTTTTTGGCGGTGTAAAGCTTGCGCATAATCGCGGTCATCAAAATGCTTTGCTTGCTGGTTTAACTACAGCATATAAATCGGGTTGCGATGCTGCAATTTCCATGGATGCTGATTTGCAAGACGATGTTGATGTTGTTGATCAATTTATTGCAAAATATGTGGAAGGCTACGAGGTTGTGTATGGTGTTCGCTCGTCTAGAGAAACAGACACGTGGTTTAAGCGCAACACTGCATTAGCTTTTTACAGTGTTTTTAAGTGGATGGGCGCAGAAACCGTTCCAAATCATGCCGATTATAGACTTATGGGCAAGAATGCGTTGAAAGCTCTTTTGGAATACAAAGAAGTTAATCTTTTCTTGCGTGGTATAGTGCCATCGATTGGCTTTAAGTCAACAAAAGTTGAGTATGTGCGTGGTAAGCGCAAAGCTGGTGTGTCTAAGTATCCGCTTAAAAAGATGATTTCGTTTGCTATAGATGGCATTACGTCTTTTTCTACTAAGCCTTTGAGTTTTGTAACATTTGCAGGATTCGCGTCTATTTTAGTTTCGCTATGTGTATTTGTTTACGTAATAGCTTCCGTTTTGCAAGGAAAAGCAGTTGCTGGCTGGGGTTCTGTTATGTTCTCAATGTGGTTTATTGGCGGATTGATTATGCTTTCAATCGGCATTGTGGGCGAATACATTGGAAAGATTTACATGGAATCTAAGCATCGCCCACGTTACGAGATTGAAACTACTATTTAGTAATATCTAAATATCTAACTCCTACTTAATGCTTATTTTGCACTGGTTCAGAGAATTTTACGACTATATACTTGTTATCTAAAACAGTAGTGCATTTATTCGAAGGCCAAGAAGGCAGATTTTGTACGGCCTCTTCTGCGTTTATATAAGCGGATTCTAATACAGGAGTTTCCATCTTAAATCCAGTAGCTGAGCGTATAAAACCAGCTTTTACCCATGTGCCGTGAAGAGTTGAGAATCCAATCTCAAACATTGATCGCCCAATAAGTTCAAGCTGATCTGACTTAAATTCGCTAGGATTGTAGTCCGATATGTGATTGCCAACAAATATTACTTTAAGCGGATTTTTATGATTTGCTTGTAGTACTTCTATTCTTCTAGCAACATCTTGAGCAATGTAATAGTCTCGGTTGTAAGTCATGTATTCCGTGTAATACAAGCGATTTACTGTAAACGACTGACTTAATCCAATAATTGCAAGAAGAACGCACGCAATAATCGTTGTTAAAGTCTTTTTACTAAATTGCGTAATGTAATGTAACAAATACATGCATGCAAAAGCGCCAGCAAGCGGGTATGTTAGTTCCGTTCGCGCTATTCCAGATGTGCCAAGTATTACGCTCATCATCATAGGGCTTGCAACTATAGCAATAGCAAAAATAATAGTAAAAGCGTTAAGCTCTTTACGAATCACTTGAACAATAGTTAATAACACTAAAGAGATTAATGCAATTGTTATAAATGCGCTATGGAATATTGTTCTTCCTAGATACATGCTTTTTGCATGCGAAAGTATAGTATGAATGATTTTTGTTATAGGGTCTTTACCCCAACGCATTTGTTCTTTAATGTACGGATCTGTGAATGTGTGGTTGGCGGCTATAACAATTTTGTTCAAAATCACATAGCATGCATAGCTTGCTATAAACACGCAAATATACGTAAAAACGTAGCTTACTATGTTCTTGAATTTGCACGCATAGTCTCCTTTAACCATTAGTGCAATCATGGCTGTTCCAGCAACAAAAACAGTAGTCATTGCTAAGTAGAGAGTAAAACCAAAAACTGCAAAAACAAAAGCCACTAATGCGTATGCTAAAAGAGTTTTAAGTTCTTTACGATTTTGGTACGCGTTATGCGCACACATAAGCGATATGCTAACAAACATTAGCGCACAAGCTACGTCATCTCCCATAAGCAAGAATCCAAGCATTTCTGCAAGAATAGGAGCGCTTATAAACGGAATCATAAATAAAGCTGGGTGGAATTTTGCGCCTAAATTGTGCGCTTTGCTAAACAAATATGCCCATGTTGTTGCGGAGGCAAAAAGTGCAAGAATCATTAAGATTCCAGCTAATGAATTGTTATACCAGTACCTTCCTGTAACGTACTTAAAAGCTAGCAATCCAAAGCGTTCTAGGCGAATCCAAGAATTGTAAAGAGCCTTAGATCTATAGATCATCTCTTCTGTGTCTATAGAAAAAGTGTTAGAAAAAGCTTTTTGACCGTATGCAATAATCAAGAAAATCGCGCTTATTGCAAGTTCTGCAACATTAGATTTGCAAAAATCAAGAAAGCCGTTAAAAGAATACGTTTTTTCTATAATTGCTCTAGTTGTGCTAGTTGAGTTGCTTTTTTTGCCGCATTTTGCAAGTGTAGCTGAATCTTGTAGTTGATTAGTGTTTAATTCTTTAATGCAACTAGAGTCTGCTTGATTCATACTACAATCCTTCTATGCGTTTAATCTACATGCGCTACTTACAATTGTATTATAAGATTCTATACATGCTCAACAAGCTATAAGGATTACGTTTAGTAGTACAATAGATATGATTTGTGCTGTTTTACCGATTAGTGTGCAATGGAGACGATATGAATCCTGCAATTTCCATAGTGGTTCCTGCGTATAACAAGGAGCCGTATATTAAACAGTGCATGGATTCACTTGTTAATCAAACTTTTAAAAACATTGAGATTATTGTTGTTGACGACGCTAGTACAGATAATACTTTGCAGATTTTGCGCGATTACGAGAAAAAAGATTCTAGAGTAAAAATTATTGCTAAGGCTTTGAATGGCGGATTGCACATGGCTCGTAAAACCGCTGTTAAGGCAACTAGCGGAGATTACGTTCTTTTTGTTGACGCAGACGATGAGATTGAGCTTAAAACTTGCGAAGTTCTTTACTCGTACGTTAGTAGCCATCCCGCAGATATATTGCATTTTGGTGTTTCTATTCATCCAGAAGGCAAATCGGACGAAGATTTTGCATACAGTTACGATCAAATGTATGCGCAAACCAATGGGGATCAATCGGGAGACAATATTATAAAATCGTCGTTCTCTAGTGATTTTCCGCATTGGATGCCTTGGAATGTTATAACAGCACTTTTTAAGGGTGATTTAATACGCGCTTCTTTTGAAAAAACAGTTTCTGCTAGACTCACTAAAGTTGAAGACGCATACGAATATTTTGTAACGGCATCTTCTGCTAAGACTTTGAAGGACTTAACAGCGTTCCGCGCGCTTAAATACCATATTGGCAGAGGAATTTCTGGAAGATCTAAAATAAGCGTTGAAAGATTTAGCACGGAACAGCAATACATTAAAGATGTTGTGAATGCTTTTTGCGATTTTGCTGGCGATTTTGTTGACGATTCCAACGGTGCTTTTGTTAATGATTCTTTCGACGATTGCGCGCTGGAAAGTCGCAAGCAAACCGTTGAAGAAGCTGCACAATGGTTTGATAATCGCGCTTTGAAAATAGTAAAAGATGAATTCTTTACAAGACTAAAAGTCGAGGATTTTCAAGAAGCCATAAACGCTGTTATTGAAACATGGGGATTAGAGCGCGCGTGCTTGATTGTGCTCGAAGAGCTTGTGCACCTTATGAATCAAGTTGTAGAAAGTGATTACACAATAAAACACGGTTCAGCGTGTGATGCTCTTCTTAACGTTTACCGAAACATTAAACCAGATAGTTTTAATGATTCACAGAACACAACTTATGCTGAGCAAGTAGACTTAATGTCTTTGCATATTATGCAAGTGAGTAAACAAAAATACGAAGAAGAACAAAAACGTTTGCAAATTGAAGAGCAAAAACGTTACGATGCAATGCCAGCTTATAAGCGTTTTGCAAAAAAGATAAAAAAGTCAATTAAAAACTTAACTAAACCAAATAATGATAAGTAAAAGTTAAAAAATAAATAAATTTGCGATTAAACAAATTACAAAATTACACAATAGAATAATCAAAGATAATTAAAGGTAAATCAGGAGATAACATGATTTTGGAAAATCCAAAGCGCTTGGGCATTTTCTTCTTCTACGATGCGCAAGGTCACGCAGACCGTTATGTGTCTACGTTGCTTGACGGATTTAAGCCATTCTTTAACGAGCTTGCGATTGTAGTTAATGGCAAAATCGACGAGCAAAGTGAGTCGATGCTTAAAAGCTATGCGAATAAGTTTATTTTGCGCGAAAACAAAGGTTTTGACGTGTGGGCGTACAAAACTGCAATGGACTCTTACGGTTGGGAGAATCTGGAAAAGTTTGACGAAGTAGTGTTATTTAACGCTACGATTATGGGGCCTGTTTATCCGTTTAGCGAAATGTTTAACGCTATGAACGCAAAAGACCTTGATTTTTGGGGCATAACAAAGTTCCATAAGGTTAATGGAGATCCGTTTGGCTACAGTCCGTACGGATATTTGCCAGAGCATATTCAATCGCATTTTCACGCATACAGAAAAAGCTTTATTCAATCTAAGGATTTTCAGGATTATTGGAATAATCTTCCACCAATCAACAGCTACTTTGAGTCGGTTGGATTGCATGAATCTGTGTTTACAAAGCGATTTGCAGATAAGGGTTACAAGTGGTCTGTATACGTTGATACGAGTGATTTAGAAGGCTACTCTTACGGTCCAATAACGTATGCTGCAAGGCAGATTGTGGAATATAAGCGTTGCCCGATTTTTAAGCGCAGGTCGTTCTTCCACGATTACTCCGACGTTTCTACGCAATCTGTTGGAAACCAAGCATTAGACTTATACGAGTATTTGCGTGATCACACCGATTACAACACGGATTTGATTTGGGAAAATGCTTTGCGAAGCATGAATATGGCAGATTTGATGAAGAATCTTCATTTGCGATACATTTTGCCGCAAAATCAGATTGTAGAAAACTCATCAACAGCTACTGCTAAGCCAAAAGTTGTGTTGTGCATGCACTTGTATTACATGGATTTGCTAGATAAAAGTTTGCACTATATTCAATCCATGCCGCAAGGATGTGACGTTATTTTAACTGTAGGATCGAAAGAAAACCAGCAAATCGTGAAACAACGCGTGAAACAACTTCCGTATAACGTAGACGTGCGGTTGATTGAAAATCGCGGTAGAGATGTGAGCGCATTCTTAGTGGGCGGCGGCGCAGATCTTATGAAGTACGATTACGTATGCTTTGCTCACGATAAAAAAGTCACGCAATTATCTCCTCGAAGCATAGGCGACGGATTCGCATACAAGTGTTTTGAAAATATTCTTGCAAGTAAAGAGTATGTGCAAAACGTTATAAATCTATTTGAAACGCATCCGCGACTTGGAATGGCAATGCCAACGCCGCCAAATCACGCAGACTACTTCCCAGGATTTACATACACTTGGGGTCCAAACTTTGAAGGCACAAAGAAATTCCTAGAAAAAACGTTAGGAATCAGCGTTCCGTTAGACGAAAATAAAGACGCTATAGCTCCGCTCGGCACAATGTTCTGGTTCCGTACGAAAGCACTGCACGGGCTATTGGATAGAAAGTGGACTTACGAAGATTTCCCAGCAGAACCGCTAAAAATAGACGGAACGTTGTTGCACTTTATAGAGCGAGCATACGGGTATGTGCCGCAAGCCAACGGATATTACGACGCATACATATTCTCCGACCACTTTGCGCGAATAGAAATGACGAATCTAGAATTCGATGTTCGAGAACTATCAAAATCTGTTAGCACGCCGTGGATTAAGCACAATTTGGAAGAAACTTGTAGAGAAGTAATGCGCGGAAAGCGCTTCCGCTACACTGTTTTAAGAGTGCTAAAAAGTATTGCAAAACGCGTATTTTATAAGGCTTTGTACATAGCTCAAAGAATTGTACACATTGGTCGTAAAGGTAAAGAAGATGAGTGATATAAGCGCAGATACATCGTTGCCAAAACTCGCGCGTGCAAAAAAACCGCGACTTTTCTACTTGGATTGGATTCGCGCAATAGCTGCGATTTTGATTGTTGTAACGCATTTTAACAATCCGTATTTGGAGCCTACGCGATTCTTTGTAAATAGGCCGTTTGGAATTTACATTGGTGGATTAGGAGTATCGCTATTTTTGATTATTTCTGGCGCCGCTCTTATGTACAACTACGGGGATAGAGAAAGCCTGGATTTGCGCACATTCTACACAAAGCGCGCAAAAACGTTGTATCCAATGTTTTGGGTGGCATTTGTAGTGGCGAATATTTTACTGTTTATTCGCAATAATGGCTATATTTTTGTACCAAGGCATAAGATAACAGCAATTTTTTCGCTTTTTGGAATGGATGGCTACGCTTCTGCATTCGGCGTAGGAACTTTTTATGTTCTAGGAGAGTGGTTCTTAGGGTTCATAATACTGTTTTACATAGTGTTCCCGCTTTTAAGAGTTGGCGTAAATAAAATGCCAATAGCAACTGTTTGCATTGTGTTGGCTCTATATGTTGTAACAGTTGTGTTCTTTATGTTTTACCAGATTCCACGAGTGCCGTCTGATATTCTTTTAACAACAAGATTGCCAGAATTAGTATTTGGCATGATTTTTGTAAAGTTTATTAAAAAAGTGCCGTCTTGGCTTGCTGCAATATCTTTTGTGATTCTTGCAGCACAACAATTAACGCATGTTTTGCAAGGCAATATTGCCGTTACGGTTGTAGGAATATTAGCATTCTTATTGCTATCTTATATTGGTGAACTTGTTAAAAGTTTTAAGCCATTAAGCGCGTGTACAAAGTTTATATCCGCATATTCGTACCCGATTTTTTTGGTTCACCACGTGTTAATAATGCAAGTGTTTACAGTAATATACCCAGTGTGGCTTAATCGCTGGCAAGCGTACGGATTGCTAATTGCAGAGTTTGTGGTGATTCTTGTGCTTTCTGTAATACTCAAGCGTTTTACAAACTTGATTGTGGGTTTTGTGAGCAAATATTTAGTGAAAAGTAGTAGCAAGAATAATGTTGAAAGTGCTGTGATAAATCGCAGTGATAATAGCAGCACGAATCGCAGTTTGGACTAACATGCATATTTGTGCAGGAATAATCACCTATAATCCAACTTTAACAGACGTAAGCACGTGTTTAGAAGCGCTATGCAATCAAGTAGAGCGCGTAATAATCGTAGATAATGCGTCTAAAAATGTTAAAGGCTTGCAAGAAGTTGTAAGCAAATACGCAAACGTGACTTTAGTTAAAAACAGTCAAAATATTGGTTTTGCAAAAGCATTGACGCAAGTGTTTGAATGGGCAAAATCGCAAGGTTTCAACTGGGTTCTAACGCTTAACGACGATTCTGTTGTGCCAAGCAACATGATTAGCGAATACAAGAAAATCCTGGAAAATCAGGGAAGTCTTGTAAATCAAAAAAATGCAAAAAATGCAAAAATCGCAATTGTATGCTCTTTGCTAAAAAACCGTTTAGACGGCACGATTTTACACAGCAAGTGTCACGAAGACGAATGCATAACGTCTGGAAGCTTAACAAGCGTAGAAGCGTGGGCTAAGATCGGCGGATTTGACGAATGGTTGGAAATTGACGGAGTAGACTTCGACTTTTCAAGGCGACTAGTGCGCGCTGGGTGGAAAATCGTAGAGTGCCAAAACGTTATAATGGAACACCAAATCGGCAAAGCGCGCTCAATAAACTTGATTATAAAACACCCAATCGTGTGGAATCACAACGCAAATCGCAAGTACTACATAGCGCGAAATATGCAAGTAGTGGACTACAAAATGGGAACATACTCGTACGCTAAGTCGTTGCGTGCAGTTGTGCGAGATATGATTTTTGTTGCGCTGTGGGAAAAGAATAAATTTGCTAAGATTCACGCGATGATACGCGGATTTAAGGATGGGCAGCAAAAGATTCGTCAAATGCGCAAAATCTCATCTTGTAAAGCAGAGCAGAACGCGGTTTGAAAGGATAGCAATGATAGCAATGGAAAATTATGCTAAAAACGAAAATCCGCTAGTTTCTATAATCGTGCCAGTCTACAATTCTGCAAAATATTTGAGCGGATGCGTGGACTCGATTCTTGCGCAAACTTACAAAAACATAGAGCTGATTTTAGTAGACGACGGATCCAAAGACGACTCGGGTAAAATTTGCGATTCATACGCATCAAAAGATTCGCGAGTTAAAGTAATACACCAACAAAATGGCGGAATATCGCGCGCGCAAAACGCAGGGCTTGATGCAGCAAGTGGGGAATTTATAGCGTTTGCAGACAATGACGATATTCTAGATTGCAAAAATATTGAGATTTTGTTAAACGCGCTTTTGCAAAGCGGAGCTAGCATGAGCAAAGCAAAATGGCAGCAATTTGGGATAAGTAGCTTAGAGCAGATTAAAAGAGAAGCTGGCTTGGGTGCGCGTGTCTTGGGTGCGCGTGGATTGGGTGCGCGCGGTTTGAGCGCGAGCGGATTAGGTACGGAAAAATCGCAAGCAACCGCGCGTTTAGAGAGCGCGACTCAAATAAAAATCGTAGAAAATCCGCTAAAAGCGTATCAAACTGTATTTTGCAAAATATTTAGAATAATCGGAAACAAGCTGGGCAAAAACAGCGAAGCGCTCTACTTTAACGAAGCGAATTGGTGCAGGCTGTACAAGCGAGAGGTTTGGCAGGGAGTGCGATTCCCAGAAGGAAAGTTTGCGCAAGACACGGCGATGGCAAGCGTGCTGTACTCGCGCATGAATTGCGTGGCACATGTGGACGAAGTGCTGTATTACTGGCTGCAACGCACGGATTCCGTAACGCATAAAATGCGAGACGCGGGCTTTTACCACGATCATATAGACGCAGTTCGAGCAAATTGGGATTTGTGCTTAGAGCACAACGTTTTGCCAGCAAGAAGCTACTACACAATGGTTGGGAATTTGCGTTACGAGCGATGCGCGATGAAAAGCGGAGAAAATACGCTTAATGGCGGAAAAAATAGCGACGCAGAAATCCAAAAAATATACGAAAAAAATTATGCTAAAGACGTAGAATTTGCTAAATCAGCTGTTAAAAAGCTTACGATTTTACAGCGCGCGCAATGTTTTACGATGGCGTGTGTTAGGAATCTTGAAAAAATAATCTACGATTGCAAAATCAAAAATATGAAGTAATGCAATTAAAAATATGAAGTAATGCAATTGAAAATCGAAGAGTAAGTGCAAATCAGAAAGCAAGAAATGAGTGGGAAAATGAGCGAATACCCAGATTTAGTAGTTGTTGGAGCAGGATTGTTCGGCTTAACCGTAGCTCAGCAGGCTGCAGAACGCGCTGGCGCTCGCGTTGAGATTATTGACGTGCGTAATCATATTGGCGGCAATGCTTACTCGTATTTTGACGAGCGAACGGGAATCGAAATTCACAAGTATGGTGCGCATCTTTTTCATACAAGCAATAAGCGCGTGTGGGATTATGTGAACCGCTTTACAACGTTTACTAACTACGTGCATCGCGTTTACGCAACGCATGATGGCGAAGTGTATTCGTTGCCAATCAACTTGGGTACGATTAACCAATTCTTCCACGCGCACTACACGCCAGAAGAAGCAAAGGCGCTTATTGCAAGCCAAGCAGGGGAGTTTGCTGGTAAAGATCCGCAAAACCTAAACGATAAGGGTATTAGCCTAATTGGGCGCCCGCTTTACGAGGCGTTTATTAAGAATTACACGGCAAAACAGTGGCAAACGGATCCTTCTAAGCTGCCTGCTGGAATTATTAAGCGCTTGCCTGTGCGATTTAACTACAATAATCGCTACTTTAAAGACACTTGGGAAGGATTGCCAGCGGACGGATATACGGCTTGGATGCAGCGCATGATTGATAATCCGCTAATTCATGTTTCGCTTGGCGTGGACTTTTTCGACGAATCGCAGCCGTTTAACAAGCGCGCGCTGGCGGAAGCTGGAGTGCCAGTGGTTTATACGGGTCCAGTTGATAGGTATTTTGATTACGCGCTTGGCGAGTTAAAGTGGCGTACTGTTGACTTTAAGGAAGTACGTTACCAGGAGAGCGACCATTTTGGCTGCCCAGTTATGAACTATTCGGATGCTGATGTTACGTTTACGCGCGCGATTGAGTTTAAGAACTTTAATCCAGAGCGCGAGGAGGTTTCTACGGAGGCTAGCGGCGTTGCTAGCGGCGATGCTGATTTTGTGCCAGGTAAAAGCGTGAAAGCTGGGGAGACTGTGGTTTGGCATGAGTATTCTCGCGCTGCAACTCGAGAAGATGAGCCGTATTACCCTGTGAATACTGAGGAAGATAAAGCCTTGTATGCGCGCTATGCGGAGCTTGCAGCAGCTGAGACGAACACTGTTTTTGGTGGGCGATTGGGAACGTACAGTTACTACGATATGCACAATGTGATTGATATGGCTTTGCGCGCTTACGAATCGCAAGTAGCGCCACTTATTGCGCGCTAAGCGTAAGTAAGGCTGTCGCAAGTAGGACTGGCGCAAAGTATATAGTACGAAAAAGGGTTCCAACCACTCATATTGGCTAGAACCCCTACTCGCGGAGAATACGAGATTCGAACTCGTGAGGCTGTTACACCAACACGCTTTCCAAGCGTGCGCCATAGACCACTAGGCGAATTCTCCACATCAATCATTGCGCTAAACACACAACAAAAGACAACTTAAATAAGATAACATAGTGTGCGGATAATGCAAAATCGCGCGTTGCGCGACGACCTACCTTTTCGCTTAGAGCGTAGCTCGCTAACGACATTTCTAACGTTTTTGCGATTCTCAAATCACCTCAATAGATTTATTGCACATACACTCCTTGCAATTGAGCGTTGTTGATTATGTGCGTGTTGTTGATTATGTGATAGTGTAGATTTTTTATATGTAGTAAGCGATTTGCGATTTGTGATTTGCGACTTACTGCATACGCGCAAAACTACAAGATTATTAGCAAATACAGGATTTAAGTTTAGAAGGTGTTTAGCATGGATGTTGGTTTTGTAAAGAATATCCAAAAAATAAAGCCTAAAAAGACAAATCCTGCAGTTGATCATAGTCCGCGCACAATGATGATTGGCATAATCTTAACAATTCTTGGCGGCGCGCTTTGGGGCACAAACGCTACTGTTTCTAAGATTCTAATGTCTAAATACCTTGTAAGTCCGCTGCAAATCGCGTGCGTTCGTCAGCTTGCTGCAGGCGTGCTTTTTGTAATCGTTGCCTCAATTGTTAATCGCAAGCAACTCGTTGGCGCATTAAGCACAAAAAAATCATGGCCAATGCTAGTCGTAACAGGTATTGTGTGCGTGCTTTTAACGCAAGTTGCGTATCTTTTTACAATCGACTGGACTAACTCTGGAACAGCTACCGTTTTGCAAAGCCTCAATCTTCTTTTTGTGCTTGTTTACGTGTGTTTGCGGTCAAAAAGAACTCCGACTTTGCGCGAAAACATTGGTGTTTTGCTTGCGTTTGCAGGAACTGCGCTTATGGCAACGGGCGGCAATTTTAGCTCGCTTTCGCTGCCGTTGATGGGACTTTTGTGGGGATTAGCAGATGCTGCGAGTACGGCGGCGCTTGCGATTATGCCAGTCAAATTGATTGCAAAATGGGGAAATCTTACTGTAAACGGAATCACGTTTATTATTGCAGGTCTTATTATGCTGCCATTTGTGAAGCCATGGCAAACAATGCCGCCTTTGGATTTGAGCGCGTATTTGCTGTTTACTTTTACGATTGTTGGCGGAACTTTTGGCGCATATTGGATGTTTTTGGCTGGCATTATGCGAGTTGGATCTGTGCGCGGAACGCTTTTGGGCGCAAGCGAGCCTGTTATGGCTGCAATCACGGCTGTTGTATTTACGGGAGCTGTGTTCTCGTGGGCTGATTTTGCAGGATTTGCGCTTATTTTTATTATGATGATTTTATTGAGGTGATTATGACGAATATTCAAGATGCACAAAACACGGATTTACAAAACCTAGATGCACAAAACCCAGTCAATCGCGTAGAGCAGATGTATGAGTACGGCTACCGAAAGTCAAACTACGGCCCAGATGAGCTTGTAACAGACGCGCACGGAAATCCAATCAGCGTTATTGATGCCATGCTAAGCGCGCAAGATGCAAGCACTGCGCAAACTCAAACTCCGCACTTGTGCTTCTATTCGCCTAGAATCCCAGGAAACACAGGATCTGCGATTCGCCTTTGCGCTGTAACGGGCACAATTTTGCATCTTGTAGAGCCGCTTGGATTTAATCTTCAAGACACAAAGCTTCGTCGCGCGGGTCTTGATTATCACGATATGGCACACGTTGTTATGCATCCGAATTTTGAAAACCTTGTTGAGTCAATGCCAAATTCTCGCATAATTGCGTTTACTGCAAACGCCACAAAACTTTACACAGATGTTGAGTATAAGCCGAACGATATTTTGCTTTTTGGGCCAGAGCCAGGAGATATTCCAGACCCAATGGATATTATGGCAGGCCCGCATGTTGCGGAACAGGTTCGCTTGCCAATGCGACCTTCGCTTAGAAGCTTAAATCTTACGAATTGCGCATCAATCGCCATCTATGAGGCGTGGCGTCAGCTTGGATTTGAGGGCGGAAAATAGTCATAAATAGCTAGAAATCGCCATAAATAGCCAAAAATAGTCTTAAAACTACTCATGCATTACAATGGTTAATATGCCTGTGTTAAAACGTAAACCAAAGCGGAAGATTAGTGCTGCGCGCCGCCGCATGTACATTCGCCGCCGAATCGTAGTTTGCGTTGGGCTGTTGGCTGTTTTAGCATTCTGCATTTTTTGCATAGTCAGCATTTTTAAGGGCATTAGCGCAATCGGAACCGCTATAAACAAACATTCAGACGTTACTCTATCTAAACAGCTTGTACCAGATCCAAGGCCTGTTGGAGTCATAAAAAAATGCAGTGCAAAAGACGTTAGAATCGAGCTATCTTCTTCGTCTCAAGCGGTTCCAATGGGTGGAACTTTAGAGTTTAACGCTCACATTGTTTACGAAGGCGACGATTCGTGCAGGATTGACGCTTCGAGCGGAAGAATGGTGTTGAATATAGGCCAAAGCGCAGGCGGTTCATCGCAAGCGGCTGGCGATTCTTCTGGCGCAAAAGGCGATAAGTCAAATAAGCAAAATAAGCAAGATAAATCGAATCAGTCTAATAAGTCGAAAGACAAGTCTGCACAAGCAGTTGTTCCGCAATGGCAATCAGATATGTGCATAATTCCACTCAAGCCGCTACTTATGGCAAAAGGCGATTCGTACGATAAAAAGTTTACTTGGAATGCAAACGCTACGATTGGCACGCCAAGTGGAGAAAATTGCGCGAATGACTCCGATTTGCCTAAAGTTTCGCGCGGAACGTACATTGCGCAAATCGAGCATAAGGACGTAGCAGGGTTGCAAAGCAATCCCGTGGTTATTTCTGTTCGCTAGTGCCTACATAAATGGCGCAAAAAGTCGAAGCGAAGGGGTAAAATCGTTTCTTTGTACACGGTGTGTCATATAGCGGGCATACTCAAGGAACCGAAGAAGGCGCCCGCAAACCCAAAATCGTTGATTTTAAGCGCGTTTGCCGCGATTTTCTAAAGCTCCCAAGGATTAAGAAAACTAGCTAGCGATAAAGGAACGTCCATTGGCTGCTGAACAAGCTACGACGAACACCACCAAAGTCATCGCGCGTGCCGACGAGCACAGCATTAAGTTGCACAAAGCGTCGGATCGTGTGAATTTCGGCTCCATTTGTGAGCCAATCGATGTGCCATACCTCCTCGGTGTGCAAACCGACAGCTTTGACTGGCTGATCGGCTCCGAGCGTTGGAAGAAGCGCGTCGAAGAAGATGAGGCAAATGGCACTCACACTGTGCCACACGTCTCTGGTCTGGAAGAAGTGTTCCAAGAGATTTCTCCAATCGAGAATTTTGCTGAGACAATGAGCCTCACATTCTCGGATCCATATTTTGAAGAGCCACGTCACACTGTGCTTGAGTGCAAAGAGAAGGATTACACGTATTCCGCTCCTTTGTATGTAAATGCAGAGTTTGAAAATGGCGAAACTGGCGAGATTAAGAGCCAGACTGTTTTTATGGGTGATTTCCCATTACAAACCCCACACGGAACATTCATTATTGGCGGCACTGAGCGCGTAATCGTGTCTCAGCTTGTGCGTTCCCCAGGCGTGTACTTCGACCGCACGCAAGATCGCACTTCCGATAAAGACGTTTTTGGTGCAAAAATCATTCCAAGTCGCGGAGCGTGGCTTGAGTTCGAGATTGATAAGCGCGATGTTCTTGGCGTGCGCGTAGATCGCAAGCGCAAGCAGTCTGCAATCGTATTCTTAATGGCAATTGGCATGACTAAGCCAGAAATTGCCGAAGCATTCCAGGGATATCCTCTTGTTCTCGACGCTCTAGAAAAAGAGCCAATCGATACTCAAGACGATGCTCTTACAGACTTGTACAGAAAGATTCGCCCAGCAGATACCGCAACTGCCGACGCGGGCCGCAATTTGCTCGAATCCTTCTACTTCAACACAAAGCGCTACGATTTGGCGCGCGTTGGTCGCTACAAGATTAATCGCAAGCTTGGTTTGGAAGCGGATTACAACGATCGCAGCTTGAATCGCGAAGACATTATTGCAACAATCAAGTATTTGGTTACTTTGCATGCTGGCGAAAAGACCTTCCCAGGCAAGCGCGATGGCGAAGATGTGCAGTTGCGTGTAGACGTAGACGATATTGATCACTTTGGAAATCGCCGAATCCGCCAGGTTGGCGAGCTCGTACAGAATCAGATTCGTACTGGTTTAAGCCGCATGGAGCGCGTTGTGCGCGAGCGCATGACAACGCAAGACGCTGAGGCGATTACACCACAGTCATTGATTAATATTCGACCAGTTAACGCTACGATTAAGGAGTTCTTCGGAACTTCCCAGCTCAGCCAGTTTATGGATCAAAACAATCCTTTGGCAGGCGTTACAAACAAGCGTCGTCTTTCGGCTCTTGGTCCTGGTGGTCTTTCTAGAGACCGCGCATCTATGGAAGTTCGAGACGTGCACCCATCCCACTTTGGTCGTATGTGCCCAATCGAATCCCCAGAAGGTCCAAACATCGGTCTTATCGGTTCTCTTGCAACCTTTGGTCGCATCAACCCATTCGGCTTTATTGAAACGCCTTATCGCAAGGTTGTTAACGGTCATGTGACTAACGAAGTCGAATATATGACTGCAGACCGCGAAGCCGAGCACGTTATTGCCCAGGCAAACCAGGAACTCGACGAAAATGGCAACTTCGTAGGCACGCAGGCACTTGCTCGCGTGGACGAAGAAGAAGCAGTCGATGTGCCTGTAAGCACTGTTGACTACATGGATGTTTCTCCACGTCAGATGGTTTCCCTTGGCGCAAGCTTGATTCCATTCTTGGAGCACGATGAAGGCCACCGTGCTTTGATGGGTACCAACATGCAGCGCCAGGCCGTGCCTCTTATTAAGTCGGAGCGTCCACTTGTTGGTACGGGTTCTGAATGGCGTGCTGCAGTTGATTCTGGAGACGTGATTCTTTCCGAAAAGCCAGGCGTTGTAACATACGTTTCTGCGGATATTATTCGCGTTATGAACGATGATGGAACTCAATCTAGCTACAAGCTTTCTAAGTTCCAGCGTTCCAACCAGACTACTTGCTACAACCAGGTGCCGCTTATTAAAGATGGCGAGCGCGTGGAAGCAGGAACTGTTTTGGCTGATGGCCCTGCAACAGACAAGGGTGAGCTTGCACTCGGCAAGAATTTGCTCGTTGCGTTTATGCCTTGGAATGGCTACAACTACGAGGATGCTGTGATTATTTCTCAGCGACTCGTGCAAGACGATACGCTTTCTTCGATTCACATTGAAGAGTACGAGATTGATGCTCGCGAAACCAAGCTTGGTGCCGAAGAGATTACTCGCGATCTTCCAAACGTTGGCGAAGACGCTATTGCAAACCTCGACGAGCGCGGTATTATTCGCATTGGTGCCGAGGTTGAAGCTGGCGACATTTTGGTTGGTAAGGTAACACCTAAGGGCGAGACCGAGCTTACTCCAGAAGAGCGCTTGCTTCGCGCAATCTTTGGCGAAAAGAGCCGCGAAGTTCGAGACACTTCTTTGCGCGTGCCACACGGCGAAACTGGTACTGTGATTGCTGTTAAAGAGATTACTCGCGAAGACGCTGAAGACGATGGCGATGAGCTTCCAAATGGCGTAAACCAGATGATTCGCGTGTACATTGCTCAGCATCGTAAGATTACGCAGGGCGATAAGCTTTCTGGTCGTCACGGCAATAAGGGTGTTATTTCCCGCATTTTGCCAGAAGAGGATATGCCATTCTTGGAGGATGGTACTCCAGTAGACATTATGCTTAACCCGCTGGGTGTGCCTTCTCGAATGAACTTGGGCCAGGTGCTCGAGCTTCACTTGGGTTGGATTGCTCACGCAGGCTGGGATATTAACTTGGATCCAGACCTTGAGGCCGCTTGGAAGAAGTACGTGCCAGAAGGCGCCGAGCACGGCGATCCATGCACTCCTGTTGCAACTCCAGTGTTCGACGGCGTGCGCCCAGAGACCTTGAAGGGTCTTTTGAGCACTACGCTTGCGGACCGCGATGGCAATAAGCTTGTTGGCTCCGACGGTAAGGCAACACTGTTTGACGGCCGCACTGGTGAACCATTCCCTAAGCCAATTTCTGTTGGTTACATGTACATCTTGAAGCTGCATCACTTGGTTGATGATAAGATTCACGCTCGTTCCACTGGTCCTTACTCTATGATTACCCAGCAGCCGTTGGGTGGTAAGGCTCAGTTCGGCGGCCAGCGCTTTGGTGAGATGGAAGTGTGGGCCCTTGAGGCTTATGGTGCTGCGTACACATTGCACGAAATGATGACCACAAAGTCTGATGACGTTGACGGTCGCGTGCGCGTGTATGGCGCTATTGTTAAGGGCGATAATCTTCCACCTGCTGGTATTCCTGAGTCCTTTAAGGTGTTGCTCAAGGAAATGCAGTCACTCTCCTTGAATGTTGAGGTGCTTAACTCCGAAGGAGTGGCAATCGACATGAAGGATGAAGATGATGATCCGGTGTCGTCTTCTGAAAATTTGGGCTTTAATATTGGTGCACGACCAGATTCGTCTGCCAAAGAAGACCAAGTTATTCAAGAACCTGAATACCAGTGATACAAGTGTTACAAGTGTTTTAATCACTAATCACTAATCACTAATCACTTTAAGAAACTTAGAAAAACAATTTCATGAGACAGGACGATAATAGTGCTGGACGTCAACGCATTTGACAAACTGAGGATTGGACTGGCCACTGCCGAAGACATCCGTAGCTGGAGCCACGGCGAAGTTAAGAAGCCAGAAACCATTAATTACCGTACCCTTAAGCCAGAGAAGGATGGTCTGTTCGGTGAGCAGATTTTTGGTCCTACTCGCGATTGGGAGTGCGCGTGCGGTAAGTATAAGCGCGTGCGCTTTAAGGGAATCGTGTGCGAGCGATGCGGCGTGGAAGTTACACGCAGCCGCGTTCGCCGCGAACGCATGGGTCATATTGAGCTTGCGGCTCCTGTAACACACATTTGGTTCTTCAAGGGTGTGCCAAGCCGCTTGGGATATTTGCTCGACATTGCTCCAAAAGACTTGGAAAAAGTCATCTACTTTGCAGCCTACATGGTTACTAAGGTAGATGAAGAGCAGCGTCACCAGGATCTTCCAGACTTGCAAGACGAGTTTGATACCGAGATTGGCAATCTTCGCAAGCGCCGCGACAACGAGATTGATGCGCGTGCAAAGAAAGCAGAAGAAGATCTTCACGAGCTAGAAGAATCGGGCGAGGCAAAAGGTAGCGCAAAGTCTAAGTTGCGTGCTGGAGCTGAGCGCGAAATGTCTGCTATCCGTACTCGCTACGACGAGCAAATTCAGCGTTTGAACGCAGTTTTCGATCGCTTTAAGGGCTTGCGTGCAGGAGATATGGAAGGCGATGTTGATCTTTGGCGAGAGATGGAAGACCGCTATGGCGATTACTTTGAAGGATGCATGGGCGCGGAAGCAATCAAGAAGCGCTTGCAAGACTTCGATCTTAAGTCTGCTGCTGTAGAACTTCGCGAAGAGATCGACAATGGTACTGGTCAGCGCAAGGCGCGCGCTTTGAAGCGACTTAAGGTTGTGAACGCGTTCTTGACTACTGGAAACAAGCCAGAAGCAATGGTTTTGGATGTTATTCCAGTAATTCCACCAGACTTGCGACCAATGGTTCAGCTTGATGGTGGTCGCTTTGCAACATCTGATTTGAACGATTTGTATCGACGCGTAATCAACCGTAACAATCGTTTGAAGAGGCTGATTGAGCTTGGCGCTCCTGAAATCATGCTTAATAACGAAAAGCGCATGCTTCAGGAAGCTGTTGATTCGCTGTTCGACAACGGTCGTCGTGGCCGCCCAGTAACTGGCGCATCTAACAGGCCACTAAAGTCGCTTTCCGATATGCTTAAAGGTAAGCAGGGCCGATTCCGCCAGAACTTGCTCGGTAAGCGAGTTGATTATTCTGGCCGTTCCGTAATCGTTGTTGGTCCAAGCCTTCGCATGCATCAATGCGGTTTGCCTAAGCCAATGGCGTTGGAGCTGTTTAAGCCATTCGTTATTAAGCGTTTGGTAGATCAGGGCTTTGCACAGAATATGAAGAGCGCCAAGCGCCTTGTGGATCGCGGAGATTCCGAGGTTTGGGGCGTGCTCGAGGAAGTCATCTCCGAGCATCCTGTTCTTCTTAACCGCGCACCTACGCTTCACCGCTTGGGTATTCAAGCATTTGAGCCAATCTTGGTTGAAGGTAAGGCAATCCACTTGCCACCACTTGCTTGCGCAGCATTCAACGCAGACTTCGATGGTGACCAGATGGCAGTGCATTTGCCACTTTCCGCCGAAGCTCAAGCAGAAGCTCGCAGCTTGATGATGGCATCCGACAACATCTTGAAGCCAGCAGATGGTCACACCGTTACAATGCCATCTCAGGATATGATTTTGGGCTTGTACTACTTGTCTACCGTAATCGACGGTGCAAAGGGTCAAGGCCGAATCTTCTCTTCGCTTGCAGAGGCGCAAATGGCGCTCGACAAGCACGAGATTGACATGCAAGCTAAGGTGTTAATTCGCGTTCCTGCAGACTTTGTTTTGCCAAAGGATTGGCAGCCTGCAGAGCTTAAGGTTGTAGACCCAGAGCCAGGCAGCCCAGATGTTGTGCGTGAAGAGCGCTTTAAGGATGGAACTGTTCTGTTTGCAACGTCTTGCGGTCGCGTGCTGTTTAATAGCACTCTTCCAGAGGATTATCCGTTTGTAAACCAGCAGGTTCCAAAGGGTGTTCTTTCTAAGATTGTTGACGACATTGCTACGCGCTATTCCACCGCTCAGGTTGCCGCAAGCCTCGATGCTTTGAAGGATCTTGGCTTTACGCGCGCACCTTGGTCGGGCGTTACAATGGCATTCTCCGATATTGTGCTTCCTCCAAATCGCGAGCAAATTGCGCAAGATTACGAGGATCAGGCTGCAAAGATCAACTCCCAGTACGATATGGGTCTTCTTACAGACGAAGAGCGTCGTCAAGAGTTGATTAACTTGTGGACAGAGTGCACCGATAAGGTTGCAGACGCAATGCGCGAGAACTTCCACGACGACAACAACGTGAATATCATGGTTCAGTCTGGCGCACGTGGTAACTGGATGCAGATTCGTCAGATTGCTGGTATGCGAGGCTTGGTGGCAAATCCTAAGGGTGAGATTATTCCTCGTCCTGTTAAGTCAAACTACCGCGATGGCCTTTCCGTGTTGGAGTACTTCATCTCGCAGCACGGTGCTCGTAAGGGCTTGGCAGATACCGCACTTCGTACAGCAGAATCTGGTTATTTGACTCGTCGTCTTGTGGACGTTTCTCAGGAAGTTATTGTTCGCGAAGAAGATTGCGGCACAAAGCGTGGCCTTGTTATGAAGATTGCAGACCGCGACGAAAATGGCAATTTGACGCTTGTTAAGGCTGCTGATGGTGGTCCATACTCGCGCTTGCTCGCTGCAGACGTGCTCGATCCTGCAGACGGCACAACAGTTTTGGCAAAGTGTGGAGACGCGCTTTCTATGGACGTTTTGCGCGATTTGGTTGCGCACGGCGTTGAAGAAGTTAAGGCTCGCTCCGTGCTTACTTGCGAATCTAAGCGTGGTGTTTGCGCAAAGTGCTACGGCTGGTCTTTGGCTACAAGCCGACTCGTGGATGTTGGCGAGGCTGTTGGTATTGTTGCAGCACAGTCCATTGGTGAGCCTGGTACGCAGCTTACGCTTCGTTCCTTCCACTCTGGTGGCGTTGCTTCGGCAAGCGATATTACGCAGGGTCTTCCTCGTGTTACCGAGCTTTTCGAGGCTCGTACACCTAAGGGCGAGGCTCCAATCGCAGAGTTCCCAGGCGTTGTGAAGGTAGAAGATACGGATCACGGCCGTCAAGTCACTTTGACTCCAGACGATACAACCGTTGAGCCAATCGTTTACCCAGTAACTCGCCGCGCTCCAATGCTTGTTAAAGATGGCGACCACGTTGAGGTTGGCACGCAGCTTATTGAGGGTTCTGTGGATCCTAAGAAGATTTTGCGAATCCTTGGTCCGCGTGCAGCTCAGGTGAATATTGTGGAAGAAGTTCACAACGTTTACCGTTCTCAGGGCGTTGATATTCACGATAAGCACATTGAGGTTATTGTTCACCAGATGCTCCGCCGTATTACGGTGATTGATTCTGGAGACACTGAGCTTCTTCCAGGTGAGCTTGTGGATCAGGCAAAGTTCCGCGAGGCAAATCTTGCTGCTGTTAAGAATGGCGGTAAGCCTGCTGCTGGTCGACCAGAGCTTATGGGTATTACCAAGGCTTCTTTGGCTACGGATTCTTGGCTTTCTGCTGCATCCTTCCAGGAGACTACACGCGTGCTTACTGAGGCTGCTTTGAGCCAGAAGGAAGATGATCTTAAGGGTCTAAAGGAGAACGTGATTATTGGTAAGCTCATTCCAGCTGGTACTGGTTTGGCGCGCTACCGTAATGCGGATGTGTCTGCGGATCCAGAAGTTCGTGACGCTATGTATCCAAATCTTGCTGTGACTGCTGAAAATAGCACTCCATCAAACTTTGGTGAAAGCGACATGGCAGATGTTGACTTCTCCAACATTGATTTTGGAGACATGAAGCTCGGTGATGATTTTAATCCAGATGATTATCTTGACGATCAAGGTGGTCAGAGTGATTACGATGATGACATTGAGTAATCATGTGATTGCTTAATTGGGTGATTGCTTAATCAAGCAAATCCACTTCGACTAGCCGTTGCAAGTTGTTTTACGCATCTTGCAATGGCTTTTTGTTTTCTGCATTTTTTGCAGAAAATGTTGCTCTAATCGGCGTGTCGAGCAACAAAATGCGGAAAATCGCGTGCTACGCTTTAAGCGAAAAGGCAGGTACTGTCGTTCGCGCGGTCTAAGCGCGCTGTAACGCGCGAGCGATAACGACTCGGTTTATGCGACACGCCGATGGCTGCCGTTTGCCAAAAAATTTGGAAAGAATTTTAAAAAAATTTGAGCAATTTTTTATTCTTTATAAGTCACAAAATCCCAGTATTTCAATAATACCGGGGGGGGGGTACTAAAAGCTTATTTTAGTAAGCTTTTGTTAGTATATTTTTTATTTTATTAAATGATATTCTTTTACTTATAAATAATTACTAGACGCGTGCTCTTGCGTGCCTGAAAACCTGGTGAGATGAATCTGTGATTCGCATTATTTATGTAAATCACGCTGGGGAGTCTAATCACGTGGGCGATTATTTGAAACACAAATTCTAATAATGCTGATTCCATAGAAGAGGGGAAACATGCGTTTAAAAACAAATTCACTAAAGCGCACCGTTGCTGTTTTGGCTGCGGTTTGCACACTCGGAACTTGCTGCGTTGCAGGCTCCGTTGCATACGCTGGAAATGACGGTGCAGGCACTGTGGTTGATGCAGGTGCAAACACTGCTGACATTAGTTCAACTTGCGGTGCTGCAGGTAACAAGACTAACTGCACTTCTATTACTATTCACAAGTACAATAGCCCTTCCTTAACTGCTACTGCTTTTAAGCCTAACGGAACTGATATGTCAGCTGCTATTAAAAACGAAGGAGTTAATAAGCCACTTAAAGGCGTTGAATTTACGCTTTACAAGGTTCAAAAAGATGGCAAAGATATTGATTTATCTAAGCCAGAGGGTTGGAAGAGTATTGAGGATCTTAAAGACCTTACTAAGGGTAACGCGGCAAGCTTCTTCACAGCTCCTCAAGGTAAAACTGCTAAGTTCACAAAGGTTAAACTTGGCGATGCTAAGGAAACCAATGAAAACGGTGTAGCCAGTTTCACGGATCTTTCAGAGAGTCTTTACTACGTTGAAGAAACTAGCACAGCGAAGGCTCAGATGGATTATGCTACTGAAGAAGGCAAACATGATTGGAAGCCTATAACTGTTACTGTTAAGACTGATCCATTCTTTGTGACTACGCCTTTGTCTCACAAGACTGATGATTCATGGGAATGGCTGTACAACGTTCATGTGTTCCCAAAGAACGATGTAAACAAAGAAACTCCTGCTAAGACTGCAGGGGATCCAACCAAGTATTACATTGACGATAATGGTAACACTGTTATTCCATGGAAGATTTCTATTCCTCTGTCAGCTCCTTCTGAAGGTAAAACGTATAAGAAGATTGGTTTCGTTGATTCTCTTCCAGCAGGATTGAAGTATTCAAGCGTAACTAACGTAATGCTTGTTAAAGTTCAAAAGAAGGCTGATGAAGGTAAACAGCCTACTTCTGTAGATATACCGTTGAGTCCTAAAAATGGTACTCAAGAAGGAAATTATGAAGCTAAGAACGATAATGGCAAAGTTACCTTTAACCTTACTGCAGCCGGTCTTAAAAAGATTGATGACATTGACAATTACACGTACACGTTGAAAGTCACTTTAAACACTGGTGTTACTAAGGGAACAAAGAACTTCACTAACTTTATTACTGGCTGGATTGATGACAGCAAGATTGGTGATGGCGACGAAAACAACCCATGTGTTCCAACTGAGCAAAATCCATGCGATGATAATCCTCACGGATCTTCTCACTTTGCTACCTTGAAAATCACCAAGGTTGCAATCAATGCTAAGAAGAAAAAAGATGAGCAATTAACCAATCAAACATTAAAGGGTGCTGAGTTTGCCGTCTATTCCATGAAGGATCAGAGCGCTGAGTTAACTGGTGTAACTACTGATAAATTGGATAAAGTTATGAAGGATAGCAACACTCAGTTAACAATGGTAACTGGCGAAGACGGAACAGCATCTGTTGATTTGTTCATTGCTAATGACAATAAGACTCAAAGTAGGAAGTACTGCTTAGTCGAGACTAAAGCTCCTGCTGGCTTCAAGAAGGATGAAACTCCTCATTGCTATGCAGTGAATGTTGAAACTAAGGATAATGTAGGGCAAGACGGTGTAGTTGCTAGCAATTCTCAAAAGATTGGCAACGATCAGGCAACCGAGCTTGACAAAATCCTCGACGCACTGCCAATGACTGGTGCTCGCGGCTTGGTGTTGCTCACTGCATTCGGCATTGTTGGCTTGGGCGGCACGTTGTTCTACATCATCACTCGTCGTCGCAAGGAACAAGAAGAAGCATAAGACTTATCTTGGTTTTGTGATTGTTTTGTGGTTTAAGTTGTATGCGAGTGTTTGCGTATTCAAGTGAGTGAATTGCACGGATTCGCGAATACTCGCATCGGCTTACAAAATCGCAAGTCAATCGCAAGTCAATCGCAAGTCAATCGCAAATAAAATTGCAAGTCAAATCGCAAAGCAATAATGCTCAGGTTTTTATTCGTCAACAGAATTATTGCAGTTAGGCACAAGCGGCGCGATAAGCTCAAATGGAAGTTTTCAAGAGCTTCTATAATTCCAGCAATTTTGCTAACCGCATCGTTTGCCTCGCTCTTATACCCGCATGCAGCAATGTGGTTAAGTCAATACCACATGTCGGAAGTAGCAGCGGAATACGCTAAGCTAATCACGCATGCTGTTCCGGCTCCGCATGAGCAGCTGCAACGTGCACGCGAGTATAATCGCCAGCTATCCGTAGGCGCAATATATGAAGCGAATACGAATATTCCAACATCTCATGGTGAAACGTCGGACGTTAGTCAAAACTATTGGGATCAGTTGAAGGCGAATGACGATGGTCTTATGGCTCGCTTGAGAATAAAGAAGATAGACCTGGATTTGCCTGTGTACCACGGTACGCAGGACGATACGCTTCTTAAAGGACTTGGGCATTTGCGCGGAACGTCTCTTCCAGTTGGTGGCCCTGGAACAAGATCTGTTGTTACGGGGCATCGTGGTCTTGCTAGCGCAGAGATGTTCACTAGGTTAGACGAAATCAACAAAGGTGACACTTTTACTTTTGAGGTTTTTGGCGAGATTCTAACTTACAAGGTGACAGAAAAAATTGTTGTAAACCCAGACGAAACAAAGAAGATTGCTGCAGTGCCTGGCAAAGATCTTGTGACTTTGATTACTTGCACTCCGCTTGGAATTAACACGCAGAGGATTCTTGTTACGGGGGAGCGAGTGGTGCCGACGCCTGCTGCAGACAAGTCTTTGCTTGGTAAAAAGCCAGATGTTCCGCGATTTCCGTGGTGGGCAGTTGGGAGCATTGCAAGCTTAATCGTGGTTTGCGGCTACATTTACTGGGCTGGTCTGCCGATTGTTAAGAAGAAAAAGAAGAATAATGATAAGCAGAACGGTGATAATGAGCATATTGACTCAAAAGAGTCGCAAAGACTTAGTCAGCAATCCTTTGAGTCGATTATTGATGGTTTTGCGCAGGGCAAGCGTCCGAAGGCTTCAAAGCTTAGAAAACTGAAAAATTAAAAGTTGATACGTTAATAAGTTAATAAGTTAATAAGTTAATAAGTTAATAAGTTAATACATTGATTGGCATGTGGAAATTAGAACACGAGAGTTTAGGTGGAACAATGAGAAGTATTTGGACGATTTTGCTAAGCGTTATCGTCTGGATAGGGCGTTTAGCTCAGCAGGCGACTAAGGCTACGCTTATTTGCGTGATTTCGGTTGCTATGTGGTTGCCTGTTTGCTTGACTGCCGAAACTGCGGTTGCTGCAGATAATGCTAATGCTTCTAGCGTTTCTAATAACTCCAATAGATCCAATAACTTGTCTGCTAATACGTCTTCTGCTGACGATGCTCAGGTTTCTGCATTCCAAAGTTTCCCTAATTTCAGTACATCCGTTACTTCAGAAAATCCGTTTAAAAAGTTCGGCTCTAATTTAGGTTTGGGTCTGCTTTCGCAGTACGGTTCGCAGTACGGTTCGCAGTACGGCTCGCAATCCGTCTCAGCCTATAAAAACAATTCCCCTCTTGAGCGCGCTGCCAAAGAAGCCCAAGCCCAAAACCGCGAAGCGCAAGAGCGCAGTGGTGAACGTGATTCTTACGAAGTTTATCATCCTGGCTGCGGTAAGGATTATGCTCGTGGCGAATGCTTTACTGTCGAAGGCGATGGTGCTGGCGCTCGTGCTACAAACGGCCACGATTTGGATGTAAACGCTAAAGGTTACACGCACAATTCTGGAACAGTAAACGGTGCTGTTGATTATCCTCGTGGACATTATGAGAATGGCCCTGTGCCTGAAGATCCTTCCGGAACTAACCACTTTGGTAAAACGTACTTCACGCCGTACCCTAGAGGCACGTATATTATGAAGCGTTTGCGTGATATGACTATTAGCCCGCAAGGTAACGGCATGGATGTGTATAAGTTACCTTTGGATGATGTTGCAGACTTTGTGTTTGTAAAGCGCACGCCTAAGCTTTCCGGCGGCGGCTTCGTATGGGATATAATTTTCAACATGGGTGGCCGCACGCAGGGTGCAGCTGATGCTCTTAACTACTTTACGGTTCCAAAAGGTCAGACTTTGGACAAGGGTAGCGAAGGTGGAAGGCAGTACATTCAGCGAGTCCTGTACACGGGTAGGGAAGAAACTGCAATGTACAAAAAGGAGGTAAAGCATATTGCTAACCCTCCTCGCGAAACTTGCTCATTCTCGTGGGATAATCCTAACGGTTTGTGCAGCAAGGAAGTGAAGAGTAGCGATTTTGCTCCGGGTGATGATCTTACCGCAGCTTGGGATAAGATGAGCGGCAGTGACGACAGTCAAAACGGAAACTATTCTAGACTTCTTCCTCAATCCATAAGTAGTGATGACTTAAATAGCGATAAAGTTATTGGTTCTTGCCGAGATGGATCTGGTTTAGTTTGCATTAGTTCTTCGAGTTATGCGGCTCCGGATGATGGCGTCCACAAGATTGCACCTAAGACAGAAGGTAGTTACGGGCGAGGATACTCTCCTGCGTACATGGCTATCGTAAAAAATCTTTACAAGTCTATAGAAACTGATACTCAGCGCGTCTTTAGTTTTGTGAATGAAGTTCATAAGGAATCTGGCGATTATGAAGTTCCTTACACTTATAAGATTCATTTCACTACCAGTACTCAGCCTGGGCACGAGAACGATTCGTTCTTCTACGCTGCAGGATCTTACTACGGCAGAAGGAATAATACTGCTTTTTACGGTCGGACTGATCCGTTTGGGAATAATTCTAAGTATTCGTTAATAAGTTTTGGCCGTAATCGTGGTAAGTATATGTATACCACTATGTACCAGCAGTGGTATGGTGCGCCGCGAATTATGGATGTTCAGGCGCCAAGGTGGCACTTCCTTAAGGGAACTGGTTTGGGGCCGTATAACAGCAATAATGGTAACTACCTTTCTAATTACGGTATTACGTTCTCAAGTGTTCTTCTGAATTTAGTAAATAAGCCTTTATATGATTCTCCTGCTATTCAAGTGAATGATAATATTCGTCTGCTCCCAGATTATTATTCTCATAATAACGGTTACGCTCGAGGCAATCAGTGGTTCCGTACTCCTGGTGTGGGGGATCACAATACTGTTGATTCAACGCCTGGAAGGCATAAGCTGCAACTAAAGTACAGTAACGATTATTATCGCATTAGTGAAACGCAGGATTTGTGGTATAGGATTATTACGCAAACGGACGTGTTTAAGCCTTTGCAAACTGAGGAGTGGATTGACGATAAAACAAGTCCAACTGCTCCAAAGTATTACAATTACGATAAGCCGCTTCCGAATCCTAAGACTTTCGTGCAATTTGTGAAAAATAGGGCGCATTTATACAAGCAGGTAATGGCTTTTGATCCTAACTTGTTCCTTCCTGTAAATACGAATATGTACGGCACTAACATAAAGTATGGTTCCGTACGGCAAGATTCTGGCAAAACTACGGCGTATCCTATTGACGAAACTTACAAAGATTCTAAAGACAACGACGCTAACGATAATCTTCGTAAAAACGCTGTGTACAACGTTGAATGGACCGACCAATGGGGTGAGCAGCCTCGTAAAAACACGTTGGAAGATGCGGATGTAAAAATTGCTGCAAAAGTGCCTGTTGTAAGTGTGCTAAATCCTTGCGCTCACTCTAAGATTTTGGATGAGCATAAGGATGAAATGAATAGGGATAGGTCCGCATCTAACGGTGATAGGTCCGCTGTTGCCGCAAGCATGCGTTCGGCTAATACTGAGCGGTCTGCGGACGTTGAAAACCGTGACGCTGCAACGTCTGCGTGCTGGCCTACTCCTCAGGATGCTACGAAACGCAATATTTGGTACATAAGTAACGCTCCAAAAAATGCAAAGCAGGGGGATGAATTAACAGACGCAGACAAGCAGGATGTTATAAAGAAAATCAATAGGCAGTACGGCACTTGGATGCGCAACAAGTATAGTGCGCAGTTGCAAGATGGCCGGGAACCTACAGTTTTGCCAAATGTTGTGTTTGTAAAGTACGCGAAGATTACGTTCTGGGATAACTCAACTACTGTTATACCTGTTGTGTTTGCTTATGTTGACTATGAGGATCCAAAGCTTGATGTAAAAGTGAGCGTAAATAATGGCGATGCTGAAGAAGTGCCAGAAGATGGTATGAGAATTGCTGTTGGAAGCAAAATTAAGTTCTGGGTTAAAGGTCATGACGATACGAAAATACTGCTTGGCGTTATGAAGCAGGATACGGTTAAGAAGTATGTTGGAGATAAGTTCCGTAATGACTTCAAGATGATTAATGACCCTAAGGTTGACGAAGACGACGACCCTGATCATAAAGGCGGCGGACACTTTAAGACTATAGACTACGACGATTTTAATCATGGTAGTAGTATGCCTAACACTGATAAAGATCAAGAAGGCTGGGTTCTAAAGAAAAAGTTTGAAAATGATCGTAGAGCTCAAGGCTCGCCTACTGTTGGAGTATTGGATCAGTCTGACAACGGCGGTATTCACGATCTTATATTCCACGGTTGGGATGCTGCAGGAAACTCAGTATTTAAGAAGATTAGGCTGATTATTGTTTCTAAAGATTATGGTTTGCCAAACGTTTGGTGGGATAAGCGCACGAAGGAAGTTGGCAATGGCGTAGATAAAAACGGACGTAGGGACACGAGTAAAGACTACAAGTATTACGTTGGGCGCGTAAAGCCGTGGGATGGGGATAAGCGCGTGCGCTCGATTATGGTGAGAATTTGGCCGCGCGGTAAAAACAAGCCTGTGGTTGATCCTGTACTAAGTAAAACTCATAAGAGTTTTGATGAAAAGTGTCCTTCAGATGGTAGCTGCTACGGCATTATTATTCAGAGAGACGGCCTAGGGAAGCCGTGGCATCAGGTGAATACTGATGGTAGAAGTAATAAGCCGAAGCTTATAGGGTCTCGACGCGCTAGGTCGGTTGATGCGGATAGGGCTGCTTTAGAGGACAGAGATGCAGCTGGAGATAAAGCGGCCGACGGCAAGGCAGATGATGGAAAATTGGCTGGCGACAAGACGGCTGAGGGCAAGGATAAAGATAAATCTAAAGCTGATAAATCTAAAGCTGATAACAAAGCGAAAACTGGCAACGAAAAAACTGATAATGCCAAACCAGGGGAGAACTCTACCCAAAATCAGCAAGGTAAGCAGGAACAAGGTCAGCAGCAGAAGTCGCAGAATTCAGAAAATAAGCAGGGTAAGCAGGATGAGCAAGCTAATAAGCCGCAAGCTAGCAACAAGCCTGCTTCTTTGAAGATTTCTAAAGCGACTAAGAAGAGTTCTAAGAAGAATGCTAAGAATAAGACAGCTAAGAAGAATTCTAAGAAGCGCAATGTTCCTGGAAGGCGCGGTAGTGTAAAGCTTGCAGTGCTTAAGGAAGGTGACGGCAAGAACGCTGATAGTGCCGGTAATAAACCTGAAAATCCGCAGAATGCTGAGCAAAAGTCAGAGCATAAGGACGAGCGTAAGACTGAGCAAAAGGATGAAAAGAATACCGAAAAGAATGCTGAGCAGAAGCAGAACGAAAAGCAGAACGAAGCAAGCGATTCTAATGCACCTGAAGAAGGAAATAAAGACGCTGAAAAACAGGATCGCAGCATTGATGACGATCGTGCTACGAGAAATCCAAGTGATAAACAGCTCAAAGAAAAGTACGCTAAGCGAGTGATTACGGATCTAAAAGGCAATATTCCTGGTTGCGATCCGGCAAAAGCTCCGGACGGAAGCTGCGAAATTACGTTCGACCCTCAAACCGGCGATATTACGATTCCGGAATACTTTGCAGAAATTGGCTCCAGAATTTATGTGGATGCTGGCATAACGGGAGACTCGGCAAAAGCTATGGACGAGGTCAAAACCAGCCTTTGGCAACTCACCGGAGTTTCGGAAGAATCCGACCCGCTTCCGTTGAAAATTACGTGGCCAAATGGCTTAGTGCAAGTAAGCCCGTACGAGTTAAACGACGCAGAAAAGGGAGCATTGCTTACTTGGATGCGTCACGACCCTAAGAATTACAGGCTTTTTGTCTACCGCGAGGAAGAAATCGGCATTAAAGGCGAAGATAAGTACGATACTTACAACAAGTACGATAAGTCTAGTAATAAATTCACTTACGCTCAAGGAGATAATAAGCCTAAGTATTCTTGCAAGGCGGAGGGTAAGCATAGTAGCGACCTGCAGTGGAAGCTGTGTCTAGACGGAGTTAGGGAACGCGGTCCAGATCCTAAAATGGATAACATTTCTAATATGGAGTATGCGAAGAAAACGCTTGTTCTTGAAAAGCTAGAAACAAGCGATAAAACTGAGCTGAACCCTGTTATGAATAAGGTGACGCGCTTCGTAGACATGCGCAAAGATTATACGTGGGAACTTAAAGGTACAAAGGTTGGTGGAAGGGAAAGTGACCCGGGCCTCGAAATGCGAGGAAACCAACAATACGGTACGCAGTATTTAGTGTACAAGTGGAATATCAACACTGGTAAAAGGCTTAACACGGATGCTGTGCTTAATTTAATTAAAGGCGTACCAAAAGCTCAAGATCCAAATAAGCCGCAACCTTCGCTTAGCAAAGTTCTTGACGGTTCGAAGAATAAGCATGATATTCTGTATGGTCCAGAAGGTAACGGAGGCTGGGACGGTAAGTTGCCAATACGCGGATTGAGTTTTGGTTATGCTCCTAATGATGGTACGTGTACTCCAGGCGGGTATAGCGACGATAATGTTGGAAAATGCCAGTGGGAAAACGTGCTTGATTTAGTTAAGTATACCCCGGATGAGCATGGTGGAAATCCTGGCTCTTTTGCAGACAACGTTGATGTGAACATGATTGATGAGACTGAAGTTCCTATTACGGATAAGCTCATAGACGCCGGAACAAAAGATGAGCGTAGCGAGTACACAATCCGTAAAGACTTCCTTATGCCTGGAGGAAAGTATTTTAACGGTCAAGCAGATAACGAAAACATTGGCGACATTATAACCGAGAATAAAGGCGTTAATTCGGTGAATGATTACGATAATGTGCCATATGTGCCCGGAGAAGGTGATCAGGAAGCTGCAGAAAGATACTTCAACAAGCGACCATTTATGCACGCGCAACTGTTCGTGCGTAACGGCCTAATAATGAACGATCTGCTACTGAGAAATAATGATTTTGATAAAAATGATGTAATACAGGACGTTACCACGAACGTAATTAACGTGTGGTTCATGCCTGTGGACGGCAAAAAGCCGACGATTAGTGCGAAGAAGTATGACAAAAATGGTAAGCCGTGGAATATTCATGGTGATTGCCTGATGAATCAAAACAACCATGGCCAGTGCGGATTGAGAAGTGGCGAAGATCCGCTCGATTTGGACAGAGTATGGTATAACCCGGCTTATAAGAGAGATAGCTACGGTAGTGTAGATAACGCTACTATACACTTAATTGATAATTTGAAGCTGGATGATGACTTCAATGCGTACGACAAGACTATACAGCCTGAATCAAAATATGAGAATGATGAACCGAAACCAAAAGAAGGTAAATCAAGTAAAGTTCTTGAAGATAATTTGCGCGTGAAAATTCTCGTTTGCAAGAGCACGGGCGGTAATAGTTACAATTGCGACGGAGCTAAGAGTCTCGAGTTTGTTAAACGTGGAAAAGAGTATATTAAATCGCTTCAAAGGTTTATTGAATCTAACAGAGGCAATAAGCCTGGGGACACTATATTCAAGATGGTTGCTTCAACTACAGATAGCGCCGGTAAAAATAGCGATGAAACTTCTGTAGGATGCTTCAGAGTAACGTGGAAAGAAGCGCCGGGGCCTAGCGTAGTTGCGTACGATGGAAATACGCATGACAAGCCAACTACTGAGAAAAATTGGCTTTATCAAAATGAAGGAGCTAATACTTCAGAGTTAAATAATGGAGTATTGGTACAGCCGTCACAGCAAATGTATGGTCGTGAGTATGCTGCAAAACGAATGGTTATTTACTTCCATCCTAGGAAGGAATACACCGTTGCGGCCAGCAGTGCAAACGGAGGCGCAAACGGAAGTACCGGTGGAAGTAATGAGCACTCCTACGACATTGGTAAAAAAATTGTAATGTGCTGGAGGCATAAAGGTCCGGCTATTGGCCGTAAATACTGGTTGCCTTGCGATGGGTACGATCCTGCAAAAGAAATAAGAGGATGGCATGGTGAAGACAAGTATAATACAAAAGGCCCAGGTATATACATTGATGCGTCTAATGGTGATGTTCGCTTCACGCCTAATTACTTGGAACCGGGCAGCGTAGTCCGAGCGCGCAGCCGTACAGGTTGGTATGCAGGACCATGGTCCCAAATGCCAGGTTTAAGAGACGTTGAAGACTCTGACGACAACCAAGACGCTAGAACTGGTGAAAAATCAGGCAATGTGCGTTCAATAGGTAAGGATCGTGACGCAGGTAACACAGTGGAGCTTGCTAAACAAGAGGATGATGATAACGTCCTTCCAATGGAATTAGCAAAAGAAAAGCCAAGCGAAGTGTGCAGGCCAGATAATGTTTCTGTAGATGCATGGTCTGCCGGCCATCATCCTTCCGACTGTGTGTACTTCGGCGTAGCCATGCACAGGCGTATTGTGCAAGTGCACCCAATGCTGCTAAGCGGCGACGAAAAGCACGCAATCAAAACCGAATTACACAAAGAAAACGGAAGTGGAAACTGGATTAAAAGCGATAGCGAAGCTACGTCAAACGACGAAATAATGCTAAGCCCAGGTCAAGCAATGGTGACGTTCAAGGAAAACGACTACGATACTAGCCATAATCCACACGTAGCTAAGCCGAACAACTTCCCTGAAGATAACTACGGAGGCCGAGCCGGGAATATACAAGACGTAGCCGTATTGACGCGCGGTTGGCGAAGCCGCATACTTGTGCCACTGCCTAGAATCAAGCAGATTACGCGATTTGCTCGACTTCGTGCGCCTGAAAACGTTGACAATACGAATGGCGATAAAGATAGCGCAGCCGACTATTTGGTTACGTGGGATAAGAAGCATCCGTACGTTAATAATCGAAAAGACGACCCAGGATTTAAGCTGTCTCCAGACGGAAAATCGCTGTTCTATCTATTCAACCTCGGCACTAAAGCGCCGTTTACACTTAACGACCTGCAGTCGGGAATTGTGCTGAAACCTAATACCGAAAGACTTAAGAAAGAGTGCGGTAAAGGTTACAACTTGTACGACTGCCAGCCGTCACTGCGCGAAGTAAAAGGTAGCAGCAAGGTTGATGGCGAGTATAGAGAAAACGGCGTTACTGTTGGCCAAAACGGTTACAAGATGATTGAGAACAACTTCTTTGTGTATACGCCGGAAAGTAATGGCAATACTAGCGGAAGTGGTGGTACTGGTGGTGCCGCTAATAGTGCTGCTAATAGTGCTGCTAATAGTGCTGGTGGTAACGGCGCTCCTAGCGGTGATAGCGAGCATAACACTTCACACTTAACGTCATACGTAAACATTATCGACATGACTTCTGCTAATTGGAGAGGTGACAGTACAGGCCTCAGTGGTGGCGGTGGTGACCATATTTCTGGTGGCGAAGGCAAAACTTACGAAGACAATGGTAATAGAGATGAAATTAGCTTCAATGGCATAGCTGCATGGGGTAGCTCTGGAGCTATTGCAACAGGCAGAAACGACTTCCATATTACAAAGAACGATAAGGTGTTTGCTAATCCGCAAAGCACTCAGCTGATGACTCTAGGTGATAGCTGGGTGAATAAGACGCTGCTCAACACGCGCGGACGAGATAAAAACAAGTACAACGCGGAAGGTGACAGCACCGACGAAGCAGCAATGCGCGTATACGTAATACCTGTTGATAACGTTGCACCAACGGTGAAAGCGGTTGGTTCGCTTAAGGGAACTACTGTTAAGAGCCCTTACGGCATTGATGTTAATAACATTGACTTTACGTTCAATACTGTTTCTGAAAGCGAGGCGAACAAGCATTCCGACTCTAGTGTTTTGCAAGAGGGTGGCAAAGAGAAGCTTATAGATGCTTACGACGACTACGATACGCGCGCAACTGTTAAGAAAAATCTTAAGGTGTACGTGCGTAGACTAAATGACGGTAATCCGCAGAATCCTGAGTCGGCTATTACTAAAGACGACGGAAGTGTTGATGTCAAAGCACTTAAGAATTTGCTTTTGCAAAACCACAAAACTGCAATATATGCTGTGTATGCTCAAACTGAAGATAACTCTGGCAATAAGAGCGAAGGCTATGGTGATAAATCTGCAATACTGGGCTACATACGCCTCGGCGGTATAAACGTTAAGCCAGTTCCACTGCCATTTACTGGTGGGCAAGCCGCTGTTATATACACGTTTATGTTTGGTGTGCTACTTGCAATGTTTATAGCATCGGGTGCATTCGGAAGGCGCGGATGGTTAACGTCTGTGCTAAGCGGAAACGGATTTAGTGGCGAGCTAACGTACAGCAAGCATTGCAATGTTTCGGCAGAACCGTTGCGCTGCGGCAGATTGTTTGACAATATGTACAAAAATCGCCATTGAATTTTGCACGTTTTGCTATTTCTAGATTGGAGTCAAGTATAGTAAATCTTATTTATGTAAAACGAAACATGTTTATATAAAAACAAAATAATCGAAGAACATAAATAAGAATTACAACTTATTTGAAAGCGAGATAAGAATGAGCGAAACACTAGTCCTAACGCGCAAAGATTACGTTACAAGAACCATAATTCGAGTTATTGCAATAGTTTCGTCCATTTACGGAATGGCAATGTCTTGGGATTCAATGGCGCTAACGTATTTTACGAATCTTTCTAACTTGATGATTTGTGCGGCGCTGCTCGGCTCGCTGATTTTAGACACGCGAAGTGCGCTTAAGTCTAAAAGCGATGAGCAGGGTGTGCAGGGTGTGCATGCTGAGCGCGCTGGCGGCTGGGTAGATTCAAAGCCAAACGTATGGTACGTTTTTAAGTTTATGATGACGATTTCGATTGCCGTCACGTTTACGCTGTATCTGTGCTTTTTGGCTCCTACAAACAAGCTCGGATTTGTTGGCGCGTACATGAACAATGGGTGCTCAAGCTTATGTGTGCATTTTATAACGCCGTTGCTCGCAATTTTTGACTTTGTTCTTTTTGATTACAAGTACAAGTCCAGCCGTGCGCACGTTTATTTTGCTACGATTCCGCCGCTCACTTACGTTGCGTACGCTGTTGCTCTAAGCGAGTTTGCTGGCGTGCGATGGGGAGAGCATGCTATGGCAGCGCCGTACAACTTTTTGAACTACAAAGCGCCTGCAGGGTGGTTTGGATTTGCGCCAAACACATTTAATTCCACTGCGCTTGGAGTGGGCGTTGTTTATTTGCTTGCCATTTTTACGCTGATTTTTATTGGCATTGGAATAGCATTTCTTGCGATTAAAAACGCTCGCGCTAAGCGACTTTCTAATCAACAATAGCGCGCGCGACGACCTGCCGGAGCGCTTAAAGCGTAGCGCGAATCGACGATTTCGAGCTGCATAATGCGCGAGAAATCACCTCGATTCGCTGAGCCGCTCAAACGTAAAGTCCAGTGGACTTTACGTGCGGCGAAGACGTTAGCGCGCTTAGACCGCGCTAACGGCACGACCTGCTTTTCCGCGTTTTGTCGTCTATGTTAACTTTTGTTCAATGTTTTGTTCATTTTTTGTAGTGCGTTTGTACCTAATTTATGGCGTGTCGTGATACAAACGCACTACACAAACAAATGAAACTGTAGTGCGATTGTATCTAATTTGGGCATTTTTTGGTACAAACGCACTACAAAGTTACATACAAACGCAAGCCAGTTGGTAGAATTGTGTTTATGTGTACGGAAGAATCTGCGCTGGCTGCTGTTCAATCGTTGCTAAATGGCACTCTTAAAAACGCGCATGAACGCAACACCAATGTTTTGCTTGTTTTTGGAGCACCAAACGCTGGCAAGTCAAGTTTTGCGCTTAGCGCGTTGCTTTTGGGTTTGCGTTTTGATTGGAGCGCGGCATCTGATTCGCCTTGCTCGCTCAATAATCGCGCTGCGCAGCTTTTGCTAAAAAACGCTATTCGTGGTGATATAGCTGTTGCTGCTGCTCAAAATCGCTCTACAGCTGCACGAATGTCGGATTACGTGATTCAAAACTTGGGTGTTTCGCATCAATCGCGCCCAGTTGGCACACTTTCCGCGCTTGCGTTTAGTTTGATTTCCGCGCGAAACAAGCTTTTTGGCATGCCTGCACCTAAGTTGCTTAATGGCGCTGAGCAAGATGCTCTTCTTCGTGAAGTTGTGCGCGTACACGTTAATCACGTTTTGCAAGGCGATAGTGGCAATTGCAAAGTTTGCGCTCTTTTTAGTGAGTATTTTGCTAGCGACTATTCCAAAGATTCTTCGTCTAAAGATTCTTCTAGCGATTCTTCTAAAGATTCTTGGATTTACACAATTTCTAAATTACAAAACGCGCAAAATAGCGAGGATTCGTATGATTCGCATGATTTTAGCGATTCGCTCGATTCCAATTACATCTCTAACATCTCTGTAAATAGCGCTTTTATTCATCAACTTCGAGATATGCTCGCGCGCTTAGACGAGATGGGCATTGTAAGCGATTCTGCGGAAAAAAATATGCTGAACAGTTTGGACTCGCAGCTTAGCGTTAACTCGGATTTTGTATCGTCTATTATTGTTAGCCGCATTAGAACTCAATGGAATTTGGCTTTTGCTCTTAGAAGCGAGTATGCGGATTGCGTGCGCAAAAAGTATCCGAACGCTTTTAGGCTTGATTCTTCTAGGCTTTTGGCAAGTGGCGTTCAAATTTTGAACGATATTTTTAATAATTTACATTGCAATAGTGCTAATGAATCTTGCGAATCTTGCGATTCTTCCCTTGAATTTTACGCTCTTAAACTCTTCCTTCCGCGCATGTTAGTTGTTGACGATTTTCACGACGTAACGCTTGCTGGCTTGGCTTTTCTTGAGTCGCTAGCGCGCTTGGGAGTGAGAATTGTTTTAACGGCAAATCCCGACGAATCCGTTCAATCCTTCCGCGGATCGTACCCAGATTACGTTGTTGAATCAGCGCAAAATGGCGTTATGCAAGCTGCTGTTTCTAAAATTTGCGATTATAAAGTCGAAGGATTTGGCGAAGATTTTGCAACACAGGCGTCGCAAGATATAAAGCGCAAAGAATCGCAAAATATACACGATTTTCTAAACCATTCCAATCGCTCAATTGCGCTAAATCTTTTTTCTGCGCGCGTTTCTCTTTCGATTGCTTCGCTTATGCCAACGCAAACGCCAATGGCCCGCAGGGCTTGGAAAATGGCCAATATTCAAGGTGCTTTTCCTATAGAAAAAATCGAATCAAATTCGCAAAAAACAGAAAATTCTTCGGTTTCTGGCGATTTGTACAGAACTCCTAGCCAAGAGATGGATTGTGTTATTTGGCAAATAAAACGCTCTCATTTAGACAATAAGATTCCTTGGAAAAACATGGCAATAATTGCGCACGATAATGCAACAGTTCGCGCGTTTGGAGAGCGTCTTAGAAAAGACGGAGTTCCTGTGCGCTATTCGAGTGTTACGCGCGCGCTTAGAGACGAGCCGTTTATTAAAGCGCTTTTTGCGATTATTGAGTTAGCGCAATTTAGCCAAAAAAGCGTTGACGATTTAGCAAAAAGCGTGCATTCGGGCAATTACACGCTTTATTCGATTGCGCATTTTGTTCGTTCTAGAATAAAGACGGTTTTGGAAAGCCCACTTGTGGATTTTGGCGACTACAATTGCGCAAGTTTGGCTGCTGTTGACTCGCTTATGCGCTCAATTTGTTCGCTTAGTGAAGTGATTTCAGGCGAAAACGCAAGTGATGTAAAGGCGAACGGTGTAAATGCAAGCGAAGAAAATTCGCCATTACACGGTCTTATAGAGCAATGGAAAGTGCTTAGCAATCGCCTTTTAAGCGCAAACGAGTCATCTGCAATTGAAAGTGCAAGCGTTACGGTTGATAATCGCGTTTTTAGCGCGAAACCAAACGCAAATAGCACGCAATTTAGCATTGAGTCGTGTTATCTTTTGATTCTTAAGTCGCTTATTGACGGCTGCTCTGCGGATTCAGGTGATTTAGGTGATTCAGAAAACGAAGAGGCTCAAGGCGCAAAGTCTACAGAAATCTTTTCTGTTTTGCAAAAAATGCGCCCAAACAGTGTTCATATGCGTGCGTTGATGCGCGTGTTTAATATTGTTCTAAGACTTTCTAAAAATCTAAAAAATAACCTTGAAAAAGTTAAAAACAGCGGAGAAAATCAAGTTAGCTACGTTTTAGGCAAGGCTTGGAATCTTTGCAATTGCGCTAAAAAGTGGCAAATTCAAGCGCTTAGCAACAATGATGAAGGCCGCGCGGCAAACGATAGGCTAGACGCTGCAATGCGGCTTTTTGAGTATGCGAATTCATTCTCGTATACGGTTGCGCAAGGCCAGCAGATGCCTAATGGAGGTTCGGCTGGCCCAACAATCGCGGAGTTTATTGATCAAGTTCGCCAAATGGAAATTGAAGCGGATTCGCTTGCAAGTGTGGCGCCTCTTCCAGACGCTGTGACTCTTACAACGCCTTCTGGTTCGGTTGGAAGACTTTGGGATTACGTGTGGATTCCTGCGGTTCAGCAGCGAGTTTGGCCGAATACGGCCGCTAGAAGTACTATGTTTGCTTCGGAAACGCTTGTTGATATTGTGCTAAATAGCAGGATTTTGAGTGGAGAAAGTGGCGATAAATCCGATAGTAGCGATATTAACGATATAACGTACTTCTTTGATGCGTATTCTAAAAATCCTAATGGCATTTGCGTAAGCGATAAACAAGCGATTTTTACTGGCGAACAGCGAAGTTTGCTAATGGCAATTACGCGCGCTCGCAAACATCTTTGCATAAGCGCGGTTAATAGTGATGATTGCGTTCCTTCGGACTTTTTGTACTACTATTTGCCAGAGATTTATTGGAGAAATCAAGACGGAAGCTGCGATTACACAGATTTTTGTGGCGATTTTGCGGCGGTTGATGCCGATGCAAGAGGTCTTGTTTGTGCGTCTAGAATCACGCTTGCTAAAGAGGAGTGTGGCTCTAATAATGGCCATAAAATGGCAAAAAATTCTACGATTCAAGATGCGTTAGATGCGTTAAATCTGCTTAAAAACAACGGAGTTGATGCAGCAAATCCAAATAATTGGGATTTTATGCGTAAAAATTACGATTCTGCGATTGATTCTGCGAAGTCAGAATCGCCAGCAACCGCAGAATCGCAAGAAGAATCGCCACTAAAATCACAAGAAAAATCACAAGAAAAGTCACAAGAAAAAGTCTCCACTAGTAAAAATCTTGTAACTCTATCTCCTTCAATGGTAGATAAACTTTGGTCTTGCCCAGTTTGTTGCCTTTTGGAAAGTAAATTTGCGGGGCCTGCCGTAGGAAGCACGGCAGCACAATTTGGTACGCTTATTCACGAAACTGCAAGGTGGGCAAGTCAAGATGAGCATTTAGACAACGATTATTTGCGCAAAAACTACCCACAGCTTCAAGCGTTTGTTAGTGGGTTTGTTGGCACTCGTGCGCAGGAATCTGCGGACTTTGATTTTTCGTTTGATTCGTTTAGTGCTTTGCAAAAAAAGGCGATTGAAGACGTTGCAAATAAGATGATTGAGCATTATTATTCGATTTGCCCAAGTGATTCTAGTATTTCTAACGTAAAAGACCGCTACCGTTTTATAAAAAACGATTTGAATGTTCGCCGCGCGCTTTACACGATTTCTCAATATTTTGTAGGCTCGCTAAACGGGCAAAATTACCCGATTCTTGTGCAAAAAGACGAAGATGGTGTTGTAACAAAGATTCTGCCTGCGCCAGAAAAGTCAAAAACAGCTAAGCCGACTATTGCAGATGTTCCTTTGGGTAGTCTTGAGGAAGCTTATTGCGAGTGCCAAATAAACGCCACTTTTGGCTTTGACGATATTCTAAACGCGTACAATCTTGCTGCTAAATCGCAAACAAGCTTGGAAGATCTTTATTCAATAATGGGATTTTTGGTAGGCGGATGGCCTAATGGCGGCTCATGCGATTTGCGCGTTAGAATCCAGGGGCGAATCGACCGCATGGAACTTAGAAAGTTAAACGACAACACGCAACAAATTCGCCTAATCGACTATAAAACAGGAAAAGTTCCTAAAACACAGCAAGTTTTTAACGATTTGCAACTTATTTGCTATCAACTAGGAATTGTTTTTTGCTCCGAAAACAACAAAGATTATGAGCAATTGCTAAAGCTTAAGCACACAAAAATCGCGCGAAGTGCGCTGTTCCACGTTGTGTACAAGGATTCTCCTGCGCAAGATAATGGCGTTGCGGAGAATATTTGTCAGCCTTCGCTGTTTGACGAAGATGGCTCGCTAAGCGCTAGTGAAATCATAAGTCGTTACAGATATTCTAACAATAATCGACTTTACGATCTTCCAAGCATTGATGAGCAAAATCCTGCGCAAGGCGTAAGTCAAAGTGCGTGGGCAGATTTTGTGAAATTGCCAATGCGCGCAAAATGGTCGCTTATGATGATATCTCGCGTATTTTTTGCCGCTGCTGCTGTTAAGTCAACAAGTTTTGCTGTAGAGCCAAAAGCGGATCATAAAAATTATTGTAGATGTTTAGACGTTTGCCCTGCGTGTGCAGAAAAAGTGGACACTGTTTACGAAGTGATTGAAGGTAAAAATGAGCAATAACAACGTTAGCGCCGTAAAATCCACGCCTAATAGTGCTCCGAGTTTAGAGCAAAAAAACGTTATAGAAGCGCCGATTAATCAAGACGTGCTAATTGTTGCTGGAGCTGGAAGCGGCAAAACGTACACTATGACTCGCCGCGTAATACATTTAATTAAAAGCAAAGTTCCACCAGAGTCCATATTGGGTTTAACGTTTACAAATAAAGCTGCTGCGGAATTGCTAAGTCGCGTTTCTTCGGAGGTTAGCGCAAGCGGAGCAAAGTCATTCTTAAAGCCAGAAGTTATGACGTATGACGCGTTCTTTCAATCAATCGTAAGAAGATACGGGCTTTTGGTTGGCTTTAATCAAAACACAATGCCATTAAGCGACGCTGGCGCGATGGAAATCATAAAAAGTATAATCGGAAAATATTTAGATAATCCACAAAATAACGCTAAAAATTTAAGTAAGCTATATAATTTTGACACTTTGTGTGCTGATGTTATTAATCTTTGTGCCGAAATATCGTGCTCGATGATTGGAGTAGATAGTATAGGCGAAACGTGCTCAAGCGTGCCTCAAGCTGTTCAAAAAATACGCGAGTGGAATAATGAGTTTGCAAAACATTTAAAAAATGTTATTGCAGATAGAAAAGTAGAATCACCACTTGCGTCAAAAGCTCCAGCTATTCCAAAATACAAAAAAGTCAAAAAAACGGCTGGAATGAGTGAACAAGACGTAGCGAAAGCGTCTACAGAAAAATTTAAGAATGCGTGCAAAAATTACGAAAAATATTGGGATGATTCGTGCTTGCAATTTTGCATAAATCTATACAACGCTTGCCTAAAACGAGACATTTTGCTAGATCTTGTTTTGCAATTTGACGCCGAAAAAAAGCGCGTAAATATGGCGCAATTTAGCGATTTTACGATTGCAGCTTATTATTTGGTTACGCATTTTCCTTCGATTTGCGCGCAATACAGGAATCAATATTCGCAAGTTCTTTTAGACGAGTATCAAGATACTTCTACAACGCAAGCAATGCTTATAAATACGCTGTTTTATGGCGGTTTTGATGCTGTAGAGGGGGGTCGCACGCATGTTATGGCAGTAGGCGACCCATTCCAAGCAATCTACTCGTTTAGAGGTGCTTCAACTGGAGCTTTTTGTAAGTTTGAACAAGACTTTAACATAAGCGCGCAAAACAAGTATTCGCTAACTGTTACGCGCAGAAATTCGCTGTTTATACTAAAAGTTGCAAACGCGCTAACCGAGCCGATGCGTGCGGAAAATGGCGATAATTCAACGCAAAACGCAAGTCGTAGATTTAGCAGCATTGACGATCGCGAAGTGCAAGTGGAAACTTTAAAGCCAAAAGATGATGCGCCAAACGGAACTGTTTGCGCGTTATTTATGCCAAATCAAAGCGAAGAAATTGATGCAGTTGTGCGATTTGCTAAAAAAATCGTTGAAAAATATGGCGAAAATCCGCTCGAACCGCAACTTGCGATTCTTTTTAGAAGTAAAGCAAAAATGCCACAATATGCTCAAAAGCTGGAGGATGCTGGTATTCGCACGAGCATAGTTGGCTACTCTTCGATTATTGAAAAGCCTGCTGTTAAAGACGTTTTAAGTCTGTTAAGAGTGATTCAAGACCACAGCGACTCCAATTCGCTTATGCGTCTTCTTGCCACTCCTCGTTTTGCGCTATCTACCGCGGATTTGGGTGTGTTGGCATCAATCGCAAATAGTGCGAATACGGAATATCTTTACAACGTGTACGCAGCGGCTGGTCTTGTTGAGGAGGGATTGCCTAGAAGTCAGTGGGATTGTGCTGTTCGAAATCTTAGAAATAAGGCAAATAGTGGGGAAATATCGGCGCAAGTCATAAATATTTATGGCGGAGTGTATTTGGCTGATTTGATTATGCGCGATTTTGGGGATTTTGGTAAGTCTGCGGTTGCTGGCGATTATTGGGTTAGCCAAATGCGAGAAAAGCTGAGCGCGCATGCATTCGCTGCCGTAAGCCGACTTAGTAAAATCCTAAATAAAGTTGATCGCGTGCAAAGAAATTCGCTAACAAGCGTTATGCAATCAGCTGTTGAAGCGCTTAACGTAGACATTGATAGCGCTGTTGGAGCGGCCTTAAAATACAAGGATTTTAGCAATCAAACAATGCTTAACGACATGCACAATGTGCTAGATTCGCTAAACGCGATTGTAGAAACGTATGTGCAAGAGATGGGCGAGTGGCAAGATGTTAGTTTGCGCGGACTAATCAATTGGATTGACTCAGCAAAAACGCTTGATCTGCAAGCTTCTAGAACAGAGCAAAATAGCGCGCAAGTTGTTTTAATGACAGTTCACCAATCAAAGGGTTTGCAATGGCCAGCAGTTGCTGTAGTTGGGCTAAACGAGGGCGCTTTTCCAAGTAATCAAGGCGATTCGCTAAAAGTTGATGATAATGGGCAAGCCAGCGCTCGCATACCGATTGAGTTTGCCGCAAGCGTGCCTTCTGCGTTGCGCGTGGATGCCAATATTTTGCCGCATTTTCCGCATACAGTAACGCGTGCCGAGGCAATGCATCCCCAAAAATCCATGCAAAGTTTAGATAGTGTACAAAAGATTTTTGACGAGATTAAGCCAAATAGAATCAAAGCTTTGTGTGATTTCGCGGCTGCTGTTCAAGAGGTGGATGCTGGCTCTGCGGTTGCTGGCGATTTTTTGAGCGAAGAAACTCGCAGTGTGTATAATGCGTATAAATCCCAGCAAAGCGTTGATTTTATGCCATTTACGCAAAGTGAGGAGCGCGGAATCCAGCTTCACATGGACGAGCGCCATCTTATGTATGTTGCTCTTACGCGCGCAAAGTTTGCAGCGCTTTTAACTGGTTCAGCAAATTCGGGAGATTCGGAAGAAAATGGGCGTAAGCGCGCCGCTTCGGTGTTTCTTAAGGAGTCGATGGAAGCTATAAAGTCGCTTAATGGTGTGATTGAAGTTAAAAAATGCGAGGCGGAAAATGCTGGCGATTCTGTGGATTCTGGCGATTCTAGTAATTCTGATGACTCTAGTGAAGACGTTTCCAGTGAAGACGTTTTTGGCTTTATTGCAGGCGATTTTGCTCATGAGTTTGCTAAAGATTTTGGAAAAATTAAAGTTCAAAGCGATTCTCGTGCTAAAGAAAGCGTGCTTGAATGGCCTTGTGCTTTGAGTGAAGATGTAGAAAATGCACTTCAAGAATCTGCAAAGCTTGTTAAGAGTGAAGATTTTGATGGCGATTTTGATGGCGAATCTTCCTTAATGTCTTCTCAAAAATCGCTTTATTACCGCGCAAAAGCGTTTGTTCAAGATGCCGATTTAACTGCGCAAAATGCTGGCGATTATTCACTAGAAGACTTGGCAAAAAAGGTGGAAAAGATTTCCAACGGATCTAGGCTTAACGTAACGTCTTTGCAAAAAATAAGCAAAGTTGCGCCTGATGTAAACGGTGCAAATTCCACAAACGCAAAAGATAGCGCTAGCGCGCGCGCAAACGATCGAGTTTACAACAATCTATTGGCTTGCATTCGACCAATTCCTTCCGTTTCGTCAATGGATGCAAATCTTGGCACCAAGTTCCACGCTTGGGCGCAACAATTTGTAGACTCTGCAGTACCTTCTAGCGCATCCGAGTGTGCTAAGTGGCAGTCAGTTGTAAAAAGCGGAACTTTGTTAGATGAGCAATTTATTCCTCAAGATCGCAAAGATTTGCTTTACGAGTTTAATCAAAGTCGCAAGAATGCGGACTTCGCTAATGATTTGTCCAAATCTCAAGACGCTCAACTAGACGAATGGAAGCAACGGCTTATAGAATCGCGTTGGGCAAAACGAGTGCCGCTTGCTGCAGAAATGCCGATTTTAATGCAAATCGATAATACGGAATTTGCAAATAGAATCATCAATGGCACTTTGGATGCTGTTTTTGCAGGAGGATTAGACGCTAACGACGAATCAAAACTCTATACAATCGTTGACTGGAAGACGGGTAAGCGACCAAAAAGCGCGGAAGATATTCGCCTAAAACTTGAGCAGCTTGACTGGTATAGGCTACTGCTTGCGCGCGCAACAAACGTTGATTTAAGCTGCATTGATGCCACTCTTTACTACGTTAGCGAGGCGCGTGCGGAAAATCGCGAGATTCACGCGCTGAGCAAAACTCGTGACGAGATTTTGAGTGAGGCGTCTTTTTAGAATCAACGTATTTGGTAATCTAAAAGTAGGGCATAAGCCGATTTAAGTTAGTAGAAGTAAAGTTAGTAAAAGTAAAAGAAGGACAAAATGACGGTTGAGTTTCGTCCAGTTAAAATTAACGACATTGACGCAATCGTAGAAGAATACGAGCGCACATGGGGGATTGCGAATGCTGTTGGAGCAGATGCTTCGCGCAATCTTTCTAGGCGATTTGTGCTGCACTATTTGGAGCCTTCTACGTACGGAACTGTTGCAACAATAAACGGCAAATTTATGGGACTTTTGCTTGCGCGCGTGTACGGAGATAAGGTGCTGTTTAAGCAAGTGCAGAAGATGCTAGAAGAGCAAGAGGCAAAGATGTCTAGCAAAGACGATTCTTTGCACGCAAAAGCATTGGATTCTGCGATTGGCATGGGCCAGATTGAGCGCAAGTTAGAGGCGATGAGCCATATTAACGACTTGACTCAGGCAGAGTTGGAGCTTTTTATTGTTTCTCCAGACGCTCGCGGGCACGGAGTCGGCGGCGGATTGTGGAAGCGCACAATGCAACATTTGCGCAGCCGCGGAGTGAACCGCTACTTTTTGCACACAGATACGGCTTGCGATGTTAGTTTCTACGATTATCACGGGCTTAGGCGAGATGCTACGTGGGCTAAAAAAGATCACGAAAAGTATGCGGATCGCGTAAAAGATCTTGTTGAGGACTTGTACATATACTCGGGCGAGCCGTTTGTAAACCGCACAAAACGCACGCATCAATCGCGCTGATTAACTCCGCTTTTTGTACCAAATTTGGCCTATCGTTCGCGCGGTCTAAGCGCGCTATTCCTCGCGGCTATTAGTAGCCGCTCGGCTGATTTGGCATGTAAAGTCCACTGGACTTTACATTTGAGCCAAATCACGCTTTGAAGGAGCTTGAAATGCGTTATGCAATTTCAAGCTCAGTCAAAGCGCTTTGCAGCGCAGAAGCAATGCTTCTGCCTTGAGCGGCTCAGCGCTCCGAATTGCCCTCGCACGCTACGCTCTAAGTGCTCAGGCAGGTCGTCGCGCGTACAAAGTGCGGAAAATAATACGCGTATATTCACTACATGAAGCGTCGTTTTTTCCGCATTTTGTTGCTGATTTTCGTGTGTAGAGCTACAAAAAGCGGAAGCGTGCGTAGATACAAAAAACCGCGGCAGACGAGTCAGTTAAGACCAGTCAACCGCGGTTTTTGTTTTATTTAGTTTTGATTATGCGCGACGATGGCGAGCGAAGTAAGTGCCGCCTCCGATTGCTGCGATTCCAGCAACAACAGTCGCTATAGCTGCAACAATCTTAATCGTAGTGCTGTTGGATGCGCTTTGTGCTCCGTTTTGTGCATCGCCCGATGCCTGAGCGCTCTTGGAATCTTCCTTGGATTCGCTCTTAGATTCGTTCTTAGATTCGCTCTTTGCAGAATCCTTTGCATCGTTCTTTGCATTATCCTTATTGGACTCGCTCTTAGCAGCAGAATCCTTAGCAGCATCTTGTGCTTTAGCAAGATCCTTGACTGCGGCCTTAGCACCAGCGGCCGCAAGTGCTGCTGCGATGCGGTTAGCGTGCGCAGCTCCTGCAACATTATTCGCCGCAACGCCATTAGCGTTCTGAGCATTTGCTCCGTTTGCGCCGTTTGCACCGTTTGCACTTTGCGATTGTGCAGCTGGAATAGCAGCGTTAAATCCAGGTTGCTCGTTTCCAAACAGATTCTTAGCGTATCCTGCAAGATACTGGTTGTACCAGTTGGAGTCACTACTAGAATCATAACTATTGGAGCTGGAATCATTGCTAGAACTGGAGCCAGAGTTAGAACCAGGCACTGTTGTATCTCCGCTTGGCGCAGGAGCAGGGGATGGTGTTGGTACTGGCGCAGGAGCTGGTGCTGGAACTGGCGCAGGTGTTGGAGGAGTCACTGGTGGTGTAACAGACTCTGGTGAAACTGTTTGCAGCTGTTTTGTGAGTTCTGTTGCAGACGTGCTGAGATTTTTAGCAGTATCTTGCAGTGCACTAACTTTTCCTGTCATAGTTTCTATGAAGGTGTCAAACGGTTTATAGGCTGCCAAGAATATTGCGTTGAGCTCTTGTATAACTTTTTCATCCTTAGTAGTTGCAGTTAAAGTTGTCTTCTTGGTTTCAAGATTCTTCTTTATCTTTTCAATCTTGGTTTTAGCTTCTGCAACAACTTCTTTAGCATGCTTAACCTTAGCTTGAGCATTTGCTACAGCAGTCTGAGCAAGTTTAATCTTCTCAACAACAGCTTTCTTTGCGTCTTCAACAGCTGCTTTTTCCGTCTCAACTTTTTCAGCAGCCTTTTGAGCTTTTTGGGTTGCTGCTGTAAACGCTGATTTATCTTGCTCTTGTGTTTTTAGAGCGCCTTGAAGAGCGTTCTGAGCAGCTTGAACTTTGCCATTAGCTTCAGTAACTTTCTGATTCTCAGTTGCAATCTGCGTTTCAAGAGTCTGAATCGTCTGCTGCAGAGTAGATACCTTATCTTTAGCTTTTTTAAGCTCGGTATCAGCTTGTTTCTTTGCAGCTTCAGCAGTCGCAACAGCTTTAGTTGCTGTATCAACATTTTCTTGAGCAGCCTTAACATTCTGAGTAAGTGTGCCATTAACTTCAGCTTGCTTATTGTCGGCAGCAGTGCGAGCTGTTTCAGCGTCAGTCTTGGCTCTTTGAGCTTCTGTCTTCAAAGTCTCGGCTTTTGCTTCCAAGCCTTGAAGAGCGGTCTGAAGCTGCTGAATTTGCTGATCGCGCTTCTCTTTGCTTTCTTGAGATGCTTGAGTTGCAGCCTGTTCAGCTGTTTGGGCTTCTTGCTTAGCTTTTTGAGCCGCAGTATTTAATTCAGAAACTTTTTGTACTAGGCTTTCCTTAGCCCTTGTATCTTCAACTAATTTTGCGTTAGCATCTGCAATTTTAGTATTTGCGTCTTTAACGTTTTTTACAAGAGATGTTACAACATTGCCTTTTGCGCTAGAGGAAGCAATTTTTGCGTTCAGTCCTTCGAGTTCAGAGCTAATTCTGCTAATCTCTTCAGCATAATCACTAGACTGACTCTTAGCCCAAGGAAGATACGACTTCACATCATGCTCGTAATCTTGTTTTGCATTTGGCCCCCATGCGCCAGTAGGATTTTTTGCATATTCTTGAACAAACTTCTCTATCTTTTCTATTTCCTTATCTAAATCATTTTTAGCATTTTCTATCTTTGTTTTTTGAGCTTGTAAATCATCCTTTTCTCTAGTTTGCAAAGGAGTATTTTCTCCATCAGGAGTCATATTCAAATCATACTGAACTTTACGAAGCTCATACTTAGCGTCAAATAGCTTCTTATTTTTCTCAGTAATCTTTGCAGATAGAGACTTCAAATTTTCTGCATTTGATGGCTCAAGTTTATTTGCTGAATCTCTCGTACCAGTAAGATTGGCTATGTACTCATTGAGAGATTTTGTAAACTCTTCTACACTAAGCTGCGATTTTTCTTCGCTTCCATGCCATACAACAACATTTTCACCATCCTCATTCAATGCGACGGAATTATTGCTATCGGCAAAACCGCAAGAATTAATTTTATTATCAACAAAGTTTAGGTAATGGCCAACTGCTGATTCAAAATCACTGTCAACTGCATCAGAACTATATGTTTGATGCATAAAATCGTAGCGATGAGCCTTTAAAAATTCTATATCTCTCTCAGAAAAATTGTGTTCCTTGTTATTCTTATCTTTGCATTTGCCTGTATTAATAGCCTCATCATAAATTGCTTTTTCGGCATCATACCAGCCATCCATTGCATTCTGGGAATTAGGTTTTGATCCATGTGTTCGTTTATTAGCATCATAGTTATCGAATGGACCCCATGCAAGATTTTCGGACGAATCCAAATATGGATGAGTATTCATAGATGAAGCTGAATTGTAATCAGCATGTTTTACAGAATGTTCAATAACAGCTCCTGAGTAGTATGAATTCACAATACTCTCAGCAATCATGCTAAGGTTCACGTTAAGAGCATTTAGTCCTATGCTGGTTCGCTCTTCGTTAAGAGGCTTATAATACGTTGCAGCGTCTTGCAAATTCTTTAAGGAATCAGCGCCGCCTACTCGCTTAAGCTTCACCAAATCCTTATACCACATTGGTGCTTTAATTGTGCGTCCTTTATGTGTTATTTCTCCTCCATCTGCAGTTTTTGTAACCGTGTCAGGGATAACAACATCTTTTCCAGTAAGTATATCCTTTGCTCTTTGAGCATCCTCGTATATAGCTTTACCTTTTGCAGAATTATCATTCTTATATTTTGAGATTATGTAATCTAGGAAACCGTCGAAACCTTTTTGAACATTAGCATCGAGTTTTTCGGTGTTAGCTTTGTTATAGGCGTCTTCAGCTTCTTTTGCTTCTTTTTCCGCTTCTTCTACTTTATCTTGAGCGTCTTTAAACTTCTTTCCGTCTTCATTTTGCTCAAGAGCAGTTTTTGCATTATTTAGCTTTTCAGTTTCGCTTTGTATTGTATTGTTATCATTTGCAATGTCATTTGTTTTTTGATTTAACTCGCCTTGAGCTTTAGTATAAGCTTCATGAGCTTGCTCTGCTTCGCCCTTAAGCTTCTTTACATTTGGATCTTCGTCTGCAGACTTATGCTCTTGCAAACGCTTTATTTCTTTGTTCTTTTCTTCCTTCTGGTTTTCGTTATCCGTTACAGCTTGCTCTGCTTCTTTTTGTGCTTGCTCTTTTTGATCAGCCTCGCTAGAAAGCCTATCTGCTTCTTTCTGAGCGTTCTCTTTATTTGTCTGAGCAGTTTGAAGTTCAGTATTTGCAGTATTTAGTTTGCCTTGTTCGATAGTTACATTTCCTTCAGCAGTTTTCTGCTGTTGAGTTTTAGTAGTAACTTCTTCGTTTGCAGTTCCAAGCTCGCCTTCAGCTTTGCCTTTTTCTTCTTTAGTTGCTTTCAGCTTATTTTCAGCAGCAGTCTGCTTTTCTTGCTCTTGATCAAGCACAGCTTTCTTGTCTTTAACTTCTTTGTCAGCCTTATCTACTGCAGTCTGCTGCTCAGATAATTCCTTATCAGCTTTACCTTTTTCTTCTTCAGCTGTTTTAACTAACTCTTTCTTGTTGTTTAAGTCTTTTTGAGCAGTTTTTACATCGCCATTAGCTGTATCTGCTTCCCCTTTTGCTTTGTCAGCAGCGCCTTGAGCTTCATTAACTTCTTTTTCAGCTTGCTCTTTTTCTGCATTAGCATCCTTGATAACTTTATCAGCCTCTTTTTGAGCTTTATCTGTAGCACTTTCTCCCTGCTGGCCTGCAGGAGTGCTGTCAGATTGACTCTGCTCAGAAGCACCACCTTGATTTGTGTTTACAGAATTTGTGCTTCCTTGATTTGTGTTTCCAGGTTGAGGATTTTTATTACCTGAATTGCCGTCAGGATTTGCGTTTCCGCCTTGTGGAGTCTGTACAACAGGTGTTGGATTTGTATCAGAATTTGGTGGAGTAACCGTTTCAGCATTGGCAACACCTGCCATGCCAAATAATGCAAGAGAACTTGCGCCTAAAGATATTGCTACGGCAAGCTTAGCGTTCATAACTAACCTCTCCTCTTTATAGTGATTTAAAAATCGTAGACTCTTCTGTTTAAACAAGATTTTGTGCGAGAATCGCAATTTTTTGTTCGCTTCCATTGCGATCTTTTTTAAACCTTGCTTCATACGAAAACAGTATACAGCTCTACGGGGGGGGGTATCAAGTTTTCAACGCGATTTTATCAAATACCTATGGATTAATTGTTTGATTGTTGTAGTGCTTAGACCGCGCGCGAGACGACCTGCCTAAGCATTATTTCCGCTTTTTGTTGCTGATTTTGCTGTTTTGAGCTACAAAAAGCGGAAGATTGATTGCGCAAATTAACTGCGTTTGCGCGTTACAATAATCCACCCAATTGACGCGATTGGAATAGCAATAAGCGTAGAAATCCACGGAACCATCATTCCGCCATGCGAACTCCACGCGTCAATCGCAAAGCCTGCAACCATTGATCCAAGAGAAGCTCCGACTGCAGATGCTGTTGGCAGCCAAGATAATCCTTCGGTAAGCGAATGCTCTGGAATTGTGTCTTTAACAATAAGATTTCCAGTTGCAAAAATAGGAGAAACGCATAGTCCGCTTAAAAGCTCAAAAATGCTTAGAAGCACAAGTCTATCTATGTTAATGTTCATAAGAATAAAGCCAATAGTAAGAAGGCTTAAAAACACAATTAGATGAGACCAATTAGATCCGCGGAATTTATGCGAGCCAAAAATAACGGCTCCAACTAAAGACCCGCATGCGAATAGTGCAAGTTGCAAACCAATTAAAGTGTCTAATCCTTGCGCGCGCATTGCTGCTGTAACAGATACGTCAAATGCGCTAAAACTCATGTTAAAAACAAGGAACATAACAACAAGCGGTATGATTCCGCGGTAAAGAAGCACGTTTTTAGGCTTATTTTTACGATTTTTGTTTTTGAGTTGTTTAAGCGAAAGCTTGTCGATAAGTTTTGTAGTGTTGTTGCTTTTTTGCGCGTTTTGTGCGTTTTGTGTATTTTGCACATTTTGTACATTTTCGCTTTGCTCGCTTATAGCGTTTTGTACGTCTTCGTCGTATTTAGGTGCGCTTTCTACTTGCACAACTTTAACAACCGCAGGTTGCGTGTTTTTAAGCGATAAGAACCAAGCTCCGCCTAGTCCGCTTGCTAGAACTGGCACAAAAAGCTGAGATACAGGGTGAACGCTAGTTGCAAGCCACGCTGCAAGAATTGGTCCGAATATAAACACAATCTCGTCAATTCCAGATTCAAGCGCATACGCAACGTTTAGTAGCGTGTCGTCGCTTTGACTTTTAAGTGTGTACGCCCAGCGAGTTCTAACAAGTGCGCCGAATGCAAATTGCGTAACGCCCATTAAAATTGCAAGCACAAAAAGTATTGGCAATGGCACACGTATTAGTGCTGCAAAAGCAAAAGATAGCATAGCTACAACTTGCACACTTAGAGCAAGTGTTCCAACTTTTCTTTGACCAAATCTATCAAAAAGTTTTGCGTATAATGGCGTTACGGCTGCTTGCGATAGCACGTATGCGGCGCTCATTGTTCCAGCAATAGTCCAATTGTTGTAAATGTGGTTTAATGCCAGAACGATTCCTAAACCCATCATCGAAATAGGCAGCCTTGCTATTGCTCCAGATATGCAAAACGCTCGTGTTCCTTCGAATGAGAACAATCTTACGTAGTTTGACATAGGCGAAGACTTTGGCTGCGCCGATTTCGATGACATATTCACTTCCCTTAAATTTGTATGCGCTTAACATGTTTAACATGATTAACATGATTGATTTTTGAGTGTCTTTCTAGTCTACATTATGGCGTCAAAGTTTGCCGATGTTGTTTTGTTTCTTCCCGACTTTGTACGTGTTTTAGGTCAAATTTGGTACAAAGTGCGGAAGGTTGTTCCGTGTTTTGTTGTTCAAAATGCTGATTAGAGCTACAAAATGCGGAAAAGTTTTCGCGCAGATTAGTCGCGTCTATTGCGATGTGATTGTTTTTACGATTTTTGCGATTGTATATAGCGATTATCTTTTGAAGAAAAGTATTGTAGAATTGTGTTATAGGTTTCAAACAAACTGGGAAGGCAAGAAATGTTTGGTTCACTTATTTGCTCGGCAGCTGGATTCGCTGACACTCAATCGGGTTCTGCAATACTTGGCTCCATGATTTTTGCAATCGTGGTTGTTCTTGTTGGTATTGGAATTAAGATTTGGAAAAAGTACGGCAAGCATTAGAGTATTAGAGTGCTAGAGCACTAGATTTGGCTTAATATTTTCGACTTTCATTTTTCGCGGCATTTTAAGACAGCCTTGTAAGGCAGTCTTTTAAGACGGTATTTTTGTGATTGCCATTTTTTGTTGCACGCGCGAAGTCGCAGTTTTGTAAATCCGTTGAGGCTTAACGCTACAATAGAGCAGATGAGTGATACAACGACGCAATCGACGGATGAGATTCTTGCAGAGATTGTAGACTCTGTAAAAATTCCTCAATCCCCAGATATAAACAATAAAAAGTCAATAAAAACTGTGAAAAAAGAAAATAAAACTACAAATAAAAATACAAAAACTAAAAAAACTAAAGACTCTGAATCAAGTAAGGTGAGTAGGGCATCTAAAGGATTTAAGTCTACTAAAAGCTCTAAAGCCACTTACAATGCGCTTCCACCAGTTGTAAACGATCAGCGAGAGGGCGCGCTTGTTGCGCCTCCAAAGTATCGCAAGGGGTCAATGCGAATCGTTCCGCTTGGCGGCTTGGGTGAAATTGGCCGAAATATGAACGTTATTGAATATAACGGCCATATTTTGCTTATAGATTGTGGTGTTTTGTTCCCAGAAGAAGAGCAGCCAGGCGTGGATCTGATTTTGCCAGACTTCCACTACATTCAAAACAGACTAGATAAAGTAGACGGGCTAGTTTTAACTCACGGCCACGAAGACCACATTGGCGGAGTGCCGTATTTGCTTAAAATGCGCCCAGATATTCCGCTAATTGGTTCTAAGCTCACTCTTGCGTTTGTTGAAGCAAAGTGCGAAGAACACAAGATTAAGCCAAAAACAATTCAAGTAGAAGGCCGATCAAAGCTAAAAGTCGGACCATACAATTTGGAGTTTATTAGCGTAACGCACTCGATTCCAGACGCTCTTGCTGTATGCGTAAAAACTCCTGCTGGAACGATTATAGATACGGGAGATATTAAGCTAGATCAGCTTCCATTAGACCATAGAATCACCGATTTGGTTGAATTTGGAAAGCTTGGCGAGCAAGGAATTGACCTATTGATGGCAGACTCCACAAACGCCGAGGTTCCAGGATTTGTTAAGCCAGAAACTTCGATTGGTCCAGCCTTGGATCAAGCGTTTGCTAATGCATCGCGCAAGATAATCGTAGCAAGCTTCTCTAGCCACGTTCACCGCGTTCAGCAAGTGGTAGATGCTGCGCACAAGTATGGCAGAAAAGTGGTGTTTGTTGGGCGATCAATGGTTAGGAATATGTCGATTGCGGCCGATCTTGGCTACTTGCATATTCCAGAAAATACTGTTGTAGATCTAAAGCAAGCAAAAGATATTCAAGACGATAAGCTTGTTTATATGTGCACGGGGTCTCAAGGCGAGCCGATGGCAGCACTTGGACGAATTGCAGACGGAATACACAAAGATATTACAGTTAACGAGTTTGATACCGTTATTCTTGCAAGCTCTTTAATTCCAGGAAACGAGCACGAAGTTTACAAGGTTATTAACAAGCTTGTGCAAATGGGCGCTCGCGTAATCAACAAAGACAATGCTGCGATTCACGTTTCTGGCCATTGCAATGAGGGCGAGTTGCTCTATTTGTACAACATTGTTAAGCCAAAGTGCGCTATGCCAATCCACGGCGAACACAGGCATCTTGTTGCAAACGGTTTGATTGCTGTTAAAACGGGCGTGGACCCTAAGAATGTTGTTTTGGCAGAAGATGGCGATGTTGTGGACTTGTACCACGGGAACGCCGCCGTTGTTGGCTCTGTTCCATGCGGGTACGTGTACGTTGACGGCGATTCCGTTGGCGAGCTTACAGACGAGGAGCTTGAAAAGCGCAGGATTCTTGGCACGGAAGGCTTTGTGTCTAGCTTTGTAGTGGTAAATACAGATAGCGCGGATGTTGTAGCTGGTCCAAAAATCTATTTGAATGCTGTTGCAGAAGACGAGTCTGATTTTGAAAAGATTCGTAGTCAGATTGTTTTCCAGCTTCAAGATGCTATGATGCACGGCGAGAAAGACACGCACAAGTTGCAGCAGATTATGCGAAGAACGCTTGGAAGTTGGATTGCGCGCGCTTTGCGTAGGAAGCCAATGATTGTGCCTGTTGTTGCGGATCTTGCGCAAAAGGATTAGTCAAGTGATTAGTCTGCGATTAATCAAAACTAATCAAGAATCAGAAAAATAGTCAAAAATATAAGAAAAAATATAAGAAAAAATAAAGGAAAATATAAGGAAATTAATATGCCAGGAGCAAATCTGACTCGCGTAGAAGCTGCGGAACGTTTTAGCGCTATCCAAATGCCAATTCACTACACTGTTGCGCTTGATTTAGGCAAGGGTGGCCGCGATTTTAAGTCGCACACAAAAATTGAGTTTGGTGCAAAAGTTGGTGGAACAAGCTTCCTCGATTTGATTGCAAACAGCGTTGAATCCGTTGTGCTTAATGGCGAATCTCTTGATGTTTCTAAGGTTTTTGCAGATAGTCGCATCGAGCTTGCAAATTTGGCCGAGCACAACACAGTAGAAGTCGTAGCAAATTGCCAATATTCCAACACGGGCGAGGGCTTGCACAGAAGCGTGGATCCTTCCGACGGCAACGTTTACCTTTACACGCAATTTGAGGTTCCAGACGCTCGCCGAGTTTATGCAGTGTTTGACCAGCCAGATTTGAAGGCAGTTTTTGACTTTAGTGTGGATGCTCCAGAAAGTTGGATTGTGACTTCCAACATGCCAGTTAAGAGCGAAACTGCGATTGAAGGTCGTGAAACTGAAGACGGCACTTTGGAAAATGGTGTTGTAGAAGGCATGAAGCGCTGGGTGTTTGAGTCAACTCCAAAAATGAGCTCCTACTTAACTGCGATTTGCGCAGGTCCTTACGCCGAATGGCACACGTCTTATAATAATGAGGACGGCCGTGTAGTTCCAATGGCAATGTACTGCCGTCAGGCACTTAAAGACGCGTTTGCAAAAGATGTTGACTACTTGTTTGACATTACAAAGAAGGGCTTTGCTTTCTACGCTAAGACTTGGGGAGTGCCATACCCATACGCAAAGTACGATCAGATTTACGTGCCAGAATACAACGCTGGCGCTATGGAAAACATTGGTATGGTTACCATTCGCGACCAATACGTGTTTGAGTCCAAAGTTACAGACGCTTATGCTGAGCGCCGCGTTGTAACAGTCTTGCACGAGCTTGCACACATGTGGTTCGGCGACTACGTAACTATGAAGTGGTGGAACGATCTTTGGCTTAACGAGTCTTTTGCTGAGTTTACGTCTACGCTTGCAACGGCTGAAGCAACCGAATGGCACGACGCTTGGAGCACGTTTAATTCTGGCGAAAAGAGTTGGGCGCTTAATCAAGATCAGCTTCCAACAACGCATCCAATCGTGGCTCCAATCAACGATTTGAACGACACTTCCGTCAACTTCGACGGCATCACTTACGCAAAGGGTGCTTCTGTTTTGAAGCAACTCGTAGCGTATGTTGGCAGAGAAAAGTTCTTTGAAGGAATTCACAATTACTTGAGCAAGCACGCTTATAGCAACGCAACTTTGGCTGATTTGTTGCACGAGTTGGAGCTTACAAGCGGACGCGATCTTAAGGCTTGGAGCGCGCAATGGCTTGAAAAGGCTGGAATTAACACGATTAGCACAGAAGTCGAAGAAGCAGGTGACGGCACTATTGCTTCTTTGCGCTTGCGTCAAAGCGCCCCAGTTGAGCATCCAGTTTTGCGCGCGCATCGCTTGGCTGTTGGATTCTACAATGTGGACGAAGCAAGTGGCGAAATTGTGCGCACAAAGCGAATCGAACTAGATGTTGATGGCGAAGTGACGGAAGTGGCGGAAGCGCGCGGATTGCAAAGGCCTGCGCTTATTCTTGTAAACGACGACGACTTGACTTACACAAAGTTGCGTTTTGACGAAAAGTCGCTTGAGTTTGCTGCAGAAAATCTTTACCGCTTTAAGGATTCTTTGACTCGCTCGCTTATTTGGCTTGCATTGTGGGATATGACTCGCGACGCAGAATTCCCAGCAGAGCGCTTTGTGGAACTTAGCCTTAAGGCCTTGGCAACAGAGCACGAATCAACTACTTTCCGCTATGCTCTTGGTCAAGTAAAGGTAACTGCAAGCCACTACGTGGTTCCTGAGCGTCAAGCAGAAGTTGCAAAGCATGTTGCTCACGAACTCTGGCAGTTGGCTTTGGCGGCTAACGCAGGCTCTGACGAACAGTTCCAGTTGCTAAAGGCTTATCTTGGATACGGCGAAGTTGGAGATAGTGAGTTTGTGCAAATCGCTAACGGATTGCTTGACGGTTCTGTGAGTTTGGAAGGCTTGGAAATCGACAACGACTTGCGTTGGAGCATTTTGATTGCTCTTGCAGGCGTGAACGCTTTGGACGAAGCTGGAATTGACGCGGAACTTAAAAAGCGCGATACTACCGAGAATCGCGAATACGCATACCAGGCTCGTGCTGCTCGCTCAACTGCAGAAGCTAAGGATTGGGCTTTTGAACAGGCTTTGCGCAATCTCAATTTAACTAATATGCAAATGGGTGCTGTTGTTGCTGGATTTGCAAGCACTGCTAAAGGTGATTTGGTTAAGCCTTACGTTGAGCGCTACTTTGCGGAAGTTGAGTGGATTTGGAAGAATCGCACATTCCACATGGCGGAAACTTTGATTGAAGGCTTGTATCCAAATTATGCGGATGTAGACGAGTTGGTTGAGCGCGGGCAAAGCTGGCTTGATGAGCATAAGGATGCCGACCTTGCTTTGCGTCGCATGGTGCTCGGCAAGCTCGATTCTTCTCGACGCACGCTTAAAGTGCAGCATTACAACGCTTCGCTCTAGTTTTTTGCAATAAAACAGCGATTTTCAATGTACATTCCTAATAAGAAAATAGGGAAATGTAGATTGAATCTAAGTTGATTAAGATTAAACTCAAGGAGTCGCAAGATGGCAGAAGATATGCATCAATCAACGCCAACAATACATGGCGAGCAACTAAACGCGGATGGCACGCAAAAAGCGCAAGACCGCGTAAACAATCGATCTTTGCGCCCAAATAGCGATTCCTTCAAAGAGTTTATGACTAGCGGCTGGGATAACCAGGAGCCACAAATCGAACCGCTTGAATCGTCGAAATACACACCAGCGCGTCTAGAGGCGCTTGGCAAGCGATTCCCAGGTGAGCGCCTTGTTATTCCAGCAGGTCAGCCAAAAGTGCGCAATAACGATTGCGATTACGCTTTTAGGCCAGACACAACTTTCGCATATTACACTGGCTTGGGTCAGGATTACGAGGCTGGCGCTGTGCTTGTGCTTGAGCCAGTGCAAGCAGGAAGCGATGAGGAAGCGGCTGGCAAAACTCACATTCCACAGCTTTTTGTGGCTCCTCGCGCAGACAATAGCACTGCAGCATTCTATAAAGACCCACACTACGGCGAATACTGGGTTGGCCCTCGCGCAGGACTTAAAGAGCTTAAGGCTATGACTGGCATTGAAACGCGCGATATTGCCGATCTTGACGACGCGATTGCAAAAAACGTTAGCGACGATAATAGCTCTGCAGAAAGCGTGCGCGTGCGAATTGTGCGCGAGTCGGATGTTGATTTAACTGCGCGCGTAGATGCACTAAGGGAAGCAAGCGGATTTAGCGACGAAGATGCAAATATTGCTGCAGACGATAAGTTGCACGAAGTAGCAGCCGAAGCGCGAATGCTTAAAGATGCCTACGAGATTGGCGAAATGCGCAAAGCTGTTGCTGCTACAAAGTTAGGCTTTGACCGCATGCTTACGCGTTTGCCTCATGCTTTGGGCAAGGAGCATTCTGAGCGCATGATTGAAGGCGCTTTTAACTCCGTTGCTCGAGAAGTTGGAAACGAAGTTGGCTACGATACAATTGTTGCTTCTGGCAAGCACGCTCCAATTTTGCACTGGATGCGCAACACGGGCGTGGTTTCTAGCGGCGAACTTTTGCTTATTGACGCAGGCGTAGAAGTCAATAGCCTTTACACAGCAGATATTACGCGAACTTTCCCAACCAATGGCAAGTTTACGGATTTGCAAAAGAAGCTTTACCAGTGCGTTCTCGACGCTCAGCAAGCTGGTTTTGAGGCTGCTAAGCCAGGTGCTACCTACAGCGATATTCACCACGCTTGCATGCGCGTGCTTGCAGAGCATTTGCACGAGTGGGGCATTCTAAAGGTTAGCGTTGAAGAATCGCTTTCTCCGCAAGGTCAGCAGCATCGTCGCTGGCATGCGTGTGGTGTTGCTCACCACTTGGGTCTAGATGTTCACGATTGCGCTCAAGCTCGCTACGAGGCTTATCAGGGTGCGAAGATTACTCCAGGAATGATTTTCACGATCGAGCCTGGCTTGTACTTTGCTGCCAATGATCTTATGCTTCCGCCAGAAATGCGCGGAATCGGAATCCGCATTGAGGATGATGTTTTGATGACGGAGAATGGTCCTGAGTGGCTTTCTATCGATATTCCTAAGCAAATCGAAGATGTTGAAGCTTGGATGGCTCAGCGCGCTGCTAAATAGTGTGCTGCTATCTAAACGGATTGTCTAGGATTGTCTAGGATTATTTAGAATCATCTAAGACTATCTAAATTAATTATCTAATCTTTACGCAATAATGTTGTTATAGCACTTAGTTGTTATAACAACATTACTTTATTGCGGCTTATGTGGCTTGTGTGCTGCATAAGCTTTATATGTTTCATGCGTTTTATACATTTATGTGTTTTATGCATTTATGTGACTTGTTGCAATAAAGATGTTGATTAACGAGTCGCAGCCAAAATCATCGATACTCTCGAAAGGAATACAATGACTAAGCCAATCGTTCTTTCACTTGGAGAACTACTGTGGGATTTGCTTCCCCAAGGAAAACGAGTTGGAGGTGCTCCAGCGAATTTTGCGTATCACGCGCAATGTAATGGTGCAGAAAGCTACGTTATTAGTGCTGTTGGAGAAGATTCTCTTGGTAATGAACTTGTTGAAGAAGTTGAAAAAGCAGGAATTAAGCACGTTATTCAGCGCAATGCTTGGCCAACTAGTACGGTAGATGTTTCGCTTAGAAATGGCATTCCAGAGTACACGATTGTGCGAAACATTGCGTGGGATCATATTGTTTATACGCGCGAACTTGTGGATCTTGTTAGCAAAGCAGACGCGATTTGCTTTGGAACTCTTAGCTTAAGATCGCAAGAAACGCACGATACTGTTTTGGAGCTTTTAAAGCATGCAAAGCCAAACGCCATGAAGTTCTTCGACATAAACATTCGTAGTGATCATTATTCAAAGGATTTGATTGACGCCCTTCTTAAAGAAGCAACTGTTTTTAAGCTTAACGATTCCGAGCTGCTTCTTCTTAGAGATATGTTCAATATTCGCGAAACTTCCGACAATGAGGCTTGCAGATGGTTCCAGGCTCGCTATGGTTTGGATTACGTGATTTTGACTGGCGGATCTACTTTTAGCGCAATCTTTACTAAGACGGGCGAAAGCTCTACATACCCAACTCCTCATGTGGAAGTTAACGACACGGTTGGTGCTGGCGATTCGTTCTCTGGCACGTTTACTGCAAGGATTTTAGCTGGCGATTCGCTTAAAGACGCGCATCGTGCTGCAATCAACACTGCTGCGTACGTTTGCACTCAAGCAGGAGCGTGGCCAGAGTACCCGAGCGAAATCCCAGACTATCTTTCTAAAGCAGGACTGTAGGCTGTAAAGAATATAAATAAAAGCTTCAACTTGTTAGTGAATTATGTAATTCCTAGACTCAAACGAGTTGAAGCTTTTTTATACGCCATTAAGGCGATTATTAGTGGGGCCTCAGGGGCTTGAACCCTGGACCGACGGATTATGAGTCCGTTGCTCTAACCGACTGAGCTAAAGCCCCACGCTAACAAAGTTAGCAACGACTAGATTAGCACACACCCATAAACGTTTAACACGCTGTTTAACACGCTACGATTAACGTGTTGTTTAGCACGCAAAGCGCATGAGTGCGCGCAAGACAAGTCGCAAGCAGCTTTAGAGCAAATAGCTACGCTACTACTTCTTGGTCTCTTCCAGAAGCAAAATTGCTTAAAGCTCCAGTCTTACGAACTGCAACGAATAGAAGCCAAGGAACAATGCCTGCAATCACAAAGCCGCTTATAAGCTCGCAAATCATGTGAATTGTAAGATAGTTTGCGCTCTTGCCCTGGTAAACCACAAACATTAAGTAAATGCCATATTCAAGAGCGGTAAGCGTGCCAGAAATTACGCTTAAAGTAAGATTGTACTTTTTGTAGCGAGCAATAGCAAAAGGAAGCTCGCTAAACACGGCTTGCAAAGCAGCGGAAGCAAGAACCATAAACGCAGAGTATTGCTGGCCAAGAATGTTCTCAAACACGGCGCCAACAACGTTTACGTAAATCGCAGCACCAGGCTTGCGGATTAAAAGGAGTGCAAGCGGGCCAGACATGTACCAAACGCCGTGCAAAATGCTGCCAAATCCAGGCAAAACCGTGCGCAAAATAGGGGAGATTTGTGAGAAGAACACAATGGTAAAGCCCCAGTAGATTATGCCAAACAAGGCGGCTAGAGCGGCGCCGAGCGATATATCTGCAACGCGCCATTTAAGACTTGCGATTGTTGTTGGTGCAGGATTTGCGTTTGCACGAGCCTTATCGGTTATTGGAGTTTCGGATTGTGCGGAGTATTGTGCGTTTTCTTCGCTTTGATTGTTTGCGGATTCGTTGTTTAGAATATCACTCATTAGTGTTCCTAACTATTGATTGCTGCGCATTGTAATTTCTTTGAGCGTTTCTCGACCTACGCAGCCTGGGCAGAAACGCCAACGTGTACTTTACCATTTAATCGCCACTAACACGCCTTTATGCGCTAGTTTTGTGCGATTTGTAACGTTTTTGATTATTGCAGAAATCTATAACGCGCTATAAAACCGATTATTCAACGCAAACTCTATTTCCGCTTTTTGTTGCTCGACACGCCGTAAATCAGGTACAAAAACACTACAGTTATTAATCTAGATAGTTGGAAAAATGAGCGAAACGTAAATCCGAAAACGTAAATCAAAAATAGGGGAGCACAAAATGTCGATGGAACATCCAAATCGCACCAATGAGCGAATTGTTGACGTTGAGCGAGATATTATGAGCCGCGCTCCAGAGCATAACAAGACAAATCTTGATTTAGATAGAATGCGCTTAATTCTTGATATTTTGGGGCATCCAGAGCAGTCTATGCACGTGATTCACATTACTGGCACCAATGGCAAAGGCTCCACGGCGCGCATGGCGGAGGCGATTTGCCGCGCGTACGGTTTGCGCACGGGTCTTTACACTTCGCCGCATTTGCAACGCGTAAATGAGCGAATTATGATTGACGGTCAAGAAATTAGCGATGACCAGTTTGTTGACGTGTTTGATCAAATGAAAGACATTATAAACATGGTTGACGCTCGCATGGATGCTGATGGCAAGCCGCGCATGAGCTTTTTTGAAGTGCTTACAGCTATGGCGATTTGGGCTTTTGCTGACGCTCCTGTAGATGTTGCTGTGATGGAAGTTGGCATGGGCGGCGAATGGGACGCCACTAATGTTATGAACGCGGATGCTGCGATTATTGGCCCTGTAGACATGGACCACATGCAATGGCTTGGAAACACGGTTGAAGAGATTGCGCGCACAAAGGCTGGCATTATTAAGCCAAATTGCACTGTGATTTTGGGGCCGCAGCCACACGAATCGCAGGTTTTGCCGATTATTCAAGAGGTGGCAAATCGCAATAATGCCAAGCTTTTGTGTGACTTTAGTGACGGCAGCGGCGAGCTAGAGGTTATTTCGCGCACTCCAGCTGTTGGCGGTCAAGTTGCCACTTTGCGAACTCCTAATGGCACTTATGAAGATGTTCCAATAGATAAGTTTGGCGTACATCAGTCGCATAATGCTTTGGCGGCGCTTGCTGCTGCGGAGGTTGTTTTGCCTGTAAATGGCGCTTTAGACGGCGATTTGGTTGCCGAGGCTTTGAGCCAGGTTAAGGTTCCTGGCCGAATTGAGCAAGTGCGTACTTCTCCAACGATTATTATTGACGGCGGCCACAATGTTAATGCTGCTGAGTCTCTTCGTAAAACAATCGAAGAAAACTATAATTTTGAGCAGCTTATTGGCGTTGTGGCAATGATGGCAGATAAGCAAGTTGAAGAATATTTAGGTGTTCTTGAGCCGATTTTAACTAAGATTATTGTTACGCGTAACTCTTGGCGCGACCGCGTTATGGACCCTAAAGACCTAGAGAAGATTGCGATTGGCGTGTTTGGCAAAGATCGCGTGATTCGCGTTGACGATCTTCCAGACGCTATTCAAACGGCAGTGAATCTTGTTGACGAAGACGATGAGCTTGGAGTGGGGTATGGGCATGGAGTGCTGATTTGCGGCAGCTTTGTTACAGCAGGAGATGCGCGCACTATGCTGATTGAGCGCGTTAATCCAGACTTAAAGAAGCCAAAGGATCAACGCGCTAACATTCATCCAAATCTTGCGGAATGACTTTAGCACAAATTGACTTGAGCTAAAGAGCCGCTAGCTTAATAGGCGCTTAGCTAAACTAGCTAAATAGGCGCTTAATAACAAGCGAATCGCTTTCGTAAGGAACGTGCTTGTTGTTGTGCTTAATCCAGCGCTCGTCGCCCTTTCCAATAATGAGGATTACGCTTAATAAGTCGTTATCTTCATCGCGTTTGCTGTGCTCGCTGCGCTCTCTAGCTTCGTTTACGCTGTGCTCAATCGCTTGCGTTCTATCGATTATTATTTGCGACTTAACGCTTGGGATTGTTATGCAAGATTGCATATCGTTGCAAATATCCATTGGATCTTCGGTGTTTGTGTCTTCGATTGTAAACACAAACTCGTCGATTCGATTTTGCGCAGCTTGAACAATCTCTTTGCGCCTGTCGTATGCTTTGTTTCCAGCAGACCCCGTAACAAGAGTCGTGTATAAACTCTGGCTTGCGTATCTTTCTTCAACAAAGTCCAGTAGCGCTTTTACAGAAACGTAATTATGCGCGTAGTCAACTATTGCAATCGTGTTGGATTTTGAATCCTTAAAAATCTCCATGCGCCCTGGAATTTCAACGTTTTCAATCGCGTGCAAAGCTTCAACATTGTTGATTAAATCTGGTTGCGCGTTTTGTGCAATTGCAATTGCAGCCAATGCGTTCTCGTAGTTAAAGTCGCCAGCAATCTTTAGATTGAATTTGTCTATAGCGCTGTAATTAGGCATGTCTTGATTTACGTACTCGCTAGCTTCGCCTTCTAAAATCGCAATACAATGCTCCTGTGAGCTTGGTAATTCTTGCGATTCTTGCAATTCTTTCAACCCTTGCGGCTCGGGTATCGCTACATATCTTGGCAAAACAAGCTCTGGGTATTTTTCGCTGTTTTCGTAAGGATGAATATCGGAATAATCGCTGCATTCTGGGCAATTGCAAGTGTTTCCGTCTAGTTCTTCTTTGTGTATTCTGGAAAAAGTCGTGACTTTTACGCCATTTTTTTGTGCGTCTTGAAGAAGCAAATCCGCATGCGCGCAATCCGCATTAAGCACAAGTGCATCCGTATTTTTTACGATTTGACGTTTGCAATACAAATAATCTTCAAAAGTCGGGTGTTCGATTGGGCTTATGTGATCTGGGCTAATGTTCAAAAATGCTGCAACATTAAAGTGCAATCCATACACGCGGTTGACTTTGTACGCTTGCGACGAAACTTCCATAACAAGGTATTTCATGCCATTTTCTACAGCTTGGCTCATCATTCTAAACGCGTCTAGGCTTTCTGGTGTAGTCAAGTCCGATTCAATATATGTTTTACCGTCTAAACAATTGTCTACCGAAGAGAATAGCGCAGCTTTGCCATTAGAATGTGCGTTCAAAATAGCATGAGTAAAGTATGCTGTGGTTGTTTTGCCTTTTGTTCCCGTAATGCCAATAGTCGTAAGCTTTTCTTGCGGATTGTTAAAGAATGCAGCCGAAAGTACGCTCATAGCTTTACGAACATCTGTTACAATCAACCCAACCGCATTAGTGTATTCCGCATAGCAATCCTGAGCAACGTATGCATTTAAGCCGTTTTTATCTGCGTCTTTAAGATATTCTGGCTTAAAATTGCCTTTAATAAAAAGCAAAGTGTTTGGCTTAATATCGCGCGAATCGTACGTTATGTGGCTGTATGGCTTTGAGTGGTCACTAAAATCGCTAGCATCTATTGACCAAGTTTGGTCGTTTTCGTGCGTTAAATCGTCATGTTTTTGCGCACTTTTATTTTGTATTATTTCTCGCAAAAGATTTTGCTTCAACAAAATATTGCATGCTTCGTCTAGAGATAATTTTTGTAAAGACATTTCGCTTTTCCGTGTTGTTTTCCGTGTTATTTTTATTATTTACGTTTTATTTTAGTTGATTTTATTTTATTTTAGTTATGCTTATTTGATGTGCGGTTGCTTGCGATTTTTTCGCGCGCAAATTGCACAAGAATCGCCATTAATCACAGCCAGCTTCCTTCGCTAGCTGGTCTTCCTTTAGACTTAAGCCAGCTATCAAAACTTAACTTCCACTTTGCGTAGGCGTCTCGCTGCCAATTCATAATCTCGCATAACTTAAGATTTGCAACGTTTTCGTGCAACTCACTTATAGGCTCAATCAAATCAACTGCAGCAACTGTATCTGCTGTAGCATCATGAAAATTGCCAATTGGCTCCACGCCATAAAACTGCGTTGTGTATGTAAGAGTGCGTTTGCCAGTGCGCTTAGAAATGGCTCTATCTATAACAAGAGGGTCTACAACAAGCATCTCGCCGCCATTAATCGTGCTTTTTGGGCGATTTTGCAAAGAGTCAAGACTCCATCTTTGCAAATCATGATTTAGCATTTTAACGTCAAAAGGCGCATTGTATGCAAGAAGTGGAATATTCTTGCTTTGTGCAAGGCTAATGGCTTTTCCAAGTAATTCGATTTCTTGAGTTGGTTCGCCTCCGTTTTCTTGCAAAAACTCGTTTGTAAAGCCGTTTACTTCGCTTGCTTTAGGGTTGATTTGCTTATGCGGGTTTACAAGCCACGTTGCAATAACGTCATTGTTATGCCCACGCGCTGGGTCTCTAAAAACGAGCGTTGCAGAGCATATTGAATCACTGCCAATAATTGCGCCCGTTGTTTCTGTGTCGAAGCCAAGCAGCATTGATTTGCACAATGTTGTGTTTTTATCTTGCTGCGGTGCTTTTTCTAGTGCTTCTAGCAACTCATCTATGTTCTTTGCCATGCAATAATCCTAGAATGCAGCGAAGACCCTTGCGTGCGTTTTTGAGTCGTTTGGTTGTTTGATTAAAAATCACGTAAACAAAAAACCCACGGTAATAAATCCGTGGGCTTTTAGTTACAAATTTATACGCAAATCAAACGTATTAAGCATTTGCATTAAGCATTTGGCCTTTTGCCGTGATTTGCTGCCTTTTTGCGGCGAGCCTTGCGCTTGCGTCCACGCATACCCATAATAAACTCCTAACGATTAAAATGAACAACCTTACGGATTATCGCACGTTGCCACGACGTTTGCTAGCTTTAAGCTAGAATATTTGCCACAGTTGCGTTAAGCAAGCTAACCAAATCGTTTGGATTTAGAACAACGTCTAGTCCGCGTTTTCCTCCAGAAACAAGAATCTCGTCAAAGTGCATAACGCTAGCATCCAACACAGTTTCGTGATGAGTGCGCTGACCAAATGGGCTGATTCCGCCAACAACATAGCCACTTTCTCGTTGAGCTACATCTGGGCTTGTCATGCTGGCTTTTTTGGCATTTACTGCGCTAGCAATTGCCTTCATGCTTAATCGAGCGTTTACTGGCACAATGCCGACTACGCGCTTTTCGCCTGTGTCTACCATAAGCGTTTTGCAAACTTGCTCTGCGTTTACGCCTAATTTTTGCGCTGCTTCCATGCCGTAGCCGTCATCCATGTGGTCTGCATCGTGCTCGTAGTCAACAACGCGGAATGTGATTCCAGCATTTTCTAGCTGTGCGATTGCTGGCGTTGCTTTGCCTGTTGCAGCATGTTTTTTGCCCATTTTTACCCCCGTGTGCAATGCGTTGCGAAAACCCCCTGCGATGAGTCACCGCAAGGGGTTTGTAGTTTTATTTAGCTTTATTTGTTTCGCTAATTTTACTCAGCAATCTCAGCGAAGTAAAGCAATGTGCGAATCATGTTAGCAGTAAAGCCATATTCGTTGTCGTAGAAGGTAACGGTACGAGCCAAGGTTACGCCGTCAACAGTGTTAACGTCGGTTTGAGTTGGATCGAAAACGCCACCGTGGGTATCGCCAATAATGTCGGAAGACACAATGCTATCGGCGTTGTAGCCAAAGTAATCGCAGTTTTCAAATGCCTTCTTAAAGGCTTCGTTGATTTCTTCGGTGGTTGCTGGCTTCTCGAGAACAGTAGTCAACTCGGTAACGGATCCATCTGGAACCTGAATACGCTGAGCATGACCCTGAAGCTTGCCATTAACCTCTGGAACAACCTTGCCGATTGCCTTAGCAGCACCAGTGGAGTGCTCGATTGTGTTGCAAGCAGCAGAACGGTTGTTGCGTGGCTTGGAGCCGCGTGGGCCGTCGAGAATCATCTGGGTGCCAGTGTAAGCATGGATAGTGGTCATAAAGCCAGACTTAATGCCCCAATTATCTTGCAAAAGCTTAACCATTGCAGCCATGGAGTTGGTGGTGCAAGAGCCAGCAGACACAATGTTGTCGGTTGGCTTTAAGATCTCTTGGTTTACACCAAACACAACGGTTGGGGTGGTTTCGTCTTTAGCAGGAGCAGAGATAAGAACCTTCTTAGCTCCAGCGTTCAAGTGAGCCTGGGACTTTTCTGCAGAAGTGTAGAAACCAGTGCACTCGAGCACGAACTCAACACCATCGTTCTTAACCCATGGAATGTTGTTTGCGTCTTTTTCGGCGTAAACCTTGTAAGTCTTGCCATCTACCACGATTGCGTCTTCGGTAGAAGTCACCTCAACTGGGGTGCCATCGTCGTGGCGGAAAGTGCCATGAGTGCTGTCGTACTTAAGCAAGTAAGCAAGCATTGAAGGAGTGGTCAGATCGTTGATGGCTGCGACTTCAATATCACCAGCTTGACCGCCACGAGCTTGAAGCTCAAAAATACGACGGAATGCCAAACGGCCGATACGTCCAAAGCCGTTAATACCAATCTTGACTGTCATGTGTGATCTCCCTTGAGTGAAACCTCAACGCACGGTTTTTGCGATTTTTCGCGATTTTTAACAATACGTTTTTGGTCTTCGTTATTTAAACTAACATGTTCATTTTAATGTGCGGCATGTACTACGTTAGTGCATCATTTTGTATTACACTTGCGCAACATTTTGCCTTGTTGCATCGCGCATTTGCGATTATTCGCACTACTTTGGCGCAACAGCTAGAGCGCTTGAAACGCTAGCGTTTACATCTCCCAAATCGCCAACTGGTCGCTTAAACCAGCTAACTTGCGGCAGTGGAGCGTCTATAGGGAATGTGATTACAAGAGTGCCTTCGTGAACGTCAATATGCGCAGGAGTGTCATTTAGTAATTCGTTGCTTAGGCCTTGAACGGCATCGCCATACATAGTTTCGTGCTGAAGTTGATATTTAAGCCCAATCTCGTTTACATCGTTAGAAACAGGCGTGTGTGAGAACACAGAAACCATTCGGCCTTCGGGGCCGCCTGACGCAGGAAAGTCAAGGGAACCGTTGTGAATTGCTGTAACAATCGTGCCGTCTCCATACAAGAATCCAATTCCGCCTCTAACTGCAAGTCGAACCATAAGCTGAATATTGGAAATCGTGTGATCAACGCGGCCACCTAAGCCGCCAAAAATATGGAATTCTCTAGAGCCTTTAGACCAGCCAACTTTAAGAGCAGAAAGCAAATCAGGGTCATCTTTTTCGGCAGGAAGTCGCGTAATCGCAGCGTCTGTTGGGAGTTTTAATCGCACGGAGTCAAAGTCGCCAATTAGAGCATCAACGTGTAAACCAAGTCTGCACGCATGATCCCAGCCACCATCGGCTGCAATAGTTAAAGCGCGATCAGGAACGTGTTCGCGCGTATGGTCGTAATAATCTCCAGCTGCTAAAACAACGCAGCGCTTCAAAGGCTCCATAGTCATATAATATCGCGCGCGTGGAATTGCGATTATATCGCGTGTTTTGTTGCGGCTTCTTGAGATTTAATGCGACTTGTTTAGTATTTTTGAGCATGGTTGATTATTGTCAAGGCTTCAAGTAGAATGAATATTTGGCTTGAGTAATCAAGAAAGTGGTATATCCCACCTGGAAGCCTAAAGGGTTTCGGGTTCATGACTTCGGTCACGTAGCAATATGCCTGCTATAGCGCTATTCTTAAGCGCATTTGATTGATGTTTGAACTTGAATTTATCTTTGACCTTTTGGTGCGCTGTTCCACTGTTTTAACAAGGATTGGAGTCATCATTAGCGACGAACCACGCATTAACGAAGAGATTCGCGTCTCACAAGTACGCCTTATCGGTCCGAAAGGCGAGCAGGTGGGTGTTATTGCGACCTCGGTAGCGTTGAACCTAGCAAAGGAAGCAAACCTCGATCTTGTAGAGGTTGCGCCTACTGCTAAGCCTCCTGTAGCCAAGCTTATTGACTACGGTAAGTACAAGTACAACGAGAAGATTAAGGCTCGTGAAGCGCGTCGTAATCAAAGTACGGCCGAGATTAAGGAAATTCGTTTCCGACTCAAGATTGACGATCACGATTTCGACGTTAAGAAGGGTCATGTTCTTCGATTCCTAAATGGTGGAGATAAAGTAAAAGTCACCATTATGCTACGTGGCCGCGAACAGTCGAGGCCTGTAGGCGGAGTTGAGTTATTGCGTAGGCTTGCAGATGAGGTTTCCGAAAGTGGAACCGTGGAGTTTGCCCCTAAGCAGGAGGGTCGTAACATAATAATGACTCTCGCGCCTAAGGGTAAAAAGATTCATACTCAGTCTGAGCAGCGTCGTAGAGGCGCTGAATCGCGCGCAGAGCGTCAAGCTCGTCAAGCAGCACGACTTGCGGCAAAGCAAGGAGCTCAGGCAGCGGCCGATGTGTCCGCAAAAGCTTCTGTAGAATCTGATCAGAATCATAAGGAGGGCAGCAATGCCGAAGATGAAAACTAATTCCGCAGCGTCCAAGCGCGTTCGCCTCACCGGCACTGGTAAGGTAATGCACGATGGTAGCGCAATGCGCCACAACTTGGAGCATAAGTCTGCTCGTAAGCGTCGTGCTTTGTCTGCAGATAAGGTTTTAGCTACAGCACAGAGCAAGAATTTGAAGGGCTTGCTGGCTAAGTAAGTGCAGTAAAACAAAGACGCAATTAAAATTTTTAAGAAAGCTGAGGAATACTTATGGCACGAGTAAAACGCGCAGTTAATGCTCACAAGAAGCGTCGCGTTGTTCTTGATAGGGCTTCGGGTTATCGCGGTCAGCGTTCCCGCCTTTATCGCAAGGCAAAGGAACAGCTGCTTCACTCATTTACTTATAACTTCCGCGACCGCAAGGCTCGCAAGGGCGACTTCCGCAAGTTGTGGATTCAGCGCATTAACGCTGCTGTTCGCGCAGAAGGAATCACCTACAACCGCTTTATTCAGGGCTTGCGCTTAGCTGGCATCGAATTGGATCGCCGCGCTTTGGCCGAGCTTGCTGTTAGCGATGTTGAGACCTTTAAGGCAATCGTCGAAGCTGCTAAGGCTGCTTTGCCTGCAGATGTTAATGCTCCAGTAGAAGCCTGATTTTAGTTTATTGGCTTTATTTGAGTGATTTAATCACTTTAAGCATTAAATAGCATTAAATATTAAGTCCGTCTTTTTAGGCGGGCTTAATTGTTTTTTGTGCATATATTATGCTCGTAACCTGGTTTTGTGTTTAATTATTAAGTGCTTAAGTCGTAGAGTGAAACTGTGGCGCGTCTAGCGCATTGCAGAGTAAAATAGAACACAGTGTGTTTTTTGAAATCTAATTGAAAGAGTCTGATTATGCCAAATATGTTCGGTACCGATGGCGTTAGAGGATTAGCAAATCGCGATTTGACTGCACAATTAGCGCTAGATTTAGGCGATGCTGCCGTTCGTGTTTTAGGAGAGGCAACGCATAGCAGCGATTCAAATAGCGAAGATACAGGGAAAAAGATGCACGCTAGGAGAAGGGCGCTGGTTGGTCGCGATACTCGCGTTTCTGGAGATTTTCTAGCGTCCGCGTTGGCAGCTGGCATGAGTGCAGGCGGATTTGACGTTATAGACGCTGGCATAATCCCAACTCCTGGCGTGGCCTTTTTAACTTCTGTGCTAAACGTAGAGATGGGTGCAGTAATATCTGCTTCGCATAATCCAATGCCAGATAATGGAATCAAGTTCTTTGCGCGTGGCGGTTTTAAGCTTCCAGACAGTAAAGAAGACGAGATTGAAGCAGTTTTAGGCAAGGATTGGCAGCGTCCTACGGGCAGCGGTGTTGGGCGAATCAGCCACGATACCACTACAGCTACAAATCTTTATATTGATCATCTTGTTTCTTCTGTAGCACCTTTAAGCAGTGAGTCTTCTACTCGTCCTAAGCCGCTTGCAGGTCTTAGAGTAGTGGCAGATTGCGCAAATGGCGCAACATCTGTAGTAGCTCCAGAAGCATTGCGCAGAGCTGGCGCAGAAGTGATTGTTATTAACGCTTCTCCAGATGGCTACAACATTAACGATCACGCGGGTTCCACGCATCCCGAGCAGTTGCAAGCCATGGTTAAGGCGTCTAAGGCCGATTTAGGAGTAGCTTTCGACGGAGATGCGGATCGCTGCCTTGCTGTTGATGAAAACGGAAACATGGTTAATGGCGACCAAATTATGGGCATTCTTGCGCGTTCTAAGAAGGCCGAAGGCAAGCTGAATCATAATACTCTTGTTGTTACAGTAATGAGCAATCTTGGATTAAAGCTTGCGCTAAAAGACATGGGCATTTCTACTGTTCAAACAAGCGTTGGAGACCGCTACGTTCTAGAAGAAATGCTTAGAGGCGATTATTCTCTTGGCGGCGAGCAGTCAGGGCACGTGATTAATCGCGAGTTTGCAACCACGGGAGATGGCACTCTTACAGCGCTTACGTTGTGCCGAGAAGTTGTGCGCGAAGGCAAGAAGCTTTCGCAAATGGCTGCCGACTTCCCACAACTTCCGCAATGCTTAGTCAATGTGCCGAATGTAGATAAGATGGCTGCTAAAACTAATGCTGCTGTTCTTAATGCTGTAGAGAAGGAAAGTGCGCTTTTGGGAGACACGGGTCGCGTTCTTCTTAGACCAAGCGGAACGGAGCCACTTGTGCGCGTTATGTGTGAAGCTGCAACGCAAGAGCAAGCAGATGAGGTTTGCGCGCGGCTTGCACAAGTTGTAACGGATAATCTTAAGCTGTAGTTTTCCGCGCTGTACCGCGCGAACGACATTCTCCTTATTCGGTATTGCGCGAGGTTTGAGTATTTCTCTCCTCGCAAGTGACGCGCACTTTTGCGTATAGTTTATGAATGTTAATATTCTAGGGTTTTAGGTTTTAGTACGGCGCTATTTATTGCTCGTAGAGAAATACATCAAACCTTCTGGATATCTAGGACTTTTGCGTGGCTTTCATCGCCGAGATTCTCGATTTTTCTTGCTGCTTCAGCGAATCACCATTTCATGCTGAGGTTCGCTTCATCCGCTGCGAAAAATCTCGAATCTCTACCTAGCTTGGCGTAACCTACGTAATGACACGACATGCCTTCGCGCATTTTCTTGTTCGACACGCTGATTAGGACTACAAAAAGCGGATAATCTTGATATACTAGCTCTTTTGGTATTGTTGTTAACATATATGCCATTAGCAATAGTCAAATTTAGATTTATAGAGTTAGAAGTTTTGTAGAATCGCCTTGTAAAGGAGTCCTATGTTTACGCATCACGCAAGTGTCGACACTAAGCTTAGCCGCGCAGTAGAGCGCCTTTTGGATTCTGCTACAGAAGATGGCGTTTTGTCGATTGTTCAAGCAGGGGAGCCTGTTTTAAGGCAGCGCACGGTTGCTTACGATGGTCAGCTTACGCGCGCAACGCTTAACAAGCTTATTTCGCTTATGCACAGCACTATGCTAGACGCTCCAGGAGTTGGTTTGGCCGCTCCGCAAATCGGTCTTGGCTTAGCGATTGCGGTTGTAGAAGATCACGTTAGGGATGACGAAGACGACCCTAGAGATATTGCGGAATTGCCATTTAGAGCTATTATCAACCCACACTATGAGCCTATTGGCACGCAAACGCGCAGTTTTTATGAGGGCTGCTTAAGCGTTGCAGGGTATCAAGCTGTTCGCCAGCGTTGGCTAGACATTCAAGCCACTTGGCAAGACGAGGATGGAAAGCAACATTCGCAACGCTTGCACGGTTGGCCAGCGCGAATCTTCCAGCACGAGACGGATCATTTGCGCGGTGAGCTTTACATTGATCGTGCTGAGATGCGCTCGCTTTCTAGTGACGAAAATCTTGAGGATTATTGGGCAGATGAAGCTGTTCCTGTAAACGCTGCTAGAACACTAGGCTTTGCGATTTAAAATAAAAGACGAATGCAAAATAAAATCCCCCACAAGTTTTCTTGCGGGGGATTTTATTAATCACAAATATCAGATATGGAAGTAAAGCTCGTACTCAAGTGGCGTTGGAGCCAAACGAGCCATATCCATCTCCTCATGCTTTAGATTAAGCCAAGTTTCAATCAAGTCGCTAGTAAACACATCGCCTTGCATAAGGAAGTCGTGATCTTCTTCCAAAGCTTGCAAAGCCTCGCCAAGCGAAGAAGGAACCTGCTTAATGCCGTCGTGCTCTTCTGGAGGAAGCTCGTAAAGATCTTTATCAACAGGAGCAGGAGGCTCAATGTGGTTCATAATGCCGTCTAAGCCAGCCATAAGCTGAGCAGAGAACGCCAAGAACGGGTTGCAAGAAGGATCTGGCGCGCGGAACTCAATGCGCTTAGCAGCAGGAGCCTCTCCAGCAAGAGGAATACGAATAGCTGCAGAACGGTTACGAGCAGAGTAAACCAAGTTTACAGGAGCTTCGTAGCCTGGAACCAAGCGGTGATAAGAGTTAAGCGAAGGATTTGTAAAAGCAAGCACAGAAGACGCGTGCTTAATCAAGCCGCCAATGTACCAACGCGCAATATCGGAAAGCTGAGCATAACCAGTTTCCGCATAGAACAATGGCTTGCCATCCTTCCAAAGCGACTGATGGCAGTGCATGCCAGTTCCGTTATCTCCAGCAATTGGCTTAGGCATAAACGTTGCAGCCTTGCCAGCCAAAGCAGCAGTCTCGTGAACAACGTACTTGTACTTCATTAAGTCGTCGCCAGCGTGAACAAGCGTGTTGTAACGGTAGTTAATCTCCTGCTGGCCTGCGCCGCCAACCTCGTGGTGGGAACGCTCAAGAATCAAGCCAACCTTTTGAAGATTGTAAACCATGTCGTCGCGCAAGTCTTGGTTGTGATCAACAGGTGGAACAGGGAAGTATCCGTGCTTTACGCGGTTCTTAAAACCAATGTTATTGCTGCCATCGTCTTCGGTGTCTATGCCAGAATTCCATGGAGCCTCGTTAGAATCCACCTCGTAGAAGGAACGCTGCATGTCGTTTGCAAAACGCACCTTGTCGAAAATAAAGAACTCTGCTTCTGGAGCAAAGCTTGCGGTATCGGCAATGCCAGTGGCCTTTAAGTAGGCTTCGGCTTTAATTGCAACTTGGCGAGGATCCCTAGAATAAGGCTCGTCTGTTACAGGATCCACAATCGAAAAAGCAACGTTCAAAGTCTTGTGCTTGCGGAATGGGTCAATGTATGCGGTGTCTACGTCTGGAATAAGCTTCATGTCTGATTCGTTAATAGCCTGGAATCCTTGCATAGAAGAGCCGTCGAAGGCCATTCCATCTGTAAATGCGCTGTTTAAGAACTCGCTTGCAGGCACAGTAAAGTGCTGCTGAACGCCAATCAAATCAGTAAATCGAACAGATACGTACTCAATGCCTTCTTGCTTAATCAAAGCCTCGGCATCTTCTTTAGTTTGCAAAGTGGTCATGCCACGATCCTTTCATAAAAATCTCAGTAAATAGTTTAGATTGTTGCATAAGATTTTGGATTTCAGCGACTCGACTATCTGGTTACGATTGTGTTACACGCTTTGTTGATTGTGTTACACGCTTTGTAAAGTACAATGGAATTTATGACAAATAAAGAAAACTACGAAAGCCGTATGGATAGCAACGGCACAAGCGCAAAAATCGACTTAGCTTCGATTTTTCCAGCTAAGGGAGATAATCGCAGGCCTCCTGATTGGCTAAGTCGCGCGCTTATGTATGCGGTAATCGCCGCGTTTGTTGCGATTTTTGTTTGGTTCGCGTGGGGAAGTATAGCTTTTATAGTTTTCGACGTTGTAATCTCCATTTTTATAGCGCTTGCAATAGAGCCACTTGTTGTGCGCCTTATAAAACACGGTTGGAGTAGGGCTTTTGCGTCTTTGGCAAGCTTGGTTGGGCTGCTTGTGGTTATTATTTTGCTGCTTGTTCTTTTTGGCAATCTTTTTGTGCAACAAGCTGTTTCCATGGTTCTTGGTTTACCTGATTTATACAACCAATTTGCGCATTTTGTGCTAAATTCTACTGGGTTTAGGATGCCGAATATCGAGCAGCTTGGAATGGAGATTTTGCGCAACATTCAAACATCGTGGGTTGTGGATTTTGGCGGTTTTGCACTTAACACCACCTGGGGTTTGATGGCCGCTTTGCTTGATTTGCTTACCATTTTGATGGTTACTTATTATATTTCGGCTGCAGGTCCTGCAATGCGCCGAAGTGTGTGCCGCCTGCTAAATCCTAAGTCTCAAAGGCGATTTTTGTTTATATGGTCGGTTGTTCAAGAGCAAATATCGAGCTTCTTGTTCTCGCGCACAATTTTGGCTGCGATTAATGCAACGGGTACTGCGGTTTTCCTAATATTTATGAAAGTTCCGTACTGGCTTCCGCTTGCGCTGTTTTGTGGAATAGTTTCGCAATTTGTGCCTACGATTGGTACGTATTTGGGCGGAGCTTTGCCAATCGTATTTGCTTGGGGTTCCAACGGTTTTGCGTCAGCATTGGCTGTTCTTATTTTTGTGACCATCTATCAGCAGATTGAAAACATGGTGATTTCTCCTAAGATTTCCGAAAAAACAATGGACTTAAATCCTGCTGTAGCATTTTTGTCGGTGTTGGTAATGGGTGCTGTTTTTGGGGCGCTAGGCGCATTTTTGGCGCTTCCTGTTACCGCCAGCTTGCAGGCCATTCTTAAGGTTTGCACAAAGCAATACAAGCTTGTTGATTCTCCATTAATGAACGATCCAAAGCCTAATCGCAAGTCGATTATGGTTACAAGTGTTGAAGCGATTGGTAATAGTTTTGTAAAGCCTGTTAAAGACAAGGTTCTTCGAGTTATGAAAGGCTCGTCTTCTAGAGTTTCGATTAATGAAGACATTATGTATTGGTATAAGCAAGCTTATGTTTCTTCTAGTGATTCTGGTGCTTCTTCTAGTGATGCTAGCGAAAGTCAAAATTCTAAAGAAGATTCTGGATACATTGAAACAATGGCGATTTCGCGCGATGTTCTAGATGCAGTTAATCGCGATATTGCTAAGAAGCGCGCGGAAAATGCGGATTTGGATAGTGGGCAAGCGGCTCGCGAATCGCAAGCAGCCGACGGGTTGCATGCAAATGCTAAAGATAAGTCGCAAGATAAGTCGCAAGCAAATAAATCTGCTACAATTCCAAACGAAAGTAAAAACAAAAAATCGAACACAAACACAAATCCACGAAGCGGGTGGAATAAATGATTCTTTTGTCTATTTTCGACGTTTTAGTAATCATAATCGGCGTGAGCAGCGTTATTTACCAAGGCGTTTGCGCAGTGGCGTCGCTTGTTGCAAAGCCAGTGGTATTTCCGAATGCTCCAATGGACAAGCATTACGCGGTTTTAATATCTGCGCGAAACGAGGAAGCTGTAATCGGGAATCTTATAGAGTGCATACAGCATCAAACTTATAACCAACAGCTAATAGATATTTGGCTAGTTGCCGACAATTGCACAGACAGCACGGCGCAAGTTGGAAGAAAGTATGGGTGCAATGTTATAGAGCGATTCGATAAGCAGCATATTGGCAAAGGTTACGCGCTTAGCTACCTTTTGGACCACATAATGGAGCTTGGAAAAGACAAAGATTACGACGCGTACTTTGTTTTTGACGCAGACAATAAGCTAGATTTGCACTATTTTGAAGAGATGAACAAGGGATTCCACGCTGGGTATCAGATTTTAACAAGTTACAGAAATTCCGTGAATTTATCGGATAATTGGGTATCTTCTGGGTCTGCATTGTGGTTTATACGCGAATCGCGATTTACTAACAATTCGCGCATGCTTTTTGGATCTAGTTGCCATGCAGGTGGAACAGGATTTATGTTTTCGCGCGAGATTATGCACAGAAATCGTGGGTGGAAGTTCCATCTGCTTACCGAAGATCTTGAGTTTACAATGGACTCGATTTTGCACGGCGACAAAGTGGGCTATTGCGGATCGGCGGTTCTTTACGACGAGCAGCCTGTTTCGTTTAGGCAAAGCTGGAGGCAAAGGCTGCGCTGGAGTAAGGGCTTTTTGCAAGTGTTTCGCTATTACGGAGCGGCTCTTATACGCCACGGAATTCGCGAGCGCGATTTTTCGTCGGTTGACTTTACGCTTATGCTTTGCCCGTTTATGGTGCTTGCGATTATTCGCCTTATACTCGGATTTATCTTTGCAGCATTTGGATTTGTTACGTGGGCAAGTCAGATTGATTCAACGCTTAGCTTTATAACAACTACTGTTACAAGCGTTTTGGGTATGATGGTGTTTGTTTCGCTTACTATTCTTGTAGAACACGATAAGCTTGGAGCTACTAACAAAGAGCTTTTTGCGTACGTTCTTAGCTTCCCGATTTTTATGCTTTCGTATGTGCCGATTGCGTTCCAAGCTGTGTTCTCTAAGAGCGAGTGGAAGCCGATTCATCACACTGGGCGGTAATTTTGCTGCGGTCTGCGCGAACGAAACGACCTGCCTTGTAGTGCGATTGTACCTAAAATACGGCGTGTCGCCATACAAACGCACTACAAACTTCCGCTTTTTGTAGCTCTAAACGGCAAAATCAACAACAAAAAGCGGAAATAGTTGACGCATTACGTAGCTCGAAGTTGTTGAATTGTAGTGAAAAATCTCGAATCTCTACCTCACTTAATGTAAACTATGCTGCCCTGTAGTGTGTTTATACGCAAGATATGAGATAATGGAATCCTTGATGTAAACGTGCGATTGCGCAATTAATGTGGCGCAATACGTGCGTTTATCTGTATGTTGCGAGGTTTATATGGTGGATTCTGTTCCAGTTTTTGGTGCAAACACTTATTCGAGCGATTCGAGTGATAGTAGTGCAGAAGTTTCAGCGGTTTCTATTCGCGGATTTGTTAAGACTTTTGGCAAGAAAGTTGCTGTAGATAATCTTTCGCTAGATATTCCAGCAGGCTCTTTCTATGGATTGGTCGGCCCTAATGGTGCTGGCAAAACTACTACTATTAAGATGCTTACGGGCTTGCTTATGCCAGATGCTGGCTCGGCTTCGATTTTTGGCAACGATGTTTGGAGCGATGTAAATAGCGCTAAGCGCGCAATCGGTTTAATGCCTCAAGCAGATGAGATTTTTAAGACGATTACTGGCCTTCAGCTTTTAACATACGCTGGCATGCTTCGCGATATGAGCCGCGCAGAATCCGTAAAGCGCGCAAACGACTTGCTTTCTGCTTTCGACTTAACAGAAGCTGCAAACACTATGGTTTCGGACTATTCAACTGGTATGACTAAGAAGATTTGCCTTGCAACAGCAATGATTCACAGCCCGCGCGTGCTTGTGTTGGACGAGCCTTTTGAGGCAGTGGACCCTGTTTCTAGCGCAAATTTGAAGGATATTCTAGCCGAGTATGTTTCTACTGGCGGCACTGTGATTATTTCTTCGCACGTTATGGAATTAGTTGAAAAAATGTGCTCGCATGTTGCGATTATTAACGAAGGCCACGTTGCAGCTTCTGGCACGCTTGAAGAAGTTGCTCAAGGCAAAGATCTTGAAGATCGCTTTATGGAGCTTGTTGGTGGACGTCATTCTGCTGCGCGCATTGATTGGCTTAACGGCGGCGAGTCTTATAACGCAACGCCAATCGCAAGCAACCACAACGCGTGAGCGAAAGGCGGTAAGTAATCATGTCCATGATTTTTACAATGGTTCGCCTTCGTTGGGCGCTTACTTTTTCTGTTATGCGAAAGTCAATTTGGCAAAAAATCGGCTTTGGTATATCAATTGTTTTTGGACTTGCGATTATATGCGCTCTTGGTTTTGCAGGCTGGGAAGCAGGAAAGTATCTTAATCCAGGAATGCTTGCAGACGCTAAAGATTGGCAGGAATTCCAATTGATTCCAATAATGATTGCGTCGATTGTGTCAATTTTTACGCTGTTTATAAACTTGTTTATGTTAGGCAGCGACACAACACTAAAATCGCGTAGTTTTGCGCTTTACGGTATTCCTCACGTAAAGCAGCAAGCTGGCATGCTTCTTGGCTCCCTTTTTGGAGCGATTTCAATAAGTTGCACAATCGCGCTTGCTTTGTGGTCTTTAGCGTACAGAAGCTTTGGAATTGTGCCGGTTTTAGTAAGCGTAATTGCGGCTCCGCTTTACGTTGCAACAATCGTGTCTTTAAGCAAAATGCTTATTGAGCTTTTGGACACTATTTTAATAAACAAGCGTTCAAGAAACATTTTTTACTTTGTTATTTTCGTAGCGTATATGCTTTTTGTTGCGTCAATGAATACGCATAGCCCCTCGTCAATTGTAATTTCGCTAGGTACAAGTTTCTGCGCTGTTTCCGCTTTTACTCCATTAAGCGCTGCTATGGCTTTGCCTCTTGACGTCATTAATGGCAATTGGCTTGCGCTTGTTATTCGCTTCCTTATTTGCGTTGTAACGATTGCTGCTTGCTTTGCAATCTCTGTATTTTGCGCAAAATTAGAGCCTAAGCTACTTCGCGGTGAGCAAAAAACAGTTGTTAAAACTAAGGGAATCGGCTTCTTTGCATCAGTTCCAGACAACATAGTTGGTGCGATTATTGCTCGAATTGTTAGCGTTATGAGAAGAGATATGCGTCAACTGTTTTTGCTTATTGCGCCGCTTTTTATGCTGGTAGTTGCAGGAGGAACTAGTTTTAATGCTAAAGGATTTGGTTCTATAGCACAGGACATAGGTGTTTCTGGCTGGATGATATATGCTGCGACGCTTATGGGAATGGTTGTTGGAAACAATATTGCATACGATGGAACAGCTTTTACTATGCATGCGATTATTGGCGTAAAAGGTTTGCACGATCGTTTAGCGCACGCAATAGTTTGGTCCGTGATTTGCGCTGTGTACTTTGCAATTCTTGGAATAGGGGTTTACGCTTTCCTTTTCTTTGTAGCAAATGTTCAGCAAAATATGAATGCAGTTATGTTCCAAACTCTTTCTCCAATTGGAGTAGCTTTTGCGACCATAGGCATTGGCTTAATTTCTTCGTGCATTGCAATGTACCCTGTAGCGTCAATCGAAAAGCCATTCTCTAGGCCGCAAGGAAGTGCTGGCGGGCGAAGTTTTGCAGCTATCGGCTTTATGCTTCTTTCTGTAGTTTGCATGATTCCTTCGGTTGCGGCTGTGATTGCGTTTATTATTCTTGCGCCGCAACTGCTGTGGATTGCATGCATTCTGTTCGTAGTGAACGGCGCAATTGTGCTGGTTGTTGGCGTAATTATTGGTGGCAAAGTGATGGATAAGCGCATGATTCGTATTGTAGAAAACTTGCGCAGATTTGCGTCGATTACTGCTTGAGTATTAATGCGCACGTAAGAGCTGCGATTTATGTGTGCAAGCGTATAGCTTATGTAGGCTTTATGTAGTTCTTATATAGTCTACATGGCTTGTATAGTTATACAGAGTTGCAATTAATCGGTAAAACAGGCGGCGTGCGCATGCAAGACGGTGAAAACGTTAAGAATCCAGATAATATAATCGAGATTCCCGAAGATGCTTTTACGTCTAAAGAATCAAGAGAAAAAGCTGGATTTACGTCTAGCTTAGGCATGCAAAAGCCGCCAAAGTCACGTAATCGCGCTGTTGTGTGCTTAATCGCAGCTGCAAGCGTTGTATCACTAATGTGCGGATACATTCTGTTTGATAGCAAAGATCTTTTGCAAAATCGCGATTTTATTCAGTCGCGAATGGCAATTAAAAACAATAAATCTTTGCAAGAGCTAAGCAGTCCAAAACCTAAGAAAATAGCGCATTACGCGTCTTTAATAAAGCAATTAGATAAAAACAAGCCAGTTGACAAAGCTGCTGCGGAAAAGGTTTTACAAACATTCCTTGAAAATCCCGCGCTTGGGCCAAATGCGGCGGCTGTTATAGCGGATGCAAACGGGAAGATTATTGCTGCAAAAAACGAAGATCTTGCTTTGCAACCAGCGTCTACAATGAAAACGCTTACAGCTCTAGCAGCCTCGCATACTTTAGACATGGCTTCAACGCTAGACACGCTGGTTTATGCAAGCTGCGACGAGAGTGGGAGTGCTGCGCGAATTGTCTTGCGCGGCGGCGGAGACATGCTGCTTGGGGCTGGGCAAAGCGACCCGAATCACGTAAACGGTAGAGCAGGTTTAGAAACTCTTGCAAATAAAACGGCTGCAGCTCTTAAAAAGCGGGGCGTTAAGATTGTTCAGTTTGCTGTTGACGATTCGCTGTTTGGCGCAAAAAGGTATCCTGATCTTATTAACGAGAACGACGAAGAAGGTAGATTCTACGCTCCAACTTCGTCTGTTGCGGTAGATGAGGGGCGCAATCGCGATTTTGCGGCGTGGGTTTCGTACGGAAACGACGCGGACGATACCGACGATTATCCGCTTTTAGACAGGCATCCTGCGGTTAGTACGGGTTTGATTTTTGCAAATTTGCTGCAAAAGTCTGGCATTGATGTTCGCGAATGGAAGGGTGATTCTGCAAAAATCACTAAGGCGGCTAAAATTTCTGGCGCAGACTCCATGCATGTTAGCTACAAAAAATCGCTTATTTCCGCCGATTTTAGCCAGATTGCGCGCGTTTGTTCTGCGCCGCTAAGCGAGATAATGGCGTATATGCTTAGGCATTCCGACAATTCCCTTGCGGAAGAGTTCGGGCGTTTAACTGCGCTAGCTATGCGTAAGTCAAATTCTCCAAAGGGTGCAACTTTGGCTGTGCAAGATGTTTTGCGCGATTTAGGTATTGATATAAACGGATTGCACATGTCGGATTGCTCGGGACTTTCGCCTAAATCCGCTGTTCGCGCGGTTACTTTGATTCAGGTTCAAGCGCAAAATCTTAAGGCGGGGCTTGGTGCTGCTGCAGCAGAAGGCTTGGCTTTGCCAGGCGTTTGGTGTACTTCTGCTAGAAAGCGTCTTGTTGATAAGTCGGCAGCTGGATTGATGCGTGTTAAAACTGGATTTTTGGGTGATGTTTCGTCTATGGTTGGCAACGTTTCTAGAAAGTCGGGAGGCGCGCTAACTTTTGCGGTTGTTGTTAATCCGCCTGGAGACGTTAACTACACTTATGTTGGCGTTAATAAGATGATGGCGGAGCTGACCAATCTTTAGTTGCTCGCGTCTTTGCTTGTTGTTGCGCGAGGTTTGAGTATTTCTCTCCTCGCAAGTGACGCGCACTTTTACGGATAGTTTATGAACGTTAATATTCTAAGGTTTTAGGTTTTGGGATGGCGCTATTTATTGCTCGTAGAGAAATACATCAAACCTTCTGAATATCTAGAACAATTGCGTATCTTTCATCGCCGAGATTCTCGATTTTTCTTCTTCATTCGATGAATCACCATTTCATGCTGAGGTTCATCTCATTCAGTGCGAAAAATCTCGAATCTCTACTTCACTTGGCGGAAAAACTTCCGCATTTTGTACCATTTTTGACCTAAATCACGTACAAAAAGCGGAAATATCGCGCGCGCGACGACCTGCCTTCAAGCTCGGTCAAAGCGCGCGTGCGTAAATCGTTATAGTATGCGATTTTCTGCTTGCTGCATATCCTCCTGGAAGAGCAATCTGCTTTTGGCCATGCCAGTTTGTTATTAACTCGTCGATTGATTCTATATGATTTGACGAAAAGCGTATTCCAGCAGCACTTAGCGCGCGAGCTACGATTCGCCGCCTAATCGAGATGTGGCTATTTTCTAGAGTCGCAAGTTTGATTTTGACTTTGCAATCCTCTTTTACAATCGCCTCTTTTTCTACAAGATTTACTTGCGAGTTTATGTAGTCTAGGTCGTCTTGAGCAAATTTCGCTCCTTTTGCAAGCAGCAAAGTCATATCTGAGTCAAAAAATCGCGAAATATACGGCATAAGTGTATGCCTGATTCTAGAGCGCAGCGGGTAGGATTTTGGCAGCTCAACATCGATTGGCGATGAATCGCCGTTTGTTGGATCGTCCCACCATTCAACGCCCAAATCCTTGCAAATCTGCGTGGTTTCAAGTCGCGTAAGATTAATTAGCGGCCGAGCAAATAGCACATTCTCCCTAACTGTAACGTCTTTCATTCCAGCCACGGCCTCCAAGCCAGCAGAATCGCGCAATCTCATTAAAACCGTTTCTGCTTGGTCGTTTGCTGTGTGTGCTAAAAGAACCGCCGCCGCGCGCAAATCTTTTGCAACTTCAATAATCGCAGCGTATCTAGCATCTCTGGCTGCGCTTTCTTCTCCCTCTTCGTTATCTTTAACTTGCACAGATTTAACAAATACGAGTGACTCGTCTACTCCAAGTTTTGCAACAGTTTTAGCAGCATTAAGCGCCACTTTGCTTGAGTCTTTTTGAAGATTATGATTTACGATTATTGCTGCGCATTGAATTCCTCTGCTTGCGCATACTTTTGATGCAAGCGCCGTTAGCGCAAGTGAATCGCGACCGCCAGAGCATGCGACCAACACAATAGGAGCGGATGGTAAAGTTGCGTGTTCGCCGTGTTGCAAGAATTGCGGGTCTTGCACGTTTAACCCTATGTTATTAAAGCAACGTTTTACTTGGCCGATTCCTTTGCGCCAACAAGATGAGTACACCATGCTTATAGTCTAAATCCTAATGTGTAAGTTGTAACATGTCCGTCATTCTCTTATGCAATTATAGTTAGCATGCAAGTTGCAGATATAAGAGATGATATTGATTACGAATTAATCAGCCACGAAGAGCTTATGAAGCGCATTCGCGAGGTTGCTGCTCAAGTTAGCAAAGACTACAAAAACCGCGATATTTTGCTTGTTGCAGTGCTTAAAGGCGCTGTAAACACGCTTGCTGTTTTCTCGCAGGAGCTTAGCCTTAACGCGCCGATGGACTTTATGAGTCTTTCTAGCTACGGCAGTGGCACTAAGACCAGCGGCCAGATTACGGTTCGCGAGGACTTAACTACAGATGTTCGCGGTCGAGATGTGCTGATCGTAGAAGATATTGTTGATTCTGGCAAGACTTTGGATTGGCTCGTTAAAGAGCTTAAGAGCAGGGGTGCTGCGAGTGTAAAGGTGTTTGCGCTTTTAACAAAGCCAGCTCGCCGAGAAGTGGAAGTAGATATTGCGTACACTGGTTTTGAGATTCCAGACGCGTTTGTAGTCGGTTTTGGCATGGACTACGACGAAAAGTACAGGAATCTTAATTCTATTGCGGTTCTTAAGCCTTCTGTATATGAGTCTTGATTGGTTCTTTATTAGCGGTCTTGATTAGATGGTTGCAATTGAGTAATCTTGATTGATTACATGCTATTTATTTAGCGATTAATTACAGCGATTACAGCGATTGCGCTTTGGTTGCTTGCGATTAGTAATTACATGTTTAGACGAGTGTTGTTAGTTAGAATCCTGAAAGGAGTCTGATTGTATGGGCGCTTCTCCAATGTCGCCTCGCGGACCTATGGGTGGACCTATGAAAAGTCCTATGGGAGGAAACGGCAACAATCCGTTCTTGCCTCCTAATTTTGGAAACAATTCAAATAAGAATAAGAATAAGAACAATAATGGCAATAAGAATAATGGCAATCCAAAGGATGGCAATAATTCCGATTCCAATCGTAAATTCTTTAAGTCGCCTTGGACTTGGATTGTTATTTTAGTTTTGCTTTCTGTAGCTGCATTCCAAATGTTTGTGCATAATGGTTCGCAAACAATCGACACTCAAGACGGATTAGAGTTGCTCGATAATCGTAGTGCAAATTACGTTGAGGTTATAGACAATAAGCAGCTTGTTAAGCTTACTCTAAACAATAAGTACGTTAAGTCAGATAAGCGAGATAAGCAAAAGCACGATTACGGAAAAGACGTTCAGTTCTACTACACGATTGCTCAAAGCAAGACAGTTGTGCAAAAGATTCAAAAGGCTAAGCCAGCAAACGGTTGGACTGTTAGCATACAAACTTCTAGCTTTTTCTCGTACTTGATTACGTCTATGCTGCCGATTTTGATTCTGCTTGGACTTGTTTGGTTTATGTTTGGCAGAATGGCAAGCGCAGGCGGCGGAATGCTTGGCATGGGTGGCGGCCGCGGCCGTGGAAAGCTTTTGGAAGGTCAGACTCCTAAAACTAAGTTTGCGGATGTTGCAGGAGAGCAGTCTGCAGTAGAAGAAGTTGAGGAGATTAAGGAATTCCTTAAAGATCCTTCTCGCTACAAGGCTTTGGGCGCGCGCATTCCGCGTGGCGTGCTGCTTTATGGCCCTCCAGGAACTGGTAAAACTCTTCTTGCGCGTGCTATTGCAGGCGAAGCTGGCGTTCCGTTCTACGCAATGGCTGGATCGGACTTTGTTGAGATGTTCGTTGGTCTTGGCGCGTCTCGCGTGCGCGAGCTGTTTGATGAAGCTAAGAAGAACGCTCCAGCAATCATCTTTATTGACGAGATTGACGCTGTTGGACGCCGCCGCGGAAGTGGCATGACTGGCGGCCACGATGAGCGCGAGCAAACTCTTAATCAGCTGCTTGTAGAGATGGACGGCTTCGATAACGACACTAATTTGATTATTATTGCCGCTACAAACCGACCAGATGTGCTTGATTCTGCGCTTTTGCGACCAGGCCGATTTGATCGCCAAGTGGCTGTAGAAGCTCCAGATTTGGAAGGCCGAGAGGCGATTCTTAAGGTTCACGCTAAAGGCAAGCCTTTTGTTCCAGACGTGGATCTTCACATGGTTGCTGTTAGAACTCCTGGATTTACTGGCGCGGATTTGGCTAATGTGCTTAATGAAGCAGCTTTGCTCTGCGCTCGCTCTGGCGCTCAGCTTATCGACAATCGCGCTATTGACGAGGCGATTGACCGCGTTCAGGCTGGTCCTAGAAAGAAGTCTAAGGGCATGGCTTTGGATGAGTTGCGTAACACGGCTTATCACGAAGGTGGACACGCGCTTGTTGCTGCTGCTTTGCATCACACGGATCCTGTTACTAAGGTTACGATTTTGCCTCGCGGCCGCGCTCTTGGATACACGGCTGTTATGCCAACTAGCGACCGCTATTCTCAGTCTCGAAACCAGCTGCTTGATCAAATGGCGTATGCTATGGGCGGCCGCACTGCGGAAGAGGTTGTGTTCCACGATCCAACTACTGGTGCTTCTAACGACATTGAAAAGGCCACAGCAATCGCTCGCAAGATGGTTGTTGAATATGGCTTCTCATCTAAGCTTGGCGCTGTAAAGTGGATGGATGCAGATCAAGATTCTTCTGGTTCTTTGGATTCTTTGCAATCGCGTAAGTTCTCTAATAAGACTGCGGAAGTGATTGACGAAGAAGTTCATAAGCTTATTGAAACGGCTCATACCGAGGCTTGGCAGATTATTAACAATAATCGCGATATTTTGGATGAGCTTGTTAGCAAGCTTCTTGTTAAGGAGACTCTTAACGAGAAGGAACTTGAGCAAATCTTCTCTAAGATTCGTAAGGCGCCAGAGCGCGATTTGTGGCTTTCTAATGCAGATCGCCCAGATTCGCCGCTTCCTCCTGTAGAGATTCCAGAAAGTTTAAAGAGGAATGTTGCAGGTGCGAGTTTAGAGAAGGGCGATAAGGATTCGGATTCTAACGCTTCTAAGGCTGGTGTTGCAGCGGATTCTGAAGCGCAAAAGTCGCAAGCAACCGCAGAAGTGCAAGCAACCGCAGAAGTGCAAGAATCGCACGAGTCTTCCTATGTCTCAAATATCGCAAATACTACAAATGCCCTAAATAGCCCAATGCAAACAACTGCTGTGGTTTCTATGCAAGGCAAAAAGAGCGATTCAACAATGCGCGCAATGCTAAACGTGTTAAGCGGACTTGAGTATAAAGATTCGCATAGTGTAACTCAAGTCGAAGGCGTTTCGGCGCTTTACCAGGCAAGCAATGCAAACGGTGAAGATTTTTGCGCGGTTGTAGTGGCGTCTACAACAATGAGCAATCAGGAATTTGCGCAAAGAATCGAGCAAATGCAACGCGATCAAATTGATGGCGATTCTGGCGATTCTGCCGATTCTGCCAGCTCTTTGGATTTGCGATTAAACGTTGTTGGAACCAGGGAATACGGCTTAGATAGCGCGTCTACAAAGTCAATGGATTCAATCAATCCTTTGCACTTAAGTGCTGCGCAATTGGAGCCGTGGATGCAAGTTGAGCCAGACGCTGCAATTGATGGCGAGCCAGTCTCTTACAAACTTGCGCTTTTGCAAGATGCTTCGCAAGTTGGCGTTTATTCTGAGCGCTGGATTATTGGGGAGTGCTGATGAAAGCTTACCGTACGCCTTGGTGGTATTTTGCGCTTGGACTGTTGTTTGGATTTATATTCGGCGCATTTTTGGTGTCGATTACAGAATCGAGCGCAATATCGCTTTCGGGCGCTCCGTGGATTGTTTTGGCTGTTATGATAATCGGCGGAATAGTAACGTTTGTTCTTGCTTGGCAAACGCATCAATACGCTACTTCTAAGCCAAAAGATCGCAAGCCTTTTAACATGCAAATGGCTGTTTCGGCACTCATGCTTGCAAAATCACTTGGAATGGCTGGCGCTATTTTAACGGGCTGGTATGCAGGTCAGATTTTTGTTTGCTGGCCGCACGCGGATATTCCGCTTTATTCCAACGTTATTCGCGAATGCGTTATTGCTGGAATCGTGTGCATTATAGACATGATTATTGGCATTGTTGGCGAATGGATGTGTCAGATTCCTCCAGAAGATGGAGCGGATTCGGCTGGCGATTCTGCGGATCGAGCGCAGAAAGCGGCGGCGGTTTAATGGCGTTTAGCTGCGATTAATGTAGAAAATGGCAACTAACGGCAACTAATAGCAATCAAAATTGCAACTAAAATAGCGGTTTAACAATTTTAAGAAAGGTATTACTTTGGCTGAATTTATTTACCAAATGATTAAGGCACGCAAGTCTTACGGAGATCGCGTAATTCTAGACGACGTTACCTTAAGCTTCTTGCCGGGCGCAAAAATTGGCGTTGTTGGCCCTAATGGCATGGGTAAATCAACGTTGCTAAAGATTATGGCTGGATTGGAAAATGTTTCAAACGGCGAAGCTTCGATTACGCCAGGCTACACTGTTGGCATTTTGCAACAGGAGCCGCCGCTGGATGAGACTAAAACCGTTGGCGAAAACATTAAGATGGCTTTTGGCGAGATTGCTCAAAAAGTTGATCGATTCAACAAAATCGGCGAAGAGATGGCAAATCCAGATGCCGACTTTGATGCATTGATGGAAGAAATGGGCAAGTTGCAAACGGAGATTGATGCAGCTAACGGTTGGGATTTGGATTCTCAGCTTGAGCAGGCAATGGACGCTTTGCAATGCCCAGACCCAGATTCGCCTGTTTCTGTGTGCTCGGGTGGTGAAAGACGCCGAGTGGCGCTGTGCAAGCTTCTGCTTGAAGCCCCAGATTTGCTGTTGCTTGATGAGCCTACAAACCACTTGGATGCGGAGTCGATTCTTTGGCTGGAACAGTTCTTGCACAAGTACGAAGGCGCTGTTATTGCTGTAACTCACGATCGCTACTTTATGGATAACGTTGCAGAGTGGATTTGCGAGGTGGATCGCGGCCAGCTTTATCCATACAAGGGCAATTACACTACTTACTTGGAGACTAAGGCCAAGCGTATGGAGATTCAGGGCGCTAAGGACGCAAAGCTTGCTAAGCGCCTAAAGAATGAGCTTGACTGGGTGCGCAGCTCGCCAAAGGCTCGCCAGGCAAAGAATAAGGCTCGTTTGGAGCGTTACGACCAAATGGAGCAAGAGGCACGCAATTCCAAGAAGCTTGATTTTTCGGAGATTCAAATTCCAGCAGGCCCACGCTTGGGATCGCAAGTTTTGGAAGCGAAGCATATTCACAAGGCTTTTGGAGATCGCGTGTTAATCGACGACTTGTCGTTTACATTGCCTCGTAACGGCATTGTTGGCGTGATTGGCCCGAATGGCGTTGGTAAGTCTACGCTTTTCAAGACGATTGTTGGTTTGGAGCCACTTTCTGGCGGCGAGCTTACAGTTGGAGACACTGTTAAGATTTCGTACGTAGATCAGAATCGCGCAGGCTTGGATCCAAATAAGAACTTGTGGGAAGCTGTTTCGGGAGGCCTTGACTTTATTGAGGTTGCAGGCGTTGAGATTCCTACTCGCGCATACGTTGCAAGCTTTGGTTTTAAGGGTTCGGATCAGCAAAAGCTTACGGGAGTGCTTTCTGGCGGCGAGCGTAACCGCTTGAATTTGGCTTTGACTCTTAAGCAGGGCGGTAACTTGCTGCTGCTTGATGAGCCTACTAACGATTTAGATGTTGAGACTCTTGAAAGCTTAGAGAACGCTTTGCTTGACTTCCCAGGATGCGCTGTGGTGGTTTCTCACGATAGATGGTTCCTTGACCGCGTTGCAACGCATATTCTTGCTTGGGAAGGCACCGACGAGAATCCTGCAAATTGGTACTGGTTTGAAGGTAACTTCCAAGCGTACGAGGAAAACAAGATTGCGCGTCTTGGTGAGGAAGCTGCTCGCCCGCATCGCTTGCACAGAAAGCTTACGCGCTAATCGCAAGTTGTGTGTTGCTGCGGCTGGCGGCTGGCAGCTAATCGCAAGCTGTTGTTGGCAAGTCGCTAATCGCAAGTTGCTGGTCGCAAATCGCAAGCTTTTAGCAGCAAGACACAGTCTGTTGGCGGCAAATCGCCTTGTAAAACGCTAAAGCAAATATCTTAAACGGTAGTCGCGCTAAAATCGTGTATTGAGCTAAAAAAGGAGTGCAAATGCCAATACTAGATAAAAATGATTCTGCTAAAGTTAAAGAATACGAGGACTTTGTAAAAAATTCTCCGTACACTAATGCAATGCAAGACATGGCATGGGCAAAGGTTAAAAACAACTGGTCTAGCGAATACGTTTATCTGGAAGAAAACGGCAAGATTACTGCTGCAGTGTCTATTCTTGGCATTAAGGCTGTAGACGATAAAACGCTGTTTTACGCTCCTAGAGGCCCAGTTTGCGACTTTTACGACGTTGAAACCACTAAAAAGCTAATCAACGAAGCAAAGCCACTTTTTGAAAAGTACAACGCATTTTTGCTTAGAATGGACCCTTGCGTTCAAACCGACGAGGCTCTTATAGAAAAGTACAGGGCAGCTGGCTACACGTTTAGAGGCCAGGGATTCCACCCTAAGTCTTACTCCAACCCGCTTCACGAGATTATGCTTAAGGTTGAGGGCAAAACCGAAGAAGAGCTTATGGCTGGTTTTAGCACTCTTACAAGAAGGCATATTCGTGCTGGCATTAAGGCTGGTGTTGTAACTCGCTGGAGTAGGTCGGAAGAAGACTTGCAAACCTTCTACGAGCTTACAAAGATTATGGCAAACAGGCATGGCATTAAATATAGGCCATTTGAATACTTTGAGCGCTTGCTTGCTGCATACCCGCAGATTGAGATTTGCACTTGCGAGTACGAGGGCGAGCCAGTTGCAAGCATGCTTTCGTTCCCATACAAAGACACTTTGTGGTACATTTACGGCGCAACGCAGACCATGCATGGAAAGGTTGCTCCAGGCTATACGTGTATTTGGAATTTGATTTTGCGCACTAAGGAGCTTGGCTTAACGTGGTTCAACATGGGCGGAACTTATTCGCTTAGCATGGACGAAGGCCTTTACTTCTTTAAGAACGGTTTTTGCAGGGCGAATGATCCGTTTACTTGGATTGGCGAGTTAGACGTTGTTGTTGACCAAGACGCTTACAAGAAGTTTGTTGGCAGGTGGGATGATTTGCCAGAGGCGAATCGATGATTTTGAGCTGCGTAACGCGCGAAAAATCACCTCGATTCGCTGAGCCGCTTAAACGTAAAGTCCAGTGGACTTTACGTGCGGCGAAGACGTTCGCGCGCTTAGACCGCGCGAACGATATTTCTTACTTAGCGTTGCGCGAGGTTTGAGTATTTCTCTCCTCGCAAGTGACGCGCTCCTTTACGGGGGTCTTATGAACGTTAATATTCCAAGGCCTCAGTATGGCGCTATTTATTGCTCGTAGAGAAATACATCAAACCTTCTGGATATCTAGAACTTTTGTGTGGTTTTCATCGCCGAGATTCTCGATTTTTCTTGCTCTCTCGGCGAGTCACCACCTTCGGCGCTGAGGCTCGCCTCTTTCGCTGCGAAAAATCTCGAATCTCTACCTAGTTAGGCGTAATCTATGTAATCTTGTGTGTGTAAGTCACATAAAATTCATCATACGAATTAATCTTAAATTGTATAAAACAATTAGTAGAATATGCCTTGCATAGTTATATGGATTTTGCGGTCTGGTTGGCGCATTAATCCAAAGAAAAAGATAATGGAGTAAGAGTATGTCTAAGAAGATTCGTGTAGTTAAGCACTATTCTGGCGTTTATTCTGGTGTTGGGGCTGATTCTCAGCCAGTTCTTTCAAAGAGTGTTTGCGCTGCAATGCTAGCTGGCGCAATGGTGCTCGGGGGGGGGGTATTCGTTTCCTCGCCTGCCTATGCTGACGGTTATGTAGACGGCACTGGCAACAATGTTTATTACGGTTTTAAGACTGATGCAAAATATGCCGAGGCTCATTTCAACATTGACGTTGAATATTACGATACCTTTGAGCACGCCAAAGCTGGCGGTACTGAAGGAAGAGATCCTCTTGGTAAATTTGTTCGCGTTCATTATATTTCTAATTGCCACGACAATGCTACAGCAGACGAATGGAAGTTCCGCCCTATGTGGTGGTTTGGCGTTCCTGCTGGTTTAAAAGATCCTCAAGATATTCAATTTAAGCGTATTGAAAAGTTAACAAAAAATGGCAAGGAGCAGGTTAAACCTGCTGGTTTTTCGCAATATATTACAACCGACGCACACGGTTATGGTGCAGTTTCGGACAAACATTTTAACAACCCTAAGCAATGGAATAATATTTCTAATTATTATTTTAGTGATGAAAATATTCTTGCCAGCAAAGGCTGGAAACAGCTTATGGGCTTGGGTACCAAAGGCAATAAAGGTTACGATAACACAGGCAATACCGCACAACAATGGAAAGAATATCAACAGCAAACTCAAGGTCTTAAGGGTATTTTTGTAGACTGGGAATCTGCTGGTCAGCGTTGGTATGATATGACCTACGTTTCCGAGATGACCGATGACGCCTGGAAAGAGCGCGATAAGAATCCGCTTCGTTTTGCGGCTGGTGTTTATCGCTTTGCAGGTAACTGGCACTATGCGGTTGGCCAAAAGCACAATACTCCAAAGATTGCGGACCATTTCAATCTTACTTATCCAGCTGTGACTAAGGTGAAGGATACCGAAAAGCTCACTGGTGGCGAACAGACAGCTGTTAAAGAAAAAATTGAAAATGCAAATAAAAATGCAAAGTATTACTCGGATTTGGTAGATAAAGTAGAAGTATCCGAAAAGGGTGTGGCTACTATCACCTTTAAAGATAATACGACTCGCACTATGCCAGCTAGCTTGCTTGTAACAAAAGATGAGACTGATAAAGATAAGTACAAGCCAACTTTGCCTGCTGCAACTCCTGTTGTAAATCCGAGCGCTTTGACGAAGGAAGATAAGGAAGCTGTTATTGCTGCGTTCAAGAAGGCGAACAAGGATAATAGTGATTTTAACAGCCATCTTGCTGAAACTGACGGAATTAAGTTTGATGATAATGGCACGAACCTTGTTGTAACTTACAAAGACGGCTCAAAGGCTACGATTCCTGCGTCTGAGCTTGTGTTCCAAGGACCAAAAATCTCCGATTGGGCACCTTACGTTGTGCCTGATGTCATGGAAGTCGACAACCTTCAACAGATTTCTGAAGAAGAAATAAACAAGATTATTAAGGCCTTTGATGATGCTAACACTGGCATAACGCCATACGATGAGGCAAAGGAAAATAATACAGGTAAGAAATCTCCTGTTACAGTTGACCAAACAACGGGTGATGCAACAATCAAGTGGAAAGATGGTTCTAAGACCACTATTGCTGCGTGGCAATTCCTAAAGCAGAAGCCAAAGCAAAACCCTGAGCCTCAGCCGCCTGCGCCTACCGCCGAAAAAGAGTTCATTGTTGAAGCGCCTTCAACCCAAACAAACGTCAACTTTGATCCTTTCAAGATGAAGGAAGAAGATTTAACAACTTATAAGAATGCACTTGATTCAGCTAAAACTGCGTTTAAGAAAAAAACTAAAGGTAAGGATGCTAAAGATAATTCAGAGGTAACTATTACCGATGTTTCGTATAGCGTGGTAGACGGTAAGGGTTACATTACGTTTAAGGCGGATAACTATAAAGACGCTACTTATCCAATGAGCGTATTCTTTAAGAAAGCTTCGGGTACGCAAACGCCTCAGCAGCCAGATACCACTTTGCACCATCCAGGTCAGATGACTGCATATAAGTATTATGTGGATCCAGTACAAGTAGATAACGTGAATTCTCCTTCGGCACAAGATCAAATTGCAGCGTTTAAGAAGTTCATTCAGAAGAACTATACCAACGTAAGCGAAAGTGATTTGAATACTGGCTCGTATTCTCTTAAAGAGAATAATACGCCTGTATCAGGTGTGACCAATATGCAACGATATGTTCAGGGTGAGCATAATGGCGTAGGCGTAGTAACGTTTAGCCTTAATCAGGACGGAACCATAGCTGTTCAAGGTTTTGAAACTGGTTGGAATAGCTCAGATAAACTATTTGATGTTCCTTTAACAGATTTGTATGTTAAAAAGAACAGCTCTCAACCTCAAAAAGACAATACGATTGACAATCTAAAGCAGCAAGCCAAGGATTTGCTAGATAAGCGTAAAAATACCGATAAGCTTTCTAACGAAGATTTGAAGCGCGCTGGCATAACAGATCCTGATCAGCTGAATGATGCCAAGATTGATGAAATAGCAAAGGGTCAAACAGCAGAGAAAGATCTGCGCGATCTTATTCGCAAGCTTACCGATGCCAAGAAGGCGGAGCGCAAGTACAATCCAATTCCTGAGATTGAAGTTATCGACCCAGAAAATCTGTCTGAAGATGATTTCAAGAAAGCTGCGGAAGCATTCTTGAAAGCCAATTACGATGGCACGGATTCACTAGCAGTAGATAAGGTGCCGTATACCGTTCCTACGAGTCTCAAGCCAAAAACAGATACCGTCTTAATGGAACCTGCATCCGATACTAACGCAACAGGTATTTCATCGATTAAATACACAAACAGTGATTTTAAGAAGCTTATTTTCAGTGACAAAAATAATCAACAGCTGTTTACCGTTTCTGTAACATACAAGAAGAAGGCTGAGACGCCTGCGCCAACGCCTGATGCACTTGCACAGATGAAAAAGGACGCTGAGCAGCAAATCGACCGTAATCCTAACTTGACCAAAGAGCAGAAAGAAGATTATAAGAAGCAGATTAGGCAAGCACAAACCCCTGATGCGATCAAAGAAATTCTGAAAAACGCTGCTGACAAGGGCAAGGAGAATGCAAACTCTAGCGACCCGAATACTCAGCAAACGATAAACAACAATAAGGGCGGCGGCGACGAAAAGAAGCAGCACGAGCTTGATGCTGCTAAAGAAGCTGCTAAGAAAGCAATCGACGCTCTTAAGAATTTGTCAAATGAAGAAAAGACGGAGTTTGAGAATCAACTTAATGGTGAAAACGTTAAGACTCCTGCAGACGTCCAGAAGATTGTTGATGCTGCAAAGCTAGCAGATGAGCTTAAGGGTGCTAAGGATGGAGCACAAAAAGAAAAGTTTGTGTTCCTTGACCACGGTACTGGTGACGATAAGCACAACGCCGCGGCTACTCACACTGAGGACGCTGCTCTCAACGAGTTGCTTGGCACTACGCCTGCAGAAGATTCTACGCTTGCAGATTTGGCTAAGAAGCTGAAGAAAGATTCTAATGCTACTGCAGAAGATATTAAGAATGCTCTTGCCGCAGCCAAGCGCCAGAATGCGATTAACGAAGAAAATGCCAAGAACGCTGGTATTGCGAAGCTTGATGCGCTTTTGCAGCAGCTTGAGGATGCTGAAAATGGCTTGAATGATACTCAGAAAGAAGCTGTTAAGAAGAAGGTAGAAACTGCCAAGACTGCAATCAACGGTGCTAAGACTTCTGTAAAAGATGCTAAGAAGCCTTCTGATATCAAGAATGCTGTTGGTGGAGTAAGCATCAAAGATGCTATGGATGCTATCAACGCGCAGGTGACTAACGCACAGAAGACAAATGCTAGTGATCCAAGTCAAACACAAAATGGAAAACTTGACGAGGAAAAGCAGAAGGCCAAAGAGCGGGTCAATGCTACTAATTTGTCTCAGGAAGAAAAGGACAAGTTCAATAAACAGATTGACGATAGTAAAAAGTCTGGCGACCCAACTGCTATTGCAAACCGTGCAGAAAAGGCCCAGAAGATTGCCGATGCTCTAAAGAAGATTGATGAGTTCAATCATCTTAATGATAAGCAGAAGGAAGCTTTCAAGAAGATTATTGAAGATACTGATGCTGGTAATCACAAAGATGATAATGGCAATGACACTGGTGTTGACGACATTGACGATGCGCTCGCTAACGCTGCAAACACCGATAATGCTATGGCTCGTCTTAAGGAGCTGAAAGAGATCGCTGATAAGTTCGCTAAGGGCGATAAGTATAAGGGTCTGCAAGACGGCGATGACAAAAAGAAAGCATTTGATGATGCTTCTACTGCTGCAGGCGCTGTACTTGATAAGGCTAATGGCGATGCTAAGGGCGCTGCCGAAGTCAACGATATCTACGCGGATCTTCTTAAAGCAATGCAAGCGCTTGACAACACAGTTAAGGGTGCAGGTGTTAAAACCGATGCTCTTGCTGCGGAGATTGGCTCTGATAAGGGCTTGAAGCCAAGTGAAACTGATCCTAAGACTCCAGGCGATTCTGTTTATACCACTGCTTCTGCAGATAAGAAAAAAGCATTTGATGACGCTTTGACTGCCGCTGAGCAAGCTTTGAAGACTGCAAACGACGATAATGCAAATTATAAGAAGGAAGGCACCACGCCGCGAACTCCTAAACAGGAAGCGGATGCTCAAAAGAAGGTTGACGAAGCTCTAGACAAGCTCATTAAGGCTCGCCTTGCTTTGGATGGCGTTAACACCAAGCCTCTTGAGAAACAAATCGCTAAAGATGCAGATATTAATAAGTCTGTAGAGTACACCAATGCTTCTGCTGATAAGAAGCAGGCGTACGACGAGGCTCTTCAAAAGGCTAAGGATCTTATCGATAAGCTGACCGGTAAGAAGCAGGCTAGCGCAGACGATCATCTTGACACAAAGGATGCTAAGCAGAAGGCTTTGGATGCAGCTCTTAAGGCGTTGAGAGACGCGGCTGCTGCTCTTGATGGCAAGACTACAGATCCAGTTCCGCCAAGCGGTGATGAAAATCCTGGCTCTGGTTCAGGTTCGGATTCTGGTTCAGGTTCGGATTCTGGCTCTGGCACTTCCACAAGCACGAGCGGTGGCGTTAATAAGCAGAATTTGATTAATCAGATTAATACCACCGAAAATCCAGGCGGTGCTAAGCCAGGCTCTGGTGCTGCTGGCACAAATCCAAGCACGCCAGGTGCAGGTGCGCAAGGCGCTGGTATGGGTGCTGTAGCTCCAGGCTCAGGCGCTGGTGCTGCTGGCACTGGCGCTGCGGGCGCAGCCAGTGCAGGTGTTGACAACAAGGCTGTAAACAACGCTGTAGAAAACGCTCCAGAAGTAAAGCAAGCGGATGCTGCTGTTAAGCAAGCTGCTGCTACGCTAGACGAAGCCTTGGCACAAGCTAAGCGTGTTGCTGCAGATCCGCATGCAACGCAAGCGCAAGTCGACGCTGCGGCAGCTAAGCTTGCGGATGCACGTAAGGCGCTTGCGGATGCTCAAGCCAATGCAGCAAAAGTGCGTGCAGCTGTTCGCAGCCGCGTTATAAAGGGCATGCGTTCTCGCGGAAATGCAGGCGTTGCTACGGGTGCAAACGTTGCGACTGCTGGTTTGATGGCAACTATGATTGCTGCAATCGGCGGAGCGTTTGTAACTCGCAGCATGCGCACAAAGCACGCTAATCGCGACTAGCGTTTAGTTGCTACTTATGTAGGTCGTCGTGCGACGACCTACATAAGCGCTTAAAGCGTAGCACGCAACATTTCCTATTTGGTATTGCGCGAGGTTTGAGTATTTCTCTCCTCGCAAGTCCCGTCGCTACGCTCCTCTTTTATTGCTCGTATAGAAATACATCAAACCTTCTGGATGCCTAGGACTTTTGCGTGGTTTTTTATCACCGAGATTCTCGATTTTTCTTGCTGCTTCAGCGAATCACCATTTCATGCTGAGGTTCGCTTCATCCGCTGCGAAAAATCTCGAATCTCTACCTCACTTAGTGTAATCATGTAGTGCGTTTGTACTGGATTTCGGTGTTTTTTGATACAAACGCACTACATGAAAGCGCCCATGCAAGCCGATTCGCAGCCCTCTTAAGCACTTGAACAATTGCGCATATCTTAAATACAGGGTTTTTGTGTGGGGTGTGTGCTAATCTCGGTTAGTTCATGACTTTTTATCGATTCGTCAATCGAATTGTTCAATCATAAAATACGAAAGGCTATTGTGCCACATACTCATTATGATGCGTTTGCTAAAACGCAAGGCTCTAAGAAAACTGCTGCTAGAAAATCGAATAGTAAAAAATCCGCTGTAAGTCAAAAAGATAATAAGAATTTTTCTAAAAAAGGCTATAAGTCCAAAGAAAATCCATTTGAATATAGAAGAAATCGTAAGAATAACGATTTTAACGCGCGTAAAGCACGCAATTGTAAGGCAGATAAAGCTAGAAGTCGCGCAAGAGAAAAAGCTTTGCAATACGAAGAGATGGCAATTCAAGAAGCTGAGAAGGACTTTGGAGAGAAGAGCTTTACTTCTCAGGACTTTAGCAAGCGCGATTTTGATAAGCGCGACTTTAAGAAGCGCGACTTTAAGAATCGTCGTATAAATAATCGTAATCAAAATAAGCAAAATTCATATAAGCAAAATCAAGAAATCACAAAAAACTCCGTAATGATCCCAGATACAGCTGTGGAATCACGCGAAAACTACAGCGATGACGTGACTTTTGCGCAGCTAGGCGTTCCGCAGCATTTGGTGGAAGTTTTGCGCGCAGACGGCAAAATCACGGCTTTTCCAATACAGCAGGCGACTTTGCCAGACTCTTTGCAAGGTGCGAACATTCTAGGACGCGGCCGAACGGGAAGTGGCAAGACGCTAGCGTTTTCTATTCCGCTTGTTGCGCGATTGGCTGAGAACTTTGTTGATTTAATCAACTCGGGTCGCGCTTCTAGAAAAAACAAGAATCGCAAAGAAGACGATATTCCAGCGCCTCACGCAATGATTTTGGCGCCGACTCGCGAGCTGGTGCATCAAATAGACGACGTAATCGCGCCTCTAGCGGCTGCTTACGGCATGAAAACTGTAACTGTTTATGGCGGCGTGCGTTACAAGCAGCAAATGGCGCTTCTTAAGCAGGGAGCGCAAATCGTAGTGGCTTGCCCAGGGCGATTAGAGGATTTGCTGCGTCAAGGCGCGTTAACGCTCGAAAAAGTGATGGTAAGCGTTTTAGATGAGGCGGACGAAATGGCAGATATGGGATTTTTGCCAGCCGTTACGCGCTTGCTTGAGCAGACTGATCCAAACGGCCAGCGCATGCTATTTTCTGCTACTTTAGATAAGCAAGTTGCGACTATAGTAAATCGCTTCCTGCCAAATGCTCTTGTTCACGCTGTGGATGACGCGGATTCGCAAGTAGACACAATGACACACTACGTTTTTGGAGTCTCTGCGGCAGATAAGTACGAAGTTTTGCGAAAGCTAGCTTCTGGCAAAGCGCGCTCAATATTCTTTACGCGCACAAAGTATCAAGCCAAGAATATGGCAAAGAAGTTTGTGCAACAGGGGATTCCTGCAGTTGACTTGCAAGGAAACTTGTCGCAAAATCAACGCGATAGGAATATGAGCGTTTTTGCTAGCGGAGATGTGCGCGTGCTAGTAGCTACGGATGTTGCTGCGCGAGGCATTGATATTAGCGATGTTGCGCTTGTTGTACAAACGGAGCCACCAGAGGACCCAAAGTCGTTCTTGCATAGGTCGGGGCGTACTGCGCGCGCAGGCGAGTCGGGCAATGTTGTGACTCTTGTGTTGCCGAATCAAAAGCGAATGGCTCACACTATGTTGAGGCGCGCTGGCATTAATGCTAAAGCGCAAGACGTTAAGCCAGAGTCGCCGATTTTGCAAGAGATTGTTGGCGATTTGGCAGATTTGCAAGAGGGTTGGAGCATGCCAGAGCCAGAGCAGCCAAAGCGCAAAGGTGGAGTCAAAGGCAGAGGCAGAGGTAGAGGACGCGGACGTTCGCATGATTCGCGCAGTTCGCAACGTCACGCATAATTTTCCGCTTTTTGTTGTTCAACACGCCGTAAATCGCTACAAAAAGCGGAGTTGTTTTCCCGAAAATGTTGTTCAAAATGCCGTTTAGAGCAACAAAAAGCGTCGGCTAACTAACTAACTAAGCGCGACTAAGCGCTGGCTAAATGCGCTACTTGCTTTGACCTTTGCCGAATGCGCGCAAGCGAATACCATTCCAATCTTCGCTAACTGTTAAAGGCGTTGCGGCGTTCATTCCAGCAGTCATTGCTGCTGCTTGAACAGTGCTCGAGCTTGGAGAACCAGCACGCCCTGGCTTAGGTGTTAAAACCCACATAGGTGCGTTGCTGTTCAACATGTTTGTTGCATCCATAATGGTGTCTGCTAGCTCGTCTTCATCGTCGCCGTCTCGCCACCAAATAATCACTCCGTCAACAGTGGAGTTGTAATCTTCGTCAACAAGTTCTTCGCCAGTCAATTCTTCGATATTGCTGCAAATCGCATCGTCAACGTCATCGTCCCACAGCCACTGCTGTACGATGTCTCCAGGTTGGAATCCAAATTCTTCTGCATGTTGAAAAGCTGTCTGTTCCACGTGACTCAATATATCAAAGCGTCAAGAATTTGCGCGACTCGCCCTAGCCGCGCGCACGGCACGCTGAGACACGCCTGGAAAATCGCCAGAAACCACAAAATCACTATATATAGTTTGTTTTTTATGTAAGTTGCCCTAGATATTGTGCATGCAATGGGTTATAGTAGAGCAAGTTGTTGCGAATCATAAGTCGATTTGCGATGCAAAATACACGGTAGATTGAGAAAGGTCTGTAGAATGCAGGTCTCTGATATGACTTTAGAAGATGCCACTTTGCAAGATGAACAAGCAGCCGCTTTGGGCGATTTTAATGGCGTCTTCAACGACTCTTCTAAGAAGTCTCGCGTGCAAGTCGAAAAGCGCGATGGCCGCGTTGTTGACTTTGACCCAATGAACATAATAATGGCCATTAAAGCTGCGTTTAAGGATTTGCGCAAAGAAGTTGGTCCTCAAGAAGAGCAAATGATTCGCGATATTACGGATCATATTGAGGCCGAGATTCAAGACCGCTACAATGGCCCTGCAAAAATCGAAGATATTCAGACTCTTGTTGAGCATGGTCTTATTGAAAATCACCTTTACGAAGTTGCGCGTTGCTACACAAGCTATCGCCTGAACCGAGATATCGACCGCGCTAAGGCAACCGATATTAACGAAGCTGTGAATCGCCTTGTAAACCGAGATGAGTCGCTTGTGCGCGAAAATGCCAACAAGGATTCCAACGTTTACGCTACTCAGCGAGATTTGCTTGCTGGCGCTGTTTCTAAGGCTTCCGCGTTCTCTATGCTTCCACACGCGGTTTCTAACGCGCACATGAAGGGCGATATTCACTTCCACGATGCCGATTATTCGCCATTTACGTGCATGAGCAATTGCTCGCTTCCAGATTTTGGCAACATGCTTGCTAAGGGATTTGCGCTTGGAAACGCAATGATGGATAGCCCAAAGTCGATTGGCACGGCGGCTACTCAAGTTACGCAGATTATTAAGGATATTGCAGGCGCGCAGTACGGCGGCCAGACTGTAAACCGCGCAGACGAGATGCTTGAGCCTTACGCTAAGTGCGATTACGACAAGAATCTTGCTATGGCTCAGGCGATGATTCCAGACTCTACGCCAATCGAAGTTGCTAAGGCCATGATTGACGGCCTTAAAGCCCAGGAGCCTAAGAATCTTCATTGCTCAGATAGGGATCCTCTTCCAGCAGACACTCCTTTTGACGAGAATTTGAGTGAGTTGGATCAGATTCGCGAAGTTTACGCAAAGATTATGACGCGCAAGGCGATTTACGACGCTATGCAAACAATGGAATATCAAATCAATTCCAACCGCGTTTCTAACGGCCAAACTCCGTTCGTAACTGTTGGCTTTGGTCTTGGTACGTCTTGGTTTGCTCGCGAAATTCAGCGTGCTATTTTGCTTAATCGCATTCGCGGACTCGGCAAGGATCGTCATACCGCAATCTTCCCTAAGCTTGTGTTTACTATTAAGCACGGTGTTAACGCAGATGCGGGCGACCCAAACTACGATTTGAAGCAGCTTGCGCTTGAGTGCTCTACAAAGCGCATGTATCCAGACGTTGTGTTCTACGAGAATATTGTTAAGATTACAGGCTCCTTTAAGGCTCCTATGGGTTGCCGATCCTTCCTTCAGGGCTGGATTGATCCAAAGACTGGCAAAGACGTGGAAGACGGCCGCATGAATCTTGGCGTTGTAACGGTTAATGTGCCTCGTATTGCGCTGGAGTCTCACGGAGACGTAAACCGCTTCTGGAAGCTTTTTAACGAGCGCATGGAAGTGGCGCATCAAGCTTTGCGATTCCGCATTATGCGTTGCAAGCAGGCAACTCCTGTAAACGCTCCAACGCTGTTCCGCTATGGCGCGTTTGGGCGTTTGGGCGCTAACGAGAGCGTGGATCAGCTGTTCCGCAACGAGCGTGCAACCGTGTCTCTTGGCTACATTGGTTTGTATGAAGCTACATCCGTGTTCTTTGGCAAGGATTGGATGCAAGATCATAGCTGGAATGAGGATGGCAAGCAATTTGCGCTTTCTATGGTTCGCCGCATGAATCAGCTTTGCCAGCAGTGGTCGAAGGCAGAGGGATACCACTACTCGGTATATTCCACTCCTGCTGAGTCTTTGACGGATCGCTTTAACCGCATGGATCGCCAGAAATTTGGCAGCATTGAAGGCGTTACAGATCACGACTTCTACACTAATTCCTTCCATTACCCAGTGTGGTTGCAGCCAACTCCTATGGAGAAGCTCCGCTACGAGGTTGACTTCCCGTACCTTGCTTCTGGTGGCTTTATTAACTACTGCGAGTTCCCATGCTTGCAAGCGAATCCTAAGGCTTTGGAGGCTGTTTGGGATTATGCTTACAAGATTGGCATTGGCTACTTGGGTACGAACACTCCGATTGACCATTGCTTTGTTTGCGGATTCCAGGGCGATTTTGAGCCAACGAAGGAAGGCTTCCGCTGCCCAGAGTGCGGCAACAGTGACCCAGATAAGTGCAATGTGACTAAGCGCACTTGCGGCTACTTGGGTAATCCTGTTCAGCGACCAATGGTTCACGGCCGCCACGAGGAGATTGCTCACCGCGTAAAGCACATGTCTGGCGAAACTGGTCATGTTGTTCTTAACAATGGCGAGTCTCGCGAGTGGTACGAGGAAACTAAGTAGTGCGTAGGATTGCGGCGTAAAATCGCGGAGCGTGTAATCGCGTAAAGTCGCAGCTTAAAGTCACATGAAGTCGCATAAAGTCGCATAAAATAAAGTAAAAGCTAGGCTAAATTACTAAAAAGGTTGGAACCATGGCTCGCATAAGTTTGCACGATTTTGCACCTGCAGACGTTAACCGCGGGCCTTGGATTCCAACCTCTCTTTCTAATAATCCGCGCGCAGGGCAGTGGTCCAGTGAGCGCATGAGCAAGGGCATGATTGCGGATTATAAGCGTTTTTTGATGACGGATGGCGAAGGAATCCGTTGCTCGCTGTACGTTTCTGGCTGCCCGTTCCATTGCGTTGAATGCTATAACGAGTCGATTTGGGATTTTCGCGCAGGATACCCATACACGCAAAAGCTTGAAGACCAAATTATGGAAGATTTGGCGCTTCCGTACGTGCAAGGATTGACTCTTCTTGGCGGCGAGCCGCTTCTTAACACTGGCATTTTGCTGCCACTTTGCAAGCGTATTAGAAGCGAGTTTGGAAATACAAAAGACATTTGGAGCTGGACTGGTTACACTTGGGAAGAGCTTATGCGCAAAGGCGAGACGCCAGATAAGCTTGAGCTTTTGCAATACATTGACATTCTTGTTGACGGGCGATATATGAAGGATCTTCACGATTCGCTATTGCAATTCCGCGGCTCTAGTAATCAGCGGATTATTGATGTGCCAAAGTCGCTGGAAAATCCAGCCGAGCCGCCTGTAATCTGGGAAAAGCTTCACGATCAAGAGCGTTTTATTCCATCAATCTATGGCAAGGATCGTGTAGTTGGCGAAGGTGACGCGAGTTAGCTAATGGTTGTTAGAAATAGCGATCTACAAGTCAGAAGTGATATGATTAAGCGTATAAATTCGTTTAATAGAGAGGTCGCATGAAAGCAAAATCGCATAAAAAACACAAGGATTACGCGCCTCATGCGTTTCGCACAATAATGCCGCTGTTAAAGCGCTATCGCATGCTTGGTGTAATCACGTCTGTTGCGATTTTTGTAGAAGCGTCTATGCAAATTGCGATTCCAACAGTAATGTCTAGTCTTATTGACTTTGGAATTGCCGCAAAATCCCAAAACGCTGTTAAATACTACGGCTTGCAATTACTCGCTTTTGCTGCAATATCAATGATTTTCGGCGTTATTTCTGGCGTTTGTTGCGCTCATTCTAGCGCTGGCTTTGGCAAAAATTTGCGATGCAAGATGTTTAGTCGCTTGCAATCGTTGAGTTTTTGCGATCTTGACCGTTTTTCTACTGGCACTGTTGTTACGCGATTAACTAGCGACGTTTCTAATATTCAATTTGCGTATCAAATGGTTATTCGCGCAGGCGTTCGCAGCCTTGTGATTATTGTTGCAGCGTGGTGGTTTACTTTTTGCATAAGCCCTTCTATTTCTTGGGTTTTTCTTAGTCTTATTCCAATTGTTGGCATTATTTGTGGTATTGGTGCCAAGATTGTTGCGCCCACTTTTGCGCGAATTTACGGCACAATTGACAGCATGAACAGCATGGTTAGCGAAAATTTGCGCAATATTCGCATTGTTAAGTCGTATGTTAGGGAAGACTACGAAAACCACCGTTTTAGGCGTATATCGCATAAGATTTACAGCTATTTTTTAAAAGCAGAGTATGTTCTAAATTGCAGCATTCCGCTTTTTAACCTGTGTTTTTATGCGTGTTTGCTTCTTATTGCGTGGATGGCCTCTAAGCAAATCGTTGCTTCGGGAAATAATCCTGCACTTGGCTTGACTACGGGAAATCTTGCGGCGCTGGTTGTGTATGCGTTGCAAATTTTGTTTGCGTTGGCTAATTTGGTTGTAATTTTTGTTATGACGGTTACTGCGCGCACGTCAATGCATCGTGTTGCAAATGTTTTACAATCACATAACAGTGAGTATGTTCATAAAAACCCGATTACAGAGCTTGCGGATGCTTCGATTTGCTTTAATAATGTTGATTTTGCGTATGATTTTGCTTATGATTCTGCGCGCGTAAATGGCGATTCGTCTTCGGTTGCTTGCGATTCGTCTAAAGGTAGTCAGGAAATTTTACACAACATAAATCTAAATATTCCTTCTGGCTCTACTGTTGGGATTGTGGGCGCAACGGGTAGTGGAAAGTCAAGTATTATAAATTTGATTGCGCGCATTTACGATGTAACAAAAGGCACTGTTTTTGTAGGCGGATCAGACGTTCGTTTTTATGATTCCAAAAGTTTACGCAACCAGATAGGAATTGTGTTACAAAAAAATATTCTGTTTAGCGGCACTATTGCGCAAAATCTTCGATGGGGCAACGAGAATGCGAGTGACTCCGACTTGCGCGAGGCGTGTAAAATCGCTTGCGCTCAAGAGTTTATAGACGATTTGCCGCATGCATATAACACGAATCTTGAGCAAGGCGGCAAGAATCTTTCGGGCGGACAAAAGCAGCGACTTTGCATTGCGCGCGCGTTGCTAAAGCGGCCAAAAATCTTGATTTTAGACGATTCAATGAGTGCGGTAGACGTTAAAACAGACGCCAAGATTCGCGAGAATTTAAGGCATTTTATGCCCGATTCCACGCAAATCATTGTTGCGCAACGCGTGTCTTCTTGCATGCACGCGGATTTGATTGTTGTTCTTAAAGATGGGCGTGTTGTTGCTAAAGGAAAGCATAGCGAGTTGATGGAATCGTGTGAAACGTATAGAAAAATGGCGATTTCTCAAAGCGCAAAAATGATTGAATCTAAAAACAGCGAAGGCAGCGAAGGCGTCGAAGGTAGCGAAGGCGGCAGGATTAACAATGAAAAATAATGAAAAGTCGCAAGAAAAGTCGCAAGAAAACTTGGCGCAAAAGTCTGCGCAAAAGTCTTCGCAAAAATCGCAAGAAAAATCCGCTCTAAATTGGCGCGTTCTAAAGCGCTTAGCGTCTTATATTATGGCTTACAAGATGCAAGTTTTTGTTGTTATTGCGTCAATTATTGTAAGCTCCATTGTTCAAGCTGTAAGCGCAATGTTTTTGCAATCGCTTGTAGACGCGTACATTTTGCCTCTAATTGGCAAGCGTAATCCCGATTTTGCGCCACTTTTGCGAATGATTGCAATTATGGCATGCGTGTGCGCTATTGGCGTGTTCTTTAGCTGGCTTTGGAGCAGGCTGGTTGTAAAAATCGCGCAAAGTGTAATGCGAAACCTTAGAAATCAAATGTTTAAGCATCATCAAGATCTTCCGCTTGGGTACTTAGATGCTCATGGATATGGCGATGTTATGAGCCGATACACAAACGACACGGAAGCGCTCCATGAAGCGATTTCTTGGTCTTTTCCCGACTCGTTTAGCGCGCTAATGTCTATTGCGGCTGCGTTTTGCGCGATTGTTTGGCTTTCGATTCCTGTTGCGATTTTTGTTGTGATTTTTACTGCAATTCTTTTACTTCTAGTGCGTTTTATGCTTAAGCGTTCGGGCAAGCTTTTTGTGCAATTCCAGGCAGCTTTGGGTGATTTGAACGAGTTTGTAGAAGAGGCGGATTCTGGTAGAAAAGTTATTAAGATTTTTAATCACGAGCGCGCGACGGTGGAAAAATTAAGCGATTTGGCTTCTCGCGTGCAAAAAATTTCTGCTAGCGCCAATTCTTACGCAAATAATGTTATGCCTGTGATTAGTAACGCGAGCTATCTTTTTTACGTTTTGCTTGCGATTTTTGGAGCGTGGGCTGTAAATGCTGGCGTGCCTTCTGCTGGGCTGAGTGGCGCGTTTGGCGGCGATGCATTGAATAATTCAAGCACGCTTACAATCGGCACGCTTATATCGCTTCTTACGCTTTCTCGCGCGTTTATAAATCCGATTGGCGAGATAACAATGCAATTAAATTCGCTTATGATGGCAGCTGCAGGCGCGAATCGCATTTTTGCGCTTTTAGATGAGCCTGTTGAAAAAGATGATGGAACAGTTAAGCTCGTTAAAATTCGCGCAAAAATCGTTGAGTGTTGTTGTGGAGATAGCGGAGATAGTGGCGATAGTGGAGATAAATCGCTATCAGATATTGATAAATCGCAAGTAAATCAAGTAGATTTTACAGCATCTAAACATTCTTATTTGCAAGTTTTTAACGAAGTAAGCGAAGATTCTTGCGGAAATAACGTGTATTGGGCGTGGAAAAATTGCTCTAAAAATTTAAGTGGTGGTTCTTCAGATTGTGGTTCTTTAAGCTCCGATTCTTGCGCAGATGCCCAAAAACACGCGATTTGCTCCAAAGACGGCGTGTACACGCTTGTTAGGGGAGATGTTCGCTTTGAAAACGTTACGTTTGGCTACGAGCCTTCTAAAACTGTTTTGCACAACATATCTTGGTATGCGCACGCGGGTCAAAAAGTTGCGCTTGTAGGTGCAACTGGAGCTGGCAAAACCACTATCGCCAATCTTCTTACGCGTTTTTACAACATTGCTGATGGTCAAATCTTGTATGACGGAATCGATGTTCGTAATATTTGCAAAAGTGATTTACGCCATGCTGTTGCAACCGTTTTGCAAGACGTTGGATTGTTTAGTGCAAGCATAATGGACAATATTCGCTACGGACGCCTTAATGCTAGCGACTCGGATTGCGTTGCTGCCGCCACTCTTGCGCATGCGGATTCCTTTATTTCTAAGCTGCCAGACGGCTATAATACGCGTATTAAAGACGGCGGAGCAGAGCTTTCGCAGGGCCAAAAGCAGTTGATTGCGATTGCGCGCGCTGCTGTTGCGAATCCGCCAGTTTTGATTTTAGACGAAGCAACTTCTTCGATCGACACGCATACGGAGGCGCTTGTGCAAAGCGCGATGGACGCTTTGATGCAAGATAGAACCGTGTTTGTTATTGCGCACAGGCTTTCTACAGTGCGAAACGCGGATGTGATTATGGTTTTGGACCATGGTCGCATTGTTGAGCGTGGGTCTCATGAAGACTTGATGAAAAAGCGTGGTGAATATTATCAACTTTGCACGGGTGCAATGGAGCTGGAGTAGCCAGCGTCGTGTTTGCTTGATATTCTGCGGCAACACGCCGAACGTGCTTTTGAACTTGCATTTTGGCGTGGATTCTGTAAGATAGTAACTCGGCTGTTCAATGGAACAAAGCCACGGCCCCGTAGCTCAGTTGGTTAGAGCGCCGCCCTGTCACGGCGGAGGTCACCGGTTCAAGTCCGGCCGGGGTCGCGATTAGTAAAGGCCCGGTTCGCCGGGTTTTTTATTCATCATGGCTCTGTAGCTCAGTTGGTAGAGCGAGCGACTGAAAATCGCTAGGTCAGCGGATCGATCCCGCTCGGAGCCACAAGTAAATAAATAAAAACTAAATAACAAAACGCGCAGCATTTTTGCCGCGCGTTTTTTGTTTATAAGCTAGTCAACCTGCTTAGTCAACTTGCTTCCACGATTCAACGTCAATATGATGGTTTGGATTTGCTTGCCAAGCTTCCCATGCGGATTCAACAATATCCTTAACGTTGTAGCGCGCATGCCACCCCATTTCTTCGTTAATGCGCTTAGTGCTTCCAATCAATTGTGGCGGATCGCCAGCTCTACGCCCTAAAATCGCCTCTCTAAATGGCAAGCCTGTAACGCGCCTAACTTCGTCTACAATTTGACGAACAGAAGTGCCTTTGCCTGTTCCAACGTTAAAAGCGTCATACTTGCGCTCATCGCGATCTAAATAAGTAAGCGCTGCAATGTGCGCGTCTGCAAGATCCGAAACATGAATGTAGTCGCGAATGCAAGTGCCGTCGGCAGTAGGGTAGTCGTTGCCAAAAATCGCAGGAGCTTTGCCTTGCTGCAACCTATCTAAAAGCATAGGAATCAGGTTCAAAATCGCAGGATCTTCTAGCTCCACAGGCCCGCATCCCGCAACGTTAAAGTAGCGAAGTGCGCAAAAACGAATTCCATAAGTGTGTTCGCAAGCGCGTGCCATCCACTCGCCAAAAAGTTTAGTTTGGCCGTAAGGATTAATCGGAAGCATTGGAACAACGTCTTCTGGCACAACTTCTACAGGCGGCTCGCCATACGTGGCTGCGCTAGACGAAAAAACAAGCTTTTTAGCACCACTTTGGCGCATTCCTTCTAAAACGTTAAGCATGCCATTAATGTTCTGCTGGTAGTACCAAAGTGGCTTTTCTACTGACTCTCCAACTTGCTTTCGCGCAGCAAAGTGAATCACAGAGTCAACGTTATTTTCCTTCATTATTTGCGCAAGTCGCGCTCCAGCGTCTGGGGAAGCAATGTCCATTCCGTAAAGTCGCGCGCCTTCAATTCTTGTAGGCTTTCCGTAGCTCAAATCGTCTACAACTACAACGTTTTGCTTTGCTTGGTGAAGAGCGTGTACAACGTGTGCGCCAATGTAGCCGCATCCGCCTGTAACTAGAATAGTCATTGTTTACCGTTTACCTTTCTTGCATATGCTGTTTTTGCATAATGTTATAGGGAAATTATAGCGCTTGAATCATATTGTGTTTTTGGCATTGTTTGTATTTGTTCCAGTGTTTGTGATTGTTGCAGTGTTTTGCGCGTTTGATATTATGCGATGAGTTGTGATTCAATCGCGTATGCAAGAAAATAAGGAAGATTGGCTAAAAATGAACGATTTTAATGTAGATAGTGCAAGTGACGATTTGCATAGTGGCCACTCTTTTGGCGATTTGACTGGTGATTTGACTGGTGATTTGACTGCTGGTGCGTATGATTGCGCGGTTGCTGGCGACTCTTCCAAACCTCAACAGCCTCACGCATCCGCTAGGGCGATTCTTTCTTTTGTACGAAGGTCTGCTAGGCTTGACGCGCGCTTAGAGAAAGCCAAGCAGCGCTACTCAAGCGCTTATTTGCTATGCATTGCGGATGGCGATGGGTCTTTGCGCGTAAAAAGCGATTTGTGTGTGGATTCGCAGTGGATTGAAGCCAATTGGGGCAATGCTAATCCGCTTATAGTCGAAATCGGATCGGGTCAGGGAGAAAATATTGTGGCGGCTGCTGCAGCAAACCCGAATACGAATTTTCTTGCGCTAGAAGTTTATGACCCAGGCGTAGCGCACACTATGCTTTTGGCTGGTAAGCAGGATTTGCATAATTTGCGAATTGCGCAAGTTAACGCTCCTGATTTTCTTGCAGCGTGCAAAAGTGGTGTTTTGGCAGAAGTTTGGACATTTTTCCCAGATCCTTGGCCTAAAATGCGTCATCACAAGCGCCGAATTGTTCAGCCTTCTTTGGCTAAGTCTGTGCATAATGCGCTTGTTGCAGGCGGAGTTTGGCGAATTGCTACAGATATTGAGGATTACGCATTGCATGTTCACGAAGTTATGGATTCTTTTGAAGGCTTTGAAAACGATGGCGATTTGCGTGTGAGCTTGCCGATTGAGCATGTTGGAAAGGGTAATGCGCAAGATGCTGCGGATTTGCCTCATGCGGATTTTGTGGAGTCGCGTCGCTTTGATGGGCGTGTTTTGACGAATTTTGAGCGCAAGGGATTGGAAGCTGGTCGCGTGATTCATGATTTTGCGTATGTTGTTAAAAAGTGAGTTGTGGATTTGATTGTTGAGCGTGGCGTGGCGTGTGGTGCGTTGCGTGTGGTGCGTTAGAATCGCGTTGTCTTCCTTCAACACGCCGTAATTTGCAAGAACTGCGCATGAGTGTTAATATCATATGGTTTGGTTAAAGCCCCCTTCGTCTAACGGTTAGGACACCAGACTTTCAATCTGACAACAAGAGTTCGACTCTCTTAGGGGGTACAAATTTTGCGCCGCTAGTTTTAGCGGCGTTTTTGTTATCTATGATGTTTACCTCTTGTGTGGTTATAGGCCAGAGTTATTAACTCTTGCGCTGTTCTTCGATACTCTTCGTGCGTGATTTGTGCTATAAAAGTCTTATGGTCTTTATGCGCAAAACAAAACACGTTCTTATGCGTGCGATTCGTGCTGTTTTGTGCAAACGTAATTATGTTGTTTCGGCTTTTGCGTCCGCATTGGTGATTTTCTTATTTGCGTCTCTAAGTGCTTGCACTCCTCAGGGCCACGCTGTTGGCGATAGCGGGCATTTGGACGACATTGTTCATGATGGCATTGATGTAGAAGACATAAAATTGTTTGTAGTTGGATCCAGGCAGGCGGCTCTTGATTCTAAGCTTTTGCATATGTGTGAGAAATCTGGTTTGCATGCATCATATACTTCGATTGCGGACGTCAAAAATGCTAATTTTGCTTCGCAAGCGGCAATTACAGACGCTTCAAATCATCCTGTGTCTATTATTTTGATAAACAATATTAATGTTGATAGAGCGGATCGCGTTGATTCTAGCGTTAAAAGCAATGCTGGTGGTGCGCACGTTGATCTAAAAGCTCGCAAAGCTTGGACTAATGCGCTTGAATATGCGCGTTCTGCTGGGATTCCTGTTGTGCTTGTTAATCCGCAGAATCCACCTAAGGACCGCACTTTGTATGCAGCAAAGCTTTATATTCTTAAGGATTTAGATGGCGAGAATTTGTTTGACGCAAATCTAATTAAGGGTTTCGATAAAATCCAACATTCTAGTCTTCTAAAAATCGTTCAATCTGTGATTGATAATACGCCTCACAGTAGGGATGTGGTTATAAATGACAAAGATTAGCGCTAACGTTACGAGTTTGCAAAAAATGCATGATTCGCAAAGCTCTACAAGCTCTACAGATTCTACAGATTCTGTGAATATCTCCGATTTCCCTGATTTGCCAGAGATTAGCGAACAAGGCTTAACGCAAAGCGAAGTTTTTGATGCTGTAAATCGCGGATTTGTAAATGTTACAAATAATCGCACATCTAGGTCCGTTCTTTCTATTGTGCGCGCAAACGTGTTTACTCTTTTTAACGCAATTATTTTTGCAGCAATGGTTGTTGTTCTTTCCACTGGCTCTTGGAAAGACGCTGTTTTTGGCTTTGTGATTCTTATTAACACGGGTATTGGTGTTGTTACGGAGTTGCGCGCAAAGCGTACGCTCGACCGTCTTTCGATTCTTGTTGCTTCCAAATCGATTGTTCGGCGCGAAGGCAAAAATGTTTATGTTGATCATAGCGGTATTGTGCTTGGTGATTTGTTGTGGGTTCGTTCTGGCGACCAGGTTCCTGCAGATGCAAATGTTGTTAAATCTTGGGGCTTAGAAATGGACGAGTCCATGCTTACGGGCGAGTCTGTTACTGTTCGTAAAGCTGCGGACGACTTTGTTTATTCTGGCTCTACTGCGGTTTCTGGCGTAGCTTTAATGCGCGTTACGGCTGTAGGAGATAACAGCTATGCGTCTAAGCTTGCTGCACAAGCAAAGGTTTATACAAAAACAATCTCCGATTTGAGTCGTGGAATTAACACGATTCTAAAGTGGATGACGATTGTTGTTGTTCCTCTTTGCGTTTTGCTTGTTTGGTCGCAAATCAATAAGGTTGGCGGCTTTGCTGTAGCTTTACAGTCGGGGCAGTGGAAGAGTGCTGTTGTTTCTGCTGTTGCTGGAGTTGTTGGCATGATTCCAGAAGGGCTTGTTCTTTTAACTTCACTTAACTTTGCTGTTGCTGCAATGCGTCTTGCGCGTAAAAAAACGTTGGTTCAGGAGCTTGAATCTGTTGAAACTTTGGCTCGAGTGGATTGCCTTAATCTAGACAAAACGGGCACTATTACGGATGGTGGAATCGCGTTTGTTGGTGTTGACTTGATTGGTGATGACTCGAATCGTTTGGTGAATCAAGCTTTGTTTGACTTATCTAACGAAGAAAATCCAAATGCTACAGGTTCTGCCATTATGGAAGGCCTTAAAAATCAAGGTGTTTCCTCTGCTTCTAGTGTTAGCGATCGCTTGCCATTTTCGTCTGCAAGAAAGTGGAGCGCAATACGCTACGCGCTAAAAGACGGTAGATTTGAAACGTGGTATATGGGTGCTCCAGAGGTCTTAGCAACTGCGATTTGTGCACGCAAATCTAGTGTTGTTTCTAGCGATTTGCACGGTTCTATTGCTCCAGCGGTTGCAGAAGGCGGAATCAGCGATTCTGCGGTTGCTGGCGATTCTCCTCTCGATAATTGCCATTTAACGGATTCGTTTAAGCAAATTTTGAATCGTGTAAACGAATACGCTCAGCAGGGTAATCGTGTTCTTCTTCTAGCTGTTGCTTATAGTGATTCTGGCGATTCTAATAACGCAACGTTCTCCAGTTCTCCAGTAGTGTCCACAAGCGCTCGCCCTGTTGCTTTAGTTCGATGCTCAGAGAAAATACGTGATGATGCTCGTCAAACTCTTGCTTGGTTTAGACAGCAAGGTGTTAGGTGCCGCGTTATTTCTGGCGATAATCCAACAACCGTTGCATCTGTTGCCGAAAAAGTTGGTCTAACTGGTAACTCAAAGCCTGTTTCTATGGACGCAAGGCAGTTGCCTAAAGATATAAATCAACTTGCCGAAGTTCTTGAAAACGTTGACGTTTTGGGTCGCGTTTTGCCAGATCAAAAGAAGGCGATTGTTCAAGCTTTGCACTCTAAAGGCCACGTTGTAGCTATGACTGGCGACGGTGTGAACGACACGCTTGCGCTCAAAGAAGCAGACTTAGGCGTTGCAATGGGTAACGCTGCTCCAGCTGCTAAGGCTGTTGCGCAAGTTGTTCTTGTTGACTCACGCTTCTCGCATCTTCCAGACGTTGTTGCTAGAGGTCGTCAAGTAATGGCAAACATGGAACGTGTTGCAGGACTGTTCCTTGTTAAAACCGTGTATTCTGCACTGATTTCTGCAGGTGTGGTTTTGCTCGGTCTCAATTTCCCATATTTGCCTCGTCACATAACCTATATCGGTTCGTTAACCATTGGTATTCCAGCATTTTTGCTCGCTTTGGCTCCTAATACAAGGCGCTACGTTCCTGGATTCTTGCATCGTGTTGTTCGTTTTGCTTTACCAAATGGCATAGCTGTTGCTGTGTCTGTTTTGGTTGTGTCCATTCTTTCTCCTTTAATGCTTGCGCGTGGTCTTGATTCTTCTAACGCTAACGCTTCTAGGCTTATTGTTGAATCTGTGCACGCTGTTGGTGTAACTCGCACTATTTGTGCTGTTACTGTTTTTGTGCTCGGTGTTGCAGTTTTGGCTACAGTTTCTAAGCCACTTATTTCTTGGCGTGGAATTATGGTCTTATGCTTTGCTGCTGCTGGCGTTATTGGTGCATTTATACCGTTTGTTGCGCATTTCTTTGATTTGCATGTTCCTGTGAGTGGAAATGCAATGTTTGTTATGATTTGCGCTGTAATTTTTGCCTTTGTTATCTGGTTAGTTTTGCATCTTGTTAGTCACTTGATTGAAGACTGGATTGATAATGTAAACGACGGTAGTGTTTTGCACTCTTATGATAGTGATCGTTGACGTAGCGTGTCGTGCCTACTAACAATTGTGCTTACAATAGATATGTGTTCAGTATTTTAGAAATGTTCTCGGTTGGTGTAGGTCCTAGTTCTTCACACACAGTTGGACCTATGCGCGCAGCGAATGCTTTTGTGACTTCTCTTCAAAAGAATGGAAAGCTTAAAGACGTTTCGCGTGTGCGAGTCACTCTGTATGGCTCCTTGTCTCTTACTGGATTGGGTCATGGCACGGATCGTGCATCGGTTGCTGGTCTTGAAGGTAACCTTCCAGACGATGTTGATACGGAACACATGATGACTATTCGCGAAGATTGTAAGAAAAGCGGAACTTTAACACTTGCGCATAGTCATACTATCGAATTTGACTACGATTCCGATGTTGTTTTTGAAAAGTGGCGGCGCATGGCTGCACATCCTAATGGCATGCGGTTTGTTGCTTTGGACTCCTTTGGTAATACTGTTGACGAACAAGTTTGGTATTCGATTGGTGGCGGGTTTATTCGCAAAGGCAATGCAAACGATAAGATGATTGGTTTGCATGACCGCGTTGATGAAAATGTGGAAGAAAGTGAAGATAAAACTAAAGATTCTAATCTTAAAGATTCTGAATCTTCTAGTGATTTGCGTGAAGACTCGTCTGTTCCATATCCTTTTACAACGTGCAAAGAACTTATCTCGATTTGCAAAAAAGAGCATAAGAGCATAAGTGACATTGTTTGGCAAAACGAACTTGCTTTGCATAACGGTAATTCCGAATATGTTCGTTCTTATTTGTTGCATGTTTGGGAAGTTATGGAAGAGTGTGTTGAACATGGATGTAACTCTAAGCAGCAGATTCTTCCAGGTGGACTTGAGGTTCATAGGCGTGCTCCGCGTATGTATGCTCGTCTTGCTGCAAATTCCGATATGCTTAGACAAAATCGTAGGCGAGCTGATTGCGCTCTGGAAGCTTCTGATTCTGCATGGGTAAATCTTTTTGCTCTTGCAGTGAGTGAAGAAAACGCTGGGGGTGGCCGTATTGTTACAGCTCCGACTAATGGATCCGCTGGTATTATTCCGGCTGTTTTGCAATACTATTGGCGTTTTGTAGACAGTTCTAGCGAGGAGGGAATAATAAAGTTCCTTCTTGCTTCTGGAGCTGTTGGCTATTTGTTTAAGCGCAATGCTTCTATTTCTGGCGCAGAAGTTGGGTGCCAGGGAGAAGTTGGTTCTGCGTGTTCTATGGCTGCTGCAGGCCTGTGCGAAGTTCTTGGCGGAACTCCGCAGCAGGTTGAAAATGCTGCCGAAATTGGTATTGAGCATCATCTTGGTCTCACTTGTGATCCGGTTGGTGGCTTGGTTCAGATTCCTTGTATCGAGCGCAATGCTATGGCTGCTAACACTGCTATTAACGCTGTTAGAATGGCTCTTCTAGGTGATGGCTCTCATATTGTTAGCTTGGATAGTGCTATTAAAACTATGAAGGAAACTGGCCAAGACATGATGTCTAAATATCGCGAAACATCTAAGGGTGGCTTAGCTGTGAATGTAGTTGAGTGCTAGTTATAGTCATTGCATTTATAGCTATTTTTATTGCATTTTCCTTAAGGATGTTTTGCATATTTGCTTGAATTGTGTTGCTATATTGTTATGCAAGTTATATGCGTATTGGCATAGGTAGCGGTTGAGTGCTAATCTAAAACACGCTATAAAATTGCAAAAATGTTATAATATTCAAAGTTTTTAATGAATAGTTTGTAAGTGTTAGTGGCTTTTTGCAAGCATTTACACATGTTTGTAAGGGATTATAAGAGGTTATAAAGGAGGCAAAATGGCACAGGATATGCCAGAAGTAGTTGCGGAATTTGGTACTACGCCAACGGTGACGTTCCCAGCGCTTGAGCCGCCAGCAGGGCTTAAGGTTGTTGAATTGGTAGAAGGCAATGGGCCTTTGGTTCGTGCTGGAGACACTGTTACCGTTAATTACCATGGCGTTGTTTGGGGAGCAAGTGAGCCTTTTGACTCTAGTTTTGCTCGTCATACTCCTGCCAGCTTTGGTATTGGTGTTGGTCAGGTTATTCAGGGTTGGGATCGTACTGTTCCAGGACATAATGTTGGTTCTCGCTTACTTGTTTCTATTCCGCCTGAGTATGGTTATGGTTCACGAGGTGTTCCGCAGGCTGGAATTGGTGGTTCGGACACCCTCGTTTTTGTGATTGATATTATTTCTACTCGCTAAACGCGAGTGATTGTTTTGTTGCTTTTATTCTTTATTCTTTGTTAAGGAGATTGCAAAATGGCTGAAGAAAAAGTAATTCTATTGACTAAAGAAGCCTACGATAAGCTTAAGGAAGAATTAGCTCATCGCGAAGGTGAATATCGTGATGAAATCACCGAGCGTATTGCTGCTGCTCGCGCCGAAGGCGATTTGTCTGAAAACGGTGGCTATCAGGCTGCTCGCGAAGAGCAGGGCAAGAACGAGGGTCGTATTAACGAGCTTATTGTTAAGCTACGCAACGCAAAGATTCTTGAGGCTCCAGAGGAAGGCCTTGTTGGCAATGGCTCTGTTGTTACTTTAGATCTTGCTGGTCGAGAGATGACTTATGTTCTTGGTTCTCGTGATATTGCTGTTGCTACCGATTACGATGTTATTAGTCCAGAATCTCCGATTGGTGCTGCAATTATTGGCGCTAAAGCGGGTGATACTGTTAGCTACTCTGCTCCAAATGGTCGCCAAATTTCTGTAACCATTAAGGATTCTCATCCACTCGCTTAAACAATGAATTTGTTTTAATAAGCGAGCACATACTTGTTATCTATCTATTTTCTCTAATCGCTGTGATTTAGAATCTATATGATTTATAGGTCACAGCGATTTTATTTATATGCTTATTTGTATCCGTTTAACAGTATCGCTCTTTAGTTGTTTTAATCTCGTAAATCTTGTAAATCTCTTAAATCATTAAATTTTTCTTAAAATGGTAACAACTTTGCCCATTATCTTTGCGTGAGACCCATCTATAGGGGAATACGCTGGATTGTGAGGCATAAGCCAAACGTGACCATTTTCTTTTCTAAACGTCTTTACAGTTGCTTCGTTATCTAGCAGTGCAGCAACAATATCTCCATTTGTTGCTTCATTCTGTTCTCGCACAACAACATAATCACCGTCGCAAATTGCTGCGTCAATCATTGAATCTCCATGCACTTCTAGCATGAACAGATTTCCGCTTCCAGTAAGTCTTTCTGGCAAACGCATAACATCTTCAACATGTTGTTCAGCTGTTATAGGTACTCCTGCAGCGATTCTTCCAACAAGAGGAACATCGTGAGAGTTTATCAAAGACTCACTGTTATACATGCTCACATCGATAGCTGATTGTTTTTCAAGCAATGCATGGGCTTTTTCTTTATTCTTTTGTATAAAATCTCCAATAACTTCAATTGCTCTACCTTTATTTGCACTTATTCGTATTAATCCTTTCATCTCGAGTGCTCGTAATTGATGTTTTACGGAAGAAGGACTTCTTAAGCCTACAGCTTCACCTATTTCTCTAAATGATGGAGGGAATCCATGTTCTTCGAGGCATTGCTGTATAGCATCCATGATTTTTCTCTGGCGATCTGTTAGTGGCTCAGCGTTGTGCGCCGCAGAATCACTAAGCTCGTTTTGGGTGGTATTCATGGTGTCTCCTTTCGTTGTTTTACATTCTAATACACTTTTCAAAAAAAATCAAACATATGTTCGACACGCCGTTGCATCTTTAGAACAAATGTGTCAAGATTAATACACTTGTTCGATAGAACAAATGTTCATATCAATTAAAACGTAAGAAAGGATAGTTATGTATAAGAACTTGAACTCTTCTAATGGTATTAGTTATTCAACACCAAATCGTGCCGCTTTGGCTAATAAGGGTTACAAAAAACGCAAAAATAAATTATTTATTCGTTTTATAGTTTTTTCTGCGTTAGTTTGTTTTGCTTGGATTATTTTTATGCCAAAGCCAGCTGTTTCAGCCGTATCAAAATCCTTTGTAACGTATACTGTTCGACCTGGAGATACCTTATGGAGTTATGCAAAATCCATAACAGATAAAAATGGCAATATTTCTGATTCTGTTGATTACCTTATGCAATTAAATAATCTTGATTCTACAGATTTAGAAGTAGGGCAGTCTATACGAGTACCTTTTATTGACGACTGATTTTGTTATTACAAATATTATTAGAATGGAGTATTTATGAGTTCGGATTATGAATATAATTCGTCAGACTCGTATGATTTGTTTGCATTATATTATTGCGATGATTCTGCATGTTTCAGTTGTAATGATCTAAGCGTTAAACCAATTGTTGAACCACTTGTTGTTATGGATGTATCTATATATCCATCTATTCGAGTGTTTTGCGATAAATTTTATAAAATATATGAGGAAAAATATGAAAAAATCGATTTATTTATATAAAACATTGAAATATATATAACATATTTAATTAATTTTTAGTATGCTGTATATATGCATTGTCCTTTTTGTAAGAATTCCGATACTAAGGTTATTGACACTAGAATCAGCGAGGATGGATATTCAATCCGTCGTAGGCGCGAGTGTCAGATGTGTGGTAATCGTTTTACAACAGTAGAAACTACGCAATTGCTTGTTATGAAGCGTTCTGGTTCTGTGGAACCTTTTGATAGGGCAAAAGTGGTTGCTGGTGTTGGAAAAGCTTGCCAGGGTAGACCAATAGATTCTGAGGAGCTAAAGACTCTTGGAATGGAAGTTGAAGCTGATTTACGCGCTCGTGGATTAGCTCAAATCACATCCGAAGATGTTGGAAAAGCAATATTAAAGCCGTTGCGTGAACTAGACGAGGTGGCGTATCTTCGTTTTGCTAGCGTATATCAGAATTTTACTGGTTTGGAAGATTTTGAACGTGCAATAGATGATCTTAAGAAAAGTAAGTGATTGTGCAATATTTTACATTGAGTGAACAATTTGTGAATGTTGCTGAATAAGTATAAGTTTGAGTATTTGAGTTTGTGTGAATGTTGATTTGCTGTTTGTTAGCGAATCGTTGAGTCTTAGAATAAATATGGTTATAGTGTGAGGGATAACCTGATTTGTTTGACCCAATTAAAGGGTCAAACAAATAACAAGGTTGTTAATAGTTGGGTTTACTCAGTACTTTTACTTCGCGATTATTACTTTGAAAAATTGGCGTCGTCTTGTGTGCGCAAGACAACAAGACGCTGTGTTGGTCTTGTCATTGCAACGTATAGATTTGCCGCTGCGCTAAGTCTGGATGCTGCTTCCTGCTCGATGGCAGAAGGTTGCATTAGAATTACCGCATCGTATTCCAATCCCTTAACATTTTCCGCATTGCAAACGCTAATTTGACTATCGTCAAAGTTTTGCTGAATTATGCGTGCATATTCCTTAGTTGAAAGATTCTTGCTAAGAGTATTTTTAACGATTTTGTTTGCATGCTTTATTAGTTCTTGAGGAACAATAATTGCTACGCGTCCGCTTCCGTCTTCGGAAACAAATTCGTTAAATAAGTCAATGCAATATTTAGCAAGCATATTATTAAGCTCATTTTGATTCTGAACCGTATGTGTAACAAGCGAATCTGGAACAGATCTAACTGCATTAACTGTTGATATATATAAGCCAGAATTATTTGCAACTTTTCCTGCAGCTTCAGAAACTTCTTTAGGATTACGGTAATTAATTGTTAGTTCATAAAGATCCCAGTTTTCGTTTCCAAACAATGAGCTCATGTTTTTTTGCCAACTATGTGTACCACCTAGAGAGGAGGTTTGTGCAACATCGCCAACAATTGTAAATGAGCGTGAAGGGCACCTGCGTATTAGCATACGCCAATCCATTGCAGTAAGCTCTTGCGCTTCATCTACAACAACATGGCCATAAGTCCACTCTCTATCAGACGCGGCAAGATTTGCAACCATACTTGCATCGTTACCTTGAATATTCTCAATAAGCATATCGGCGGTAATAATGCCATTTCCTATGCCATTTTGTGCAAGAGTATCGGAAGCATATTGCTGTTCTTCGAGTTTTTTACGAGCGAGAGCAGCGTTTTGTGCTTCAATCTTTGGATCTGGGCCTAGTAGCTCCATAGCTTCGTCAAGAAGTGGGATGTCGGACTGAGTTAAAGGACTTCCTTTTGGTCTAATCAATGCACGAATATCATTTTCACTTAACCAAGGAGCATATATGCGAAGTTGTTCAGGTTTAGAAAAGAGTTGGTCTATAAGCCAATTGGCATTCATAGGTAGCCAAGCAAGATTTAATGTAATCTTGAGCTTATTTTCCATTCTAAGTTGCGAAGTAATGTCAGATATTTCCGCTTGGGAAGGAACATAATCAAGTTGTTCTAGATACCTGTTTCTAAGCGAACTTATAACTGACTTTACAAATGTTTTACGCGCCTGGTTATGAGGCTGGTGTGTGCGCTGAGCGTCTAATTGTGCAAGCTCTATATCTTCCTTTTTTAATTGCACAGCAAAACCATTTATGCGTAGTGTTGGCAAATCTTTAGGAACGCGTATTCTTGCGCAAATAGCGTTTTGAATAACGTTTTTCATGCGGTACATTCCCTTAAGTTTTGCTGCATGAGGAGTGTCTTGCGTTGTTGCATGAATATTTGGGATTAAATCCGCTATAGTTCTGCTAACAACACCAGTTTCACCCAAAGATGGCAAAACTTGATCTATGTATCTTAAGAATGCGGAGCTTGGTCCTACAATCAAAACGCCTGATCTTTCAAGCTTTCTGCGATGCGTGTAGAGCAAGTATGCTGCTCTGTGCAAAGCTACTGCAGTTTTGCCTGTACCAGGTCCACCTTGCACAACAATTGTACGGTCAAGAGGAGCGCGAATAATGCGGTCTTGTTCTGCCTGAATGGTTGCAACAATATCCGTCATTTTTCCAGTTCTACGAGAACCTAGAGAAGCAAGCAATGCGCCTTCGCCAGTAAGTGTTCCTTGCTTAGACGCTTTGTTTACTTCGTCTGAATGAATATCTAGAATCTCGTCTTCAACTCCTACAACTTCTCGGAATTTAAGAGTTATGTGCCTGCGCATAACAATGTCTCCATGATTTGAAGGAGTCGCTTCGTAGAATGGTCTAGCCGCTTCTGCTCTCCAATCAGTTAAGATTGGGTCGTGATTTTCGCTTAGTAAACCGATTCTTCCAATGTAGCGCCTTATGCCTTCTAGGCTGTCTAGTCTGCCGAACACGAGTCTATCTTCTACAGCTCTAAGTTGCGTTAAACGATCTTCATACATTGTTGCAAAAGAATCTCGTTCTGTTCGCTGAGTTGGTGAGCCATGCGAGCCTGCAGCGCGTACAGAATCAAGCCTTGCTCGGATTGTTGAACGCAAGTTATCTAATCGACTGTAAGCGCAATCAACCGCTTGTTGTTCTTCGCTGAGTTGTGAGGAGTACGTAGACATTTGTGTCCGTTCTTCTTAAAAGTTGGGCTAAAACTAGGCGTTTAAGTATACCTCGAGGCTAATACACGTTGCATGTTTCCAATCTGAGTTAAAAAAAATATTATTTTTTTACAAAAAAGTGGGGATTTTTGGTGAGAAATGGGGTAAAATGGTGAATGATGTGCAAGTGGCATATTGCATGTTGAAAAGGAGGTGGATTTATGGCTAGTAATAATGCTGGCGCAAATGCGCAAGATAAAGCCAATTCCTCCTTTAATCATGCTCAAAATCCATCTGGTTATGATTCTCAAAATACGGCTCAAGCTAATGCTCAAGATGCGCATATGCCAATGCAAAATTCTCAAGCGTACGCTCAGCCTTATTATGTGATGCCGCAAATGCCGCAAATGTATCAAGCGCAGCAAATGCCTCAAATGCCTGTTATGCAGCCTGTTATGCAACCTCAACCTATGTCTTCGGCTTTTACATCCACTCCTTTGCCTCAAGACGCGGTTTTTGGTGCTAATAATTTGCAAAGTCAGGCTAATAATCACGTAAAGAATCCGATACTTCTTGGAACTTATTCTCCAAAAATAGATGCAAAGGGTCGTGTTGCTTTACCTGCAAAATTCAGATCCCAGTTGGGTGATGGTTTTGTTATGGCTCGCGGACAAGAGCGATGCGTTTATGTTCTTCCAATGCAAGAGTTTGAGCGTATTACAACTCAGATTCAGCTCACATCTATGAGTAATAAGTCTGCAAGAGACTACCTTAGAGTCTTCCTTTCTGGCGCTGTTGATCAGGAGCCAGATAAGCAAGGTCGTATAGTAGTGCCTCCAATGCTAAGGGATTATGCAAATCTTGGAGATGAGATTGTTGTAATTGGTGTTGGAACTCGCGCAGAAATATGGAACAAATCTTCTTGGAACAATTATCTTGCAGATAAAGAGCAAGATTATGCAGATATTGCAAATGATGTTCTTCCGGCGGTGGCACAATGAAAGATTTATCTACAATTCATGCGCCAGTGTTGTTGGAAGACTGCGTAGATCTTGTTTCTCCAGCATTAGATCACAAAGATTCTATTGTTGTTGATTGCACTCTTGGACTTGCGGGTCACGCAACAGCTTTTCTTAAAGCTGCTCCACTTGCAACTCTTATTGGAATAGATAGAGATAGTGAAGCTCTTGGCTTGGCGACAAAAAGAATGCGCGATGAAGGCTTAGAGAATCGTTTTATTCCAGTGCATGCTGCATTTGATGAAGTTGACAAAGTTCTTGAAGATTTAGAAATCGATAAGATTGACGCAGCGTTTATGGACTTGGGTCTTTCTAGTTTGCAAATAGACGAGGAAGATAGAGGATTTTCTTATTCTCATAACACAGCCTTAGATATGCGTATGGATACAACTCAAAGTGTTACTGCTGAAACCATTCTTGCTACTTATAGTGCATCCAGTCTTGCTCAAATATTCCGTGAGTATGGTCAAGAACGTTTTTCTGGGCCAATCGCAAGAAAAATAGTGCAAGTTAGACAAGAGAATCCAATAAAAACCTCTGGTCAACTTGTTGATTTAGTGGATCATGTTATTCCGCGTGCTCATCGTGCTCCAGGAAATCCAGCTAAACGAGTTTTTCAGGCTCTTAGAATCGAAGTTAATGGAGAGCTAGATAAGCTTTCTAGGACTCTGCCAAAGCTTGCTTTGCGCTTAAATAACGGCGGCAGAATTGTTGTTGAGTCTTATCATTCTTTGGAAGATATTACGGTTAAGCGTTTTATGAATAAAGGCTTAGAAGTAGATGTTCCAGCAAATATGCCAATTATTCCGCAAAGTGCAAAACCTTTCTTTAAGTCTTTAACTCGCGGAGCTATTAAAGCATCTAAAGAAGAAATTGCAAATAATACAAGGTCTTCTTCTGTTCGCTTACGCGCAGTGGAGCTTATTAGAGATATTCCAGATAGGTGGATTAAAGACTTTACAGCTATTGCTCAAGGAGAAGATTCATCTTTGCATCGTTCTTCTTCTAAAGCGAATTGTGTAAATAACAGCAAAGGAGGCAGGTTCTAATGGATAAGCCAAGTAAAAACCGTGCTTCTAGGATTGCTGCGTCTTATGCAAGTTCATCTGCTCCTGCTGGGCGAGTAAACGAGAAAGCAGCTGGTAATAATTCAAGGCAAAATCGCGTTTTAAAGTCGATTCCATTAGTGTTTAGTGCCTCTGACCGTAGGTCTTATACAGTAATGAATCACTTACATAGAGTTATAGAGTGGAGTAACACTCGTAAAGCTCCTCTTTTCAACTTGATTATTGTTGTTATTTTCCTTTTTGTTACGCCTACTACGTCTTTGTTATTGCGCACAAAAATGGCGGAGATATCTTTTGAACAAGCTGCCACTCAATCAAGTATCTCTAGGCTTCGTCAAGATGTGGAAACTGCGCAAACAAAGTTAGATGCGCTAGAAGCGGATCTTCCAGCAAAAGCACAAGATATGGGAATGATTCCACAACAGGGAGCAATAACAGTTGATTTAAGTGCTTATGCCAATAAAAAGAAGGCAGAACAAGCTGCTATTGAAGCTCAAAAAGCTAAGCCAGAGCAAGCACAGCAAAAACTTAAACAACAACAAACTAAACCAGATAAAACTAAATCAGACAAAACTAAACAACAAACTAAACAACAGCCAGAACAAAAAAATAAGGAGAAACATTGATGAACCGCCTAATCAAGCAACGTTTCGCCAAATACTCAGGCAAAATGAAAACAGTATTGTATTATGCCAAACTTGCTGGTAAAAAGTTGCGCTCTATTACAAGCAGAGTGAGCAAAATCAGCAAGAGCAGATTCAATACGAGTAAGTTGTACAGATCATACGGCAGTAATGCCGCGCGTTCTGGTTCTGGTTATGCTTCTTCTGGAGCTAATGCACGTTATGGCGCTCAAACTAGCGTTATACGAAACACGGTTTTTGCAAAAAAGTGTATTGCTGTTGCAATGATATTCGCGTTTATTGCGTCTATAGCAATAGTAAAGCTTAGCTTTATACAGTTAATCAATGCACGTTCTACTGCTCAGGCGGCGCAGGCAGAACGTAGCAGAACTCGTCCAATACTCGCTCGTAGAGGTCGTATTTTAGACGCAAACGGTACCGTTTTAGCTCAAAGCGTTGAAAGATACAACATAATCGCAGACCCTATGAACGCTCAGTCTTTTAAGCCAACTCCTTGCACAAAGCAAACTGCTGGGAATTGTCATGCAATTAATGGCAAAGATGTTGAAGGAACTGGCGCTGTTGCTGTGGCGCGTCTTTTGGCTCCTATTTTGCATATGAGTTCTGTTGAAATAGGCGGCAAGATTGCAGGCGTAGGACGTTACGCTGTTATTAAAAGAAATGTTAAGCCTTCTGTTAAGCGCGCAATAGACAAGCTTAATCTTTCTGGTTGTGTTTATGCAGAAAACAGTAGCGAACGCGTATACTCGAGTGGCCCTATTCTTGGTGCTTTAATCGGTTCCGTTAAAGACGCTGAAGAAAGCGCTCGCAAGGAAGCAAAGGGCAGAAGAGGAGAAATTGGCGAATCTGGACTAGAGCTTTCTCAAGATAAGGTTCTAACTGGTAAAGATGGTTATCAAAAATATCAGGGAAATAACGTTGGAAATGAGAAAATTCCTGGAACGGTAAGCGAATATAAAGATGCTGTAAACGGTAACGACATAAAGCTAACTATTGATAGCGATGTAGATTGGTACGTTAAGAAGGTTCTTCTAGATGGCATTAACAGGTATAAAGCTGGATGGGGCGTTGCTGTTGTTCAAGATATTCGCACTGGAGAAATCGTTGCTCTAGAAGATAGCGATAGTATTAAAGCTGGTTCTGCCGAAGCTAGAGCATCTGTTTCTAAAGCTGTTAGCCAAGTGTTTGAGCCAGGCTCCATTGGTAAAGTTTTCTCAGTTGCAGGCATGCTTCAGACGGGCGCGCGCTCGTTATCAGATAAGTTTGCTGTTCCAGGAAGCATTGATAAGCAAGGTCAGCTTTTCCACGACGCTCATAATCATGGTGTTATGAGACTCACTTTGGCAGGCATTTTGAAGGAATCTTCTAACGTTGGATTGATTATGGCTGGCGAAAAATATCCAAATAACAAGCGTTATGAGTTTTTGTCTAAGTTTGGAATTGGACAATATACTGGATTAGGCTTGCAAGGAGAATCTCAAGGTTTGCTTCCGAGTGTTCAATCGTGGGATGGTCGTAAGCAAAACACTGTTTTGTTCGGTCAGGGTTATGCAGCAAACGCTTTGCAAATCACTAATGCTATATCAACAATCGCAAATAAAGGCGTAAGACTTAAGCAATCGATTATCAGGTCTGTAATTGATCCTCAAGGCAGAGTTACTGAGCGCAAAAGGCCAGAAGGCACTAGGGTGTTGGATGAGCACGTTGCTGATCAAATGTTAAACGCTATGGAGTCCACTGCAGAGTATTACGGTAGCTACATATCTGTTAATGGATATCGAATTGCTGCAAAGAGTGGTACTGCAGAAGTTGCTGGATTTGGCGGAGCGCTTAGCTCTATTGTTGCAGACTGCGCAGCAATATTGCCTGTAGATAATCCACGTTTTGCAATAACTGTAGCATTAAGCAATCCAGAAGGTACATTCGGTGTTTATACTGCGGCGCCTATTATAAAAACAATAGGCGAGTTCCTAATGCAAAAGTACAACGTTCCAGTATCGACTCCTCGCACCGATCCTATTGCTGTACAATGGTAATAGATAGCGAACGAGGGCGAGTGCGAGTATGAATGCTGTTGATGAATTTTCTAGAACAAGAGTAACTCTTGGTTTTGCTGCACAACAATACGGTTTTGAAGTAATACCATCTTTTGCTTCTGGAATAACAATTACGTCTTTAGCGTGTGATGTTAGGAATGTTAAGCCTGGGTGTCTTTTTATTCCTGCAAATCGCGTAGATAAAAGACAATTGGAAGCTGCTAGAGATGCTGGAGCATACGCAGCAATGGTTACTCCAGAGTTTAGATCCGAAGCGATGAGCGTTGGTATTCCACTTTTAGTTTCTTCCAACAATCCAGTAACTTTGGGCAAACTTGCTTGCGATGTTAATAATGACCCATCTTCTTTTATAGCGACTTTTGCGGTTGCTGGCGATGATGATGACGAAGTCTATGCAAACGTTATACGATTAGCTGATTTTCTTCATATGCTTGGCAATCCAATTGGTGTTATAAGCGCTGCGGGGTCTAATTCTCTTCAGCGAGAATTGGATTTAGAATATCCGCTTGGAATAGTGGATATTCAGCACAATTTGTCGGTATGTGTAGAAGATGGTGCTGCAGCTGTTGTTATAGCGCTAAATTCTGCAACTCTTAAAAAAGACGCTTTGCAATCTGTAAACATTGATGTTCTTGGAGTTGAAAGCAATAATGCGCTCGCAATGGCAGGAAGTCTTGATTTGTATAAGTCAGATTCCAGTTCGCAAGCTATTGAACGCAGTGGTGGCGATTTGGCATATGATTCAAGCTTGGCAAATTCAAAAGATAAGTCGCAAGCAAGCGGCACATTAGAAGCCAAATCTAAAGTGGATGCTAATTCAGAAGATTCGCAAAATTCGCAAGATTCGCATGAGTCTAAGTCTAAAGAATCATCGGAATCACTTATATATAGTAATAAAAAAGATGATTCTAAGATTGATTACAAGAACGATTCCAAGATTGACGAATCAAGCATAAAATCTGCGCGCCCTGTAATGAGTTTTTATAATTTGCAACAAAGGTATGGATTTATAAGTCACGAAAGATCTTATTGTGTAATGCGTTCTAGGGAATCCGATGAGTTAGCTGCATTAGCAGATCAAATCGGCGGCAAAAGTGTTAGTAAACATCTTTCTCTTTCAATCGCAATGGTTCTTGCTGCTGGTGTTAGAAGAGGAACAATTAAGAGCGCGTTGCGAGTATCTCACGAACTAAAATAGAAACCAATATTTAAGAGCAGAAAATGTTTTCAATAGAGCAAAATAGCAAGCAAAATAGCAAGCAAAATAAAATTACAGACACTGTTTTTACGCAAGATAGCACTCGTATGATGCCTATGAGCATTAAAGAGGTGGCAGATGCTGTTAACGCAAGCGAGCTTTTATGTGGTTCGTCTGCATCTTGCGATTCTGTAAAAAGCACCGATATTGTTAATTTCGCTACAAGTGATTCGCGTAACGTTGCTTGCGGAGCGGTATTTATTGCTATAAAGGGCGAGCGAGTAGACGGACACGATTTTGTTCAAAAAGCAGCTCAACTTGGAGCCAAAGCTGCGATTGTGGAACATGCTGTTTTGCTAGATGAAAGTGTGCAAAACAAGATTGCTCAAATCGTTGTTAAAAATTCGGTTGAAGCGCTTGGGCTTTTAGCAAAACATAATTTAGTTCGCCGCCGCGCGTTAAATACGCCGTTTAGCATTATTGGCATAACTGGTTCCGTTGGAAAAACTACCACAAAAGATATGCTTAATGCTTTGCTTTCAACGCTTGGCAATACAGTTGCGCCCGTTGGGTCTTTTAATAACGAGATTGGATTGCCATTAACGTCTTTGCGCGTAAACGAGAATACGCGATTCCTTATTGCGGAGATGGGTGCAAATCATGTTGGAGAAATCGCAATGCTCACAACTATTGCGCCTCCAGACTTATCGGTTGTGCTAAAAGTCGGTGTTGCTCATTTGGGTGAATTTGGATCTGTAGAAAAAATTGCGCAAGCTAAGAGTGAGATTGTTAGGGGACTTTTGCCTCATGGTGTTGCAATTTTGAATGCAGATGATTTTCGCGTTGCGTCTATGAACAAGCTGGCTGATCAAGATAAAGTTCGCTGGTTTGGCTTAAATGCTGATAATAATGGCAATTTTGATGCATCGAATAATGGTAATTATCAATTGCGCGCGCAAGATATTTCTTTAGACGAAAGTGGTTGTGCAAAATTTACGATTATCGAAAGCGAAAAAATCGCGACTAGTGAAAAAATCGCGACTAGTGTAAACATCGCGACTAGCGAAAATAGTGCAACACTACATCTTGCGCTTCCTGGCGCGCACAATGTTATGAATGCTCTTGCTGCATCAAATGTTGCACGATATTTTGGAATGAGTCTTAAAAATATTGCTCTAGTTTTGAATAAAGTTTCGCATATTAGCCCGCATCGTATGCAAATTTCTGTTATTTGCAAAGATGATAAAAAGTTTACACTTATTGACGATTCATTTAATGCAAATCCAGACTCTATGAAAGCAGGAATTGACGGATTATGCTCTTATGAGTCCGATGATTCTTCTAATTCCGCTAACTCTTCTAACTCCGACGATTCTGCAGATTCTGCAGATTCTGCCGATTCTGCCAAATCTTCATCCACTAAACTTTTTAGAATCGCTGTTTTAGGCTCAATGTTGGAACTTGGAAAAGACGAATATAACATGCATGAGTCTATAGGAAAATATGTTGCACAAAAGAATATTGACGCAATAATTTCCGTTGGATCTTCCACGAGTGAAAAATTAGATGAATTAGCTTCTTGCATAGCTAAAGGTGCTAGAGATAATTGGCAAAATAACAGAAATAACAGAAATAACATTGTAAATAAGTATCAAAATAACAATGTTGATTCTAAAAACAACGTGTACTTTGTGCATGATTGTATTGAGGCGAATAATATTGTTTGGAGTCTTGTGGGTGAGCATTCTAGTACTGTTGTGTTGTTAAAGGGGTCTCATGCTTCGGGGCTGAGTGTTTTGGCTGAAAGCTGGGCTAAACTTAGTAAGAGTCTTAACGCTAGCCTTAACAAACATACGGAGGTTAACCTGTGATTGCGCTTATTGTGGGAATAGTGGTTTCGCTAATAGTCACTATTGTTGGCACGCCGCTTTTAATCCGCTTAGTACACCGATTAAATTACGGACAATACATTCGCCAAGACGGTCCGCAATCACATTTAGTTAAGCGAGGCACGCCTACAATGGGCGGTGTTGTTATTAATCTTGCTGTTGTGGTTGGGTGGGCTGCATCTGCTTTGTACAGGTATTTTTCTGTTGGCAGAACGCCTTCTTGGTCTGCAGTTCTTGTTCTTTTTGCAATGCTTTCAATGGGCTTTTTAGGTTTTATTGATGATTTTGCAAAGGTTAGAAAAAAGCAAAATCTTGGCCTTTCTGTGCGAGCAAAGTTATTTGGTCAGATTATTTTTGCAAGCATTTATGCGCTTTTAGCTCTTATGCTGCCAACTCAGTCGGGCATTGCAAGCGCTCAGCCTGGCATGAGTTTTATAGAAAAGCCATTCTTTGATTTTTCTATGTTTGGCAAAGCAATAGGAATTGTAATTTTTATTATTTGGGTAAACTTTTTAATGGCTGCATGGTCTAATGCAGTAAATCTTACAGATGGATTAGATGGTCTTGCTGCTGGATCTTCTATGATTGCCTTTGCAGGATATGCACTTATCGCTTTTTGGGAAAGCTACCATGTTAAAGGCGGCGGTCACTTTGGATTCTCTTATGCTGTATCGGATCCGCTTGATTTAACAATTATTTCTGTTTGTGCTGCCGTTGCTTGCTTTGGATTCTTGTGGTACAACTCAAATCCTGCTCAAGTGTTTATGGGAGACACTGGTTCATTGGCTTTAGGTGGCCTTTTTGCTGCGCTTTCCATTGCTACTCACACAGAGTTTTTGGCTGTTATTTTAGGCGGACTGTTCGTTGTAGAAACTTGCAGTGATGTGATTCAGGTTGGCTGTTTTAAGTTAACGCATAAGCGCGTGTTCAAAATGGCGCCAATTCATCATCATTTTGAGCTTGTTGGATGGGCAGAAGGCAAAGTTGTTGTTCGTTTTTGGATGATTGAGCTTATGTTTGTTCTGTCTGCGTTGATGACGTTCTATGCGGATTGGGCAGGCCGTTCTGGATTGTTGATTTAGGGTGATTATATGAGCAATGTTGCAAATGATTTGTGCAAGGAGTTCTCTTTGCACAATGAGTTCCCGTTCCATAACGTTCTTGTAGCAGGATTAGGCGTTTCTGGCATAGGAGCCATGGAAGTGCTTAAAACTGTTGGCGCTAATGCGATTAGCGCAGACGAGCGTAAGGAAGAGGCACAAATCCACGATTTTTCTAAAATCGATTGGAATACGATTGATGCTGTTGTAACATCGCCAGTTTTTAACCCTAGAACGCCTTTTATTCTAGAGGCTCAAAAGCGCAATATTCCAGTCATCAGCGAAGTGGAGCTTGCGTGGCTTGTGCGCGTAAAGTCGCTTAAAACAAATCTTCCAGCTGCATGGATTGGAATTACTGGAACAAATGGAAAAACATCTACAACAGAGATGACTTCCGATATGCTTACAGCTTGCGGTCTAGATGCTCCTGCAGTTGGCAACATTGGCAAGTCTGTTTCTTATGCTGCGCTAGAAAAAGAACACGACGCGTTATGTGTTGAATTAAGCTCCTTCCAACTTCATTTTACTAATTCCTTAGAGTTGGATTGCGCTGCGATTACTAATATTGCGGCTGACCATTTGGATTGGCACGGTGGCATTGAAGCTTACGCAAAAGATAAGTCGAAAGTTTTTAATGGCGTTAAAAAAGCGCTTGTGTACAATGCTCAAGATTCACGAGTTAGCGAATTAGCAAAAGTTGCACAAGTCAAAGATGGTTGTAAAAAAATTGGTTTTACACTTTGCGCGCCAAAATGCGGAGAAATAGGCGTTGAAAATGGTTGGATTGTAGACAAAAGTGGCGTTTCTGGCGCAAAAGTTGGTGATCCAGTCAAAATAGTAGCGCTAAAAGAACTAAAACACTTATGCGAGCCAGATGGAAGCGTGTATCCTCATCTTCTTGCAGACGCACTAACTGCGCTAGCTCTAACTCTTGGCTTAAAACAAGACGTTGAAAATGCAGTTAAAGCATTGTGCAACTTTGCTCCAGGAGGGCATAGGATTCAAACTGTTGCAACGTTAAATGCTAAAGATAGTCTTCCAGAACACGCGATTCGTTTTGTTGACGATTCAAAAGCTACTAATGCTCATGCTGCTGCCGCCTCTATTTCTAGTTTTGGCAAAAAATCCGTAATTTTGATTGCTGGAGGTCTTGCAAAAGGTGGCCATTTTGAAGATTTAGTTGATCAAAATCGTAGTATTATTAAGGCTGTTGTTGTTATTGGACTAGATCAAAAGCCGATTGTAGAAGCGCTTAATTCTAAAGGCCAGGGTATTCCTGTAACAATAGTTTCTGCGAATGGCGAAGGTTTCGAATCTTTTGATTCTGTAGATGATCGCGTTCTTAAAGAGGTTGAGAACTCGCCAGTTCTTAGCGCGGATTCTACTTTGGGTCAAAAAGTTATTTCTACAGCTGTTCAAGCTGCTGGAAGGTACGCGCAGCCTGGAGATGTTGTTCTTCTGGCACCAGCATGCGCTTCTATGGATCAATTTGTTTCTTACGCAGATCGTGGCAATCGTTTTGCTAAAGAATCTGAGCGATGGGTTAAGAGCCATGAATGAGAACAATAAAAAAGCTAGCTCATCAAGTTCTAGAAGCCCTAAAAAGCTTAAAAAACGCGGTTTTGGCATTTTTGGCAGTAAAGTGGAGTCTTCAAATAATGCTTTTGGCGTTAAAGAAACATTTAGTGATAATACAAAGGCTTTTAAGCAATACGTTGGTATTCGCAGTATTTTTAACCCATTGTGGTGTCTTTTTGGACTAAGAATATCTGTTGTAATATTAACCGTTTTTGGCTTATTTATGGTGTTTTCAAGCTCGTCGGTAACGATGATTACTTACGGAGCTGGCCCTTGGGGTTCTGGAATGAGCCAACTGTTTTATTGCGTTATTGGTCTTGCTGGATATTTGATTTTTTCACATCTTCCTGTTGATTTTTATAAAAGCAGGATTATTACCATTTACGCAATATCGGTTTTTATGCAATTTTTGACTTTTGTTCCAGGCATTAGGCACGAGGTTAATGGTAATGCTAGCTGGATTAAAATAGGCCCGCTTACAATGCAACCAGCGGAAATCACCAAACTTGCTATATGCATTTGGCTACCAATGGCACTTATTCTTGCAAAAAAGGCGTATAAGCGTGTTGCTATGCGCGCCTATATTCCAACAGTTGTAGCTTTGGGTGTTTCTGTTCTTTTAGTTGTTGCAGGCAAGGATCTTGGTACAGCTCTTATTATTTTGCTTATTGCTGTTGTGGCGTTTTATGTTGGAGGATTCCCTACAAAATGGCTTGTTGTGGCCCTTATAACGGCTTGTGCAGCAGTTTTATTGCTTGTTGTGACTAGCCAAAATCGTATGCGTCGTATTCTTGCTACGATTCATGGATGCGATGCAAAGTCGATTAGAGGCGTTTGTTTTCAGTCGATTCATGCGCAATACGCAATGGCGTCTGGTGGAATAATGGGAGTTGGCATAGGTAATTCTAGAGAAAAGTGGAATTATTTGCCGTATGCTCACAACGATTTTATTTTTGCAATCATTGGTGAAGAGATGGGCTTTATTGTTGCTTCTTGCGTAATCCTTCTTTACATTGTAATTGGCTGGTGCTTGCTAACTTCTGCCTTGCAATCAACAAATAAGCTTGTTTCAATATCTCTTATTAGCATTGCTACTTGGATTGTTGGCCAAGGACTAATAAACATTTTGGTTGTTGTTCAGGTTTTGCCAGTTATGGGCGTTCCTATGCCATTTGTTTCTGCAGGTGGATCTTCTCTTGTTATGTGTCTTCTTGCGATGGGTGTTGCGGATAGTTTTATTAAGAGCAATCCGAACATAAAATTTGGGAATAAATGGTCATTAAAGCGTGCAAAATCGCGGCAGCAAAGTGGTGATTAATCCGCTCAATATATAAACAAGTGTTAATCAAAAACAAGTATTAATCAAAATTGGGAAAGCATTATAGAATTATAAAATCCGCTTTTCGTAAAAGTTTTGTTTAATTTATATTTAATTGTTAAGTCATATATTAAAGTTTTAAGTAGATTAGTTCTGATTGGGATTTATGATTGGGATTATTAAATAAGCAGATTGAGGTGGCTGAATTGGTGCAAGATCAATATAAAGATAGCAATTCTTTGCATGTTGTTCTAGCAGGTGGGGGCACTGCTGGTCATGTTAATCCTCTTCTTTCTGTAGCGCATGCATTAAAAGATTTAGATGAGTCGGTAGAAATCAGTGTTATTGGCACTAATGCTGGTTTAGAAAAAACGCTGGTTCCTAAAGCGGGGCTGCCATTAGACGTTATTGAAAAAGTCCCATTCCCTAGAAAACCTAATCTTTACATGCTTAAGTTTCCTTTTAAGTGGATTCGCGAAACGCGAAAGGTTGCTAAGATTCTTGAGAAAAGGCATGCGAATATTGTTGTTGGATTTGGCGGTTACGCGTCTGCGCCAGTTTATGCACAAGCACATAAAATGCATTTGCCTATTGTGATTCATGAGCAAAATGCGCGTGCTGGAATGGCAAATAAGCTTGGAGCGCGTTGGGCAAGCATGATCGGGTGCGTTTACGATGGCACTGGTTTAATCGCAAGGGCGGCGTCGAATAGCAAAGCTATAAGAGTTGGTCTTCCTCTTAGAAAATCCATATCCGATTTATGCGCAAAGATTACTCAAGACATTGATTTAGCTAGATTTGAAGGCGCTAAAAATCTTGGACTAGATCCTAGCAGGCCGATTATTCTTGTAACTGGCGGGTCTTTGGGTGCTAAAAGCATTAACGAAGCTATGTCTATTGCTGCTGGCGATTTACTCAAATGCGCGCAAATCGTTCATCTTACGGGTAGCGGAAAATCTAAAGAAGTTAAAGATAATGTTGCGCGCTCGGCTGGTCTTAATCAAATAAACGACATTAAGCCAGAGCATGCAGGACTTGGTGATTACCATATTTGCGAATATTTAGAGCGAATTGATTGGGCTTTTGCTTGCGCTGACTTGGTGATTTGTAGATCGGGAGCAGGCACTGTTGCAGAAGTATCTGCGATTGGCGTTCCAGCAGTATACGTGCCTCTTCCAATTGGAAACGGTGAGCAGCGATTTAACGCACAACCTGTTGCAAACGCAGGGGGAGCAATTATTGTAAACGATTGCGATTTTAGCGATGATTGGATTCGCGCAAACGTGTTGAAATTGCTTAATAACCCAGACGAGCTTTGCAAGATGCGCGAAAAGGCTTGGAAATACGGCATTCGTAATGCTGCAAGAGTAATGGCAGAGCATATTCTTAAGATTGCAAAAGAAAGCAAAAAATAATCATGGAAATTAATATGAATCCTATTTGTGCTGCTTTTAGTAAAGATCAAACTGTAAATTCTTTAGGTTCGGTGCATTTTATTGGCATTGGCGGCGCTGGAATGAGCGTTTTAGCAGAGATGTTGCACGAAGAAGGCGTTAGTGTAAGCGGATGCGATAGTAAAGAAAGTGACCACACAAGTCGCTTAGAAGAACTCGGCATAAATGTGCAAATTGGTCAAAGTGCAAGCCATGTAAAAAATGCAGATATTCTTGTGTACTCTAGCGCGATTAAGCCAAATAATCCAGAAGTAGTGGCGTCTGCGCAAAATGGCGTAAAACTTGTTCACAGAAGTGACATTTTATCTTTACTTTTAAGCTCTAAAAAAGGTGTGACTGTTGCGGGGGCGCATGGTAAGACTACAACAAGCTCTCTTTTGGCTCATATTTTGAAAGTTTGTGGTAAAGGCGATTTAGCAGACCCGAGTTATGCGATTGGCGGTTCGATTCAAGCGCAGGGCGGCGGCGAGGTTGACGGAGGTCATGCTGGTTACGGAAGTGTTATGGTTGCGGAGGCGGACGAATCCGACGGCAGCTTTGAAAAATACAATCCATACGTTGCAATTGTTACAAACGTAGAAGCGGACCACCTAGACCATTATGGAAATGCGCAAAATTATCGCGCAGCGTTTGTTGAGCATTTAAGCCACGCTCTAGGATTTATTGTGATTTGTGCAGACGATGATGGCGCTCGCGCTGTTTTAGAGGATTTAAGCGATGATTCTCTTAAAAAAACAATCGCATACGCAAGTAGTAAGAATAGTGTTTCTTGCTTAAGTAATAGAGTAAAAAGCCTTGTAAAGTTTGCGTTTATTAATCACGAAAGCGAGCAGACGGGTAGTGGTAGTGAGTCGTTTGCTATTGACTTTAACGGCGATTCTATAAGCGTTAATCTTATGATTCCAGGCTTACATAATGCTAGAAATGCGTGTGCTGCGATTATTGCTGCAATGCTTTTGGGTATGAATCCTAAAGATGCTGCAGATGGAGCTTCGAGCTTCCTTGGTGCTTCTAGAAGATTTGACATTCGCGGATGTGTTGGCGGAGTAACGGTTGTAGACGATTACGCGCATCATCCTACAGAGATTGACGCTCTTTTGCGCGCCGCAAGAAGAAGGTATCCAGATTCTACGATTCGCGTGCTTTTCCAGCCACATCTGTTTTCTAGGACGCGCTCTTTTGCGCGCGAATTTGCTTCTGCTTTATCTCTTGCAAACGATGTTATTGTTACAGGCATTTTCCCAGCTCGAGAAAATCAGGAAGATTTTCCAAATATTCACGCTTCGACTATTGTTAACGCAGCTAAAGAATGTTCGCTTAATTGCAATATTGAAGCTGTAGAAGACATGAAAGATGGCGCTTTAATGCTTGCTCGCCGAGCTAATAGTGGAGATGTACTTTTTACGGTTGGTGCTGGAAGCATTACCACTATGACGTCTGTTATGCTAGAAGAGTTACGCTTAAAGCAATAAGCTAAATGGGCAATAATGTCGGCAAACAAGCGATAATAAGCAATCTGTAAAGTCGCAAATAAAGTAGTAAATAAAGTAGTAAATAAAGTCGCGTATAGATGCAAGTGGAAGTAGGTGAGTGATAGCTATGGGTCGAATGATTTTTGGCAAGTCTGCAAGCAATGATGAATCCAATGAGCCTAATAATCCTAATGAATCTGCTAGCTCTATTAAGCATACTAGGTCTATTACATCCACTTTTGCTGCAAGCGATACTTTTGCTGCGACTGATAATTTCCCTAAGTCTGATAATTTCCCTAAGTCTACTAATTTTTCTAAGTCTACTAATCTTGATGCGCATAAAAGGTCAATTCAATCCAATCTAAACTCACAAAATTCTACAAGATTAGCTAAAAATGATTTATCTAATAGCAAAAAAGCGACTACGAGTAGCTCGTTAGAAAATCAATCTTCTAAAAATGCTTTTGTAGATGCAAGAAGACTTTCCGTAGTTGATTTTGTAAAGCAAACGTTAAAGTCTAGTTCTGGTCCTCTTGGAATTGCATCTAGACCTAAAGTAATAGATTTTAGCGCTCGCGAAAAAGAAAAGAATTTTGCTAAAATACGTACCATTTTGCTGCGATTTGCCTACGCTTTTCTTGCGTTTGCATTAATCGCTTTGCTTTGTTGGATGCTGTTTTTATCTCCATTTTTCCGTCTTGATTCTAAAAATATACGCATTTTTGGCTCTAACGAATGGGTGAGTGAACAGAAAATCGCGTCAATTGCGTCTAATCAGGTAGATAAGTCACTGTTTTTAGTTTCTTCTCAACAAATAATTGAGCAATTAAATAACATACCCGGCGTAACAGAAACAAAGGTTGTAAAGCAATTTCCGCACGGTTTGCAAATAACTGTTCGTGCGCAAAAGCCTGCTGCAATGCTTAAAGCAAAAGATGGCGAAAAACTTACGGCTGTAGATGTTAAGGGTAGAGTCTTAAACGCTGTTCAAAACGTTTCTACTAGCGGAATACCAGTTATAGAAGTTAGTGACGTTAGTAAAAGTCTAAACAGTAGAGCTGTTAAGGAAGCGTTGAAAATTGTAAGCTCGCTTTCTCAAGATTTTAGGTCTCACGTTATTCGTGTTAGTGCAAAAACGCAGGATTCTGTTGAAACAGAGGTTTCTTACCCTGGTCCAAGCGGAGACGTTCATAGGATTGTTGTTTGGGGAGATTCTTCGGATTTGGAGCTTAAAAAGGCGATTGTGGAAACGATTATTAGCGATCCAAGTAAAATCGGCAATCGTCAGCTTTTGGATGTTTCTGCTCCTGCAAGGCCGATTCTTAAATAGTTTGCTTGAGTAGCTTGTTTAAGCGGTTTTTTAATTGTCAAGCAAATGTGTATAATAATAGTTTGTGTGTGCCAACGGCGTGCCTTATGTAATAGGCGTGCTGGTTGGGATATCCCAAGTGCCAAAGATAGCGCGCAGTAATGTGCGTCTGGAGGTGCAAGGGCCATCGGGCCGGTGGACTGTGGCTTTTCTCTTTAACCGATTCAGGTTTAAGGTGTGCTGCAGTGCTGCGGTTTCACCAAATAGAAGACATTAATGAATCGGAGAACTTAAGTTGCCTACGATTGAACAACTCGTCCGTAAGGGACGTCAGGCCAAGCCTAAGAAGTCAAAGACTTTGGCCTTGAAAGGTAGCCCGTTGCGTCGTGGCGTGTGCACTCGTGTGTACACAACCACTCCTAAGAAGCCAAACTCTGCGCTTCGTAAGGTTGCTCGTGTGCGCCTCAGCTCGGGTATTGAAGTAACCGCCTATATTCCAGGCGAAGGTCATAACTTGCAGGAGCACTCCATTGTGCTTGTGCGCGGTGGCCGTGTGAAGGATCTCCCAGGTGTGCGTTACCACATCGTGCGTGGCGCTCTCGATACCCAGGGTGTTAAGGACCGCAAGCAGGGTCGTTCCCTGTATGGAGCAAAGAAGGCGAAGTAAAACATGTCACGTAAAGGACCTGCAAAAAAGCATCAGCTGCTTCCTGATCCAATCTACGGCTCGACCGTCGTGGCTCAGTTGATTAACAAAATTCTTCTCGATGGCAAGAAGTCCATTGCAGAAAACATCGTCTACACCGCTCTTGAGCAGGTGAAGGCAAAGACCGAGCAGGAGCCAGTTTCTGTTTTGAAGCGCGCTCTCGATAACATTCGTCCAAGCCTCGAGGTTCGTTCCCGCCGCGTTGGTGGCGCAACCTACCAGGTGCCAGTCGAAGTTAAGCCTGCTCGTGCAAACACTTTGTCGTTGCGCTGGCTTACAGACTTCTCCCGCGTTCGTCGTGAGAAGACTATGGCTGAGCGTTTGGCTAACGAAATTCTCGATGCCTCCAATGGCTTGGGTGCTTCTGTAAAGCGCCGCGAGGATACCCACAAGATGGCAGAAGCAAACAAGGCTTTTGCTCACTATCGCTGGTAATCCACAAGATAATCGGTATCTTAAAGAGCTAAGGATAATAATATGGCACAAGATGTGCTTAACGACCTTAATATGGTTCGTAACATCGGCATCATGGCGCACATCGATGCTGGTAAGACTACTACCACCGAGCGTATTCTTTACTACACTGGTAAGAATTACAAGATTGGTGAAACTCACGATGGCGCTTCTACCATGGACTTTATGGCGCAGGAGCAGGAACGCGGTATTACTATTCAGTCTGCTGCAACCACTTGCTTCTGGCAGCGTCAAACCCATGACACAGATGACCGCTATCAAATCAACATCATCGATACACCAGGACACGTTGACTTTACCGCCGAGGTAGAGCGTTCTTTGCGTGTTCTCGACGGTGCTGTTGCAGTGTTCGACGGTAAGGAAGGCGTGGAGCCTCAGTCCGAAACCGTTTGGCGTCAGGCAGATAAGTATAGCGTTCCACGTATTTGCTTCATCAACAAGATGGATAAGTTGGGCGCAGACTTCTACTATTCTGTTAAGACCATTAAGGAAAAGCTTGGCGCTAAGCCACTCGTTATTCAGCTTCCAATCGGCGCTGAAAACGACTTCCTTGGTGTTGTTGACTTGATTCGTATGAAGGCTTACGTCTGGAATGACGTTAAGGACGATATGGGTGCTCATTACGACACCGTTGACATTCCTGCAGACTTGCAAGAGCGTGCAGAAGAATATCGTGCCGAGCTTATGGATCAGGTTGCAGAAGCCGACGAAGAGTTGCTTGAGAAGTATCTTGAATCGGGAGAGCTTTCCGAAGAAGAAATGCGCGCTGGTATTCGCAAGCTTACTATTGCTCGCGAAGCCTTCCCAGTAACTTGCGGTTCTGCATTTAAGGATAAGGGCGTTCAGCCAATGCTGGATGCTGTTGTTGACTTCCTTCCAAGCCCAGAAGATGTTCCATCTATTAAGGGCTTTGATCCAAGCGACGAATCTGTTGAGATTGATCGTAAGCCAGTAAATACAGATCCATTTGCTGCATTGGTCTTTAAGATCTCCACTCATCCGTTCTACGGCAAGCTTGTGTTCGTGCGCGTGTACTCTGGCGAAGTTAAGCCAGGCGATTCCGTGTACGATTCCACTAAGAGCAAGAAGGAACGCGTTGGTAAGATCTTCCAGATGCACGCAGATAAGGAAAATCCTGTAGATTCTGCAGAAGCTGGAAACATTTACACCTTCGTTGGTTTGAAGAACGTTAGCACGGGTGACACCTTGTGCGACGAGAAGAGCCCAATTTCCTTGGAATCCATGACATTCCCAGATCCTGTTATCGAGGTTGCTGTGGAGCCAAAGACTAAGGCAGATCAGGAAAAGATGAGCTTGGCCTTGGCTAAGCTTTCCGACGAAGATCCTACCTTCCAGGTTAAGACCGACGAAGAATCTGGTCAGACTTTGATTTCTGGTATGGGCGAGCTTCAGCTCGACATTATTGTGGATCGTATGCGCCGCGAGTTCAAGGTTGAAGCGAATGTTGGTAAGCCACAGGTTGCTTATCGCGAAACCATTCGCAAGGCTGTTATGAACCAGGAATACACCCACAAGAAGCAGACTGGTGGTTCTGGTCAGTTCGCAAAGGTTTTGATGAACTTCGAGCCAATCGATCCAGAATCTGGCGAAGTCTATCAGTTTGTTAACGAGGTCACTGGTGGCCACATTACTAAGGAATTCATTCCTTCCATCGACGCAGGTGTGCAGGAAGCTATGGAATCTGGCGTTTTGGCTGGCTTCCCAGTGGTTGGCGTTAAAGCAACCGTTACCGACGGTCAGACTCACGACGTTGATTCTTCGGAAATGGCCTTCAAGATTGCAGGTTCCATGTGCTTCAAGGAAGCTGCTCCTAAGGCTCACCCAGTAATCCTCGAGCCAATTATGGCCGTGGAAGTTCGTACTCCAGAAGAGTACATGGGCGACGTTATGGGCGATTTGAACTCCCGTCGTGGAAACATTCAGTCTATGACCGACGCTACTGGCGTTAAGGTTATTGACGCTAAGGTTCCACTGAGTGAGATGTTCGGCTACATTGGTGATCTTCGTTCCAAGACTCAGGGACGTGCAATGTTCACCATGCAAATGGACTCTTACGCGGAAGTTCCAAAGGCTGTTTCGGACGAGATTATTAAAGCCCAGCGCGGCGAGTAAAAGCGCACGCTACTTCGGTGTTTTGTGTCCCTAGTCAACGCTAAAATTTCGTACGTTGACTGGGTTCTGGCACCGAAGTGGCACCTAACCCAGAAACCCAGTAAATATGTAGCTAGAGGCTTCACATAAGAGTGTGAAGCAAACTACGAGACGTCCAGGAGGACAAACACATGGCAAAGGAAAAGTACGAGCGTACTAAGCCGCATGTTAACATTGGTACCATTGGTCACGTTGATCACGGTAAGACTACCTTGACCGCGGCTATTTCTAAGGTGCTTCATGGCGAATATCCAGATCTGAACCCTCAGTATGACTTCGATCAGATCGACGCCGCTCCAGAAGAGAAGGAGCGCGGCATTACCATTAACATCGCCCACATCGAGTATCAGACGGCTGCACGCCACTATGCTCACGTGGACGCTCCAGGCCACGCTGATTACGTTAAGAACATGATCACTGGTGCCGCTCAGATGGATGGCGCAATCCTCGTGGTTGCTGCTACCGACGGCCCAATGGCTCAGACCCGTGAACACGTCTTGCTTGCTAAGCAGGTCGGCGTTCCAAAAATTCTTGTTGCTTTGAACAAGTGCGATATGGTTGACGACGAAGAGCTTATCGACCTCGTTGAAGAAGAGGTTCGTGACCTCCTCGACGAAAACGGCTTCGATCGCGATTGCCCAGTCATCCGTACTTCCGCTTACGGCGCTTTGCATGATGACGCTCCAGATCACGAAAAGTGGGTAGAGACCGTCAAGGAACTCATGAAGGCTGTTGACGAGTACATCCCAACCCCAACTCACGATCTTGACAAGCCATTCTTGATGCCAATCGAAGATGTGTTCACCATCTCCGGTCGTGGTACCGTTGTCACCGGTCGTGTTGAGCGTGGTAAGCTCCCAATCAACACCCCAGTTGAGATTGTTGGTTTGCGCGATACTCAGACCACCACCGTCACCTCTATCGAGACCTTCCACAAGCAGATGGATGAGGCCGAGGCTGGCGATAACACTGGTCTTCTTCTTCGTGGTATCAACCGTACCGACGTTGAGCGTGGTCAGGTTGTGGCTGCTCCAGGTTCTGTGACACCACACACCAAGTTCGAAGGCGAAGTTTACGTCTTGACCAAGGACGAAGGTGGCCGTCACTCGCCATTCTTCTCCAACTACCGCCCACAGTTCTACTTCCGTACCACCGATGTTACTGGCGTTATCACCTTGCCAGACGGCATCGAAATGGTTCAGCCAGGCGATCACGCAACCTTCACTGTTGAGTTGATCCAGGCTATCGCAATGGAAGAGGGCTTGACCTTCGCAGTTCGTGAAGGTGGCCGTACCGTTGGCTCTGGTCGTGTGACCAAGATTCTTGCCTAGTATTTTCGATTTTCTAATCTGAAGATATTAGCTAAGGCTTAGAAAAGACCCCATGAGGAAACTCGTGGGGTCTTTTTGTATTCTATTGAAGAATTGCACATAGATCGTTGTGTGTCGTTTTGTGTGTCGTTTTGTGTTCTTTGAATTTTTATCTTTTTATAATCATCGCAAAATGTTTACTTTTGTGTTTTAAGCGTTATTGTGCAAATGAAGAAAGCGCCTCTAATATTCAGATTTTTGTTGGAATACAGGAAGAAATCATATATGAATCATATTTGTGTAATTAAAAATCTAAATACGAAAAAACCCAAGCCGCAAAGCTTGGGTTTTGTTTGTGCCCCCTCAGGGATTCGAACCCTGGACACGCTGATTAAGAGTCAGCTGCTCTAGCCAACTGAGCTAAAGGGGCGTTGGCGTTTTCTTGAGCCGAGTAATAACTATACTCAGAATCGCTTTATTTGCAAGTTACGGCGTGTCGTGTTTTGTGTGCTTTAGGTGCTTGTTGCGAATCTTTTAAACTTTTGTTGTCCATCTTCTAAAAGAAACTTGGTATATGCCTTTGCTAAATATGACGCTTTTTAACCACGATTCTGGCGATTCTAAAAATAACAACGTTAATCAAAATGAAGTTAGCCAGAATAATGCTAGTCAAAATGTTTACGACAGCCAAAGCAGTACTACACAGCGCACGCTACCTTTGCGTGCAAGCGAAACAAGTGCAGAAAATCCTTGGCCAGTAAGCGTTATAAGCCAAAAGTTCCATGGTGCTGTAGAAAAGTGGCCTGCGGCTTGGGTAGAAGGTCAGATTGTTGAAATCAACATGAGAAGGTCTACGTCTGGCTACGTAACGCTTAGAGATAGCAACGAAGACGTTTCAATCTCCATAATGGGCTTTAGCAAGTTTGTTCAGCAAGCGAAAGATTTGCGGCAGGGCGATAGGGTAGTTGTTCACGGCAAGGCAGATATTTGGGTAAAAGCAACACGATTGAGCTTTGTTGCCGACGAAATTAGGCGTGTTGGTGCTGGCGACTTAAAAGCGCAAATAGATGAGTTGCGCAAAAAGCTTAAAGGCGAGGGCTTGTTCGACGCGGAAAATAAGGTGCCGCTTCCCGAGTTTCCAAAGTGCATTGGTCTGGTGTGTGCGCCTCAAGCTCGCGCAGAGGGCGATGTTATTACAAACGTCAATTTGCGCTGGCCTGTAACGCGTTTTAAGGTGGTTCACGCGCATGTTCAGGGTGTGCAATGCCCAGCGGACGTTATTGCGGCCATTAAGCAGCTAGACGCCGACCCAGAGGTTGATGTGATTATTGTTGCGCGCGGTGGCGGCAGCTTTGAGGATTTGATTGGATTTTCGGACGAAGGTGTGGTTCGTGCTACGGCTGCTTGCGTAACTCCGATTGTTTCTGCGATTGGTCACGAAGACGATTGGACTCTTATTGATTTGGCGGCAGATATGCGCGCCTCTACGCCTACAGACGCAGCAAAGCGCGTTGTTCCAGATGTTAACGAGCAATGGCAGTTAATTGATAACGCCTTGCAACACGCGCGCATGAGGATTTCTGCGCGAGTTAGCAACGAGATTCAGCTTATTGAGGGATATGCGAATAGGCCAAGTATTACTCAGCCAACCACTATGTTGGAGCCGCATGAGTTGTTTGTTCAGCAAGCAATTGAACGCATGAGACATGGTTTGGTGCGGTTGCTGGACGACGCTAGTTTGACTGTTGAAAAGGCACATGCCAGCATTACAGCTCTTAGTCCGCAATCAACGCTTAATCGCGGTTACGCGGTTGTGCAAATTAGCGGCGGGAAAGTGTTGGACGATTCTAGTCGTGTAAAAACTGGCGACGATATAACAGTTACTCTTAAAAGTGGCTTGATCACAGCTAATGTTACATCTGTAGAAAAGTCGTAAAGTTGTAAAGTCGTAAAATCTAAATATCTTAAAAATAAAAACGCAAAAATCTTAAATAAAAAATCTTAAATAAAAAATCTTAAATAAAAATTAGAAAAGGATGATTATGAGTGACGAAACTACGCGCGCAAATGGTGCAAAAGTTGATGCGATTAGCACGCTTAGCAGCGAAGAGCGAGCTGCGATTGACGCAATGCCTTACGAAGAGGCGCGCGAAAAGCTCGTGCAAGCTGTTAAAGCGCTTGAGGCTGGCGGTTTGACTTTAGATCAGTCTATGCATCAATGGGAGCTTGGAGAGGCGTTAGCAAAGCGTGCGCAGGGCTTGCTTGCATCGGTTCGCGCTAAGCTTGATGCTGCTCAAGCGGAGCAGTCTGCTACGGCTGCAACTGCTGGAACGCAATCAAATCTTGAATCTTGAGCATGTTATAGCGCGTAAACCACGCTATAGTGTATAATTGCCATTTGTTGCTTTGCAAGAAGCGTGCGCATGTTTCGTTTTGCGTGTTGCGCGCTGCAATCAACTAAACTGCCTCGGTAGCTCAGTGGATAGAGCACCACTCTCCTAAAGTGGGTGTCGTCAGTTCGATTCTGATTCGGGGCACTTTTCTTTCCCCAATGTTAGGGGATAGTGTTAGATTATTTCTAACTTAAGCGATGATCCGTTATCGGCGGGGAGTTTTCGGAAGAACGGCGAGGATTCGTAAGATTCTTGCTTATTAGAACCGACGGGGTTGGCCCGCATAGCCAAACACGAGAGGCTGCAAGAGTTGTATAAGCATTTTTGCAGCAAGCGAGGTGGTACCGCGGCAGTAACTGTCGTCCTCGCAGGGAAATATTCACCCTGTTGAGCGAGGAGAGCACAGTGAGCGAATCCACTAGTCCAGCCGCAAACGCATCCGAAAATACGTCTACAAATAACGTATATCCAAAGGCAAGTGTTTCTGTATCAACGCAAGAAAACGCTGGCGCGCAAGTTGCACCAAATCCTTCCTTCCCAAAGCTTGAAGAGTCCGTTCTTCAATATTGGGATGCAAATAACACTTTCCGCAAGTCAATCGAATATCGCCCGTCTGGCAAGGGTAGCCAGAACGAGTTCGTGTTCTTCGACGGCCCTCCATTCGCAAACGGTCTTCCTCACTACGGTCACCTTCTTACAGGTTATGCAAAAGACGTTGTTCCGCGCTATCAAACCATGCGCGGACGCAAAGTAAACCGCGTTTTTGGTTGGGATACTCACGGTCTTCCAGCAGAGTTGGAAGCGCAGAAGGAACTTGGCATTGAGTCGGTTGATCAAATCGAAAAAATGGGCATCGCAAAGTTCAACGATGCTTGCCGTGCTAGCGTTTTAAAGTACACGAACGAGTGGCAAAACTACGTACATCGTCAGGCTCGCTGGGTTGATTTCGAGCGCGGCTACAAAACGCTGAATATTCCATATATGGAATCCGTAATGTGGGCGTTTAAGCAGCTTTACGATAAGGGCTTGGCTTACAAGGGCTACCGCGTTCTTCCGTACTGCCCAAAGGACCAGACTCCACTTAGCGCTCACGAGCTTCGTATGGATGCGGATGTGTACCAAAACCGCCAGGATACCACTGTTTCCGTTGCTGTTAAGCTTCGAGACGAAGATGACGCTTACGCAGTATTCTGGACCACCACTCCTTGGACAGTTCCAACAAACTTCGCAATCGTAGTTGGCGCAGACATTGACTACGTGGAAGTTCGTCCAACTGAAGGCAAATTCGCAGGCAAAAAGTTCTACATTGGTAAGCCTTTGCTTGGATCTTACACTAAGGAACTTGGCGAAAACTACGAGGTTGTGCGCGAGCTTAAGGGCGCTGAAATGGCTGGCTGGCGCTACTACCCAGTGTTCCCATACTTTGCTGGCGAATCTGCGCTCGCTGAGGGCGGCACTCCAGGTCCTAATGCTTTTACGATTTTCACTGCAGATTATGTAGACACTGCAGAAGGTACTGGCCTTGTTCACCAGGCTCCTTACGGCGAGGACGATATGAACACGCTTAACGCGCACGAGATTCGCAGCGTTGACGTGCTCGACGCAGGATGCAAGTTTACAAGTGATTGCCCAGATTACGAAGGCTTGTACGTTTTCGATGCCAACTTGCCAATTTTGCGCAACTTGCGTGCAGGAGACGGTCCGCTTGCTCAAATGCCAGAAGATCAGCGCGCGTTGCTATTCCAAGAAAAAAGCTACGTGCACAGCTATCCTCATTGCTGGCGTTGCGCAACTCCGCTTATTTACAAGCCTGTTTCTAGCTGGTTTGTTTCTGTTACAAAGATTAAGAAGCGCTTGCTTGAGCTTAATCAGCAGATTAATTGGATTCCTGGAAACGTTAAAGACGGCCAGTTCGGTAAATGGCTTTCTAACGCTCGCGATTGGTCGATTAGCCGTAATCGCTTCTGGGGTTCGCCAATCCCAGTGTGGGTGAGTGACGATCCAAAGTATCCGCGCGTAGACGTGTATGGCTCTTTGGATGAGCTTAAGGCTGATTTTGGCGACTATCCTCGCGACGACGATGGCAATGTGAATATGCATCGCCCATATATCGATCGCCTTACTCGACCAAACCCAGACGATCCTACTGGAAAGTCGCAAATGCACCGCATTACGGACGTTCTTGATTGCTGGTTTGAGTCTGGTTCTATGCCTTTTGCACAGTTCCATTATCCTTTTGAAAATAAGGACTTCTTCGAAGAGCACTTCCCATGCGATTACATCGTTGAATACATTGGTCAGACTCGCGGATGGTTCTACACACTTCACATTATGGCCACGGCTCTATTTGATCGCCCAGCTTTTAAGAACGTGATTTGCCACGGCATTGTGCTTGGTTCCGACGGTCAGAAGATGAGTAAGCATTTGCGCAACTACCCAGATGTTAATGGCGTTTTCAACGAATACGGTTCGGACGCAATGCGATGGTTCCTTATGTCTTCGCCAATTTTGCGCGGTGGCAATTTGATTGTTACTGCAGACGGCATTAGGGATACGGTTCGTCAGGTTATGCTTCCAGTTTGGAGCTCTTACTACTTCTTCACTTTGTATGCTAACGCTGCAAACGGTGGCAAGGGCTACGATGCTCGCATGCTTCGCGCGGACGAGGTTGCAAGCCTTTGTAACATGGATCGCTACTTGCTTGCTCGCACGCGTTTGCTTGTTGAGCGCGTAGAAAAGTGCTTGAACGAGTTTGCGATTAGCGATGCTTGCGCTGCAGTTAGCGACTTTATTGACGTTCTTACTAACTGGTATATTCGCGGCAGCCGTGACCGCTTCTGGAATGAAGACGAGACTGCTTTTAACACGCTTTACACTGTGTTGGAAGTGTTTATGCGCACGATTTCCCCTCTTGCTCCTATGGAAGCGGAGGCTGTGTGGCGAGGTCTTACTGGCGGCGAATCCGTGCATTTGGCTGATTGGCCTTATTTGGTTGAGCCGCAAATGCTTTCAGATGGCGAGAAGAACCCTAAGGCTGGCGAAGTCACTGAGCTTGGTGCTGTTCTTGCTCACGACGATGCTTTGGTTGCTGCTATGGATAAGGTTCGCGAGGTTGTTTCTTCTACGCTTTCGTTGCGTAAGGCGGAGCAGTTACGTGTGCGCCAGCCGTTAGCAAACTTGACAGTTGTTGCAGAAAATACTGATGCTGTTGAGCCTTACGAGCAGGTTCTTGAGCGCGAGCTTAATGTTAAGAATGTTACATTCTGCACTTTGGAAGACGCAGGCGACCACGGTTTGAAGATTGTTCACGAGCTTAAGGTGAATGCGCGCGCAGCTGGTCCTCGTTTGGGTAAGCAGGTGCAATTTGCTATTAAGGCTTCGAAGAGTGGCGATTGGCGTGTTGACGGCTCTGGTGTTCCTGTTGTTAATACTCCAAACGGCGAAGTTGCGCTTGAACAAGGCGAATATGAGCTTGTAAATCGCGTTGAGTCTTCGGATGCTCAAGTTGCTGCAAATACTGCTTCTGCTGCAATGCCAACTGGTGGCTTTGTTATGCTAGATACTGCTTTGACTAGCGATTTGCTTGCGGAAGGTTACGCTCGCGACGCTATTCGCGCTGTTCAAGATGCTCGCAAGGAGAACGGTTTGGATATTAGCGACCGAATCGCTTTGACTTTGAGCGTGCCAGCTGTGGACGTTGCTAAAGTTAATCAGTTCCGTGACTTGATTGCCGAAGAGACTTTAGCTACAAGCTTAGAAGTTACTGAGGCTGATTCTAGCGCAACTGAGCTTAGCGTAACTGTTAAGCGTGCGTAAAAGCTAAGTATTGTATAGTGTGCCTTCGCGTTATGTAGTTAGCGCGGAGGCAATTTTATTTTGGATATATAAGCAATTAGGCATTTATTTGTTTTGTGGCGTGCGTTTTGTTTGTCTTCGGATTTCGACTAAGTGTAGGCGAAATCGGGGTCGCGCTTGCGTGGAAAGCGTATTAGCTTTCCACTTTGAGCAAGCGCTATCGCTCTGTTCCTCACGGCTATTAGTAGCCGTTCGGCTGATTTGGCACATAAAGTCCACTGGACTTTATGCTTGAGCCAAATCACGCTTTGAAGGAGCTTGAAATGCGTTGTGCAATTTCAAGCTCAGTCAAAGCGCCCATGCAAGTCGATTCGCGCTACGCTCTAAGCGAAAAGTGAGGCAATGCGACACTCCGATTTCCATACCTTCCTATAGATTTGTTATAACAACAGTACAAATTTACTCATGTTTGTATTTGTCAGTTTTATAAGAAAACATGCAACACTTTGGGCATAAATTCGCCATTGCATTAGTGGGGACGCTCCATATGTGCGCAGCGCAGTGGGCATTGGTAAACTCGTGGTACTTAGCTACTAGGTTTATCTCTGCCACTGCTTGCGTTTCACTAAGAATTTCTACACGCGCAACCTTATTGACTCCGTTTTGTAAAGCTTATGTTTGTGCTAAAAAGTAACATAATAAGAGTCTATTAGGAGGTTTTTATGACTTCATGCGCTCCAATTGGTGTGTTTGACTCAGGGCTTGGTGGCATTTCTGTAGTTCGTCAACTTCACGCATCTATGCCTAATGAGCGCATTGTTTATTTTGGCGACTCTGCAAACGCGCCTTATGGCATAAAAACTCCTCAAGAAGTTCGAGATCTTAGTTTTAAGATTGTTGAGCATTTTGCAAGTCTTAATGTTAAAGCTGTTGTAATTGCTTGCAATACTGCCACTTCTGCTGCTGTAAAAGATTTGCGCGCACATTACAATATGCCGATTATTGGCATGGAGCCTGCTCTTAAGCTTGCTTGCGATTTGGGTGGCGGCAAGCCTCAGCGCGTAATCGTTGCAGCTACGCCTTTAACTCTTAGAGAGCGCAAGTTTGCAGAACTTATGAATCGTTTTACGCAAAATCACAAGATTTTTTCTAGACCGTGCCCAGATTTGGTAGAAATTGTGGAAAATGGCGATTTAGGCAATAAAAATATTGTTATGAGCGCTTTGCACAAATATTTTGATTCTTACGATTTAACGAATATTGATTCAGTTGTTTTAGGATGCACTCATTTTGTGTTTTATAAAAGCTACTTCCGTGAGTTTTTGCCTGATTGCGTGAAGATTGTAGACGGTAATGATGGCACTATTCACCATCTTAAAAGCGTTTTAGAGTCTAGCGATTTGCTTGCGCCAATCGAAAATAGTGGAAGCGTTCTGCTTACTAACTCCGATTCAAGTAATCGTATTGCTAAGCTATCTCAATCGTTACTTAATGGTGATTTCTGATTGAAAATTAAATTGCGACTTATTACTTGCGACTTTACTTGCGACTTAAGCAAATATGGCATTTCCGTATTTGCCTAAAATAAGCAATACAAGAGTAAAAATCCAAAGCAAATCCACAATTAAATCGTAATTTAGTCGGTAGTAAGCGCTTAAAATCTTATTTTTTAATCCAATCTCTTGCACACTAAATGTTGCGTGTGTAAGTGACATAAATTGCAAAGTTGTGCAAAACATTAAAACAAGGCACCATGGGCAAAGAATTTGTATAACAAACATAGATTGCGTAAACAGCCAATAAGCGTACAAGAGTGCGCATAATCCACCAATCCAGCTAAAAGTTGCTAGCCATTTTGGAAGTTTTACTTTTGCTATTCCAACTACAGCAAGCGTTACGAAAACGCTTTCTGCTGCAATTCCAAAGAAAGCATTAGGGAAGCTTAGTTCGCCAAATCTTATGAATTCCGCTTGCCAAGATTGAGCCACTTTAGAGCACGAAACAACGGTGTTTACGTCGCATCCAAGCGCTTTGTGCGGTGCGCGTGCAAGAGCTAAAGTTTCGGAAGAAAGTATTAGCGATGTTAAAAGTGCAATTGCGGATGAAATAAGCATAATCATGTAAACCCAAGCGGCAGAATGTCGCCAAGAATTCATGCGATTATTGTGGTTACCCATAAACACTCCTCAAAGCGCTAATGTATTTAGATATTGTTTAGACTTAAAACGTTACATGCCACAGTTTACGATAATTATATGACTGTAATAGGTAGTAGTGCGAATAACGATTTTAATTTGGATTCTAAATCGCAAGATTTAGGGTGGGATTTGCATTGTCATACTTTATATTCCGATGGCACTAAAACTCCAAAAGAATTAGTAGATGAAGCTAAAAATCTTGGTCTTAGTGGAGTAGCTATTAGCGATCATGATACTACTGCTGGTTGGCATGATTTTGAAGAAGCTGCTAAAAACGCTGATTTTCCAGTTATTTTTGGATCAGAGATAACATCTGTAGAGGGGAATATATCGGTTCACATGCTTGCTTATAACTACAATCCAAATGACGAGTGCATTAATGAAATGTTTGCAACTACAAGAAAACGCCGATTGGAACGCACGCGCAAAATGGTTGACCTTATGTCGCACGATTTTCCGATTACTTGGCAAGATGTTCTTGCTCAAGCAGGACAAGGTGAGCTAACTACGATTGGTCGCCCGCATATTGCAGACGCTCTTGTTGCTGCAGGCGTTTTTGAAACAAGGTCGCAAGCTTTTGCAGGTCCTGTTGCTCCACGCGGCCCATACTACATTCCAACGCCATCTCCAAGTGTTGATGAAGTTATTAAAGTTATTAAACACGCTGGGGGAGTAAGCGTTATTGCACATCCTGCGGATTATAGCAGGAATCTTGTTATTCTTTCGGACTCTCAAATAGAACACTATGCAAGCGTTGGTCTTAATGGATTAGAAGTATATCATCGTGGAAACTCTTTAACGCAAAGACAAAGACTATTGGAGTTAGCAAAAGACTTGAATTTGCTTGTTACTGGTGGCTCCGATTGGCATGGAAGTGGCAAGCCAAATAAAATCGGAGAAGAAACAACAAGTTGCAATGTTGTTTCTAAAATCCTAAATTACCAGATGAATTAAAATTGCGCTGTTAAAACGTTATAAACGTGTTAAGTGTTCTAGCAGTGTTCTAGCAGCGTTCTAGCAGCGTTAAAACGCGTTAAAACCAACGGTGTGAGTTGGCGTATCTCCTATAATCGCGTATGCAAAAGAGTCTGCCATAATAAAAATTTTTCGATTGTTTTTATCTGTAAGATTAATCGCCTTTTCGTCTTTAATAGCGCTTTCAATAATGTTTTGTATATCTTGCTCGCTTTGATCGCTTTCAAAGCTAATAGTGTCTTTTACGTGCTTAACGCCAATTGTTACCTTCATTTTTATTCCTTAATTGTTTTCGCTGTTTTCGGTATTGTTTTCTAGTTTGTTTTTTGCGTCTTTAATAGCAAGTTCTGCATCTTTTAGCATTGGAATAATAATCGTTGCTGGCTTATCTGAATCTTCAGTTTTATTGCCATTATTTTCATTATTGCCATCATCTTCATTATTCTTGCTATTGGTGTCATCACTATTTTCTGCATCAGCATTATTGCTACTGTTGGATTCGTTGTTTGAATTGTTATTTGCATCGTTAGATTTACCAACGCTGCTTATAACTTGCGTTTCTAAGCCGTCTGCAATAGTGGCGGTTTTAGTGGCAGCTTCAGTGGAATTAGTGTTGTCGTTTATAGTTATAGTTTGTTCGTATGTATTATCTTTATAGTCTTTTTGATCTTCTTGCTTGAGTGTTACAACAGTTTTTTCGTTAGTAGCATCCGAAGATATAGTATCGTCTTTAACAACATCATCTTTAATAGAATTATCTTTAACAATATCGTCTTTAACAATATCTCCTACAGTAAGAGAAGACGCTGGATTTGCGCTATTATTGTTTTGATTTGCGCTTGCTGCTCTAGAATTATTTATGCGAGTAAGCTCGTGAGCAAGACGTTCCACTTGCGCTTTAAATCTCATTATTCCAGTTGTATCTGCGCGTTGCAAAGCTTGAATAAAGTCTCCAACTTGCTCCATTTGCAACCAAAGATTTGCTCGAAGCATAATCATGCTGTCTAATCTAGACCCAAGTATTCTTCCATACGCACTTAGCAAAGCGTTTCTATGCTGCTCGTTAAGCTTTGCAAAAATCCACGCTAAATCGCGAGCAGGATCGTTGATTTGCATGCTTTGCCAATTTGTTATAGCTGTAATCGTGGAGCCAGAAAATAGAAAATCACCATCTTTGAATCCGCCGTGAACTGGGCAAGTGTCGAATGACCACAATCCATCAGTTTCTAAAACTCTAGACCAATTGTCTGTTATTTCTGTAGGAATATGGCCTGCCTGACGCAATCTTTTAATCCAAGACGTTAATTGCGTGCGAATTTGACCAGTAGTAAAGGAAGGATAATCGCTTTTAGTTAAAAATGACGGACTTAGTCTATGAATCGCGCCTATTGCCGTTCCAGCGTTTACGCAATCATCTGTTGTAAGAAGACTTAATTCTCTTGCATTTCCGTTTAGATGATTACAAATAAGTACTGTTGGATTGTTAAAATCAGCTTCTCCTATGGAGCCAAAATGTAATTCGCTTTGACTTTGATTATTAGTAGAATCTTGTTGATTTGCTTGGTTTTGCTGGTTAGTTTGATTTGCCTTATTTGAAAGCGACCCAGGAACAAACTTAAGCATTTCTTCGTGAGCAAATCCAAGAGCCGCAAGCCCCTTAGTTTTTTGCAATACCCATGCTGCTCGTGCTCTGTCGTGCAAACGTTTTTGACCTTTAGTGTTAGAGCTAACAAAAATGTCGTAAAGGCTGCCCGAAACGTCTTGAATAACAGCGTGAGATATGCCAGCAGCGGCATCGGTGGCGTTTGCCTGCTCGCTTTGGCGCGTTCCGGCGAATTGTACTTCTGGCATGACCGATGAGGCCAGCGCTACCAACTTGAATCTGCTTATCTGTGTCACAGTTCAACATTAATACAAAGCAACGAGATATAGCTAAATAGCCTTTAACCACATTAGCGTTTTATGCTTTTATTTTTCTTTAATTGTTGTAACAATAGAATTATGATTTCTACTCAAGAGTCTTTAGAAAGCAAAAAGCGCGAATCTAACGAAAATCATGGTAAAGATTATGCTCAATCTTTGCTAGAAGGTTTAGATGATTCTCAACGCAAAGCAGCAATGGCGTTACAAGGGCCAGTGCGCATTACTGCATGCGCTGGAGCAGGTAAGACTCGCACTATTACACGAAGAATCGCGTACGCGTGTGCAAAAGGAGAGTGGGACGAAAATCGCGTTTTAGCTGTTACTTTTTCTGTAAAAGCTGCTAAAGAAATGCAAAATCGCCTTAAAAAATTAGGCGTAAATAATGCAACTGTTGCAACTTTTCATTCCGCAGCTTTACAACATTTAAGACGAGTTTGGAATGACGTTTGCGAAGCTCCTTTTCCAAATATAATGGATGATCCAAAAAGCGTTACTGAGCAAGCATTAAGTCATTACACGGATTTTGCAGATATGACTTCTGCGCAAATAAGAGATATTGTTGCAGAAATCAACTGGGCAAAAGTTAGTCTTATTGCGCCAGATGATTACGCGCGCGCATATTCTTGCGTTAGTCGAGATCTTCCTGCAGCTCTAGACGTTAATCAATTTGTTGAAACATATAAAGCTTACGAGTTAGAAAAAAACACAAGGAATCTTATTGATTTTAACGATTTGCTGCTTCTTGCGTGCCACATTTTGCGTGCTTTTCCTAAAGCATGTGAGAAAATACGTAGCAAAATCGGCTGGGTTACTGTTGACGAGTATCAGGATGTTTCTCCTCTTCAACATGAGCTTCTTAAATGTTGGCTTGGCAATAATCGAAATATTTGCGTTGTCGGAGATCCTGCGCAAACGATCTATTCTTTTGCAGGAGCGAGCAGCTACGATTTACTTGAATTTCCTAACGAGTTTGCGCCGCTTTGTGCAGACATTAATCTAAATACGGATTACAGATCTACGGAACGTATTGTAGGGCTTGCTAATCGGGTTCTTTCTAAGTCTGCTTTTAGATGTGATTATTTAAGACTTGTGTCAAAAAATAAGGGTGGCGCTCGCGTTACTAAAACTGTTTACAACACGGATTACGACGAAGCTGTTGATGTTGCTCAACGAATTTATAATGCTGTTAAATCAGGCAAAGCGTGCCCTACAGATTTTGCTATTCTAACTCGCACTAATGCTCAACAGAATATATTTTGCAAAACTTTGGGTGATTTAGGAATACATTTTTCTGTTAGAAAAGATGCTGGTTTGCAGATTGATGTTTTAGAAAACAATTTTGAAGATTCAAACGCTAGCGATTTGAGTGATTCAGAAAAATACGTCGAAAGTGGCGATGCAAAAGACATTGACTTTGCAAAAGAAAGCGAAAGCGAGCGCGAAAAAGTAGATTTAATCAAAAAATCTTTACTTCCTGTAACGATTTCTACGATTCATGCATCTAAAGGCTTGGAATTTAAGCACGTGTTTTTAATCGGCTGCAGCGAAGGCTTACTGCCATTTGGAAGCGTTAATAGAACTCAAGATGCAGACGAAGAAGAGCGCAGACTTATGTATGTTGCAATAACGCGCGCAGAAGCAACCTTGCACATATCTTATGCAATTTGCAAAGACTATGGCAACGGAATGCAAAGGTCTGTAAGCCACTTTTTAGAATAAATGCATTTATGCAATTGTTCTAACGTAAATAGCTTATAAATTAGTTTGTGACTTTATTCGTCGCTTTTTTGTTGATTAGAATCTGTGCCAGAGTCTTCGCCAGAATCCTTGCCAGAGTCTTCTTCGGAGTCTTCTTTAGAGTCCGCATTAGAATCTTGGTTTGAGTCTTGCTTATTGTTCTGGGTGTCGCTGTTATTATCGCTAGATGCCAATAATTTACTTAATTCGTCGTCCCAATTAACGTCTTTAAGTTTTTGCTCTAAATCGTCACTGTTCTTAAAATCTTCTAAATCAAGCATATTCTTGCTTAATTCTTCTAGATTAACGTTTGCTAAATTATTGCTATCTGTTTGTTCAGATTCTTTTTTAGTTGTGTTATCGCTATTTTGACTATTCGTATTGTTTTGACTATTAGTGTTGTTTTCGTTATTTTCGTTGTTTTTATTGTTTTCGTTACTTTTATTTACTTTATTAGTATCGTCTTTATTATCTTCTTTATCTTTATTATCCTTAGTATCTTCTTTATCTTCGCTAAAATCTGGTAATTCTGGCAAAAGATCTGGGTGGTTCCACATAGCATCGCGTTCCTCAATGCCTTTTTCGTTTGTAATCGCATCCCACATTGCAGCAGCTTCGCGCATTGCTCTAGGACGCAACTTTAATCCAGTTAAAGCTTGGAAAGTCATTTCGGAAGGGCCGCCTGCAGCGCGTTCTCTCCTAGTCATCTCTCTAAGCTGCTCAATGTGTGGAATGTGTGCCATTCCAGCACGCCAAATAACGCAATCAACCCAACCTTCACTAAGTGCAAGAAGTGTTTCTAATCCTTTTAATGCTTGTTTTTGACCTTCTGTATCGTTTCTAGCAATATTACATAAGTCAACAGCTCCCGAAATAGACTCTGGGTTCATTCCTTCAATATCTCTAAGCTGTTCTTCCATAGCGCTTAAGTCGATAGAAATTCCAGCTGCATACTTTATTATTAGTGCTTCAAAACGAGGCATAAGCCAAGGTGCAGACGCAAACAATCGTGCGTGAGCAAGCTCTCGCAATGCTAGATAATTCATAACTTCGTTAATGTCTAATCCCCACTTTTTTGCGTAATCTATGCAATTGTAAGGAACAAGACCGCCTGCAGGGTTTTTAAGAAGTGAAATACCTTGATCAAAGCTTCCGCGAATCTCGTGAGATAAATTTCCAGCAGCATATCCTAATTGCATTGCAAAAGACGTGTTAGCAAGAAGGCTCATCATTTGTTCTGGCTTTTTTACGCCATCTGGCATAGGTATTGGCATAACGCCGTCGTATAATCCTTCTACTTCTAAGTCTTGGTCTTCTCCAAATTTTTCGGCAATAACATCCGAAAAAGCGTTACTAACCGATTTGGCAACAGGATTTGCAAACTTAATCCACGAATCTATAGTTCCATTAACCCAGTCTTCTCTTGAAAGAACATCGGGGGTTCCAGATACTGGATTTAGATTGCAATTCGCGTCTAGCCATAAGTTTGCTTCACTTAGCGCTCTTCTTGTTGCATCTGCAACTTGTGCGTTTACTGTACCGCCGTCTCCAGTTGCTTTTTGGCAAGCAAGCAATTGAGCAAGTCTTTTATTGATTGGACCTTCTTTAAGTGTTTCCGTCATCTCAAAAGGCGTGTTTAAGCCGCCATTGGCAAAGGCACTCATTAACGAATGAACTTCTTCTGGAGATGGAAGGCCTCCGTTTGAACATCTTGTAAGAATGTCATCGCGAACTTCAAAAGGAAGATTTTCAAAGTTAGACCAAGCTCTTTCTCCTTCTTCGGGGCCAAAGCAGCTAACAAGCCATTGGTGAATTTCTTCTTCGCTCATATTCAATCCTTATGAAGTTTGTACCTAAGTTAAATATATTTGCGTATATTTTATGTTTGTTTACATAGTTTTTAACTATACAGTTTTAACCACGTATAAAAGATTCTACTCGATACATGGTGATTTTTGCTAATAAATTAATAATGTGTATAACTTTTTCAAATTTTTTCAAAAACCGCATCTTGTGAGGGTTCTTAGAGTGTAGGTTATGCACATTTACATATACTATTAATTTTATGCATAATAAGATTCTTAATAAGATTACGTACGTGTTTAATAAAATCAATAAAAATATATTCACTACTCTTAAAAATACTGTTGGGGATCTTATTGAATATTTTTCCGCTAAGTCATTTAGGTATTTTGTTGGGTTATTTATTGTAGTTATGTCGATTATCGCGCTTTTTCTACCAAGTGCATACGTTGTTGAAGAACCTGGGCCAACTCAAGATGTTCTAGGAAAGTCTTTTGGAAAATATGTGATTAATGTTAAAAATGGCGCTGTTAAGAATACTGACTATAAATCTTCGTCAAAAAGTGGAAAGCTTCTTTTAGTAACAGTAAATACGTCTGGAATACCAGGTTACGAGATTCCAAATATATATGCGATTGCATCTTGGTTTGATTCTAAAAAGCAAGTTTTACCTAGAGAAGTTCTTGTTCCAGTAAATCAAAACGCAAGCGATTATAAGAAAGAAACAAATAAGCAAATGGCTTCTTCGCAATCTTCTGCGCAAGTGGCGGCTTTGGATTATGCGAAGAATCATCTTAATGTGAATGTAAAAAACGTAAAAATTAAGTTGCATATAGACGATATTGGTGGACCTTCTGCAGGCATGATGTACGCTTTGGGTATTTTGAACAAGCTTACAAACACAGATTTGGCTGGTGGAAAAATAATCGCTGGAACGGGAACCATTGATAACTCTGGGAAAGTTGGTCCGATTGGCGGTATTCGATTAAAGATGATATCTGCAAAAAGAGACGGAGCTAAATGGTTCTTAGCGCCAAACAGCAATTGCAATGAAGTTGTTGGGAATATTCCGCAAGGCTTAAAAGTTGTAAGCGTAAAAACATTGGATGACGCATACAAAGCGTTAGTAAAAATAAAGGCTGGGAAAAATCTAGATTCTTTAAGAACTTGTAAAGCGGAAAGTGGGCGATGAGGGACTCGAACCCCCGACATCCACCGTGTAAAGGTGGCGCTCTAGCCAGCTGAGCTAATCGCCCGCTTGAAACAAGATACAGTATGGTGTGTACTAGAACGTTGATTTGTGTTTTAGGCGTGTTTTGCGCATATATCATTTGCGTGTTTTGCGTGTTTTTTGTTTATGCGTCTTAACAATCGCGTAAAGTGTATTGAATACGAATCTGTTCAGGAGGTCTATTGTTTATGGCGAGTAAACCTGATACCGCGCGTAATTCTTCGGGTATTGAGCGTGTAGGTAAGCGCAAGAAGGGTTACAGCGTAGAGCAAGTTAATGATTTTCTTGAGCGTGCTCATTCTTTGTATGAATCTAGCGACATTAGTCTTACTCAAAAAGATATTCAAGACGTATCTTTCGATCTAGAAGATGAAGGATATGCCATTCCTCAAGTAGATGCTGCTCTTTCTAGATTAGAGCGTGCAGTTGTAGATAAGACTACGCAGTACGAGATTTCTAATCGCGGCAAGGTTGTTTGGAAGGCGCAAGCAGACGAAGAATATAGAGTTTTGCTTTCTCATTCCCAGCGCGATTATAAAATGCGCTTTGATTCCGCGCAATCGCGTAAGCCTTCTTACGATAAAAAACAAGTAGACAATGTTGTAAATAAGTCGCTAGATAAGATTGCTGTTCTTCTTGGATATAATCCAGTTTGGGGAAGCAGTTTAAGTGATTTAGACAAAATTGACGCAATGTTTGTTTCTAATGTTCTGTTTACTCAACGTTCTGGAAAACGAGGATATGACGAGCGTCAGGTGGATTATTATCTAAATGCTTGCGTTCGCTTATTAAGCAGACTTGAGTCTTATGATCGAGTTGCTAAGTATACAGACTTTGATCCTAGTGATTCTGTTGATTCTGCTAATTTTGGCGTTTCTGCTAAGTCTAATAATGATTTACAAGAAAATGTTGTTTCTAAAACATCTTCTGCGCCTAGTGCTGTTGAACCTAGTGCTGTTGAACCTAGTGCTGTTGAACCTAGTGCTGTTGAACCTAGTGTTGTTGCGCCTAGTGTTGTTGCGCCTAAGGCAGCTCCAGCTCCCTCTCCATTAATGCCTCCAGCAATTCCTCCATCTATTCCTGTTGAGCATCATGCACAGAAGGCGATTTTTACTCCTCACTCTGTGAGTGTTGAAGCTAGTGACGATACAGACGACGAAATGTCGCAAGCGTCTACTGTTATGCCTCCAGCATTCCCTCCGTCTTATGCTCCTAATGCTGCTTCCAACAATTTTGCTACTAACAATAATGATTTTGGAAAAGTTAAAGATGCAGAAAAGAAGGAAGATAGCGCGAATGTTGTTAGTGCGAATGCTGATGGTGTAAATAATGCAAATGCTAACAATGCAAGTAATAACAATGCAAATGATTCTAAATCCATTGGAGATTTGAATCTTTCACTTCTTGCTTCGCCTAAGTTCGAGCCTTCGCAAAGTCTTAATTTAGATATTCCAGATCTTTCGTTCCCTGTTATGAACCATTTTGACACTTCGGTTGAAGATTCTTCTCGCGAAGCAAATAATGATTCATACGATTTTGACGATACTGGCGAATCTAATTTTGGCGGATTTGTAAACCCAAATCATAATTAATAATCTATTTTTCACTTAGATTTAGGGATTATACAAGCTAAGAGTTATTGATTAATGCCGTTATATAACGATGAAGCTGTTGTTCTTAAGACTTTTCCTCTTGGGGAAGCTGATCGAGTTATTGTTATGCTCACTAAAAAGCATGGCAAGGTTCGAGCTGTTGCAAAAGGTGTAAGGCGGTTAAAATCTAGATTTGGTGGGCGCTTAGAGCCATTTATGCGAGTTAATGCACTTTTTGCAACTGGCAAAACTTTTGATGTTATTTCTCAAGCGGTTTTAGTTTCGCCTTATGCTGGTAGCATTTGTGCGGATTACAATCTGTATAGTTGTGCTAGCATGATTGCAGAGATTGCGGACGATTTAGTCTCGTCTTGCGCACAATATTCGGATTCTTGCTCACAATACAATCTTCTTATAGCTGCTTTATCTGCTCTTTCTAAAAGTTTACATAGTGCTGAATCAATCGCGCTTTCGTACGTTTTAAGAGCATTGCAATTAGCTGGATGGTCTCCTAGGTTAAATGAGTGCGTTATTTGTTCAACACGCAATGATTTAGACTATTTCTCTGCAGCTAGTGGTGGAGTTATGTGCTCTAAAGATCATGCTTTAGAGTCTATTAAGTGCAATGATTTAGCGCGTTTTCAAATGATTTCATTAATTAATGGCGATTGGCAAAATTTAGACGGAACAAGTATAGACGATTTAACATCTAAATGCGTTGAACAATGGTGTGAATATTGGTTAGAAAAGCCTATTAGATCTATGCGTTTAAGCGAAAAAAATTCTAATTCGCTGTATTTTGATTAGAGTTTCTATTATCTTAATGAGTGATTTTGTTAATTTTATGTTTGAATTTTATAAAATTTGTCCTCGCTGTCTGATGCAATATGAATGATATCAGGCACGGGTGCTCTTTTAAGAGCTGAGAAGATTACTGTCTAACCGTTTAACGTGAATCGGGTAATGCCGACGTACGGAGTTTTCTGCAGGGTCGCCTTTGTTTGATTGGTTAAAGATGAAAGGAGACCCTAATGGGTGCATCTGTTGAAGAAGAGACCGTGCGTCCATCCTTGCGCTGGAACGTGGCTGATGTTACGCTCACGGTTGTTATTGCTGTAGCTTCTGGTATTATCTTCTGGGGCATCGGCTTGATTAGTGAGCCTATTTCTGCTGCTCTTAAGCTTATTCCAGTTCCAGGCGTTAGCGCATTGTACTATGGTTTGTTCTACTTCGCTGGTCCTTTAGCTGCTATTATGGTTCGCAAGCCAGGCGCTGCACTATTCGGCGAGTTTATTGCTGCAATGGTTGAGTTGACTGTTGGTAGCCACTGGGGCGGTATTGGTACCGTTCTTCCTGGCTTTGTTCAGGGCTTGTTTGCTGAGTTTGCATTCTTGTTTGTTATGTATCGCAAGTGGAACGTTGGTTTGACTGCACTTTCTGGCGCATTAGCTGGTTTGGGTGGAATCGTTTCAACCTATCCGTTCTACTACGCAGGTGTTCCAATCTTCGGCGCATTCATGATGATTCACACACTTTGCAGCATGATTTCTGGTGCTGTAATTGGTGGTGTAGTTATGTGGTACTTGTACAAGGGTATTGCTGCTACTGGCGCATTGAGCCGTTTTGCTTCTGGCAAAGAAGTACGCGCTTAAGTCTTAACTTTTGCTAGTAAGATTTGATTTGTGGGCGGGGAATTACCTCGCCCACTTTTGTAAAGTCGCAAATAAAAGTGGCAAATAAAGTCGCAAGTTAGCAGCGCGCAAAAGTCGCAAATAAAAGTCAAAATAAAATCACAAATCACTATAAAACAAAGGAGTTAATATGCTAAGAGTACGTCTTGAATATGTGCATCCATGGACGAATCACGCAGGTATGTATCTTGCAAGAAAGCGCGGATTGTACGCACAATACGGATTAGATGTAGAGTTTACAAGCACAGATACGGAGCGCGGAGATGTTCCAGCATGCTTGGAGCGCGGAGAAGTAGACATAGCTCTTGTTCGCTTAAATCAGCTTTTGGCTCATCAAAATGGTGCAAATAAGCTAACGTCATTTGCTGTAATGAATCAATCGCAAATTGGTGGAATCATAACAAATAAGAACACGGGTATTACGCGATTCAAAGATCTAGAAGGAAAGCGCGTAGTAATCCCTATGGGTGTTAAGCGCTTATACACGGAGCTTCAGCAGGCGGTTGCTGCCGACGGAGGCGACTTTAGCAAGCTGATTACAATTGACCCAGGCCCATGGGAGCCAGACATTCGAGCTGTAGAACGCGGAATGTGCGATGCATTCATTAACGTTGCTTGGTGGGAGCCATACCAGGGGTCGCTTCCATTTGACCAAGTTGTTGTTCTTCCATTTGATTCTATTGGCGTAGCTCCGCATCATTCTTACTATGTTTGCGCTCGCCAAGAGATGATTGAGCGAAATCCGCAATTAATACGCAACTTTGCAAGTGCAACAGTTAAGGGCTATGAGCTTGCAGGAAAAGACCCGCAGGCTGGCGTTGATGCTTTGCAAAATGCGCTTTGCCATATTAGCCCAGAGGCTTTGCGCGCCTCGCTAGACGAAGTGATTCCGTCTTGGTACGACAAGAATGGTCGTTGGGGTACAGCAGACATGGCTTTGGTGGAAAACTACACTCGTTGGATGGGTGAAAATGGCCATTTGAGCGTGCCTCTTGATTGCGCGCTAAAGAGCCTAGAAAGCGGATGCGTAACAAACGAGTATTTGCCAGAATAGTCGGTCAGCATGTGCTTGAATCGCAAGCATAATAACGATTGCAAACGCAATTACAATCGCAAATAAATATCACAATTCAATGAACCTGTGGCAATAATTGGAGCGAATATGGAAAACGAAAGCAACGACCCTCAACTAGATATTGTTGCTCAAAGATGGGCAAATGTTGATTTAGATGAGGCAAATATTGTGTGTTCTCTTTTAGAGGATCCGCTAGAAGCTGATTGCGTTTTAAGCCATAGTTTGCGCCCGATGGCTGCAGGTTCATTGATTCGTGCGCATTACAAAGATGATTCGCCAAAAAAATCGCAAAATTTAGACGTTTATATTAAAAGATGCAGCACAAAAGTTAGGCAAGCAAGCACAATTAGGCCGTATCATCGTTTTGCTGAGCATCTTTTACAAAACAAAATAAGCACTCCAAAATACTTGTATTTTAATAAAAATAGCGAGACTTTAGGTTTAGAAAAGAATACTTCTGGCGATATTTGTGGCGATATTTACGTAGACGGCACTCTTCTTGTAATAGGTGATTGCGCTTACGAAGTGACTTTAAAAGCTAGCGGAGAAGATAGATACAAAGACGCGTACACTTGGGATCCTCCTAAAACGTGTGAAGAAGCCAAAAATCTTGGAGTAATGATGGCAAAAATCGCCTTAGCTTCGCAAAGTTTTGACGAGCCAAATTCTAAGGAAATCAACGCTTTTCAATCAAGATTTAGTCTTTGTGCAAGCGAAGATGTGCAAAATGATGCAAAAGTTTGGTTGGAAAATAGACCCGATTTAGCGAAATTCTTAAAAGAGCAGAATCGTGATTTTGTAAAAGATTTAAGTGAATTTGCTCCAACATGCAAAAAAATTTACGATTTGGGGTATGCGAATCTAAAAAAGCAGTGGACTCATGGAGATCCGCATATATCTAATTTTATGTGGGAAGGTAGCGCTCCAAGCGCAGTATTTGACTTTGGAATGGCGTATAAAAACACAGCAATCTACGATTTGGCAATGACTTTAGAACGTAACACAATTCAATGGGTAGATATTGCGAATGGCAAAAAAGATTCATTTAGAACGGACTTAGTTAAGTCAATTTTGCAAGGATATGCTAGCGTTCGACCGTTAACATATATTGAAAAAGAGCTGCTTCCGCTTGTTTTATCTGTAAGTCAAATCGAGCAATGCGTAGAATTTGTAGACTATTACTTAAAGTCAAATGGATCTTACGATTTTAAGATTTGGGGCTACGATACTGGATTCTTAGAGCATGCTAGATGGTACAAATCTTGCTTTGGGAAAAGATATTTGAATTATCTAACAGAAGTTTTGCAAAAAATATAGCGGACTTTTTAGTGTGCTTTTTAGTGTGCTCTTTAGTCAATCTTTGCAAAACGCTTTAGCTATTCGTTCAATGGGGTTGTTAGATTTTAACTATGAGTTTTGAAAACGTTGACTACACTTCGTTAAATATTCCAGCAGCTCCATTTAGTGATACTAGCCGTGTGCCAGATTTCCCTAAAGGTAAAGTTCCTCGCCATGTAGGCGTGATTATGGACGGCAATGGCAGATGGGCCAAAGAGCGCGGAATGATTCGCACCGAAGGGCATAAAGCGGCGGAACCAGTGGTTTTTGACACTATTGCAGGAGCCATAGAAGCAGGTGTTCGCTACTTGAGCTTGTACACGTTTTCTACAGAAAATTGGAAAAGATCTCCTCAAGAAGTGCATTTTTTGATGGGATTTTCTAGAGATATTATTCACCGCAGAGTTGCGCAAATGAACGAGTGGGGAGTGCGCGTGCGCTGGGCTGGAAGACGGCCGAAATTGTGGAAGTCTGTTATTGACGAGTTGGAAAAAGCTCAAGAGATTACAAAAAATAACACTACGATTGACGTTGTTTTTTGCTTAAACTATGGTGGTCGCGCGGAAATCGCAGACGCTTGCGCGGCAATTGCTAGGGAAGTTAAAAGCGGCAAAATTAAGGGCGATCGCATTAGTGAGAAGATGATTGCAGAACATTTGTATAATCCAGATATTCCAGATTGCGATCTTGTGATTCGCACTTCGGGAGAGCAGCGCACAAGCAACTTTTTGCCTTGGCAAGCGTCTTATGCGGAGCTTGATTTTGTGCCAGAACTTTTCCCAGATTATGGTCGCGAAGCGTTGTGGAGGTCAATCGACCGTTATGCGCATCGCGACCGCAGATTTGGTGGCGTAAAAACCGCTTAAAACAGTTAAAACGCTTTAAGTTTATTTAAGCTTACTTGTTTTCGCGTTCTTCAAGAATCTTGTCTACAAGAGCAGCTTTTGCGTCTATTTGGCCGCTAAAACCAGGACGAATGTCTAGTTTTAATATAACGCCTGTGCGGTAGCCTTTTTCAACAAGAACCATAGTTGCATCTTTTACAACGCGCATAACGTCGTCGAATTCACCTTCGATGTTTGTAAACATTGCGTTTGTTTCGTTTTTTAATCCAGAATCACGAATCACTTTAACGCAATCTGCTACGTATTCGCTAAGTTCTTCGCCAACTCCGCTAGGAGCAATGCATAATGCTGCAACTGTATTAGTTTTGTGGGAATTTTTGTTATTGCAAGTATCGCAAGTCTTGTTATCGTTAGTCTTTTCAACATTGTTTTCGCTCATTTTAGATCCTTTCAAAATGCAAATGTGTGTTCAAAATTATGCTTACACTTTATTGTATTCGCTTAGCTTATATATGTTGCCTTATACGTTTATGTAGCTTTATACGTTTCTATTAGCGTCACAGGGTTTTTCTATAATAAACACCGTTTCACCCGAATTTTCTAGATTTACGAAAAAGGTGTATTGTGGCTGTTTCAAAACTTGATGAAGTTGTGTCGCTGGCTAAGCGTCGTGGATTTGTGTTCCCAGCTGGAGAGATTTACGGCGGAACTCGCTCCGCGTGGGATTATGGCCCTTTGGGCGTTGCATTAAAAGATAATATTAAGCGCGAATGGTGGCGTTATATGGTCACTACTCGTGGCGATGTTGTTGGCGTAGATACGTCTGTTATTTTGCCTTCTCAAGTTTGGGTTGCGTCTGGTCACGTTTCTGTATTCAATGATCCTCTTATTGAGTGCTTGAATTGCCATAAGCGCCATCGTGCAGATAAGTTGGAAGAGTCTTATGCCGAAAAGCATGGCGACAAGATGCCAGAGAATGGCTTAAAAGACATTGCTTGCCCAGATTGTGGTACTCGCGGAAATTGGACGGAGCCTCGCGATTTTAACATGATGCTTCGCACGCATTTGGGGCCAGTAGAAGACGAAAACAGCTTGCATTACTTGCGACCAGAAACAGCGCAGGGTATTTTCGTTGATTTTAAGAACGTTATGACTTCTACGCGTCAAAAGCCGCCATTTGGCATTGCAAACATTGGTAAGTCTTTCCGTAACGAGATTACGCCTGGAAACTTCATCTTCCGCACTCGCGAGTTTGAGCAGATGGAAATGGAGTTCTTTGTAGAGCCTGGAACCGATGAAGCTTGGCATCAGTATTGGATTGATACTCGCGTAAATTGGTATGTTGATTTGGGCGTAAAGCCAGAGAATTTGCGCATGTATGAGCATCCTAAAGAGAAGCTAAGCCATTATTCCAAGCGCACTGTAGATATTGAATACAAATTCGGATTCCAAGGATCTGACTGGGGAGAGCTTGAAGGCATTGCAAACCGTACCGACTACGATTTGTCTGCTCATGCTAAGCATTCTGGCGAGGATTTGAGCTACTTTAACCAGGCAACTGGCGAAAAGTACGTGCCTTACGTTATTGAGCCTGCTGCTGGCCTTACGCGCTCGCTTATGGCGTTCTTGGTTGATGCTTACGACGTTGACGAGGCTCCAAACACTAAGGGTGGAGTGGATAAGCGCACTGTTCTTAGACTTGACCCTCGTTTGGCTCCTGTTAAGGCTGCTGTTTTGCCATTGAGCAAGAAGCCAGAATTACAATCGGTTGCTCAAGATTTGGCTGCGGATTTGCGCCAGCATGATTGGGTTATTGACTACGATGAGGCTGGCGCTATTGGCCGCCGCTATCGCCGCGAAGACGAGATTGGTACTCCTTTGTGCGTAACAGTTGACTTCGACACTTTGGAAGATCACGCTGTTACAATTCGCGAGCGCGACACTATGCAACAAGAGCGTGTTTCCTTAGACAAGGTTGCAGATTACGTAGCAAGCCGCATTAATGAAAAGCGCGTTAAGTATCCGCAAGGTCCTGTAGAGATTGTTGGCACGCGTGCTGCAGATGGCGGTGTGGATGTTTCTAAGGAAGGCGGCGTTGACGAGTCGCAGCCTGTAAAGATTGCTCAAGCTGGCGGATTGTACTAATAAGTATTTAGTAAAAAGTCGCTAGTAAAAAGTCGCATAAAATTGCTAGCAAAATCGATAGCAAAAATATTAAAGTGAACGGAGTTAAAGCAATATGGATTTTTCTATTAAACCAGTAGATTTAGGGAAAATTCATATTGCAACTCCTGTTGTTTTATCTCCAATGGCTGGTATTACTAACTGGCCTTTTCGCGTGATTTGCCGAGAGTACGGGCCAGATGGCTTGTATGTTGCAGAAATGATTACTGCACGCGCACTAGTTGCAAGAAATCCAAAAGCCTTGCGTTTATGCCGTTTTGCGCCTAGTGAAAAAGTGCGTTCTTTGCAACTTTACGGAGTAGATCCTTTAATTGTGGAGCAAGCTGCTCGAATTGTTGTTGACGAAAATATGGCAGATCACGTTGACTTAAACTTTGGCTGCCCAGTTCCTAAAGTCACAAGGCGTGGTGGTGGTTCTGCTCTTCCTTGGAAAACAGATTTGCTTCAAGAGATTTTGCATCGCGTTGTAAGCGTGTGTAATCCAGCGGGAATCCCAGTTACAGCTAAATTCCGCGTTGGAATTGACGAAGATCACGAGACTTTTATGCAAGCTGGCCATATTGCGCAAGAAGAGGGATGTGCGGCTGTCACTTTGCATGCGCGTACGACTGCAGAATATTATGGTGGCCATTCCGATTGGAGCCGTATTAGCGAGCTTGTAGAGGCTTTAGATATTCCTGTTTTTGGCAATGGCGATATTTGGGGCGCGGATGACGCTCTTGCAATGTTTAAAGAAACAGGGTGTGCAGGCGTTGCAATTGGTAGAGGCTGCCAGGGGCGTCCTTGGATTTTTGCTGATATTCGTTCTGCTTGCAATGGCAGCGATAATCGCGTTAATCCAAGTCTTGGCGAAGTTTGCAAGGTGATTTTAAGGCATTTGGAGCTTCTTGTTGATTTTTATGATGGCGATGAGCGAATGGCAGTTCATGACTTGCGAAAGCATATTGCGTGGTATTTGAAAGGCTTCCCAGTTGGAGGAGGAACTCGCAAAAGCTTTATGGAATGCGAGTCTATTGATGACGTTCAACGCAATATTGATGCGTTAGATTCGTCACTTAAGCTTCCTGAGCAGATTTTAGACACGCCGCGTGGTCGAGTTCGTTTTGCTAAAAAAGTTCATTTGCCATATGGCTGGTTGGATTCAAGAATTACTACTAGCGATGAGCGCAAAGAGCTTTTTGGCAATGATCCAATGGATGCCAGCTACTAGCGTTTTTCTAGAGTTTTCTAGGGTTTTGTGGCTGTTAAAAATGGCCTCTAAACTATTGCTTAATGTTCCAAACTTTTGTTGATAAAACGCCTTGAATATTTGCGTATAGCACGGTGTATTATCGAATCGGTGACATTTTTTAAGTTTTTATTTGTAAAACGTCGCCATTATCGAGCGTTTTGCGCTAAAGTATTGCGTAAAACGTGCGTGTGAGTGACAGGAGACAACGGTGAGCGAGATTGCCCAGACTGACAATTTCAACGACAAAACCATAATCAAGGTAGTCGGCGTCGGTGGAGCCGGTGGTAACGCCGTCAACCGAATGATCACCGAGGGTTTGCAGAACGTAGAATTCGTAGCTATCAACACTGATGCTAAGGATTTGTTGCGTTCCGACGCTGATGTAAAGATTTCATTATCTGATGCTTCAAGTCGTGGTCTCGGTGCTGGTGCTGATCCAGAAAAGGGTGCAAAAGCTGCACAAGATCATCAATCCGACATTGAAGAAGCATTAAAGGGCGCCGATATGGTGTTCGTAACTTGCGGCGAGGGCGGTGGAACTGGTACAGGTGCAAGCCCAATAGTTGCGCGAGCTGCACACCAGCAGGGTGCTTTAACAATCGCAGTAGTTACGCGTCCTTTCGGGTTTGAAGGCCCTCAGCGTGCTGCATCGGCAAAACTTGGTATTGAAAATCTTCGTAAAGAAGTCGATGCTTTGATTGTTATTCCAAACGATCGTTTGTTGGAAATTTCAGATCGAACTATCGGAATTATTGAAGCTTTTAAGACGGCAGATACCGCATTGCTTGCAGGCGTGCAAGGTATTACCGATTTGATTACCATGAATTCTTATATTCATGTTGATTTTTCGGACGTTACCGCCGTTTTGCGTGGTGCGGGAACCGCGCTGTTTGGAATTGGCGCTGCAAAGGGAGAAGACAGAGCTACTCAAGCTGCTGAAATTGCTATTAGCTCCCCATTGCTTGAAGAGAGCATTGAAGGCGCTCACGGTGCTTTGATTAATATTGCAGGTCCAAGCGATTTGAAGTTGCAAGAAGCAAGCGCTGCAACAGAACTTGTTCGCAAGGCAATTCATCCAGAAGCCCAGATTATTTGGGGTCTTTCTTTGGACGATTCTTACGGAGACGAAGTTCGCGTTACGGTTATTGCAGCTGGTTTTGATTCCCACCCTAAGGTGGAAGACGATAAGGCTGGTGCTTTTGTAGATATGCAAGCAGGAGTTGATTCTGTTGCCCCAGCTCAGTCAACAACTCCAGTCGCATCTCCTGCAAAGCCTGTTGTTGCTGAAGAATCTTCGCATCCTGTTTCTTCCATGTTTGATTCTGTTGCACCAAGCCAGAATTATCAAGCATCGGCTTCTAAAGATAAGCCTCAAGACGAACCAGACGAATTGGATATTCCTGATTTTCTACGTTAAGCATAGCGATAGGAGGGCAGCTTAATGGCTGGCTTTATGAAGAACATGATGTCTTACGTAGGCATGAGTGATGTTCAAGACGACGATGATTTCGTTGATTCTCAAGCGCAAGAAACTTCGTTTGACAACGATCGCAACGTTGCTCCTATAAGTCTGCATAATTCAGAATCGCAGTTGGGTAATGGCACTTCTTCTCGTGCTGGAGCAGTCCGCATGAGTCGCATTACAACGATTCATCCAAAGTCTTATGACGATGCTCAATTAGTTGGGCGTGCGTTAAGAGATGGAACTCCAGTTGTTTTGAATCTTACTGGTGTTAGTGAATCTGTTGCGTATCGCATTGTTGACTTTTCTGCTGGAGTTGTGTTTGGTGTTCGTGGGTCTATTGAGCGAGTAACGCCAAGAGTGTTTCTTCTAAGTCCTTCGCAAGTAAACATAAAGGTTGAAGACGCTCCTAATGGCGGTTCTGCTAGAGAATTGTTCTCGTAAAGATACAAGCTTAGTAGCAAAGACCGCTTATAGCATTTGCTTTATGCGTTATTTAGATTTAAGGCAGAGTCTCTTTGAGATTTCTGCCTTAAATTATCTAATATCAATTATCGAATAAAAATTATCTAATAACAAAAATCTTCTTAACTTTTATTGTGATGATTGTTTACTTGTGAAAGTTTTAAGAAAGTTTATTTACGGAAGTGAGTTTATGATTTTTAACAGCTTAATATTAATCATTAATCTTTTTCTAAGCGCATACTTAACAGTTCTATTTATTCGCGCAATTTTAGACTGGATTCCAATCGTATTCCATTCATTTAGTCCAAATGCGATTGTTAGAAAATTTGCTCAAATCGTATATTATTTAACGGAACCGCTTTTAAGATTTGCGCGTAGATTCATACCACCCGTAAGGCTTAGTAACATAAGTTTAGACGTAAGTTTTATGGTTGTTTACTTTTTGATAATTGTTTTACAAGTGATTTTATCTATGATTTATTAAGATTTTTGTTTTATTAAGACTTTAAGAATGTTTACTATACGCGCGAAATCGCCACTATTCTTAAATGATATTCGTATTATTATCTATTAATCACATTATTTACTAAACATTTACTAAACGTAAGTCTTCATAATAAAAATAAGTCTGAATAATAAAATATTGGCAGATTTCGTAAAAAATAATTACTTTTTACACAATTTTTTCTATGGACGTGATAGCATCGAAGAGATATATCAAAAGGGCTGCGCGCCCAAAAGTGAGGTGTAATGCATTATGGCTCTGTTAACGCCTAAAGACATTCGCGAGCATACCTTCCAAATCGTTAGATTTAAGGGAGGCTATGACGTTGACGAAGTTGATGACTTTTTAGATCAGGTTACAGAAACAATCGAAGCGCTTGGTCAGCAGGCCGTGCAAGGACTCGGGGCTTCTACGCAGTCTCTTGGCGCTGATGTTGCTAGCTTAAACAATAAGATTGCAGACTTAACAAATCAGGTTGAATCTTTAACTAAAGAAAATAATGATTTGCGAGAAGCATCCAGCAATGCAAGCAAGAGTGATAACGATCTTGCAGCAAAGCTTAAGGAAGCGGAAGAAAACAACCGTGCATTGAGCGAGCAAAATCAGCAGCTTAAGGAGCAACTGGATGGATTGGGTGCTCAAGTGGATCAGCTTACCGCTCAAGCTGCAAATGCAGATAATGCTAAGGCAGACGCTGATAAGAAGATTCAAGAAGAGCTTGAAAACGTTACGCGCGAGCGCGATGACTTCCGTGCAAGCAGCGAAAACTTGGGTCGTGAGCTAGAAGAGGTTCGCCAGCAGCTTGTTGTAACTCAGCAAGAAAATGCTAAGGTTCAAGATCTTAACAAGCAGCTCGAGGAATCGCATAAGCGAGAAGAACAGCTTCGCGAGCAAGTTTCTAAGATGGAACCAAGCACAGAAACTGGTAGCTTGCAAAAGATTGCAGGCGCGGGTGCGGAAGCTCAGGGCTCGGAGCCAGAGCGTGCTACTGCTATGTTGACTCTTGCAATGCAATTGCACGATCAATACGTAGACAAGGGCAAGGCAAAGGCTCAGCAGATTGTTGAAGAAAGCCAGGCACGCTATAACGAGATAATTGCCAAGGCAGACGAATACTCTGGTCGCACGCACAGCGAGGCTGACGAATACAATAAGCAAACTCGCGGGGATGCGGATGATTATTCGGTGCGTACTCGCGGAGATGCCGATGCTTATGCGGCTCGTGCTCACAACGAGGCAGACGCTTACTCGGGCAAGGTTCGTCAAGCTGCGGATGACTACTCCAAGCAAACTCACGATCAAGCTGATCAATACGAAGCAGAAGTTCAGCACAGAGCTGCGGATTACGATTCCACTACTCGCACTTCTGCAGACGCGTATGCTCGCCAAGTACGTGAGAATCTCGAGAAGCAAACTAAGGTTATTGAAGGAAACATTCAAAGCCTTAAGCAGTTTGAAACTGAGTATCGTACTCGCTTGACCGACTTCTTGGGTCAGCTTGTTGCTCAAGTTTCCGACGAAAACACGTATACATCTATGGAAAATCAAGATAAGCAGGATAAGTAGTATTTACTAGTATTTAGTAGTATTTACTAAATCCCTTTAGATTGGAAAATACATTGACGCATATTTATGTGCGTGTAGAACGGCTGCGTAATCGCGCAGCCGTTTTTGCACTGATTGCTTTTATTGGCGTGGTTTTAGACCGAGTAACCAAAATTTGGGCTTTAGCAGCGCTTAGTGGTGGAAAAAACATTGAGATTCTTCCACACTTGCTCTCTTTTACTCTTGTTAGGAATCCTGGAGCATCTTTTGGCTTAGGCTCTTCTTTTACTTGGGTTATTAGCGTGTTAGCTTGCGCTGCTTGCGGTGCTATGACTGCTGTTATTAAGCACACGAAATCCTTATATTGGACTATTGCGCTTGCTTTAGCTTTTGCTGGAGCTTTTGGAAATCTTATTGATAGAGCGCAATATGCTCAGGGCTTTTTGAACGGAAAAGTCGTAGATTTTATAAACTACGGATGGTCCGTTGGAAATGTTGCAGATATTGAGCTTATGTTTGCAGGAATCGCAGTTATATGCCTTATTTTGATTGGGATTCCTCTTATAGAGCGCGCTGATGAGTGATATTCGTTTTACAGTTACGAGTCAATTTGCAGGATGTAGGTTCGACGTATGTTTGTCGAAGCTTATGGGAGTATCGCGTGCAAACGCAATATCGCTAATCGATAGTGGCAAAGCAAAAATCTTAAATAGAAAGTCGCAAAAATCATCTATTTTGCAAGAATCAGATGTGATTGTTGTAAATAAAGAAGACGATTGTGCTTGTGATTGTGCTTGCGATTGTGCTAGTGCTCGCGATTCTTCCAGTAATGCTCAAAGTAAGCCTTCTATATGCGATTTGGAAATCGTATATAACGATGACGATGTTGTAGTAATAAACAAGCCTGTTTCTGTTGCGTCTCACGCAGCAAAAGGGTGGAACGGGCCTACTGTTCCAGAATGTCTAGAAGACGCTGGGATTAAAATAAACACAACGCTTTGCGACGAATCACGCAAAGGAATCGTAAGCAGGTTAGACGTTGGAACAAGCGGCCTTATGCTCGTTTGCAAAACGGATTTTGCGTACGAAAAGATGAAGCAGCAATTTGCTAGTCATAGTGTTAAAAAAACTTATACGGCATTAGTGCAAGGAAATTTGGAGCAAAACAAAGCGACTATTGAAGCTCCGATTGGAAGGTCAAAAGTATCTGACTTTAGGTTTACTGTAACCAAAAATGGCAAACCAGCTGTAACACATTGGGATGTTTTGGAGCGCTTTGGAATTGCAACTTTAGTTAGCGTAAATTTAGAGACGGGTAGAACTCACCAAATACGCGTGCATTTTTCTTCGATTGGTCATCCATTAGTGGCGGATAAAATGTATGGAGCAAACCCAAAACTCGCAGAAAAACTAGAGTTACAACGCCAATGGCTTCACTCAACTAAGCTAGAATTTAAGCATCCTAGAACAGGAAAATTAGTTAAGCTTGAATCGAAGTATCCGCTAGATTTGCAACACGCTTTACAAGCCGTGCGACAATTATAAAAGCGAGCATATTTAGCAAAACAGGTCATATTGCATCTATAAAATAGCAAGCATGACTAGGCCAGAAACAAACTTTGTACATTTGCATAACCACACGCATTATTCGCTTTTGGATGGTGCTTCAAAGATACCAGACCTAGTAGCGAGTGCAAAAGAATTGGGTATGCCAGCTATTGCTATTACAGACCACGGCAATATGCATGGCGCGTACGAGATGTGGAGCACGGCTGTAAAAGCTGGGATTAAGCCGATTATTGGAATCGAAGCTTATGTGACTCCAGAAACAGCCAGACAAGACAAAAGCCGAGTTCATTGGGGAACGGACGCGCAAAGAAGCGACGATGTTTCTGGCGGTGGTTTGATTACTCACATGACAATGTGGGCCGAAAATGATGAAGGCTTAACAAATTTGCTTAAAGCATCGTCTATAGCCAATTTGGAAGGTCTCGTTATGCGATATCCTCGAATGGATAAAGATGTGCTTTCAACGTATTCTAAAGGTGTTATAGCGTCTTCTGGATGTCCGTCTGGAATTATTCAAACGCGTCTTCGTTTGGGTCAATTTGATGAGGCTTTACGCGCTGCAGGTGAGTTCCAAGATATTTTTGGTCGAGATAATTTCTTTATTGAGCTTATGAATCACGGGCTTTCTATTGAAACACGCGTTACAAAAGATTTGCTTGAGATTGCTAAAAAGTTGAATGCTCCTCTTCTTGCTACTAACGACTTGCACTATGTGCACGAAGAAGATAGAGAAGCGCAAGATGCAATGCTTTGCATTAATTCTGGATCTCGCTTAGATGATCCAAATCGTTTTAAGTTTGACGGTTCTGGCTATTATTTGAAGTCTGCTGAGCAAATGCGTGAGCTTTTTAAGGAGTTTCCAGAAGCTTGCGATAATACGCTTGAGATTGCGCGCCGTTGCAATGTTATGTTTGATGACGGCGAAGATGGCGCTTTTATGCCGCAATTTGATTGTCCTAAAGGGTGGGATGAGACTTCGCTATTCCTTAAAAAAGTTGAAGAGGGTTTGGAACGCAGATACAACAACAATGTTCCAATGGAAGTCTTAAAACAAGCAGACTACGAGTGTGGCGTTATATGCCAAATGCAATTTTGTGGCTACTTTTTAGTTGTTGCAGACTATATTAATTGGGCAAAAGAGCACGGGGTTATGGTTGGCCCTGGACGAGGAAGCGCTGCAGGAGCAATGGTGGCTTATGCAATGGGCATTACAGAGCTTGACCCAATGAAGCATGGTTTGATTTTTGAACGATTCTTAAATCCGGAGCGCGTGTCTTTGCCAGATATTGACGTTGACTTTGACCCAGAAGGTAGAGCCAAAGTTTTGGAATACGTTGGCGAAAAATATGGAAAAGACAAAGTAGCGCAATGCGTGATTTATGGCACGATTAAAACTAAGCAAGCTCTTAAAGATGCTGCTCGAATAATGGGTTATGAGTTTTCTGTTGGAGAAAAAATTACAAAGATTTTGCCTCCTGCAAAAAATGGCAAAGATATGAGCTTGCATGAAATTTTTGACGAAAAGTCAAAGAGATACGCGGAGGCTCGTGAGTTCCGTGAGATGTACAAGGATGACCCAGATACAAAGCTAATTACAGAAGAAGCAAAGGGTATTGAAGGCTTGATTCGCCAAACGGGTGTGCATGCTTGTGCAACGATTATGGGTTCGGAGCCTATTACAGATACGTCTCCTCTTTTGGAGCGCACTGATGGCACAATTACAACAACTTTTGAGTATCACACTTGCGAAACTCTTGGCCTAGTTAAGATGGATTTTTTGGGTCTTTCTAACTTAACTGTTATTAGGGATACTATTCGAAATGTTGAGAATAATCGTCATACAAAAATTGATTATACGAAAATACCTTTAGACGATAAAGAAACTTACAAACTTCTTGCAAGAGGAGATACTTTAGGAGTTTTCCAGCTTGATTCCGACGGTATGCGTGCGCTTCTTCGCACTCTAAAACCAGATAACTTTAACGATATTTCTGCTTTGATTGCGCTTTATAGGCCAGGTCCTATGGATATGGATTCCCATACAAACTACGCTAAGCGCAAGAACGGTTTGCAAAAGATTACGCCTATTCACCCCGAAGTTGCAGAGCCGCTAAAAGATGTTTTAGGCGAAACTTATGGTTTGATTGTGTACCAAGAGCAGGTGCAATCTGCTGCGCGTATTTTAGCAGGGTATAGCCTTGGCAAGGCAGATGTTTTGCGTAGAGCTATGGGTAAAAAGAAGCCAGAAGTGTTGGCTAAAGAGAAAATCCCGTTCTTTAAAGGTATGCAAGAGCATGGGTATTCTAAAGAAGCTGCTCAAGCTGTGTGGGATGTTTTAGTTCCATTCTCTGGTTACGCGTTTAATAAAGCTCATTCTGCTGCATACGGTTTGATTTCATATTGGACTGCTTACTTAAAAACGCATTACCCGATTGAATTTATGGCTGCGTTACTCCAAAACGAACGTACGAATAAAGATAAGACTGCACTGTATTTGGGTGAAGCAAGGCGCATGGGAATTCGCATTTTACCTCCTGATGTTAATGAATCAGTATTAGAGTATTCTGCTGTAGGCAATGTTGTGCGATTCGGTCTTGGAGCAATTAGAAACGTTGGAGATAAAGCTGTAAAAGATATTATTGCTGAACGTGAATCTTCTAGAGGACGTTTTGTGAATTTCAAAGATTTCGTTAAAAGAGTTTCTTTCGATGCTCTTAACAGAAGGCTTGTTGAATCTTTGATTAAAGCTGGAGCTTTCGATTCTATTGATCCTAATAGGCGTGCTATTTGGGAAATTTGTGGACAAGCGATAGATTCCGTAATACCTATTAAGCGTAGGCAATTGGAAGGTCAGTTTGATTTATTCTCTAGTATTGATGAAGATAATACAGATAATCTGTCTTTAGGCGATGCTGAAATAAATGTTCCTGATGTAGAAGAATGGGATAAAAAAACAAAGCTAAACTTTGAGCGTGAGATGCTTGGACTTTATGTTTCTGATCATCCTTTGAGCGGTCTTTCTGCTGTTTTAAGTAGCTTGAGTGATATGAGTATTGCTGAATTGATTGATAAAGCAAAAACTATGAATGATCGCACTAAAGTGACTTTAGCTGGTCTGATTACTGGTGTAGATAGACGTGTTTCTAAACAAGGTAATGCGTGGGCAATAATCACATTGGAAGATATGGAAAGTTCCATACAATGTATGTTTTTCAGCAAAGCATACGAAGCTGCTGCAAATGATTTTGCGATTGATCAAGTAGCTCAAATTCGAGGTGAAGTTGAGGTTCGCGATGAAACAGTTTCTTTGCGTGGTAAATATTTTGAAATACCTTCTTTGGAATCTATAGATTCAAGACCTCTTAATATTGTTCTTCCTAATATGAGTATCGATAAATCTAAATTAGACAAGTTGAGTTCTATATTATGTGAGCATCCTGGGTGTTGCGAGGTAAGACTTGCTTTGATTGACTCTAAGGGGCGCGCAAAAGTCTTAGCTTTTGGAGATAGATTTAGAGTTAAGCGAGATATGTCACTTTTTGCAGAGCTAAAAATATTGTTTGGCCCAGCTTGTTTGCCAGGCGCCTAAAATAAGTGCCTAAGATAAGCTAATCGCGTAGAATATTCTTAGAGTGTTTTAGAGTGATTTTAAGCGTTTTAAGAAGTGGTAAAGATAAGTAAAGATAAGTAAAAATAAGGCTTTTTGATTTAGAAGGTAAAAAGATATGTGTGAAAATAACGACGATTTGAATAAAAGCAATAACGTTAGTGATAATAATGGCGTTAATGGCAATAATGGCGTTGGCTACAATGATTCCAACGATGTTCGTACTTCTTTTACCGATAAAGAGCTGGAAGATGCATTGCTTGGTTTTGAAAAAGAGTTTAGCGAAGAGCAAAATCGTGATTCAATCGATGATGCTGTAAAAAAGATTGAGCAAGCAGATTTTGAAGAAGATTTGCAAGGTTTGCTTGGAAAAAAGGCAAAGTGCGCGCTGTTCTTAACAGCTATAGAGCCAGGAGAGCTTCTTGCATCTTTTTGCAAAATGGCTGGAGTTAATGCGGATTGTTTTAACGACGAAAATGGTGGAGTCGCAGTTTTACGCGATTTAGACGAAGACAATCCAGAAAAATCAGTTAAAAAATTTACCGACTATTTTCGTGGAATGCCTGCTGTTCTAATGGTAAATCGCGCTAATAAGATTGATGCAAAAGTTTATGAATATAATCGAGGCGTTTTAGACGTTGTTCCTCCTATGATTCTTGCAATGGCTGCTAGATGTGTTGAAGACCTTATGATTTGTTACTCAAGTGTTAAAGATCTTAAAGAATCTGGGATTGAAGTTACAAGTACAGATGATTTAAGCGATGATCAAGCCAAAGAGATTTTTTATAAATATGGCAAAAAGATGTAATACACGTTAAGTAGATTGCTACTAGATTGCTACATTAAAAATAAGTAAATTCATGCTCATAAAACTAAATAAAAGTGAAAAGTAAGAGATAATATAATAATTAATCTCTTAAATATTAGTTAAAGAGTATGAGAGAAAAACACATAGTTACACACTTAAATTGATTGGACTGTAGATATGGATAGACAGCAAGAATTCGCTTTGCGTACAGTTGAAGAGCGTGACGTTCGTTTTATTCGACTATGGTTCACGGATGTTCTTGGAACTCTTAAATCGGTTGCTATTGCTCCAGCAGAGCTTGAAGCTGCGTTTGAAGAGGGTATTGGCTTCGATGGTTCTGCGATTGAAGGTATGACTCGCGTTTTAGAAGACGACATGATTGTTAAGCCAGATCCTTCGACTTTCCAACTTTTGCCATGGCATGGCGGTCCAGAAGGTACGGCGCGCATGTTTTGCGACGTTCTAACGCCAGATGGGGAGCCGTCTCTTGGAGATCCGCGTCATGTTCTTAAAACTGCGCTCGCAAAAGCTAAAGAAAAAGGCTTTACTTTTTACGTTCATCCAGAAATTGAGTTTTACTTATTTGAAGCGCAAGACGATTGGTCTAAAACACCTGTTCCTATTGATGAAGGCGGGTATTTTGACCACGTTCCAAGAAGTTCGGCAATGGACTTTCGTCGTAGTGCTGTGAGCATGCTTGAACAGATGGGTATTTCTGTTGAGTATTCTCACCACGAAGGCGGTCCTGGTCAAAATGAGATTGACTTAAGATATGCAGACGCTCTTACTACTGCAGATAACATTATGACTTTCCGCACTGTTGTTAAGGAGATTTCTCTTGAGCGCGGAATGTATGCGAGCTTTATGCCTAAGCCGCTAACTGACCAGCCTGGTTCTGGTATGCACACGCATTTAAGCCTGTTTGAAGGAGATTCCAACGCTTTCTACGAGGCTGGCCAAGAGTTTAATATGTCGCTTATTGCGCGCCAATTTGCGGCTGGTATTTTGCATCATGCTGCAGAAATTTGCGCTGTTACAGATCAATACGTCAATTCTTACAAGCGCTTGTGGGGTGGGGCGGAGGCTCCTAGCTATGTTTGCTGGGGTCATAGCAACCGTTCTGCGCTTTTGCGTGTGCCGCAATATAAGCCTGGCAAAGGTAATTCTTGCAGAATGGAGTTTCGCGCGCTCGACCCTGTTGCGAATCCGTATCTTGCATACTCTGTTTTGTTGGCTGCTGGCTTAGATGGCATCGAAAAGCAAATGACTTTGTGCGATCCTACTAGCGACGACGTTTGGGAGCTTACGGATGCTGAACGTCAAGCTATGGGCATTCAGCCTCTTCCTGAGTCTTTGGATGAAGCTTTGAAGATTATGGAGAAGTCTGATTTTGTGGCTAGCGTACTCGGCGAGCATGCGTTTGAATACTTCTTGCGCAATAAGCACAAAGAGTGGGAAGAGTATCGTCGCCAAGTAACGCCTTACGAGCTAGAGAAATACTTGCCTAGACTGTAGGTTTTGCAACGTATTTGCGAATTTAGTTTGTGTTGGCTATTAAAATCGCGCGATGTGCTGTGGCGGCGTGTCGCGCGATTTATTTTTAGGTTTTTCTTTGATTATTTTTTAACATTTTTCGCAAAATTTTTTCATATTGTTATATCTGAATGTTTATGTTTGAATGCTAGTTTCTAAGCATAATTTAAACGTTTGTTTATTTAATTTAACTTTTGTTGGCAATTGAAACATTTTATAACAAAAATCGCAAACTATTGCACAATAAAGAAACAATGATATATCTAAAATTATCCAATTGTAATGTTGATTTTCAAAATTATGATAATAGAATTTTTGCTTGGTTGCATTTGAATAATTTTGAAAATATTCGCGCAATCCATGATTTACAACGACTGTAAAATCATGCCAAATACACAAAGGGAGGTAACTCAAGTGAAGAAGCTGATTCTTGATCTTGATACTGGTGTTGACGATACTCTCGCTATATCTTATGCTCTTGGAAGCCCAGAAATGGAGCTTATTGGCATAACTGGCACGTATGGTAATGTTTTAATGGAGCAAGGTGTTCGTAACGCGCTTGCAATCACAGATTTACTTGGGCATCCAGAAGTAAAAGTTTATAAAGGTCTTTCACACGCAAGCACAAAAGATTCGTTTGAAGTGCTTCCAATATCTGCTTTTATTCATGGTGACAATGGAATTGGCGATGTTGAAATTCCAGATTCTCCTCGCAAAGCAGAAGATGAATCCGCTGTTGATTTCATTATTGATTCCGTAAAGAAATATGGCAAGGACTTAGTGTATGTTCCAACTGGTCCAATGACCAATATTGCTGCTGCATTGAAGAAAGCTCCAGAAATCAAAGACGAAATCGGAAAGATTGTTCTTATGGGCGGAGCGCTTACCATTCATGGAAACGTAAACGCTTGGACCGAAGCGAATATATCTCAAGACCCAGATGCTGCAGATGTACTATTCCGCTCTGGTGCTCCAGTAACAATGATTGGTTTGGATGTTACTTTACAGACTTTGCTTACCTACAAGGAGACAAAGCAATGGCGTGATCTTAACACCAAGGCTGGCAAGTTCCTTGCAGATATGACTGATTTTTACATCAAAGCTTATGAAACAACGGCTCCACACCTTGGCGGATGCGGTTTGCATGATCCTTTGGCAGTGGCTGTAGCTGTGGATCCAACACTTGTTACAACGCTTCCAATCAATATGCAAGTTGATGTTGAAGGCCCAACTCGTGGACGCACAATTGGTGATGTTACGCGCTTGAATGACCCTGTTAAGACAATGCAAGTTGCTGTTGGTGTTGATGTTCCACGATTCTTGAACGAGTTTATGACGCGTATTTCTGGCTTGGCAAAAATCGCTGGCTGAGATCATATTGTTGGCGTTGTGCAACATTTTGCGACCTTCTACGCTTCTTGTTGCACAACATGCTTTATGCGTAAATGTAAAAATTAAAAATATTTATTGATCGGATTATTATGACTGAAATTGCAAAATCTACTGCGGTAGATCCATACGAGGATCCAAAAACCCGCGACAAAGTGGCGATTTACTCGCTAATTTTACTTCTTATAACCTTTATTCTTGGAACATTGTGTTTGCAAGGATTTAATCTTGTATTCGACCAGATTGGCAAGGCTGTTGGTGCCCCTGATCAAGCTTCGCTTATTACAAGCTTGCCAATTATTGTTCTAGGTATCGTGTGCTTTATATACGGTTCTCTAGGTGACTTTGTTTCTCTTCGCAGACTTATAACAATCGGTCTTGTAACACTGTTTGTTGGTTCCTTGTTTGGTTTTATTGCAAACTTCTTCTTCACTCCAAACTTGTGGACTGTTATTATTGCTCGCATTATGCAAACTGCTGGTGAACAGGTAGCAGGTTCTTCCTTCCTTGTTATTGCAACTAAGTATTTGCGCAATGATTTGAAAGTTATTTTCTTTGGACTCTTTACTGCCGCATATCAGCTTTCTGCTTCTATCGGCGTATTTGCTGCTGGTCTTTTAAGCTCTATCGCTTGGCAATATTTGTTCCTTATTCCTGCAGTAACCATTCTATTCCTGCCAGTACTCGTTAAATGCTTACCGACTAAGAACGGTATTGGTGGAAAGATTGATAAACTCGGCTTTACCATATTCGGTATTGCTGTGACATTGTTGACTTTGTTCTTCTCGTACAAGGCATGGGGATTGTTGCTTGGATCCATCGTGCTGTTTGTTGTGTTTGCTGGATACATTATGAAGGCAAAGAACCCGTTTGTAACTCCTGCATTCTTTAAGAATAAGCGTTGGCTTTCGGGCATTGTTTTGATATTCATCTTCTACTTTACAAACTACTGCATGCCTCCAATTTACAATGTAATTGGCGGTGCTTTATACAAGATGAATACTTCTCAGGTTTCTTCTTACCTTGTATGGGCATTCGTAGTAGCAGCAGTGTTTGGCACTTGCTCTGGAACAATTATCGGTTTCATTGGACGTAAAGCTGGTATTATTACAGCTGCTGTTCTTATGATTCTTGGATGGGTTGGTGCTGCTGTATTCATCAATTCTGGGTTCCTTACATTAACACTGTGCGCATGCGTTTACTACGCTGGGTGCGGACTTATGTATTCGCCAATCGTTTCTACTGTTCTTAGCGCATTGCCTGTTGAAGAGTCTGGTCGTGGCTGCGGTATGAACGATTTGGTTATGAATGTTACAGCATCAATCGGTATTTCTATTTTCAGCGGATTCTTTGCTGGAAATCTGTTCAAAGGATTCTCCTTTGCGAATATTCAAGGATTAGCTGCAGGCTATTCTAACTTGCTTATGATGGGCGCTATTGTAGCCTTCATAGGTTTGGTGGTTTACATAGTTCGTAGCGTTATGGTTAAAGAGTAATTATTATTTACTCAATATGTTAGTGGTCACTATCTTGCAGTCATCTTTGGCTGCGTGGATAGTGACCACTTTTGTATTATTTTGCTTTTGTGCTATCAAATCTTTTTCATACGCTGAATACTAATTGGGTATGCTGTTCCAAGCTCTTGCGCCCAAAGAGAAACGTAGAATTCTTCGCACATCCACTTTAGTTTTTGCGCCTTTTCTTGAGCCTCATCTCTATTAGGCCCTGCAGGCAAGCTTTCTGCTCTCTTTTGAGCTTCTAACACAAGCTTATGAGCTTCATCTGCCTGCCAAGCCCATTGAACATCTCGATTTTTGTCTAACTTAGCTTTGTTAAGTCGAATCAAATCCGCATGTAAGTAGCGCTCTATTGAACTAAGTGCGCCAGAATCTGCTTTTGCAATAAATCCAGGAAAAACAAGCGAAGATGCATGTTCTTTAATCGATTGAAGAACACTAAGCATTGGCAAGTCGGCTTTGCCGCTAACAGCAGACTCGACTTTAGCAAATCGCTCCAAAATGGCAATAACACTGTGTGCAACGCTATAAACCGTGTCTTCGTAAACTTCGGCAATATTGCCAACGGCTTCTTTAAGTTCAACATCGTTAGTAATTTTTTGTGTATTTGGTATAAGGCGCTTAATAGCTGCCATTTGCAAATCTTGAGCCAAATCTTTAGAAGATTTATAAGGTGCAGAAGCAAGTAGCAAAGCCTCGCTGCCGAGCCATCTAGATGTAATGCGCTTATCGTCTAAAATAAGCATGTTAAGCGCGCCTTGCCAAACCATTTGAGATCTAGAAAGATTAGTTGCTCCAGACTTGTGTAACAAATCTGCTCTCTCAACAACATTTCCAGCTTGTGCAGCTTTAATCGCTTTGCTATTAACAACATTTAATGCACACTCTTGAGCTGATTTTGCAAAGCGATGCTGAAGGCTTATTAGCGACTTATCTGTTCCTAAAACAGTAGGCTTAATGCGCTTGTTGCTTTGATTATGCGAATTGTTTTGATTAGGTTTGTTTTTATTAGTTTTGTTTTGCTCAACGCTAAAAGTTACGCGCAAATAAGGAGATAGTCGTTGTAGCTGATCTTCGCTTAAAACTTCTGGGTGGATTTGTGCTCCAACAACATTAATCGCAGCTTTAGTAAAGACTTCGCTAAAGTCTTGCCAAATAAAATCTTCTTGTGGATTCTCATTTATTCCTGGAAGATAATCGTAGTTTTCGTCAATCCACTCGCGGATTTTACGAGCAGTATCTGGAGCTGGCACGAATTGCACGCGCAAAGTCTTAGGAAGAGACTTAATCATGCCAATAATAAGCTCGTCTAATAAGCCTGGCACATTCCAAGTAAACTCTTGAGGCTTAAGTCGCAAAAGCGCATGAAGTGGAACGTGTACGGTTACGCCATCTAAAGGATTATGCGGATCGTAAATGTAGCTTAAGCGCAAATTAATTTTCTGGCCGTCTGTTCCAATCGTATGCCAAGTATCGGGGTAGTCTGCTAAATCAGTGTCATTTGCGTATTGCAAGCGCTCAACACAATCTGGGTTAAAATCAAGAAAATGTGGGTCTTGAAGCCTATAATTTTTCCACCATTTAGCCAAATCTGCAATGGTCGTAGCTTCTTGAGGAAGTTTATTATCGTAAAAAGTAAACAAATCCTCGTCGTTTACAGTTTCGCTTGCTTGCCTAGTGCGATTTGTTTGATTATCGGCATCGTTCAAAACGTTAATATTTGAGGAGATAAAATCGTTGAATGGAAAACGCTGTTGAACGTTTCCTTCGACTAAGCCTTGACGAATCATCAATATTCTAGATTCGTAAGGATTGATTTTAGACCATTGAACAGTGCGATTTTGCACAATAGGCAAGCCGTATAAAAGCACTTTCGATTGAGCAATTGCAGCACCTTTGCTTGCGCTCCAATGAGCATCTAAATATGTTACGCGAGTAAGGTTCTTAGCTAAAGACTCCGCCCAAGCAGGGTCTATTTGCGCGCAATACCTTGCCCAAAGTCTAGAAGTTTCAACTAATTCCGTACACATAATCCAAGAAGGAGTTGTTTTAGAAACAGATGAAGATGGGAAGATTGCAAACCTTGTGCTTCTAGCGCCTTGATAATCGTTTTTTGCCATTTTTTTAGCGCGCTTAATGGCACGAATTTTGGCTGTTCCGCGAAGTCCTGCAAAATCCGAAGCCTTAGGCTCGCGAATAACTTGCATGCCAATCATAGAAAGCAAGCCAGAAAGCATAGAAGCGTGGATTCCTTGATAATCCCAAGTGCAACAAAGACTGTGAGCTGCTTGTTGATTATTTGGCAATTGGCGTATTTGCAAAGACGCGCGTTTAATCGGCAGCGCTTCGCCAACATTATAATGAAGCTCCTTGCATAAATCTTTAAGCTGATTAACTAAATCTTTCCACTGTTTTAGGCGTAAAAAGTGGAAAAATTCCTCTTTGCAAAGTCGCCTTAGCGCGTTGTTGCTGATTTCGCCATCCGCCTGGAATATGCGATCCCAAATATTCAATGCTGTTAAAAAGTCGCTTAACTCGTCTGCATAACGATTGTGTAATCTATCGGCTTCCTCGCGCTTGTCTTCGGGGCGCTCGCGCGGATCTTGCAAACTCAAAAATGCAACAATCACAAGAATCGCAGCTAAAGTATTAGGCGTAGTGTTTCGCGCAGCTTCAATAATCATGCGTCCAAGGCGAATGTCAATTGGAATATGACTAAGCTCGCGGCCAATTCGAGTCAAGCTTATAACACCAGATTTTCTACTTATTGCACCAAGCTCACTAAGCTCGTTAAAACCGTCGCTTACAGCCTTAATATCTGGAGGATCAATGAATCCAAAATTCGTTATATCTTCGCCGGTTTTAGCAACACCAACAGAGAGCATGTGTAAAACAACAGCACCAAGTGAAGTGCGCAAAATCTCGGGATCGGTAAAGCGCGGGCGAGTATCGTAATCTTCCCTAGAATACAAGCGAATAGCAATGCCGTCTGCGATTCGCCCACAACGTCCAGAACGCTGATCCGCGCTTGCTTGAGAAATAGGTTCTATAGGAAGACGCTGAACTTTGGCAGACTTAGAATATCGCGAAATTCTAGCAAAACCAGGGTCTACAACGTAGCGAATATCAGGCACTGTAAGAGAAGTTTCTGCAACATTAGTGGCGATTACAATGCGCTGATGCGTGTGATGCTCAAAAACGCGATGCTGGTCTTTAGAAGAAAGACGTGCAAAAAGTGGAACAATCTCAATGGCGTCACTGCGATTCATGTCGCTTGTGCGCGCACCAAAATAAGAACGCAACGATGCTTCAAACTCGCGAATATCGCGCTCGCCAGAAGCAAAAACCATAATATCTCGCGCGCCTTGAGTGTGTGTTGAATGAATCACAAGTTGAGCGCATGCGCGAGTTACAGCAGAAGAAATGTCTTCATCGCAAATATCTTCTCGATTGCTTTCGTTAGATTGGCTTTGCGCAACGCTTTCATCGTCCATAGCAATATCTGCAAAACCTGGAACGTGCTTCATAAGCGAAGGTGCGCTTCCAAGCGGCTCGTAAAGTACGCGCACGGGGTATGTTCGCCCGGAAACCTCTATAACAGGAACTTTAATATGCAAAGCTTGCTCAAAATGGTCTTTGAACTTTGCAGAATCGATTGTTGCAGAAGTAATAATAAGCTTTAAGTCTTTGCGCTTTGGCAAAAGAGTTGTTAAATATCCAAGCAAAAAATCAATGTTTAGGCTGCGCTCGTGAGCTTCATCAATAATAATCGTGTCGTAGCGTGTAAGAAGTGGATCGCGCTGAATTTGAGCAAGCAGAATACCGTCTGTAACTATGCGAAGTTTTGTTTTAGATGAGCTTTCGTCGTTAAAGCGCACTTGGTAGCCGATTTCTTCGCCAAGCTTAACACCCATTTCGTAAGAGATTCGCTCTGCAACTGTGCGTGCAGCAAGCCTGCGAGGTTGCGTGTGAACAATTTGCTTTCCGCGACCGCCTCTGCCAAGTTCCAAAGCCATTTTTGGGATTTGAGTGGTTTTGCCAGAACCAGTTTGACCAGATACGATTACAACTTGCGACTCTTTAATAGCTTCAATAATCTGGTTGCGTGCGGAACAAATCGGCAGTTCACTAGGATAGTTGAATTTCATGTTCAATCCTATTTTCTTAAGACTTCTATAATCCTGTATCCCTTAGAGCTTGCGTATTTTTCAACGCTAAAATCTTCCCCAAGATTTTTAGAAAGCCAAGGGATTAAGGAGTCGGAGCCAAGATTTTTTTGAACAACTAAATAAGCAGCTCCACCAACTTTTAAGCGAGGAAGCCACGTGAGCAAAATATTGTGCAAAACGTCTTTTCCAACGCGGATTGGAGGATTAGACCAAATAAGATCAATGTTTTTAGATGAATCTTCTTTTAGCGCATCTTCTACAAGATAAGTGTGAATGTTATTTAATCCAGCATTCTTAGCGTTAATATTAGTAAGCTCTAGAGCGCGCTCGTTAACGTCTACAGCGTAAATTTGCGCATTAGGGGATTCAAAACCTAAAGCCAAGCTAATAGCGCCCCAGCCGCAACCGATGTCGAAAAATCGCCCATTTTCTGGGGGTTGTGGAGCGTGTTTAAGAAGAACTGCAGTTCCTAAATCAAGTTTAGAAGAGCTAAAAACTCCGTTAGAAACTTGCACGCTAACTTCTTTGCCTCGCAAATCAACTTGCAAAGTTCGTCTTAAGTCTAAAGAATTTGGATTAGCGGAAAAATACTGTTCGCCGCTAGTCTTAGATTCTTTAGCATTTTTGTTTGTTTTAGTAGCATTAATGCTGCTCGTCTTTTTAGTTTTATTAAAAGTGTTAATAGTCATTTTAGTGTTGGTTAAAAATTATGTCTTCTAGATTCACAATAATAAAACAAACGTTGTAAATCGCGTATTAATAAAGGATTTAACGTAAGTAGTTAAAGAAAAATAGCAAAGGGCATAGTTTTGGTAGATACTTTAGCAAATAGTGATTTGGCAAGTGGTGATAATAATATGCCCGAGCATAAAAATGAGCATAAAGACTTTCTTTCAGGCCATAGTGAAGTTCTACTAGACGATGCAAACGCTGATTTCGGTGAGCAAATCCATAACGAAGCTTGGCAAGAGCGCGAATCAAGAAACGCGTTAAAACGAGTTGCTGGTCTTGGAGAATTACAAGACGTAACCGAAGTAGAGTACAGAAAACTAAGGCTGGAACGCGTTGTTTTAGTAGGCGTGTGGTCTAGCGCTCGCGGAACTCTAAGCCAAGCAGAAGAGTCTCTTAGAGAGTTGGCAGCACTTGCTAAAACAGCTGGAGCAGTAGTGTGCGACGGCATGTTGCAGCAAAGATACAGACCAGATGCAGCAACGTATGTTGGTTCTGGAAAAGCGCGTGAACTTGCAGCGGTTGTAGCTCAAAATGATGCGGATACGATTGTTGTAGACGACGATCTTCCACCAAGCCAGAGAAGAGCTTTGGAAGACGCTACTAAAGTCAAGGTTGTAGACAGAACGGCTGTTATTCTAGACATTTTCGCTCAACATGCAACAAGCAGGGAAGGAAAGGCACAAGTCGAGCTTGCTCAGCTTCAATACATGCTTCCGCGACTTAGAGGTTGGGGTGCTGCTCTTTCTAGGCAGGCTGGTGGCCGCGCTGCTGGAGACGCTGGAATAGGCTCTAGAGGCCCTGGAGAAACAAAAATCGAAATGGATAGGCGCGCAATTAGGAATCGAATTTCAAAATTGCGTCACGACATTGCGCTAATGGCACCAACTCGCGAGACAAAGCGTGGATCTAGGCGTCGTCAAGATATTCCAACCGTTGCTGTAGTGGGGTATACAAACGCTGGAAAATCTTCGATTATAAATAGACTTACTGGCTCTAAGGAGCTTGTAGAAAATGCGCTTTTTGCCACTTTGGATACTGCTGTTCGAAAGTCTTTAACTAAAGATGGTCGCGCGTACACGCTTGTAGACACGGTTGGTTTTGTGCGAAGGTTGCCAACTCAGCTAGTGGAAGCGTTTAAGTCCACTTTGGAAGAGGTTGGCCAAGCAGACGTTATTTTGCACGTTGTTGACGGTTCTCACCCAGACCCTGTTTCTCAAATTGAAGCAGTTAACGAGGTTTTAGCTCAAATTGACGGAGTAGAAGACATTGCGCAAATTATTGCGTTTAATAAGTCGGATGTTATGCAAGAGCCAATGCGTTTGCGCTTAAAATCTTTGTATCCTGATTCTCTTATTGTCTCTGCGCAAAGTGGCGAAAATATTGAGCATCTAAAAGCGCGCGTAGAAAATTTGTTACCTTCGCCACATGTTCACGTTAAAGTTAAGCTTCCTTATAGTGATTATTCTGGATCTTTGCTATCTAAAGTTAGAGAAAATGGCATTGTAAAATCAGTGGAATATAAGGATTCTGGCATAGAATTAGATGCTTTTGTTGGAGATTCTTTGGCTGCAAAACTTATGCAAATTGCGCTTTAAACAAAATTCCTTAGGTGTGATTAAAGTAAAAACTGTTCATGCATATATCTCTATTGTTAGAGCAGCCCTTATATTTTGAGTTATTTATTAGCTAGAGGGTTGACTCTGTTTTGTGGAAAAGGGGTTTTCTAATGGTGAATTCTCAGGTTAAGCCAACAAAGCTTGCGATTATTGGTGCTGGCGCAGTAGGTTCTACGCTTGCGTTTGCTGCTGCTCAGCGCGGTGTTGCTCGTGAAATTGTGCTTGAGGATATCGCTAAGGAACGTGTTGAAGCAGAAGTGCTCGATATGCAGCACGGTTCTAGCTTCTACCCAGCTGTTTCTATTGCTGGCTCCGACGATGTTGAAATTTGCCGCGATGCCGATATGGTTGTTATTACTGCTGGCGCTCGTCAAAAGCCTGGTCAGACTCGTTTGGAGCTTGCAGGTGCAACTATCAATATTATGAAGTCGATTATTCCTAATGTTGTTAAGGTTGCTCCAAACGCAATTTACATGCTTATTACAAATCCTGTTGACGTTGTTACGCATGTTTCTATGAAGCTTTCTGGTCTTCCTGCTAATCAAATGTTTGGATCGGGTACAAACCTTGATTCTGCACGTTTGCGCTTCCTTATTGCTCAGCACACTGGTGTGAATGTTAAGAACGTTCACGCTTATATTGCTGGCGAACATGGCGATTCCGAAGTTCCACTTTGGGCTTCTGCAACTATTGGTGGCGTTCCAATGTGCGAGTGGAATGCTCTTCCAGGTCATGAGCCATTGGATGAAGCTAAGCGCGAAGAGATTCATCAAGAAGTTAAGAACGCAGCTTACAAGATTATTAACGGTAAAGGCGCTACAAACTACGCTATTGCAATGTCTGGCGTAGATATTGTTGAGGCTGTTCTTCGCGACACCAACCGCATTTTGCCAGTTTCTTCTTTGCTTGAAGACTTCCATGGAATCTCAGACGTTTGCATGTCGGTTCCAACTTTGTTGAACCGCAACGGCGTAAATTCTCGCTTGAATACTCCAGTTTCGGATCGCGAGCTTGCTGCTTTGAAGCGTTCTGCAGAGACTCTTCGTCAAGCTGCGGCACAATTTGGATTCTAATTAGTTTTTGCTTTATGATTTAAGCGTTTATGCGTTTATGCTTAGCTGTTCGTAAAGCGCTAATTACTAAGATTTAAGTCTTGAAAGTCGCTCCTTCAATCATTGTTTTGGGGGAGCGGCTTTTAAGTTATAAATTTGATTAAAAGGTGATTTTGAATGTTGAATCATAAAAGTCTTGGAACAGATTTTGCGCTAATGCGTGATTTTGAAGATTTAAGGCTCCAATTTCCGATTTTAAGTCGCAAAGTACATTCAAAACCCTTGATTTACTTGGATTCTGCAGCAACTTCTCAAAAGCCGCAAGTTGTAATTAATGCCGAAAACGAGTTTTATAAAACGATTAATGCTGGCGTACATAGAGGCGCGCACGAGTTGGCAGCGCTTAGCACAGTTGCGTTTGAACAAGCGCGCGCAAAGGTTGCAAAACTCGTTGGTGCTTGTAGCAAAGAAGGAAGCGAAGAGATTGTTGTTACGCCTGGTGCTACAGGAGCGCTGAATCTTCTTGCCACTTCCATTGGAAACGCCACTATTAACTCTAGGTTAAATCGCCCTGGTTTTGCGGAAGATAACTTAACTTTGCGCCAGCATTTTGTGATTAATGAGGGCGATAATATTGTTGTTTCTCGTGCAGACCATCATTCAGTTTTATTGCCATTCCAAGAGCTTGCGATTCGCTCTGGCGCGGAGCTTCGATGGATCGATGTAAGTGAAGATGGTCGCGTGCGCGCAGACGCGGATTATTTGAGTACTGTTATTGATGAGCGCACGAAAATCGTTGCAGTTACGCATATTAGCAATGTTACGGGCGCAATCACGGATGTTTCGCCGATTTGCAAGCGCGCGCACCAGGTTGGGGCGATTTTTGTTCTTGACGCTTGCCAGTCCGTTCCGCATATTCCAGTTGATTTTCACGCGCTAGATGTTGATTTTGCAGCCTTTAGTGCTCATAAAATGTACGGTCCGACGGGAGTTGGGTTCTTGTATGGTCGCCGCAATCTTTTGAACGCTCTTCCGCCAGCCAATTTTGGTGGATCTATGGTGGAGCTTGCGTGGCTTAACAAGCCAGCGCAATATATGCAAGCGCCTTACCGTTTTGAGGCGGGAACTCAGCCAGTTGCACAAATGGTTGCTGCAGGAGTTGCAGCGGATTGGCTTTGCTCGTTGGGCATGAATAGAGTTGCAAAGCATGAGCAGGAACTTGCTGAAGAATTGCTTAAATTGCAACATGTTCCAGGAGTTCGCGTGCTTGGCCCGCTTGATTTAAGCAAGCGCATTGCAACGGTTTCTTTTGAAGTTGAAGGAGTGCATCCGCATGACGTTGGTCAGTTTTTGGATGCGCAAGGAATTGCGATTCGCGTTGGGCATCATTGCGCTCAACCGATTCATCGCCATTTTGGCGTGTACGCTTCGAATCGCGCGTCTGTTGGAGTTTATAACACAATCGAAGAAGCTCGCGAATTAATCGAAGCTGTTTCCCAAGTTCGCGCATATTTTGGCGCATAGTCGTAATATTTTAATGCAAGGAGAGCGCATGTTTGATGTGAGTTTTGATGATGACGGTAACGGTGCAAGTAGCGGATTAGAAAGCATGTATCAAGAAGTGATTTTAGATGCTGCTAGAAATCCGCACGGAAAGGCGCATTTTTTAAGCACGGAGAGCCTTTCTAAAGCAGAGTCGCAAGCAACCGATGAGCTAAAAAACGATTCTAATATAAAAATTACAAATCATCACGAAAATTGTGCTGTAGAAGCTAGTAAAGACTATGCATTTGGGGAATCTCATCAATTTAATCCAACTTGCGGAGATGAGGTTACTATGCACGTGGAACTCGCTAAAAACGTTGATAATTCAAGCAATGCGCTTATAAAAAGTATTAAGTGGGATGGTCACGGTTGCTCAATTTCGCAAGCGAGTCTTTCGATTATGGTTGATTTGGTTGAGGGAAAAACTGTTGCGGATGCCTTGCGATTAGCCGCTCTTTTTCACAAGCTTATGGAATCTAGGGGAGTGGGATTAAAAAACGAGCAAGACGAAGATGAGTTGGAAGATGCAATGGTTTTTCAAGGCGTTTCTAAATATCCAATGCGAATCAAGTGTGCGTTGCTTGCGTGGGAAGGCTTAAAAGACGGTATTGCAAAGGCTATTGAGGCTTTATAAAATCGTATGTAGCTTTATAAAATCGCGTTGTAACACTTAAAAAAATCGCGTTGTAACACTTAAAAATAAGGAACAAGATGGCAGAAAATCAAGCAGAATCAACTCTTAGCGCAAACAATATTGGGCGCGTAAGCGAGGAAGATATTCAAGAGGCTTTGCACAATGTTGTGGACCCAGAGCTTGGTATTGATGTTGTTGATTTGGGCTTAGTTTACGGGATTGAGATTGACGAGCTTGGTCGCGCGATTCTTACGATGACGCTTACGACGCCTGCTTGCCCGCTTACGGATTTGATTGAAGACGAGTGCGCGAGTGCGCTTGTTGGATTAGTGGACGAATTTAGGATTGATTGGACTTGGAAGCCGCGTTGGAGTGTTGAAAATATTACAGAAGATGGGCGCGCGCAGCTTGAGGCGCTTGGTTATAATTTGAACAATTTGCCTGCTAGCTTTGGCGCTGGGGTTGGTGTTTCTGGCGTTGGTGTTGGGGCTCCTGGTGCTTCTGGCGCTTCTGGAATGTCGTCCTATATTGGCGGAATTTCGCCAACCGAATAATTTAGGATTTTTAATGATTTGCACAGAAGATTTTTCGCCTAATTGCAATGATTTTAAGAATAGTGACGATTGCAAGAATGGTGATAATTTTATTAAGAATAGCGACGATTATTGCGATTTGTGCGCGCAAAAAATTATTGAAAACGGCATAACAGATGTTGTTTTTGACTTGCATCTTCTTGTTGATTGGGATGCGCGCCGCACATTGGAGTCAGATTACCCAGATTATATTGGCGAAGTTCTGTTTAGTTACGAGCCAGAATGGGGTTTTGAGTTTCACGAAGCTTTGCGAGAGGCTGCATGGAGCAGCCAGCGCGCACTGGAATCGTTTAGTGAGCATCACGGTCCTGCTGTAACTTGGCTTTATCGCCTGTATTTTAAGAATTTTTCACGCGGATTTTTAGGGGAGCGAGCGCGTTTTGCGTCTTTTGATCGCGATTTGATTGCAAAAGGTGTGCGCGTTTGGGCGTTGGGAAACGCTTCGCAAGAGTGGATTGATTGCGCGCGCGCAACTTGCCCAATACTTGGCGAGATAAATGGCGTTAGTGCATCTTGCGAATCTCATTTGCGCAAGCCGAATATTATGATTTATAGAGATTTTTTGAGCAAAAATGGTTTGAACGCATCTTCTACTGTTTTTGTTGAATCGGATTTGCGTAGCTTAAAAACTGCGCAAAGAATCGACTGTGCATTTGCAAAATTATTTACGCTATAGTTGCCTCAACATTTGTAAATATTTATCAATAGTTATTTGAATTTGTCAATGTTTGTCAACAGTGTCAATACTTGACTTATAAACATTTGTTATTTTTACGTTTTTCAGTCCTAAATAATCACCTATGTGCAACTTTTTAGCTGCATTTACTTGCAATTGTGCGTTATTTGTATAATAATAAAGCACAAAAGCAAGTTTTTAATAAGTGTTTGTTATCTATAAAATGATAATTCTTTTGGGAATAACCCAATTTTTTGATAGGTTGATGAAAAATTATAGCCCCTCTATTCATTACGTTATGTAAAGAAACGCGCACCAGCGGGTGACTATTCGAGGGACTCCTTAAAATTCTATCAAATTAGAATAATGTTAGCAACATACTGTAGTGCTTGTCGCTTTTAATCTGCGTGGAATCGGCAACCTTAAACAAGTTTTTTTATAAGCAAGTTAACTAGTGTGCGTGCTCTGCCGCTTCAAGCGAATCGTAACCATACATGTGCACAGTATTCGTAATAATCATTTGCGTAAGATTTAGATTTTTTGCTGCTAAATCTTCTATAAAAGCCTTATATTTAGCAAAAGTATCATCAGAATACGTGCTTAATTCTCCTCGCAAATACGTTTCAAAAGAAGTATTTTCTTCTGTATCTTCGCTTGTTTTTAGAACGCGCATTGCAAGACCTAAATGAGGGTAGTGATTGCGAAAATCGTCGGCCCACTTAACTTGCGTTAAAATAATCTTCTCTTGCTCGCTTTTTCTAGGCTCTAAAATCGGCTTAATATAAGGCTTAATCGTGCGCTCAAAAATTTCTGGCGCAGTGGACCCCATCATTCTTGCATATTTTTCTGTTATCAAATTTCTGCCATTGCTTTTTGCGCGCTCAAGATCTTTTTTATAAGATTCTTGCAAATCCAGAGGCCAAGTCAAAAATTGGCTCATTCGCATAATGTGGAATGTTGGCCAGTTTCCTTGACAATTCGCGCGTCCGCCTTCGTTTTGCGTAAGCTGGAATTGCTGCCATTCTAGTCTTGTAATTTCTTCTGCAATTGTGTGATTTTTGCTGTCTATTTGCGTTATTTGCGCGTTGTCTTCTTTGCTAATCATTTTTAATCCTACCGATTTTAGTTCTAGTAATCTTTTATACTATCTCTGATTAGGGTTTGCTGTGTTAATCTAGCTTTTCGAATTTCACGAGTTTTAATTTTCACGAGTTTTACAAGCTATGCAAGCATGCATCTTTTTGCTTAATATGTGCTTCAACATACGGGCGTTGCCATTCTAAAAATGTTTCATTGCAATCGCTTAAGCTTTGATATTTAAGCTCTTCCACTACTTCGTTGCACACGTTTTGAATAATCTCGTTTATTTTAGATTCGGCTTCGCTGCTTCCTTTTGTGCCTTCGCCAAATCCGATTCCACCAAAGCACGCCGCGGAGCTTAGTCGCATAAGCGATTCAAGCTGATTGCACACGTTTGAAAGTCTAGACGCCATTCGCGCGCTGAGCTTGCGTAAAGCTGCAAATTGCCACTTATAATATGGCAAATATCCCGCACTTATTGGGTTATTTAGCAAAAATACGATTGACGCGCTTGCACGCACGAACTCGTTTATAGAAAGCCACGCTGCAGCTCCGTCTTTTCGCGCTAGCATTCGTGGAACATTGTATTGGCCTGCTTGAGCCATCATGCCAAGCCTTCTGGAGATTAGCGAGATTCTCACATCGTCTGGCATAAGCTTAAAACTTTGACGAGTTTTGCTAAATTCTCCAAGTGGGTCTGCAAAAATTTGGCCGTTCGTAGCTGCAGCAAGTGTTGACTCGTTTAGCGAAAGCCATAAATGCGGCTCGTCTTGGCTTGGAGCAGTAGCAAATCCTGTTATGTTTTCAAAAAACTCAGATGTACTAAATACTCCGACTCGCTTGCTGCTTTCGCATGATTTAGCGCGCGGCGTTTCTTCGCGAGAGCCAAATCCAGCGTATTCTTGCGGCAAATCGTTGTAAGCTGCTTGCAAACACTCGCCAATCTTTTTGTAGTCTTCATCTGTAAGCCATAAGCAGAATCCTGGGCCAAAATCGTGGTCGCGCGAAATCTCGTCGTCAAATCCGTAGCATTCCGATCCGTGGCCAACTAATCCTGCGGCTATGCGGTTTTTGTAGTCCCTAAATTTTGGTAATTCCAGTAGTTGCTTTCCGTAAGTTTGCCAATATTCTTTTGCAAGTTGCATGCCGTTTTTTATTTTTGGATTATCTTCTGCTTTTTTAATTTTATTTGACTCTGGCTGCAGATCATCGGTTGCTGGCGATTTTTCCGCAGCACACTGAATCGCATCCGCCACGCCACTCGCCGTAAATTTTTCTGCTGCCTTCTGTGCTTGCTGCAAATTTTCCAACGTAATCGCGTACGACTCGCTATCTTTTCCGTAGCATTGTGCTATTAAATCTAGAGCTTCGCTGTATGCGTCTACAGCGTCTGAATACTCTTTTCGCGCGTATTGAACTTGAGCATATCCAGCTAAAGCAGAAGCGTAGTGCGGTTGATTTTGGTTATTTCCTGCAATGTACATGCGAATACTAGTTGAAGCGTGTTCAAAAGCAGAGTTAAGGATAGTGGATTTGCTGTTTGTGCTTTCGCTGTTTGTGTTTGCGCTGTTCTGCGAGCACTCCTGCAAAATCGCAAGCGCAAGATTCGTGTGAGTTGCTGCTATATCTATGTCTGTTGAAGGATTGATACTCGATTTTTGCAATATGTCTAATGCTTCTTCAAGCTGATCTATTGCTTCTTTAATTTTGCCTGTTTCGCTGTAAAGCATTGAAAGATTGTTGTGAAGGGCAGCGAGTTTTCTATCGTTTGGTTTTAGTGTTTTCGATGATTCTTTAAGAGCTTTAGAATATATTTCTGTTGCGCGCTCATAATCGCCAGCTGCGCGAAGGCTAGTAGCAGCGTTTATAAGCGTGGTTGTGCCAGCTTCACTGCCTGCTAGTTGCATTTTATTTGAAAGTTTTAGCGCATTATCAATGATTGGCTTGTTTTTTGCGTATTCTCCTCGAGACCTATAAAATCCCATCAACTCGTTTAATACAGATAGTTGCAATGCTTGAGCGTTTGATTCTTCTTGGTTTGATTCTTCTTGGTTTGTTGTTTCTTGGTTTGATTCTTCTTGGTTTGTTGCTTCTTGGTTTGCTTTTGCTTGCGATTGGTTTAGAGCGTTTAGCAAGTATTTTTCGATTTCTTGCGCGCTTGCGTGATTAGCAAACATACTGTCTAGTTCTTTATACAATTGCGAAACGCTTAACATTTAAGCCACCTTGCTTCTTGCGATTAAATTCCGTTTTGCTCACTACTCAATCATACAGATTTATGCGTTTAACAGAGAATTACGCGTTTATAAGAGTGTTGCAATACGCGCGATTGTGCAAAAATCAAAAGTCGGGCTGGTGGGATTTGAACCCGCGGCCTCTTCGTCCCGAACGAAGCGCGCTACCAAACTGCGCTACAGCCCGATGTTATTGTGTGAATTCATCTTACGAATGCACGATGCAACTACATTCACAATCGTGCAAGCAATACTACAATAACTTGGTTATAATAGCGTGAACTTGCTACAAAATATAATTGTGTGTCGTTAGTGTGTGTCGTTAGTAAATAAATTTTTTGAGATTTTATTAAAAATTTACTTTCACTTTTTATGGCTTGCATGCGATCTGCAATATTTGCAAAATCATGTCGCTTTTCGTAAATAATTTTGTATAACTTAATAAAATAGTAAAAATTTTTACTGTAAATCTATTTTTCTTCCGAAAACAGAAAAATATAAATATTTATATAAAAATGTGTATTTGATGTAAAAATGATTTGCGCAATCGACTAAATAATGCAATAAAACGCATTTGCGACGCGCTTAGCTGTATTACCTAGTAGCTACAATTAGCGTCTATGAGTGACACGAATACTACAATGCTTGCCGCGCAAAACGCCGCAGCAGAAAATGACGCAACAGATAACACCAACGAAATCGACACCGTTGAGCATGCCGAAATGCTACTCGCGCAAGACGAGGCTATTGCAAAGCGCGTAAACGAAGGTGCAAGCCTAGATGAAGCAATTGATCCAAGCAATAAAGAGTTTGGTCCTCTTGCACACCCAGAGCAGGTGCAAATGCGCGTTGCAAAGCGTGCGATGATGCTTAAGGAAGGCGTGCAACCATACCCAGTGCATCTTAACGTTACAGATACAATCGAAAAAGTGCGTGCCGATTTCGACGGCAAGCTTCAAGCTGGCGAAGAAACCGATACCGAGGTTGGTATTGCTGGCCGCGTTCTCTTCTTGCGTAATGCTGGCGGCTTGTGCTTCGTTAAGCTTGCTGCAGGAGATGGCACTACGATTCAGGCAATGGTTTCCAAGAAGGAAATTGGCGAAGAATCCATTAAAAGCTTCAAGCAGATGGTTGATTTGGGAGACCATTTGTATGTTCGCGGTCGCGTGATTTCTTCTAAGACTGGCGAGCTTTCCGTATTCGCAACTGAGTGGGCAATTGCAGCTAAGGCTTTGCAGCCGCTTCCAGCTTTGCATAAGGAATTAAGCGACGATACTCGCACTCGCAAGCCTTATATTGGCATGATTGCAGACGAGAAGATTCGCGATATGGTTCGTAGGCGTTCGCATGCTGTGGCTTCTCTTCGCCGCACTTTCGACAGCCACGACTTCCTTGAGGTTGAGACACCAATGTTGCAAACGGTTCATGGCGGTGCTGCTGCTCGTCCGTTTACAACTCACATGAACGCTTTCGACATTGATCTTTACTTGCGTATTGCTCCAGAACTTTTCCTTAAGCGCTGCTTGGTTGGTGGAATTGACCGCGTGTTTGAAATCAACCGTGATTTTAGAAACGAAGGCGTGGACGCAACTCACGCTCCAGAGTTTACAATGCTCGAAGCCTACCAGGCTTACGGCACTTACGATACGATTGGCGCTCTTACTAAAGAGCTGATCCAAAAGGCTGCGCTAGACGCATTCGGCTCCACTAAGGTGACTTTGCTTAATGGCGAAGAGTACGATTTTGGCGGCGAATGGAAGCAGATTACCATGTACGGCTCGCTTAGCGAGGCTTTGGGCGAGGAGATTACGCCAGAAACTTCCGTTGAGCATTTGGGCGCAATCGCAGATAAGCTTGGCGTTGAGCGCGACGAAGTGGAGAATCACGGCAAGTTGGTTGAGCACTTGTGGGAGCACTTCTACGAGGATAAGCTTTATGAGCCAACATTTGTGCGTGACTTCCCAGTGGAAACCAGCCCTCTTGTTAAGGGTCACCGCACAAAGCCAGGAATGGTTGAAAAGTGGGATTTGTATGTGCGCGGCTTTGAGCTTGCAACCGGCTACTCCGAGCTTAACGATCCTGTTGTGCAGCGCGAGCGCTTTGTTGCTCAAGCTAAGGATGCTTTGGCTGGAGACGTTGAGGCAATGGATATTGACGAGGACTTTATTGAGGCTCTCGGCGTTGGTATGCCTCCTGCTGGCGGCATGGGAATGGGTATTGATCGCTTGCTAATCGCGCTTACGGGCGCAACCATTCGCGAGACGATTACGTTCCCACTCGTAAAGCCACTTCGCTAGTTGTGATTATCGCTAGTTGTATTAGTTATAATCAGTTGAATTAATCTTAAAAGTCGTTGAATGCTATTCAAGTGTTCGGCGACTTTTTTGATTAAATTTTTCGTGTTTGTTTACTTTTTGTAAGTAGTCGTACGAAACGAATAGACTAGGTAGTTATGACATATAAATTAGTATTGCTCCGACATGGTCAGAGCGCATGGAATAAGACCAATCAGTTCACTGGTTGGGTTGATGTACCGCTCACTGAGCAGGGTGTTGAGGAAGCTAAGCATGGTGGCGAGCTTCTTAAAGAGAAGAACGTTCTTCCAGACATCGTGTTCACTTCTTTGCTTCGTCGTGCTATCAACACCGCGAATTACGCGCTTGACGCAGCCGACCGCTTGTGGATTCCAGTTCGTCGCAGCTGGCGTTTGAACGAGCGTCACTATGGCGCTTTGCAAGGCAAGAACAAGTCTGAGATTCGTCAGGAATATGGCGATGAGAAGTTTATGATTTGGCGTCGTTCTTACGCAACTCCACCTCCACAGATCGATCCAAACGACGAGTATTCTCAAACGAATGATCCTCGTTACGCAGGCGACCCAGTTCCAGAAACTGAAGCTTTGGCAAACGTTGTGACTCGCGTAACTCCTTACTGGGAGTCCGATATTGTTCCAGAGCTTAAGTCTGGCAAGACTGTAATGATTGCAGCTCACGGCAACAGCTTGCGCGCAATCGTTAAGATGCTCGACAACTTGAGCGAAGAAGAGATTTCCAAGGTTAATATTCCAACGGCTATTCCTCTTCTTTACGAGTTGGACGAGAACTTTAAGCCAATCAAGCCTCGCGGCGAGTATTTGGATCCAGAAGCTGCTGCTGCTGGTGCTGCTGCCGTGGCTGCTCAAGGTCAAAAGTGAGTTTGATTAGCTTAAGTTAGCTTAATTATCTTAAATTAACTTAAATAAAAAGTAGGTTTGCAAAATTAATTGCAAGCCTACTTTTGTTTTACAGGCTACGTTTTAGGTTTCTATTCAAAAATCGTGTTCTACGCCACTTGTGTTTTATGCTACAACTGTGTCTTTGTCTGGTTCTGGCTTCTTAGTTGGGTCAAATCCCGAAACAATAAATACAACTTGCCTTGCTGCAGCAACTGAATGATCGCCTATGCGTTCCATGAATCTGCTTAGAAGCACCAAGTCAATCAACTGTTTTCTAGTGCCGTTCCAATCTTCGCCTTCTACAAGAGCAAAAATATCTTCGTGCAACTTATCCATTACGTCGTCGCCGTGAATAATTGCATCTGCTACATTAACGTCTCTATTTGAAAGCATGTCTGTTAATTGACCTGCAAGAACATGCAAAAAGTCAACCATTTTTTCAACAGTTTCTTTTGCTTGACTTGGTATTGCGCAATCAGGCCAATTTCTTCTTGCGATTTGCGCAACGTGACTTGTTAAATCGCCCATGCGCTCAAAAGTTGCAGCAAGCCTCATAGTTGCAACTACTTCTCGCAAATCTGTTGCAACTGGATTTTGACGTGCAAGCAATATTAAGCATTGATCTATAACGTTTGCTTCTAGTGCGTCTAGCTTTGCGTCGTTATCTATAACCGTTTGCGCAGCTTCTAAGTCTGCGTTTACTAGAGCGCTTCCAGCATCGTTCATGGCTCTTGCAACAAACTCTGCCATGCGTTCAATGTTTAATGCAACTGCCTTCATCTCTTCGTTGAAAATCACTCGCATGGTGTGTCCTTTCTTGCGTTCAATCGCGCTAAATTGCCTTGGAGCATATTCGCGTTTGTTTAGATTGCCCTAATCAAGTATAGACTACTGTGCGCACGTGCGTTAAACGTATTAGTCGCTTAAATGTGAGCGCGTTAGAGTATTCTTTAAGAGTATGCTTCAAGATTCGCCATATTCGCCTTTAGTGGTGTTTGTTGTTTTTGCTTTGATTGCACTTTGTGTTGCAATTGTTGTGGTTATGTTTGCTTTTGACTTTGTTCTATCAACATTTCGTAATGTTTTTGTTCCGTTTTTTGATTCTACTTTTAGTCGTATTTTTATGACTTTTAGACGTGGTTTTAAGCGCATCTTTCGCATCATTTTTCATAAGAAAATGCAAAAAGTTTTAGTCGATTCCGACTTTGATTCCGATTCCGACTTTGATATAGACGATAGTTCCGAAGACATTAGCTCCGACGCTTGCGCTGTTTTAGCTATGCTTCCAGGAGCTACGATTGTTGTTGATAAAAATAACGACGTTTTGCGCGCAAGTTCGCAAAGCTACACTCTTGGAGTTGTTTTAGACGATTCGATTGTTCAGCCGCGCGTTTTACAAGCTGTAAATAATGTGCGATCTTCTGGAGGCTATGAAAGTTTTGATTTAGTGACTTTTACTCCCAAACAATATGTAACAATTAGTGAAGATAACGATTTTTATGTAGATAATTTAGATAATGTAGATAATTTAGATAAAACTTCGTATTTACAATCTTCGGCTGCTTTCGATTCTTCATCAACACAATCTAACGATTCAGCGCCTAATCCTTCTACAATTTCTAGACCTAATTGGCTTAATATTACAGTTGGAAGTGTTGGAGCAGGAAAAGTTATTGTTATTATAAACGATTCCAGCGCGGAGCATCTTTTTGAGCAAACGCGTAACGATTTTATAAGCAATGTCTCCAATCAACTTATTAGCTCAACACGCATGATTTCCAGCCTTACTAATGTTTTGCAAAGCAAAGATGTTAATGCAAGTCGTATTAAAGATATTGCTGCGTCTGCTCAAAAATCGTCTAAACACTTGGAACATATGTTAGAAGATTTGCTTCTTCTTATGCGAGCGCAAAGTCCTATTGATGCTTCAAAAGCTAGTGTTGTAAACGTTTTGAGAGTGTTGGAAGATGTTAAAAATCTTGTTTCTTCTCTTTCGTCTAGTAAAAATGTTCGCGTAATTATTAAAGCAGATTCTTCACTTAATGTTTTAGCGGATTCTAGTCAAATAAGCAGTGCAATTAGGAAACTTGTTGAAAACGCTATTATCTATTCTCATAAAAATAGTGTTGTTGCGCTTTGTGCTTTAAAGTCAGAAGATAATCGATTTGCTGTGATTCGCGTTGTTGATTCGGGAATTGGAATCCCTCTAAAAGATCAGCCGCGTATTTTTGAACGTTTTTATAGGTCGAGTAATCAAAATGACTTTAGTAAAGACGGCGTTGGATTGGGTCTTGCTATTGCTAAGCACGTGGCTCTTACGCATCACGGTAGCATAACATTGTGGAGTAGGCCTGGGCAGGGAACTACTGTTAATTTTGCTATTCCGCTTGCAAAGTAGTGTGCAAAATAGTTCGCTTAATCGTATTAAGCGTTTTACTTTCCTAGTCTTCTATAATCCCAGCGATCAAAGTGTTCCCAGATTAAAAGCAAAATTCCAATTACAAATCCACTAAGGCAAATTGCAGCAAAGAACCACAATAAAAAGTGTAAAATCGCAAGAATAACTGTGATTAATGATGCTATGAGCCAAATAATCGTTCCAGTCATAAATGCTTTGCACAAGTCCACGCGTAATGGCTTTGGTGCTTCTTTGCGTGCATCTGGATTAATAATTGGTGCTAGCTTCATATAATTAACCATACATCTTTGCGTGTTCAATATCAATTTTAAGAATTACATTGCGTATTGTGTTGCGTATTGTGTTGCGTATCCGTACCACATTGTATTCTTTAGATTTGTAAGTGTGAATTTGTGAATACATTTAGAAGATTTTAGGAGCGATTTTATGAAGCATGCTGAGCATGGTGCTAAAGCAAAGGGGCGGTTTAATTCGCCTTTTATGCTTTTTACTTCTGTGCGCGGTTCGCATGCATCTTCTAATAATCGTGCTGCAGCCGTTTTAGAAAATAATGGTGCTGTTGTAAGTCTAAAAGATATAAATCAAGAATTTTCTGTTTCTTTGTCTCGTCGCCAGCTTCGTTTAGCACGCGTTGCTAAAGAACGTAAGAATCGTATGATTATTTCCGCTTCTTTGTTTGCATTAGTCGGAGCTGCTTTAACTTCTATGACGTTGAACAAGCCTAATAACATGGATTCTTTGTCTTCTAAACCTTATTCTTCTAAGTTGAGTTTTGTAGACGATTCTTCTGATCAAGCAGCATCTCGTTCGAGTATGCGAGAAAGCATTAATCGCGCTAATAAATATTTGAACTTTAGCAGCGCAGTTGCTGGCCTTGAATCTGATTTAAGCGCATTTTCTACTAAGTCTTCTCATAAGTCTAAGTGGGATTTGGGTTCTAATTCCGATTTTAAGGTGTCGGAAATGTCTAAGTCTGCAGCAAATAATCCGAATGTTGCTGTTTTCTTGGATTCAGATGCAAAGATTGTTCCATCTGGTTTTAATCCAAATCACGATTCTGGCGATTCGGGAAATGCTTACGAATTTAGCCAATGCACTTGGTGGGTTTATGTTCGCAGGCATCAGCTTGGCCTTCCAGTTGGCTCCAATATGGGAGACGGATGGATGTGGGGCTGGACTGCTCGTAAGCTCGGTTATTGGGTAGATAATACTCCTCGTCATGCTGGAGACATAATGGTGTTTGGCCGCGGTCAGGCTGGAGTTAACCGCGCTTATGGCCACGTTGCTATTGTGGAAAAGATTAATCAAGATGGTTCTATAGAAACATCTGAATCTAGCGCCGAATATCATGGTAGAACCTATTCAAGAGTCGTTAGCGCTAAAGATGCTTCCGCTTTTGAGTTTATTCACTACTAAATCTTTTAAGCATTACTCGCATAATATTAGATTCATCAACTTTTGTTGGTTTACTACGCGTTTTTAGGTGCTTTGTATTGTTAATGTGTTAACATCGCTAGTGATGGTTGAGCAAAAGATTAATCAAAATATTAAACAAAATAAGATTTTTTCTTCTATAGTTGCGGGAGCTGTATGCACAACTCTTCTTGCTACTATGGTTCCTTTTGCTTGTGCTTATGCAGAAGAGTCTGCAGTTACTTCTACGCGTTCCTTCCCTAAAGTCACATCTGTTAAGCGCGATTTATTAACAGAATCTACTTCTACAAGCGTTGATTCTAATTCGCATTGGGGCGGGATTGAGTCTTTAAATGTTCCTCAAACTAAAAGTGCTGCAGAGTTGGCTGCTCAGGCGGCTGCAGAAAATGCTCGTAATGCTGCTCGCAATAATGATGGCGATTACGATTCCGCTGCAAGCCGTTCTGGTGTTAGAGGAACATCACAAAGCTATTTTGTTGCTCCTCCAGATGGTTCTTCTACATCGGCAATGCTTAATTTTGCTGCTCAATTCTTAAACAAAGTGCCGTATCGTTCTGGTGGAACAACTCCTGCTGGCTGGGATTGCTCTGGCTTTGTGCAATACATTTTTGCAAATATGGGTGTTTCTTTGCCTAGAACTTCTGGCGCGCAAGCAACAGTTGGTACAGCTGTTCCAAGTCTTGCTCAAGCAGCTCCAGGAGATATTATTGCAAATGGTACTCACGCTGCGATTTACGTAGGCAATGGAATGGTTATTAATTCGCAATACGGCGGAACAAAATATAGCCCTATTCCTTATGTTTTTACATCTGCTTATTCCATTCGCCGAGTTTTTTAGCATAAGTTTTTGGCGTAAGTCGCAAGTTGTTTAGCGTAAGTTATTTAGCGCAAGTTTTTTTGGCGTAAGTCGCAAGTTTTTAGCGCTAATTTGAAAGTTGTGAGTCATAAATTACAAATCTTCTGTGTTGCAATAGACTCAAAACAATTAAACGGCTATTGTAGTACTTAAGTAAAGATTGCAAAATTCGCGCAATGCTAGGAGGATCTAGATGACACAGAATGTTATTACACAAGAAAAAGCTGTTCTTGTAGGCGTTGATGGTTCTCATGCAAGCTATAAGGCTGTTTGGTGGGCGTCAAACTACGCTAAGCATGCTGGATTGCAACTTCAAATTGTTTGCGCATACTCTTTGCCAAGTTATGCTGCTGTGTCTTTTGATGCAACTTACACTGCCATCGGAGACGATAATGTTGCTCATCAAGACGCTCAGGAGATTCTTTCTAAAGCTAAAGCTGTAGCTTTAGAGCAGGGTGTGGATGCAACAACTTTGATTGTTACTGGCGACCCGTCTTCTGTATTTGTGGAGCTTTCTAGAAACTATCAACTTATTGTTATTGGAAACCGTGGTAAAGGCGGATTAGCAGAGCGTTTACTTGGCACAACAAGTTCTTCGCTTCCAGCATACGCTTATTGCCCAATTGTTGTTGTTCCATATACAGATGATGATGGTCATAGAATCCACTTGAACAATAAGATTTCTAAGATTGCTGTTGGCTCCGACGAATCTAAGTGGGGATTAAAAGCGCTTGAGATTGCTGCAGATTTGGCAGATAGTTGGAATGCTCAATTAGATGTGATTTCTGCTGTTCCTAGCGTTCAAGGAGCTGAGGGAGATACTGCAGTTATGGGGTCTTATATGGAAGATCTTGACGAGCGCGTAAAGCCGATTTTGCAACGCTTGCCAAACCTAAAGATTCATCGTTCTGTAGTTCCTGGTTCTGCTGTAAACGCTTTGACTCAAGCTAGCTTAAACAACGATTTGGTTGTTGTTGGATCTAGGGGCAGGGGTGGATTTACTGGTCTGCTTCTTGGTTCTATTAGTCAAGGTTTGCTTCAGCATTCGTCTAGACCAGTGTATGTGGTTCCGCGCAAGTATGTGGAACTAAGCGCTGCGCAAGTAGCTCAGCAGTCTATGGCGAGTAGCAATGCATCGCCTATTGACTCTATTAATGGTGTTCATAAAGTTGATGTTCCAAAGGCTGGTGTTGAAGAAGCTAAGCAAATTGAGCAAACAATCGATCCGCTTCACTAAAGTAGTAACGCTAAGTAGTAACGCTAAGCGCTAAAACATAAATCGCGTATAAGGCACTAATTGTGTTTTATACGCGATTTTTTCAAACTTGTATTGTTAATATGCTTTTAGTTTTTCTTAAGCAAGAACCGCGCGCGTCTTTCTTCTCGAGCAGCGCGCTTTTTAGCAAGCTCTTGATTGTTAATGCTAATTGCACGCTCATAAATCTTAATTAACTCTTGAGCTTGCTTTTTAAAGTCATTGTTTTTTGAATATTCAAGAACATTTGCTTTTAGCTGCTCTTGCTCTTCTTTGCTCATATTAAGAACGCGGCTAAACACTTGCTTAAAGTCTTCTTTAGAATCCCATTGGTAACCATTTTTGCCACTAATAATTTGATTTTCATTAGGAGCGTCGTGCTTAACAAGCGCAAACAAGCCAGAGGCCATTGCCTCCAGCATAGAAAGCGAGTGCATCTCCGATAAGGAAGCGGTAGTGTAGTAATCCATTGCGTGCAAATATTTAGGAATTTGCGTGTGTTCAATAGGGCCTAGAAGGTAGATTCTATCTTCAAATCCTTTGCTTGCTACCTTATTGCGCAAGTCCTCTAAATCAGGGCCTCCGCCAATAACAACAAGTCGAGCTAAATCGCGCGGAAAATCGCAATACATAAAGTTGTCAATCAACTCGCTAATGTTCTTTTCGGCGCCAATTCTTCCAACAAAAACAAACAGCTTTGTAGAATCTGCAATGCCGTATTTTTTACGGAATTCTTCTCTAAAAGCAATTCGTTCTGGTGTTGGCAAGAACTTTTTGTATTCAACGGCATTGCTAAGAACAACAACCTTTTTATCAACTTTTTGGCGGTCAATATAAGCTTGAGCCTTAGCAGACATGCTCGTAATAATTGTTGCGTTTTTAGAAAATCGCGTAAAATATTTTGCCGATATATTCCTAGAAAACTCAGTAAAATGCTTTAGACCAATGTAAAACAGGAATTTATCGTATTCGGTGTGTAGCGTGTAAACAACAGGAACATGCTCTTTTTTGGCCACTTCTAGGCCTATTTCTCCAATGCCAAATTCGTTTTGAATGTGAATAACATCTGGCTTAAAGTTAATCGGGAACTTTTTGCGCATGTTTCCAATTGGAATTGCAACCCTATACTTGTAAAGCTTTTTTAAAAGAATGCCTGGAACGTACACAACGCCGTCTACAAGCTTGGTTTTACGTTGTTTTTCGGAGCCAACTGTAACAACAAGAACCTCATGACCAAGTTCCTCGTACATTTTTTTAAGCATGTAGGATTGTGTTGCTACGCCGTTTATGTATGGTGGATACGTTTCTGTAAAAATCGCGATTTTCAAAGTTTCCTCCGATTACATAAATAGCTTACATAAATAGCTCTAACAACGTTAAAAGTGTAGCATTGTGTTTAGCATTGTGCCACAAATTGTTATTTTTTGCCACTTTAGTGGCGTTTTTGAATCATCGGCTAGTGGCCATTTTTCCGCGTGCTAAGAGCGCTGGTGCAAATCTTCCCATTAATGCCGAATATTTACGCTAACTTGTACAAGTGCTCCGCGCTCAAGAGTGTGCTTAACTGTGCAACCCTTGCTAATATGCTTTTCCATACGCTCTTTTAGTGCTTGTGCATCTTCGTTAGTTAGTGCAGGCTTTGCGCTTGTAGCGTCTACTGTTAAGTCTTCTTGGAATCTTAAGTAAGTTCCTTCTTCTGGGTCGTAAGTGCCATTTACAACTACACGCGCGCCTTTTCCTTCTCCAATCGCATGCTCAACAGCGTATTGGCTGCTTAAAGCTGTGCAACCAGCTAGAGCTATTTGCATTAGTTCTACGGGAGAAAATTGCCCTTCGCTTTTGCCAAATTTTAGTGTTGCTCCGTCTTCGCTTTTTGCAATCCAAGAGCCGTCTTCTAAACGCTCAACCCATATTCTTCTAGCCATTTTTGCTCCTTTGCGTTTGTTGTGCTTAGCTAAAACAATTATATAGAGATGCACAGTATAAGTATATTTGCACATGCATTGGTAGTGTTGAATTTAGCTAATGATAGAATAAACGTATGGCTTTAACTCAACAAGAACTTGCAAATTTGCGTGCGCGCGTGCCGCAAAAACCAGTGTCTAATATTCCTACTCCTTACGAGGATTTGGTTAGAAAAATCTTTATGGAAGGCACATTAAAATCAGATCGCACTGGTACTGGAACAATATCTCTTTTTGGTCAGCAAATTCGCTTTGACTTAAGCAAGAGTTTCCCGCTTATAACAACAAAAACCGTGTTCTTTAAGGGGCTTGCGTACGAGCTTCTTTGGTTCCTTAAAGGCTCTAGCAATGTGCGTTGGTTGCAAGAAAACGGTGTGCATATTTGGGATGAGTGGGCAGACGAAAATGGCGATTTAGGGCCTGTTTACGGCGTTCAGTGGCGTAGTTGGCCAGCTCCAACCGAGCAAAATCCAAATCGCACAATCGACCAGATTGCAAACGTTATGGATCTTATTAAGAATCATCCAGATTCTCGTCGAATGATTGTTAGCGCATGGAATCCTGCAGAAGTAGAGAATATGGCTTTGCCTCCGTGTCATTCGCTTTTCCAGTTCTATGTTGCCGATGGCAAGCTTTCTTGCCAGCTTTACCAGCGTTCTTGCGATATGTTCCTTGGTGTGCCATTCAACATTGCTTCTTACTCGCTTTTAACAATGATGATGGCTCAACAAGCAGGATTAGAACCGGGAGAGTTCGTGTGGACGGGCGGCGATTGCCATATTTACGATAATCACGTAGAGCAAGTGCTTGAGCAGCTTTCGCGCGAGCCGTACCCGTATCCGCAGCTTGAGATTCGCAAAGCTGATTCTATTTTTAGCTACGACTATAGCGATTTTAAGGTTGTTGATTATAAGCATCATTCTACGATTAAAGCTCCTGTAGCTGTGTGATTTTACTTTATTTAGTGATTGATTAGTAGGCTTACTTAGGAGTTTTATGACTAACAATATTCCCGTTCGTTTAATTTGGGGGCAAGCATACGATTTTGAAGGCCGTACAGGCGCTATGGGCGTTAATGGCGGTATGCCTTGGCGACTTTCCCCAGATTTGCGCTATTTTAAGGCAATGACAATCTCTTGCCCAGTAATAATGGGCAGAGGAACTTGGGATTCTATGCCAGAAAAATTTAGGCCTCTTCCTGGTCGCGAAAATATTGTTGTTTCTAGGAATCCAGACTTTAATCCAAATGGAGCAAAAAGTTTTACAAATATTGAAGACGCAATATGCTACGCAAAAAAGTGGATTGAAGATAATCCTATTGAGCTTGTAGATTCTTTGGATTTGCCAAAAGATGGCAGAGCAATTTGGATTATTGGTGGCGGAGCAATTTTTAGAGAAGTGATTAAGTCACAAATTGTTGACGCATCTTATGTAACTCAAATTGACGCTAGAGTAGAAGCAGATACGTTTGCTCCAAACATTCAAAAACTTGTGGATGATGGATTGTGGAAAGTTGCGCGCGATGGCGATTGGCAGGAATCGCCTATAAAAGTTGGCGAAAAACAATTCAATACAAAATATAAGTTTATGGTTTATGAGCCAGTTAAATCTAAAAAATAAGCTAGATTAAGGATATGTATGGAATCTTTAAGCAAAATTCACGTAGATGCTAAGCATCCGTATGTTGTTATGACAGTTTGCACGGGGAATATTTGCAGATCTCCAATGGCAGAAATTGTTTTGCGTAACGAGTTTAAGCTTAGAGGATTAAGCGATGTTGTTGCTGTAAAATCGTGTGGCGTAAGCGACGAAGAATATGGAAATCCGATTGATAGGCGTGCGCAAAAAGAGCTTAAAAGTAGGGGATATTCTTTGCCGTTAAGCCATTTTGCGCATAGGATTGAGCGAGACGAAATAGAAGAGACGAATCTTTTTCTTCCAATGACTGCTTCGCATATGCAATCTTTGCTTAGGATTATTCCGCCGCAAAAGCGTAGTCTTGTTCACATGTATAGGTCGTTTGATCCGTCTTTAGAAAAGCCACAAGCTGGTCGCGAAGCTGTTTTAGATTTGGCAGACCCTTGGTATGGTGGTCCTAAAGAGTTTGAGATTGCAATGGATCAAGTGGAGGAGTGCGCTCCCTACATTGTTGATTGGGTTCAGTCGCGTATAACGCGAGAATAGTATTTGCATATAAATCGCCAGTAAAATCGCGTATAAATATATTAAAACCAGACGAACCGCTTGGAACGTCTGGTTTATTTTATACGCAAAACTTAAGAATTTATTTTCCTCTTAAAGCTCTGCGGCTCACGCGTGGAGCATGAGTTGGGTCAATTCCCTTTGGAATTCCAAACCCTAGCTTTCCTTGCAAAGTGCGTAAACGGTCGTTTAGAATCGCAAGCTCTGTTTTAGTTAGGAAGAATCTGCGATTTGGATGAATTGCAGCAAGAGGAGCAAACTTGTGATTTGTAGGAATCAAAGTTTTAGACTTTAGAACTTTACTCCTTAAATCCTTAAGCTTAACTTGATTTTGGCCATTTCCAACGCAAATGCGGTAAACAGGAATATTGGATCCAGCTGTAACACTTTTAATAGCATGCTCTTGGCGTTCCATAGCATGAGTTAGGCGTTCGTAATTGCCTTCTCCAACAAGAAAGATTCCGTTAAAACCAGTTCCACGCCAAATCGCATCTTTGGTGCGAGGATCAACCCATACTGGCTGTTGTGGGAAAGTAAAACCACCTTTATTGATTGCGCTTAAAATTCCAGCTGCAGCTCCAGGCTTACCTTCTAGTTTTGCGTATCCAACTTTATCTGCGCGCTTTGTTAGAACAACAGTAAAAAGCAAAAGACCAAGCATAAGCGCTGTTACAATCATCATAATCCACGTAAAAATGGACCAGCGTAAAATAGCGCCAGCTATAACGCATAACACTACAGGGGCTACAAAAGCCAAGCCAAGCCAAAGCGGAAGCTGCTTATCTTCTGTATACGTGTACTTGTAAATGCGCACAATTTGTGAAATCATGCCCGATTTCTTAGTGTTCTTTGACTTTTCGTTTGCCATTTTGCGTTTATCCCCTATACGATATTCGCGTTAATTTTGTTTTGTGCTTATTGCAAGGTTTTCTACAACGGGTTTACTACCACATTTGTGCCACTATTACTTAAGTAGCCTTAAGTAGCATGCTACAAACACACATTTCTATAAATCATATCTTTGTTGGTATACTAGCGTTTTACTTTGGCCAATTACCGCGTTTTGGCGTGCTCGGCTTTGGTAGCCTCCATCTGCGCATTTGTATTGCGCGACTGCAAGCATACATTGCAGACCTAGAGCTTTTAGCAACAGCAGCTTGGCCGTACCTTTTAACAAGTTCTTTTCTAAGTTTTCGCCACATTATTAAAACGTCAATAATTGCAGCAAAAAGATACGCGTAAAGAATAATCGCAAGCGCAAAATAAAGAGCAATATACTTAGTAGACAAGAAGTTTTGTGTAAAGAAGATGCAAATCATAATTACGATTGCAAATGGAACGAAAAACTCGCCAATATTAAAGCGTGCGTCTACGTAATCGCGAATATAAACTCTCCAAGGAAGCTGCTCCGACTTTGGCATATGCGCTAAATCGCCATTTTTCATAGCTTCGTATTGTGCGTTTTCTCTTTCGCGCAATCGTGCTCGCGCAGCCTTTGCGCTAGCTTTTCTATCGGTTGGAACTAGCGGCCTAAGATTTTGCGCTGCAGCTTCGCTTTGCTTTGGAGTTGGAGCGTTTTTTGTGCGAGTTTTTGCCTTATTTTCTACTTTATTTTCGCTATTTTCATTGGCTGCTGATTTATTGCCATTTTGCGCATTATTATCAGCATCTTTTTTTACAAATGGATTCCATGTCATGTTTGCAGATTACCCAACAGACTAGACGCGTTCCATAGATTTTGCTGGCTGTTAATGTTGTTAATAGTGTGATAGTGGTTAGATAGTAGTTAACCGCTTGACTATTTGTTTTGGCTATTTGTTTTAAGGAGATTTGTATGGCTAATCTTAATGTGGAAGATGTTAAGAATCGTGTTAGCGCTGCGTGGAATGATGTTATATCCGTTCTTAGTAAAAAGATAGAGCTTGGAGCTGTTTCTGCTAAAGGCATTACTGGGGATCATATGCGCGCTTCGGCTGAATACGTTGCTGGAGTATTGCGCGAAGTGGGCGTTAATGCTCGCGTTGAGCAGTCTCAAAATCCAGATGGCACTCCAGGCGCATTCGAGGTTGTTGGATCTAGAATTGTAAATCCAAATGCTCCAACTGTTTTGCTCTACGCTCATCACGATGTTCAGCCTGTTCCAGATGCAAGCGAGTGGAACACGAATCCTTTTAAAGGAACCGAGATAGATGGGCGCTTGTATGGTCGCGGCAGCGCGGACGATGGCGGCGGAATTGCCATTCACTACGGTGCTTTGCGCGCTTTAAGTGAAGATTTAGGCGTAAACATTAAAGTGTTTATTGAAGGCGAAGAGGAGATGGGCTCTCCAAGCTTTATTCCTTTTATTGAGTCTCACAAAGATGAGTTTGAATCCGATGTAATTATTGTTGCAGACTCTGGAAATTGGTCTGCAGAAATTCCAAGCCTTACAACTAGCTTGCGTGGAAACACTACTGTAGACGTTAAGGTTAAGGTTCTTAATCATCAAGTTCACTCGGGTCAGTTTGGTGGACCTATTTTAGATGCATACACGCTTGCTTCAATGCTTGTTGCTTCTCTTTACAACAAAGACGGCGATTTGAATGTTCCTGGAATTGAATCGCAAGAGCCTGTTGGTGGCTTGCAACGCGATTTAGACGAATCGCAAGTTAGAGCCGATTCTTCGGTAGTGGATTCATACAAGCTTGCAGGAACTGGATCTTTGGCTTCACGAATGTGGACTAAGCCAAGTTTGACTGTTATTGGAATGGACGCTCATCCAGTAGAGGAAAGCTTTAACGTTATTGCTCACGAGACACGCTTGCGACTTTCGCTTAGAACTGCGCCTTGCCAGCGTCCTGAGGAAGCGCAAAAAGCATTGAGTGACTTTTTGGTTGCAAACGCCCCATTTGGGGCAGAGGTTACTGTAGAGCCTCTAGATAATGGCATGGGTTGGGCTATGGATCCAAATGCAATTGCAACTAAAGATGCGCTCGCTTCTATGAAAGACGCTTTTGGCGTGGATCCTATTAACAAGGGCGAAGGTGGTTCGATTCCATTTATTCCAGAATTGCAAAGAATCTTCCCTAAGGCTCAAGTTTTGGTTACGGGTCCAGAAGATCCAAAGTCTAATGCTCACAGCCCAAATGAGTCGATTTCTCTTTCTGGCTTGAAGTCAAATATTGTAACGGAAGCTTTGCTTCTTAGCCGTTTAGCGAAGTAATAAAGCAGTGAAGTAATATTGTAAGTTTTAACTCGCGCATAAAGTACCTAGATATATGTATTTTGTGCGCGAGTCTACACAATGCCGTAAAATTTTCACTCGACACGGGTGCTTTGCGTTAATTCGTAAAGCTGAGAGAAACCGCTTGAACGTGAATCCAGGTAATACTGGCGCACGGAGATCTGTTTTTCCCGTGCCTAAAAGTAAAAAGGCACAATCATGTCAACAAGCGTCTTCTATGCATATAGCAATTAAATGCTGTATGCTGTTTAGATTTTTCTAAGCAAGTAGGCGTTTTGGGATTGTAGGATTTGCTAAGATTCTAAGATTTGTTAAGATTCTAAAAATCTATAGTAAAGTCTAATAATCCTAAAAATAATTTAATAAATAATTAAATAAAAATCATTGCCATAAAGGATTTGCTATGCCCGATGAATCTAAAACGCAGGTTTTGAACAATACTAACCAGCACAAAGCTGAAACTTTCCTTCCATCGGCTTTTAGTGCTGCTCAGTTGCGTTTTGAGAATTGGGGTTATCGTCATGCCTCTCGCAAAGCGTTTGCTGTTCGTGGTTTGAACCTGACTATTGAAGCAGGGCAGAGAGTATTGCTATTAGGAGCATCGGGCATAGGCAAGTCCACTATTCTTGAAGGTGCTGCTGGATTAATCGGCAGCGATATTATTCTTAAAAGTGATTCAAGCGATAAAAATAGTAACTCTTCTTCGCATAATGTTTTAGTTGAAGACGAAGATGGCGGAGTGAGTGAAGGCGCAGTATTTGTAGATGATGTACCAGTTCATAAGGCTCGCGGACGCGTTGGTTTAGTTTTACAAGACCCAGAATCTCAAGCGATTTTTCAACGTTTAGGAGATAACGTTGCGTTTGGTCCAGAAAACATGAATGTTCCGCGTAAAGAGATTTGGAATATTGTTGACGAAAGTCTTAAAGAAGTTGGATTAGATGGATTGCAACTTCATCGTTCTACAGCGCATCTAAGTGGTGGTCAAATGCAGCGACTGGCTCTTGCTGGCGCGCTGGCAATGAAGCCTAGTGTTCTTCTTTTAGACGAGCCTACAGCAAATCTTGATCCAGATGGCGTTGAGCAAATTGTTTCAGCAGTTGGAAAAGTGCTCGACGATACTCACGCAACAATGGTTCTTGTGGAACATCATGCTCAACCGTGGATTGATCTAATTGACCGAGTAATTGTTTTGGGTCTTGAAAATAGCGGTAATAGCGGTAATAGCAAGAATGGCGAAGATAGCGAAGATAGCAAAAACTTTGTTCACGATGACGATATTGCAAGAGACGAAAGTGCTAAAACAGTAATCGTAGCCGACGGAACTCCAGACGAGGTGTTTAATCGCAAGGATCTTGACTTTGAAAATCTTGGAATATGGCTCCCAGATAAGTATAAGGATTCAAAAAATCGCAATATAGGTAGGATTCATGTTGAAGGAGAGCCTGATTGCGATCCTTCTGTAGGAGATGGGAAAGTAGTTTTATCTACAAAAAACCTTGCGATTAGTCATACGGATACTCCAATAGCTAAAAACATTAATCTTGAATTTAATTCTGGCCAAATAACGGCTTTGGTTGGCGCAAATGGTGCTGGAAAATCAACTTTGTCTTTAACTTTGGCAGGACTAATTCCGTCAATAGAAGGCGAAGTTGTAGCAAGCGAGGATCTTTGTAAAGATTTAGACTCAAGTGATCCTATAAAGTGGAAGTCAACTGAACTCGCTAAAAGAATATCGTACGTTTTTCAAAATCCAGAACACCAATTTGCTTGCGGAACTGTTTTAGAAGAGGTTATGTTAGGCCCTATTAGAACAGGCATGAGCGAGGAGGATGCTCGAACAAAAGCTCAAGAATTGCTAGAGCGATTCCGATTAGGCAGATATGCCAACGCCAATCCGTACACGCTTTCTGGAGGAGAAAAGCGCAGGCTTACAGTTGCTGCATCTTTGGCTGCAGCTCCAAGGGTTTTGATTTTAGACGAGCCAACTTTTGGCCAAGATCGAAAAACGTGGATGCAAATTATAAAGCTGATTGCAAGTCTTAGGGCAGACGGCGTTAGCGTTATTGTTGTTACTCACGATAAAGAGCTAGTAGACGCTCTTGGCGCGCGTTTGGTTGAACTTTTGCCAGTTAACAATGCTAAGAATAGTGATTCTGAAGATTTATCAGATTTACAAGAATCGCAAGCAAAAGAAGCTTTAGAATCATCGCAAAGCTTGTCTTCTACAACTAATTCAACGAATATTTCTCGAATAAAAGTTAGCGCTGTAAATAAGCGTGATGAGAAAGAAAGAGTTGCAAGTTGCTCGCCATTTTTGGCTTCTCTAAATCCTGTTTACCGCATGCTTGGAGCTTTTATGCTTTCCATTCCTTTGCTGTTTACTCTTGATTGGCTTTCTTCGACTATTGCACTTGTTTTAGAGTTTATAATTTTATGGATTATTGGAATGAATCCTTGGCGCGTTGTTAAGCTTTCTTGGCCTGTTTGGGTTGGTGCGCCTGGATCTGCTCTAGCAGTGTGGTTGTATGGTAAATCTGGCGGTCAAACATTGTTTGATTGGGGAATTATTCACGTAAGCGAGCACTCAACAACTCTTGCGATTGCAACGTTTATTCGTATTTTAGCGATTGGTGTTCCTGCAATTGTTACTGTTATTGGTATTGATGCTACAGATTTAGCAGATGCTTTTAGTCAAGTTATGCATTTGCCAGATAAGTTTGTTTATGGCGGATTAGCAGGAATGAGGCTTTTTAGCGTTTTACAAGACGATTGGGCAGCTCTTACTGCTTCTAGAAGATCTCGCGGTCTTGGAGACGATAGTAAGATTCGCGCATTTATGCCTCAAGCTTTTGCGCTTCTTGTTCTTTCGATTCGTAGGTCTAGTACTTTGGCAACAGCAATGCAAGCGCGCGGTTTTGGTGGAGAAAATCCAAGATCTCATGCGCGCATAAGTTACGTAAATAAGCGCGATTATGTGTTTATGGTTGTGTGCTTAATTATTCCTGCAATTGCATTAATCGCAGCTGTTTACTACGGTACGTTTGCGCTTCTTGGCGGAAATTAATTTTTGTGTGTCGTTAATGCAAGACACATACTGAAAACGTTGGAATAAAGCCATTTTGGGATATTTTGTGGGCTTAATGGGATTCGAACCCACGACCTTCTGCTCCGGAGGCAGACGCTCTATCCACTGAGCTACAAGCCCGCAACTTGTGAAAGTATACACGTTGCTAGGGATTGAGATTGTTTTATATAAGATTAGACATGCGTTTTATGCGCTTACGGCGTTTTGCCTGGAATTGCGCCGATTTAAGTGTGGATATTTTTACGTGTTTTGTGTGATTTTTTGCTAATTTTATCTTTTTGTTTGCATTTGTACTTTTATAGTGTTAGCATCGAACACAACACAAACGCATATCGTAAATTTTACGGTGTTAGGTTTGTGATTGACCACATAGGCATTTAGCTTTGCAGCTAAAGTATTTAAGGAGGCGGCTATCATGCGTAACATGAATGCTCAAGCTCGCGATACTTTTGATGCTGCTCGTATGTGGTGGTGGCAGACTTCTCTTTGGCGTAGTTTACTCTAAAGTTTTAGAAGCTGCTTGTTTAGGCTTATAAAAGACCTCTAGGGTAAACCTAGGGGTCTTTTTTATATCCTAAAACGCAAAATCTATTTGGTTTTAATCCAAATTGAAAATAATCTAAACAATCTAAACAATCTAAAACCAATAACAATCTACAAACTAACAACAATCTAAACCAAAATTGTTTAAAAACAAACAACGTAAAAATTTACGTAAAGGAGAAAATCATGAATCAGGAGTCCACTAACGTAGAAGCTACTAACACAGAGCAAACATCTGCACAGTCCGAAATTAATCAAGCAGCTACTTTGCTAAAAGGCGTAAATGTTAAAAAGCACGCTTTAGATATTACGTCTTTAGTCTTGGTTGCTGTTCTTTTTGCAGCAGGATGCATTCTTGACTTTACAGTTGCAAAGTCGCTTTCGATTGGAAACATTCAGCCAGAGTTTGTTATTGCATCGTTCTGCTTGTCTATTTTGCTTGTTCGACCAAATGTTATTCAAGGTGCGATTATTGGCGCTTTGGCTGCTACTTTGATTCAATTTAACACTTCGATTCCTGGTCTTGAATACGCTTGCGATATTCCAGCAGCAATTATTATGACGTTAGCGCTTATGGGATATCTAAAAGCTTTCCCTAAGGATGCTGCTAGAAAGTTCAGCGTGTTCCCGTTTATATCTACGTTTGTTGCAACTGTTATTTCTGGAATGATTTTTGCAACAATCGCATCCTTATTTATTCTTCACTCTCCAAACACGATTCTTGTTATGCTTCCAATTATTTTGGGAACTGCTGTGTTTAATGCTGTTGTTGTGGAAGTTCTTTACACTCCAATTCGACTCGTTTTGCACAAGTAAGCACAAATAAATCGTCATTAAAAAGAGAAATAAATTAACTTGAATCAACGTAAACAAATATAAACAAACGTAAATGAATGTAAGTAAACGTAAATAAATATAAAAAGTCGATAATTAAAACTTGATTATCGCAACATAAAGGAGAAGATTATGAATCAGGGAATTAACGAACATGCAGGTAGCATGATCAATGCTGTAAGTGTTAAAAAGCACGCTTTAGATGTTACGTCTTTAGTGTTGGTTGCTGTTCTTTTTGCAGCAGGATGTATTCTTGACTTTACAGTTGCGAAAGCACTTTCAATTGGAAACATTAAACCAAACTTCTTAATTGCATCGTTCTGTCTTGCGATTTTGCTGGTTCGTCCAAATGTTATTCAGGGTGCGATTATTGGTGCTTTGGCTGCAACTTTAATGCAATTTAACGCATCTATTCCTGGTCTTAATTATGTTTGCGATATTCCAGCAGCAATTGTTATGACTTTGATGATTATGGCTTATGTTCACGTTTTCCCTAAGGATGCTGCTAGAAAGTTCAGTATTTTCCCACTTATAGCAACTTTTATAACTACAGTTGTTTCTGGTTTAATATTTGCATCTACTGCATCTTTCTTTGTTCTTCATTCTCCTAAGACGATTCTTGTTATGCTTCCAATAATTTTTGGAACTGCTGTGTTTAATGCTGTTGTTGTTGAAGTTCTTTACACTCCAATTCGACTCGTTTTGCACAAGTAGCACAGTTTGTGTTTGCAATATGTACTACGCAATATGTGTTAGGAATGTTTGGTAAATTATATAATCGTTAGATAATAATCAATAATTAGTAATCAATTTATTGGTTTTAAGAGTTAGGAATTATTGTGCCTTTGCTTGAGTTAAAAGATGTGTCTTTTAAGTATGTGAATCGGAATAAAGATGATTCTTTAGACTCTTCAAAGGCACAAGATTCCACTTTTGCACTAAAAGATGTGAGTCTTAGCATAGAGTCTGGCGAATTCGTTGGTATTATTGGCCCTTCTGGGTCTGGAAAAACAACTCTTGCTTCGCTTTTTTCTGGCGCGATTCCGCATCATTATTCTGGCGAACTCTTAGGAAGTGTTAAGATTGCTGGTCAAGACACTAAAAATCTTGCTTTAACTAACATTGCTTGCTTAATTGGATCTGTTATTCAAGACATTGATGCGCAAATGGTTGCTGCAAACGTAGAAGATGAGATTCTTTTTGGCCTAGAAAACTTTGGTGTTGCGCATAGCGAAATACCAAGTCGAATAGATGAAGCTTTGCAAATTGTTGGCATTAGTGACTTGCGTAACCGCGATTTAGACACTCTTTCTGGAGGTCAAAAGCAGAAAGTTGCGATTGCTGCTATTCTTGCGCTAAAGCCTAAAGTTATGGTGTTAGATGAGCCTACGTGCGCTTTAGACCCTGTTTCTTCTAAAATGATTTTTTCGATTCTTAAAGATTTGAATAAGAATTTTGGAATAACGGTTGTTGTAATTGAGCAAAAAGTGGCGCTTTTAAGCGAGTATTGCAAGCGCTTAGTTGTGCTTTCTAATGGCACTTTGTCGCTTGATTTGCCTGTTAGCCAAGCGTTGAAAAACATGGATTTGCTTTATTCTATTGGAATAAATTATCCGCGCACTACGCATTTGGTTAATGATTTACAGAGCAAGAATGTTTGCTCTAAAAGCGATTTGCCTGTGTCTGTAGAAGATACAGTAAACACTATTGTTAATACGATTAATACTGGAAAATCTTTGACTTCTAATAGTAATTCTCATGGTGATTCTCATGGTGAATTTGATAATAGCGAATGCGATTCAAACACATCGGCGGTTGCTTGCGATTTTTCCCACGAATCGCAAGTATCCGCGCAATATTCTGCACAATCTTCCGCGCAAAATCAATCAAAAAATACTTCTCCATGTCTTTCGCTTAAAAACGTTAGTTTTTCGTACCCAAGTGGCGTTAGTGCGCTAAAAAATGTGTCTTTTGAAGCTTATGCTGGAGAACTTGTAACTCTTGTTGGAAGAAATGGCGCTGGAAAAACAACCGTTACTAAGCTCATCAATGGTTTGCTTAAGGCGAGCGGCGGCAATATTTTTATTGATGGCAAAGACACTAGCAATATGAAGATTAGTCAGATTGCGCATTATGTTTCTACGCTTTTCCAAAATCCAGATCGTCAGCTTTGCAAAGATACTGTTTTAGAAGAAGTAGCGTTTAGTTGCATTCTTTTAGGTGAATCTGTTAAAGATGCTAATGATCATGCAATGCAAGTGATTGAAAAGCTAAATCTAGACCCTAAAGCAAGCCCGTTTATGCTTTCTAGAGGACAGCGTCAAATGGTGGCATTGGCTGCAACTGTTGTAACTAAACCTAAGATTCTTGTTTTAGACGAGCCAACGTGTGGCTTAGACTACATGGAATGCTTGCGTATTATGCAAGTTGTAGAAGACCTTAGAGACCACGGTTGCTGTGTGATAATGGTTTGCCACGATATGGAAGTGGTTCTTGACTTTGCAACGCGCTTAATCGTAGTAAACGATGGAAAAATTCTAGAAGACGGAAGCATAAGTCGCGTTTTTGAAAACAATGCGATTTGCAAAGAAGCTGCATTATGCGCTCCACTTTTGTGTGCTGTATCTCAAGGCTTAGTCGAAAATGGTTTTGACGATTGTAAAGGCTTGTATAAAAGGGATATGTTGGTTAATGCTCTTAAAAAGAGTTGCAATTTGTAAAGCAAGGTGTAATTATGCAAACTAAAATCTTAACGTATAACGAAGGCTCAACTTTGCTTCACAAAGCAAATCCTATTGCAAAACTCATATTAGCTATAAGCGTTGTTGTATCGGCTTTTATAGCTCAACAATTTAGCATTCTTGTATTTATTGCAGTTCTTATTCTTGCTGGCATGGCTATGGCTGGGATTCTTAAAGCGCTGTTTCCTCTTGTGCGCGCAATGCTTATTCTTGGCGTTGTAATGTTCTTTTTGCAAACAGTTATTGCTCAAGGTGGAAACTACATGTTCTTATGGTTTAGCACAAAGGGAATTTCTGTTGCATTGCGAGCATCTTTAAGACTTTTTTGCTTTGCATTGCCTCTTGTAAGCGTGCTTAGCATTACAAAACTAAACGATTTAGCTAACGCTGTTGTTCAATACTTACACATTCCATATTGCTATGCTTTTACAATCACTACAGCTGTGCGATTTGTTCCTATTTTTGCGTACGAGATGTCTCAAATTACAGAAGCTCAAATGGCAAGAGGAGTGGAGTTCGATACTAAGAATCCTTTTAAAAAGATTAAGCTTATGATGCCTTTGATTGTGCCTCTTTTAGTTTTGTCTGTTCGTAAAGCAGATAGTTGTGCGCTAGCTGCAGAAGAGCGCGGATTCTATTTGCGCACACGTAAGTCTTCTTTTAGAAAATATCCTTTTGGCTGGCGTGGATTTGTTCTTCTTATTATTTCTGCATTAATGATTGCTTTGCCAATTCTTGTGTCTATGTTTGCTCCACAAATAATCTAAAATAGTCTAAACTAATCTAGAATCATTTAACAAATCTAGAATTTAGGCGATTTTAATGACTAATATTAAGTTTTGGCTTAAAGGTGCAAGACTTTATACTCTTCCAATCGGAATCGTGCCAGTTGTTATGGCAATTTCGATTTTTGCAAGGTATTTATTTAGCGGTCAAATACTTGTAAAGACTTACAATGTTGAAAATTTTGCTTTGCAAGCGTTTTTGTGTTTGTGTGTTGCTGTTTTTATGCAAATTTCAGTAAACTATGCAAACGATTATTGTGATGGTTTGCGCGGATTAGATAATCAAAGGTTTAAGCGAGATGTAAGCGCAGAAAACAAAGCGTTGTGCGATGTGTCTTGGAGGCTTGCAGACGCTGGTATTAAGCCAAAATCAGTGTTGTATGCTGCTTGCATATCTGCTCTAATATCGTGCGTTTTTGGACTAGTTATTACGATTAGAAGCGGAATTTGGATGTTTATTCCTCTTGGATTAATTTGCGTTATAGCAGCTTGGTTTTATGCAGGAGGATCACACCCATACGGATATAGGGGTTGGGGAGAATTTAGTGCGTTTTTGTTCTTTGGGCCAGTAGCGTTTTTAGGAACATTGTGTGCTCTTTTTTATGCAAGTGGTTTTTCTAAAGACTCAATAACTGCATCAAGCATTGAGCAAATTGTTTTTTGCGTATTATTATCTTTTATTCCAGGCGGATTTTCTGCTTGCCTTATGATGATTAATAATTTAAGAGATATAGAAAGCGATACGCAACATAAAAAGATTACTGCAATGGCTTTGCTTGGCAAACGCAAGGGTAGTGTTGTATTTACTTGTGTTGCTGTTTTAGTGGCGATTTTACAATCATCTTATGTGTTGTTATATTTGTTTGATTCTCGATTTATAGGCGTATTTTTAAGTATTAATAATCCACATAAAACTGTTTTCGCATTAAGCAATATCTTATTTAATAAAGGTGTGTTTATTGTTTCTTGCATTCTGTTACTATTGGTTACTTGCATGTTTATTAAAAAAGCGTGCTCGCTAATATACGCAGTTATTAATGGGAATTATGCTAGTGCTTTTCCGTTGTGCGTACAGTTGGCAATGCTCGGTGCTTTGACTTTTGTATTGTCGTTATTTGCATGTGCTTTACCGCATTAAAAAGCGGTTTAGAGCGTATTTTTATACACGCATGCGAGTAAAATCATTGGCAACGCGCACAGTGTGCTTTTAGTGTTTGTGCATAAAACTTGCATGATGCTAGCCTAAAAAATAAACGCAAAGATGGCGAGTATGAGTATTAAGTGTGCGAATGTATGTGTTAGTTAATGCATAGCGCTGTTGCCTTGTGTTTTTGTAAGGAAATGAGGTTAGAATGTCGGCTGAAAACAGCGATGAAGAGATGGGGAAGGCGTCTGTTGTGCTTACGGATGATGAATTGCGTAATGCGTATGAATCGTCGAATGGCGTAGAAAGCAATAATAAAAATAGCGAGCAAAAAGAAAACGGCGTTAAAACTGTTGTTGTTGCAGAAGATGAAGCAGTAAACCGTATGGATCTTGTAGCAATGCTGGAAGATAACGGATATAAGGTTGTTGGTCAAGCTGCTAATGGGCAAGAGGCTATTGATCTTACTCGTGAAAATCGTCCAGACGTTGTTTGCATGGATGTTAAAATGCCTGGCGTGGATGGAATTCAAGCAGCTGCTACTATTTGCGATGAAAATATTGCGCCTGTTGTTATGCTAACAGCTTTTTCGCAAACAGATCTTGTTAAGCGCGCTACTGGCGCTGGAGCAATGGCGTATGTTACAAAGCCTTACGAAGAGTCAAAGCTTTTGCCAGCTCTAGAAGTTGCAATGGGTCGATTTAGCGAGATTAACGATTTGCTTGATAGTGTTGAGCGCACAGAAAACAAGCTTCAAGATGCTCAAGATCAGCTTCGCAAAGCAGAAGAAAAGCTTAAGAAAGCAGAAGATACTCTCGAAGAGCGTAAGCTTGTAGATAGAGCAAAAGGCTTGCTTATGGATAAAGCTGGCTTCTCGGAGCAGGGTGCTTTCCGTTGGATTCAAAAAACTTCTATGGATCAGCGTATTCCAAAGAAGCGTCTTGCGTTGGCTATTATTGCTAAGTATGGCGAAGAAAAGCCATCTGACGAAGCGTAGTAAAGTCAAAATAATTTTGGTAATCGCGGTTTCTTGCGCGAGCTATGCATAAATAATTTCAAAAGTTTATTTTACAAAAACGCAGGTGGGTGTTAAGTGAATACCAGCATCGTTGCAAACGAGGATTCTTTGAATAATGAGGATTATAAGGGAACGTTGTTGGTGGTAGATGGCCACTCACTTGCGTTTCGTGCTTTTTACGCAATATCGGCAGATAATTTTTCCACAAAATCTGGTTTTGCAACTAATGCAATATGGGGTTTTGCTACTATGCTTTCGCAAGTCATAGAAAAAGAGAAACCAGATAAGCTTGCGGTTGCTTTCGACGTTAAAGGTGGAACTTTTAGAAACAAGCTTTTGCCGCAATATAAGGGTACTCGTGAAGCTGCTCCAGAAGAACTTATAGCTCAGCTACCCGTTATTCAAAAAATGCTTAGTGCGTTAGGTGTTAAGTACATTACAAAGCAGGGCTACGAAGGCGACGATATTATTGCTACTTTGGCAACTATGGGCGCTAATGCTGGGTATAAGACTCTTGTGCTCTCTGGAGATCGCGATGCTTTTCAACTAATTAATAACACTATTAACGTGCTGTACCCAGGCAGGCATTTTAAGGATCTAAAGCAAATGGATCCTAATGCGATTGTTGAAAAATACAATGTTACGCCTAGTCAGTATTCAGATTTAGCAGCATTGCGTGGAGAAACGTCTGATAATATTCCAGGAGTTCCAGGAGTTGGAGATGGTTATGCTGCTAAGTGGATTAATCAATTTGGCAGCCTAGAAGGCATTATTGAAAACGCAAGTAAAATCACAGGTAAAAAAGGCGAGTCTTTACGAGAAAGCATTGATCAGATTCGATTAAACAAAAAAGTTAATACTCTTGTTAAAGATTTAGACCTTGGAGTTAGCGTTAGCGATCTTGATTTTGGCAATGTAAACGCTGCGTCCGTAGGAGAGTTGTTTGAAAATCTTGAATTTGGTACGCGTACTAGAAGAAAGATTCTAAAAGAATTTACTCGCGGAACCAAAGAGCTTTTAGATGAGAATATTAAAACAATGATTTCTGCTGGAAGTGCGCATGCAGAAAATGGCGGTTCTACGGAATCAAATGATTCAGATGATATAGAAGACGTTAAAACTCTGTTAGATAAAATAAACGTGCATAATATTAATTCCGAGTCTGATGTAGATAATTGGATTAGTATTGCAAAATCTTGTGTTGCGGATTCTTGCGACTTTTCCGACTCGTATATAAATAGCGCAAATCTTATAAGAAACGACTTAGAATGCTCAAAAACAATAAAAGAGAATAAAGAATTAGTAGTGTTTGCTGTAGAAGAAAAAAACAACACTAGCCAGTTTGGTATTTTTGCAAAAGCATTAATAATCCTAGCTGGTAACGATGCTGCAATTGTGTATGCGAATGTTCTTAAATCCAATAGCGCAATAGCTTATAAACTAAGAGATTTTATAAAAAAGCATGAGTCTTCAGTAGTTTTGCACGATTATAAAAAGCATATTGCTCTTTTAACGTCTCTAAAAATTGTAGAAGATAATTACTCTTTTAGCCCGCTAGTCGATACTCGCTTAGCATCTTACTTAATTGAGCCAGATTTTAAGAACGAAAATCTTTGCGATATGGCTGAGCATGTTTTGAATATTCATATAGACTCTTCGCGATTAAACGCTGAGCCAACGCAAGGCAAACTTGATTTTGATATTGATAGCAGCCAAGATTCTAAAGATCAAGATTCTAAAGATCAAGATTCGCAAAGTCAAGATAACAAAGAATTAGAAAAAAGCATGCTAGAAACAGCTCTGGTTATACGTTTGCTTTCTAAACAATATGCGAAAGAGTTAGATGAGCGCAAGCAAACTGGCTTAATGGTAGACGTTGAAATGCCTGTTTCTAGAGTTTTAAGGAAGATGGAAGATACGGGCGCTGCTGTAGATATGCTACGACTTACGTCTATGAGAGATAATTTTGCAAGTGAAGCTAATTTTGCTCAAAAAATGGCGCTAGACGTTGCAGCTAAGCCAATAAATTTGCAAAGTCCTAAGCAAATTCAGAAATTACTTTTTGAAGACATGGGTCTAAAGCCTACTCGTAGAACAAAAAGTGGCTCGTATACTACTAATGCCGAAGCTTTACAAGAGTTGTATTCAAAAATTGATCCAGATGAGAAGCCAAGTCAATTTTTAGGCGCTTTGCTTAAGTATCGTGAAACTAATAAATTAAAGCAAATCGTTCAAAGCCTTATTGATGCTGCAAGATATAAAGATGGTAGGATTCACACAACTTTTGAGCAAACGATTGCTGCTACTGGTCGATTAAGTTCTTCGGATCCAAACTTGCAAAACATTCCTAATAGAAATGCTGCAGGAAGAGAGATTAGAGCGGCATTTGTTCCAGGAAGTGGCTATGAGCAGCTTATGAGTTGTGATTATTCGCAAGTGGAACTTAGAATTATGGCTCATGCTTCTGCAGATAAAACGCTTATTGATGCTTTCCAGTCTGGAGTTGATTTTCATAAGTTTGTAGCGAGCTTAGTTTATAGGATTCCAGTAGAGCAAGTTAGCGCAGATCAGCGTAGTCATGTTAAAGCAATGAGCTACGGGTTAGCGTACGGACTCAGTACGTACGGTCTTGCAAAGCAACTAGGCATTAGTCCTGCGGCTGCCGAGATGCTTAAAGAAAAGTATTTCAATACTTTTGGTGCAGTACACGACTATTTGGAGTCTTTAGTAGATAAAGCTAGAAAGCTTGGATACACTCAAACAATGTTTGGTAGAAGAAGATATTTCCCAAAGTTAAATTCTACGAACAGGGCATCTAGAGAAGCTGCAGAACGAGCTGCTCTAAACGCTCCTATTCAAGGAAGCGCCGCAGACATTATGAAGCTTGCAATGATTAGAGTAGATGATGATTTGCGAAAAGCTAATGTTAAGAGTCGCGTGATTTTGCAAATCCACGATGAACTTGTTCTTGAGATTGCTCATGGTGAGTCGGATGTTGTAGAAAACATTGTTAAAAATGCTATGGAACATACTGTTGAGCTTTCTGTTCCGCTTAGTGTTTCTACTGGAGTTGGTGCTGATTGGCAGCTTGCTGCGCATTGATGTGTTTGCGAGAATTATTGTAAAGACCACTGTAGGCTTATTGTAAAGGATAGGAATAATGGCAACTTTAGGTGAGATTGTTAATGTTTTAGAAGACTTATATCCTTTAAGTTTTGCTGAGTCTTGGGATAATCCAGGATTAATCGTTGGGAATCCTTCGCATAAAGTTAATAAAATTATTTGCTTATCGGATCCAACTTTAGAAGCTGTTGAAGAATCGTGCAAAATGGGAGCGGATTTGATTGTTTCGCACCATCCTTTGTTTTTTAAGTCGGTTCACGAAGTTTCTGGTTTTTCTGTTCGCGGGAAAATAGTTCAAACGCTTATTGAAAATCGTTGTGGATTATGGGTTGGTCACACTAATGCGGACGCGTCTTTTAGGGGAGTAGCAGATGCTGCGTCTATTGCTTTTGGTCTTAAGGATTTGCATCCTCTTGTTCCTGCAAGCAATAATGATACTTCTCTTGGGCTTGGCAGAGTTGGAGTGCTTGAGCAAAAAATAACGCTTAAAGAGTTTGCTACGCGCGTTTTTAACGCTTTACCTGCTACTAAGCTAGGCGTTCAAGTGTGCGGAGATATTGATGCAATGGTTAGTAAAATAGCTGTTCTTCCAGGTTCGGGTGATTCCTTATTCGATGAAGTTCGCGCTTGTGGAGCAGACGTGTATGTAACAAGTGATTTAAGACATCATCCTGCAACGGACGCGTATGAGCAAGCTATTTATGAATCGCAACTAACGCACTCTAATATTATTAAGCCTATGCTTATAAACACTCCTCATAGCGCTATTGAATCTTTGTGGTTTAAGTATGCTGTTAAAGATATTCACGATTCTATATATAAGAATTTTGGTGAGTCATTAGACGTTTCTTGGATTGGTAGAGCTTTTGACCCTTGGAATTACGTGATTAACTAGCGTGATTAGCTACGAGATTAGCTACGAGATTAGTTAGTGCGATTAGCTACGCGATTAGTGTTTGCTAATACGAAACAAAAAAGTCTTGCTGATTTCTCAACAAGACTTTATTTTGTGTCCGGAGCGGGACTTGAACCCGCACGCCTGTACAAATAGGCACTAGCACCTCAAGCTAGCGCGTCTACCATTCCGCCACCCGGACGGGTGTTTTAGACAACAGATAGAACTATAACATTTTTTTCAACTCTTTGCTTCGGCGTGTTGCAAATTAATTGATTTTTGTAATAATTTCTTTAATTTCGCTAGCATTTTGCGCGTTAATTGGATGATTTGGGTCAAAATCCACTACTGTAACTGGAATATTTTGCACTTTTCCGCTTAAATCCACTATAGAATGTTGCGGATTTTGGCCATTTTTATGTTGTGGATAATCCAATCTTGTAAAAGATCCTCTAGATTCATGCCTTGCTAACGATGCTTGCAAAACTGCTTTTGCAAATGTAATCAAGTTTTTCAATTCCAAAATAGCTGTTAGTTCTTGATTAAAAACAAGATTTTTAGAATGCAAAATAAGCATATTGGCTTTTGGAATAATAAGCGTATCGATTTTTTGCAAAGCTTCTTTAATGCTCTTTTCGCTGCATCTTACTGCAATAGCTGTTTCCATAATCTCTTCTAGAGCATCTAAAAGCATGTATGGATTTTGCTCATCTTTTGAATCATTCTCGCTTTGCATAAGAGCGCGTATTTTTTGGATTCGCCTTTTAGCTAATTCGTCTATTTTTTGGATTTTGTTTTGCAAATTATTTTGATTTTGAGTCTCTTCTTGATTTTGCAAGTCTTTTGCAATAGATTTTCCTGCGATTTTTCCAAATAAGCAAGCGTCAAGAAGCGAGTTTCCGCCAAGGCGATTAGCGCCATGTACTCCCGAGCAAGCGCATTCTCCAGCAGCGTATAATCCCTTTATGCTTTGTTTTTTCCCTCTATCTAATTTATAGACTTGGCTGTTAAGAGTGATTGGTATTCCACCCATTGTGTAGTGTGCAGTAGGCTTAATAGGCACAAGATCTTTTGAAGGATCTAAGTGCGCATATTTTTCAATCGTCTCAACAACTTGCGGAATAGTCTCCAACATATGCTCTTTTTCTATATGAGTCATGTCTAGCCAAACGCAATCTTTTTTATCAACGTTGCTAGTTGTGTCTTCCACTCCTCGCGCTGCATCAACTTCTGCTATAATCGCCCTGCTTACAACGTCTCTTGGAGCTAAATCCGCGTGCGTATTGTCGTAGTTCTTCATAAATGCTTCGTTTTTGCAATTCCTAAGCACTCCGCCTTCTCCTCGCGCAGCTTCCGAAAGCAATATTCCAGTGTGCGCTAATCCAGTTGGGTGGAATTGTATAAACTCTATGTCTTCTAATTGCAATCCAGCATTTAGCGCTAAAGCCATTCCGTCTCCAGTTAAATCCCAAGAGTTGGAAGTTGTTGCAAATAGTCTTCCAGCGCCTCCAGTTGCAATAAGAACATTGTTTGCGCTTATTTTTTCTACGCTTCCCGTTTTTTCGTTTAGCGCTATAACTCCTTCTACGCTGTTTGTTTCGCTATTTATTGCAATGTCTGTAACGTAAATTTCTTCGCTAATTTCAATGTTTTCTTCTAAGCATTTTTGCCACAAGCTGTATAGAATTTGGTGGCCGATTCTATCTGCAGCGTACGCAGCTCGCCTAACTGGCTGTTTTCCAAAGTTTGCAGTATGGCCTCCAAAGAATCTTTGATTAATGTGACCGTCTTTTGTTCTAGAAAAAGCAACTCCAAAGTGCTCAAGTTCAATAACTGTGTCTCTAGCTTCTTTTGCCAGCATTTTTGCTGCGTCTTGATCGCTTAGCCAGTCGCCTCCGTGAACAGTGTCGTAATAGTGCCATTGCCAGCAATCTTTTTCTACGTTTCCTAATGATGCTGCAATTCCGCCTTCGGCAGAGCCTGTATGAGATCTTAACGCTTGAAGTTTGCAAATCACTAATATTTTAGGCTGTTTTCCGTGCGTTTTTAGCGTTTGGTACTCTTTAGACTTTACTAAGCCTAATGCGGCTGAAAGTCCTGCAGCTCCAGCTCCAATAATTAAAACGTTGTAAAACGAGTTATTTATTTTTATTTGCTCGCTTTTTTCTTGACTTTTTGCGTTTGATTCGCTTTGCTCAAAGTTTGATTGCATAACACTTATTTTCTCATATTTTTCGCATTTTATTTAAGACTTTAGGACTTTTTATTTAAGACTTTAAGACTTTTATTTAAGACTTAAGTCTTTTTTCGATTTATGCTAAAAACGCCATTTTGACTTTTGATTAATCCATCTAGCTCAAGAATCGCAAGCTCTCCTGATATTTGCGATATTGAAAAATCGCCATTTGTTTCTGATTTTGCAATAACTTCGTGAATATTGTCTATATTTGCACATACTTTGTTGTGCTTGCATTTGTGAATCGCTTTTAATATAAGCTTTTGTAAATCATTGCAAGTGTCTGGAATACTTTCGTTATTACTTAGTGAATGTGGCAAATAATGATGTGAATTAGGGTAGATGTCTTCTATATCTCTGTGTGAGCATATCATCATAGCTTTTCCGTCATGAATAAGCATGTTGCATCCAGCATTATTTGGCAAAGTTACATCTCCAGGAACTGCGTATAATTCTCGGTTTAGTTCCAATGCCCAATTTGCTGTGTTTAATGCTCCCGACCTTAATCTAGCTTGAGAAACTATGACTTTGCTTGCAAGTGCTGCAATAAGGCGGTTTCTTAACAAGAATCTGCGTGCTTCTGGAATAGTTTCTGGGCAAAGTTCGCTTATGCATGCGCCTCCGCTTGCAAGTATTGCGTTAAAAAGTTGAGCATTGCTGCTTGGTCCCATATTGTTTAGTCCTCCAGCAAAAACGACTATTGTTTTGCCTACAGGGCTTGCGTTTATTGCATGGCAATCCAATGCATCTAGTGTTCCCCAATGTGCTGCAGCGTCAATTCCGTAAGCTCCGCCAGAAACAATTGTGTGCCCTTTTTTAGCGCACGATTTTGCGAAAGTAAAGCTAAGCTCGTACCCGTAGTCATTGCATCCTCTAGATCCAACGATTGCAAGTGGTTGTTTGCATTGAATAAGAGCGTTTGGGTCTCCAATTCCCCATAAGCAAAGTGGGGGAGCAACTTTGCATTTTGTTGCTAAATCTTGTAATTGTTTAGGCCAATACTTGCTTTTTGGAGATATAATCCATTGCGATCCGCTTGAGCTAAACCATTTTTTGAGTTTGTTTGCATCCCAAAAAGGTAGTTTTTTCATTCGTAGGCACCATTTTTTAACAGATTTATGCAATACAGCAAAATTATTTACTTCGTTTTTATTGTTTGCACTTTTACCGCCCCAAATTTTAAGACCTTCCAAAAAGCATTTTTCTAAAACTTTGATTTGTGGGTGATTTTTTATAATGTTTGTAAGCACATTGTCTAAATCGTTTGTGCTTGAATCGGTATTGCATTCTTGCTGTTTATTTTCGCTCGAATCTTTTTGATGACTATTTGTTGGAAAATCAAGCTCTAATTGTTTATTGCTTATTTTGCTTGTGTTTTTAGTGATTGATTCGCAAATAGAATATAGTGCATCTACAATGCTTGTAGCATTAACAGTTCCTATAGTAAGCGTGTACATTATTGCGTCTGCTCCATCTACGCAAAACGTTAGTATTGCTCGCGCTAAAGTATCGTCATTTATTGCATAAATATCACTTGTTTGCGTGTTTGTTATATTTGCTGAATTGGCTATATTTACAGCATTTGCATTATTTGCATTATCTGTACTAATCATATTCTTGTCCTTAAGCTAATTGCTTGAGCCATATCGGTTAAATCTGGGCAAGTGCGACCACAAAGATCTGCCAAAGTCCAAGCAAGTCTAAGTGCTCTATCTGCGCCGCGTAAACTCAACTTGTGGTTTTCAAGAGACTTATTTATAAGCTCAATCGCTTTTTGAGATGTGTATTTTCTAAGCCACGTTCCAGAAGCTTGAGCGTTGCAACTCCAACCAAGTTTCTTAAAACGATCTTGTGCAACAAGTCTTGCGTTCTTTACATTTTCACGCATCATTGCGCTAGTCAAAATCTTTTCCGACATTTGACTTGCGCCGTTTTCTAACATGGCTTTTCTGGTTATGATTTTTTCTACTGGTGGAACATCCATTTGAATATCAATCCTGTCTAAAATTGGTCCAGAAAGTCTAGAAAAATAGCGTATGCGTTCCTTCTCTTTGCAAGTGCATCGCTCTCCGTTTCCGTACGCATATCCGCATGGGCACGGGTTTGCTGCTATAACGAGTTGGAATTTAGCAGGATATAGCGTTGTTCCTTTAGATCTAGAAACAGCAATATGCCCAGATTCCAATGGTTCTCTAAGTGTTTGCAAAACTCGTGGCGAAAATTCTGGAGCTTCGTCCATAAATAAAACTCCACAATGCGCGCGAGTTATGATTCCAGGCTTGGCTAAACCTGCGCCGCCTCCTATAAGAGATGCTGCAGAAGAAGTGTGATGAGGTGCTTCAAAAGGCGGAACGTCCGTTATTCCGTAGTAGGGAAGTGTTCCGCAAAGCGACCTAATAGATGCCACTTCTAGCTGCTCTCGCTCGTTAAGAGGGCACATTATGCTTGGCATTCTAGAAGCTAGCATTGTTTTTCCAGACCCAGGAGGGCCTATCATCATAACATGGTGTCCTCCAGCTGCCGCCACTTGCAAAGCCCACTTTGTGTGCTCTTGGCCTAATACTTCCGACATATCACCAATTTCGTTTAATGGTTTATCGTTATTTACAGGCTCAACGCTATCTGCCATATTTTTGCTCGGGAATTTAATTGCGTTGCTATTAGCATTGTGCAAATCGCCAGCTTTTTCTCTTTCTTCTACTCTAATGTGGTCGTACTTGTTAATCGCATTTAGTGCGCGTTCTCTGTTCTTTTCGGCAATCGGCCTAGCTTCGTCTTCTAATTTTCCATTTAGCTCGTCTACTAAATCCAAAATATGCTTAATCCCAATTGCTTCGATCCCATTTACTAGCTTTGCTTCTTCAAGATTTCCGTATGGAATAATCATTTTTGTAATATTTTTTTGCTTAGCGTATAGTGCGATTGGCAGCATTCCTTGAATTGGTAAAACGGATCCGTCTAAATTAAGCTCGCCTAAAATAATAGTGTTTTCTAGCTCATTAAGTGGAATAATTCCTCTGGCGCTTAGTATGCTTGCTGCGATTGCAAGGTCGTAAGATGCTCCACTTTTTGGCATAGAAGCAGGAGAAAGATTTACTGTTAGCCTTGTGTCTGGCCATTCGCATCGCAAAGACATATATGCCGATTTAACTCGTTCTCTTGCTTCGCTTAAAGAAGTATCGGGAAGTCCAATAATTGAGAATCCAGGCAGGCCGCTAGATATAAATGCTTGCAATTGTATTGTAAAGGCTTTTAACCCAAGTAGTCCTACAGATAATGCGTTTCCAATAATCATTAGAATGCTCCTAAAATGTGGTGTATTTGAATGTTTTTGTTTTTGGAAATAAGTATTGATACAACGTCGAATCGTATTCTTCTATGCTTAAACATTTTGTGATTTTTTAGCCAATTAAATGCAGCTTTATGCGTTTTTATGCGTTTTTCTTCTGTTACTGCTTCTAAAGGGGTACCAAATCTTGTGCTTCGTCGTGTTTTTACTTCAATAAATACGATTATTCCTTCTGTGTTCATCATTACAACATCAAGCTCTCCAAAACGACTATGCCAATTTCTATCTAGCAAAATCCAATTTTTAAGCATTAGTTTTAGTGACGTGTATTCTTCGCCAAGGCTGCCTATTGTTTTATTTGGTATTGAAAAGTCGCATAGTTGTTCTTCGACTTTTGCTACGCGGCTTAGCAGCTCTTCTTGTTGTATATTTTCTTGTTGTATATCTAATATCATGTCTTCTTCGTTTATCATGATGCAATTTCATCAAGCTCAAAATCTTTTTTCTAGCTTTTTAGAGCAATGTGGTTAAAGGCTATACTTCGGCGTGTTGCCTTTAATCTAGGGAAAAATCATACTGTTTAATAAAGGATTTTTTTATTTTCTAAAAAAGCTTGCATTATGCAAAAGTTTAATCTTTTTTAAGAATCGCCTTATGTATTGATGAAAACTATATAAATATATGCAATACTTGAATTATGCAAATTAGACCAGGTTCTATGTATCCGCTTGGAGCTACCTACGATGGCGCGGGCGTAAACTTCGCATTGTTTTCCGAAGTAGCAAAGCATGTTGAGTTGTGCTTGTTTGACGAGCAAGACAACGAAACGCGCATCGATATGACTGAGCAGAATTCTTACGTTTGGCATACTTACATATCTGGAATACAGCCAGGCCAAAGATACGGCTATAGAGTTCACGGTCCGTATGATCCAAATCATGGATTGTGGTGTAATCCAAACAAGCTGCTTTTAGACCCTTATGCAAAGGCAATAGAAGGAAATATTGACGGCGACGAGAGCCTGTTTTCTTATTGGTTTGCAAATCCTGATGATTTAGCAGCAATGAACACTTTGGATTCTGCAGATCACACTATGAAAGCTGCTGTTATAAACCCATATTTTGATTGGGGAAACGACCAGCACCCAATGATTCCGTATCACGATAGCGTGATTTACGAAGCTCATGTTAGAGGAATGACGAATCTAAATCGTAATGTTCCTCCCGAAATCCGCGGAACGTATGCTGGATTAGCTCATCCAAGCGTAATATCTTACTTAAAAAAGCTTGGAATTACTGCCATTGAGCTTATGCCTATTCATCAATTTGTAAACGATTCTTTCTTACAAAATAAAGGCTTGAGCAACTATTGGGGATATAACACTATTGGCTTCTTTGCTCCTCAAAACTCGTATTCAAGCTCTGGTCAGCGCGGCGAGCAAGTAAACGAGTTTAAGGCAATGGTTAAGGCATATCATGCTGCAGGAATGGAAGTTATTCTAGACGTTGTTTACAATCACACTGCAGAAGGAAACGATAGAGGTCCAACATTAAGCTTTAGGGGAATCGACAATCGTGCTTACTATCGCCTAGTAGACAACGATCAGCGTCATTATTTTGACACTACTGGCACAGGAAACTCGCTTCTTATGCGATCTCCTAAAGCCTTGCGACTAATCACAGATAGCTTGCGATATTGGGTAACCGAAATGCATGTTGATGGATTTAGATTCGACTTGGCTGCAACGCTAGCTCGTCAATTCCAAGAAGTAGATAAGCTTTCTGCATTCTTCGACATTATTGAGCAAGACCCTATTATCTCTAGCGTAAAACTTATTGCAGAGCCTTGGGATATTGGCGTTGGCGGATACCAAGTTGGCGGATTCCCTCCAAGCTGGTCTGAGTGGAATGGCCGATACCGCGATTGCGTGCGTGATTTTTGGCGCTCGCAGCCTTCGACTTTGCCAGAGTTTGCAAGCCGACTTATGGGAAGCTCCGATTTATATGAGCAAAATGGTCGTAAGCCTGTAGCTTCCGTAAACTTTATTACTGCTCACGATGGTTTTACTATGAACGATTTGGTGAGCTACAACGAAAAGCATAATGAAGCAAATAAGGAAGGCAATAACGACGGTGCTAACGACAATCGTTCGTGGAATTGCGGGGTAGAAGGCCCTACAAATATTCACGATGTTAACGAGCTTCGTTGGCGCCAAATGCGAAATCTTTTCTCAACTTTGCTAATGAGCCAGGGCATTCCTATGATTTGCGCTGGAGACGAGATTATGCGTACTCAAAATGGAAACAACAACGCATATTGCCAAGATAATGCTATTTCTTGGATTAATTGGGATTTTGATTCCACTCAAAAAGATATGTTTGACTTTGTTTCTAAGCTTATTCATTTAAGACTAGATCACCCTGTTTTGCATAGGCGTAGGTTCTTTATTGGTCGTATGCCTTCGGATGATGCTTCAGAGATTCCGCAAGTAGAGTGGTTTGATCACACAGGTTCCGTAATGGATATGGAAGCTTGGAGTAATACTCACGCGCTTTCGGTGATGATTTATTTGAACGGTTCAGATATTCCAGAAACCGATTGGTATGGAAGTAGAATGGTTGATAATGACTTTATTCTTATTTTCAACGCGCATTACGAGCCTATAACTTTCACTTTGCCAGATAAGCGTTATGGCGAAAAGTGGACTCTTGTTGTAGACACTCATAATCCAAAAGGTCCGCAATTGCATTACGAATCTGGTTTTAATATTGTTGCTCAATCAAGAAGCTTCCTTCTTCTTATGAGTGAAAAGCAAGAATAATATTAAGAATATAAAGAATAATATAAGCAAATTAATTAATTGTGACCTACGATTTTGCTGATTTTAGCTGGTTGTAGGTCACATTTTTAATATCTTGATTTAATACTTTGATTTAAGACATTATTTAATGCATTATTTAAGATTTGACTTAAGACCTTAAACGGTCGCTTTGCATAGCTGCGACTTGTCTTGAAAACACTATTATCCACCCTAAAAATAGTAAACAAGACAAAGCTTCTACATTTGTTAAAGTGTTATTGCCATGAACCCATTGGTTTCCAACCCAAGCAGTAAGAATAACAGCTAAATCCGAAGCAACGTAGAATGTTTTAGAAAGTCTAGGAGCAAGCCATGGAAGGCATATAAGCATTGTGCAAATAAGGCCAGTAACGCCTCTAGCACATAAATCGTGTATAACTGGGTGAGGAGTGTAGCGGAACGTTCCGATTCCAATAAATGCTATTCCTCCAAGAATTAGCAAAGCTGCCATAATAGTTGTTCGAGTTTTAAAATGCTTTGTAGCGTTAGTGCCCTTATTTTGCAAGATTTCGTGCTGTGTTGCAACAAACTCGGTTATAGCAAAGTAGCTTGTAATAATAATGCATATTCCAGCTAGAATCAGCGTTGCGTTAAACATGCTTGCTGCAAACGTTGTTCTGTCTCCTAGCTGAGAGAAGTTATTGTTATACCAATACGGGTCATCGGAAGTTAATCCAGCTGTTGCAGCTCCAGAAATCACAAATAGTGGAAGAAGTGAAGCAACGGTTTTTGCTTCTAAAAGTTCTGCTTGTACAAGAGTTGCATATCCAACAATTCCACTTAATGCGCAACAAAGAACAGGAAGATAAGTGTTTACGGCACTTCTTCCAATAATGCTGTTGATTATAGAGAGAAGAGCAAAAGACATAAGTAGCATTGTTGCGCCATAAATCGTAGAAAGAGCGATTATTTCAAAAGCGTGTTTTGCAATTTGTAACCAATTCTTTTTAAGTATTCCTTTGTGTGTTCTTAAATATCCGACTACAAAAGTGCACATGCTGCAAGCTGCTACAACTCCAGACGCCATTGTAAACAAGCGTTGTGTAACTTGCCATATTGCTGGCATTGTGTTTATGTATATAGACATTACAATCATGCCAAATAATGCGCACGCTAGAAAAGCGATTAATCCAGCTGCCTCCGCACGTTGAAAACGCCCCATGCTAACCTCTAAAATCCGTTTCCTATTTTTCAATGCTTGTTCTATTCTATCGCGCGTGTTGCAAATTTGCGTTTGTCTGCAATGTGCGCTATTGTATTTGATTGTGCTTGGAGCTGGTAATCAGCTAGAAAGCATCGGGGTGTAGCGCAGTTTGGTAGCGCGCCTGCTTTGGGAGCAGGATGTCGCAGGTTCGAATCCTGTCACCCCGACTTTTTTATATCTGCTTGTTTTTTGAACATCTACTATACAAAAAAGCACTCTATGTGTATTCTTGTATAGGTGAGTTTTTGGTGCATTATTTGTGTTAGATTCTTACACTGTGATTATAAATATTTGACTCGGGAGCCGTTTTGGCTGAGAGGAAGCGAAAGCTTCGACCGATTGAACGTGTGCTAAGTAATATTAGCAACGGATGTCGCTCTTTTCCCGTGCCCAAATCTTTCAATATTGAAGAAAGGCACTTATTATGACTAATGTTTCAATGGAACATTCTAATCGCTGGCGTATTCTTGATATCGTCATAGCTGCTATTATCGCTGTTGCATCTGGCGTATTATTCTGGGCTTGGGATATTGTGTGCGCAGCTCCTACTAATCTTTTTGCAAGCTTATTGCCTGGTGCTGAAGGCTTATCTAATGGTTTTTGGCTTTTTGCTGGACCTTTAGCTGCAATAATCGTGCGTAAGCCTGGTGCTGCATTGTTTGCCGAAACGCTTGCTGCTTTTGTGGAACTTATGTTAGGAAATCAATGGGGTGTTGGCGGATCGTTAATCGTCGGTATTATTCAAGGCGTTGGCGCTGAACTTGCATTCATTTTCTTTATGTACAAAACATGGAATCTGCTTTCCACTGCAATATCTGGATCGTTAGCAGGCGTAGCTTGCTTTATCTACAATTGGGTTAGTGGCGGTCAAGGCTGGAGCGCTCAATATATTGTTGCAAATCTCATTACTTCTATTATTTCTGGTCTTATTGTTGCAGGCGTTGTAGTGTGGTTTGTTCAAAAGGCATTAGCTGCAACGGGTGTGCTTGATCGTTTTGAGTCAGGGCGTCCTCAAGCATTAGTGTGAGTTATATCTAAGTACTAATTGCAACTTGTAAACTATCGTGTTTAATGCGCAAAATGCAAAAACACGGTAGTTTACTCGTATGATGCTTATATTTCGTATTTGTTTTACTTTATATTTTTTGAAATTGTGTTATGCAATTTTTATATTTTAGATTTTGCTATGCAATGAAAATTTTGCTATGCAATGAAAGTTTGTTTGTATGCAATTTGTGAATAAGACTGAATGGACTCCAGCGAGCGTAGTTGCTAAAGACTGGGGTTGGAGACACGCTACTCGCAAAGATTTTGTGTTGAGGAATGTAAATATTGATATTAAGCCTGGTGAACATGTTTTGCTTTTAGGTGCTTCTGGCGCTGGAAAAAGCACGTTTATGGCTGGTTTAGCAGGTGTTTTAGGTGATGAAACAGAAGGCATGGAAGAAGGTAGCCTTCTAATCGGTGGCGTTCATGCTAGAGATGCTCGCGGAAAAGTTGGACTTGTTATGCAAGATCCTGATTCTCAAATCATTCTTGAAAGAGTAGGCGACGACGTAGCTTTTGGAAGTGAGAATCTTGGAGTTAATAGCGAAGAGACTTGGAATCGCGTAAAGCTTTCGCTAAAAGCTGTTGGATTAGACAATATTACTCAAGGAAGTCAGGGTCTTAGACGCTCAACACAATCTTTATCGGGAGGCCAAAGGCAACGTCTTGCTTTAGCAGGAGTGCTTGCAATGCATCCTGGGTTACTGCTTTTAGATGAGCCTACAGCCAATCTAGATCCTGAAGGTGTTCAGCAAGTTCATGATGCTGTAGCGAATATTCTTAAAAAAACAGGTTCTACAATGATTGTAGTTGAACATCATATTGATGTGTGGCTGGATTTGATTGATAGAGTTATTGTTATTGGAAAAGATGAAAATAATAATGATTCAAATGTAGGATGCGTTATTGCAGACGGTAAGCCTGAGGATGTTTTTGAAAAGTATGGCGATATGCTTGCAAAAGGTGGTGCTTGGGTTCCAGGAAGAACAGTTAAATCTTTTGCTCCTAAACATTGCGATGGCGAGATCAAAGACGAAATAAAAGACGAAATCAAAGATACGGAAGAATCTGTTGCGCTCTATACAAATGATTGCTCTTTTGGAAGAACTCTGCCACTAGCGGAACATGTTAATGTAGCTTTTCGTTTTGGCGAAGTAACGGCTTTAATGGGACCTAATGGTGCTGGTAAAACCACATTAGCGTTAACGCTTGCAGGCTTATTAAAACCAATTGCTGGCAGTGTGTGCATGATGGAAAAGTATGTGCCGAAACGACGTAAAAATAATCTTTTTACTTGGAAAAGTCAAGAATTACTAGGGCGAGTTGGCATGGTGTTTCAGGAGCCAGAGCATCAATTTATAACATCGTCTGTAAGAGACGAAGTTGCTTTAGGCCCTAAAAAGCAAGGAAAAAGCGAAAAGGAATCTTACGATATTGCCGATAGCATGCTTGAACGTATGGATTTGAAGCGTTTTGCTCTTGCTAATCCTTATACATTATCTGGAGGAGAAAAACGTAGACTTTCTGTAGCTACGCTTTTAGCTGCTGCTCCACGCGTTGTTATTATGGATGAGCCTACTTTTGGACAAGATTTTAAAACTTGGACAGCAATGGTGAAACTTATTGCGCAAATACGCGATAGTGGCTCAGCGGTGATTGTTGTTACTCACGATGATGAGCTTGTAAAGTCTTTAGATGCCAGAGTAATAAGAGTTGAGTCACGAAAAAATCGCAGTGTCCGCTCATAACTATAGTGAAGGGAATGAGTAGAAGTGAATAAAACTAGTAGTGTAGAAGAATCGTCTAGAATCCAAGTTAAAGACTTTGAAAATTTATTGAAAGTTTCGCATATTGATGTAACTGCATCTTCTAAACGTTTAGAAAGTGAACGACTAGTTTCGCCTTCTTGGTTTATTCGTAGGCTCAATCCAATAAGCCGTTTTATTGGAGCGCTGCTACTTTGCTTGCCTATGTTTGTTACATTAGATATTGTTTCAGCTTCTATTGCATTCGGTTTAGATATACTGTTATTTGCAATTGCTGGAGTAACTCCTTGGTATGTTTTACGCCATACTTGGCCAGTTTGGATTGCTGCTTCGGGTAGTTTTATATCGGTTCTTTTATATGGTCAAAGTTCTGGAGATGATATATTTAAGTTTGGCTGGATGCATATAAGCCAAGGATCATTGTATTTGGCAATTTGTACGTTTGTTCGTGTTGCATCTGTAGCAGTTCCAGGCGTTATATTAGCCATTGGATTAGATCCAACTGATTTAGCAGACGGCTTAGTGCAGATTTTGCATTTTTCTCCACGATTTGTGTACGGAGCATTAGCTGGATTGAGAATGTTTAGTCTATTGCAAAATGATTGGCGCGCTTTTGGTTTAGCTCGAAGGTCTCGTGGTATATCGGATGGTAAAGCGTTGCAGCGTATGCTTTCGCAATCTTTTGGTTTGCTCGTGTTATCTATTCGCAGAGGCACTAAACTTGCTACAGCTATGGAAGCTAGGGCTTTTGGAAGTAGTATTAAACGTGTTCCAGCACGAAAATCGAAGTTAACAGCATACGATTGGATATTTTATGCAATTTGCATTGCTGTTCCTACTATTGCTTTATATGCTTCAATACAAACAGGATATTGGCATAATGCGTTTATTCGTATGTAAAGCATTGTGTAAATCATTTTGAAAATTACAATGCGTACATATTTATAGATAGTATTCATAATATGAGCGGAATAATGAATCCTTATAATCATGATGATGTTTGGCAAGCTCCATCATGCAATACTCCTTTGAATGCAACAGTGAATATTCCTGGAAGCAAATCATTGTCTAATCGATATTTGATTTTGGCAGCTCTTGGAAGTAAGCCAGTTGTTCTAAAGGGATTGCTGAGATCAAGAGATACGGAACTTATGATTAACGCGCTAAGCGTATTTGGAGTTAAATGCGATTTGCTAAGCTGCGATGGCACTACAGTTTGTGTTATTCCGCCCAAAAATGGCGTTTTTAGCGTAGATGATTGTGCGGTTGTTAATTGTGGTTTAGCTGGAACGGTTATGCGTTTTGTAACGGCTTTAGCGCTGTTTGCAAATAATTGTGTGAAATTTGATGGAGATGAGCAAGCGTATGCTCGTCCAATGAAGCCTGTTCTAGATGGATTGGAGCAGTTGGGCGCAAAAATCGTATATCACGGAAAAGTTGGATTCTTACCATTTAGTGTTATTCCGCCTAAAAATCTTGAATCGTATGGTGTAAATAGTGCGCAGAATTCTTGCAATAATCGCGTTATTCGCATTGACTCTTCGTCATCGTCTCAATTTATATCTGCGCTGCTGCTAATTGCATCTCGCGTTCCAGGAGGATTACAAATAGAGCATATTGGAAGCAAATTGCCTAGTATGCCTCATATTCAAATGACAATGGAAGATGTGCGCAAAGCTGGCGGAGTAGTAGATATGCCAGAAAGCGGAGTATGGCGTGTTAAAGAGCATGATTTGACTTTGCCGGATGAAGTTGTTGTAGAGCCAGATCTTTCTAACGCAGCGCCTTTTATTGGAGCAGCGTTGATTGCTGGCGGATGCGTTAAAATCCCTAATTGGCCGCTTAAAACTACTCAGCCTGGGGGATTGTTGCCTGGGATTCTTGAGCAAATGGGTGCAAAAATTGTTTTTGAGCATTCTAGTGCAGATTCTTCAACATTGTGCGTAACTGGAAGCGGCAAAATTCATGCCATTAAGTCGCTTGATTTGGCTGCTGCTGGCGAGGTTGCTCCAAGTATTGCTGCGATTCTTGCGTTTGCAGACGGTGTAAGCGAGTTGCACGGTATTGCGCATTTAAGAGGTCACGAAACGAATCGCTTGAGTGCAATAGTTACGGAACTAAATCGCGTTGGAATAGGCGCAGAAGAGCTAGAAGATGGAATTCGTATTATTCCTAGCAAAAATATGCATGGGGAAGTGATGGAGACTTATGCGGATCACAGAATGGCAACTTTTGCATCAATGTTAGGTCTTCGTATATCTAATATAAGCGTAAAAAATATTGCCACTACGCGCAAAACAATCCCTGATTTTCCTGGTATGTGGAATAAGATGCTCGAATAGTGAGCCTAAATAGTGAGCCTAAATAACAAATAATCCCGAGTTTTTTTTTAACCCGGGATTATTTATGTGTTACGTTTTTACGTTACGTTGTTTTACACTACGATTCAGCGCTCAAACTTGTTGCCGTAAGAATCGACTCCAGCTTCTGCGATTTGTGCAGACTTTCGAGCGATTGCCAACTCTTCGTTAGTTGGGATTACAGCAATAATCACAGAGCTATCTGGAGTGGAAATGATGCGTGGCTCCTTAGAACGAACCAAGTTCTTCTCTTTATCGAGCTTAACGCCGAATGGAGCAAGCTTTTCGCACACAAGAGCGCGAACAATCTCGTCGTTTTCGCCAACGCCAGCAGTGAATGTGATTACGTCTACGCCGCCCATTTGAGCTGTGTAGTTGCCAATGTAGCCAACAATGCGGTGAACGTACACGCCAAGAGCAAGCTTAGCATCTTCGTCGCCTTCTGCGATGAGCTTATGAATATCGCGCAAATCGCCGTGGCCAGTCATGCCCATCATGCCAGAACGCTTGTTAAAGAGCGTATCAAGCTCGTCTACGTTCATGTGAGCATTGCGAATAAGGTGGAACACTACAGCTGGGTCAATATCTCCAGTGCGGCCGCCCATCATCAAACCTTCGAGAGGTGTTAAGCCCATAGAAGTTTCAATTGGCTTGCCAGAAACCTGAGCAGAAGCAGAAGCACCGTTACCAATGTGCAAAACAATCTGCTTCAAACCTTCTGCAGGCTTTCCAACAACGCTTGGAACTACAGAGCCAATGTATTCGTGGGAAGTGCCGTGAGCGCCATAGCGACGAATGTGGTACTGGTTTGCAATATCTTTGTTCAATGCGTAAGTCGCAGCAACCTGTGGCAAATCGTGGAAGAACGAAGAGTCAAACACCATAATCTGTGGAACATCTGGCAAAAGTTCAGTCATGACTTCAGCGCCAACAGCTTCTGGTCCGTTGTGAAGTGGAGCCAAAACAGCCAAATCCTTCACCTTATTAATGGTCTTTTTGTTCACTAATGCAGGCTTAGGGAATGTTAAGCCACCCTGAACAACGCGGTGTCCAACAGCTACGATTCCAGACTTGGAAAGATTTGGACCATATTCCTCGAAGAAGCCGAGTACGCGCTTTAAGCCTTGCTCGTGATCGTGCACTGGCTCGTCAAACTCATGCTTTTCGCCATTGAATACGTGCTTGTAGTGTCCGTCAACTGGTTCGCCAATTTTTTCTACAATACCAGATGCAATGCCTTCGCCGCTTTCCAAATCGACGAGCTGGTACTTAATAGAACTAGAACCAGAATTGATAACAAGAACGGTTTTTGCCATGAGGGCATCCTCCATAAAGTGTTGATAAGGCTAGTAAATTGCCACGTTTAAGTGTACATGCAAGTTCCTACAATGAATGCCAATAAATGCTTTTGTATTTACTTATTATTATATTTGCAAATCATTGTAAGAACTTGCGATTATTAAATTATTTCTTGCGATTAATGCTTGCGATTATTAGAATTGCGCTTCCAAAGCCGTAAGAGCAATAGTGTTAATAATATCTTGAACCAATGCGCCTCTAGACAAGTCGTTAACAGGCTTGTTTAAGCCTTGCAGGATTGGTCCAACAGCCAAAGCGCCGCTGGAGCGCTGAACGGCCTTGTATCCAATGTTTCCAGCGCATAAGTCTGGGAACACAAACACATTTACGTGGCCTGCAACATCATTGCCTTTAGCTTTGGACGCAGCAACAGTTTCGGACCACGCAGCGTCAAACTGAATAGATCCAACAACCTTTAAGTCTGGGTCGCTTTCTTTTACAATCTTTGTTGCTTCTTCTACCAGATCAACGTCTGGGCCTTTTCCAGATCCAAGAGTGGAGTAAGATAGCATGCCAACTTTAGGATCTAAGCCAAAAGCTTTAGCGGTTTGTGCGGATTGAAGAGCAATATCTGCAAGCTGTTGCGCGTCTGGATTAAGGTTGATTGCGCAATCTGCAAATACTGCCACATGATCCTTAAAGCACATAATGAATGCGCCAGAAACAAGCTTAGATCCAGGCTTAGTTTTAATAACTTGAAGAGCAGGGCGAACGGTATTTGCCGTTGAGTTAACAGAGCCAGAAACAAGTCCGTCTGCTAATCCAAGTACCACTAGCATTGTGCCAAAATAGCTTGCGTCTTTAAGCTGTTCTCTAGCTTGATCTTCTGTCATGCCTTTCTTTGCGCGCAATTCGCAAAGCTTGCTAATCATTTTGCTAAGAATCTCTTCGTCGCTCATAGATTGGAAGCTTGCTTTGCTAAGAGACTTTAATCCAAGCTCTTGTGCTCTTGCAAGAATAGATTCGCGTTCTCCAACAATAACGAGGTTTACAATGTCTCGCTCTAGCAAATAATCAGCTGCTTTTAGAATGCGGTCTTCTTCGCCTTCTGGGAGCACTATTGTTTTCTTATTTGCTTTAGCTTTTCCAAGCAGGCTGTATTGGAAGGCGTATGGGGTAGTAGGAGCGGCAAATGGCTGTTGCAAAGCGCTAATGATTTCTTCGTTTTCAACGTAATCGCTGAATTTATTAAACTCTGATTCGCTTATAGAAGGCAAAGTCCAAAGTGGAGTGCCATTATTGCTTTGAGCATAGTCTTCTTTTAATTCTTTTGCTAAGTCTTCTTTGCAATCAGTTACAAAAATGCCAAATACTTTTGTGTATTCTTTGCTAACGCTTGCGGATTGTGCTTCGATTGTTTGCAAGATTTGCTTACTATCTCTGCCTTCTGCGCAAACGCTTAAGAACACTGGGGAAGCTAAGTCTGCTGCAACAGATGCATCAAATCTAAATAAGTCTGGGTCAAATACAGAAGTAGAATCGCTTGCTACAATAACGCATCCTTGAGCGTTTGTTGCGCTAATCAGCTCGTTGTAACTAGCTACAATGTCTCCTCTTAGTGTGTCTTTGTTTTTACGAACTGCGCATGGGCATGCTGCGATTACTTGTTCCAGCGTTGGTTTTGTGTTGCTTGCGGCTATCAATTCGCTTGTAAATGCGTCATCATGTTTTGCGGATGGCCTAAAAACAGTTGTTGAATAATGATTAGAAAGAGCTTTTGTAACTCCTAGTGCTACAACATTGCGACTTTGCGCGCAATCTGCGCTAATAATAGTTACGTTAACTAACGACACGACTTTTCTCCTTTGATGCGTCTGTGTTTATTCTATTTTGCTTTGCATTTTTATTTTGCTTTGCATTTTCGTTTTTACTATTCTCCGTATTTCAACGTTGAAAATTGCATATCGAACGAAGAATCCTTAGCTATTTTAAGGCTATTTGCAAAACAACAAGCGGAAATTTTGATTTTTTATGTGTTTTATTATTAATTTTTTTGTGCGACTAATTTTTTTAGGGAGCCAACCTTTCGATTGACTCCCTAAAAATCAGCTAAGCAATTTTAGCGTTGATAGCTTAAAACTACTCGTTATCGCCGGCGGTTGCGGCGGTTGCGGTAACAGCGCCTGGCTTGTCGGTCTTAACGCCTGGCCATACCCAATCGGTGTAGTCTGGGTGATCAAGACCCTTGTCGACTGCATACTGGAAGGCTTCGAGGCGGAAGTCCTCGAGCTTCTTGATTTCGTCGGCATACTTAGCGGCATCAACCATGCGCAACGCTTCAGCGGTAAGCTCGTAACGATCCATGTCGTTCACGCGAACCATATCGTATGGCGTGGTGGTGGAGCCCTGCTCCTTGTAGCCATGAACGTTGAAGTTGTCGTGGTTTGGACGATCGTAAATCAAGCCGCGAACGTCATGTGCATAGGAGTGGTAAGCGAAGAGGACTGGCTTATCGGCAGTGAAGAGATCAGTGAACTCTTCGTCAGTCAAAGCTTCGTTGTTTTCCTTAGCGGACTGCAACTTGAGCAAGTCAACAACGTTAACAACCTTGAACTTAACGCCAAGCTTGTTCAACTTGTCGGCAGCAGCCATCAATTCCTGCTGTGGAACATCGCCAACACCAGCAAGAACAACCTGAACTTCGTCATTGTTCTTAGCGTTGGAAGCCCACTTCCACTCAGCAGCACCCTTCTCGAGCTCTTCACGAGCTTCGTCGAGAGTCAACCAAGTAGCAGCTGGCTGCTTGCCAGCGAAGATGGCGTTAATCATGTTGGTGGACTTGTAAGCCTTTTCAGCAACAGCAAGCAACATGTTGGAATCTACTGGGAAGTAAATGCCGATTACGTGATCGTTGTTGAAGGTCTTGTTCAAGAGCACGGAGGTTACGCCTGGATCCTGGTGCGAGAAGCCGTTGTGATCCTGACGCCATACGTGAGAGGATACAAGCAAGTTCACAGAGGAGATTGGCTTACGCCATGGGATCTCGCGAACGGTAGCCTCAAGCCACTTTGCGTGCTGGTTCAACATGGAGTCGATAACGTGTACGAAGGACTCGTAAGAGCTCCAAATGCCGTGACGACCAGTGAGCAAGTAGCCCTCGAGGAAGCCTTCCATCTGGTGCTCGGAAAGCTGCTCGGTAACCTGGCCAGTAACAGCCATGTGCTCGTCGACTAAGCCAGAAAGGTAGCCTGCGTCCCACTGCTTGTTGGTTACTTCGTAAGCAGCCTGCAAACGGTTGGAAGCGGTCTCATCTGGGCCGAAGATACGGAAGGAATCTGGGTTGTTCTTGATGATGTCGCGAGTGTAAACACCAAGACGACGGGTAGCTTCGAGCTGACCCCAGCCGTGACCGAATTCCTTAACTTCCTTGACTTCGTAATCTTCAAGATTTGGAAGCTTAAGATCTTCGCGAATACGACCACCGTTGGCGTTTGGATTTTCGCCAATACGGAGTTCACCCTTTGGCATGAAGGAAAGAACGTCTTCCTTAACAGCACCCTTTTCGTCGAAGAGCTCTTCAGGCTTGTAGGACTTCATCCAGTTTTTCAAAACCTCGAAGTGAGCTTCGGTATCGCGAGCGGAAGCCAGTGGAACCTGGTGTGCACGCCAAGAACCTTCGGTCTTCTTGCCGTCGATGAACTTCGGGCAAGTCCAACCCTTTGGAGTGCGGAAGATAATCATTGGGTAGTAAGGGCGAGTTACGTCGTTAGTTTGAGCCTCGGCCTTAATATCGCAAATCTCATCGAAGATGGTTTCAAACATATCGGCAAAACGACGGTGAATGGAAAGATGATCCTCATCATCGAAGCCAGCAACGAACTCGTATGGCTCGTAGCCCATGCCGTGGAAGAACTCGTGAAGCTCTTCGTCGGAAATACGGGAAAGAATGGTTGGGTTAGCAATCTTGTAGCCGTTCAAATGCAAGATTGGAAGCACAATACCATCGGTACGTGGGTTCACGAGCTTGTTGGACTGCCAACCAGTAGCCAAAGGACCAGTTTCAGCTTCGCCATCGCCAACGATTGCTGGAACGAACAAGCTCGGGTTGTTCATAACAGCGCCGTAAGCGTGGGAGAGAGCGTAACCAAGCTCGCCACCTTCGTGGATTGAGCCTGGGGTCTCTGGAGCAAAGTGAGAAGGAATGCCGCCTGGGTAAGAGAACTGGCGGAAGAACTTCTGCAAACCAGCTTCGTCCTTGGTGATCTTTGGATAGTACTCAGTGTAGGTACCGTCAAGATAAGACTGAGCAGTACCAGCTGGGCCGCCGTGGCCTGGACCCATGATAATCACTGTGTTCTGCTGGTGATCAGCAATAAAGCGGTTGATGTGTCCAATAAGGAAGTTAAGGCCTGGAGTTGTACCCCAGTGGCCGACTAGACGATGCTTAACATCTTCGCGAGTGAATGGCTCCTTCATTAGAGGATTGCTGCGAAGATAAATCTGACCGATAGCGAGGTAATTAGCAACGCGCCAATACTTGTCTACGCCTTCGATGGCCGCCTCGGAAACTGGAGCGTTAAGCTTCTTCCAAGGGGTGCCAATAACAGGACTCGTCATGTGTACTCCTGTACTCAAGCACTTTTCAGTGCGATTTTAATCATTACCATTTGGTTATAGAGGCCAAAAAACAAATGTATTCGCCTCTTTTTCCATCTTTTTCAGTATAGTAACAGCTTTTGACTTTTGTGCGTTTGATTAGTTACTACGTGCGAATTTGTTGAAAAAATGTGTTAAAGTGTTAACAAAAATCACCTTAAAAGTATCAATTATGTTATGTTTGATGTTCACTTTCTTGTTATGTAAAGGTTGTTTATTTTTACAATTTTTATAATTTGTTAAGTTACGGCGTTTCGCACAACGCAACGTCTAAAAGCGCCATTAGTATAAATTGAATCACCTATAAATGTGTTTCTTATATATAAGGAGAATCATGGCAAACGGTCCGGTACTTGTAGTTGACTTCGGTGCCCAATATGCCCAGCTAATCGCTAGAAGAGTGAGGGAAGCAAACGTTTATTCGGAGCTTGTTCCACACTCCATGCCAGTAGAGGAGATGCTGGCAAAAGATCCAAAAGCCATAATTCTTTCTGGCGGCCCTGCCTCCGTTTATGAGCCAGGAGCGCCAAAAATTGACACAAAGATTTTTGAAGCGGGCGTTCCAGTGCTTGGAATTTGCTACGGATTCCAAGTTATGGCTCACGAGCTTGGTGGCGTTGTAGACAAAGCAGCATTGGGTGAGTACGGAAAAACGCATGCAACTATTGACGATGCAGAAGGATTACTCGCCAATTCTCCAGCAGATCAAAATACTTGGATGAGTCACGGAGTGGCAGTTAAGAGCGCGCCAGAAGGATTCGAGGTGCTTGCTCACACTCAAGGTGCTCCAGTTGCAGCTATGCAAGACAAAAGTCGCAAGCTTTACGGAGTGCAATGGCATCCAGAAGTCAAGCATACGCCTTTAGGTCAAAAGCTTATTTCCACATTTTTGCACGAGTGCGCAGGATTGGAAAATGATTGGAATCCTTCTAATATTATTGAAGATCAGGTTGCAAAGATTCGTGCAGAAGTTGGCAATGCGCAAGTTATTTGCGGACTTTCTGGAGGAGTCGATTCCGCTGTTGCTGCAGCTCTTGTGCATAAAGCAATCGGAGATCAGCTTACTTGCGTTTTTGTAGACCATGGTCTTCTTCGTAAAGGCGAAGTTGAGCAAGTTAAGCATGATTTTGTTGAGGCAACTGGAATCAAGCTTATTGCAGTAGATGCAGAAGATGACTTTTTAGATGCGCTTAAAGGCGTTAGTGAGCCAGAGCGCAAGCGCAAGATTATTGGCGAAAAGTTTATTCGCACATTTGAAAAAGCACAGCGTCAAGTTATTGAAGAAGCTGGAAAATCTGGAGCAGAAGTTAAGTTCCTTGTACAAGGCACGCTTTACCCAGATGTTGTTGAGTCTGGCGGCGGAGACGGTGCTGCAAACATTAAGTCGCATCACAATGTTGGCGGCTTACCAAAGGACTTAAAGTTTAAGCTTATTGAGCCTTTGCGCACTTTGTTTAAGGATGAAGTTCGCGCAATTGGTACGGAGCTTGGGCTTCCAGACGCTATTGTGTGGCGCCAGCCGTTCCCAGGGCCAGGATTGGGAATTCGCATTGTTGGCGAGATTACTCGCGAGCGTTTAGCTGTGCTTAGAGAAGCAGATGCAATTGCGCGCGAAGAGCTTTCGGCAGCTGGATTAGATCGCGATATTTGGCAATGCCCAGTTGTGCTTTTGGCAGATGTTCACTCTGTTGGAGTTCAAGGAGACGAGCGCACATACGGTTCTCCAATCGTGCTTCGACCAGTAAGTTCGGAAGACGCTATGACTGCTGATTGGTCGCGAGTTCCTTACGATGTATTGGCAAAGATTTCTACTCGAATCACAAACGAATGTCGCCAGATTAATCGCGTTGTGTTAGACGTTACATCTAAGCCGCCTGCAACAATCGAGTGGGAATAGTAACAAAAAACTAAAAAACCTTGTAAATTCAACAGTTACAGAAGATGAAAAACTGTAACTGTGATTAAAATGTGAACATTTGTAAAAAAGAATAAATTGAATAATAGTTCCAAGTGGTTTAAAAAATAGCTCTCGTAATAATGACGGGAGCTATTTCTTATAGTTTATTTTCAATTAAATCTTTGCAAAGAATTCTTACAGGAATGCTAATTCTATTTAATTCTTCTTGATTATGGTTTACTAGTAGAAAAGTTGAAGGGATTTTTTCGCCATGGAAATATTTACACCTTAAATAATAAGCGTATTTTAGAATAACCAATCTTATTATATCAATTTCATTTTCGGTTTTTTGGGCAATGTGTTGACTATAGAAAGATTCAACATCCGTATATTTACCAATAGTATTTAAATCTTTTGTTTTGCATTTCATTTTTTCTTTTAAAACCTCGGCAACTCTATAATCAGTAAATTCCTTAAAGAACTCTTCCAGTTTGTTTTGCTTTTTGATGTTTCCTTTTGGGAAATTATTGCATATCATTGCAGTTAAACGGCAAGCGCTCATATAAGGGGCATCCATATTAGGAATAAAAGAAGATATGTTTGGATAATCAATGTAATTCTCTTCTAAATCTAATCTTAGTTTTTTTAACATCTCAAAGTCATTAGACTCTTCGAATACTTCTCTGATTAATGTGTTAAAACATTTCCATGAAAAGTCAAATTGAAGGTCTTTTTTGCTGAAAGATAAAGTTAAGTTCATTAGAGCATTCATTGCAGTATCGGATGTTTTTTTATCACGAAAGAGTTTTTCGGAATTTATATAAATAAGGCGTTCATAATTAAATTCTTGTATTATTTCTGTTTTTTTGTAACCTTTTTGTTCAACCTTATCTATGTATATTTTTATAGATTCGACTTGAAATTTATCTTTTTCAAAATATGTGTAAAGTAAAGCTTTAATAATATTATAATAATAGGTACTGTTTACACTTTCTAATAAATTATCAATTTTAATTTGTTTAGATCTTGTACCAGTGATAATAATTTTATTCATATTAAAGGAAATATTATCTGTAAAATCTTTTCCATTTCTGCTGTAATAGATTATTTCTTTATTTTCTTCATTTTCGAATAGATTTTCACTTATGTTTATTTCGATTTTAAATAATCCCATGTTTACTTCCTCAATTGTTTAGATTTCTTAGGAAACGACAGTTTCCAATCTTCAAATTCTTCGTCCGTTATTTCATCGTTGTAATGTTTCTTCCTCATTTCATTCCATTCTATTAGAAAATTATTGAAGTCTACATCATTTGATAAGAGCCCTGTCATTTCTCCATCGTCTGCTAAGGGTCTAAACTTCATGTCTTTTGCATAATCAAAAATTATATGCATTATTTCAAAAATAGAATTAGGTTCATGATCGATCAATGCTGATATATCGCAATCAAGTACTTCAGATATTTTTTGTAACTGTTCTTTACTTGGGGATCTATTTCCAAGCTCGTAATTTCTTATAGCCGCATCTGTCAAACCAGACTTAATGGCAAGTTCTTTTTGAGTTAAGTTTCTCATAAGTCTTAACTTTTTTAATTTTTTTCCAGAAATCAAACTAATTCTTCCTTATTTCACAATAACCATAGCTATTTTATCACAAAATGAACAAAACCTCAACAAAACTGTTCTGTTATAAATGTATGCAAGTATCTGAATATATTAGAAAAAATATATATAGAAAAAATTTGACGAACAAATATGAACTGTTATTAATGCATACATACCGTTCGATATAGAACGGAAATTGTAAGACATATAAATTAATGCTCGCCTTTTTGAAGATGTAGAACCTTACAAACTATAAAAAGTGGACATGGACATTATGAAAGGTATTTTTATGAATGCAAAAGATGTACAAGAATTTCTTGGATTTTATGGAATGGAAAGCAACAAAGTTAGATACGCATAATTTATTATGCTCCGCAGAATTTACAAGCAGATATCTTGAAACGAATGAAAAAGTGTTTTCAGAGTTGATGGAAAATGAAGTCGTGGATGAATGGATTTTAGAACCGTCTGTTAAGAGCAAAAAGGTTAGAATTGATGTCATTGTTAGAGTTAGTAAGAAATTTTATAAGAGAAAAGTAAATATAGATTTTGTTGAAGAGAAGATATGGAAATACCATTTTAGGAATTTTGAAAAAGTCCGTTACCGCTACTTTGCTACCAATTTAGGTAGTGAGGTAGTGGGTAGCGTGATTTTATTATCTATTAAATTTTTTGTACAACTATTAGCTGTAATAAGGAGTACACATCACTTTGTTAGGGATAAAAATTATGAGTTATATTTGAATAACACAGAGTATGTGGATGGTGTGAATGATGATAGCTGGATATTGCTTGAAGAAGTGTTTTAGAATCTATTCATAATAAATAAAAATGAAGGAGGAATTATTGTGGAAGAGGAAAATAATATTTCATATTTCAGAGGAAAAAGCGAAACAAAAGTAGATATTGATTTTATAAAAAATGAATTGGCACAATTTTTACAACTGGATAATTTGAACTTTTTGTTAGGGGCAGGTTGCTCTAGTCACATCGAAAACGATAAGGAATTAGGAATACCAGGAATGGCTAATTTATATAAAGGTTTTTTTGAAGAAAATGAAGAATTTGAAATTGCTGGAAGTGATGTAGAATCAATTTTTGATGGAAATTTAGAAAAAATGCTGGAAACAATGGGGGCGATTTCTGTTGCTGAAAGAGTAAAAGAGATTGATGATGATATAGAAGGAAAGATTTGCACAGTGCAGAAATATATTAGAAGTAAGATTATTAGTGGATTGCACGGAAAGGAAGTTTTGAGTTTTTATCGTAACTTTTATATAAAAACCGTTACACAAGGAAGAAAGAATCCAATAAATATTTTTACAACTAATTATGATTTATATAATGAACAAGCTTTGGATTCTTTATCCTTCCCATATAACAATGGATTTGTTGGTACTTACAAAAGGTCATTTAATCCAGCGAGTTATAAGTATGCGTATGTGGAGGATATGAATTTATCCAAGAATATATGGGAAAGAGTACCTAATTTCTATAATTTATATAAAATACATGGTTCGATTTCTTGGGTTAAAAATGAAAATAATATAAATGAGATGGATTATGAGCATATAGGTGAAGATGATACGGTTATGATTTATCCAACTCCATTAAAGGACAGAACTACTTTAATGACTCCATATTCTGACTTGTTTAGGGCTATGGAAACTGCCCTACTTAAAAAGAATAGTGTTCTTATAACCTTGGGGTATAGTTTTGCAGACGATCATATTAATAGGTTGATTTTGAACTCTTTAGCCATTCCTACGTTTAAACTTGTTATCTTTGGACAGAGCGAAGCGATTTCTAGATTAACTGAAATGGATGATTCACGCATTATAGTTATTAATTCACAAGATAAGATTCATTATTTCAAAAATTTTGTGGAAAAGGCTATGCCAGATATTAAATCAGATGTCAAAGAGCAAATAGAGCTACCTGTTGTTGCTGAATTAATAAAAGCTTTTGAGGGTGTTAAGAATGAGTAGTCGTGAAATAGGGAAGATTACTTCAGTAGGCGTTCATGGAGTAATAGCTGATGTGAATTCTGATTTAGGGAACTATATAAATACAATTGATGGAATTCTTTTCGTTGGAGAAGTTGGATCATATGTATCAATTTATGAAATTGGAAGAACTGTTATAGCTGAAATAATTGGAGTAGATGAGAAGACTCAGCTAATTAATTCAAAAGAACTGGTAAAACCAAATAGTAAAAGACAGATTTACTTAAATTTGATTGGAGAAATTGTAGATGATAAATTTCATTTTGGAGTATCAAAAATGCCATTGATTTTCTCCGCTGTATACATGGTTTCACAAAAAGAATTAATCACTATGCTTGAAGTTGGAAAAGAAGAAATTAAGATCTCGGAAGATCTTGACAAAACACGAGCAGTTTTGCTTAAAATAGGCAAATCAGTAATATTCCCAGATTATGATGTTAAGATAAATATTGACAAGTTCTTCGGATTCCATTTTGCTGTATTTGGAAATACGGGAGCGGGAAAGTCGAATACTGTTGCTAGAATTCTACAAAATGTTTTTGTTAAAGATAATTATTCTGCTAAGGGTGCAAAATTTGTAATAATTGATTCTAATGGTGAGTATAATCAGGCTTTTTCAAAGTTAAATGAAATTAATCCACAAATTAAACACTCTCTTATGGTTGCAGATGGAGATAGTGAAATAAGGTTTGAAATACCTGTTTGGGCATTATCTGCAGATGATTGGGCAACACTATTACATGCTTCTGAGAAAACACAAATACCTGTATTAAAAAGAGCAATAGATATTGCAAGAGTCTTTCATAGTTCTGATTCAAGTAACAATGAATTGAGAAATCATATACTTGCATCCACTTTGCTGGGTATTATTCAGAGTTCAGATTCTTCACCTTCTAAGTCGGATAAACTAAAAGCTATAGTTACAAATTTTGGTACAAGTGAGATCAATATGGATTCACCTTTATCAAATTCTAAAACATTAAGACAATCTATGAATATAAGCTATGGATCAATGTCAGATGAAGAAGTTGTTATTTCATTTTTGAATGGGTATCTAAATCAAGAATTAATAGTGGAAAATATCTCACGTTCAATGGTTCCGTATAGCTTAGATGATTTCTGCCAAGCTGTGGAGTTTGCTACCCTTTATGAAGGGAGTATTAGTTCGCAAAGAATACAAGAATACACAGCGACATTAACGACTAGATTGCATACTATTCAAGAAGGAATACAAGGACGCATTCTTTCAAGAACAACGTATGATACTATTGATGATTATGTAAATATGTTGCTGGGAGAAAACCAAATAGTAGATCTTGATATTAGTGCATTAGATGATGCTTCTGCAGAGGTTGTAACAAAAGTTTTGGCTAAACTTCTACTAGATTATTTAAAGAGAATAGAAATAAAAGCTGAAACACCGATTAATTTTATAATTGAAGAGGCACATAGATTTATAAAAAACGAAGCAAATTATGGAGCTGTTGGATATAATATTTTTGAGAGAATTGCAAAAGAAGGTCGTAAGTTTGGGATGCTTTTGGGAATATCATCTCAAAGACCAAGTGAATTATCTAAAACAGTAGTATCACAGTGTAGTAATTTCATTGTTCATCGTGTACAAAATCCTGATGATTTGCAATATATATCCAGAATGGTTCCATATATAAATCAAAATATGATAGAAAGGCTTACATATCTTCAAACAGGAAATGCGTTGGTTTTTGGTAGTGCAATTAATTTGCCAACACTAACTAAATTTGCTCAAGCCAACCCTACGACAGATAGTGATAATGCAAAGATATCAGAAAAATGGTATATTGAATAATATCATTCTTCACAACAAAAATTTATAATATCTGTAATTAAAATCTGTTGAAAATCGGATACTATAGGAGTTTGGTAAATTGGATTCAATCTGATAGTGTTGGAACTGGAACTGGTATGGGTAAAATAATCCGAAAACAAGATAAAATGGAACGAATTTCCCAATATATAATAAACGAAAAGCCTTTATTTTGAATACTTTTGAATATAGTGAACAGTATAAAAAGAAGAATGGGAATAGATGAGTCTAATATAGTCCTAATATAGTCCTATATATAAGGAGTGAAGTAAGAACAAAGCAAAGCCGCAATTCTTGCAGAAAGGAACAACGATGATCCACGGCATAGAAGTATTTACGAGCTTCAATAAAAAAGCGCTTGTAAAGTTAAAGTTTGTGTTGGCAAGAGTTGCGGCTATAACATCTTGTGCTGCTACTATTTTGGCGGTAGCAGTAGTCGCAAGCAGCCCAGCGATTGCATATGCTGGCGCAAAATCATCTCAAAAAACTGCACAAAAAGGCGTAATCGTAACAGCATTCCAGCAAAATTGGAAAAGCATAGCCAAGGAATGCAAAAAAACGTACGGCCCAGAGGGCGTAAAATACGTGCAAGTTTCACCTCCGCAAGATCATATTAAGGGCGATCAATGGTGGACAAGTTATCAACCTGTAAGCTATAAGTTGAATTCAAAACTTGGCACAGAAGACGAGTTTAAAAAGATGATTACAACGTGCAAAGCTTCGGGTGTTGGAATTATTGCAGATGCAGTAATAAACCACACAACTGGTTTTGCAAACAAAGACACACTTGGTGTTGGTGGAAGCAAGTATGATGCTGCAAATCAGTCGTTCCAAGATGCTGGATATACAAAAGATGATTTTCACAAGTCAACAGAAGATATAAACACGTATAGAAAAGCAGAAATCGTTTGGACGCATCGACTTGTTGGACTGCTTGATTTAGACACTTCTAATCCTCATGTGCAAAAAACTTTGGGAGAGTACTTTGCGTATATGCTAAAGCTTGGAGTGGCTGGGTTTAGAGTTGATGCAGCAAAACACATGTCTCCGCAAGATGTAAAGGGCATAAAAGATGCGGCTGCAGAGGCTGCTGGAACAACGCCAGATAAGATTTGGTGGATGCAAGAAACAATAGGGTTCCCAGAGCAAGACCCTAGAATTCAGCCAGACCAATATTTACAAACTGGCGAAGTGAACGAATTTGAGTACTCTTATAGGCTTAGAAACTATTTTTATGGGTCTATTGAGAATCTTAAACATATTACAGATAAGTTGATTCCAAGCAAAAAAGCTGCGATTTTCGTTACAAATTGGGATACTGAGCGAGACAATGCGAGCAGAGTTTTAACGTATAAAGATGGCAAAAAATATGAGCTTGCAAACGCGTTTATGCTGGCATACCCGTATGGAACTCCAAATGTGTTTTCGGGTTATGAGTTTACAAAACGAGACGAGGGGGCGCCTGGAGCTACGCAAACTTCGATTCCTGATGTGAGTTGTGCGAAGGATTCTAAGTGGCAATGTACGCAAAGGCTAACTTCGATTCGCGGAATGATTGGATTCTACAACGCTGTTAGAGGCACTAAGGTTACTAATTGGCAAGATGACGACGATAATAACGTTGCATTTAGCCGAGGAAACAAGGGTTTTCTTGCGATTAACAACACGGAAAAGCCTCAAAAAGTGAGCTATAAGACTGACTTGCCAGATGGTGAATATTGCAATGTTTATGAGTCTAAAGATTGCACTAAAACTGTGAGCGTTAGTGGCGGAAAAGTAGAGACCACTGTTGATGCGGAATCTGCTGTTGCTCTTCATGTTAATGCTGTAAAAAGCCTTGGAAACGCTAGAGTTAGAAACGTTACAATATTTATTTGCGTGTGTGTTGCGTCAATTTGTACGTTTGTTGTTAGTAGAAGATTTGTTGAAAAATCGAAGAAGCTTGCTAAAGGCAATAGTGGTGATGCTAAAACAGATGAAACTAAAGGTAAGTGATTTATTGGATTAGTCTTTTGATTAGTCTTTGGATTAGTCTTTGGATTGGTCTGAAATAAATTGATAGCCTAAAACAGGTTGACTCTGTTAAAACGTTTATTTATAATGATTATTCTGGCTTTATGCCAGTATTTAATTGATAGTTTGATAAATCAAAAGGGGTCGATCGGTTTCGACGGTGATCTGTTCGCCGCGGGGAAGCGTGCCGAGAATGCGAAAGTCCACTCGTAAACGTCCTTTCGCAAAAGAATAAGTGCTAAATCTAATCGCACTGAGTTCGCTCTTGCTGCCTGAGCTTCGCGCCAGGATTAACCAGTGAGCAGCTGCTCCGTTTACCCACTCACGTCTTCGGGGTGGTGCTAAACGTCATTAGAAGACTTGCTTGAATTGCCGAGCTGCAGGGTAGTTCAAGGACTTTTACTGTAGATATGCTCGCCATGAATTGTCTGCAATAACATGGGGGCAGAAAAACTGCCGAATGGCCAGCAGACTACGCACGTAGAAGACCGAGGGTACGGTTTCCGGACCGGGGTTCAATTCCCCGCGACTCCACCAACGCAATAACGCCACTGCTCACACAGTGGCGTTTTTTGTTGTTGTTCTATTGTTTAACATATCATGAATTGCTGTAAAGTCGCGCAAAATGCGTTAACTAGCTTCGTTTTTTGCGGACTTTTTGCTGGCTGAAGATTTTATGCTGGATGCAGATTTTTTGCTGGTTTCGTCTTTGCTGCTGGTCTTGGATTTTTCACCAGTTTTGGATTTTTTGCTGGCTTCACTCTTTGCGCTAGTCGCAGGATTCCTGCTAGTTGTAGTGTTCGTGCTGTGCGTAGTGTTTCCGCTAGTCGTAGCCTTTGCGTTGTTTGCAGTGTTTCCACTGTTTGTAGTCGTGTTACTAGTTTTACTACTACTTTTACTAGTCGTGTTTTGAGTCGTGTTACTACTAGTGTTGTTTTTAGTCGTGTTTGTACTCGTGTTTTGGGTTGTGTTTTGTTGTTTTACTGCTTCTAGGTTATGTTGAAAGTTTTGGCGTTTAATCTCGTTTTGCTCGTATTCGCATAATTGTTTTCCTATGCTTCTAGCTATCATGCGTGCTCGAGTTTTAATATTATTATCCGACATGTTTTTGAACTCGTTTAGCGTTCTGATTTTACGCATGACCATGTTTTCAGCGTCTATGAGTTCTTTACAATGATTATTAACAGCGTGCGCTTGATTTTGTGCTTCTAGTTTTTCTTTTTCTGCTTGCTTGCATTTTTTAAGATGCGCGTCTCTTAGACGGCGTATAGCATTTTCAACGCTTCTACTTCTTGTGTTTGCGCGCCCTTCGGCAATTACAGGGTTTTTCGCGTAATAGTCGTGGATGATCTTGTGTGATAGTTCAGTATCGCATGCGTTGTTAGTGTTAACGCCTCTTCTAGCGTCAACCCATGGTAGTTCACTGCGTGCTCTGGCTGCTAAGTCTTGTGTAGTGTAATCTTTTAATGCGTCGCAAACAGCGTATACTACGCGTAGTTGGGAGCAGTTAAACGACTTGTATAGTTCAATTGGGCTGAAGATAATATTGTTTTCGCTTACTTCGTCTTGTGTTAGGTAGCATATGTTAAATAGTTCTAGGCATACTGGCCCGTTTTTCCATGCTTGGAATGAGTTAGGGAATAATTGTAGGCTTGTTGTAGATAAGTATTGTGCTTGACAGTAGTATGTGAGTAGTTCTAGTCTTTCGTGGCTCATTTTTCCGTAATTATGTAGTATTGCGTATGCTACGCGTTTGATTGTAGACATTTGAGTATTCCTTTCATCGTTGAAAAGACATGACTATTGGTGGGGTAATGGTTTTTAGTTTGCGAAAACGTTACCATACGAGTCGCGTATGGTACAAACTGGCGGCGTGTCGCGTCGTTCGCGCGCTTAGACCGCGCTAACGATTCCCGAGTTAATTAACTACGCTTTTTGTACTGCGACACGCGCGAAAATCCTTTCCTTAAAAAAACCTGGGAAAATTCTTCAAAAACCTTGAAATGCGTATTTTTACGGTTTAAGTGTTGTTTATCCACAAATTTTACGGCAATGTGGCCTTTATTGTGGATTAGTTTGTGTATAGCATCATTTTTTTCGGTTTAGCATGTGTTGCTGGGGCTTGACTTTTTCAAACGGGGGGGGGGTATGTTAATAGCAACATCACACGGTGGATAACCGTTGGTGGAAATGCGTGAACGCGTGTTTGATTATTTTTCCCCGCCGCTTGTGGATTGGCTGCATGCGAGTGGGGGAGAAGAAGAAAGGAAATAAAATGATGAATAAGAAGGCTATCGCCGCTTTCGCTGCTGGCGCAACTTTGCTTGCTGGCTTTGCAATGGCAACCCCAGCTTTTGCTGCTGAGACTCCAAACAATGACGCAAACAAGGTCTTGACTAAGAAAGAAGCTAAGAAGGTTGCTGCGGAAAAGCAGCAGGCTTATCTCAAGCTTGTTCAGAATCCAGTTGCTGAAGCTGGTAAGGATGCAGAAGCACCAGCTACCTCTGATATCGCTGCAGATGCTTTGAAGAAATGCTACACCGAGGATGCAAAGACTCATAAGTTTACTGCTGTTGAATCAGAAATTAATAAGCTTACTGTGACTGTTGCTGGAAAAGTGAATGCGTATATTAACGGTCACAACGCTTATCTTGCTGCTGATGCTGCTCACAAGAAGTATGTAGCTGACGTTGCTGATGCTCTTAAGGCTTGGACTGATGCAGAAGCTGCTGTTAAGACCGCTGCGGCTGATCCTGTAGAGGAGTCTGACGAACAGCAGAAGGATAATGCTATTGCTCGTGTTCGTACCGCTGCAGCTGATCTTCAGACTAAGATTGAGAAGAAGCAGAAGACTTATGCTGAGTATCTCAAGAAGAAGTCTGCTTACAATGCAGCTAAGGAAAAGGTTTCTGCCTGCAAGGAAGCTGTTAAGGCTGCTGAGGATGCTTTGAATGACTTTATGATGAGCGGTGAAACTGATTCTAAGCGTGAAGACCATCTTAATGATGTTCTTGATCGCGCTAAGGCCAAGCTTACTGCTGCTGAAACCAAGCAGACTAAGGCTGAGGGAGAGTATAAGGAAGCTAAGCAGAAGGCTACGGATGCAAAGTCTCTTTGGAAGGATGCTGTAAAAGAGTATCACGCTGCTTACGATCATGCTGTGTCTCTTGATGTAGATCCAACCAAGCTTCCAGTTGTTTCTACTGCTGCAGATCCATTGGATAATGACTTCCTTGATCTTCCAAGCACCTCCAATGGTGTTGCTCCAGCTGGTAAGAATGGTGCTCAGGCTGGTGCTAACGGCGCTGCCGCTGGTAAGGCTGGCGCTGCTAATGGCTCTGCCGCTGCTGGCGCTAAGACTGAGGTTGAGAACAAGAATGGCAAGGACAAGCGCGGTAACGCCCACGCTACTACTGGTGTTGGCGTAACTTTGACCGCTTTGGCTGCCACTATGCTTGCTGGCATGGGTGCTGCTGTTCGCAAGGCTCGTCACTAAGCATTGCGCGCGCCCTTATGCTAAGTGTGTGAGTGCGCGCTTATGCTCTTTTAGAGTTTGCACTTAACGACTGGTGTGGTGTTTTGTAGGGAAATGTCTCACTGGCTTTGCTCTTGATTCTTGCACTTTTGTTTTAATTCTGGTTTGCTATTATTTTCTTTTCTTCCCAGAGTTAGGGCGTTGGTTGCGGGGTTTTGAGTGTTGAGTGTGTTGCTTTCGGTTTTGTTTGCTACTAGGGGCATTCAAAACCGAAAGCTTTTTTGTTTTTCACTTTTTGTTTTTTACTTTTGGTCTATAACCCTCACTTTTTGTCTAAACTGTTTTTTGGTCTATAGCTAACCACTGTTTTTTGTAGCGTTTTTGTTATTTTGTATTATTATTTGTTGATTTTTCTTGAACAAGAGTATAGTGTTACTAAATTTGTAAAATAAGCTATTGGATTTGTGTAGTTTGTAGTGAATTATTTAAGTTTGATAGTGATTTGCGAGTAGTTATGCATTTGCAGAAGCTTGCATTATGATTTGCGATTTTACAAGAGCTTTAAGGGAGAGTTGGTTGCTGTGAAGTCAATATTTAGTAAGAATAATATTTTTATTCGTATGAGATCTATTAGTCCAGCACTGCGATGGGCTTTAGTCGGCTTCTGTTTTTCTATGCTCGGCAATCAAGCGTATGAAGGCTCGGTTTTGCCTTCTATTATTATTGTGGGCTTGCCGGCTTGGGTGATTGGTTTTCGTAAGACTTTTATGACGGTTGCCGATTTTCTTTCGCCATGCTCTGGTTGGATTGTTGATAAGCTTGGCGGTTTTCGCGCTCTTGCTATGACTGAAGGCGTAGAAGGCGTGCTTAGTTTACTACCGCTTCTTATGCTTGGCTCTCCTGCGTGGAAGTGGTCGCTGGTGGCTCTTTCTTGCGCATTGCTGATTACTGGTCAAGTGATTGATATTGCTAGCGAAGTTTTCGAGGTTGATGCTGCAGGCGGAGATGACAGCATGATTGTAAACTACAGCGGCATTGTGAGCATTTTGGCGAGTATTACAGGAACGTTGCTTGGCTCTCCGCTTGGATCTTGGATTGCAAGCTGGTCGATTCCTGCGGTTTTGATTTTCTCGTCCGTCACTTCTTTTGCGGCTTGTGGTACGCGATTTATTATGAAACAAGACATTGCGCAAGCATCTTGCGATGTAGAGGGAGAGTTGCAAGAAGTAGAGGAAGTGCAGCAAGATGTAGAGAATGAATCGCAAGAATCGCAAGTATCGCAAGAAAATGACGTTGCCAACAAATCCACAGCTAAGCAATCTGCGAATCCGTTACTAAAGGGTAAAATCATGCTTCTTGCTGGATCTCTTTTGGTTGCTTTTATTCCTGCATGCTCTGTTTCTTATATTCTTCTAGGTCTTGGTAAGCAATATGGCTCTCAATCTTTAACAATATTGTATATTTTTACTGGTGTAGGAAGCGTGCTTGCATCCGTTTTGTATGCGCACTCGTCTCAAAAACTCGGTTTAAGAAAAGTTGCAATTTTAGGCATTATTGTGAGCTTAGCTGCTTATTGCTTTATGTTTATTAATCTTTTGCCAATAATGTGCTTTGCGTTCTTACTTGAAGCGATTGGCGGAATGCTACTAGTAGAGCCGATTATTGTTGCGCGTCAGATTCTGTTTAAGGGAAGTACTCTCGCTAAGTTTTCTGGTTGGGCGCGCCTTGCGTTTGCGATTGGTGCTACTGCTGGTTCTTGGATTGGATTTGCATTCTCGTCTACGTTCCAATGGCAGCTTTTGCCTATACTTGCGCTGATTTTCACAGCAGGATTGCTTGTTGTTTTGCCTCAATTACCAAATACTAGTTATGCAGATTAGGCGATTAATGACGATTAATGACGATTAATAAGGATTAATAAGGATTAATAAGGATTAATAAGGATTAATAAGGATTAATAAGGATTAATAAGGATTAATAAGGATTAATAAGGATTAATAAGGACTAATAAGGATTAATAAGGACTAATAAGGATTAATAAGGACTAATAAGGACTATTTTTAAGCAAAAGGCATTGTTAAATCGCTAAAACCTAACGATTTGCATATATATGCATGCATGTGTATAATATGTAAAAATAGAAAATCTTGCGAGTATGAATACAAATAAAAGAGTATAAAATATTCTGCACAAACTAAATTACAGGAGACTCTCATGCACAAGATTATTCAAAAGTGGAATAGCATTGACCTTATTCTGCGTATTGTTATTGGTCTTTTTCTAGGCGCTGCACTTGGTCTTTTTGTGCCATCTCACGTTTACGTGCTAGATCTTATGGGAAAGCTGTTTGTAAGCGCACTTAAATCTGTTGCTCCGATTTTGGTATTCTGCCTGGTGATTGGCGCGCTTGCAAAAGCAAAAAGTGTTGGAAACATGAAGCTTGTAATCGTGTTGTATGCACTTTCTACGTTTATTGCAAGCCTTATAGCTGTATGCGCAGCTATGATTTTCCCTGTTGACTTCACTTTTGCGCATGTTGAAGCAGCATCTTCTCCATCTCCTCAAGGAATCGGCGAAGTTCTTAATTCTCTTGTGCTAAATATTGTTGTAAACCCTGTAGATGCTCTTGCAAAGGGAAACTTTATTGGTATTTTATTCTGGGCAATCGCATTTGGCGTAGCACTTCGCTTGGCTGAGCCTTCCACTAAAGCATTCTTTGACAACGTTTCGTCTGCTATTGGAAAAATTGTTCACTGGATTATTAACGCAGCACCTTTTGGCATTATGGGTCTTGTTTATACAACAGTGGCAAGCAATGGTCTTCGTATTTTTAGTGAATACGGTTCCGTTATTGCCTTGTTAGTATGCACTATGGCTGTTGTTGCTTTGATTGTAAATCCTATTTTTGTTTTTGTGCTTACTGGCAAGAATCCGTATCCTCTTGTATTGAGAACATTGCGCGATTCGGGAGTTACAGCGTTCTTTATGCGTTCTTCTGCTGCAAATATTCCTGTAAACATGAATTTGTGCGAAAAACTCGGTTTTAATAAAGACAATTACTCGGTTTCTATACCACTTGGATCAACCATTAATATGAGTGGTGCTGCTATAACGATTTCGATTATGGCTTTGTGCGCTGCTCACACGCTTGGGATTTACGTTGATATTCCAACAGCTGTGATTTTGTCTGCGCTTTCTGCAGTTAGCGCTGCAGGTGCATCTGGTGTAGCTGGTGGTTCGCTTTTGCTTATACCTCTTGCTTGCTCGTCGTTTGGTATTTCAAACGATATTGCTATGCAAGTAGTTGCTATTGGCCTTATTATTGGCGTTATTCAAGATTCGTGCGAAACTGCGCTTAACTCTTCCACAGATGTTCTCTTTACGGCAGTTGGCGAATATCGCATGTGGCAGCGTGCAGGTCTTAAGTTTAAGATGGGCAAGGATCACGAGCCAGTGCAACTTAAAAAGTAGCTGTTGTAGCGGTTGCATCTGTTGTAGCTTTTGTTAAGTATTATTACTAGTGCGCGTTCTTCCGTTTTTACGTTTTAGATCGCGCACTTTTGCTATGTTTTGCGAGGCGTTATTGTAAATGAATCTAGCAGATGTTCAAATAAAAGAGTACGAAAAATATAATAGCAAAGATATTTTAAGATTATATGATTCTGTTGGTTGGTCTTCGTATACAGATGATTTAGTTGCTTTAGAAAATGGCTTTAACAATTCGCTCAAGGTTTTAGCTGCGTATAAAAATGATGAGCTAGTTGGAATTGCTAGAGCTGTTGGCGATGGATACACGGTTGTTCTTATTCAAGATATTCTTGTTTTGCCAGAGTATCAACGCCAGGGGATAGGCTCTGCTTTGTTAAATGCGATTGTGGATTTTTACCCTAATGTTCGTCAAATTCAATTAACCACGGATTGTACTGAAAAAACTATTGCTTTTTATAAGTCTGCTGGTTTTATTGAGTTAGCAGAAATTGAGTGCTGCGGTTTTATAAAAGACAGAGCATGATAGCGTATTAGGCTTTAGGAAAGTGGTAGGTTGTGTTTGCAGGAATGCTGCGGTTTATCCACGCGTTTGCTGCGATTATGCTTCCGTTGCCGATTGTGGTTTCTCCGCCTAAGATTGTTGCGTTTGCGTAAATTACAACATTATTTCCAATATTTGGATGCCGCTTTCCGCCTTTTACAGGATTTCCATTCTCGTCTAGAGCAAAACTTTTTGCACCCAGCGTTACGCCTTGGTAAAGCTTAACATGCTCGCCGATTACAGTTGTTTCGCCAATTACAATGCCAGTTCCGTGATCAATGCAAAAATATGCGCCAATTTTTGCTCCTGGATGAATGTCGATTCCAGTTTTTCTGTGTGCATATTCGCTCATAAGTCTAGGAATTAGCGGTATGTTAAGTTCGTAGAGTGCGTGAGCTGTGCGGTGAATAAGCATTGCATAAAAACCAGGGTATGCGAGCGTTACTTCTACTTTGCTTGTGCAAGCAGGATCGCCTTCATACATGGCTTGAATATCTGTTAAAAGTAACTTTTTAATTGTAGGAAGAGTATTTATAAATTGATTGCAAGTTTCTCGAATTTTAATTGTGTTGCTTGTGTAGCATTGAAGTTCGTGAAATATAATGCGTTCTATAGTGTCTAATGCGTTTGAAGTAACGGTATTCAAACTAGCGTTATTGTTCAAACTAGCGTTGAGTTGCGTAGTCTCGTTGCTTTCATTGCGCACATGCAACTCAGGCAAAAGTAGAGCCTGAGTCGCATGTATGAGTGCAATAATATTGCGGTAATTAGGTATGAATGTAGCTTGCCTTATGTCTGAATCGTTAATTGAGTTTAGTTGATTTATAAGGTCAAGGCTATCACTCATACATTTCTCCCGTTATTTTGCTATTTTCTTTATTTTCTATTTTCTTTATTCTACAGTTTTGATCATTATCTAATAATGTTATTTATTATCCATATATTATTTAATCAAAACTTGCGTATTTACAGTAGTGCTCCTAAATGTAGTCAGTCTTCAAATAATGCGGTAGACAAGTATCGATCTCCTGAATCTGGCAGTATTGCAACGATGGTTTTACCCCTGTTTTCTTCTCTTTTTGCTTCTTGGATTGCTGCCCAGATTGCAGCTCCAGAAGAAATACCAACGAGAACGCCTTCTTTTTTGCTTATAAGCTTGCCGCTTTCGATTGCGTCTTCATTTGTTACGTGAACAATGCGATTATAAATGTTTTGGTTAAGCACATCTGGCACGAATCCTGCGCCGATTCCTTGAATCTTGTGCGCTCCTGGCTTGCCGCCTGCGAGCACAGGGGAGTCGGCTGGTTCTACTGCGATTACTTCAAGCTGCGGATTTTGCTCCTTTAAATATGTGCCAGTACCCGTGATTGTGCCGCCTGTTCCAACGCCAGCAATGAGCATATCCACGTTTCCATCAGTGTCTTGCCAAATTTCTGGACCTGTTGTTTTGTAGTGCGCGTGCACATTTGCTTGATTGGTAAACTGCCCCGGAGTCCACGCGTTTGGCGTGTTTTCAACGATTTCCTTTGCTTTGGCGATTGCGCCTTTCATTCCATCTTTAGCTGGTGTGAGCACGAGCTCGGCGCCGTATGCTTTCATAAGTTTTCGGCGTTCAATAGACATGCTTTCTGGCATTACAATAATGCTTTTGTATCCTTTTGTCTGCGCAATCATTGAAAGACCAATGCCAGTATTTCCAGAGGTTGGCTCAACAATTACTGAGCCTGGTTTAATTGTTCCTGCAGCTTCTGCTTCTTCAATCATCTGCTTTGCAATTCGGTCTTTTACGGAGCCTGCTGGGTTAAAGTATTCGAGTTTTACAAGAATTTTTGCTGCTAGATTGTACTCTTTTTCAATGTGTGTAAGCTCCATAAGTGGAGTGTTTCCTACGAGTTCTTGCACGGACTTGTAAATATTAGACATAATATTTCCCCTTACTTGTTTGTTTTGTTTAATTTGATTTGTTTCTGTTTTGTTTTTAATTTTTAAAAATAATTTTTATTAATAAAGTGACTATTGTTTTATTAGTTGTTTCTAAAGATGCCATTATTCGTTTTAACATTAACACGTATTAAATTGTTATTTTTTAACGTTATATTCGATTTTTGGCATAAAAAAAGAAACAGCGCGCTGTTTCTTGAATCGTAATTTGCTGTGTTTTAACGTAGATGCTTTTAACACAGGCTAGATGTTATGCATACTTAGTGCTTGCAAACATCATTTCGATTAAGAAATGCGCAACAGCATACGCTACAACAACAATTTGTCATCATATTTGTATGATACATGTGCACTCCTTTGCTTCTCGAAATGGTGATAAGTGAAGACTATAGCGAATGGATTTGTGTTTGTCAAATTTAATTCGTGTCTGCTGATATTAATATTTATTAACAAATGCTAATTTTAAGAAACTACGCGATTTGTGCATTTGCTTTCTTTGCTGCTTCATTTGATAGTCGGTAGTTTTATTGTTCGTAATACTCGTTCACAAATTCTTCAACAGATAGGAACGTATTTTCATAACCCAACTTTTCACAGAGCTTAACAACATCTGGCTTATCTAGTTGTGCGCTAGAAAGTATGTTATTTTGCATAAATGCGTCTCGCGTAGTGCCGTCAAAAAGAACCTTGCCATTGGAAAGCACAACAACTCGATTAAATACTCTAGCCACAAAATTCATATCGTGAAGAACAGCTATAACAGTTTTTCCTTGCAAAACAAGGTGTTTAATAATTGATTCAATACGATTTTTGCCGCAATCGTCTTGAGCAATCGTAGGCTCATCTAAAATAACAACTTGCGTATCCATTGCTAGAATCGATGCAATAGAAACCATTTTCCTTTCACAAAGACTTAAATCGTAAGGATTTAAGTCGCTTTTATCTAAAAGTCCTACAAGTTTTAGACTTTCTTTTGCTTGGATCAATGCTTGACTCTTATCAATTCCAATTTTTAAAAGTCCAAACATTACTTCGCGTATAACAGTTGATTCAAAAATCTGGTCATCTGGATTTTGGAATACAAATCCAATATCTTTAGCAAGAGAGGGAACAGTACATTCTGCAATATCTTTACCATTTAATAAAACGCTTCCAGATTTCGGCGTAAGAAGTCCTCTAAGAATCTTAAGTAAAGTTGTTTTTCCAGTGCCATTTTGACCAACAATAGCGCATGCTCCAGGAGCAAAAGACAAATTTAGATTATTGAATATTTGTGATGTTGGAGTATGAGAAAAAGACACATTTTGTATTTCAATAGTAGGAGTCATTGTAATCGATTCCCTTCGTGTGAGCGCAAAATTCGTGACGTTTGCTCAAGAGTTATTGGATACAAGCCATTATTGTTTTTTAACGAAAGTTTTTTGCAAATTTGAGTATAAACAGGAGGATTTACGCCATATTCTTCCAAGTCTTCGCGAGAAAAGATTTTTTGCGGAGTATCAAAATCAATGAGTTTTCCTTCGCTTAAAAGCATTACGCGGTCGCTATATTGCGCGATTTTTTCCATTTTGTGCTCAACCATAATAATAGTTTGACCCTGATTTTTTAAGGATTCTACTGCTTTAAAAACCTCTTCAGAACCTTTAGGATCAAGCTGCGAAGTTGGCTCGTCTAAAATTATTACTTCTGGTTGCATAACTAAAATAGCGGCAATAGACATGCGTTGCATTTGACCGCCAGATAAATCGTATGGAGAGCAATCTTTAAGATGCGCAATGTTGAGCATCTCCATGATTTTATCTACGCGATTTTGCATCTCGTTTTGCTCAATGCCAAGATTTTCAAGCCCAAACGCAATCTCCTCATACACAGTAAGCTTCGAGCCAGTAATTTGATTAAAAGGATTTTGAAAAACTAAGCCAACTTTTTTACAAAGACTGTCTATTGGCGTAGTTTTTGCGTTAAGACCGTCTACTTCGACTTTTCCGCCGTACGCTCCGTGGTAAAGATTTGGAACAAGACCTAAAATGGCTTGAGATAATGTTGATTTTCCAGCTCCATTAGCACCTATTATTCCAATAAATTCGCCTTTATGAATATCGCAAGAAATGTCATTAAGTGCAAGAGTTTTACTATACGGGTAGCGATATTTTAAGTGCTCTATATGAATAGCTGCCATGCTACATATCCTAAATTATTAAGTAACGCATAAATAATAGATGCGATTATTACGATTAAACAAGCGCATAAAAATAGCGTATTGTATTTACTTGGCTTAAATGGTTTTATGAATGTTTTTTGATTATTGCACGAAAATCCGCGAACTTCTAAAGCTATAGTTCTTTCTTTAGAACTCATAAACGAAGACATTATGATCGGGGATATTAAAGGCAAAAAAGCTTTGAAACGCGTTATTAGGGAACCTTTTGTTTGTAATCCTCTGCTTCTTTGTGCGTCAACAATAGTCGAAGTTTGCTGTGTTATTTGAGGAATGATTTGAAATAGCGAGACAAAAACATAGCCCATTTTAGGTGGTAAGCCAGCTTGTATCATCTCTTGCATCATATTAGAAGGTTTAGTTGTAAGAGTTAAAACACAAAATGCAAACGAAATGTTTAATATATTTAGCACAATCTTCATTGCTACTTCAAAACCTTCTTTGCGAGCAATCAAAGGTCCTAGTTTGAATAAAATCGTGTAGTTTCCCGATCTAAAGAAAGTTTGAACTATAAAAATAGTTACAATAATAAAACCGGTAACTTGTATTACGATTTTTATTTTTGCTAGGACCCTTGATGTTGCAAGTAATATTAGGCTCAAAATAATAAAGATAGCAAAAGAAGTATAGCCTCCAAGCAAACTCGGTGTGCTTGTAGCACATATTACGTATGCAAGCTTGGTTTTTGCAGATAATCCGTTTAGAAACGAATTCTTATCTTCAAATAGGCTGATGCTTTTCATGCTATCTCGTCTTATTGTGCTTATAAAAACTTGTAGAACTTAACGTTTATGCGATTTATTTGCTTGCGATAAACGTTTATTTATCAAGATCTTCGTCATCGGATTGATAAATAGCTATTAAACTCTTAGGAAGAACTTTATAAATTCCAGCTGCAAGGAACAAAACAACAATCTTGTCTGGTATATCTACAACAAGCTCATCTACGAATGATGCAAAGAAGCCTTTGGATCCCATTGCTGCAAAAACAGCGTCGCCCCAAACGTTTCCAGTGGTTCCGCCCCAATAAATCATGTTTAGAGGTGTAGAGATGATTATTGCGATTGCTGCAACAATAAGACTTGTTATAAAAATGTGTAGGCCTTTGTCCATATATTTTAATCGTGCAGCGATTCCAACGCTTACGCCAATTGCTGCAGCTGTAATGCTATAGACTGTAGAAATCGGATCAATTGTTAAGCCGTAAACAATATTAGTTAAAAATCCAGCAATTCCGCCTACAACTGGTCCTGCTAAGCAAGCTGAAATGCAAGTGCCTAGTGTGCCAAGCCAAAGTGGTAGTTTTAGCATGCTTGCAAATAGTTTTGCAACATAATTTATGCCGATTGCGGCTGGTATCAGTACGAGTGAAGCGGTAGTTAATTTAACGCTCCAAATAGTTTTTAGTTTCTTTACCATTTTTGAACTTCCTATCAGTTAAGGAATAAATTCAAGTTCATTATACGCTTTGAGAAATGTTATTAAAGTAGTTGAAAATTAATGTGTTATAAATTGTTATATTGTTTATTTTGTGTTATTTTGTTCTTTGTTATTTGTTTTGTATTAAGTCTTTATTGAAAATAATAACAGCTATATCACTTTTATATCAAAATCAAAGTTGTTATTATTTCGTTATTTGACTATTTCACTATTCCAAATTTTGCTATCACAAATTTAACTATTCCAAATAATGATTATTTATGATAAAAAAATATAAGAGCCTTTTATGACTTTTATAAAGATGTTGTTATAAAAATATTGGCGATTATAAGAGGGAGATGACGATGAATGTAAAACATAGTAGCGTGTTTACAAATCCCGAAGTTTTAGAAAGACTTAATAAATTAGAAAAATCTCCCCAAATGCAAGGGAAACTAAATGAGTTAAAAGAAGGCATAAAAAATAACGCTTTTGACCCAATGCGTTTAATCCCATTAATACCAGTAGTGCTGATTATTGGTGCTGTTGGCAATTATCTTCCTTCGTTTGACTACTCTACTTATAAATATCCTTTACTCATAATAGTTGCCTTTGTTGTTTGCTTTGCTGGCAAGTTTTTTGTAACAAATAAGGTTGATGTAAGCTCGCTATATGCGAATAATGTTTTAACGCCGATTCTAAATGCGATTCTGCCTGGAACGGTATTAGAAAATTCTGAAGGAATTGACAACAGTATTTTTAATAATCTTCTGCCAATATCGAGTAGGTATTATTCAAATAAACACATAATTTTTGGCGATGAATCTAAAACTGAATTTTCAAACATGCAAGCAATACACTTTTCTAGAACTGAAAGTGGAAAAACTGTTAAAAAAACGGATTTTATTGGGCAAGTCTTATTAATAAACGCAAAAACCAATATAAATGGTCACATTAGAATCGTTCCCGTTACTGGAAAGAACTTTATGGGGCAAAAACTAAGTGGATACTATGGCAAAAAAACAAAAGAGGAGAGTGAAGTTCAAACAGAATCCATTGAGTTTAATAACTCGTATTCAATCTTTTCTACAGACGATTTTTATACAAAGCTTGTATTAGATCCAAGTTTTATAGAAGCATTGAATAATTTGCAAAAAAGAATGAGAGTTTGCATATATCTAGATAGCGAGCATATTATTGCATCTTTTGATTCTGGTCGGTATATATTAGGAAATCCTGGAAAATCTGGAATAGAAAACCTATCTTTAACAAGAGAATATGCAAGATTTAGAGATGTTTTGGCTGAATATTACGAAATAATCAGCGTAATTAGAGAAAAATTGCAAAATTAGAAGCTATAAAATTAAAAAAGTAGAAATTACAATACTTGTGAATTGCAAAATTAGAGATAATTAAGACTAGAAAAGGCTAAAAATAAAGGAGACATTATGGATTATGAAACTATTTTAATAGTTATTGCAGCAGTGCTTGTAGTGGCTATTGGCTGGTTTATTGGTAAGTTAAATAGACTAAGAAAATATAGAGTGATTATAGAAGAGTCGCAAAAAAACGTTGACATTGCGCTCGCTAAAAGGTACGACACTATTTGCCAAATGCTTAAAGTTGCGCAATCGTTTGCAAAGTACGAAAAAACAACATTAGTTGATTTAGTGAGTTTAAGAGAGGGATTAAACTCTGCTGATTCTAGCGAAGCAATAAAAAATCAGAATCATGCAATAGGGAAGATTTTTGCTTTGGCAGAAGCTTACCCAGAATTAAAGTCTTCAGAACAATTTTTGAACTTGCAAGAAGAAGTAAATGACGAAAACGAGCAGCTGGCTGCAGCAAAAAGAATAGTAAATAGTAACATTAGTACTCTTAATCAAAATATTGTTACTTTCCCAGTTTCGCTTATTGCAAAATTAAGCGGAATAAAGCAGATGGATTTTCTTGATGAAGATGATCTAAGCAATAAGAAGAATATCGATAGCATACTGGGCTAGACACTATATTGAGCTAGATAGCATTTTTAGATAGATAGTATATACATATATGAAGTAGCCAATCGCCCGCGAATTTGCAGCGATTGGCTATTTTTTATAATCTTTGCGTACTAATGCGTGTATTTGTATATAGGATTGAGTGCTTGTAGGATGGAGCTGATTGTATGAAGGAGCTGATTATATGGCAGAATATGATTTACCGATTTTAGAGTATGATTCCGATAAAAGCGCAGTTTTAATGCCAAATCACGATGATATTGCTGTTCAGCTTCCATCTAAAGCGGTTTTTGCTTTCTTAGGAGATGAAATTGATCAGTATGCTTTAAGTAGGAAAGCTACGATTGTAGCAAATTTTGAATCTGCAACTAAAGTATATCCAATATATGTTTTGGAAGATAAAGTAGAGAAAAAAGTAAGAGAAAATACAAACAGCGAAGTAGAAGAAGAAACGCAAAAAATCTGCTTAGTGCAGGCTCCAGTTGGTGCTCCTGCCGCTGTTCAGATCTTAGACTGGCTGATTTCTTACGGTGTTAGCGAAGTTGTTAGTGCTGGTTCTTGCGGATCGCTAGTTGATTATGCGGAAAACGTTTTTCTGGTTCCGTATAAAGCTTTAAGGGATGAGGGGACTTCTTATCATTATTTGCCTCCAAGTCGTTATGTTGATGTTTCAGAGCGCTCGAGACGTGCTATTTTACAAACTTTGCAAGCGCACAATTTGCCTTATCATGAAGTTAAAACGTGGACTACTGATGGGTTTTTCCGTGAGACTAAGACGAAAGTTGCTAGTCGTAAGCAGGAGGGATGCGCGGTTGTTGAGATGGAGTGTTCTGCTTTAGCGGCTTGTGCACAAATGCGTGGGATTGTTTGGGGTGAGATTCTTTACACTGCAGATACTTTGCACGATGTTGAAAATTACGATGAGCGCAATTGGGGTGGAGACTCTAAAGCGTATGCTCTTGAGCTTTGTATTGAAGCAGCGTTGCGCATTTGACACGTTTACACTGATATTACATACGGAATCAGCATTTTAATTTGATTTTTTTTTTTAACTCTATGCTTATTATTTCTAGCAAGCATTACGTATAAATGCGTTTAAGTATTACGTTAATGGTTAATAATCGTGATAAGTATGATAGTGTAGCTTTCAATGCTTTGTAGCGAGTGAATAAGCAAATCGCTTATGAAAATGCTGCTTACGAAAATGATATTATAGAAGAGATAGTAGAAATAGTAGAAATAGAAGAGATATATAAAGGAAGTGAGAGGTAGCGAGAATGAGTAAAACTGACAATGCGGCAAATCAGCAATCATCGGCAAATAAGAAATCATCCGCACTGCATCCCGACGTAAAAAATTACGTAAAACTATTTTTCAAAGAAAACAAACTTGTAGCTTTTCTTTCGATGATAGTTTTTATTGCCTTGTCTATGATTTACACTGCTATTTCTTGGATTTTGCAAATTATTTTCGACTATATGTCTGGCAAAGGAGACTTCTCTCTAACTACTATTTTGCTGCTTGTCGCTTCCTTTATGCTGGTAATCTCACTGATTTTTGCGTTGAAGCGCAGCGCGTATCCTCGCTTTCTTGAAAAAGCAATGAATCAGTATAAAGAGTCTGTTATTAAGAAGCTTTTAAAAAAGAGTTATAGTGATTTTTCGCTTGCAAATTCCGGCACGTATCTTTCTGTACTTACTAATGATTGCGAGCGTATTCAAGAAAAGTATTTGAAGAAGATTTTTGATTTTGTTCAAGACGTTCTTATGCTTGTAAGCTCGCTAGCTCTTATGATTTACTACAGTCCGCTGCTCACTGTTATTGCTCTTGTTATTTCTGTGCTTCCAATGGCGTGCTCGATTCTTACAGCTAACGGAATTGCCACTCGAGAGGAGCAGGTTTCTAAATCGAATGAGTCTTATACAGCTTTGACGAAGGATGTTTTGAACGGCGTTTCGGTTATTAAGAGTTTTAAGGCGGAGCAGGAGGTTATTGATCGCTACAAAAATCAGTCGATGGAGCTTGAGCATACTAAGAATCTTCGCGAGAAAACAATGACTACTGTTTCTGCTCTTGGCACAATTTCCAGCCTTGGAACTCAGCTTGGAGTGATGCTTGTTGGCGCTTGGATGGTTAACGCTCATGTTGGTGTTATTACTGCTGGAATGGTTTTAGCTTTTACTAATTTGATGAATGGCGTACTTCAGCCTATTTCTAGTCTTCCACAAATGCTTGGCGAGATGAAGGGCGCTAAGAAGCTTATTAGCAAGATGGCTGATTATATGAGTAACGCTAAGGAAGATTCTGGCGAGATTATTGACGATTCTATTAAAAACGTTGTTTTGCGAGATGTTTCGTACGCTTATGATGCGGATCATAAAGTTTTGAAAAACGTAAATCTAACTTTGCAAGCTGGAAAATCTTACGCAATAGTAGGGCCTTCTGGCGCTGGTAAAAGTAGTTTGATTAATCTGCTTATGGGCTATTACAAGGATTATAAGGGTAGCGTGAAGCTGAATAATCACGAACTTAGCAATGTGAGCAAGAGTTCGCTTTACGATAAGACGACTCTTATGCAGCAGTCTGTGTTTATGTTTGATGCTTCGATTTTAGATAATATTACGCTGTTTAAGCCGTTCCCGAACGCAGAGGTAGATCGCGTGATTCACTTGGCTGGTTTGGATGATTTGATTGCTGCTAAAGGCAAGGATTATCAGTGCGGCGAGAATGGTAGTCATCTTTCTGGAGGAGAAAAGCAGCGTATTGCTATTGCGCGAAGCTTGCTTAAAAAGTCCGAGATTCTGCTGGTTGATGAGGCAACGAGTGCGCTAGATAACGAGACGAGCGCGAACGTAACGCAGTCTATTTTGGATTTGCAAGGAATTCTTCGACTTGTTATAACTCACCGCTTGGATGCTAATTCGCTTAAACAATATGATGAGATTCTTGTGATGAAAAGTGGCGAGCTTATTGAGCGCGGAAGCTTTGAGGGCCTTATGAATCAGAAAGCTTATTTCTACTCGCTTTATACTGTGTCTATGTGAGGATGTTGTCTGGCTTGTTGAAATGTGCTGAGCAATTTTAAGCTCGGTAAAAATATTAACGCAGTACGCTTTCTGCAATAGTAGCCAATCGCCCGCGAATTTGCATTGATTGGCTACTTTGCGGGTGGCTGTATGTTAGGTTCGCCTACTTGGCGCGGTGAAGAAAATTGCCGCAAATGGCAAAAATCTTCACCAGCGTTTATTAGATGTGTATTGTTGGTGACTTTCAGTTAAATGCTAAATAAACTGCGATATTACAATGCCTGCAGCCATAAGTGGAATGTTAAAAATAAGGAATGTTGGAACACAAGTATCCCAAATGTGGCTGTGTTGACCATCTGCATTTAAGCCAGAAGTAGGACCAAGCGTTGTATCGGAAGCAGGGGAGCCTGCGTCGCCAAGAGCTGCAGCGGAAGACATAAGAAGAATTGTTGCAGGAGTGCTAAAACCAATGCTTTGGCAAAGCGGCACGAACAAAACTGCAAGAATAGGAACCGTGCCAAACGATGTGCCGATGCCCATAGTAACAAGCAAGCCAATAATCGTAATAACGAATGCAGCGATTAGCTTGTTTTGACCCATACAAGCAACGCCAAGGTGTACAAGCTCATTAACTCCGCCTGTAGCTTGAATCACGTTAGCGTAGCCGCCAGCAATGAGCATAATAAATGCAATAAGACCCATAAGCTTAACGCCGCCCATAAGCTGCTTGTCGATGTCTTTCCACTTTATTGCGCCAAAAATAATCATGGTTGCAAGACCTGCAAGAGAAGAAAGTGAAAGATCCTTACTAATAACTTGCACTACTACAACAACAATAATCGCAAGAATGGTTACGTAGTGTGCTTTAGTAAGCGGGCCAACAACAGCGTCCGCAGCGCGAGTATCTGCTTCGGTTGTTTTATATTCGCGAGGCTTGCGGTATAGAACAAAAACTGCAAATAGTAAGGCTGCAAGCATTGCGGCACCCAAATACCAGTTCACTGCGCTAACGTCTGAAACGCTAACTTTCATGCCGTTTTTAGAGAGATTAGTTGCTATAACTGTTTGGAAAATTAAACCAAAGCCAAATGGAATAGCAATGTACGGCACTTCTAGTCCGAACGCAGTACAGCATGCGGCAGCGCGGCGATCTAGCTTAAGCTTGTTCATAATGGAAAGAATTGGCGGAATAAGAATAGGAATGTAAGCAATGTGAACAGGCACAATATTTTGAGACATGCACGCAATAATTGTTAGAACTGCAAGAAGAATAAATTTGTTTGTGCCAATAAGTTTGCTGATTTTTTTAGAAATGATTTGAGCTAGACCAGTTGCTGTAATGGCTTCTGCAAATGTTCCAAGAAGAATGTATGCGAGCGCAGTTTGCGCGTTTGTGGAAAAACCATCGCAAAGCAGCGCCATAATAGTGTGGCTTCCATCTCCAAAAAGAGGGAGATGGCCAGCAATGCCACCTGCAACGCATGCAACAATCATTGCGAGTAAAACATTGAGTTTTGCAAGACTTAACGCGCATAACACTACAACCGATACAATTACTGGGTTGCATAGAATGTTTAAAATTTGCATACTGTTTCACCTCTTTTTAAAGTTATCTTCATTTTGATGTTTGTAATAATATGTTTTTTAATTTTGATAATTTTAAATTTTAATAATTAAAGACAATATCATAAAGACGTACGTAGTATTTTTATTGGCAGAATAAAAATATTAAGTATGCTTGAAATTTACATGATTAAATCAAAAATGTGAGATTTTGTTATATATAGCGTGTTTTTAGAGCTAAAATATAGACAAATGAACAAAATGTTCAAAAATAAGTTAGTATTTGTTCACCTTGAAGAGTACCATGAAGGTGTTCGCAAAGAATTAACAAAATAATTAATTCCTTGTTTTACACAATTTTGTTGCAATAACGCAATATAAGTGGCTGCAAAATCGAGTTTAAGCAGCATCAAATTGAAGATTGAGTCGAAAATCAACAAAATAAAAAATAAAAAATCAATAAAAATTAAAACAAAATTAAAAATTGAAAAATATTAGTTAAATACAAAGGAGGAATGCATAGCAATTTCGATAGCAACATTAAAAATGTATACCATTTAAAAATGTATGACATCGCTACTTTGCAGCAAACAAATTATGCAAGAGGAACAAACGCTTATAGAAGCGAAAGAATTAGGATTAAAAAGATTTACAAGAACTCCATTCTGGGATGTGTCATTAAAAGTTGAGCCTCATCAAATCGTTGCAATCTCGGGAGAACATGGCTCTGGAAAGTCTGCTCTACTACTAGCATTGTCTGGCTATATGAAGTTTACGAATGGAACGTTAAAAATCGCAAACTTGAATCTTCCAGCAGACACAAAAGAATCACGTCAATACGTTGGACTGGGATTGTTCAATGGAATCAACGAATTCTATAACACTCAAACAATAGAAGAAGCGCTTATGAGCGAGCTAAAACTCGCGAGTGCATCGCCGCTTTTCCGCGAACAATACAAAAATGATGTTAAAAATCGCGAAGCACTACATCAATACGCTTACAACGTTCTAGCATATTGGAAAGTGTTATCTCCTAGAGAAACTGCTATTGGTGATTTAACACCATGCGAGCGCATGAGATTAGGAATTGCACTTGCGTTATTAAAAAAGCCGTGGATTCTTTTTGTAGATGGCGTAGAGACTGAGCTTACAAGTGAGCAAAGTGAATGCTTGCTTGCAGACATTCGCGCATACGTTAGCAAACACTTTTGCGCGTGCTGCGTGGGAGTTTTGCAAAGCGAGTTAGAAAAGCAAGCGGATCAAGTTTTAAGACTAAGTCGCGCAAGTTACAGCGAAGATTATGAGCTTAACAAAAATGGAGATGGTAAGAATGCGCGTTAATACTATTGTTCTTGCGTTTCGTGAATTAAATAATGCTATAAAAGGAAAAGCTCGAAAGCTTGTTATTGGAACAGTAGCCTTAATACCACTTTTATATGGGTCGCTGTATTTATGGGCGTTTACAAATCCTTATAAGACTTTGGATACTGTGCCTGTGGCTGTTGTTGTGGAAGATAGTGGTGCGATTATAAATGGCAAAATGCGCAATATTGGCCACGAAATCAAGAATCGCTTGAAGAGTCAAAAAGATGGAAGTGAAGGATTCCAGTGGAACTTTGTAGATAGCGCTAAAGCAAACAAAGGTCTTAAAAATGGCGATTATTTTATGGTAGCAACTATTCCATCGTCTTTTAGCAAGTGCATTGCTTCTGCTGAATATGATAGTCCAACTAAAGCAAAGCTACACGTAAAATACGATCAAGCTAGTAACATGCTTGCTTCTCAAATAGGAAAAACAGCGTTTCACACTTTAAGGAGCGAAATTAGTGAGGCGATTGTTCAAGAATATTGGGAGAATATGTTTAAAAAAGTAAACTCTGCTTCTGATTCTTTTAATGATGCTGTGAGCGGTTCTGGCGATTTAAGCGCGGGAATACAATCGCTTAATGGTGGTGTAGATAAGCTTGCTGATGGATCAAGCAAGCTTACTCAATCTTTGCAAAAACTACAAAACGGATTGGGAGAGCTTCAAAAAGGAGCGCAATCGCTTAAAAATGCAAATGCGCAAAGCAAAGATGGAGCGCAAACATTAGCGCAAAAAACTAATGATTTGGCAAATGGCGCAAATCAGCTAAATAGTGGAGCGCAAACGTTATATAACGCTACAGACGAACTATATAATGGTGCGCAAAAGCTTTCGGATTCTAGTGCTCAACTTGAAGAGCATGTTAAAGCAGGAAACGAGGCTACAAAAAATCAGCTTGCTCAATTGCTTGTTGAAGCGCAAAATCCGCTTGTAACTAAAGAGATTGTGTTAGAAAAATTGCAAGGTCTTGCAGGAGGATTAAGCGAAAATTCTAAGCTTTTAGAGACGAATCTTTCGGCATTGAGTCAAGGTGCTGGAGCGCTTTCTTCTGGAAGTTTAAAGATAAAAGCTGGAGTTGACGCCGTTTCTAAAGGAATATCGAGCGTTCGAGGTGGCTCGTCGCAGCTTTCTGCTGGAGCAAATAAGCTGGCGGAAGGTCTTAGCGTTATTAGCAACGGCAGTGAAAAGCTCAATAATGGTATTAATTCTGCTGCACTTGGGTCTGCAAAAATAGTTGATGGATCAAGTCAATTGAATTCTGGAGTTCAAAAGCTTTCTGAAAACACTCCAAAGCTTGCTGAAGGAGCTAAAAAGTTGCATGAAGGCCTTAAAAGCGCACAAAGCTCTAGCAAAATCAACAATATTAAGCAAAAAAGTAAGATGATGAGTGCTCCAGTTGCGCTTAAAGAGCATAATTATTCGCATGTTGAAAACTACGGAACTGGCTTTGCGCCTTACTTTATTTCGATAGGCCTTTGGGTTGGCGCGCTTATGGCAACTTTTGTTTTAAGGGTTATGGATAGGCGAGCAATACTTAATGGCATGAATCCGCTTAAAAGTGCGCTTATTAGCTTGACTCCGTTTGTGATTATGGGCGTAGTGCAGGCGATTATTCTTATGGGCGTTGTTCACGGAGCGTTGAAGTTGCAAATCGACAATGTTGCTGCATTCTACGCATTGGGGATTATAGCGTCAATAGTCTTTATGGCCATAATGCAAATGATTATGGCAGTGTTTAAGATTCCAGGAAGAATAGTTGCGATTGTTCTGCTTATGCTGCAAATCACTAGCTCTGCAGGAACTTTCCCAGTGCAAATGACGCCATCGTTCTTTAGGGCGGTTCACCCATACTTGCCTATGACGTACTCCATTCTTGGGCTTCGTCAAGCAATGGCTGGAAGAAACAGCGGAGCAATAGCCTCCAGCATTGGAATTCTTGTAATCTTTGGCATTATTGCAATTGCAATAACAAGCATTGTTGCGCGCATGAAGCGCACAGTTACTATGTTTGATTTGCATCCTGTAATTACATTGGAGGCATAAGAATACGACGAGGAGTATGGAGTAATTACTGTGATTGCTGAAGTTGCTGAAGTTACCATAATATAAAAATTGCAACCGAGTGCTGCTCAAATTTGTACCCAAGTTAAGTATGACTACTTATGATATTGTTCATACTAGCGTAGTTGTTCAGCTAGGTGTACGAGCAGTGCTCGGTTGTGCATAACTATACGACTATATGTGAACCGTATATGACGTAACTGGTATGGCTAACACAACTATGCGCAATTATATTAAGCTACCTAAGGTCTTATATGAGTTACAGAGGGAAAGGACGTGTCAATGACTGCACGATTTACCGACGAATTAAAAAATGAGAATATCGAAACATGGGATGCTGCTATTCATCATCGTTTTGTTAACGAGTTAGTTGATGGCACTATTCCTGATGCTGTATTAGCTGGATATTTAATTCAAGACTACCGATTTTTAGATAGTTTCTTGGCTCTGCTTGGTGCTGCAGTTACGACAGCAGACACACTTGATTCTCGTCTCGTGTTTTCGAAATATATTGGTGAGGTAGCGGGAGATGAGAATACGTATTTTATGGATGCGTTTAACGAATTTAATACTCCTGAATCTTTCCGCAATAAAATTCCAGACACTGAAGCAACTCGCGAATTTAAAAAGATGTTTTTAGACGCGGCTCACAGTGGACATTATGCTGCCGTGCTAGCCGTGTTAAACGTTACGGAATGGATATATCTTACGTGGGCATCAGACGCTGAAGGTAAGCGTCCTGAACGAAAGGTTCATTACCAGTGGATCGACCTGCATGATTATGAAGGATTCCACAAGTTTGTAGGGTTCTTGCGTGATGAGTTGGATCGTATTGGTCCTAAGGATGCTGATATTGCTCGAGAATATTTTGCGCGTGCAGTAAAGCTGGAGCGCATGTTCTTCGATAATTCGTATGAGACTCCTGCTGAAATCTAACGAACAGCATTCTAACGAATGGACGGAAATCTAACGGATGGAAATCTAACGAAGTAAGCAAGCTGTGAGAATAAAAATATACCCTACAAGATTTGTAGGGTATATTTTTGAGAAGATGAGAAATTTTCGTTAATAATTGAAAATCTCACTGTTAACTATATATTAGAAAGTAGATGCGTAGACTTCGGCGATAGCATCTTCGCTCATATTCATGTATGAGTTCTTTAAAAGTCGTTGCTGCTCTTTAACAACGCTTGAAGCCCAGTCGCGAATCATGTCTTTGGTCATTCCATACTCGTGAAGCTTGTGCTTAGGGAGAATCGTGTTAAGAACTTCGTCAAGCTTGTTTAATACGTCTGCTTTTTGGCATTCAAGAATATTTGCCATAAAGTCAAAAAGTTTAGAAAGCTCAGTATTTTCAGCGCTAGTACTGTTTTCAGAGTTGTGCTTAGAGTAGTAGCGCAAAACGCTGGTAAGAAGAGCAGCATTTGTCTCGCCGTGAGCCACATGGAAAGTGCCGCCAAGCGGATAAGCCATAGCGTGCACGCAACCACAGCCAGCGTTACCAAAAGCAATTCCAGCGTAAAGGCTTGCAGAAACCAAGTCGCTTACAACTTGGCTTTTTGCGCTGCTACCTTCTTTAACAACTCGCATGTAGCTTTGCAAAATAAGCCCGCAAGCCTTGTAACTAAACATTTTTGTAAGCTCTGTTGCAATAGGGGAGAGCGCAGACTCAATAGAATGAGTAAGAGCGTCAATAGAGCTGGTTGCAAAAACGTAATCAGGCAGGCTCTTTAACAATTCTGGAATAAGAACCGCGTCTGTAGCGTAGCAAGCATCGTTTGCCAAGCCCTTTTTAGTGTTGCGTTTTGTAAGAGAGAACACGGCAACGTTGGTAACTTCGGATCCAGTGCCGCAAGTAGTTGGAACAAGAATAAGATCCGCGCCTTTTTGTGCAGGAATCTTGCCGTCAATCAAGTCTTCGAGTGGGCTTGTTTGCTTCAAAGCACAAACTTTAGAAATATCCAAAACAGTGCCGCCGCCAATGCCAATCACGCGCTTTGGAGTAGTGTGAATATCTCGAACAATCGCATCAACCATTTCGTTGCTTGGCTCGCCCTTGCCGTAGTTTTCTTGGAAAATCACATTGCAATCAAGGTTTAAGCTGCCAAAATAAGGCTCCCAAATGTATTGGTTTGTAATAATCAAATCGTCTTTGCCAAGCTTAAATTCTTGCGCAAAATCGCGCGTATTTTCAAATTTGTGAATAGTTGGCTTAATAGATAGCTGCTTCATCCTAGACTCCTTTGTTTTAATTTGTACGTCTTACGCTAATATGCGCGTTTTGGTTCGCAATTTGTGCGCGGATGATTAAAAAACCAAGCAACCGCTCCATTATAGAACAAATTGCTTGGTTTAATAAACGCGATTTAAGCTAATTAGCAGAAACTTAATTAGCAGAGATTAATCAGAAACTAATCGGCGTAGATTAATCAGAAGCTAATCATCCCTTCAACAAAGCCGTGTAAGCTGCCATTGTAATGTAATTGTATGGCTGGTTGAAGTGAGGCATAAAGAAGATATCGCACAAAGCAAGCTCTTTGATCGTAACCTTCTTCTGAATAGCCAGCGAGAACAGGTGGATTGCGGCAGACATATCGTAGTTAGAAGCCAACTGGCAGCCAACAATCACCTTAGAATCCTTCTTGTAAACAATGCGAATCTTAACTTTTGGATTCTCAACTTCCATAAACGCAGGCTTTTGAGTATCCTCAAAATCAACGTAATCAACGTCCATGCCCTCTTTTTGAGCAGCCGTTAAGCTTAAACCAGTGCAAACAAGCTTGTAGTCGTAAATCATCATTGCGCTAGAGCCTTGCACGCCCTCAGTTTCTACAGGAGTTCCGCAAACGTTGTGGCCTGCAATCAAGCCGCTTCTAACGGCATTAGTAGCGAGTGCAATGTAGTTTACGCTGCTTCGAGCGTTGTCGTAGATTGTAGCGCAATCGCCAATAGCGTACACGTCTGGGTCGGAAGTTTGCTGCTTCTTGTCAACTAGGAAAGCGCCATTTTCGTATTGCTTCAAATGATCTTTTCCAAGAGCAACATTTGGGTGGAATCCAATGGCACAAATCACCATGTCGGCATCGTAAGTGCCTTTGCTGGTTTTAACAGCCTTAACTTCAGTATCTCCAACAATCTCTTCAACAGCTTGACCAAGCTCAAAGTGAATGCCCTTATCTTCCATAATTCTCTTCAAATTATCGGAAAACTCTGGGTCAAAGTAGCCGTTAAGAATATGGTCTTCCATATCTATAAGAGTCACGTTTTTGTTCAAACGCTTAAAAGCTTCCGCAAGTTCCACACCAATGTAGCCGCCGCCAAGAACCACAACGTTATTAAAATCGCGCTCTTGAAGTTTAGCAATAACAGTTTGCGCGTTTTGGAAAAGCTTTACCATTTGCACGTTTTCCAAGTCAATGCCCTTAATGCGTGGCTTGTTTGGAAGGCTGCCAGTAGCTAGAACGAGTTTATCGTAAGAATCGTGAATAACCGATCCGTCTTTAAGCTCGACTGTTACTTCTTTCTTTGCGTAATCAATGTCGAGAACTTTGCTTTCAAGATTTACTTTAGCGCCTTTTTTAACGAAATCTTCTGGCTTCTGGTAGAACAGACCATCGCTGCTTTGAATCTGTTTGCCAATCCACAAAGCCATACCGCAGCCAAGGAAGGAAATGTTGCTATTCTGATCGTAGATTGTAAGATCGTTTCCTGGGTAGCTCAAAATGGTGTTAGCGCAGGCAGTGCCAGCATGATTTGCGCCAATTTGAATAATCTTGGTCATCGGTAATCTCTTTTCGTCATTGATTTTTGATTTATATTTATATGGTTTATTTATATTGTTTTATATGCGCGCTGTTAACAACATTGTTCGTTAAGCACGCGCCAGTAGACAATCATATTACACTACGACGAGTCTTGCTAATCGTGAGTCTAGGTGTGTTGTTTTGCGATTATTGTATAAGTTGTAATTACCATTTAAACTTTGCTATAAAAGTGAAATAAGTAATAGAATCATGAATGTTCTATACAAGTACATTCGTGTATATAGTTTTCGCAATGTATTTTGATAAAGTTTGATAAAGTTTGATAAAGCTTGATAAGTGAGAGTTGTATGAGGGGGTATTGTAATGCGTATTTTGATTACTGGTTTTACGCCGTTTGATAATGAGTCTATAAATCCTTCGTGGGAGATTGCGCAATCAGTGCATGCGCCTGAGGGTGTGGAACTTGTTCGTTTGCAGATTCCTACGGAATTTAACAAGGGTGCGCAAAAAGTTATTGAGAAAATAGAGGAAGTTCATCCTAATGCTGTGCTTTCGCTAGGGCAATTTGGCGGTTCTGCTTGTTTTAACGTTGAGTATGTTGGCATTAACTGTAGAGCTGCGCGCATACCAGATAATAGTGGATATAAGCCTTGGTATGAGTCTGTTGTGCAGGATGGTGATGTGGCTTATAAAGCGACTTTGCCAGTTGTGAACATAGTTGACGCTTTAAATAAAGCGAAATTGCCTGCGGCTGTGTCTTTTTCTGCGGGCGCGTACGTATGCAATGACGTGCTTTACAGTGTTTGTAATTATTGTCAGACTAAAAAATTGCCAATTAAGAGCGGTTTCATTCACGTTCCGTATTTGCCTGAGCAGGTTCTCAATAAGCCGAGCACGAGTTCTATGAGTTTAGCTGATATGCTTCGAGGCATTGAAGTTGCATTGCGAGTGATTGCAGATGATTGCGAGTGATTGTTAATAAATAGTATGGGTATTTATTTTCTATACTCGCTCAAGCACGCGCTCAATAGCGTTATTTTGCGAAAGAAGATAAACGCAATACTGGTTCATGCTTATGCCTTCGGATTGAGATTGCTCAGCCAACTGTCTGTGTAATTCCTTGGGAATACGCAGTTTGAATTGCCCAGAATAATCATTTAGCTCATGGTAAGACGGCTCTTTTATGTTCACTTTGTTTTCAAGTGCAGCCTCCAGCCAAGCTTTTTTAGCATCCTGCGCATTTGCTGCTGCTGCCTGCTCGGATTCCCCAGAACTCATGCATCCTGGTAAATCAGGGTAGTAAGACACAAATCCGACTTCATCTGGATCTTTTACAATCTCAAGTTTGTATGGCAGTGACATGTAGTAGCTAAGCGTTTTATTTGTAAGTGTTTTTACCATATTTGATTTTCCTCTTTTATTTCTTCGTCTTCTGCTTCTACTACAGATCTATAGCGCGCTGAGCACGAGCCTACTTACCAGGATCTTGCTGGCCTTCGTTAGACCTGTTTGGATTTGGCTGAGAAACAGTCGGCTTTTCGGTAATAGGCTTCTTTTGATCAGCTTCTTGCTTTGCTAAATCTTTACGCATATCGGTCGTAGTTTTGCTAGCATTGTCAATGTCTTCGCAAATCTTCATAACCCATTTTCTTAAATCGGTTGCATACGTTGGCATAAGCTCATTAACCCACATTACAGACGTGTAGCTTCTGCCAGCAGTCCCAGTCAAAATGCTAATATCTTCGCCTTTACGTTGACTATTGCTTATAAGTACGTCGAATTTTCGCTCTTCAATAAGCTTTTGGAATTCATCTATATTAGCTTTGTCTACTTCTTCGCCTTGCGCTACTTGCTGAGCGTATGCCTTAGGCGCAGAATCGCTAATGCCCATATCGGACATAAGCCAGAAAAGAACAGGATTTATTGAAGCGTACTTAAACTTTTTGTGACTTTTAGCGAAGTTTGCAAGATATTCATCAAGCTTATTTTCTTGCGATTTAACTGCGTCAAGTCTTTTAGCAAAAACCTTCTTTTTTGAAGGAAGGACTTTAGAAAAAGCGTTGCAAATGCTAGAAGCCATCTCGTTTCTAGCATCTTTTGAGAACCAAAGATAAGGGTTATCGCCATTTAGTACTCCGACTGTAGAGGCTGCGTTTACAATCTCGCTGCTTTTAGACGTATGCTTTGCAACCCAACTATCGTATCCAGCGCCATTTGACACAACAACTTGCGCAGAATACAGCTTTTGCAAATCTTTACTAGACGGCTTAAATGTAGACATATCGGTATCTGGATTGCTGATTATAGATTGCACTTCAACATCATTTCCGCCGATTTCTCTAGCTAAACTTGCCCAAGATTCAAGAGTGGAAACAACCTTAATTTGCTTAACTTCCTTTTTGGGTTGCGTTGGAGCTTTAGAAGATTGCGAGCTTGCACCGCACCCAGCTATGCCAATCAACATTGATGGAACAATTATGCACGCTAAAACAGCTTTGCATATCTTCTTTGCGCGACTTAAATGAAAAATATTTTCGCACATCTTTGCGCCCCTTCCGTCAGTGTTATTCACATTAGCACTTGTTAAAGCTCGTTCTAGTTTTCTGCAAGGCTTGTCTGTTGCAAGGCTTATTCTTCAAAGGCTCGCAGTAGCTTGCTTATGCAATATAAATACCATTCTATTATAATATTCAGTTATTAGCAGTTGTGTCGCGATGCTTTGTGTCGCGCACTTCGATACCTCACGGTAGCCTATCCATACGAATATCCTACGCGTACGAATTGTGTTAGATGATTTGTAAGTTGAACATAAGAATTAACATACGAGTTGGGGAGTGAATCATGGTTGTTGTGTTAGATGGAAAAGCGCTAGCTGCAAGTATTAAAAGCGACTTAAAAAATAGAGTAGAAAAGCTTAAAGAAAAAGGCATTAATCCAGGGCTTGGAACGCTTTTAGTTGGAAGTGATCCTGGCTCGCTGAAGTATGTTGCTGGAAAACACAAGGATTGCGAAGAAGTGGGGATTCGCTCAATTCGCTGCGATTTGCCAGAAGACGCTAGCGAAGACGAAATTCTTAAAGCCGTAAATCAGCTTAATAATGACCCTTCTTGCACAGGTTTTATTGTGCAATTGCCTTTGCCAAAGGGAGTTGATTCCCAAAAGATTATTGAGGCAGTAGACCCTGCAAAAGATTGCGACGGAATGCATCCATACAATTTGGGCGAGCTGGTTATGCATATTTCTGGAGATATTGTTACGCCTTTGCCATGCACGCCGCGAGGAATTTTGGCGCTTTTAGACGCTTATAACATTGATCTTGAAGGCAAAAATGTGTGCGTGCTTGGACGAGGAATCACGGTTGGTCGAACAATCGGGCTGCTTCTTACTCGCAGGGGAGTAGATGCAACTGTAACATTGTGCCACACGCGCACGCGCGATTTGCATGATATTATGATGCGATCCGACGTTATTATTGCGGCAATGGGCAGCGCTGGATTTGTAAAGCCTTGCGATGTTAAGCCTGGAGCCGTGTTGGTTGATGTTGGTGTATCGCGCGTTTTTGATGAAGAAGTGGGAAGGTATCGCGTAAAAGGCGATGTTGATGTTGCTTGTAGAGAAGTCGCGGGAGCGTATTCGCCAAATCCTGGTGGAGTGGGACCAATGACTCGCGCAATGCTATTGGCTAATGTTGTTGATATGGCTGAGCGAGCAGCGAGTGGCAAGTAAGTGGCAAGTAGTAAATATCAAATACTGCGACACGCCCGAAGTAAAACGGCGATTTTGGCTATGCCTATATATAACATTGACAGAGTGCGTGCATGTGCGCGTGCATAAATCATAATTTAATATCGAGTAATATCCACCCCAAGAAGAAACCACTAATAAGTAATGGCAGAGAATAATAACGAAGTCGCCAAGGTTGCGATTAATGATATTGGCACCGAAGAAGACTTCATCAAGGCAGTCGATTCAACCATCAAGAATTTTGACGATGGTGATTTAGTTGAAGGTACAGTCGTAAAGATTGATCACGACGAAGTATTGTTGGACATCGGCTACAAAACTGAAGGTGTAATCCCTTCCCGTGAACTTTCCATCAAGAAAGACGTTGATCCAGATGATGTTGTTGAAGTTGGCGACACCATCGAAGCCCTTGTTGTAACTAAGGAAGACAAGGAAGGACGTCTTATTCTCTCCAAGAAGCGTGCACAGTATGAGCGCGCTTGGGGTGACATTGAGAAGATCAAGGATGCAGACGGCATTGTTGAAGGTACCGTTATTGAGGCTGTTAAGGGCGGCTTGATTGTAGACATCGGTTTGCGCGGCTTCTTGCCAGCTTCCCTCGTTGAAATGCGTCGCGTTCGCGATCTTTCCCCATACATTGGCCAGAAGATTAAGGCTAAGATTCTTGAGCTCGATAAGAACCGCAACAATGTTGTGCTTTCTCGTCGTCAGTTCCTCGAGGAAACCCAGTCCGAAGTTCGCGAGACCTTCCTCTCGCAGCTTAAGAAGGGTCAGATTCGCGAAGGCGTTGTGTCTTCTATCGTAAACTTCGGCGCGTTTGTTGACCTCGGCGGTGTTGACGGTCTCATTCACGTTTCCGAGCTTTCCTGGAAGCACATCGATCACCCATCTGAGGTTGTTAAGGTTGGCGATAAGGTTACCGTTGAGGTTCTCGACGTTGATCTCGACCGCGAACGCATCTCCCTCTCCCTTAAGGCAACTCAGGAAGATCCATGGCAGCGCTTCGCTCGCACCCATGTTCCTGGACAGGTTGTTAAGGGCAAGGTCACCAAGATTGTTCAGTTTGGTGTGTTCATCTCCGTTGAAGACGGCATCGAAGGCTTGGTTCACATTTCCGAGCTTGCTAACCGTCATGTAGAGAACCCAGAAACTGTTGTTAAGGGTGGCGAAGAAGTATTCGTTAAGGTTATTGACGTAGATCTCGATCGTCGCAGGATCTCGCTCTCCTTGAAGCAGGCTAACGAGGCTGTTGATCCAAATTCTGAAGATTTCGATCCAGCTCTCTACGGCATGCCAGCTGAGTATGACGAAGAAGGAAACTACAAGTACCCAGAAGGCTTCGATCCAAACACTAACGAGTGGATTGCTGGTTACGAGCAGCAGCGCGAAGAGTGGGAAGCACAGTATGCAGCAGCTCACGAATTGTGGGAGCAGCACAAGGTGTTCGCCGCTAAGGAACTCGCAGCTGCAGCAGAATCCGCAGCCGCTGATGGTCAGAGTGAAGAAGCTGAAGAAAAGAAGCCAGCTAAGGAAGAGAAGAAGGAAGAAGTTGCTTCCAATTATTCTTCTGAGGCAGCTAACGAAGGTGCTTTAGCTGATTCCGATCAGCTCGCAGCTTTGCGCGAACAGCTTTTGAGCGAAAAGAAGTAGTTTCTACTTTCTACTAGACGCTTATTAACAATTGCCCTGGTGAGTAATCATCGGGGCAATTTTGTAATTAAATATAGGTACAATTAATTCTCTTTTAAGAATCATGATTATATGATGCTTTTAAACATTAATCATAATTATTAAAAGGATTGGTGAAGATTATGAGCACGTTTGACAACAATCAGCAAAATGCTCAGTTTCCTTCGTACGATGGGAATATTGAGGAGAACACTAAAGCAACTTTAGTAAGCTCGCGCAATAAAATTGTTGCAGGTTTGCTAGCGATTTTCTTAGGCACATTAGGTATTCACAATTTTTATCTTGGTTTTAAAGGGAAAGCGATTGCACAGCTGCTTATTTCTGTTCTTTCTTTTGGTTTCCTGTTGATTATTACGGGAATATGGGCATTGGTTGAGGGTATTTTGATTCTTTGCTCAAAGCCTGGAAGTAAGTGGCATCAAGATGCTGATGGTGCTGAGTTAAAAGACTAAAAATAAATATTTAGTATTAAGATTTATAAGTAATTTTACAAATAAAAGATGCGTTTTAGAATTCAATTTCCAAAACGCATCTTTTAAAAAATAATAAATTATAGTGATTGAGTAAATATAAGCGGAAGTATTTAGAAGAATAATTTTATGAAGAACATTGAAATTAAAAAATTAGATTATTTAGAAGCCAAAGATAATATGAATATAATTTTAGATTTATATCTAAAAGCATTCCCTAAAGAACTAGATCGTATAGATAATGTTCGTGAACGCATATTAGATAGTTTGAAAGATAACAATAGTGCGCTTTTACTTGTTGCTACAATGAATAATCGTATTATCGGTGTTTTATATGGCATAGAATTATTACAAGATAATTGGTATGCGAATCAAATTAAACCATTTTTATCCGAAAATTATGATTGGTTTAATCAAAGCTTAGAGTTAAATGAGTTGTTTGTAGATCCTGAGTTTCAACATTTAGGCGTGGGTAGCGCTCTTATGAAGAAAGTCGAAAATCTTAAATTGTATAAAACAATAATTTTATCTACAGAAAAAGATAATAATGTTGTTGCTTTAGATTTTTATAATAAGCTTGGATACAGTTTATTAACCGATAATTGGAAATCTTATTACGGGTCTATTTACTGCGTGCTATATAAGAAGTTTTAGTTGGGTCAATTAAAACTTACGCTATTGTGAGAAATGTATCGTTTATAATCAAAATATGACAATGATGCGGATTGCTGTAACGGGCGGAATCGCGGCTGGAAAATCTACTGTAGTAAATCATTTGCGTTCGCTTGGCGCGTTTGTTATAGATTACGACGTTTTAGCGCGTAAAGTGGTGGAGCCAGGAAGCGTAGTCTTGCGGAAAATCGTAAGCATTTTTGGGGAAGATGCTGTTAAGAATGATGGCTCTTTAAATCGCGAGTTTATTGCAAAGCATGTTTTTGGTAACTCCGACGAGAGTTGTGAAAATCGTAAGAAGATTGAGTCTCTTATTCATCCTGCTATTTATGATTTAGCGAAGACTTTAGAAAGCGAATATAGAAACGAATATAAAAGCGAATATAAAAACGAGTGTGATAGGAAAATTTCTAAAGAAGATTGCAATGTGTTAGGCAGTATGAGCTCGATTATTGTGCACGATATTCCGCTGCTTGCGCAAGTAATTGACAGCATTCCATTTAGTTTTGACTATATTATTACAGTTGAAGCGCCTAAAGATGTTCGCATTGCGCGAATGATAAGTGAGCGCAAAATGAGCCAGAATCAGGCGCAGCAGCGCATAAATAATCAAGTTGAAGAGATTGAGCGCAAAAAAATCGCGGATTTTGTAGTTGATTCCACAAAGCCTATGGAAGTTATGCTTAAAAGCGTTGATTCAAAAATTAAAACGTGGATGAGTGAGGAGCATTAGATACCGCGCGGAAGAGTCGCAAGCAACCGCGCGATTGTTGGGTTTTAGTAAAATAAATAAAATGCTCTTGGAGAAAAATAATGTCGAATAAAATTCAGCGCACAAACAAGCCTTTTGTAGTAAAAGCGCCATACAAGCCTTCGGGCGACCAGCCGCAAGCAATCGAAGAGTTAGCAAATCGCATTGAAAACGGCGAAAACGACGTTGTTTTAATGGGCGCAACTGGCACTGGTAAAACTGCTACAACCGCTTGGCTGATTGAGCGTTTGCAGCGGCCTACACTTATTATTGAGCCGAATAAAACTTTGGCAGCTCAGCTTTGCGCGGAGTTTCGCGAGCTTATGCCAGATAATGCTGTGAGCTATTTTGTGTCTTACTACGATTACTATCAGCCGGAAGCGTACATTCCGCAAACAGACACGTATATTGAAAAAGACTCGAATATTAACGACGATGTTGAGCGTCTTCGTCACGCAGCTACAGCGAATTTGCTTACGCGCAGGGATTGCGTTGTTGTAGCTACTGTTTCTTGCATTTATGGACTTGGTACCCCAGAGGAGTATGCCGAGCGAATGCTTATGTTAAGCGTTGGCCAGCAGCTTGAGCGAGACGATTTATTACGTCAATTTGTTAGCATGCAATACAAGCGCAATGACATTGCGTTTACGCGCGGAACTTTTAGAGTGCGCGGAGATACGGTTGAGATTATTCCAGTTTACGAAGAATTAGCTGTGCGAATTGAGTTCTTTGGCGACGAAATCGACAGAATTACAATGTTGCATCCGCTTACTGGGGAAGTGATTCGCCAAGAGAGTAGCGTTCATATTTTCCCAGCGTCTCATTATATTGCAGGCCCTGAGCGCATGGAACGCGCGTTAGAGGCGATTGAAAAAGAGCGTGACGAACGCGTTGCGCAGCTTAAAAAGCAGAACAAATTGCTGGAAGCTCAGCGTTTGGAAATGCGAACTACGTACGATTTAGAGATGCTTCGACAAGTTGGAGTGTGCCCAGGAGTGGAGAATTATTCGAGGCATTTTGACGGGCGCGCGGCTGGCACGCCTCCGCATACGCTTCTTGACTTTTTCCCAGATGACTTTTTGCTTGTTTTAGATGAGTCGCATGTAACCGTGCCGCAAATCGGAGCTATGTACGAGGGAGATGCTTCGCGTAAAAGAACGCTTGTAGAGCATGGCTTTAGGCTGCCTTCGGCAATGGATAATCGCCCGTTAAAGTGGAACGAATTTTTGGAGCATGTTGGTCAAACCGTGTATCTTTCGGCAACACCTGGCGACTACGAGTTGGGGCTTTCGGATGGCGTAGTTGAGCAGATTATTCGCCCAACTGGTTTGCTTGACCCTAAGATTGAGGTTCGACCTGTGGAAGGGCAGGTTGATGATTTGCTTGCGGAAATCAAGGCGCGTGTTGCAAAAGATGAGCGCGTGCTTGTTACTACGCTTACTAAGAAAATTGCGGAAGACTTAACCGATTACTTTTTGGAGCTTGGTATTAAAGTTGAGTATTTGCATTCGGACGTTGATACTTTGCGCAGAGTGGAGCTTTTGCGCGAGCTTCGCGAAGGTAAGATTGACGTGATTGTTGGCATTAATTTGCTTCGTGAGGGCTTGGATTTGCCGGAAGTTTCGCTTGTTGCGATTTTGGATGCAGATAAGGAAGGTTTCTTAAGATCTTACCGCTCGCTTATTCAGACGATTGGCCGCGCTGCTCGTAATGTTTCGGGAACTGTGCTTATGTATGCGGATGTTGTTACGGATGCTATGAGCAAGGCGATTAGCGAGACAGAGCGCCGCCGCGAAAAGCAAATCGCGTATAACAAGGCTAATGGAATTGACCCTAAGCCTTTGCGAAAGAAGATTAGTGATGTTAACGACATGCTTGCTAAAGAGGATGTTGATACTCAAACTTTGCTAGCAGGCGGTTACAGGAATGCTAATAAGGCTGGGAACTCGCATTATGGCGTGCCAAAAGAGCCAAATCTTGGGCAGCAAAGCAAAGAAAAGCGTATGGCGAATATATCCGCCTTGCCGCAAAGCGATATTATGTCTTTGATTAAGAATTTGAGCGAGCAGATGCATGTTGCTGCAGAACAGTTGCAGTTTGAGCTTGCAGCGCGATTGCGCGACGAGATACGCGATCTTAAAAAAGAGTTGCGGCAAATGGATGAGGCTAACAAGTGAGGGTAATGAGTGAGCTGGTAAGTGAGCTGGTAAGTGGGCTGGTAAGTGAGCATTGCTAATAAATGAGCTAATGTATTCGTCAAATATTGAGTATTCTAGTTAGATGTGGTGAGTGTGGGATTTGAATATGTTAATAAAAGATTATTTATTGTCTCTGATTCACGCGATGTCTTTGCATTGATAGAGAATCAGCCATGGAATATTCTAAATTTTGTTAATGTGAAAAAATAAATTTATTTTATTTTTTTAAAAAATACTTGACAAAAGGATTTAGAGAGAGCATGCTCAGACAGACAGACAGACAGACAGACAGACAGACAGACAGACAGACAGACAGCGTGATTTTGTCTTTTTCGTAACATAATTTTTTACAATTTTCACCACTCTATACATTATTTATTTTGAATTCGCACATATGAGTGGTTCTGCGCATATTTCTATACATTTTTGTCCTATAAACCTATATTTGCGCTATATAAATTTTTGAATTTAATAAAAAATTATTATTACTATAATCATTAATTTGGTTGGGAATAAAATGAATAATAAAATAATAAAAAAAGTTATTAGTTTAGCAGTTGCTTTTGTAGCTGCGATTGGACTTTTTGCAGGAGAAGTGACAGCTCAGGCTGCTGATACAGGAACTGCAAACGTAAAGAAATATCCGCTTTTGCTAGATATGGATATTGCCGAAGATCCTGGGTTTGAGCACACTCATCCAGGTGGGACTGGCTACAACAACCCAAAAATCAAGACCATGTGGACAAATCTCCCAATAACTGTTGAGGATGAAAACGGAAATAAAATTGAAGCCAAAAAAGAGCTACAATCTGGCTGGGAGCGTTTTGTTGGCGATTTTGCGGTAGGACAAAAACTAACAATAATGATTGATACTGATAAAATTCCCGTGGGTTATCATCTTTCTCATGATACGGATCGCACATATATTCCAGCAAAAGGATACTCTAAATTCACCGTTAAGTATAAACTCGACGATGGTAAGCCTATACCTCTGCGAATTTCATTTGGAAAATTGAACGTGAAATTCAATCTTCAGGGCGGAAATATTGACGGCAAAACAGATGCAATCGTCAATACTGTAAAAACAGATAATACGGTTGATTTTCCAGCTGACCCAGCAAAAGAGAATCTAGTGTTTGGCGGATGGTACACCGAGCTTCCTAATATTAAAGCTTATCAACAGCGTGGCATTGTAGGCAAACGTTACTATTGGACCAATAAGTCACTATTTTCGGACACCAGCTGTGACTTGCCGCAGTGGAATGATAAGACCTTAGATCCTTTGGGTGACTATCAATTTTTACTTCGTGCACAGTGGAATGCGAGATATACATTTAATGCTAATGGTGGCACCTTTAGTGATGGTACAGCCAAGAAAAGTGAAGCAGTACAGCAAGGCAAGAATATTAATATATTGTCTGCGCCTACACGCAATGATTATCAGTTCTTAAACTGGGTGGATGGTACTGGTAAAACTTACAAGCCTGGTGATACGTATGCTTTGAATGCTAATACCGTGTTTACTGCTAATTGGAAGCAAATTAGCAATACGGTTACATTCATGAGCGGCGATAAGACTCAAACGGTAAAGGTGGAAACTGGTAAGGCTATTGATACGGATGCCTTGACTGGCCAGTCTATGCCTAAGAATCCAACGAAGGATGGTTATACCTTCAAAGAGTGGAATACAAGCTCGGATGGTAAAGGTAAAGCATTCACTGGCACAACGACTGTTGATAGTGATTTGACTGTGTATGCCATCTTTACGAAGAATACAGGCAGCGATGATGGTGGCAATAATGACGACAACAATGACAGCGGAAGTGTTGAACCAGATTCAAGCGATAATCCTGAATTGAATGTTGGAGGCGGCAGCGTAAATAACAATAGAACGTTAGACGGTGCTGCGAATGGTTCAGCAAATGGTGCCGCAAACGGAGCAGCCGCCAATGGCTCGGCAAACGGTCTCGCAAACAGAAGCGGTTCTGCTAAGTCGCGGACTGCTGGCACGCGCTCTTCTGGAGTGCTGCCAAATAGTGGTGTGGATTCCGCTGGCATAACTTTTGCGTCATTTGGTGCGCTAGTGCTTGGCTTGTTTGTGGCTTCTGGCGCTGCGCTAAATCGCAAGCGTGCTAAGTATTTGCGCTAGTTTGCGCTATTGTGTAAGTCATCAATAAATTAAGGCGAGTACTTTGGTAACACGATGTGCTCGCCTTATCGTTTTGTGTTCCTTATTGTTTGTGCGTATTGTCGTTTGTCTTGTTCGTGCGGTTTTTTTGAGTGTGATTTTTGCGCTTTTTGTCAGTTATAACTTATAAATTATCGATTTTGCTTTTAAGTTTCACTTGTATGCGATAATCGTTGTGTGAGTGCTGTTGATTGTAAGTCGATTGTAAGTTAATCGCGTATAAATAAGTTAGCGTGACTAATCGCAAGCTAATCGTGATTAATCAGTGAGCGCATGTAGTCATGTTTAATCGTATTAAATAAATAAGTGCGAGTTTTGCCTATAGGTCACAATTTGCTGGTACACTATTACTCGGAAAGTGGGTATTTTCCCATTTAAAAATAAACAAAGGAAACAGGCAGGCATTATGAGAAAAGCCAAAATTGTTGATACTATTGGACCAGCTACCGAATCGTTAGAGGGCATTACCAAGCTTGTTGAAGCTGGCATGGATGTTGCTCGCTTAAACCGTTCGCATGGCACTCCTGAAGATCATTTGCGCGTTTACAACAATGTGCGCGAAGCTTCAAAGACCACTGGTCGTAATGTTGCTGCTCTTGTTGATTTGCAGGGTCCAAAGATTCGTTGCGGTTGGTTCAAGAAGAACGCTGACGGCGAAGACAAGGTTTATTTGGAAGAGGGCCAAGAGTTCGTTATTACCACAGACGATATTGAGGGTGATGAGCATCGCACTTCCACAACCTTCAAGGGTTTGCCAGGAGATTGCCACGTAGGCGATCCAATTTTGATTGATGATGGCAAGGTTCGTCTTGAGGTTACCAAGGTAGAAGGCAACGACGTACACACTAAGGTTGTTGTTGCTGGCCCAGTTTCTAGCCACAAGGGCATTAACCTTCCAGGTGTTGCCGTTTCTCTTCCAGCATTGACTGAAAAGGATGAGTCTGATCTTCGTTGGGCTATTCGCACTGGTGCAGACATTATTGCTATGTCGTTCGTGCGTTTTGCTACCGATATTGATCGTGCTCACGAAATCATGGACGAAGAAGGCCGCCGCATTCCAATCGTTGCAAAGATTGAGAAGCCGCAGGCTGTTGCAAACTTGGAAGAGATTGTTAAGACCTTCGACGGCATTATGGTTGCTCGTGGAGATATGGCAGTGGAGATGCCACTTGAGCAGGTTCCACTCGTTACCAAGCGCTGCATTGAGCTTTCTCGCCAATACGCAAAGCCAGTAATCGTTGCTACCGAAGTTCTTGGATCTATGGTTAACTCTCCAGTTCCAACTCGTGCAGAGGCTTCTGATTGCGCTAACGCTGTTCTTGACGGCGCCGATGCAACTATGACCTCTAACGAGACCGCAGTCGGCAAGTATCCAGCAGTTACCGTTCAGACCATGTCTCGTATTTCTCAATACGCTACTGATAACGGTTACGATCGCATTCCAGTTGTTGAATTTGATATGTCGAGCACGGGTGCAGTTTCTTCTGCAGCTGTTGACTTGGCAGACAAGCTCAACGCTAAGGCGATTGTTGCTTACACGCAAACTGGTCGTACTGTTCATCGCATTTCTCGCGAGCGCCCAGCTGCTCCAATCTATGGCTTGACCAACAATGAGCACACTTATCACTGGTTGGCTTTGAGCTGGGGCACTGAAGGCTTCTTGATTAGCGAGGACTACCACGATATGAACCGTCATGATCTTATGATCTTCACCGACAAGGTTCTTCGTGAAGCTGGCAAGGTTGAAGACGGCGACAAGATTGTTGTTTTGAGCACTGCTCAGGGTGAGCGCCAGGCTGGTCGTACTGACTCTATTTACGTTCACACCGTTGGTGCTTGCGATTAATTGCTAGTTAATTGCTAGCTGATTGCTAGTTAATTGTCAGCTAATCGTTAGTTTTCTAAACGCGCATCCTTTTGGGTGCGCGTTTTTTATAATCGTGTTATAGGCCAAAATCGCGTGTGGGTGTGGGGGAGAAGATAACAAAAACGCCGCTTAGAATGTAAGCGGCGTTGTGCACGTGCCCCCGGTGAGACTCGAACTCACACTGCACAGATTTTGAGGCTGTTTCCTCTACCAATTGGGATACAGGGGCATCTTAAATTATCCGCGTTTTAACGCGACTTGATGACTATATCACATTTTGCAGAGTAATCAAATATACCGCGTGTTGCGTGTAAGAAAGCTAGTTGCGTGTGTGCGGAAGAATCGCAAGCAACCGCTCGCTAAAAACCCAAAGTAAAATCAAAATAAATAAATATAAATAAATATAAATCAAAACGGAATCAAATATCACAAATAAGAATCAAAACAGAATACAAACCCCACAAAACAGAAATATTAATTTGCAAATTATTTAAGATTGGGTGTGTTGATGTAAGAATTTTGGTATAATTACAACTTGCGCCTCTGTAGCTCAATGGATAGAGCAACGGCCTTCTAATCCGTTGGTTGCGCGTTCGAATCGCGTCGGGGGCACTTTGCTTTGCTCTTATGTTTGTGTTGAAAAATCTTTCGGCACGTATTATGCAAAATAAGGAGCGCGTGTGAAAAATCATAATGTAGCCGCAGCAATAATTCTGGCAGCAGGTGATGGGACGCGCATGCGTTCAACAACGCCGAAAGTATTGCACAAGTTTGCTGGAAAAACGTTCTTAAATCGCGTAATGGACGCAATGGCAGGTGTAAATCCTAAGGAGCTTGCTGTAGTGGTTCACGCTCAAGCGCAACGAGTGTCGGAAGCTGCACAAAGCTACAACAACGCTGTGCGGATTGTAAATCAAGACGATAAGCCTGGAACTGGCAGGGCTGTGCAGTGCGCAATGCAAGATCTTAACGAAGCTTCAAAACAAGAATGCGGTAGTGCGCTTAAAGGTTCTGTGGTAATTGCGGCAAGTGATATGCCACTTTTGGATACGCAAACATTGCAATCGTTAATCGATTTTCACAATAATCAGGGAAACGCGGCAACTGTTTTAACCGCTGTTTTAGACGATGCCACTGGCTACGGGCGAATTGTGCGCGGCGAAAATGGCGATGTTCTGCGCATTGTTGAGCACAAAGACGCTAATGCAGAAGAGCTTGCGATTAAGGAAGTGAACACATCTGTGTACGTGTTCGATGCGGAAGTGCTTACAGATGCAATATCTAACCTTAATTCCAAGAACGCTCAAGGCGAGTTCTACTTAACAGATGCGCTGGAGCACGCTCGCACAATGGGGCGAGTTGGAGCAATGGCGGCAGCAGACTCGTTGAGCGTGGAAGGCGTAAATACGCGCGTTCAGTTAGCTGCACTTGCAAAAGCATACAACAAGCGCGTTTGCGAAAAGTGGATGCTTGAAGGCGTGACTATTTTAGATCCAGATACTACATGGATTGAAGACGATGTTGTTTTGCAAGAAGATGTTACGGTTCTTCCAGGCTGCTTCTTGCAAGGGCAAACGATTGTTAAAAGCGGCGCTGTTGTAGGGCCGTACACTACGCTTATTGATGCGCAAGTAGATGAAGACGCGGTTGTGGAGCGCTCGCGTGTGCAAGAATCGCATATTTGCCGCGCTGCAAATATTGGTCCGTGGACGTATTTGCGACCAGGAAATGTGCTTGGCGAGGAGAGCAAAGCGGGCGCGTTTGTGGAAATGAAGAAAGCGCATATTGGAAACGGCACTAAGGTTCCGCACTTGAGCTATATGGGCGACGCTGATTTGGGAGAGCACACGAACATCGGCGGTGGCACGATTACAGCAAACTACGACGGCGTGCATAAGAATCACACGACTATTGGCTCTAACGCGCATGTTGGTGCAGGAAACCTGTTTGTAGCTCCAGTTACTGTTGGAGATGGAGTTACAACGGGTGCAGGCTCTGTTGTGCGTCACGATGTTCCAGCGGATTCCATGGTGTATTCAGAAAATACTCAGCACGTTGTAGAAGGTTGGAAGCCAGCTTGGGAGCGATAGTTCGCTAGTTTGCTAGTTTGATAGTTCGATAGTTAAGGAGAAACAATGGCAGCTTTAGAAAGCTCTGTTAACGCGATTAGGATTGCTGCGGCTGCAGCCGATAGGTTAAAAGCCACTAATTGCCAAGCTTTTGACGTTAGCAATCTGCTTGGAATTACAGACGCAATGCTGGTTGTTTCTGCATCTAACGAGCGTCAAGTCTTAGCTGTTAGTGAAGAAATCGAAAAAGACTTGTATTTAAAAGACAATAAGCGTAAAGCTTTATCTAGAGAAGGCTTAGAACTAGCACAGTGGATTTTGCTTGATTTTGGCGACTTTGTGGTTCATATTATGCACGAGGAAGCGCGCGAGTTTTATCGCCTTGAGCGCTTGTGGAATGATTGCCCTGCAATTGATTTGCAACTTCCAGAGCATGATGATGATGTGCGTGACGATGACGATGATGCACAAAATGGCGATTAAGAGTCTGAAAGGTAGCGCAAGATAATGGTGGATTTTGTTGAAAGCGCAACGCAAATTGCGCATAATGCAAATAAAAACAGCGCTCACGAAGGTATTGCGCGTTCTGTAATGCTTGTTCGCCATGGCCAGACGTCTTATAATGCACAATTTAGACTTCAAGGCATGATTGATATTGCTTTAGATGAGTCTGGAATAGACCAGGTGACTCGCTCTGGCAAGGCTTTGCGAGTGCTATTTGGAGCTTCCGACTTAGAAGATCCAAAGAACCCAAATAGCGCTGAACACGTGCGCATTACTCCAGAAGAAGCCGATGCAAGTTTTGTTGCCATTGTTTCGCCGCTTATTCGCGCACAGCAGACGGCTCACGCTTTTGCAGATAAGATTGGCCTTAATGTGCACGTTGAAAATGGCGTGCGCGAGCGCTTTTTTGGCGAGTGGGAAGGCCTTAATCGCCAGCAAATTAGCGAAAGATGGCCTGAAGATTTTAATGCTTGGGTAAAAGGCGAAGGTGGAGAGATTAATCACGGTGCAGAAACTAAGCAAGAAGTTGGCGAGCGCGCTGCGAAAGCTGTAGAAGATTGGGCGCGCAAAACTGGCTCAGACCGCGATTTACTAGTGTTTTCGCACGGATCTTGCCTTTCTCAAACTGTTCATAAGCTTCTTGGATTAGACAAGGTAGATCCTTCTTATAAGACGATTGGCGGAATGGGAAACGGCCGTTGGGCGCGTTTAATTCCAAGCCTTAATGCGGATGGCTCGATTCATTGGCGTTTGGATGCTTACGATCAAGGTCCTGCAGCAGACCCTACAAGCCAGCGTCTTATTCGCATTTGGGGTGCAGCTTAAGCGGCATAATTTCTCTTTTTTTGCCGCTTATATTCCTAAAACTACCGTTTAGCGGTTTTGTAAAGACAGATTATTTACAGTGCCGTATAGTCAAAATTACAAAACAGAAAGCTGGCAAAAGCTAAGAAAAGTTAGCAAAAGCTAGTAAACGATAACGGTAGTATACGGAAGGGAGGCTTGATGAAAGTAACGATTGCTATTGTGCCGCCAGAAGAAGAGCAGTGCGCTCAATTGTCAGTTCACAATATTGACGATAACCTTAAACGCATTATAGCCAATTTGCAAAGCATTGATTCTAAAGATGTAGAATCAAGCAATGCTGAAAATAATACTGAGATTGACGAAAATAATACTGCGAATGCGGCAAATAGCAATAATAATTCATTCATATATGGTTATATTAATGATTCGATTATTGTTATGCACGAGCCAGATGTGATTATGATTTGCGTAGAAAATTCGCGCGTAATCATCCGCAGTGATAAAGGCGAGTGCGTGTCTTACAAGCGTCTAATGGATTTTGATAATCCGCAATTCGCGTCGTTTGTGCGCATATCTAAATCCGCAATCGTGAACTTAAATCGCATTGTTCGAGTTGATCCAGGATTCGGCGGAAGTATGAGCGTAAAAATGGACGACGGAAGCGTTGAGTGGATTAGTCGCAGATGCTTATCTGGGTTCAAAAAGCGCTTAGGGATGTAGTTTTAAGCGTAGTCAAATATAAAACTATCAAAAATTTTAATACTAATTTTTAATACTTAAAAAGGAAACGATTATTATGGAAAAGCAAGTTACAACTTTAGGTAAAACAATTGTAAAAAATATTGCTAAAGGCATTAGCATAGGATGCATTATTTTTACAGTAATGTCTTTTATTTCAAGCCTGTTAGCGCATAGCGCGGTTGGAAACAGAATTGCATCTTATGCTGTAGCCGCGTTTGTTATAGGCATAGGATATGGAGTGTTCGCTATTTTTTGGTCGAATGAACGCATGTCAAATCTTGCAAAGTTCGTTTTTGCGCTAGTTCCGCCAATTGCTATTCAATTTATTGTGTCTGTGATTGTTGGATGGATTTCATTTAAAGATGATCCAGCTGTGATTTGCGGATGGATTGCGTTCACTGTTATTTTACCGATTCCTATTGCTGCAATAATTTATTACTTCGAGAAGAAGAAAGCGAAAGAAATGAACGCTAGATTGCGCGAATTGCGTAAAGAAAGCAAGTAAATTAGTGACAATTAAATAATTTGAGTAAAAATTTAAGTAAATAAAATAATCAAATAAAAATTGAGTGGTGTTCATCTTCGCCTTTGAAGAAGAACGCCACTCGCTATTCTAAAACGCGTCATAGAATGGTCATAATTTATTCGGCGTTTTGCTAGATTTTTGCTAAAAATTAGTATTTTGACTAATCTTTAGCAATCGTCTTTCCAGCATTAGCTCCAGAAGTCAAATCCTGAATCTCATTAATCTCCATAACAGGAACAGCAGCAGGCTTCTTTGTGCCTTTTTCTTCTGCAACGCGCACTTGCTCATTGTAAATCGCGTCATCTGTGTGAAGTGTAACTGTTCCGCGGAAGCGATAGCCCTTCTTTTCTGCCAAATTTGCAACTGCAACAACAAGCTGGCTGCCGTCTTGCAAGTTCTTAAAATGCTGACCTGCAGTGCGCTCGTGGTATGCAAGATGATTATCGTCTAGAACAAACATCGACATCTTTGGGCCAAGATCAAGCTCGCCATCTTTGCTAATCGTTGCAATCCAAGCCAAATTGTTTTCAATAAAAGTCTTCATATCTTCGCTAAGAGTTGCCATGTTGAGTCCTTTCTTCAACTGATTAGGTTAATCATGTAATTATGCAATTATGATTCAAAATAATGCAATAATAATCCAATCACTTTTAAGGTTACGCGCAATCATGCATATAAAGGCTTAAAATTCGGCAAGTTTTTGCAAAAATGCCTAAACTTGTGACATAAATCACTAATTGCACAAACTGCGCGAATCGACTTGCATGGGCGCTTTGACTGAGCTCACGTCTTTGCTTGGTGTTGTGCGAGGTTTGAGTATTTCTCTCCTCGCAGGCGCGCCAACCTGCCTTCGAGCTTAGAGCGTAGCGCGAGAAGGCAATTTGGAGCGCTGAGCCGCTCAAACGTAAAGTCCAGTGGACTTTACGTGCGGCGAAGGCGTGAGCGCGCTGTAACGCGCGAGCGATGCGCCTCATTCGCTGCGAAAAATCTCGAATCTCTACCTCGCTTGCGCTCAGGCAGGTCGTCGCGCATAAAACTTAATCGTAAATATTAAGGCAATAGCGTGCTATCAAGTGCTGATTTCGCAATAAAGTAGTAAATTTTCCGAAGGAACGCCAATGGGTTGTACTTTTCTTGTTTTTGTGGCTATTCTATAAAGTTTATAAGGCAATTTAGCTAACTTAAAGAAAAATTTAATGCTATAGACTTGTTGTTTGCAATAATGAGGGGAGTGACATGAGTGAAATAAATAGCGCTGTTCAACCAAGGCAGAATAATCGAATTACCGTAAACATTGCGCGAATCATGTTGCTCTTATGCGCCGCAATTTGGGGCGGAAGCTACGTATCGTCTAAATACGCTCTAGAGGTATTCACTCCGCAATGGCTTATGGGGGTTCGCATGCTTGGAGCGTGCATAATAATGGGCGTGGTTTTCTTTAAGACGATTCGCAAAAATTTTACTAAAAAGCTAATAATTCCTTCGCTTTTAACGGGCGTTACATACTACGCGTCTTTAGTTACGCAAACAGAAGGATTAAGGTGGATTGACCCAGGCAGAAGCGCTTTTCTTACAGCTGCATATTGCGTTATAGCGCCATTTTCCGCGTGGATGATTATTAAAAAGAAGCCAACGCTTTTAGGAATTATTGCTGCTTTAACATGCGTTGTGGGCGTTGGATTCGTTGCGCTAAAGCCAGGCTTGCTTGTTCTTACGCTTTCTCACGGAGATGTTTTAACTCTTATTTGCGCGGCTGTTTTTGCGTTTAACTTAACATACTTAGCGTATTACTCTAGGCAGTACAATCCCGTTGCTTTAACATTCGGCCAGTTTAGTGTTTCTGGAGTTCTATTTTTGTGCGGAGCTGCAATAAGCGAGCCTTTGCCTAACTTTAATGCCGAAGATAATTGGATTACATTTACAAACATGTTCTATCTTATAGTGATAGTAACTGTTGTTGCTCAAGTTATTCAAAACTACACGCTGATTTATCTTTCTACAGCTAACGCTTCTGTGATTATGTGCACAGAATGCTTGTTTACATTGCTATTTTCTAGCATTCTTTATAATGAGCGAGTAACAAGCATGGCTTTTGTTGGATTTGCGTTGATTTTTGCTGCGATTTTGCTTGCAAGTTTGGCAGAGCATATTGAGCTAATGCGCGCAAGAAAAAAGCAGAGCGCTTATAAATCTAAAGCAAAAGTGGCATCTGCGCCAGCATCTACAATCTAAGTAGTAGTCAATTTGAATACTAATTAGCGAATATTTTTGGTGGTTACTAATTGGTGCATATTGCTTAGCGAATAGTGGTAGATAACGATTTTTAAGGTGTGCTTGTGAAGAACTTCTTTAAGGGAATATCATTTACGCAAGTTCTAGCTGGCTCTCTTGCAGCTGTGACGGCGTTTTTGCTTTCGTCAAAAATTGGTATTGCTGGGTCTGTTATTGGCGTTGCAATAGGTTCGATTGTCTCTGCTGTGGCATCGCAACTTTATCAAAATGTTATTCACGCGTCTTCTAAAAAGATACAGTCTTCTTCTGCGCTAAAGTCAGGTTCAAGCCGCTATGAAGAAGATGACACTAAAGTGGTAAATAATGCGCGTTTTATTGCATTAGAGGATGATATGCCTAAAGAATACGAAGTTTACAATAATATGATTGATTCGAGCAAAGAAAAACAAGCTAGAAGAGTTGTTGCAATGGCTTCTAATACAAATGTTGCTGGCGATTCTTCACGCGATGTTGATTCTTTAAGTTCGCAAAACGCAAAATCGGGGGAATCGCAAGCACTTAATGCCGAAAGCACGAGTGTTATGGAATTATCTTCCTTAAGAAAACTAAAAGAAGAAGATAATGCGCTTTCGGAAGGAGACGAAGACTCGATTCTTACTCTTAACGACGCTAAACGCGCATTAGGCGGCAGAAGTGATTACGCAAAGAGTGAAGCGAAGTATAAGAAGCTTACGATTGTTATTGCTATTTTGAGCGCGCTCGCGGCTGTTCTTCTTACTGCTGGCATTGTGCTTCTGTTTACTCAAGGAAAGGGCACAGATAATTTAGTGCCTTCTGGCCAAAATACCGAGCAGGATAATGGCCAGAATCCAAATAATCAAATGCGGCAAAATAGCCAAAATAATGGCGTTCAAAATCAAGATAAGAACTCGCAAGACGCGCAAAAAGACTCTCAAGATGCGCAAGACAGTAAAGACAGCAAAGAAGGCGAAGACGGCAAAGAAGGAAAAGAAGGAAAAGATTCTTCAAGCAAGAATCCTAGCGAAAAGCAAGATAAAAAGACTCACGAAGGGTCTTCCTCCTCTTCTTCTTTAGATTCAAATGAGTCTAATGCAGGTTCTGGCGAGCAAAGCTCTGGAGATTCTGGTGTTTCTGGAGCGGATTCTGGTGCGCGCGGGTCTAAAGGCGATTCTTCGGTTTCTGGCGACTCTTCGTCTTCATCGTCGCTTTCATCTAACGGCTCGAGTGGTGGATCTGCTGCACAACAAGGCGAATCTGGCTTGCAGCAATCAGGCGGCGGCGAATAGTAGACGAATAGTCGGCGAATAGAAATAGCTGCCAAAAACGCTGTATACGACACGCCGAGTTTGGTTGGCAGCAAAATCTGTTGTATTCTATCAAAGGTTCGTTTGAGCTATACAACTAAAACGGGGCTATGGCGCAGCTGGTAGCGCATCTCCATGGCATGGAGGGGGTCGGGGGTTCGAATCCCCCTAGCTCCACAATTTGAAACGTCACTTCTAATCGGAGTGGCGTTTTTGTTATATTTCGATACGTATCTTATATACTTGTAAGTCCTAGTGCATGTAACGTATTTTGCACAAGCATTCTAAACTTAAAACTTAACTTAGAACTTATAGGAGATAATTCAGCATGTTAAAGCGCGCGTGGAAAGTGGCATGCAAAATAGCCAATAATGAGCGTACATCTGGGTTGATTATGCTCGGATTTGCTTTAGCTGGATTAATGCTTGCAAATTTGCCATTTGCGTCGCCTATTTTTGAAGCTGTTTCTCACACGCAAATCGGAATTCCATACACAAATATTCACATGTCGATTAGCCACTGGGTTCAAGACGGCGTGCTAACTATTTTCTTCCTTACAGTTGGCTTAGACTTAAAACACGAGCTTATTGCAGGATCTCTTAGAGACCCGCGCGCTGCAGCAATGCCAATGATTTGCGCTGTTGGCGGCATGGTTGTTCCGCCGATTCTTTTTGTTGGAACTGTTACAATATTCTCGGAGTTGCACGCTGGTCAAGAGATTATGCGACTTACTTCTGGAGCGCTTCCATCCTTAGAAATGGTTCGCGACGGTTGGGCTATTCCTACGGCAACAGATATAGCATTCTCGCTGGCTGTTCTTGCGCTTTTTGCTAAAACGCTTCCTAAAGCATTGCGCGCATTTTTAATGACTCTGGCTACAGTCGACGACCTTCTTGGAATTGCGTTAATCGCAGTGTTCTTCTCTTCGCTTAACGCATGGTATTGGTTTGTGGGCGTTGTTTTATGCGGATTAGTATGGACTATGCTTGTGCGATTAAAGCGCGTTCCTTGGCCTGTTGTGGCGCTTGTTGGCTTACTTGCGTGGGTTATGATGTATCAAGCTGGCGTTCACCCAACTCTTGCAGGCGTAATGGTTGGTTTGCTAACTCCTGCGCATCTTGTTCACGGCGAAAAGTCGCTTAGAGCCGAAAGGTATCGCCAGAAAATTCAGCCTTTGTCTTCTTTGTTTGCGCTTCCAGTTTTTGCACTTTTTGCAACTGGAGTTCATTTTGAAACATTGACTTGGCAGCTGTTCTTGTCTCCAATACTAATTGCGATTACGATTGCGCTAGTTGTTGGAAAGCCACTTGGAATTATGATTACTGCTTGGTTTGCTAAGAAAGTTATTGGCTTGTGCGTTCCAGACGATTTGCGTGTTCGCGACCTTTTGCCTACAGCATGCGCGTGCGGAATTGGTTTTACTGTGTCTTTGTTAATCGCTTCTCTTGCGTACAGCGATGCGGATCTTTCGGGCGAAGCGCGATTCGGCGTACTAGTGGCGTCTATTATTGCGGCTGCTGTTTCTGGATTCTTGCTTGCAAAGCAATCGAATCATATGGAAGAAGAATTAGACGATATTGAAGAGTGACTTAGAGTGATTAAGAGTGATTTAGTCTGTTTTTAATTGCGATTAGAAGGTTTTAGAGGTGACTTATGGTTTCTAATAATAATTTAGGTAATTTAGATAATTCTGGTAAATCTGATAATCCAGATAATTCTTGCGACTTGCGCGCGCAAAGCGAACAGAATTCACCTTGGAAAGACACGTATTACAGCGGTGCGGTAATGATGCGCGGACCAATGATTCCTAAGGAAAGCACAACAGAAACGCTGCTGCAACACGATTTGCCTAATAGCGATTCGCATAATAATCATGCGTGGCAAGGACTTGACCCTTGGCGAGTTCTTAGAATACAAGCCGAATTTATTGATGGCTTCGACGCTTTAGCAAAACTTGGATTAGCTGTTAGCGTGTTTGGTTCTGCTCGAATAAAGCCAGATGAGCCAGAATACAATAGCGCTCGCATAATGGGCAAAGAGCTTGTAAAACGCGGTTTTGCGGTGATTACGGGCGGAGGGCCTGGAATTATGGAAGCGGCAAATCGCGGAGCAGCAGAAGCTGGTGGAACAAGCGTGGGGCTAGGAATCGAATTGCCTCACGAGCAGGGCTTAAACAAATGGGTGAATCTTGGAATGCAATTCCGTTACTTTTTTGTTCGCAAAACAATGTTCCTAAAGTATTCTTCGGGAATTATTGTGTGCCCAGGCGGTTTTGGCACAATGGACGAGCTTTTTGAGTCGCTTACGCTTGTTCAAACGCATAAGGTTTCTAAAATTCCTGTTGTTCTTTTTGGCAGCGAATATTGGAAAGGCCTTATGAATTGGATTGAAACTACAGTTAAAGAAAGAGGACTTATATCGTCTTTTGACCCTAGTTTGCTTGCGATTACAGACGATCCTCTAGAAGCTGTGCGAATCGCAACTGGAGACAAGTTTATTAACTAGTTTTGGCTAGTTTTGGCTAGTTTTTGCTAATTTTCCTTCATTTTGCGCTCATTTATAAGCGTTGTAAGTTGCCAAATTTCTTCTCCAACGTCGATTCCGCGTGGGCATTGCCTGGAGCATGCTCGCACGGATTGGCACGCGCTTATGCCGTCGCTAGAATCCGCCAAGTCTAATCTTCGATTAGTGGCGTTATCTCTGGAATCATTAATAAATCGCGCAGCATTTATAAGCGCTGCAGGTCCAATAAACGCTTCTCCGCCTGCATAAACTGGGCAAATTCCTTCGCACACGCCGCACATTATGCAATTGCTTAAAAGCTCAAACTTTGCAAGCTGCTCTGGGTGTTGCAAAAACTCAATAATCGCAAGCTTTCCGCTGCTGTTTCTTGTTTGAACATTTTGCGCTTGCAAATATGGCTCAAGTCTTTTAAGTTGTGCAATCATTGGAGAAAGGTCGCAAATAAGGTCTCTTTGAACAGCAAAGCCAGAAAGTGGCGCAACCTCAATAATGCCAAAGCTTCCATTTTGGATTAGTGAAGATATTTCTTTAGATTGTGACTGCAGATTGTGATTTTCATCGGCTGTTGGTGTTGGTATTGCGGTTGCTTGCGACTTTACGCTACCAGTTTTTCTAAAACCGCTTGATCTAACGCCTTGATTTTGCGGGTTTTGCGTATTTTGCCTAGCGTTTTGAGCGATTGTAGCTGTGCAAAGCAAAGTAGGCATGCCGTTTACGTTTGCAGCATCCGATCCGCAAACGCCGTGACCGCAAGAGTATCTAAATGCCAAAGTTGGGTCTAGTGTGCGCTTAATTTTAAGCAAGCAGTCTAAAATCGTGTCGTTTTTGCGCGCACGAATCGTATAATCTTGAATCCAATGATTTCCGCTTAATGGTTTAGCTTGCAGGTCGCCAGAATTTTGAGCCTGGAATGGGCTACTTTTGCGCTTTTTTGCAAAAGGACTTTCTCTGTGCCTTCTAACTAAGCCAGGGGAGTTAGTGGAGGAGATTTGTGTTGAGTTAGTGGTTGAGCCAGTGCTTGAGTCGCCAGCAACCGCGGAGTCGCAAGAACCGTCATTTGGAGTAAAACGAGATACGCGAAAAGTCACAAAAGCTTCATCGCTTGTAGTGCAATCTTGATTAATGGAATGCGCAAAGTTGCGTCTAAAATCGTCAACCATTTGCGCATACCTCCAATTCGTATAATTCTAGTTTGCCATAATACTTGCACAGAAATACTTGCACAGAAATACTTGAGCGAAAATGCAGAAGTAGAAATACTTGCACAAAATCACAGAAGTAGCAAAAATGTTGGCTGCGCCTAACGTTAGGCTTAAATTATGACAGATGCTTTGTTTTTGCTGGATACAAATAAAGACGACGCGCCCGTTCTTGCAAATGGGATTGAAGAGGGCTGGACTCTTAGCTTGCCTCAACACGTTAAAAGGCACGCAATAAGCGCAATGCGACTTTCGGATGGCGATTCGCTAGACCTTTCGGACGGCAAAGGAGTGCGAATTCACGCAACGATTACAGACAGCGAAAACGGCTTAGTTAAAGTAGATTCGTTTATAAAAGAGCCAGCGCCAACAACCAGATTAGCGTTGATTCAGGCGCTTGCAAAAACGGGTCACGACGAGCAAGCAATAGATATGGCTACGCAAATCGGAGTAGACGAAGTAATTCCTTGGTGCGCAAATAGGTCAATCTCAAAATGGAAGCCAGGGCGCACGGATAAGCGATGGAATCAGGTGCTTGAGGCTGCAACGGAGCAATCGCGAAGAGCGTGGATGCCGCAGCTTTTAGAGCCAGTTACAAGTAAGCAGATTCTAGCAATTTGTAGGCGTGCATGCGTTTATGGAAGTCTTGTAGTTGTTTTGCATCAAGATGCAACGGATTCTTTTAGTCAAATCGAAAACTACGTAAACGACTTAACAGAAAAATGCTTAAAAGACGGCAAAACGCGCACTGTTTACGTAATTGTAGGGCCAGAAGGTGGAATTAGCGAAGAAGAAGTGCAAAGTTTTATAGACGCTGGAGCTAAAAGTTGCGTTTTGGGAAGCAATATTTTACGAGCGTCTACAGCAGGGCCAGTGTGTTTATCGTTGCTTTCCAGAGCGCTTGGCAGGTACGAATAGTAAGCAATTTTTGCGAGTAATCTTTGAAAGCAATCTTTGCAAGCTTTGTGCGTGTTTTGTGTAAAATGGTAAATGATATTTTGCAATAAGAATTGCAATAAAAATTGTAATAAGAATTGCGATAAGAATTATTGAAAAGTGGGCAAAATAATGGATAAAGCATGCAATACATACATAACTGACAAAGATTGCATTTTTTGCAAGATAATTGATGGGCAAATCCCAAGCAGCAAAGTGTATGAAGACGATGCAGTAGTGGCTTTTAACGATATTAATCCGCAAGCCAAGGTGCATGTTTTGATTGTTCCGCGCAATCACTACAAGAATGTTGTTGAGCTTGCGCAAAATGATTGTGATGTTTTGGCTCATATTGCATGCGTTGCGCAAAAAATTGCAAACGACTTTTATAATGGCGATTATCGCCTTGTTTTCAACACTGGTTTGGGAGCTGGTCAAACCGTGTTCCATGTTCACGCTCATGTTTTAACAGGCGAAAAACTTGAAGAAGGTAGTTTATAAATCGTGGCAAATAGTACAACGCGTATTGTTCAAATTCCAAGCGAATTAAGCCCAGTTGCTGTTTTGGGAGCAGCAGATTCAAACTTAAGAGAGTTGGAGAAGGCTTTTCCAAGCGTAGATATTTCCGTTCATGCGGATTGTGTGAAAATCGTATCTAGAAGCGCAAGAAGTGAAGAAGACGCTTGCAAAGCCGAACACGCGTTGCGCAAAATAGTTGATTGCGCTTACGAAGCTCCTGTTGATTCGTATGCTGTAAAACGCATGTTAGAAAGAGATGTGCTTAAAGGCGCTGAACATAATGTGCGAGTCGATAGAATTGGGCATAATGGCGGAGTTTTAGGCGGAGCGTTTAGCGGATTAAAGTCTTTTGATTCTGGCGCTGGTTTTGGTGCTAGTTCTGGCTCAATCGAAAGCGATTTTGCGCGAAATTCTGCCGATTTAATGCCATCTAGTGAAGATGCTAAAAGGCGCGCAATGAGCCGAAAAGCGCGAATGGCTAAAGGTGTTATAACGTTTGCAGGCGGAAATCCTGTTCGCGCAAAAACAGCGGGCCAAACGGCTTATGTGCAAGCAATGGAATCAAATACTGTAACGTTTGGAATTGGGCCTGCTGGTACTGGAAAAACGTATTTGGCGGTTGCTAAGGCGGTTAGAGCTTTAGAAGATGGTCGCGTGCGAAGAATAGTGTTGACGCGCCCTGCTGTAGAAGCTGGAGAAAATCTTGGATTCTTGCCTGGAACGCTAAACGACAAAGTAGACCCATATTTAAGGCCGCTTTACGATGCGCTTTCCGACATGTTGGGCGCGCCGCAACTTAAGAGGTATATGGACGAAAACGTTGTGGAAGTGGCTCCGCTTGCATACATGAGAGGTCGCACGCTTAATGACGCTTTTGTTATTTTAGACGAAGCGCAAAATGCTACTGTTCAGCAGCTTAAGATGTTTTTGACGCGTCTTGGATTTAACACAACAATGGTGATTACGGGAGATAGAACGCAAGTCGATTTAGCGGTTCCAAAATCTGGTTTAGCTTCGATTGAGAACGTGCTAAAAGACGTTAAAAGTATTGCGTTTGTTCACTTAAATGCGCAAGATGTTGTTAGGGCCGAGCTTGTTGGGCGAATCGTAGAAGCGTACGAAGCGTGGGAAAAGCGCGAGGCTGATTTTAGGCGCGAGAAGAATGGTTCAAAGCGCGAGGCTGGGGATGCGCGTGGAAAGTCGCAAGAAACCGCGCAATCGCAAGCAACCAACGAATCGCAAAATCTTGAATCGCAAAATCTTGAGAGGAATAGCAAGTAATCATGAGTGTTGAAGTGATGAACGAAACCGTTTGGCAAATCGACCCAAAAATATTCTCCGACCTTGGAATGTGGGTTTTGCAACAAATGCGAGTAAGCGTTCAATCCGATTTGTCGATTACTTTTGTGGACCCCGAGCCAATTGCTAGTCTTCACGAAAAGTGGATGAACTTAGAAGGCCCTACAGACGTTATGAGCTTTCCAATGGACGAGCTGACTCCTGGAAGTGACGACAAAGTGAGTGAAGGAATGCTTGGAGACCTTGTGATTTGCCCGTGGGTGGCGGCTCAACAGGCAGCAGCGGCAGGGCATAGCACAATGGAAGAGATGCTATTGCTTACGATTCACGGAATGTTGCATTTGCTTGGCTACGACCACACTACGCCTCAAGAAGAAAAGCAAATGTTTGGCTTGCAAAGGCAGCTTTTGCTAACGTTCTTTGCGGCTAGATCTGGTGAGCTTTACGACGCCACTTTGCCAGCAGGTGCCGTAAATGAGCTGGAAGAATACGAGAAAAATCATGCTAAATAACATTACAATTCCGCCGATTCCCGATTTGCCTGCGCATATATGGGCTTGCTTGGGTGTGATTGCAATAGTCGCAGTTTTGCTTGTGTGGCTTTCGCTTGCAATGGCGGCGGCGGAAGGGGCTGTGCCAAGAGTTACAAGGTCTAGTCTTAATAATCTTATGATTGAAGAGCAAACGAACGATAACGAAAGTCAAGTCGTTCGCTTGAGGAAGCTTGCTAGAATTCGCAGAGCAAAGAGGCTTATAGCAGATAGGTACGCAACGAGCGGAGCGTGCGCGTTTGTGCGAATCGTGTGTAATGTGCTGGATGGCGTGGCTTTTGCTGCAATCGCGGCAGCTCTTGGTGCGTCTTTTTGGCTAACGCTATTAATCGGACTAATAGTGGCAATGATTGTTGCAATTGTTTCTATTCTTGTGCGTCCAAGGTCTGTGGGTGCGGCTCAGCCAGTGTTTAAGCTAATGCGCTTGTCTAGAATAGTTTCGATTGCTGTTTTTATGAATCCGTTTGCAAAAATCGCAAGCCGCGGAGATTCGCAAAGTCAAAGCCAAAATCATAAGAAAAATGCTGCTCTTTCCGACGATGAAGAGTTGGAGAATATTCAATTAGACCAAGCTAAAGCGAGTATTGACAGGCTTGTAGAGGCAAACGATTTTGACCCAGAAGTTTCGGAGATGATGCGCAATGTGCTTACACTTTCCGACACGTTAACGCGCGAAATCATGGTTCCGCGAACCGATATGATTTGCGTTAAAAACGACGAAACACTGGAAAATTTCCTAAAATTATGCTCAAGATCTGGATTTTCTCGCGTGCCTATAATTGGCGAGTCGGTTGACGATTTGGAAGGAATCGCGTATTTGAAGGATGCTGTGCGCGCAACTGTGTTTAATCCTGCGGCATCTGAGCGCGCGGTTTCTACGATTGGCCGAAGCCCAATGCTTGTTCCAGAATCCAAGCCAGTGGATGATTTGTTCCACGAAATGCAACGAATCCGCCAGCACGTTGCCGTTGTTGTAGACGAATATGGCGGAATTGCAGGGCTTGTGACGATTGAAGACGCGATTGAGCAAATTGTTGGAGAGCTAGAAGACGAGCACGACCGCACTCAGCACGCGGATCCGCAAGAGGTGAGTAAGGGTGTGTGGAAAATGCCTGCGCGCACGCCGATTGCCGATTTGGAAGATATTTTTGAAGTGCATATAGACGAAGACGATGTGGACACTGTGTTTGGGTTGCTTACCAAGTTGCTTGGAAACGTGCCGATTGTTGGGTCGAGTGCTGTGACTCGCGGCCTTAAGTTGACAGCGGTTGATTCTGCTGGGCGGCGCAAGAAAGTCTCCACGATTCTCGTTGAGCGAGATATTCAGGGTCTTAAAGATATTCAGGGTCTTAAAGAAGAAGACGATAGCGCTGGAAAGAACGGCGGAAAGAGTGCTGGAAAGAGTGACAGCAGGGCTGATGCCAAGAATAATGCCAAGAATGGCGATAAAGATAGTGAATCATCGCAAGTTGATGGCGATAAATAGTGTTGAATTATGAATGATATGAAAGATGTTGATGATATGAATGACGATATGTACGATATGGACGATGACTATATGGACGATATGAATGACGAAATGTTTGCTAATTTAGATCCTTCTCTAAAAGCGAGCGTAGAAGTGCCTGATTTTAACGGCTATAAATCGGGATTTGTTGCTGTAGTAGGCAGACCAAACGTTGGAAAATCAACGCTTATGAACGCGCTAATCGGAACGCAAATCGCAATCGCGTCTTCTCGTCCAGAAACAACGCGCAAGGCGATTCGCGGAATCTTAACAACTCCAAACGCGCAAATGGTGTTAGTTGATACGCCAGGAATTCATAGGCCGCGCACTTTGCTAGGCCAGCGTTTGAACGATATTGTAGACGAGTCGCTTGCAGATGTTGATGCTATTGCTTTCTTGCTTCCAGCAGATCAAGAGATTGGGCCTGGAGATCGCAGAATTCTAAGCCGACTTCGCTCCGACTTTGCCAAAAAAGATGCGGCTGGAAACTGGGCGTGGAAGGTTCCGCTTATTGGAATCGTAACAAAAATTGATACGCTAAGCCGAGATGAGTTGGTGTCTCATTTGATCGAGATTCAACAGTTTGCTGATTTTACGGATATTGTGCCAGTTAGCGCTTTGGAACGCGACAATGTTGACGAAGTTAAGAAGGTTTTGATTGACAATCTTCCAGAAGGTCCGAAGATGTATCCAGACGATCAGCTTAGCGAGGAGAGTCCTTCTAGCATGATTGCAGAGCTGATTCGCGGGGCTTTTCTTGAGGAGCTTGACGACGAGTTGCCACATTCGCTGGCGGTTGTTGTAGATAGCATTGTGCGCCCAGGAGATGGGGACTATGCGCAATATAGCGATAATAAAGTGCATGTGATTGTGTCGGTGTATGTTGAGCGCGATTCGCAAAAGCCGATTATTATTGGGCGTGGTGCGGAGCATCTTGTGCGCGTTAAGAAGCGTTTGCGCACTGCGGTGAATCGTATTACAGGCGCTAAAGCTGTGCTCGATTTGCATGTGAAGGTTGCAAAGGGGTGGCAGAGCGACCCTAAGAAGCTTGAGCGCTTGGGGTTCTAGCGAATCGACTTGCCTTTTCGCGCGCTACGCTTTGAGCGCTCGGGCAATTCGTAGCGCAATCGCACTACATTAAGTGTCGTTTTTTCCGCATTTTGTTGCTGATTTTCGTGTGTAGAGCTACAAAAAGCGGAAGCGTGTGCAGATACAAAAACCGCGGAAGACGAGTCAGTATAAGACTAGCCTTCCGCGGTTTTGGTCGATTCGCGCATAAATCGCAAGTAGGTTTGCTGGCGATTAATGCCACGCTTTAGTCAGCGCTACTTCTTGCGAATCGTGTACATTTGCGTGTTGAGCAATGCAGAATACTTCTTAATAACGCGAGGGCGAATAATCTTCATAGAAGCCGTCATTAAGCCGTTTTCTTGAGTAAACTCTTCTGGCAAAATAATGAACTTTCGCACAGATTCCGCGCGCGATACGCCTTCGTTTGCAAGATCCACAAACTTTTGAACTTCCGCACGCACAACCGCGTTATTTGCTGCGTCTTCCATGCTCATAGTCTCGTCCAAGCCCTTGGTCTTAAGCCAATTGCGCAAAATCTCCTCGTCTAAAGTAACAAGAGCAGATATAAATGGCCTCTTATCTCCAAGAACAAGCGCTTGAGACACAAGATCGCAACGCTTAATCACTTCTTCAATAGGGCCAGGAGCCACATTCTTGCCGCCAGCAGTAATGATTAAGTCCTTCTTGCGACCAGTAATGTAAATCATGCCATCGTCGTCAATTCTGCCCAAATCGCCAGTAGCATACCATCCGTCTTCTGTAAACGAAGTTTCGGTTGCCTCTTCGTTCTTGTGATACTTCTTAAACACACAAGTGCCCTTAATTTGCACTTCGCCATCTTTAGCAATTCGCAAAGTGAAAGCTGGGAAAGCAATGCCAACGGAGCCTTCGCGGAATGGAACGCCAATAGGTGTGAACGCACATGGGGCAGTGGTTTCCGTAAGGCCATAGCCCTCGTAAACTGGCACGCCTGCGCCGCGGAAGAACGAAAGCAGTTCTGGATCCAGCGGCGCACCGCCAGCAACAATCCAGCGTGCGCGCCCACCAAGCGCTTGGCGAATCGGGCGGTAAACCAGTGGATCGTAAGCAGCGCGGCGAGCTTTTGTTAGCGCCTTAGCGTCTCCAGAATCCTGTACTTCCTTCATATATTGCTGAGCTGTAACAACAGCACCCTGGAAAGCAAGACCCTTAGCGCCGTGACCTGCCTTTTGCGAAGCTGCGTTATACACTTTTTCGAGCACACGAGGAACAACAATCATAACGGTTGGTTTTGCAACTTGAAGATCGGATATAAGCGTTGTAATGCCTTGTGCAATGTAGATTCTAAGCGTGCTAGCAACAACAATATAGTTGATTGCGCGCGCAAACGAATGTGCTTGAGGCAAGAACAAAAGCACAGATCCATCAGGCTCGCTAAGCAAGTCTGGCAAATAAATCGGCAAGTTTAATGCCGTTGTGCAATAATGCTCATGCGTCATTTCCACGCCTTTTGGCGCAGCTGTAGAGCCAGAAGTGTACACGATTGAGCACAAGTCGGTTTTTTTAACCGAGTCAATGCGCTCGTCTAGCTCTTCGTCGCTAACAGCGTATCCAAAAGCCTGAAGTTCCGCCAATCCGCCAGTTTCTATGCAAATAATTCGCTCAAGGCTTGGGCACTCTTCGATTGCGCCGTCCGCCTTTTCCTTCATATCTGTTGTTCCAACAATCAAAAAGCGCGAATCGGAGTTGTTTACAATGTTGCGAATTTGCTCGGCAGAATCAGTGTCGTAGATCGTAGCAAGCACGCCTCCGCATGCCATAACTGCAGCGTCAGCAATATCCCACTCGTACGAGGTTTTGCACATTAACGCAACAGCATCGCCCTTGCGCAAACCGTAGTGCATTAAGCCTTTTGCGGCATCTCGCACTTCTTTAAGGAACTGATTTGCTGTTTTTGTAACCCATTCATCGTTTTCTTTGTATGTGTAAAGCGGATCGTCTCCCATTCGAGCGGCCCTATCTGCATATAAGTCGTAGATGCTTGTGCCTTCATCTAGCGGAGCGCTTCCCTCGGTTTTTGTAGTCAACAAGCAAGTTTGTGGGTCTAGGAAAGTGGTGGTTGGCATTTCTGCGCCCCACTCTTCTACGCGAGGCAGACGCGATTTTTGCGCAAGTAGCGTGTTTGCTGCTTCTTGTTTTTCTTCGACTTGTGAGTAGTCTTGGCTTCCCGAGCGATCGTCGCTAACTGGATGCGCGAAGTTGCTGCCGATTTGCAAGGCCTTGCGAGCAAGGTTGAAAGCTTGCTGCTGGAGTGTGTTTAGCACGGACACGTCTGCTCCTTAATTGCGCTAATCTTGAGTCATAAATTTGTGTTGCAACATGTAATTTGTGCTGCAACATGGGTCACAAAATCAGCTTGTTTTTAATCGCACAATTTAATGCGCGCTTACTTCTTTTATATATGATAATAGCTTGTATAGCTCAAGTCACTTTTTGTGTTGTGCTTGTATTAGGATTTTGCGAAATTTGCATTAGGATTTTTGTAAATTAGCGCATGTCTAAGTGTTTTTGTAGACTAGACAAGTTGCTTTGGCGAGGGAATAACACTGCGATTGTTGTGTAAGTTCCGTTATCGACTGGGCTGATGCCAATATGGTTTTCGGCGCGTCGGTGCGCCTGAAGCTGGATTAATCAATCTATCCAGATAATTAAGGAGACCGATATGGCTACAAAGATTACACTTGAAGGCAATGTGCGCAATGAATTCGGTAAGGGCGTTGCTCGCCGTTTGCGTGTTGCCAATTTGATTCCAGCAAGCATTTACGCTGGCGGTGCTGAACCTGTACACGTTACTCTTCCAATGAGGGAGACCACTCTTTCGCTTCGTCACGCAAACGCCTTGTTTACCATTAAGTTTGGCAAGGAATCGCGAATCGCAGTTGTTAAGGATGTTCAGCGCAACCCTGTTAAGCGCATTGTTGAGCACATTGACTTCTACGAAGTTAAGGCTGGCGAGAAGATTGACGTTGAGGTGCCAGTGTTTGTTGAAGGCACTCCAAAGGGTGCTGCTGTTGCATTCGTAGACGTTCAGGAGCTTAAGGTTCGTGCAGATGTTGCCAACTTGCCAGAGCGCTTGGTTGTTAATGTTGACGGTTTAACCGATGGCACCAAGGTGTTTGCTAAAGACGTTAAGCTTCCTGAGGGCGTTGTTCTCGACATGGATGGCGAAGAGTCTGTTGTTAGCGTTACTGTTCCAGAAGATGCTGCTACAGAAGAGCCAGCTGCCGCTCCTGCTGCTGATGCTGCTGCGGAAGCTCCTGCTGCCGAGTAAGGTTTTGCTTAGGAATTTTTCTTAAAAGTTTCTAAGCTTTTCTAAGCTTTATAAGCCGCGCAAGTCAAGATTTTATTGACTTGCGCGGTTTTTGTATCTATCAACAACAAAACCCGTCAAATCGCTCGCGCGTTACAGCGCGCTATTCCTCGCGGCTATTAGTAGCCGCTCGGCTGATTTGGCATGTAAAGTTCACTGGACTTTACATTTGAGCCAAATCACGCTTTGAAGGAGCTTGAAATGCATTATGCAATTTCAAGCTCAGTCAAAGCGCCCATGCAAGTCGATTCGAGCAAAAATCCTTGAAACAAAAAGATTTATGGGGGGGGGGGGAGTATCTGTGCCATCTGATAAAATAAAAAGGTTAAGAATATGAGTTTGGGAGTTTCGATGTCTAAAGAAAAAGGCGTTGCTAGCAAGGGTAATTCGACCAGCAAGCAAGTTAAGCATAAAAGCGCTAAAAATAAAGGCGTTAGTAGTTTAAAGAATGTTTCTTCGCAAAGTGCGAATAATGCTTCTGGTCATCGCCTTGGTGTTGCTGCCGTAGCTTTAGCGTCTACGCTGTCTATGGTGTTGCCTGGCGCAACTGCTTTAGCTAAGACTTCTTTTAACGCTGATTCTTTTGACTCGTCTTATGTAAATAGTGTTGCTAAGACTTCTGGCAAAGGTGCTGGGAATGGGGCCGGCAAAGGCTCTGGTAATGGCAAGGGTGATGGCGATGGAAACGACTTATATAAGAATGGATTGTTTAACACGGGCGCTACTTCTGAGCTTGCTAAGCGCCAGATGGTTAGTTCTGTTAAAGAATTAGTTAAGCATGCTGATTCTAATGTTAGACAGGAAGGCGTTGATAATCAGGAAGCGGCTGCTGGCGATTCTTCTGTAAGCGTTAAGGATTCTGGCGAGCGCTCTGATGCTGGTTCTGAGGCTGGTGATGGCGCTAGCTATGAGGCTAGTAATGGCGATAATAATAGCGGTATAAATGGCACTGTTGATGAAAGCAATAACAACAGCAATGATGTTAGCGCTGAATCAAGCAACAAGCGAATCAAGACTACAACTGAGGTTCAAGCTGCGACTAAAGGTGCGCAAAATAATCAAAAGGTAGCAAAGCCAGATAGTAAAGCGGCTAAGAAAGAGCAATCAGCAGAAGCAAAGCCAGCTGAGACTCCTGCAGTAAAGACAGAGCCAGCAAAGTCAAATTCTGCAAAAACAGATCCTGCAAAAACAGAAGTTGTAAATCCAGCGACTGAATCGAAGTCAGAACCTGCCAATTCTGAGCCTGCAACAAAGGCGGATTCGGAAACAAAGACGAATTCTTCTGCCAAGAATGAGCCAGATCAAAAGTCAGCGCAGCCTGCGAACGCATTAAACGCGCAGCCTGAAAATGCGCAAAACGCACAACCTGCAGCTGAACAGCCTGAAAGTGCACAGAAGGCAAGCGCCGAAGGTACAAATCCTACAAGCACTGAAAGTGCGCAGCCTGCCGCAAAGGCGAAGAATGATTCCACTACGACAAAAGTGCGTAATCGTAGGTCTGTTGAGAATAACGGTGGTGATAATAGCGGGAGTAGTGTAGCTCCTGCAAGTAATGCACCTGCACCGTCTGGTACCACAGCAAATAATGCGCCTACATCTCCTGCAGCGACCCCAAGTACAGATACAACTGCACAAGGCAATACACAAGGGCAAGGTTCACAAGGCTCTGCGCAAGGCTCTGCTCAAGGTTCGCAAACCAATGCACAAGGTTCGCAAAGCAGTGCAGAAGGTGCAACTACAGGCGCCACAGGCGAAGATAAAAACGCTACGCCTTCAGCTCCTAGCTCAACGTCTTCACCTACTTCTACACCGACCACTGGCACACCGACCACTGGCACAACTAACACAGCAACTGATCCAAATAGCCAGGTGATTAAGCCGAATACGGACAATACAACGGCTGACAGCACAGATAAAGCCAACGAACAGGTACAAACCGACAAAAAGCCAAAAGCTACGTACAATTTGAAAGTTCGCTACACGATTGGTGGCGCTGCGAATAAGCAGCTTGTGCAGCCGTATGAGCTTACGATTGACAAAGACGGCTTCGATAATCTTGGCAAAGATGGCAAGTACGAATACATTGAGCTTCCAAAGTCTGCTGGATACCGCCCATCTGTATATCACTCCGGTGATTACCAGTACTACGTTAAAAAAGGTGAGGGAGATAACAGCAAGTTTGTTATTGACGACGGTACGGATGCGGATGCTGTTCGCTACTTGCGTATAGACAAAAAGCTGATTACTGATTACGCTGTAAAGGAAAGGCCGGCTGTTGGGGGCAACAACGGCGCTCAAGCTCCGCAAACCTCATCATCTCAAGCAACTACAAATCCGCAACCTTCGTCCTCTACGGATCCAAAAGCAGAAGACGGCATTCAGTACTATGGCGAGTTGAACATCAACTACGCTCCTAAAACAGCTAAGTACTATGTGCGTCATTTGGTGCAGGATCTTAAGGATAAGGATAAGTTCTACGATGCTCCAAATTTGGGTATAGGTAAAGTAATTACTGTAAAGCATAAGGATGGCACTTCTGAGAATATTCACGTTACAGAGATTACAGGCACGGTTGGCTCGGATGTAACAGCTGTTTCAACGTATATTCCAGGCTACGAGCCTGAGCACAATCTTATTAGCTCGCCGCTTTCGGATTCTGAAGATGAAAGCGACAAGCTTGTTTTGAACCTTCGCTACTACCGTAAGGCCTATGAAGTTACTTACGATTCTGCTGGCGGCACGGATGTTACTGCTCAAAAAGTGTATTACCAGCAACCTGTACCAAAAGTTACGGAACCAACTAGGCGCGGTTACACTTTTAAAGGATGGTCTTTAGTAGATCCTAGCAAAAAGATTGATCCGCTTTATGCTGATGATACTACTATCGCTTCTCTTGATGACTTCAAGATGCCGGATCACAATGTGCAATTCCGCGCTAATTGGGATGCGAAAAAGACTACCAGCTACCGTGTGAATGTGTGGGTGCAAAAGGCGGATTTGGTTGACAAAGAGCATCCGGATTCGCTTGCAAACTACGACTTTGTTGGTCTTGTTGAGCGCAAGAATGTGCAAACAGACAGTAAAGTTGCACTTGATAAGATGAATGATGCTGGCGTTGTTGATGATACTAGTAGGCTTAATGGCTCAAGTGAAGATGATTATGTAGCGGACCCAGAGCTTGGCTTAACTAGAAAAGAGCTGCAGGGTACAGAAGCGAATAAATACAAAGACGGCTTAATTGCAAAGTTCAACTGGATGAACGATACGGATACGGCTGTAACAGACTTAGATGGTTATGATACTGAGCATCCTGGTGCTGCTACAAACAAAGGTAAGGACTTATTCACGCGCTACTTCCACGTGAATAAGGATCTCACTAAAAAGCTTAACAGTGAGGAACATGATTTTGTGCCGGGTCGCCCAGATTTAGGCAAACGTATTAAATCGAAGCTTTGCGCGGACGACTTAAACAACACTCTTAACTTAGTTTACGATCGCAATACTTATGAGCTTATTTTTGCTAAGCCTGCTGTACTTAAATCTTCAGAAGATGCTGAGCGTTTAAACAATGCTGCTATAAAAAGAAAAGACAAAGACGGCAAAACAACTATTTATTGCTATGCTGGCGGCGGCAATTGCTCAGAGAAGTATGATGAAGTAAACGAAGATGAGGATAACAATACAATTAACCACAAAGGTTACCGCGTAAATGTTCGTTATGGTCAGAGTCTTACTGATATTTGGCCTAATGTAAATGAATTAGATTTTAATGATGATACAGGCTCTCTTGGGTGGCGTATTGGATATGCAGGGGGAATAGAGTTTCGTGATACTCCTCCATTTCGTTTTACTAAAAAAGAATTTGCTGACCCTAAATTCCGTGTAGTGGGTAATAATCACAAGCTTAAAATTAGTGATAATCCTGATAGTGATCCAAATAATACATACGAGTTAAAAGATAATCAGCGTCTGATTACAGCTGATACCAGTAATACTCAGGTTATGCCTATTCAGGTAATCATTGAAAAGCAAAGTATTGCCTCTGCTAAAAAACATAAAAAGGGTGATACGATAAGCGATGACGATTATGTGCTTTCAACGGATTCGTATAGCAAAGATGATACTAGTAACAAGGAATACCCTCATAAGTCTTCATTCATAGCTGGTTTTAACTCTGTTGACAAAGAGCTTCATATAGATAAATATGATAGTGATGATTTTGATAATACGCTATTATCAGATTTATATTCACATTCTATTGAATATAAAAAAAATGGTGAAAAAGACTGGGATGATCTAGATGATGATGTAAAAGAAGCTTTTAAGAAAGAGTACAATGTAGGCTTCCGTAATCACTTAGCTGGTGGAGACGAAGACTCAACAGAATATACTGAAAACGGCTACCTTGTATTTAAATACAAGCGCCAGTCGTACGATGTGCAGTTTTATAATGCGGACGGCAATGCTATAAGTGCTGGTACTGGTAGTAGCGATGTTGCTAAAGAAAAACTGCCGTTCGAGTATAGCTTGTCTAAGCGCGGCAATGCTAAATTGACGGGCAAAGACGCAGACTTGTACTACGACAATGGCAACGTTAAGTCTTACGATGCTTCTGTAACTAAAGACGATGCTAACGATACGTCTAAGCAGTTAGATGGCAAGTACACTTTCACGCTTAACGGCAAAACTTACTCCATCATTCGCCCTGATTACTTGCCAAAAGACTACGTGTTTAAAGGCTGGGCTGTTGATCAGGCCGGCACTCGGTTTATAAATGGCGAAGACAAAGATATTACAGTGCCAGTCAACGGCATTAAGCTTTACGCTGCGTGGGGTAAGCCAGAAGGTATTAAGCACACTGTAACGCTTAACTACAATATGCCTGAAATTGACGGAAACGGCAAAGAAATAAAGGACTCTAGCGTAGTTACGAAACAGCAGTTCGATCACTACTATGTTATTAAGGAAAATAAAGATATAAAGGTTCCAACTCGCAAAGGCTACGACTTCTACGGCTGGGAGATTAAAAAGAACGGCACGACTTTGCCGTACGCTTTTGGCAACAAAGTAGTAGAAGACATAACGCTTAATGCAGTGTGGGTTAAGGATACTCGTTACAACGGTACTTTTAAGCACATATTCTTAAAGCCTGGGTACACGTTTGCTGACTATAAGAGAGAGGGTCTTTCAGACGCACAAAAAGCCGCGATGGTAGACCACATTTCTACTCAAACGGTTTCCGGCTTGCGTGAGCATTTGCGCTACAATGCGGAAGCAGTCTACAGTGACGAAACGCACTTCCCAGATAAGCATTTCACGAGCTTTGAAGCTTCGAGTACTGAATCTGAGAATACTGGCGAGTTTATTTACCAAACGTACAATACGCGCAAGTATAAGGTAAAGTATATTGATCAAAACGGCAAGGATCTTCTTCCTGAAAGCGAAGTCAGCTCTGTAAATCGAAAGTACGACGTAGCGTTCTACAAGCCGATCGAAGGCTTTATGCCGGAAACTACGCAGCAGAATATTGAATACGTTATTGGCGAGGATGGCAAGCAGATTGGCGAAAAAACAATCACCTTCAAATATAAAGACGTTCGCGTGCTTAAGCGCAATGACGATAAGCAAGCTCGCCCAACCAACTACACGCGCTACGTGTTTAAAGTGGCCAAAGACCAAAGCTCTATGGGTAGCGTTGTTGACTGGCAAGGAAGTAATGTAGCTGAAAATTCTGCTCTTGTGTACGATGCGATTAAGGGCACGAAGGCATACCAGATGCCGCTTCCAACAGTAAAAGCGAAGCCTGGATATGAGTTTGATGTCTGGACTTCTAAGATTTATATAGATGATGGACATGGTGGGCAAACACATACTGATGGTTTCGACCGTCTGCCAATTCTTTCTGAGTCTCAACCTAATCCGAAGGTTATTTACACTGTTAAATTCAAGCTAAAAGCTCCTGTTGCAATCGATACTAAGGTTTTGAAACCAACAGATGCTTTGAGTCTGGATGATAATTCAGCTAAAGAGCTTATAAAGAATGCTGATAAGTATCCAAGTAACGCTAAGTTCAGCTTCGCGCCTGGCGAAAAGTTTGACAGCACTCCAGGTTTGCACAAGATTAAAGTGCAAGTACATCTTGATGGCAACACTGCTGCAGCTGAAGTGCTGTACCGCGTGCTGCCAGATTTGGTGTACGCAAGCGATTGGGAGAAGTTCAGCAAAAGCGACTACGGCAGCAAGCATAAAGACGACTACGTGCCTATTAAGTTTACTGGTAAGAATAAAGAAGGCAAGCTTATTGGCCACGATAGCGATAATGCTGATACTTCTACTGGCGAAGAAACTACGCTTACTGCGTACGTTTATAAGGGTAAGGATGTTAGAATCCGCGTGCCGCAAGCCTTCGGCAAGGATTACAGCTATAATAACTACCACTACGTGTTCAAGGGTTGGGCGACGAAAGTTGTCGAACCGACTCCTAGTACGCCTTCTTCTGGCACTACGAAGCCAGATGCGACTAAGCCAGAGGAGAAGAAGCCAGAGCAGACGTTTGATATAAATTCAAGCGACCGCTACAAGAACGTAAATTTGCAAGACGGCGTAACTTACCACGCTATTTACAAGCGAATTGACTACTTCTCGAGTTCGTCCGACAACGGAACAGTTCCAGAAGATTCTGTAATTGCAATATTCAAGCCTGCTCCAAAACGAAAGTGGAAGGACGGCTCAGACGGCCCTAAGGTGTTCTACGTAAAGAAGGGCGCTAATCTTGCTGATACTACAGTAAAAGTAAAAGTAAAAGTAGAAGGCAGTGATAATAAATTTATTGAAAAAGAAGAAAAGGTGTTAGATTTCCTTAAAAGCAAGCTCATCAACCCTACTGACAGCTGGTCTCGAAGCAGCATGATTAATGGCAAAGAAGAAGTAACGCCTATACCAAATGTTTCGGATTGGAAAGTTGATAAGCCATTCCAAGAGTTCGTTGCAGATCAAAAGGATTGGACGCAGCCGGAAGTGCAGTCTGATTACTTGGTTGCTGTGCAAGGTAAGAAACTTCCAAAGTTAGACGAGTATTTGACAAATCTTGACGATTTGAAGAAAGAAGCAGAAACTAAGGGCGATGTAAAGGATGTAACAATCGAATACGATTTGCCAGATGGTAAGGATCCAAAAGAATTTGAAGATGAAATGCTTAAGAAGCCTTCTTTGTATACTGTGCCTCTAAGGATTACAGTAAATTACAAGGATGGTGCGAAGCCTGAGCCGTATAAGCGCGTTGCTCGCCTTAAGGTTATTTATCAGTTGATGTACCCAAGCAGCTTGCCGAAGGAAGATAGTAAACATCCTGAAGCACAAACTGGTGCCAATGCTGAACGTAATAAAGTTCTTAACTCAAAAGATTACGTTCGAGTCAGTTTTGAGAATGCTAAGAAAGATAATAAGTCACCAAATGGCAAGGGTGAATTTGCTCAAGGTTCGCGTGACTTGTACTACGCGTATAAGGAATCTGTTTCTGGTGTTCGCGCACCGCAGGTTATTGGCAAGGATTATGACGCTGATGGATACCATTACGAGTTCCAAGGCTGGGAGATGCGGACAACAGATACTACATCTGCAGCAAATTCGACCAACACGTCAAATATTGCGAATGGTACAAATACTGCTACATCAGTAGCCCCTGTTATGACGCTGTTTGCCGCTACGGCTCCAACACCTACTACAGTACCGAAGAGCACAACGCCAAGGCTATATTCTAGTGCTGAAATTGCTGGTCGGACGTTTAAAGAAGACACTACTTTTGTAGCGCACTACAAGCTTGTTAAAAACGTCATCGACGCAAAGAGTAAGGATAAAATCCCGGATGATTACGTTCCGTATGTGTTTACTCCTGGTTTTGGAAGAATATGGGATGATGGTTCGTATAATCCAAAGGTTGTTTATTTCAATCCAAAGAGCAAGACTTATACTACTGATATTAATAAAAAAGCCGATAGTGTAAAAGGTCGACTTGTAGGATTTGATGGATGGTCTACTTACGATGCAAATGGCAACATTATTGAAGACGTCGATAGTGAACTGAATAAAAATGGCGTTAAGAAGACACTTTTGTTTGTAGCAAAACAAGCTCATATTAAAGATGTTAATGTGTCGGATATTGTTTTAGGCGTTGGAGATACAATTCCTTCTTCGGAAAAGCTTGTTCACAGTGACGATAGTACAGATAAGCCACAGATTGTTGGAACTAGTGGCAACGGTGGGGGTTATTACGGCGATAGAGGCGTACTTTATAATCCTGGTATTACTACTGTGACTGTAAGAGTTATGCAGCCAACAGGTAGGAAAGATAAAAAGGGCAAAGTAATAACTGAACCAAAGGATATTCCAATTCATATTAGTGTTTTGCCTAATGTGATTGCAGAGCGAGATTTGCCTGCAACTGATACTAAAGAATTTAAGTATATTGCGCAAAACTACACGAAGGTAACGTATGTAGTTGGAAATGGTGGAGCAGTGAAGTCTCCTGTGTTCACATACTGGGTGCGTAAAGGTGCTAAAAACGTGCATGTGCCAGTTCCAGACGTGCTTGCAAATGATGGCTACGTGTTTAAGAATTGGTCAAATGTTACTAAGAATTATTCTTTGGATTTGACTAATAAAGGTGCTGCAACGAGTGAGCAAAAGGAGTTCTTAGCCAAGCGTGCAGATCTTGCTGGTCTAAGCTTTATTGCAAAGCAGATTAGGGCGTCTAAGAATTCTTCGTTTGCTGCGTTGAAGAATCTTCTTGATCTTGGTGGAAAAGAAAATGGCATAACGTTCAATCTTGACGAAACCATTATTACAGCAAACTTCGAGGAGATGAAGCCTATGAGGTTTGAGTTTAGAAGTTCTGCGGTTGCGGGTATTCCTGCAACGTTTACGCTTGCAAACTTAACTGAGAATTCGAGTGGGAATACGACTGTTAAAGTAGATAATACTAACTTTACAATAAACAATTTCATTCCGGATGGCAGTGGCTCTAATGGTCTTCTTTCTTCTTGCACAGGCACTACTTGCAAGATTTCTGGCACGCCTAAGATTGTGGATGGCAAGCCTAAAGTTGAGCTAACGTTTACAACTGTTGACCAGTATGGGCGTCGTGCTGAGATTGTTGTGTATATTGATGTAGTGGATTCAGCAAAGCCTGTTCCAGTGCCAACGCCAACGCCTGAGCCTGATTATTCAACGGTTCCTTCTGATTATGTTGTTCCAGCGCCAGAGCCAGCGCCTGCGCCAGCTCCTGCTCCTGCTGAGCCTTTGCCGGACAAGCAAAAGGCGGGCGTTAAGGGAGATTTGCTGCCTCAAACTGGTGTTGATGCTTCGCAATCTGCGTTAATCGCAAGCTTGTTAGCGTCTGTTGGTTTAGCTGGATTTGCTGCTAAGCATCGCAGACGTAAGAACGAAGATAACGAAAGTTGATTTGTTGAGTCGAGGGTGGTGACTAAAATAACGAAGGTTCCGGTTCACGCTTAGCTATTGGGGCTTTGCGACCCGGGTCGCCCGAATTCCATAGGAGACATTATGAAGCAGGGTATTCATCCCGACTATCACGCAGTGCAGGTTACCTGCTCTTGCGGAGACACTTTTGTAACTCGTTCCACCGCTGATGGCGATCACATGACGGTTGACGTGTGCTCAAAGTGCCACCCATTCTATACCGGCAAGCAGAAGATTCTCGATACCGGCGGCCGCGTGGCTCGCTTCGAGAAGCGCTACGGTAAGAAGACTAAGTAGCTTTTTAATCGCCAGCCCTGCTTTCGTGTAATCAGCGGAATCGGGGCTGGCGTTTTATGTGCTAAACATGTGCGTATCTTACAATATTTAATTTAATATTTTCGATTCAAAATCCGCGTTATGCGCGACTACAAAGGAACAAAATGGCCGAGTCAATAGATGAGCAATTCCCAGCAGCGGTTACAGCTCTAAACGAATACCGCGATATTGAAAATCGCATGGGGGAGCCAGAAGTAGCGTCTAATCCAGATGCAATTCGCAAGCTCGGTCGTAGGCATGCAGAACTCGGGTCAATCGTAAGCGCGTACTTAAATTACAAGCAGCTTTGCGAAGACTACGAAGTAGCTAGCGAGATGGCAATCGAAGACGAAGACTTAGCAAAAGAAGCAAAACATTTAGAAGAACAAATTCCAGCAGCAAAAGAAAAGCTTCGCACAGCGCTGATTCCTAGAGACCCAGACGATGCGCGAGACATGATTATGGAAATCAAAGCTGGTACGGGCGGCGAAGAAGCGGCTCTGTTTGCTGGCGATTTATTGCGTATGTACATGCGTTACGCGGAAAAGCGCGGTTGGACTACCGTAATACAAAGCGAAAACGCGACGGAGCTTGGCGGCGTAAAAGACGTGCAGCTTGCGATTCGCGCAAAAGGCACGCCTGCTCCAGAAGACGGCGTGTGGGCAAGTATGAAGTACGAGGGCGGAGTGCATCGCGTGCAGCGAATCCCAGTTACTGAATCGCAAGGTCGTATTCAAACTTCGGCAGCTGGTGTAATTGTGTTCCCAGAAGCAGACGAAGATGACGACGAAATCGAAATTGATCCAAAAGACCTTAAAATCGATATTTTCATGAGCTCTGGCCCTGGCGGACAGTCCGTTAACACTACTTATTCCGCGGTTCGCATGACGCATATTCCAACGGGAATTGTTGTTAGCATGCAAGATGAAAAGTCGCAGATTCAAAATCGTGCGGCAGCTCTTCGCGTTCTAAAGTCGCGTTTGCTTGCCATGAAGCACGAGCAGGAGGCAGCGGAGGCGGCAGATATGCGCCACTCGCAGGTGCGCTCGTTGGACCGTTCTGAGCGAATCCGCACATACAACTTCCCAGAAAATCGTATTGTGGACCATCGCACAAACTATAAGGCATACAATCTTGACCAGGTACTTAATGGCGATTTGCAAGCGGTTATAGACAGCGATATTCAGGCGGATGAAGCCGATCGCTTAGCTAAAGCCAAGTAAGTAGTAATATATTTAAACTCGTTGCTTGTGTTGGCTTGTAGAAATTAGATTGTAGAAATTGGCTTGTAGGAATTAGCATCTAGGAATTGCTTGTATTATGCGCGAACTCTTGCAAAATGCTATTGCGTGTCTTTGTAAAGCAGGCGTAGATTCTCCACAATATGACGCTCGTGTACTTTTAGCACACGCTTGTGGCATAAGCTTAGCAGACTTAAACAAAGCGCTAATACTTGGCGATTTTAAAGATTTTTCGCCCGATTACGCTAGCAAATATAGCGTTTTTATATCTAGGCGTGCTTCGCGCGAGCCATTGCAGCACATTATTGGATGCGCAACTTTTCGCTACATAGACCTAATAGTTGGGCAAGGCGTTTTTGTGCCGCGGCCCGAGACAGAAGTGGTAGTTCAAGAGGGAATAGATTGGATTCGCGCAAATAATCTAAAAAATCCTATTGTTTTAGACTTGTGCGCAGGGTCGGGAGCGATTGGATTATCGGTAGTAAGCGAAGTTGCAAACGCGCAAGTGTGGGCTGTTGAAAAATCGCCAGAAGCTTTTGAATATTTGCAAAAAAACTACAACAAAATCGCAGAAAAATATGATATTTTAAACAGATATCACGCAATATTAGGCGATGCTACAAACGCTAATCTTACAGAAGCAGCTGCGATTAAAAATCGAGTAGACTTAGTAATTACGAATCCTCCATACGTGCCAGAAAGCAAGCCACTAGAGCAGATTGAAGCTCGCGACTACGACCCAAAAATGGCGTTATATGGTGGATCTAAAGACGGACTACTAATACCGCAAAAAATTATGAAAGCGAGTTTTGCGTATTTGCGTAGGGGTGGAATAATGGTTATGGAACACGATATTACGCAAGGAAAAGCGCTTGCAGATTATGCAAAAAACGTAGGATTTAGCAGCGTAAAAGTCAAAAACGACTTAACAAACAGAGCAAGATTTGTAGTATGCAAAAAATTGTAGTATGCAAAAAAGAGGCTAAAAATGAGTAAAATTTGCACGATTAACGAAGAATCATTGCAACTTGCGGCGCAAATAATCAACGCGGGCGGAGTAATTGTAGTGCCAACAGACACAGTTTACGGAGTAGCATGCGATCCATTTAACGAGGATGCAGTAGCGAAAATCTATCAACTAAAGCGCAGGCCGCGCACAAAAGCCTTGCAAATACTTATGAGCAGTGTAAGTGACTTAGAAAAACTTGGGCTTTACTTGCCAAGCCCACTAGACGTGCTTGCGGAAAAATTCCTTCCAGGCGGATACTCGCCAATCGCGCGCGCAAAAAAAGATTCGGTAGCTACAAGGCTTGCTACGCTTTGTAAAGCAGATGAGACTGATGAGAAAACTCAAGCAACTCAAGGCGTGCGCGTGCCAGATTGCCCAGAATTAATGCAAATTTTAAGAGTTACTGGCCCATTGGCTGCATCTAGCGCAAATCGCAGTGGAAACGAGAGCGCAGACAGCGTAGAAGAAGCGTTCGAGGCTTTTGGAGACGAAATTCCGCTGTACTTAAACGCTGGGCCAACGCGCTCGCATGTAGCAAGCACAGTAGTTGGCGCGGATTCAGCAGACGCGGACGGAATTGTGATTTTGCGCGAAGGCGTTATAAGTGAAGAACAGATAAGAGCAGAAAGTCGCAAGAAATGAGGGTATACCTGTTTATAGCAGCAATCGCAGGCGGCGCAACGTGGCTAATAATGCCGCTTGTGCGTCATCTTGCGATTCGCATAGGAGCCGTAGGAAAAGTGCGCGCTCGCGACGTGCACACAATACCTACGCCCCGTATGGGTGGAGTTGGAATGCTATTCGGCTTTGCTGTGTCGATGGCATTTGCAAGCTCCATGCCTTTTATTTCTGGGCTTTTTGCAGGAACACACCAGCCGTGGGTAGTTTTGGCTGGAGCGGTACTAATATGCCTTTTGGGTGTTTGCGACGATATTTGGGACTTAGATTGGATGCTAAAACTTGCAGGTCAATTGCTAATAGCTGTTTTTGTAGCGTGGGGAGGATTACAAATCGTAGCGTTGCCGCTCGGCTCTCTAGTTACAGCGTCTCCAAGTCTTTCAATCGCAATAACCGCAATACTAATCGTGGCTTCAATTAATGCAGTCAACTTTGTAGATGGACTAGATGGGCTGGCTTCTGGAATTGTAGCCATTGGCGGAATCGCATTCGCAACATACTCTTATATTCTTGCGCGCACATCTCCAAGCTACGCTTCAATGGCAACTCTTATAGACGTTGCAATGGTTGGAATGTGCTTAGGGTTTATTTTGCACAATTGGCATCCAGCGAAGCTTTTTATGGGCGATTCTGGCTCCATGCTAATCGGGTATTTAATAACTTGCGCGTCTATTATAATGACAGGTCACTTAGACCCATCTTCCGTGCACACAAGCATCTATTTGCCAGTGTTTATGCCGATTTTGCTGCCGATTTTAGTGCTGTTTTTGCCAGTGTTAGACATGTGTTTAGCAATATGCAGAAGGCTTGCAAAAGGGCAGTCGCCAATGCATCCAGACCGCATGCATTTGCATCACAGAATGTTGCGCATTGGGCATTCGGTGCAAGGCGCGGTGCTTATTTTGTGGGGATGGGCGGCGCTTATATCTTTTGGGTCAATAATGATTCTGTTCTTTAAAGCCGTTTACGTGCTTGTTGGCATGATTATTGCAACAGCGTTGCTTACAATTCTTACAATGATGCCATATTTGCGCAGGCGGCTGCCGGAATTACGAAATTCGTAAAAAGTGGAGTAGTGTTTGAATTGATGCTAATCGCAGTACCCATCGCATTGGTCGCAGATAATCGTAGATAATCGTGTTTAATCACGCTATAGTGTATTCAGCGAAAATGGCCACTAAATATTGTGTATGAAACGCGGCTTTTGCAAACGTCATAGCAAAAACGTATAGTGACTCTATGGTTACAACTGATATGAACATGCAATCTGCGTATACTCCTGTTCCTCCAATTTTCGAAAAGCTCGGCCTCGCGTACGACGATGTGCTTCTGCTTCCAAATGAAACCGATGTAATTCCATCCGAAGTAGATACAACTACTCATCTAACTCGCGAAATCACCATGAAAGTGCCTGCAATTTCTGCAGCAATGGACACTGTGACCGAGTCGGATATGGCTATTGCAATGGCTAGAAATGGCGGAATTGGCGTACTTCACCGCAATCTTTCTATTGATGATCAGGCTGCGCAAGTAGATATTGTTAAGCGCAGCGAGTCGGGTATGATTACCGATCCACTCACTGTTCACCCAGATGCAACGCTCGCCGATTTAGATAAATTGTGCGGGCGCTTCCATATTTCGGGCTTGCCAGTAGTGGATGGCGAAAATCGTTTAGTTGGCATTATTACCAATCGCGATATGCGTTTTATTGCTTCCGAGGATTACGATCGCTTGAAAGTCAAAGACGTGATGACTCGCGAAAATCTTGTAACTGGTCCATCTAATATTTCTAAAGAAGACGCGCATCGCTTGCTTGCGGAAAACAAAGTTGAAAAGTTGCCGCTGGTTGATGCCGAAGGCAAGCTTACAGGTTTGATTACTGTTAAGGACTTTGTTAAGACTGAGCAGTACCCAGATGCCACTAAAGACGACCAGGGTCGACTTCGTGTGGCTGCTGGAATTGGTTTCCTTGGGGATGCTTGGCAGCGTGCGTGCGCGCTTATGGAAGCTGGTGTAGACGTTCTTGTTGTTGATACAGCAAACGGCGAAGCTCGCTTGGCACTAGACATGATTCGCCGAATTAAGGCAGATAAGGCTTTTGACGGCGTGCAAATTATTGGCGGAAATATTGCTACTCGCCAAGGTGCGCAGGCGATGATTGACGCTGGTGTTGACGCTGTAAAGGTTGGCGTTGGACCAGGCTCTATTTGCACTACGCGCGTGGTTGCAGGTGTTGGCGTGCCTCAGCTTACCGCTGTTTATGACGCTGCTCAAGCTTGCAAGGCTGCTGGAATTCCATGCATTGCTGATGGTGGTATTCACTATTCTGGAGATATTGCTAAGGCTTTGGTTGCAGGCGCAAATACAGTTATGCTCGGCGGCACTTTGGCTGGATGTGAGGAAGCTCCAGGCGAGAAGGTTTTGCTTCACGGCAAGCAATACAAGCTTTATCGCGGAATGGGCTCGCTTGGCGCAATGGCTCCTCGCGGTAAGAAGTCTTATTCTAAGGATCGTTACTTCCAGGCAGATGTTACTAGCTCCGATAAGGTGGTTCCAGAAGGCGTGGAAGGCGAAGTTCCATACCGCGGCCCACTTAACGCTGTGCTTTACCAGTTGCTTGGCGGCTTGCATCAATCAATGTTCTACGTTGGCGCTCACAATATTGAGGAGCTTCAGGAGCGCGGTCGCTTTATTCGCATTACGGATGCAGGCCTTAGGGAATCGCATCCTCACGATATTGTGATGACTGCAGAAGCGCCAAACTACAGCGGTTTCCACAACTAAGTCGCAAGTTGTGTGCGAGTTGCGCGTATATGTCGCGTATATGTCGCGTATAAATCGCAAGTATTTTTGCACTAAACGGCGAAAAGTTAGCTAAGTCTTATTTGCTACTTTCTAACTTTTCGTCGTTTTTGTTTGTTTAAACATTATGATTGCTGTTGTATGTATATTGTATTACAATAGCAATTTAATAAAAATAAAAATCATTAGAAAGTGTGTATAAAATTGTCTGCGATATTGGTTAGCGATAGCGCCAAAAGTAAATATGCTGAAAATACGTCTCAAGCAACTGTGAGTTTTCGCACAGATTCTAGAGTTAAAGAGGAAGCAAAAAAATTATTTTCTTCAATGGGAATGGATTTGTCGACTGCGATTAATGTATTTTTAAGACAGTCAATTGTTGATCAGGCTATGCCTTTTTTGATTACTCGTGAAAGCCGTGAGAGTGTTGAAGCTCGTCGTCAATCTGAAGCACATGAGGGAAAATCATTTAATAACACAGATGAACTTATGCAGGATTTATTAGATGCTTAAATCAGTATTTCGTACAACTCAATTCAAAAAAGAGTTCAAAGCTTTATTGAAAAAGCATGTAGATCCAATAAAATTCAAGCATGCAATCGATGCCCTAATGAAACAAGATAAGCAACTGTTGTCTACTCGATATAAAGATCATTCTCTTACTGGTAATTGGAAAGGGTATAGGGAAATTCATATTGAGGGGGATTGGCTTCTGATTTATAAGATTGAGAAAGAAGAATTGCAGCTTGTACTCACTAGAACTGGCTCTCATGATGATTTGTTTAATTAATTTTAGGGTCTAGTAGTCGGTGGGAAGATGTAGGCTGATGGGTTCAAAAAAATATTAGGAAAGGAACGAAAATGGCAGAAGCTAAGGAAGATCTTACGTTTACGCCGGAAGAATCGCGCTTAATTTGGATTGATTGCGAGATGACTGGTCTCGATATTTTCCACGACGAATTATGCGAAGTGTCTGTAGTTCCAACTGACTTTAATTTGAAAGTTCTAGACGATGGCATTGATTTAGTGATTAAGCCAAGCGATGCTGCTGTGGCTAATATGAACGATTTTGTGCGCAATATGCACACGTCTTCCGGTCTTGTTGACGAGTGGAATAAAAACGGTTTGCCGCTAGAAGAAGCACAAAAGCAGGTTGTTGAGTACGTAAAGCGATTTTTGCCAGAGCACGGGAAAGCGCATCTTGCTGGAAACTCCGTTGGCTCAGACAAAAAATTCCTCGACCGCTACATGCCAGATTTAATGGCAAATTTGCATTACCGCGTAATCGACGTAAGCACATTGAAGGAGATTTCGCGCAGACTTTACCCAGACGTTTACCGCAATAAGCCAGCGAAACACGGCGGTCACCGTGCGCTCGCGGATATTATTGAGTCGATTGACGAGTTGCGCTACTACCGAGACATGATGTTCGTTCCAGCTCCAGGACCAAGCGAATCCAAGGCAAAAGCGGGCGCGCAACACATTGAAAGCACGAGCTTGCTTCGTGACTATGAGCGCCGCGGTGAAGCATTAGAAGACGTAAATTCCGCAGAAAAGCGCGATTATTAAACAAAGCGTGACTATTAAACGCATTAAACGTAATAGCGCAAATAGCGCAAATAAAAGGTGCTGCCAATGAAGCAATCGGAAGCGTTAGAAATAATCAATGCAGGCGCAAGTGTGTTTTTAACGGGCGCTCCTGGGTCGGGAAAAACGTATGTTCTAAATCGTGCTGTGCGCTCAATGCGCGAGAACGGTTTAAGCGTTGCAGTAACGGCTTCAACGGGCATTGCAGCAACGCATTTGAACGGCCAAACCATTCACTCGTGGAGTGGAACAGGCGTTGCAAACGCGCTTACCGATTCGCTTCTTAAAACCATTAGAGCTAGGCGCGCAAAGCGCATAAAAGCCACAGACGTGCTTGTGTTGGACGAAGTTTCCATGATTCACGCTTGGCTTTTCGACATGGTTGACGAAGTGTGCCGCAAGGTGCGCAAAAATGATTTGCCTTTTGGTGGACTGCAAGTGGTGGTTTCTGGCGACTTCTTCCAGCTGCCTCCAGTTAGCATGTCTACGCGAAATCGCGATGTATTCGAGCCTAGCCCGGAGTTTATTACATCGCGCGAAAAGTATGCTGCTGCTGGCAAAAATCCCGAAGGCTATATTACGGAATCGTTTGCGTGGGATTCTCTAAAACCTGTTGTGTGCTATTTAACAGAACAACACAGGCAAGATGATGGTAAGCTTCTTAGCGTTTTAACGGATATTCGAAGTGGCATAGTGAGCGATGAAGATAAGCAAGTTCTTGCTAGTCGACTTGGCGAATATCCTCAAGATAGCGAAGTTTCGGTTCATCTTTTTCCAACAAACGCGCAAGCGGACGGCTTAAATAATGTGCAACTTGCTGCGATTGATGCTGAGCCTCACGAATTTGTAGCAACGCAAGCTGGACCTAAAAATCTTGTAGAGCGCTTAAAAAAGAACATGCTTGCGCCTGAACGTCTTGTATTAAAGGCTGGTGCGGCTGTAATGGCTTTGCGAAATGACCAAGATAAGCAATATGTGAACGGTTCTGTTGGACGCGTATTGCGATTTGCACCTGAATCCAAGGGTGGATGGCCGATTGTTGAGTTTGAAAACGGCAATATTGTTACTCTTAAGCCTGCTGCGTGGGAGATGACGGATGGTGAAACTGTTCTTGCTAGCGTAAATCAAGTGCCACTTAGATGCGCGTGGGGAATTACGATTCATAAGTCGCAAGGAATGACGCTTGACAGTGCTGTTATGGATTTGCGCCGTACTTTTGCGCCTGGAATGGGCTATGTTGCGCTTTCGCGCGTGGAAAATTTGAGTGGACTTTATTTAGAGGGCATTAATGACCGCGCGTTTAGCGTTTGCGCGGATGCTGTGATTCTTGATAGCTCTTTGCGCGAAGCTTCTGAGAAAGCAAGTAAGCTTCTTGCTAACAGTGGTGCTAATTCTTTCGTAAAAAACACGTTAGAAAACGAATTCGTTAATCAGCAGGAACTTGATATTTTTGCAAGTACTAGCAACGATGAGTTTGGATTCAATGACGAGTTTTAGCATTTTGCGCAACGACATGCCTTTTAGCTTAGAGCGTTTTGTGGCTAATCTGCGCGAACGACATAATCTATATTCCGCTTTTTGTACGTGTTTTGGGTCAAATTTGGTACAAAGTGCGGAGGCTGTTTCCCGAGTTTGTAGTCCAACACTCTATTTAGAGCTACAAAGTCGGTAAAGTGTTTTTATTTTTGTTGATGCGCGTAAACAAGTGTTTATGTCCTCGTGCGCAAATAGATTGGAACGCATGGGTTCTAATGTACTTCGTATGTCTAAGCTGTTTCTTCGTACGCTGCGCGAAGATCCAGCAGACGCGGACGTTAATTCCGCAAAACTTATGCAGCGCGCAGGCTACATTCGTAAATCTGCTCCAGGCGTGTGGACGTGGTTGCCGCTTGGTCTAAAGGTACTCAATAAAGTTCAAGCGATTATTCGCGAAGAAATCAACGGTATTGGCGCTCAAGAAGTTCACTTCCCAGCGCTTCTTCCACGCGAGCCATACGAGGCTACAAACCGTTGGGAAGAGTACGGCGACAACATATTCCGCCTTAAAGATCGCCATGAGGCTGACTATCTTCTTGCTCCAACGCACGAAGAAGTCTTTACTCTTCTTGTAAAAGATATGTATTCTTCGTACAAGGATTTGCCACTAACTTTGTACCAGATTCAAACTAAGTATCGCGACGAGTTCCGTCCGCGCGCTGGCCTTATTCGCGGCCGCGAGTTTATTATGCAAGACGCTTACTCGTTCTCGATTGACGAAGATGGTTTGAAGTCTGCTTATGTTGAAGAGCGCGCTGCTTACGCTCGAATTTTTGACCGCTTGGGCATTAAATACGTGATTGTTCACGCTGTTTCTGGCCCTATGGGCGGATCGGATTCCGAGGAATTCTTGGCTCCAATGGCAATTGGTGAAGATACTTTTGCTCTCGCTCCTTCTGGAAAAGCTTGGAACGTTGAGGCTTTGACCACACCAGAAATGCAAGATGTTGACTTCTCGGCAACTCCTGCAGCAGAAGCTCTTGATACTCCAGATGCTAAGACGATTGAAGCTTTGGTTAAAGTTTCTAACGATTTGCATCCACGCAAAGACGGCCGCGAATGGCAAGCAAGCGATACTTTGAAGAACTTGATTATTGCTGTTAAGCACCCTGCAGATGCAGTCGGCGGCGAGCACGAGGAGCCATGGCGCGAAATCGTAGCTATTGGTGTTCCAGGAGATCGTCAGGTAGATATGAAGCGTCTTGAAGCTCAATTTGCTCCTGCAGAAATCGAAGAAGCAACCGAGGATGACTTAAAGTCTCATCCTGAGTTTGTTAAGGGCTATATTGGCGCTGGCGTGTTAGGTCCTCAAGCTCGCAAAGATGGTAGCAAAATTGCTTGCCCTGTTCGCTACTTGATGGATGCTCACGTTGCAAAGGGAAGCGCCTGGATTACAGGAGCAGACGAAGACGGCAAGCATGTTTACAACGCTGTTTACGGCCGCGATTTTGAGGCTGATGGCGTTGTTGAGGCAGCGCTTGTGCGCGATGGAGATATGAGCCCAGACGGTTCTGGTCCGCTTAGCTTTGAGCGTGGCGTGGAGATTGGTCAGGTGTTCCAGCTTGGCTTAAAGTATTCTAAGGCTTTGGGCTTAAGCGTTCTTAATGAAAACGGTAAAGCTGTGCCAGTTTGGATGGGCTGCTACGGTATTGGCGTTAGCCGCGTTATTGCGTGCCTTGCAGAAACGCATCACGATGATGCTGGTCTTGCATGGCCTATGGCGATTGCTCCAGCTCAAGTTCACGTTGTTGCTACTGGCAAAGATCAAGTTGCTTTCGATGCTGCTGAGAAAGTTGTTGAAGAGCTTAGCAAGCAGGGAATCGAAGTAATCTTCGACGATCGTCCAAAGGTTTCTCCAGGCGTAAAGTTTAAGGATGCGGAGCTTGTTGGCGTGCCGCTGATTGCTGTTGCTGGCCGAGATACTGTGAACAATGGCACGATTGAAATCCGCAATCGCAATGGCTCAAATGTTGAAGCAGTTCCAGTTGATGAGGCTGCTAGCCGCATTGTAGAGCGCGTTCGCGAGCAATTGTAATCGCAATAATTTGTAACAACTAATCAGCGATTAAACAATTGAACGATTAAAACAATATTGCCGTTGATATAATGCTTTGCACATTTGCTATTTGCATATTTTGCATGTGTGTGCATTATTTTCAGCGGCAATATTGCTATGAATAGTAACAACAATTTTAATGAACACTATGCTTGAGTCTAATGTTTAATATCATTAGACTTTTCTAAAAGTCATTGGCGCCTCCTTCAATATCTTTGTATTCTTCTTCATCTAAGTGGCCTCCAAAATCATTTATCTCTTCATTTTCTTGAGAATCTTCTTGAGAATTATCTTGAATAGAAGAATTTGATTTAGAAGACATTGGATTTTTCATTGCAAAGTTTTGATTTTGACTATCTCCATTTTCGCTATAGTCTTTGTTTTTAGACTCTACGTTTGCAATGCTTCTGTTTCTAGCATACGAAGTCTTAGTAAATTCACTGATTCCGCGATTTAGGTCGTGTCCGATTGATGTTGCTTCTAGAACCACTCGCGATCGGTCTTCTCCATCTTTGTGCCAAGATTCCGTATTTAAATTTCCGCAAACTACGATTGCATCTCCCTTATGCACGCTTTTTAACACGTTTGATGCTAGCGACTTGTACGCTTTTACAGTCATCCATGTTGTTGGACGCTCCTTCCATGCTTTTTCTTCGTTATGATAGTAAGAAGAAGTGCTTCCGATTCTTAGCGAGCATGCGGGCGCGTTTTCGTTGCGACTAAAGTTTACAGGGTCGCTTCCAACGTATCCGCTGATTGTTAATGTTGCTTGTTGCTGTGCCATATTTTTCAACCTTTCAAGAGTTTGGACTGCGACTAATTTAAGTCTCGAAGTTCATCGCGCAAAACCGTGTTGATTATCGTGGCTTTTGGCAAATTCGCCGCAGTAGAATCAACTATGAATTATGGAAAATAGTTGCGCAATATATTTTTATAAATGTGGTTAAAGCCTATGTTTTATTCACATTGATTAAAAAGTCTTGACAAAATATGCAAAAGCGAGTATCGGATTAAAAGTCTAAAAAATATATGTAGATTGGTATACTTAAAGGAGCGGTTTTTGTTTTGTTTAGCATAGAGTGAGCCTAGATTTTACTTACTTCTACTTACTGTAATGCTGAACATAAAATTGCTAAGAGATAGTTATGTTCGTATACGAGAGAGGACTACACTTATGTGGAATAAGTTGCATGTGTTTTCTGTAAAGAAATGCCTGGCTGTTGCAACATCGGCTGTTGCTTGTGCAGCAATGATTGGATCTACTGCAGTATCTGCTAGTACATTGGTTGATTTGCCTAATAACAGCGTTGCAAATGTTAATACAAATTGGCAGATTAAAGACAATAAAGTCGCAAGCTACATTTTAGGCGAAATACGTAATTTGCGCTTAAAGTATTATCAAGATGGCGTTACACTTATGAACGGCATGCCTCTTGCGGATTATGTTACTTCTAAGGGTCTTACAAAAGAGCAATATATTGATGGTATTCGCTACGATCGCGCAAACGAAGAAGATGCGTATCGTCGCGCAGAAGAGACTGCTAAGCATGGCAAGATTGATCATTTGGGTCCAGATGGCGTAAGCCTTCCAGACTACACTGGTCGTAAGGCTTGGGGTGAAAACCTTGCTTGGGGCGAAGATCCAGAAGAATCTATGCATGATTGGGCAAACGAAGAGGAATCCCAATTGCGCCAAGCTAATGGCATGATAAATGGTGATAACGCTCACTTATATCAAATTTTGAACCCAGAAAACATTTCCTTCGGCTATGGCGAGGCTGCTGGCGGTCCTCACGGAAAAGTATCTGCTTTAACTTTGTCAACTTATGCTGGAGATACCGACTATCAAAATGGCAAGCTAAATAGCAATAACGCTACTAACCTTGATTTTGCGTGGATTATTCGAGACAACGACATTGCTGTTGGCGCAAATGCCTATAGCGATAAGCCTCTTGAGTATCGTTGGCTTTCTTACAATTTGAGTACTCAGCAGTGGGCAACTATTGCTGATTGGAGTACTGGAAACTGGGCTTCTTGGGTTACAAGGCCAGGCGACTATTGGTTGCATTGCGAAGTACGCGATCCTTCTACCAAGAAAGTTATTTTAGAGAAGACAATTGCTTTCCACTACACGGTTCCAAGTCAGACTGTTATTGCTGGAACGTACGCTGCATGGCAGGGTAATAGTGTTCTTCTTGGCGCAACTACTAATAATCCTAATGGTTCTACCAAGATTAAGATCTACGATTACAATGCTAAGCAGTGGGTTGAGGGATTTGATGGTCCTTGGGCTTTGTGGAGCCCACGTCCAGGTATCTATTGGACTCATTTTGAGGCATATGATCAGAACGGCAACTTGTCGGATGTTAAGACATACGCCTTTGGTGTGTGAGTTTGATTAGCTTGTCTGATTATTTGGTCTGATTAGCAAGTCACATAAACATAAAAAGAATCAATATAAAAAGCCTGCTTACGTATTAAACGTTTGCAGGCTTTTTGTTTATATTATTTGTTTATATTATTTGCGACTTACAAAATGTTGCGATTTACCAAATGTGTACGCGCTCGCTTGGGTCGAGCCACATCTCGTCGCCTTCTTTAACGTCGAATGCGTTGTAGAACAAGTCAACGTTGCGAGCAATGCCGTTAGTGCGGCATTCTGCAGGGGAGTGTGGGTCGATTTGAAGATATTGCTCCGCAATCTCGTTACGAGACTTTGAACGCCACACAAGCGCGTAGCTTAAGAAGAATCGTTGCAAAGCAGTGAAGCCATCTACCTTAGGAGCGTTAAGCAAAGTTTCGCGAATCGCATCGTCACTTCCGTCAATCTCTTGCCCATTGCTCTTTTGCAAAGCAAAAGCGTACGCTTTAAGCGCAATAGTTACGCCGCTTAGATCGCCAATATTTTCGCCGATTGTTAAAGCGCCATTTACGTGAGGCATTGCATTGCGCTCTTCTTTGCTCTTTAAGTGAGAATACTTAACAATAAGCTGCGTTGGAGTAAAAGCATTGTATTGCTCAATAAGCGCTTTAGTGCGCTCAGTGAAGTTGGTTTTGTCTTCTTCAGTCCACCAATTGTTAAGTACGCCGTCGCCATCGTATTCGCAACCTTGATCGTCAAAACCGTGGCCGATTTCGTGGCCAATTACTGCACCAATAGCACCGTAATTTGCTGCGTCAGGAGCACTTGGGCTAAAGAATGGAGGTTGCAAAATCGCAGCTGGGAACACGATTACGTTAAGCAGCGGATCGTAGTAAGCGTTTACGGTTTGCGGAGTCATCTGCCACTCTTCGCGATCCACAGGTTCTCCAGCTTTTGCAGTATACCTACCAAACACAAATCGAGAAACTTCGCGCATATTCTCAATTAAGCCAGCGTCTTCCTTAATATTTAGCGCAGAGTAGTCAATCCAATGGTTTGTATAACCAATATTTGGCTCAAACTTGCTAAGCTTTTCCAAAGCCTTTGCCTTAGTCTCCTCGCCAAGCCAGCTGCTGTTAGAAATCGATACGCGGTATGCGTTAATAAGATTGCTAACTAAGCCTTCCATATACTTTTTAGAAGACTCAGGGAAGTGCAAACGCACATATTCGCGGCCAACTTCTTCGCCGCAAGCATCGTCAACAACTCCGATTGCGCGCTTCCAGCGGTCGCGAGGCTTTGTGGCACCAGAAAGCACTTTGCCGTAGAAGTCGAATCTAGCTCCAGCAAAGTCCTCGCTTAACATGCTTGCCCAGCACAAAATCACATGAACGCGTGCCCAAAGCTTTAGATCTTCTAAGTCGGCTTCTTGCCAAATCTTATTCAATCCTTCTATAAAGCTTGGCTCGTGAACTACTACTTTGCTAAAAGCTTTGCGAAAATCTATTGGCTGATTCTTTGCTTCTTCCGAGTTATCGTAAGATTTTTGAGCAGCATCTAAGAAGGCGTCAAGATTTAACGCTTCAAGCGTTTTTGCCAAATCTTCATAATCGTAAGGATTATAAGTTTTTTGAGAATCGCGTGTTGCTACATTATCCCAATGGTTGCTTGCGATTTGTGTCTCAACCTTCAAGAAACGTTCCGATTGCTCGCTTGTAGTAGTGGCATCTCCGTAACCAGCTAATCGCAGCAACTTTGCTACCATTTTTACGTATTCAGCGCGAATCGGAGCGTAATTATCTTCGCGATAGTATGCTTCGTCTGGCAAGCCCAATCCAGCCTGCTCAATGTGCATAATATTCGTCTTAGGGTCTTTAGGGTCTCCGCATACGCCAAAAGCAAACATTGCATTTGGGCCGCCGTATGGAGTAAGAGAAGCAATAGTGCGAACTAAGTCTTCTTTGCTGCTAGCTGCATCAACAGCGTCTAAATCGCTCTTAATTGGCGTAATTCCAGCTTTTTCAATAGATGCAGTATCTAAATAGTTACGGTATAAGATTCGCGACTTTTTGGCTGGGCAATCTTCGCTTTCTAAAATATCTCGAATTTGCGTCTCTGCATCTTCTGCAAGCTTGTAGAAAGCACCAAACATTGGTTTGTCTTCTGGAAGAGTGTAAGTGTCAATCCAAGGGCCGTTTACGTAACGGAATAAATCGTCTTGTGGTCGAATAACCGAAGAGAAGGAAGCTGGGTCAAAATTTACAGCAGAAATTTCCTTCTGCGATTCTTTATTATTATTTTCATTGTTATTATGCATGTGCCTAGATTACAAGTATTAAGCGACATCATTGGCTAGTATTTTCGCCATATTTTGTGCTATTTTCGTGCCTGCGCGTTAGTCTTAAATCATGATTGAACTTAAAACTCCATCCGAGATTGAAGCTATGAAGCCTGCAGGTCGCTTCGTGGGTAGTATTCTTAAAGATTTACAAGCAATGACAAAAGTTGGAACAAATCTTCTTGAGATTGATGACTTTGTTCGCCAACGCATTATGAGCCGTAAAGGTGCGTCTTCTTGCTATGTTGATTACGCTCCTGATTTTGGAACTGGTCCTTTTGCGCACTACATTTGCACTTCTGTAAACGATGCTGTTCTTCATGGCGTTCCTTTTGATTACAACCTTAAAGACGGCGATTTGCTAACGCTTGACTTAGCGATTAACGTTGACGGATGGGTTGGAGATTCTGCTGTTAGCTTTGTTGTTGGAAAGCATGCAGATCCAGAAGATTTGCGCTTGATTAAGTGCACTGAGGAAGCACTCGAGGCTGGCATTAACATGGCTCAGCCTGGCAACCGTCTTGGGGATATTTCTGCAGCTGTTGGATGCGTTGCTCACGAGTATGGTTACAGCGTAAATCTTGAGTTTGGCGGCCACGGAGTTGGTCATATTATGCATGGCGATCCGCACGTTCCTAACGATGGCACAGCTCACCACGGCTACAAGCTTCGCCCAGGCTTGGTTATTGCTATTGAGCCGTGGTTCTTAAAGACTACTGACGAGATTTATCAAGATCCAAAAGACGGTTGGACTCTTCGATCTGCAGATGGTTCGCGCGGTGCTCATAGCGAGCATACGATTGCAATTACAGAGAATGGTCCAGAGATTTTGACTGTTCGCTAAACTTTTAATAGTAAATGTGTAAATAATTGCGTAAAGCTTTAACGTAAAAGTTAAATAGTAATTGCGTAAAACGAACATAATAAAACATAAAGAGGTACTTTAAGTAAATGGCGGAATTTGATTTTGCTCAAGCGTTAAATGATGTTGAAGCAAAGTATTCTTCGATTTCTAAAGCAATAGATATTGATTCGCTTAAGTCTACGATTGCAGATTTAGAAAAGCAAGCTGCACAGCCTGGACTTTGGGATGACTCTGAGCACGCTCAGCAAGTTACGAGTAAGCTTTCGGCAGCTCAGTCTCAATTAAAGCGTTTGCAAGCTGTAGATCAGCGCATTGAAGATGCTAAAACTTTGATTGAGCTTGGGCAAGAAGAAGGCGATGCCGATTCTATGAGCGAGGCTCAAGAGGAGCTTGGTTCTATTGCTCACGAGCTTGACGATATGGAAGTGCAAACTCTTCTTGACGGAGAATACGACGCGCGAGCAGCTGTAGTTACTATTAGATCTGGCGCTGGTGGCGTAGATGCGGCTGATTTTGCGCAAATGCTTCTTAGAATGTACTTGCGCTGGGCAGAGCGAAATGGCTACAAAACTAAGATGATGGACACGTCTTATGCGGAAGAAGCTGGTATTAAATCTGCGACTTTCCAGGTGGATGCTCCATACGCGTATGGTCGTCTTTCCGTAGAAGGCGGAACTCACAGAATGGTTCGTATATCTCCATTCGATAATCAAGGCAGGCGTCAAACTGGCTTTAGTGCCGTGGAAGTAATCCCACTTGTTGAAGCTACGGATCATATTGACATTCCAGATTCAGACATTCGCGTAGATACTTTCCAAGCGTCTGGTCCTGGCGGACAAGGCGTAAACACTACGTATTCTGCTGTTCGTATTACCCATTTGCCTACTGGTTTGGTTGTTTCTATGCAAGATGAGCGCAGCCAGATTCAGAACCGTGCCGCTGCAATGGCAGTTTTGCAATCGCGTTTGCTTGTGTTAAAGCATGCAGAAGAAGCTGCTAAAAAGAAGGAGCTTGCTGGAGATATTAAGGCAAGTTGGGGAGATCAGATGCGCTCCTACGTTCTTCACCCGTACCAGATGGTAAAGGATTTGCGCACAGGCTACGAAACTTCGCAAACTCAAGCTGTTTTTGACGGAGATATTGACGGTTTCATTGAAGCTGGCATTCGATGGAGGCACGAGCAGCGAGTTGCTGCAAAGCGCGGATAATTGCGTTTAGGTTGTTTTGACTTAGCGTAAAGTGCCTAAAATCAAAAACAATCTATAAGATAGTAAAAAGTAAAGAATATCGTTCAATAGTTCGTAAAGGAAAATGCAGATATGTCTCTGATTTCGCTGGAACATGTGTCGAAGATTTATCCTAAGGGCACGCGCCCCGCTTTGGACGATATTTCTTTAGACGTTAATCGCGGAGATTTTGTGTTTCTTGTGGGCGCTTCTGGGTCTGGTAAGACAACGCTTTTGAGTTTGCTTTTGCGAGAAGAAGAAGCCACAAAAGGCGAGATTCACGTTGCTGGCAATGACTTGAGGCGACTGGTAAATCGCCAGGTTCCGCAGTATAGAAGGTCGCTCGGCTTTATTTTTCAGGATTATAAGCTGCTTAATAATAAAACTGTGTATCAAAATGTGGCTTTTGCACTAGAGGTTATTGGCACGAGCCGCTCTACGATTAAGTCGCTTGTTCCGCGAGTTTTGGAAACAGTTGGTTTAACTGGCAAGGAGAATAATTATCCGCACGAGCTTTCGGGTGGTGAAGCTCAGCGAGTTGCCATTGCGCGCGCGTACGTTAATCATCCGCAAATTCTTCTTGCAGACGAGCCTACTGGAAACTTGGATCCTACAACTTCGCTTGGAATTATGGAAGTTTTGGACGCCATTAATCGCACTGGTACTACGATTGTTATGGCTACGCACAATGAGGAAATTGTTAACTCTATGCGAAAGCGCGTTGTGGAGCTTCATTCTGGTCATATTGTGCGAGATGAGCGCGAGGGTTCTTACGATTCTGCGCTTTACTTCCCAGACGCAGATGTTGAGCAAAAGTCGAAAGCTCAACAAGCTGTAGAAGGAGACTCCATTAGTGCGGCTGTTGCTGATTCTAAGGGCGATTCTAAGAGCGGTTCAAATGGCGAATCAAATGCCGAATCAAATGCAGAATCTAGCTCAAATGCTAATAGTCAATCGCCTATAAATGCAAATGGTTTTGACGAGTCGCAAGAAAATTATCGTTTTATGTCTAAACGCGCAAAGCGTGCAGTTCAAGCAAAAAAGGCAATGGATGCTGTTGCTCAAACTTTGCAAAATGGGTCCGAAAATAATGAGGGTATTGCTCGTCTTGCGCAATCTGTTCATTCTGGCAGAACGGGTAGATATGGCGAGGTTTTTCAGCCTTTAGAAACAACTATGACTTGGGGGCGTGGGCTTTCGATTCCGCCTGCTCCTCCTGCAAAAAAATCAGAAGATAAGGGTGACGCCAGTAGCGTTGACGAGTCGAATGAAACAAGCTCTAATAGCAAAGCTAGCGATAGTGAAGTTAATAAAACAGAAGCGAATAAAACAGAAGTGAATAATAGCGAAAATCTTAAGAACGAAGGAGACGAGTAATGCGATTGCGATTCATATTCTCCGAAACGTGGATTAGCTTACGCAGAAACGTTTCTATGATTATTTCGGTAATGCTCGTTACGTTTATATCGTTCTTGTTTATAGGCGCATCTGTTCTTATGCAAGCGCAAATCACAAAAGCTAAGGGCGATTGGTACGACAAAGTAGAAGTGGTTGCGTGGCTTTGCCCAGATGGCACGAGTCAGGCAGCATCTTGCGCTTCTGGAAAAGCTCCAACAAAGAGCGAAATCGTAAAGTTAGAAAACATTATTAACCAAGAACTTGGCTCAGACGTTTCAAACATAACTTACGTTAGCAGAAGTGAGTTTTACAAGAACACTTTTCTTAAGCAATATCCTAATGGCTTATATCAAGGCCGCACTTTAACAGCTGCAGATATGCAAGATTCCTTGCGACTAAAGCTTACAAATCCAACAAAATATCAAGTTGTTTCCGAGGTTCTTTCGGGGCGCGAAGGCGTAGAAGAAGTTGTGGATCAAAGGCAGATTTTTGACCCAGTATTTAGTGTTTTGAATCACGCAACAGCTGTGACTATTGTGCTTGCTGCAGTTATGGTTGTTGTTGCGATTATGCTTACAGGCACTACGATTCGCATGTCTGCGGCTTCTAGAAAGCAAGAGACGGAGATTATGCGACTTGTTGGTGCTTCTAATTGGACTATTCGCATGCCGTTTATTTTAGAGGGAGCGTTTGCTTCTCTTATAGGCTCTTTGCTATCGGGTTGCGCGCTAAGTGTTGTTGTTAAAGTGTTTATTACGGATTGGCTTGCGCAAAACGTTCGTTGGATGCCGTTTGTTAATCAAGCAACTGTTTGGATGACTGTTCCAGCGTTGGTTATTGGAGCTGTATTGCTTTCAATAATCGCCTCTGCGTTTGCTTTGAGACGATATTTGCAAGCGTAAATTGTCTTAAATAAATCGTTATAAGTAAATCGTCTTGAATAAATCGCCTAAATATAAGTGATATAAAACTTAAGATTGGTTTGAAACGCTTACGATTAATAAGATTTTCAATGTATAATTCGCTTTAGTGCTTGTAAAGGTTGAAAGGAAAGCAAGTTGGGCAGAAAGTTTGAAAGCAAAAGATGCTATTTTTACTATTCTAAGCGCGCTGTTTCTAGCGTAATTGTGCTAGGCGTTCTTATGCTTTCTGCATTTACTATTCTACTTGCGTATACTCCTTTGCGTGCGAATGCTGTAACAATGCAAGATTACAACAGAAAAGTGCAAAGTAATGCGGCTCTTAAAAAGCAATTGGCTGGAGTTAGTAAGCAGCTTGCAGATAAGATTTTAGAGCTTAATGATCTTAACGAGCATCAAATTCCAAACCAGATTCGAGCAGCTCAACAGGCTCAAGATCAAGCGCAACAAGCAATGAGTCTTGTTGAATCAACAAATCAACGTTTACAATCTGCTCAAAAAGATAAGCGTGATTTGGAAGAAAAGATTAAAAAAACTGGCGAAGATTTTGACGACGCAAAGGCTGCTGTGGCCCAGCTTGCGCGGAAAAGTTTCCACGGTTCAAACGCTTCTAACGTAATGGCTATGGTAACCAATTCAACAACTACCGAGCAATTTGTTGGAAAACTTCAATCGGAAGCTGCTGTTGTTCGTAGTGAGGCGAATGCTGCTAACGATGCTGCTGTTACTTTGAATAACTCAATGAATAGGCGTCAGCGTTTGGCTGCTATAGAAGATGAGATTCAAAAATTAAAGCAAAAAGCTCAAGACCAGGCACAAAGCGCGCAAGCTGCAGCAAAAGCTGCTGTAGATAAGCAGCGTTCTTTGCAAAATTTGCGAGACCAGGGAAGTGCTCTTAGAAAGCAGCTGGAAAGCCAAAAAAGCAGTCTTACATCTCGCGCGGCTCGTGAGGCTGCAGAAATCGTTGCGTTAAAGTCTCAAATCGACGCTCAAGCTAGAGCTTTGGCTGCGTCTGCTGCAGCTCGCATGAATCCAAATGCTAATCGCCAACAAATGCGCGGTGGCGGTTGGAGTGCGCCTTATTTGCCTGCGTTGCCTCTTTCTAATGGTGCTGCAAGTGGAATGAATTACTCAGTTCCTGGCAATTGCCCTGCTGGTTCTGGTAATTGCTACGGTCATAATACTGGTAATACTGCTGGAGGTTCTGCATACCCTGCTCGCCAATGCACGCTTTGGGCGTATTTGCGTAGGTCGCAGCTTGGTTTGCCTGTTGGGTCGTTTATGGGAAACGGCGCAGACTGGGCAAATTCTGGGCGCCGACTCGGTTATCTTGTAAATCGCACTCCACACGTTGGTGCCGTTATGGTGTTTTCTAGAGGTGCTGCTGGATCCGACCCTACGTATGGTCACGTTGCTGTTGTTGAGCGCGTAAATTCCGATGGCTCCGTGCTTATATCCGAAGGTGGCGTTGGGTTTGCAACTTTCCCGTCTTATAGGACTATCAGCAATGCTGGCAGCTATGAGTATGTTCACTATTAATTTTTAATTTTTATGATTTGATTTAGGTATGACTCGATTTAGGTTGGTGTAGTTTGGATAAGAAACCTGGTTCAGATGGTACTTTAACTGTTGCAAGAAATAAAAAAGCTAGCCACGACTATGCGATTGAAGATTGCTACGAAGCAGGTATTGCGCTTACTGGAACCGAAGTTAAGTCTTTGCGAGAAGGCCGAGCTTCTTTAGCTGAAGCGTTTGTAAATATTGATAGGCGTGGTGAGATTTGGCTAGAAGGCGCGAATATTCCAGAGTATCTAAATGGAACGTGGAATAATCATGCGCCAAAACGCAAGCGTAAGCTGCTTCTTCATGCTGTTCAAATAGCTAAGCTTTCTAGGCAAATTGAAGCTAAAGGTTATACGATTGTGCCTTTGAGGATTTATTTTAAGGGCAGCTACGCTAAAGTTGAGATTGCTTTGGCGCGAGGCAAAAAAGAGTACGATAAGCGTCAGGCATTGCGCGAAGAACAAGATAAGCGCGAGGCGTTGCGCGCTATGCGATACAAGAATATGCAATCTAGGTGATTCATGTAGTGGGTCTATAAGCGACACGCCGTATATTATTCATTTTTGCGAATAATATACGGCTTTTTGATTTTGTAATTCGTTATTTTTCGCTGATTTTTAGCATATGCATGTATGGCAATTTATGAATATTCAGTTTTTGTATTTTAATAATCGCAATTTAGTAGCGATATCGTGTATAGTTATGCATATCACTGTAAATTATAAGTTATTTATTCTTTAAGACTGAAGGATTGAACAGGAGAAGAAAATGCTTAAGTCAAATAAGATTTTTATGTTCGCTAAGCCAGTTGCTGCAATTGCAACTCTTGCATTGATTGGATGCACATGCGCTTGCGGCCCAGCTGATTCTAAAGCAGCAGACCCAGATGTGGCACGCAGCTACGATGTAAGCAAAGTTCAAAAAGACGAAGAGATTGCAAAGCTTGTTCCAGAAAGCGTTGCAAAAACTGGCGAACTAACTGTTGGCGTAAATGTTAGCTATGCTCCTGCAGAATTCTTTGCTGCCGATGGCAAAACCCCAGTCGGTTACGAAATTGATTTTTCTAAAGCGCTAGCAAAGTTGATGGGCTTAAAGGCCAAGATTATGCATGCTCAGTTTGATTCCATTATTCCAGCAATCGGAAGCAAGTATAACGTTGGAATCTCTGGCTTTACAGTCAACGCTGAACGTATGAAGTCCGTTGATTTTGTAACGTACGCAAACGCTGGTTTATCTTTTGAAGTTCGTAAAGGCAATCCAACTAAGGTGGATCCAAAGAATCTTTGCGGCAAAAAAGTTACATTAGAAACTGGCACTGTTGGCGAGCCGATTATGGAAGAAGCCAAAAAGCAATGCAAGGCGAATAACAATAAGCCGCTAGAAATCTTAAGCTTTAAGGATCAAACAGATGCCACTACAGCTTTGCTTTCTGGCCGTGCAGACGTTATGTATGCAGATACTCCTGTTGCTGGATACGCTGCAATAAAGAATAGCGGAAAGCTAGAGATTCTAGAAAGCAGCAACGATGCGGAGCCAATGGGCGCAGCCGTTAAGAAGGGTGATGCTAAGATGCTAAAGCTTATTAAGGCCGCAATCGATAAGCTTATGAAGAATGGCGTTTACAAAGACATTCTAAAGAAGTGGGGTGTTGAAAACGTTGCCATTAAGGAAGCGCAAGTAAACCCAGAAGTATGATCTTAAAGTTGGCGTGCGTTTACAGTTACTGCATAAGTAAAATCGCACGCCAATTTTTGTATTTAATATATAGTGATTGCTAGTTAGTGATTGCTAGTTAGTAATTTGCATATGTTGCAACCAAAAGCCTTTATGGAGAAAGTATGTTTAACAGTTTAACTAAAAAGCCTTTACAAAATTCGCAAGGGAACGAGCGTATTTTGCCAGTCAAAAATCCTGGACCAATCGTAGCTGGCGTAATCGTAGCTATACTCGCATGTTCGCTGCTTTATTCTATAGTCACAAATCCGCGATTTGAGTGGGATGTTGTTGGAATTTATCTTATAAGCAACAACGTTCTTGCTGGTATTGGTTGGACGCTAATACTCACATTCTTGTCTATGATTATTGCAATCGTTCTTGCTATAGGATTGGCTATGATGCGTAAGAGTGTTAATCCTGTTTTGCGTGGTGTTAGTTGGTTCTTTATTTGGTTTTTCCGTGGTACGCCTGTTTATACGCAGCTTGTTTTTTGGGGTATGTTTGCGGTTCTTGTTCCTAAGTTGAGTTTGGGGGTTCCGTTTACGTCTGTTGAGTTTTTCTCGATTGATTCTAATGTTGTTATGACTTCTTTGAATGCTGCTGTTATTGGTTTGTCTCTTAATGAGGCTGCGTATTTGTCGGAGATTGTTCGTGCTGGCTTGGAGGCTGTGGATGCTGGTCAGGTTGAGGCTGCTCAGGCTTTGGGGATGGGTAGGTCTTTGACTATGCGTAGGGTTGTTTTGCCTCAGGCTATGCGTATTATTGTTCCGCCTTTGGGTAATGAGACTATTGGTATGCTTAAGACTACGTCTTTGGTTTTGGCTGTTCCTTTTACTTTGGAGCTTCAGTTTGCTACTAATGCTGTTGCTAATCGTATTTATAAGCCGATTCCGCTTCTTATTGTTGCTAGTGTTTGGTATTTGGTGATTACGTCTGTTTTGATGGTTTTGCAGGTTATGTTGGAAAAGCATTTTGGCAAAGGATTCGAAGCAAAAGACATTGTAAAAAATACGCAAATCAACTCGAATGCTGCAAAGCGTGGAGACAAGGCCATTAAAGCTGCTAGCGATGCTGTAAATGGTCGCAATAATGCAACAATGCTTGGATTTAACGCATAGTTGTATTGATCGCATAATGCAAGCATAAATAAGTGCATTATAAATGGTAAAATTCCATTAGTTTTTATTAGATTTGAGGAAAAATGACAAGTAATACAACAGCTGCAGAGCAGGGCGTACAAGATGCGCAAGGCGTGCAAGACGTACAAAATCAGAATAATAATAATGATATTCCAGCAGTAGTTATAAGCGATTTGCATAAGAGCTTTGGCAATTTGCAAGTTCTTAAGGGAATTGATATGACTGTTAAGCCAGGAAGTGTAACAGTTATACTCGGTCCTTCGGGAAGTGGAAAGTCAACTTTGCTGCGATTAGTGAACCAGCTTGAAACAATCACATCTGGAAAAATTACGATTTATGGCGAGCGCATTGGCGTAAAAACTGTTGTTCGTAAGGGTAAAGAGGTTTTGCAAGCGTTAAACGATAAAGAGATTGCAGCGCAGCGCGCAAAGCTTGGAATGGTGTTTCAGCGTTTTAATTTGTTCCCGCATATGACGGCTATTGAAAACGTTATGGAAGCTCCAGTTCACGTTTTGCATATGGATAAAATTGCAGCGCACGATTTAGCGGTTAAAGAGCTTGAGCGCGTTGGAATGGCGGACCGCGTAGATCATTATCCTTCGCAACTTTCTGGCGGCCAGCAGCAGCGCGTTGCTATTGCTCGCGCGCTTGCTATGAAGCCAGAAATCATGCTTTTTGATGAGCCTACGTCTGCGCTAGACCCAGAGCTTGTTGGAGAAGTGCTTAATGTTATGCGCGACTTGGCAAACGATGGAATGACAATGATTGTTGTAACTCACGAGATTGGTTTTGCTCGAGAAGTTGCAGATCAGGTTGTGTTTATGGATGGCGGAAAAGTTGTTGAATGTGGAACGTCTGGGATTATTGATAATCCTCAAACTGAAAGGTTCAAGGATTTTCTGCACAACGTTTTGTAAGCTTAACATATAAATGTAAATACGTAAAAATTAAAGTATTTTGTGTAAAATTATGAATAATTTATGGCTGTGGTGTTTGCTGCAGCCTTTTTATTTTGATTAGTATTATTATTCAAACAATTTTACGCAAAGAATATTTTGCGTAGTGTTTGGCGTGTTTGTGTAATAACAAACATAGTGTAAAGTTGTTCATTGTTTGAATATTCCATCCAATTTATTCGGAGATTAGTATGAGTGATGCATGTTCTTCATGCGAATCAAACTCGCATAGTAAGAACGGCGTTCGTGTATCTCGTTGGCTAAGATTTGTTGCTGCGTTTACGTCGCTATCTTTACTAGGATTTTCTAGTGCTTGTGGAACAAGCGATGCGGTTGGGCCAGATCCTCTTTTAGCTCGCAGCTACGACGTTAATCGTATTAAAAAAGATAAAAGTATTGCTGCAATGTTGCCAAAAAAGCTTGTTGAAAGTGGCGAGCTTGTAATGGGTACTAATGTTGGGTATGCGCCAGCAGGATTTTATGCTAGAGATGGAAAAACGGTTGTAGGCTACGAAATTGACTTAAACAAAGCGTTAGCAAAATTAATGGGGTTAAAGCTTCGCATTGTTCACGCGCCTTTTGACGCGATTTTGCCATCTGTTGGAAGCAAATTTGATATTGGTGTTTCGGGATTTACGGTTAGCAAAGAGCGAGAAAAGTCGGTTGATTTTGTAACGTACGCGGATGCTGGCTTGCTTTTTGTTGTTAGAAAAGGCAATCCAACAAATGTGAATCTTAACGACTTATGCGGTAAAAAAGTGTCTGTTCAAGTTGGAACAACAAGCGAAACTCAAATGTATGACGCAAGAGATGTCTGTAAAGTAAGTCGCAAAGTGCCATTAGACGTTCTTGCGTTTAGGGAACAAACGGATGCTACGACTGCAGTGGTTGCAGGCCGCGCAGACGTTATGTATGCAGATACTCCTGTTTCTAGTTTTGCGATTGAGCAAACGGACGGCCAGTTGGAGCCATTGGGTAAAAGCCGCGATAAAGCTCTTATGGGTATTATTGCTCAAAAAGGAGATACTCAGCTTGTAGAAGCAATAAAAGCGGGTATTGAAAAGCTGATACAAACTGGCGCGTATCAAGAAATAATGAAGTCGTGGGGTGTTGAAGACGTTATGATTAAGCACCCAGAAGTAAATCCAAAAGTGTGATTGCTTTTTAGTTGATTAGACTAGGATAAGAACATGAGTGCTAAAATTAAGAACAACAACGAGCGTATTTTGCCAGTCAAAAAACCTGGACATATTATATCTGGCATTATTGTTGCGATTCTAGCGTGTGCTCTTGTGTATTCAATTGCTACAAATCCTAGATTTGAGTGGGCAATCGTTTGGAAGTACATTTTTAACGAGAATGTTCTTGCTGGTATTGGTTGGACTTTGTTGTTGACTTTGCTTTCTATGGTTATTGCGATTGTTTTGGCTGTTTGTTTGGCTATGATGCGTAAGAGTGTTAATCCTGTTCTTCGAGCCGTGAGTTGGTTCTTTATTTGGTTTTTCCGTGGTACGCCTGTTTATACGCAGCTTGTTTTTTGGGGTATGTTTGCGGTTCTTGTTCCTAAGCTGAGTTTGGGTGTTCCGTTTACGTCTGTTGAGTTTTTCTCGATTGATTCTAATGTTGTTATGACTTCTTTGAATGCTGCTGTTATTGGTTTGTCTCTTAATGAGGCTGCGTATTTGTCGGAGATTGTTCGTGCTGGCTTGGAGGCTGTGGATGCTGGTCAGGTTGAGGCTGCTCAGGCTTTGGGTATGGGTAGGTCTTTGACTATGCGTAGGGTTGTTTTGCCTCAGGCTATGCGTATTATTGTTCCGCCTTTGGGTAATGAGACTATTGGTATGCTTAAGACTACGTCTTTGGTTTTGGCTGTTCCTTTTACTTTGGAGCTTCAGTTTGCTACTAATGCTGTTGCTAATCGTATTTATAAGCCGATTCCGCTTCTTATTGTTGCTAGTGTTTGGTATTTGGTGATTACGTCTGTTTTGATGGTTTTGCAGGTTATGTTAGAAAAGCATTTTGGCAAAGGATTTGAAGCAAAAGCAGATAGCATTCATAGCAACAGATAGCAGTAATTGAAAAACATAATTGCAAAACATAATTGCAAAACATAATTGCAAAACGAGTAGAAACACACACGTTTTATAACGTACAATAGAAAATTATGTGTGGAATTGTTGGATACGCAGGTTTTGGCACAGTTTGCGCAAAGCCTTTAGAAGTTTGCTTAAACGGATTAGAACGCTTAGAGTACAGAGGCTATGATTCGTCTGGTGTGGCTCTTGCTGCTCCAGGAATGGATTCTATATGCGTGCGCAAAAAAGCTGGTCGCTTAGCTGTTTTAAGAAAAGATATAGCCGAAAATCCAATGCCAGAAGCGAGCGTTGCAATAGGCCACACGCGTTGGGCTACAAATGGTGCTCCATGTGACTTAAACGCGCATCCGCACGTTAGTGCAGACGGAAAAATCGCACTTATTCACAACGGTATTATTGAAAACGCTATTAGCCTTAAAGAACAAATGCAAAAAGAAGGCATAGAGTTTTCGTCTCAAACAGATACGGAAGTTGCAGCAAAAGCGCTTGGAAAAATCGCGAATCAAATAATTGAAGAAACTGGTAAGCCAGATCTTTTTGAAGCAATAAGACGAGTTGCAAAAATTCTTAAAGGAGCTTTTACTCTACTTGCAGTGGATGTTAGACAGCCTAATATTGTTGCTGCTGTTCGCCACGATTCGCCGCTTGTAGTAGGTGTTTCAAATAACGAGTATTTTCTAGGCTCCGACGTTGCTGCTTTTGTTCAATACACAGATAAGGTTCTTGAAGTTGGTCAAGATCAAGCTGTTTTAATCGGAGATATAGAAGGAAACAAAAAAGCACAGCTTTTACTTACAGATTTTGATGGCAATAAGATTGAAAACCCTAGTTACTTTACAGTAGACTGGGATGCTTCTGCAGTAGAAAAAGGCGGATGGGATTCCTTTATGGATAAGGAAATCCACGAAGATCCGCATGCCGTAGCTGATACTTTACGAGGACGATTCGACGCAAAAGGGAATATTATTCTTGACGAAGTTAGGATTAGTCAAGATATTTTGCGATCAATCGACAAGATAATAGTTGTAGCTTGTGGAACAGCAAGCTACGCTGGATTAGTTGCAAAATATGCGATTGAACATTGGGTGCGCGTGCCAGTAGAAGTGGAGTTGGCTCACGAATTTAGGTACAGAGACCCAATTTTAACGCATAGAACGCTTGTTGTTGCAATATCTCAATCTGGCGAAACAATGGACACGTTAATGGCGTTAAGGCACGCGCGCGAGCAGGGCAGCCGCGTGCTTGCAATATGCAACACTCAAGGCTCGAGTATTCCTCGAGAATCGGATGCTGTACTTTACACGCATGCGGGCCCAGAAATCGCAGTTGCTTCTACAAAAGCATTTGTTGCGCAAATCGTAGCAGCATACATGCTTGGTCTTTATTTGGCTCAAGTCAAAGGAACAATGTATAGAGATGAGATTCAGCAAATCGTGTCTCAGCTTAAAGAAATGCCATCTAAAATCCAAAACGTTTTAGACACTCAAACGGACTCGATAATGCAAGCTGCAAAGCGAACAATGGATGCAAAATCGTTCTTGTTCCTTGGCAGGCACGTTGGCTACCCAGTAGCGCTAGAAGGCGCATTAAAGCTAAAAGAGATTGCGTACACGTTTACAGAAGGTTTTGCTGCAGGGGAGCTAAAGCACGGCCCGATTGCTCTTGTAGATAAGGGAGAGCCAGTTGTTGTTATAGTGCCATCTTCTAGGGGAAGAGACGTTTTACACGCTAAAGTGATATCGGGAATCGAAGAAGTTAAGGCTCGCGGAGCGTTTACTATTGCGGTTGCAGAAGACGGCGATCCAGACGCTGAGCGTTACGCAGATATTGTGTTTTGGCGCCCTAAGTGCCCAACATTGCTAAGCCCTCTTGTAGATGTTGTAGCATTGCAACTTTTTGCTATGAATATGGCAAAGCTTAAAGGCTACGACGTTGATAAGCCTAGGAATCTTGCAAAATCCGTAACTGTGGAATAGCAATACAATGAGTGTTATGAGTGCAAGAAGACCGCACAAAAATCGCAAGCAGGATTTTGGTTGTTTTGTTATGCGTAATGTAAAACGTAATATAAAACGTAATATAAACTGCGATTTGACTCGTTATATAAAGCGTGTAATTTCTGCGATTATATGCGTTTTTGTTGTTGTTTTTTGTGCGTCATGCGGATCTGTTGATTCTAGAACAAAAATCACAGTGTGGTCTTGGGAGCCAAGCATGAAGCGGATTGCTGCAGATTTTGAGAAGCAAAATCCAGATATTCGCGTTAGTGTTAAAGACACAAGTGGGTATAGCAATCTTAATAGTGCTATTCAAGACGGCTACGGTATGCCAGATGTTGCGCAACTTGAGTACTATGCTTTGCCACAATACGCTGTTAGTGGCCAGCTTCTAGACATTACAGATAGAGTTCAAGGAACTCAAACATTTTACACGCAAGGATCATGGTCTTCTGTGCAATTAGGAGGCCGAATATACGGTTTGCCAATGGATTCAGGGCCTTTAGCGTGGTTTTATAATCAAGATGTGTTTAGCCAAGCAGGCGTGGATGCTACGCAAATTCACACTTGGAAAGACTACATTCACGCAGCAAGAAAGCTAAAAAATATTGGTGTTTATATTGCTGCGGATTCTGGAGATGCTAGCTTTTACAATGCTATGATTTGGCTTTCGGGCGGGCATCCGTTTATAACTTCGCACGACGGAAAAACCGTTACTGTTCGCTTAAGCAAAGACAAGGGAACAGAAGACTTTACAAAATTTTGGCAATTAATGATTGACGAAGACTTAGTGGACACAAGGCTTACAACGTGGACTCCAGCTTGGAAGAGCGCTGTTGGTTCTGGAAATGTTGCTTCCGTTTTTGCTGGAGCATGGATGACTTCGCTTTTAATGCACGATATTCCAGGCGGAGCAGGGTTGTGGCGTGTTGCAAGAGTTCCAACAATGGATGGCAAAAATCATAATGCGCAAATGGGCGGATCTGCGCTAAGTGTATTGCAATCTAGCAGGAAGCCAGAAGCTGCAATGCGTTTTGTTGATTTTGTTTGCCACAATCAACAAGGCATCAAAGAACGCGTTAGTTCGGGAGCATTCCCAGCAGACGTTGTAACTCTTAGAGATAGCGCATTTTTGAATAAGACTACTGTTTTGGATTCTAGAGGAATTAAAGTGCCATACTTTGGCGGGCAGCGCTTTAATAGAGTTTTTGCGGATGCGGCGCAACATGTGTATACGGGGTACAAGTATTTGCCATTTGAAGTATATTCGCGTAGTGATTTTCGCTCCACAGTTGGTTTGGCTTATGATTGGAATCGAAAGTCAAAAGCGCGATTAAATACTAAAGCTATGATTGATGCTGGAATTAAGCAAGATGACGGAAAAGATTTTGTTCTTCCAGACGACCCTGGCCCTAAAATTCGTCTTAAAGACGGAATCGCGCTTTGGAAAAAAGACTTAAAAGAATACGGGTATAATCAAGGTTTTGTTGTGCGCTAAGATGTTGTGCGCTATAAGTGCGAGCTAAGAGTGTTCGCTGAGACTTATGCGCTTTAGGTTTGTGCCCCAAAGGAAAAGTCGCTAGCAGCCGATTGTTCGTCTATAAATCTCGTACATTCCTTTAAAAATCAAATTTGGATCGTAGTAATCAATCGAATCAACGTCTTTTTCAAAAAGTCGCCCCAAGCCTCCTGTAGCAACAACCTTAAAAGGCTCATTTATCTCTATTTTGAATTGCTCAATTGTGCGCTCAATGCCTCCGAGGAAGCTGTAGTAGAGGCCAGCTTGCATAGCAGGACGAGTTGATTTTGCAAGAACGGATTTAGGGCGAGAAATCTCAACTTCTGGAAGCTGAGCAGTATTATCCCATAGAGCTGCCGCAGCCGAGCTGATTCCCGTGCAAATAAGTCCGCAAGTAATTGCTCCGCTTTTATCAACGTAGTTATAAGTGGTAGCTGTGCCAAAATCAATTACCAATGCTGGGCCGCCGTATTCGTAAAACGCTCCAACACAATCCGCTAAGCAGTCTGCGCCCAAAGAGCGAGGCTCGTCAATCCTAATATTTACGCCAGTTTTTACTCCAGGACCTACAATCATAGGGTCGATTTGCAAAAACTTAACAATGCTTGCGCGGAACGAGTGCATAACTTTTGGAACAACCGAAGCAACAATAACATCTTCCACATCGTTTACGCTAAAACCGCTTAAATTAAGGAATTGCGTAATCATAATGCCGTATTCGTCGGAAGTGTGATTTGCTTTTGTAGTCATTCTATATGTGCCAACAATCTTGCCGTTATCTAAGAATCCAAGCACAATATTCGTGTTGCCAATGTCTACTGCTAAAAGCATATTCGCCTCCAGTGTGTTTGTTGCGGTTGCCAAACTTAAGTATGCGCATCTTTAGAGCAATACTACATTAATGCTAAGTCGTTGCGTGCAATTTGATTATTTGCTGTTGCTTTAGAAAATCACCATTAAAGTGTGGCGGTGTAGAAGAGTAGGTGATAAAGTCGAAAACAATGGCAGCGAGGCTAGAAAGGAAATGTAAATGATAAATCGTCATGCAATATTGCATAAGCCACTTTCTCAATACGCGTATTCTACGGCAGAGTATTGCTTAACAATTCGCTTGCGCGCGGCAAAGAATAATCTTAGTTTATGCGTTTTGCACTACGGAAATCGCGTTGATTTAACTCCGTTAGATCAGTTCCGCACACTGAAAATGGAAAAGATTGCAAGCGACGATTACTTTGACTACTACGAATCCAATATAAGCGGCGATTTAGATAGAGTTTGTTATTACTTTGAGATGCAAGATGCGGATGAGCGCTTGTATTTGTACGCCGATACTATTGCGACTGATTTTCCAGAAGATCGTACAGAAGTCTACCAGTTCCCATTTATTCGCCGCGAAGAGATTAGCGACGTTCCGCGTTGGCTTAAAGAGGCTGTTGTTTACAACATTTTCCCAGATAGTTTTGCAGATTCTAAACGTGGCATAAGTTGCATTGCAAAAGATTATTTTGATGAGAAAACTGGCCAAACTTTACACACTCGTTTGGGTGGAACAATTAGAGGCATAATCGAAAATCTTGATTATATTGAGGATTTGGGCTTTAATTGCTTGTATTTAAATCCTATTTTTAAGGCTGCAGAGTACCATCGTTACGATCTTCTTGACTATTACCATGTTTGCCCTAATTTAGGAACCGACGACGATTTTAGGGAGCTTGTTAGCGAGGTTCATAATCGCGGCATGCACATAATTATTGACGGCGTTTTTAATCATTCTAGTTGGTATTTCTTTGCGTTTGACGATGTTGTTAAAAATGGTGAAAATTCGCAATACAAGGATTGGTTCTATGGATTAAAGTTCCCTGTTAAGCGCCCCGAAGATGGCGAGCGTCCAAACTATACGTGTTTTGCGTATGAGCGTAAAATGCCAAAGCTTAATACCTCTAATCCAAAAGTTCGCGACTATTTTATGGACGTTTGCCGCTATTGGCTTGAAGATTTTGATGTTGACGGTTGGCGTTTGGATGTTGCTAATGAGGTTGATAAAGACTTTTGGCGTGCCTTCCGCACTGTTGCTAAAAAGACTAAAAAAGATAGTGTGCTAATTGCGGAGATTTGGGAGAATTCTGAGCGTTGGCTCCAAGGAGACATGTTTGACTCCACTATGAACTACGAGTTCCGCAAAGTTTGCCGCGATTTCTTTGCTTTTGGTAAGATTAATGCGCGCGAGTTTAATAGTCGATTTGTTGATATGCTTTTAAGATACCCATTCCCGATTGTTCAGGGTCAATTGAATTTGCTTGATAGTCATGACGTTAGTCGCTTTAGGAGCTTGTGTGCGCAAAATTCCGCGGATTCTGGCGATTCTTGCGAGCAAGATAAGCGATTCCGTTTGGCTGAACTTTGCCTTCTTACATCTGTTGGAACTCCAAGCGTATTCTACGGCGACGAGCTTGGCGTAGTTGGTTTTGAAGAGTGTGATTATCGCGCCGCTATGCCTTGGGCAAATCCTGTAAAGGATAATCGTGACTTATTCCGCGAACTTATAAAATTGCGTAGAAACAACGATTGCTTTATTCATGGCAATTTTAGAGTTCTTGACTATGATGAGCGCGGAAAATTTGTGTTTGCGCGCTCAACTGACTCTAAGCGCGTTGTTGTGGCTTTAAATGCGTTCAATGAATCTAATGATTCGTTCAGTGTTTTACCTGATTGTGAGCCGATTATTAGCTACAATTATGATGCTCAAAATCACTCTCTTGGAGCTTTTGGATACGCGATTTTTGAGGTAAAATAGCGATTTATTAGCGATTTTGCTGGCGATTTTTGCTGGCGATTTTTGCTGGCGATTTAATCAATAAAAGTGGCACTTAATCAAGTGATTTAAGTGCCACTTTTATTTACAAGCTTAAGATATTTACAAGCTTAAGAAAAGCTGATGGATTCTAGTGTCTTCGTCAAGCTCTGGATGGAAAGCTGTTCCGATTTGATTTCCCTGGCGAGCAGCTACAACGTTGCCATCTACTGTTGCAAGAGTCTCGGCATTCGACCCAACTTGCGCAATATAAGGCGCGCGAATAAACGTCATTGGAACTTTGCCAAGATTTCCAAACTCAGATTCGTAGTGGAAGCTTCCAAGTTGGCGGCCATAAGCGTTGCGCTTAACAGTAACGTCTAGCGTGCCAAATCCGCTAACTTCGTTACCTTCCACGTTTTTTGCAAGCAAAATCAATCCTGCACAAGTTCCAAGAACAGGCATTCCGCTTGCAATTCTCTCGCGCAAAGGCTCAAGCATATTTTGCTCGCGAATAAGCTTAGTTTGCACAGTGCTTTCGCCGCCAGGCAAAACAAGGCGGTCAAAAGATTGCTCCAAATCTCGCGCTTGACGAAGCTCAATAACGCGCGCGCCAAGCTTTTCTAGCATTAAACGATGCTCAAGAAAAGCTCCTTGAACAGCTAGAACGGCTACAGTGTGCGCGCAGTTATTTGTATTGATAGGTGAGTTTGCCAAAATAATTCGCCTCAATCACTCGTCTCAATTACTCGCCGCGATTAGCCATTAAAAGCTTGATTTCTTGCTCGTTAATGCCAACCATAGCTTCGCCCAAATTCTCGGAAAGCTTAGCAATCATCTTGGCATCTTTGTAATTAGTAACAGCCTTAACGATTGCAGCAGCGCGCTTTGCTGGGTCTCCAGACTTAAAGATGCCAGAGCCAACAAACACGCCTTCTGCACCAAGCTGCATCATTAAAGCAGCGTCTGCAGGTGTAGCAACGCCGCCAGCTGCAAAGTTTACAACAGGAAGCTTGCCGTTTTGCGCAACGTACTTTACAAGATCGAAAGGCACGCGCAAAGTCTTAGCTTCCTCAAAAAGCTCATCTTCGCGCATGCTTGTAAGCTTGCGTATTGCGGAATTCATCATGCGCATGTGGCGCACAGCTTGAATAACGTCTCCAGTTCCAGGCTCGCCCTTTGTGCGAATCATGGAAGCACCTTCGTTAATCCTGCGCAAAGCTTCTCCCAAATCTTTTGCACCGCAAACAAATGGAACTGCAAAATCGCGCTTGTTAATGTGGTAAACGTCGTCTGCTGGGCTAAGCACTTCGCTTTCGTCAATGTAGTCAATCTCAATAGCTTCAAGCACTTGCGCTTCTACAAAGTGACCAATACGGCATTTTGCCATAACAGGAATAGACACAGCCTCTTGGATTCCGTGAATCATAGCTGGGTCGCTCATTCTAGAAACGCCACCAGCTGCGCGAATATCGGCAGGAATACGCTCCAACGCCATTACAGCGCAAGCTCCAGAATCTTCAGCAATTCGTGCCTGCTCTGGAGTAGTAACGTCCATAATCACGCCGCCCTTAAGCATTTGTGCAAGCTGGCGATTTAGAGCAGTGCGGTCTTGGCTGCCGTTATTTTGCGGATCTGAGGATTCGTTTACTGTTACTGTAGTATTCAAGTTTTCTGCCATTATTCCTCGCTTTTATTGGCTTTTTATTGGCGCATTTTGCATGCATGCTGTGTGTAACATCTTTATGCGTCTGTTATACATTTTTTGCAAATATGCAAGCTATCGTATTGTTTTTTGCGCACGTTTGCAAGTTTACGTCTGATGGCATTTAACCACATTCATAGGATATGTGATTAGAATAACGTCAAATTTTTATAGAATAGTGTTAAATTTTTTACACAATGATGTCAAATTTTTGTAAAAACGTATAAATATCAATTACATATTAATGATTTATAGCCAAGTTTTTAGACTCGCCCTAGTTTTGATTGACTTGCTAGCAAGCTACGATTGTATACGCCGTTGACTTTGTGTTGCAAGTGTTGCAATTAGACAAAGCGACGAGCTTAAACAATTAAATAACAACATAAACAACAATTAAATAAATGTATCTAATTCAATCCAGAAAGGTTTGTTGAATGGATAACAAAGAACCCAAAGATGGCGCATACTCTAAAGATGCGACCAATAAATTCTATGGGCAAGAAAACGCGCAAGAGCGCCAAGAATCGCAAGCTGGCTTTAGTACAGATGCTTCGCTTAACGCTGCGTCTAAAAGTGCGTATAAAACCAATAAGCGCGGTTTAGGAAAATTCTGGCTTGTTTCTGTAGCAATCGTAGTAATCGCAGTAGTTAGCGCTATTATTGCAACGCTTACAGGTCCACAAAAAAATCCTGCAAGTCAAACATCTTCTGCGCAAGTTTCAAATAAAACTGTGTCAATCGGATTAAAACTTGCTCCTACAAATCTCGATATTCGCAATCAATCTGGCTCATCATTGGAGCAATTGTTAATTGGAAACGTGTATGAAGGTCTTGTAGCTAGAAATACTAAAAATCAGGTTGTTCCATCCCTTGCAAAAAGTTGGAAAATAAGCAAAGATGGCTTAAAATACACTTTCCATATTCGTAAAGGCGTTGTTTTTTCTAATGGGAATAAGCTTACTGCAAAAGACGCTGAGTGGTCTTTTAACGAGCTTGTTGCAAAGAAGTATCGCGGATCAAACATGGTTGGAAAAGTTGAATCCGCTAAAGCTAAAGATGATTACACGTTTGAAATTAAGCTTAAAGAGCCAAATGCAAAGCTTTTGTGGGCGTTGTGCTCTAGAGCTGGCTTAGTTTTCGATAAGCTTGCGAATTATGACGCTAAAACTCAAGCAGTTGGATCTGGTCCGTATTTGGTAGAAAAGTTTGTGCCAAACGACCGCGTTGTGTTAAAAGCAAATCCGCGCTACAAGGGCGTTAATAAGGCAAAAACTCAAAAAGTTGTTGTTCGCTATTTTGTAGACGATGTTGCTGCTGTAAATGCGCTTTCTTCGGGATCTGTTCAAGCTTTGGCGCCTATTTCTGGTCAGCTTGCCAAGCCTTTTAAGGCGGATTCAAAACGCTATGTTGTTAAAGCTGGAAACACTACCGATAAATTTGTGCTTGCTATGAACATGAATGGTGAGCGAACTAAAGATAAGCGCGTGCGCCAAGCGATTAGATATGCTATTGATCATAAGCAAATTATTGCTTCGCGCGGAGGTACGGATGCTTTGCTTGGCGGCCCAATTCCTTCTTTGGACCCAGGATATGAGGATTTAACTAAGATTTACGCGCACAATGTTAAGCGCGCTAAGTCGTTAATGAAGGAAGCTGGTTTTAGCGAGTCGAATCCTTTGCATCTTTCGCTTACTTACCCGAATATTTATGGAACGCAACTTGGTGAGCAATTGATGTCTCAATTAAAGCAAATTGGCATTGATCTAAAAGTAAACGTTGTTGAATTTACTACTTGGCTTCACGACGTTTATACAAATAAAAACTACGATTTGTCTATGGTAGATCACAATGAAAGCCACGATTTTGGCCAGTGGGCAGATCCTAAGTATTACTACGGTTACAACAATAAGCAGGTTCAGGATTTGTATGCTAAGGCAATGCTTTGCGCGAATATTAAGGAGTCTAATAAGCTTCTTGCTAAAGCTGCGCGAATCGTTAGCCAGGATGCTCCTGCAGATTGGTTGCTTAATTACAAAGTTGTTACAGCTAAGGTAAAGAACCTTGAAGGCATGCCTTTTGACATTAATCAAGTTCTTTTGCCGCTATACAACTTGCGACTTAAGTGATTTGGTCTAAATTCTCCCGATTTTGTTGCTCAAAACCGCAAAATCAACAACAAAAAACGGAGTTAATGCGGAAGTTCTCGGGAGCGCAAGATTAAGTAAGGGGTTTGTATGAAGCGCATGATTCTTCGACGCATCGCGTTGTTCTTTGTAGCGCTGCTATTTATTTCTGCAATCGTATTTCTTGCTCTTAGAGTTTTACCTGGAGACGTTGCTCAAGTTATGGCTGGCTTAAACGCTCCAGATGGAAAAGTTGAGCAATTAAGACGCGATTTAGGATTAAACAAGCCCCTTTTTGTTCAATATTTTGAGTGGATTTTTGGCGTTTTTAGAGGCGATTTTGGTGTTTCAATGCTCACGGGTCGTTCCGTTGCATCCACTATTGCTATGCGTGCTAGCATAACTTTTCCGCTAATTTTTCTTGGACTTTTAATTGCGCTCGCAATCGGTATTCCTCTTGGATGCTTGCAAGTTTTGTATTCTGGCAAGTCTTTGCAAGGCTTTTTAAGATTTTGCGCTATTGCAGGCGGCTCTGTTCCTGCTCTTTGGGGCGGAATGATTTTAATCATGATTTTTGGCAGGGGCATTGGCTTATTTGAGATTTTTCCTACTCAAGGTTTTCCAACAGACGGTTGGCGTGATTTTTCTAGCGCATTTTTGTCGTTGATTCTTCCATCGCTAACAGTTGGCATTATTGTTGGATCTGGCTTTATGCGTTACGCTGCGGCATCATTAGAGCAGATTTCTAATAGCGACATTGCTTTGCAAGCTATGGCTTGTGGAATGACTAAAAAGCAAATGATTTGGCGAGTTGGCTTGCGATTAGCGTTGCCGCAGCTTGTGTCTGTAATTGGCTTGACTTTTGCGCACATGATTATGGGCGTAATGGTTATTGAAAATCTGTTTTCGCTTCCTGGAATGGGTATGGGTCTTGTGCGCGATGTTGGTTTGCGAGATCTTATATCTGTTCAAGGCAATCTTTTTATGCTTTCTGCATTGTTCTTGCTTGTTGGGTTTGCGATTGACGTGTTGCATCGTTTGCTGGATTCAAGGCTTAGCCAAGATTCGAGTAGTGAATGATTCGAGCTGTGATTCAAGTGGGGAGTGATTCAAGCAATGATTAAGTTTTTAAGACGCATTTGGCGCGGAATTATTGGAAAATTCGTGTGTATTGTTTTGTGCTTGTGGATTTTTGTAGCTGCGCTTTCTTTTGTGTGGACGCCTTATTCTCTTCTAGAAACAAACGGGTACCAGGTATGGCAAAAGCCTTCTCTAAAGCATTGGCTTGGCACAGATGGAACGGGTGCAGATATGCTTAGCTGGCTTATGGCTGGTTCTAGAGTAGAGATTTTGCTTGTTATTTCAACAATTGCGATTGCAAGCGTTGTTGGGTTTGTTGTTTTAAGCTTTACGATTTGCCGTGTTCAAAAAATTCGTTCCCTAAGCATTATGGCAGTAGACGCTTTAATTTCCATTCCAACTGTTTTGATTGCGCTTATGCTTGCTGTACCTCTTGGAGCATCCGTTCTTGTAATCATGCTTGCATGCGGATTTGGCTACGGCTTAAATCTTGCTCGTATTTTGCGACCAAATGCTGTTCTTGTTCTTAAATCCAATTATGTTGATTGCGCGATTTCTAATGGCGCTAGCAGAAGTTACGTTCTTTTAAAGCATGTTCTTCCTAATATTTTGCCAATTGCTTCCGTTCAGCTTTCGCTTTCTGCAGGAACTGTTATTTTAGCGGAAAGCGGATTGACTTATCTAGGTGTTGGTGTTCCTTCGGGAGTGCCAAGCTGGGGTCGTGTGCTTTCTACTTCGGTTACTTTGATTCACGTTTATCCGCTTGCAGCTCTATGGCCTGGTCTTGTTGTTACATTAACAGTTTTGGCTCTTAATCTTTTTGGTGACGTTTTAAGAAGTGCTACAAATCCAGCAAATAGGGAGTCTAAGAATGAGTCTTGATATAAAAGGATTATCGCTTAGCATTGGATCTTCGCGCATTTTAAGTGATGTTTCGCTTAATGTTAAAGATGGCGAGCGCGTTGGGCTAGTTGGATCTTCTGGTTCTGGCAAATCAATGCTTTTAAGAGCTGCGATTGGCCTAGTTCCGTCTAATTGCAAAATCACTGGCTCTTGCCGCGTTGGCAATGCCCAAACTGTTGGCGCTAACGATTCTGCGCTTGCGCGTATTCGTGGCAAGTATGTTGGAGTTGTTTTTCAGCAAGCGGATCGTGCGCTTAACCCTGTTATGAGTGTTAGCGAGCAAATCTCGTTACCTCTTAGGCTTCATTACAATTTAGAAGAAGACGATATTCAAAATCGCGTTAAAGTCATGCTTGAAAAAGTTGGTTTAGGCACAAATATTTTGAATAAGCGCACTTTTGAGCTTTCGGGTGGGCAAATGCAGCGAGTTGGAATCGCTACAGCGCTTATAACTTGCCCTAAGTTGATTCTTGCAGACGAGCCGACTACTGCTCTTGATTCTGTTACACAAAAAGATGTTGTGAATATGCTCACTTCTTTAGTTGATAATATGGGCGCTTCAATGCTTTTTGTTACTCACGATTTTTCGGTTCTTTCTAGCGCTGCTACTCGTTGCTATGTTTTGGATTCTGGGCGATTAGTCGATAGTGCGCGTGTTGGTGAATTGCTAGAAAATCCTAAGGTTCACTCTACTAAGCAACTTGTTTTTGCAGCGCGCGCTTTAAGTCTTAGTAAAAATGATTTAAGTCTTAGTAATAAAAATGATCTAAGTCTTGATGATAAGAATGATTTAAGTCTTAGTAATAAAAATGATTCTTCCAAAGATGATTGCATTTTTAACGCTAAAAACGTTCATGTTGTTTTAGGAAGTGCAAAGACTCGTGTTGAAGCATTAAAAGGTGTTGACTTTAATCTTAAAGTTGGCGAATCTTTAGCACTAATTGGCGGATCTGGAAGTGGTAAAACAACTTTGATTCGTTCTTTGCTTGGATTGCAAGAAATACGCCAGGGGAGTATAGAATATTGCGGAAAGCTAGTCGAAACCGTTGAAAATGCTAGAAAATCAAGTTTGAAAGATTCTGCTTACGTAAATATGAGAAGACAATGTTCGCTTGTGTTTCAGCATCCTTTTGCAGCTTTAGACCCACGTTGGACAGTTAGAAAAAGCGTTGCTGAGCCGCTTGAAATATGGCGTAAAAACATGAGTTCTGATTCAAATACTGTTGATTCACATGCTGTTGATTCACATGTTGTTGATTCACATGTTATTGATTCTAAAGTGGATGATGTTTTGAATTTAGTTGGATTAGATCCTAGTGTTTTTGGCAAAAGATACCCTTGCCAGCTTTCTGGCGGACAAGCTCAATGCGTTGCGATTGCACGCGCGCTAATCAATAATCCTAGAGTTTTGGTTGCAGATGAGCCAATGAGCGCAATCGATGTTGCTGAGCGCACAAGAATCTTAGATGCTTTTAATGTGATTCGCGCAAATCGCCCTAATATGGCGTGCGTATTTGTTAGCCACGATCTTGGTATGATTCAGCATTTAGCGTCTAGTGTTGTTGTTCTAAAAGATGGCGTTGTTGTTGAATCTGGGCGTGTAAGTCAAATTTTGACTAATCCAAAACATAGTTATACGCGCGAACTTATTGATGCTGCTACTTTGTAAGTCTGTATTGGTAAGTCTTGCAAGTTTGTAAGCAAATAAGTGTTGCAAGTTTAATAAAAAATATTTTTAGATTCGCGTTTATGTGTGTTTGGCAAGAATAGCGTCTAATATTGTTAGTAATCGTTATTTGCGCATGAATATAAGTTAGGATGGAATAAAATGAGCGAAAATCAAAATAATCAGCCGACTCCTCGTCCAGAAAGCTTTGAGCTTGATCACACTAAAGTTAAGGCTCCATACGTTCGCTATATTGACACTCAAAAAGGCCCGAATGGAGATGTTATTTCTAACTACGATATTCGCTTAACTCAGCCTAACCAAGAGGCTATTCCTACGGGCGCTTTGCATACGATTGAGCACACGATTGCTGTTCTTTTGCGCCAGCGCATTGAAGGCTACATTGATTGCTCTCCATTTGGTTGCCGCACAGGATTCCACCTTTTAACTTGGGGCACTCATAGCACGGAAGATGTTGCGCTCGCGTTGAAGGAATCGCTTGAATTTATTGCGTATAAAGCTACTTGGGAAGATGTTCCAGCTACAACTATTGAGTCTTGCGGAAACTACCGCGATCATAGCTTATTTGGAGCGCGTCAATGGTGCAAAGATATTTTAGATAAAGGCATTAGCTCCGATCCTTTTGAGCGTAAGATTGTGTGACTTGTTGCGTTTAATTGTGTAATACTGTAAAATCGCCATATTCTAAGCATAGGGGGGTGTATGTGTGAAATAAGATTGAGGAAAGCAACTCTTAGCGATCTAAAAGATATTGAAAATATTTATGAGAGAGCAAGAGTATTTATGGCAAATAATGGCAATCCTCATCAATGGGGAGATCGTTTTCCTCTAACATCTAGTGTTATAGAAGATATTCGTTTGAACCGTTTTAATCTTCTTGTAGACACGGACCCAGACTTTGGAGAAGAGCGCATTTTGGCACAATTTGCACTGTGCGAAGGGACTGATGAAGTCTACGCAAAGATTGACGGAGCGTGGCTAGATGACGTTTTGCCATACGTTACAATCCATAGACTTGCATCTTCGGGAGTTAAACCAAAAATGGCAAGCGAATGCTTAAGATGGGCTAAGCGCAATTACTCTAATGTTAGAATCGACACTCATCCCGACAACTTGATTATGCAAAAAGTTATTTTGCGAGAAGGCTTTAGCAAGTGTGGTCTTGTTGTAATTCCAGATCGCGCGCATAGCGCAACTAGAATCGCGTATCAATGGTTGCGCTCGCATAATCATGTAATACGGTATTAGAAGTATTAGCAGTATTGAAATGTAAGTCAAAAATACTTGCATATATAGTAGATATAAAAGTAAACGTAAAAGTAAAACTAAAAGTAAAGGCGCAAGATATGTGTAAAAATTCGAGTATACAAGCGATTTTGCAAGAAAACTATGCTCGCGCCTTAAGCACATACCCGGGGCAGGTAATCGTTGATTTAAAAGCGCTAAGAGATAATATGCGAACTCTTGTTGAGCGCGTTTCTAAAGATTTGAAGCCTGGGCAAAAGTCGCCAGCAGTTATGGGAGTTGTTAAAGCAGACGCTTATGGTCACGGGCTTATTCCTAGTGCGCTCGCAGCTCTTGCTGGAGGAGCAACTTGGCTTGGCACAGCTCAACCTTACGAGGCTTTACGGCTTCGTAAATGTGGAATTGACTCAAGCAGATGCCGTATTCTTACGTGGCTTACTAGCGCTCCAACGTCTCTTTTTGCTGATTTAATAAACGCAGATATTGATATTTCTGTTGGCTCGCTGGATTCAATTGACGCTGTTGCGCTCGCTGCTAAATCGGTTGGAGCTACCGCTCGCGTACACGTTAAGGTAGATACAGGATTTGGTAGAAACGGTTTTACGCCTGCTGGCTTTAGTGATGCTTTAGAAAAGCTTAGTGAATATTCTAGCCAGGGAATAATCGAAGTTATTGGGCAATGGAGTCACTTGGCTGTTGCTGATTGCCCAGACGTTCCAGAGTTTGTTGCATCTACAGATAGGCAAATTGAGCAATTCCACGATTTTACTCGAAGAATGCGCGAAGCTGGGTTGGAGCCTAAAATCCGACATTTGGCTAATACGGCTGCAACTCTTAACAGGCCAGAGATACGATTTGAGCTTGTTCGCCCAGGAATTGGATTGTATGGATACGAGCCAGATCCTGTTATGGGAGCGCCTCAAGCTTACGACTTGCATCCAGCTATGACTTTACAAGCGCAACTGGGAACAGTTAAATCTGTAGAAGCAGGGCATGGAATTTCGTACGGGCGCACGTATTTAACGCCAGACAATACAAGCACAGCAATCGTTCCACTCGGCTATGCGGATGGCATTTTGCGCGCGTCTAGCGGATTCGATATGCAAGGCTCTCGTCATGTTAATAAGCCTGGAGGCCCTGTGCGCGTGGAAACCAAGAGCGGCGCTAGGATTTTGCATGTTTCGGGGCGAGTTTGCATGGATCAGTTTATTGTTGACTTAAAAGGCAGTGCTAAAGATCTTGGAGTTAAAGAAGGAGATACGGTCAGGCTTTTTGGGCCAGGAAGAGGTCTTGAATATGCGGAGCCAACGGCAGACGATTGGGCGGCGGCTGCAGGAACAATAAGCTACGAGATTATGACGGGTATTGGCCCTAGAGTTCCTAGATTGTATAAGAATGCTTACGAAGTTTTGCCTGAAAAAGACATAAAAATGTTGGATGAAAAAAGCTTGATTTAGCAATCTTGCGATTTTGCGATTAGCTGATTTTCTATTGGCTAATTTGCGATTTGCTACTTGCGATTAGTGGAGGAGGTTTTTAATGTGTAACGATGTGATTGCTTCCGATAACGAAGTTGTTGGCGAATACAGCTTGCACGATACTGAGCGCTGGGCTAGCGAGCCTCACCACACGCGCGCTCGCACTCCGTTTGAACGAGACAGAGCTAGAATAATCCACTCTTCAGCGCTTAGAAGACTCGGCGCTAAAAGTCAAGTGCTTGTAGCTGGCTCCGACGATTTCGCTCGCACGCGTTTAACGCACACGTTGGAAGTTGCGCAAATTGGTCGCCAGATTGCTGCGATGCTTGGCGCGGATCCAGATGTTGTAGATTGCGCTTGCTTAGCTCATGACTTAGGTCATCCGCCTTTTGGTCACAATGGCGAGCGCGCGCTTGCTCAAATCGCAAGCAATATTGGTGGCTTTGAAGGAAATGCTCAAACTCTTAGACTTTTAACGCGTTTAGAGCCTAAAGTTTTTAGAGAAAATGGCGCTAGTGCAGGCGTAAATCTTACGCGCGCAAGCTTGGATGCTGCTGTTAAATATCCTTGGGGTTTTGATGAAGCAAAAGCGCACGATAAAGGCGAGCGCGACTTAAAATTCTGCGTTTACCCAGACGATAGGGAAGTTTTTGATTGGCTAAAAAGTGGCTCTCCGCGCGAATCGAAGCCTATAGAATGCCAAATTATGGATCTTTCCGACGATATTGCGTACAGTGTTCACGATATTGAAGACGCGATTGTGACTGGAGCTTTTAACACGGAGCTTGTTTGGGATTCAAGCGTTGCAGATCAAGTTGTTCAAGAAGCTCATAATTGGTACGGCAGCCAGTGGGATGCAGATAGTCTTTTGGCAGCTTTTAAGCGTTTGCGCGCTCTTAACATGTTCCCTAATTCTTTTGACGGCTCTAGAAGGTCTCTCGCTCACTTAAAGAATATTACTAGTGCTTTAATCGGCAGGTTTGCAAGCTCTGTTGAGAAAGCAACTCGAGAAAAATACGGCAACGGCGCTTTAATTCGCTACCGCGCAAACGTTGTGATTCCGCCAGAAACATCTTACGAGATAATCGTTCTTAAAAGCTTGGCTGTGCATTTTATAATCCAACCTAGAGAGCGCGAGTTTTATAAGCGCGAGCAAAAGATTCTAACTGATTTGGTTGAAGTTTTTATGAGCAAGTCTCCGCGAGCGCACGATGCTATGGAATCTGTGTTTATAAGCGATTGGAATGCTTGCTCTAGCGAAGACGAACGTTTAAGAGTTGCGATTGATCAAGTTGCAAGTCTTACAGATGGATCGGCTACAGCTCTTCATGCCGCTTTGTGCTAAATCAACGCTTTTACGCTTTTACGCTTTTATGAATAGAGTGTCTGTAGCCTTCGGCTTGCGATAAGCTAGAGACTATGGCTGGAATGATTGTAAAAGAAGACGTTGAGCGTGTGCGCGCTGCTGCAGATTTGTACGATATTGTGTCTGCAACTGTTACGCTTAAGCCTTCTGGAACGGGTACTTTTGTGGGGCTTTGCCCGTTTCACGATGAAAAAACGCCTAGTTTTAGCGTTCGTCCAAGCTTAGGCGTCTGGCATTGCTTTGGTTGCGGCGCTGGCGGAGATGTTTTTAAGTATATTGAGCAAAAAGAAAACATTGATTTTCGTGAGGCAGTAGAGCTGCTAGCAGACCGCTACCACATTGAAGTTCATTATGATAAATCGCAAGATGCTAAAGATAATTCGCATGCTGGCTCCAAGCGCGCTCGTCTTATAGAAGCAAACGAGGAAGCTCAACGTTTCTTTGCGTCTCAAATCAACTCTAAAGAAGCGGCTCCAGCGCGTAGCTTGCTTGCAGGGCGCAATTTTACTCAAGCGCAATGCGAGCGTTTTGGTTGCGGATACGCGCCTAACGGATGGGATAATCTTGTTCGCTATTTGTCTAATAAGGGTTTTACTCGTCAAGAATTATTGGATGCAGGATTGGCGCGCCAAGGTCAGCGCGGAATTTACGATTACTTCCGCGGCCGATTAACGTGGCCTATTCGAGATTCTACTGGCCGTACCTTGGGTTTTGGCGCTAGAAAGCTTTACGACGACGATTCTATTAGCGCAAAGTACATTAACACTCCAGACACTGTGTTGTATCGAAAAACGCAAGTTCTTTACGGAATTGACATTGCTAAGTCGAATATTGTTAAAAAGCGCCAAGTTGTGATTGTGGAAGGCTATACGGATGTTATGGCTTGCCATTTAGCTGGTGTAGATACTGCTGTTGCAACTTGCGGAACGGCTTTTGGCGCGGAGCACGCGAAGATTATTCGCCGTCTTATTGCAGACGATTCTTTGGGAGCGATTCAGCTTGTTGGCCCTGTAAAAGTAGAAGGTCAAAAAGTTAGTTCGCGTATTGTTTTTACTTTTGATGGAGATGCAGCTGGTCAAAAAGCTGCTCTGCATGCTTTTGGCTTAGATTCAGCGTTTTTAACACAGACTTTTGTTGCTGTTGCAGATAATAACTTAGACCCTTGCGATTTGCGTATTCAGCGCGGCGACGATGCTGTTCGTTCTTTGATTGCGCGCGCTAATCCTCTTTACGATTTTGTAATCGACACTGTTATTCGTAAGTTTGACACGTCTTTTACTACAGGGCAGATGGGTGCTGTTAAGGCGGTTGCTCCTCTTGTTGCGCAAATTCGAGACAGGTCTTTGCTGGACTTGTACACTAGAAAAGCTGTTAGAAATATTGGTGTTGATTTAGACGTTATGCGTAGGGAAGTGGAGTCCGCTAGAAGGCGATTGCACGTTGTAGACGATGACGCTTATTCTAAAGGCTATTCTTCTAGCGTTTATGCGGATTCTCGCGCATTTGATCAGCGTTCTCAAAGCATGAATGAGGCTGCTGTAAAAACAGCCATGCTTAGAAGTGCGTACAAGAATCAAAGCTATTACAAGGTTGATGATTCTGTGTTTATGTGCGAGCAGCAGTTTATGGCTGTTCTTATGCAATCTCCTCTAGCATTTAGCGGCCAACTTTTTGCGCATCTTACTTTGAATAATTTTATTACGCCAGTTTTTAGAACTCTTTTCCAGGCTTTTGTGGCTTCTGGTGGATTGCCTAATACAAGCGTTAGTAAAGGTCTTTGGTTGCACACTATTACTAAGGCTGCAGGCCCTATGTTAGAAGGCGTTATTAACGAGCTTTCCGTAATGCCTCTTCCATTGTCTTCTAATAAAGGCTTGAGTGGGGCTTCTTCTATTAACTCGCTAGCTGCTTACGATTATAGTGGCGAAGGCACTAAAGGCGGGCCATCCAGTCTTTTGCGTGTTCCTAGCGAAGAAGAACAAAAGTATGCAAACGAGCTGCTTATTAAGCTTTTAGACGTTGGCTTTATGCGAAAAATCGGAGCTATTAAGCTTAGAATGAGTAAGTTAGAAGATGGGAGTGAAAAGCTTAATCTTTTAGGTCAGATTACTAGATTAGAATCTGCTCGAAAAGATCTTCAATCGCAAATTTTATAAGATTTATCAATTACTTGTTTTGTCTTTATATACCGAGATACGTGATTTATGTATAAATGTGTAGTTGTGTAAGAAAGAAGTGTAGAAACAATGTTTTTATTACCTGAACAGCAGTTGAATCGCTGTACAAGAGTTATGCAACAACGCTTATATCCGTATATAAATACTGTTTTATCGCATTGTAAAATTCGAGCATATAAGATTGCTGGAGAACCTATTTCTTCTGGCGAATTCTTTTCTAAGCTAAAAAGAAACGATATTGCGTTTCGCTCATTTAATGCTCCAGGCGTTTGGGGAACAACTTGGGGTACAACGTGGTTTGAAGTTACAGGGGCGATTGATTTTTCAAAGGTAAAAGGGCGCAAAGTTGAGCTAAATGTTGATTTAGGTTGGATTAGCAATCTTTTTCCTGGTTTTCAGGCAGAAGGATTAGTGTATAACGTTGACGGAAGAGTTATAAAAGCTGTAAACCCTTGTAATCATTGGGTTCCGTTGATTGATGAGCATAATAATCGTTCTATTAGTATTGATGAAAATGGTAATTTTACTTTATATTTGGAAGCTGCAGACAATCCATTTGTTGAAGGACATACTCCATTTTCTCCTACTGATTTAGGAGAGCGTGCTACTGGAAAAACCGAATGTCAATATATGTTGAAGTATATTGACGTTACTGTTTTTAATCGCAATATTTTTGATTATTACATGGATCTTGAGACTGTAAGTTCTTTGATGCGCGAGTTAAATGATGATAATCCGCGTTATTGGAAACTAGCTAAAGCTTTACAGAACTCCTTAAACGCGTATGATGAGCATGATTTTTCTACTGTTCAAAATGCTCGTAAAGAGTTGCATGATGTATTAAGTCAACCTGCTGCATCAAGCTCTATAAAGCATACGGCTGTTGGTCATGCTCATATTGATTCTGCTTGGCAATGGCCTGTGCGCGAGACGCATAGAAAGGTTGCGCGAACTGTATCTAATGTTTTAGCTCTTATGGATGAGGACCCTGATTTCACTTATGCTATGAGTTCTGCTCAACAATACGAGTGGCTAGAAAATGAGCATCCTGATTTGTTTGAGCGTATGAAAAATAGGATTAAGGAAGGACGTTTTATACCCGTTGGAGGTATGTGGGTTGAGTCTGATGTAATGATGCCATGTGGTGAATCTTTAATTCGCCAAATGACTTTTGGTAAGCGCTATTTTAAGGAGCATCTTGGTGTGGATCCGCATGGCATTTGGCTTCCAGACAGTTTTGGCTATACTGGAGCATTGCCTCAAATCGCTCGCCGCGCTGGATTTGATTGGTTTTTAACTCAAAAGCTTTCTTGGAATGATACCACTAAATTCCCGCATCATTCTTTCCTTTGGGAGGGAATAGACGGTTCTAGGATTTTGGCTCATTTCCCTCCATCTAATACTTATGCTTCATCTGTGAGCATGCATGAGCTAGTTTATTCTCAACGCAATTTTTTGGATAAAGATTTATCTGATCATGCAATATTGCTATACGGTTTTGGCGACGGAGGTGGCGGGCCTACTCGCGAAATGACTGCTCGTATTAGGCGCGATCGTAATTTGGAGGGTGCTCCTAGAGTTGATTTCGGCACTCCTGATGAGTTGTTTGAAAAAATACGAAAAGATATTGTTGACGATTCAAATGGCAATATGCCAGTGTTTAAGGGTGAGCTTTATTTAGAGTTGCATAGAAAAACTCTTACTTCTCAGCAAGATATGAAGCGCTATTGCCGAATAGAGGAATCATTGTTGCGCGTTGCTGAATATCTTGTTGTTTTAGCAAGAGTTTATGCGCCAGAATACCGTTTTAATAATGATGAGCTTACTAGAATTTGGAAGACATTATTATTGAACCAGTTCCACGATATTCTTCCAGGCTCTGCTATTGCATGGGTTCATAGACAAGCTAGAGAAGAATATGCTAGAGATATTTCTTGTTTGCGTAAAATCATTTCAAATATTGCCAATGCGATTGTAAAAGCTAGCAGTACAGCTAGCACTAACAGCGCGATTAATATGCGTAAAAATGTAAAGTTATTGACTTATACGGGTAAAAATGATGTTGCTTGGAATTTATATCAATGCAATGAAAGCAGTAAAAATAATAAAACAACTGTAAAACACAAAAATGATGGTGGAATAATTCTTGATAATAGTGTTTTAAGTGTGACTATTGAACGCGATGGCACAGTGTCTTCTGTTAAAGATATTAAATTTAATCGCGAGCTAATTCCATCTGGTTATCGCATGGCGCAATACGAGATACTAAAAGATGAGCCGTATCAATGGGATGCGTGGGATGTTGATCGAGATGCGTTTATGAGGAATCGTAAGATTGATGATTCTTCAATTGTTTGTGTTAAAGAACTTTTATCGGGCGGTGTGTCTGTTGAAATCTTGGCATGTAAAAAAGATATAAAGATTAAAACAAATATAGTTTTAGAGCCGTGTGTTAAACGACTTGATTTCCATGCGCAAGTTGATTGGAAAGCTAAAGAGCAATTTTTGAAAGTAGATATGCCAACATCTATATGTTCAAATAATGCGCAATATGAGTGTCAATATGGTTTAGTTGAACGTCCAATAGTAAAAAATACTCGTAGTGACGATGCAAAATTCGAGTCATGCACGCATAGGTTTGTTCGCATAGAAGATTCCTCTTATGCTGTTGCTGTTGCGAATTCGTCTACTTATGGCGCTGATGCTTCTCCTATTGGCGATTATTCTTCATCTTATGGAACTATGCTCAGATTATCTTTGCTTTCTGCGCCTCTTTACCCAGATCCAAATACGGATCAAGGTAAGCACGAGTTTACTTGGTCATTTATTGCTGATGCAAATATGGACTCAGTTTTAAGTGCGGCTAATCTTTTGAATTCGCCAATCATTGATAAGCTTCCAGATGTAGATCCGCTGTTTACGATTCATAGAAACTCAGGTCTAATTGCATTAGATTGGGTTAAGCTAGCTGACGATTGTTCTGGAGACATAATCTTGCGTATTTACGAGCCATGTGGTGGCTGCGCAAGTGGGCAAATAAAACTCAACAAAATCTTGCGTGCGGCCTCAATCGAAGAAGTAGATCTTATGGAAATGCCATTGTTGCACGGTATGCCTATAGCTTTGCACAAGAATAATGATGAGTTAAATATAGAATTACGTCCTTTTCAGCTATGCTCATTGCGTATTCACATTGCATCTGAAACTACAGTTTCTATTAATTGATAGGATGTTGAGAGTTTATGAAAAATAAAGAAATTGATTCTAAAAAGAAAATAATAATAGATACAGATTGTGGTTCGGATGATGCTATGGCAATTGCCATGGCTTTAAATGATCCTAGATATGAGATATTAATGTTTTGCACTGTATCAGGAAACGTGTGCATGGAACAAGCGACTATTAATACGCTTACTACTATCGAGCATGCTGGTTCGTATGAGCCACCTGTATATAAAGGAAGCAGAAGCATGCTCTTACGCGATTTGGCTTATGCTCATGAAACTCATGGTAGAGATGGAATGGGTGATATTGGTCTAGTGCCTCATCGTTTGAAAGAAAGTAATGGTAATGCTGTTTTGAAAATGATTGAAACTTTAAGAAACAGTGAAGATGGTGAAATAGACATTATTGCATTAGGGCCATTAACTAACATTGCTCTAGCTATTAAGGTTGATTATGAAGCGATGAAAAAAGTTGGTCGCATAGTCGTTATGGGATCTGCTGGTTTAGGCCGTGGAAATGTTTCTCCTGTAGCAGAATTCAATATTTGGCAAGATGCAGAAGCTGCAAAGATATTAGTTGATTCTGGTCTTAAAAATATTATGTTTGTTGGATGGGACGCATGCTTGGGAGAATGTATGCTGAATCCACAAGAAATTGCTAATATTCGCAAAAGTGGAGAACTTGGTAAGTTTGTCATTGATTGTAATAGGGAATTAATGGAAATGAATATTAGCCGTTTTGGGGATGCTTATCTAGATATGGCTGATCCATCTGCCGTTGCCGCTGCGTTATATCCTGAATGTATAAGCGAGTGCACAAAATATTATTGCCAAGTTGATGCAACTCCTGGACCAAGTTATGGCTCAGTTCTTGTTGATGCTAATTTCTTCTCTGGTAAAACTCCGAATGTTGAAATATGTAGTAGGCTTAATCCCGAAAAATATAAAAATTACATTTATCGTACTTTGCATGTTGTAGATTAGCAAAATTTGTTTTTACTAACATGCTTTCTATATTGAAATAATATTTAAATACGACCGAGTTTGTTTATGGCTATTCACAAACTTTCTCGGTCGTATTTATATTTAATGCGTATAAATTAATGCGTATATTTTCAGTATAAATATACTTTAGTTGCCGAAGTCAATGTCTCCAAGCTTTTCAATAAGCTTCATGTTTTCGCTATAATCCACTGGGCAAGCTATAACGTCAACACCGCTTTCTTGAGCCAAAGCCTCTTTAAGCATGTTGTATAAGTCTTCTGGCTTTTGTACAACGTGGCCTCTTGCGCCAAAGCTTTCCGCCAATTTTGGAACATTTGGATTAGTAAAATCAACGTATTCGTGTTCTCCAGCGTGCAAGTCCATCTTCCACTTAATTAAACCGTACGCGTTATCTTCCCAAACCAAAACCACCATTCTAGAGCCAACGCGAACAGCGGTTTCAATCTCTTGAACGTTCATCATAAAGCTGCCGTCGCCCATAACAGCAAGAACAGGCTTTGTGTTGATTTTTCCACTATTATCTTTAATGAACGATGCTCCAACAGCTCCAGGCAAAGTCCAAGCCATTGTAGAAAGGCTGTTGTCTATAATGCAAGTGTTTGGATACATTGTTGGGTAAAGTCTTGCCATCCACATTTTTAGTGCGCCAGTATCTACAAGAACCTTAGTTCCTTCTGCAACAGCACGACGAGTATCGTAAACAACGCGCTGAGGCTTCATAGGAATGCTGTTATCGTTTTCAAACGAACGCAACTCGTCTGTAATCATTTGACGAATCTTTGGGTGAGTTACGTCAAAAGTAACGTTTCTATCTTTAAGCACACTTGTAAGCGCTTTAAGCGTTTGAGCAATATCTGCCATAATGTTTAGTGCAGTAGGGTAGTGAGCGTCTGTGTCTTCAACAAATGTGTTTATGTGAATAATCGTCTTGTCAATATTTGGATTAATCTTCTTAGGGTCAAATTGCTGAATTGAGAATCCTACAGCAATAATCAAATCTGCTGTGTCGAAAGCAAAATTCTCATAATCTCTATGCATAAATCCAACTACGCCAAGAGCGTTCGGATGATTATCTGGGAACACGCCTTTGCCTTCAAACGTTGTTGCAACTGGAACATTAAGCTGTTCTGCAAAATCTAGAAGCTGTTCTTGAGCGTGGCTTCTTGCAACGCCGTTTCCTGCAAGAATAATCGGCCTTTTTGCTTGGCTAATTATTTTAGCAGCTTCGTAAATTGTGTCTGGAGCTGGAAGAATATGTAACGGCTTTGGAAGCGGAAGTGGCTTAGCATCTTCTGGCACGCTCATTTCGCTAATATCTTCTGGAATAACAAGGCATGTTGCTCCAGGTCGCTTTCTTTGAGCGATTGAGAAAGCTTTGCGAACCATTTCTGGAGCTGTGCTTGGAGCAAGCATCATAGAAGACCATTGAGTGATTGGTTGGAATAGTGCTACTAAATCAATGATTTGGTGAGATTCCTTGTAAAGTCTAGATACGTTTCCTTGAGCGCATATTGCAACAAGCGGAGTTGTGCTTGCATTCGCTTGAGCTACAGGAAGCGTAAGATTTAGTGCTCCAGGCCCTAGCGTTGCCAAGCATACGCCTGGCTTTCCAGTAATATGCGCATAAGTTGCGGCCATAAAGCCTGCGCCTTGCTCGTGGCGAGTAAGCACAAAGCGTATGTTTCCATTTCGCTCAATTGCCTCTAAAAGCGGAATATTTTCTTCGCCCGGGATTCCAAAAACAACCTCAACGCCTTCGTTTACAAGGCATTCTACGATTAAGTCTGCTGTGTTTCTTTTATGGCTTGCTGTTTTTTGAGCTTGCGATTCTTGATTTGTCATAATTGCGTTTCTCGCTTTGTGCTTAATATGCTTGTTAGCCTTACGACTTCTTTTCCATTTATACTATAAGACTCTAAGACATGTGCATCTTGCGCGTGTCACAAAAATGGGCGGATTTTTACATATTTGCTTTGTGGCAAAACTAAAGCGCTTTTAGCACCCTATGCCTTGCTATTTCAACGATTTTGTCGGGAATTTTTTCCTCTTTGGATTGGGTTTCTTATACAATTTTATAAGTTGTGTATTTTTGTTACGGAGGAACGATGAGGCGTTGGCTTCTGAATCTGGTCAAATGTGAGACCATCCTTATTGTGGCCGCCGTTTTAGCTGTTATTTCTTGTTTTTTCGTTCCGCCTGATGCGCAATATTTTAGTTATATTCACGTAAACACTATTTCTCAACTTGTTTGCTTAATGATGGTTGTTTGCGGATTCCAACGAATAGGCGTTTTTAGAAGCATTGGCGCGAATCTTCTTAGAAGAGTTAGGACTGAGCGCGGATTAGTTCTTGTTCTTATGTCTCTAACGTTTTTCTCGGCAATGCTTATTACTAACGATGTTGCTCTTGTGACTTTTGTTCCTTTTGCGATTTCTGTTTTGATGATGGCGAATGCCGAAAAGCACGCAATTCTTATTGTGACTTTAATGACGATTGGTGCAAACGTTGGAAGCATGCTAACTCCTATTGGCAACGCGCATAATTTGTATCTTAAAGCGCTTACTGGAATGTCTACTGGCGACTTTCTTTCCATTATGGCTCCGTACACGCTTACTGCTGCGATTCTTATGATTGCGTTTGCGTTTGTGTTCTTTAGTTCTAGAAAAGTCGATCAGTTTGAAGGATTGCACGGAGACGATATTGAGCAAGGCGTTTTGGCTCCGCATTCTAAATCGCCTAAGCCAGACGAGATTCGCGTTATGGGCTACGGTGTTGGCTTTACTCAATGGCGAGTTGTTGTTTACAGTCTTTTATTTATTTTGTGCTTGTGTGGAGTAGCTGGCTGGATTCCAGACTGGATTATGGTTTTGGCAGTTGTTATTGCCTTTATTATTTGCGATTCGCATGTGTTCCGCGCTTTGGATTGGGCTTTGCCTCTTACGTTTATAATGTTCTTCATTTTTATTGGAAACATGCGCAGAGTTCCTGGATTTACCGAGATTGCGCAAATGTGGGTTGGCTCTCACCCTATGGAAGTTTCGGTTGTTTCTAGTCAAATGATTAGTAACGTTCCAACAACTATTTTGCTTTCTGGATTCTGCGACCAATGGAAGATGCTTATTATTGGCACTAATCTTGGCGGCATGGGAACGCTTATTGCGTCTATGGCGTCTTTGATTTCGTACAAGAGCATTACGCATAAGTACCCTCATAATAAGGGTCGCTATTTGCTTATGTACACAATTGTGAATCTTCTTTTCTTGGCTGTTTTGATTGGCTTAGCTTGGATTATTGAATAGTTTCTGGCGTGTCTTTTTAAGAATTATTGTGATTATTTTCACATATTTTTAAGTTATTGACGAATTAAAGACTATTAATTTTTAGATTATATACGATTTTGTTATATTATTTTCTGTTAAATCACGATTATGCATAATAATTTTCATTTTATTCAAGATATGCCTAAAAATCACCATAAATTGGATATAACGTTATAACAAATTTATGTCTTGGCTTATCCATTAATATGACTTTTGAATTAAATAAATTCGTGCATTCCGGTTTGACTTAGTTAATTACACTATCTCTCTTGTAATTTGCGTTTTCATGCCAAAATGCGTCTAAAAATATTAACATACAAAATAAGGAGAGAACTGTGAACGGTATTCTTTCTATACTGCTCGATGTTTTCCGGCAACCAGCTGTAATAGTTGCAATGATTTCTTTGATTGGACTTGCAGTTCAAGGCAAAAGTATTTCCAACATTGTACAAGGTTCAATTCGTACAATGGTTGGATTTTTGGTTTTGGCTGCAGGCTCTGGCGTTGTAACTCAAGCGCTTGATCCATTTGGAAGCATGTTCCAATATGCTTTCCACGTTCAAGGTGTAGTTCCAAACAATGAGGCAATTATTGGAACCGTTCTTTTAAAGTACGGCTCAGAATCTGCTCTCATCTTCTTCTTTGGAATGATTGTAAACATTATTCTTTCTCTAACATCTCGTTTCAAATTCATTTATCTAACTGGTCATGTTGCTTTCTACATGGCTAGTATGATTGCAGTAATCTTCAATGTTGCAGGTTTTAATACTTTAACTCTTATTGTTATTGGTTCTCTTGCACAAGGCTTATTGATTACGATTTCTCCAGCGTTGGTGCAATCGTTTATGCGTAAAGCTTCCGCCAAAGATGACGTAGCTCTTGGTCACCCTGCTAGCAGTGGTGTTCTTATTGGAACTTTAGTTGCAAAGCTTACGCGCTCTAAAAAGCATCCGTCTAAGTCTACTGAAGATATTAAGTTCCCATCTGCTCTTGGATTCTTAAAAGATACAACTGTTTTGATTGCGCTTTCAATGGCAATTATTTACGTTGTAGTTGCTCTTTTTGCAGGTCCAGAATTTATTGAGACTAAGCTTTCTGGCGGCCAGAACTTTATTGTGTTCGTTATTCTTAAAGCAGCAATGTTCTCTGCAGGTGTATTTGTTATTCTTGCAGGCGTTCAAGTTGTTTTAGATGAGATTGTTCCAGCATTTAAGGGAATATCCGAAAAATTGGTTAAAAACGCTAAGCCAGCATTGGATGCTCCTATGACATTCGGTTTTGCTCCAAACGCCGTTCTTATTGGATTCCTTGCAAGCTTTGCAGGTGGAATTGTTGGAATGGTTATTATGGCCTTGGCTGGCACAACGGTTGTTATTCCAGGAATTGTTGCGCACTTTATGGCAGGTGGCGTTACTGGCGTGTTTAGCAATGGTCAAGCGGGTAGAAGAGGATGCGTTATAGGCGGTTTTGTTAATGGCCTTGTTATTACATTCTTGCCTTTGCTTCTTTTGCCTGTTTTGGGAAATCTTGGCTCTGCAAACTCAACCTATTCCGACGCTGACTATGGTGTAGCAGGAGTAATATTTGGCTACTCAAACGTTGCTGGAGGAAAGATTCTGCTTATTGTTGCAATAGCCATTCTATACGTTCTTTTCTATGCGTCGTCAATAATATTGACTCGTTTAGAAAACAAAAAAGCTAAATCGCTAGCAACAAACAATTCTGCTTCTAGCGCGTCGAATTACATATTGGACTAATAAACTGATACTATTAGTCCTATATGTATTCAAAAGCGTTTTTGTAAGAATTGTCGTAGAATCATAAGGTTTAAGAATCGTAGGATTTTAGGCAATTCTTACAATTGTTTTTCTAATCATTCTGTTTGGAGAGTGAATTGTGACTGAAGGTGTACCTAAATATGTAGCAGTGCGCGATAATCTTAGAAAGCGCATTGATTTAATGAAGCCGCAGGAGCAGCTCCCTCCAGAATTAGAATTATGCAAACAATACAACGTTAGTCGAATAACACTTAGGCATGCAGTAGATAGTTTGATACTAGAAGGCTTGCTTGTTAGAATCCAAGGAAAAGGAACTTTTAGAGCAAAGAATATTGTTCATAGCTCTAATCGAGAAGTTATATCAGATAAAATTCAAGGATTCTATCAAAATTATTCCGAAAACAATACAAACGTGCGAATCAAGGTTATTCAAAACAGCATTGTTAAAGACGAGTCGGCTGCGAATAAGCTTGGGCTAGATGAATCAGAAGATTTGATTTGCATAAAAAAATTAAAATACGTTGATAACGTTTTATCAAGTTATGTTGTTGTTTATCTTTCAGCATCTAGATTCCCTAAGGTTTTGAGTATAGATTTTTCTAAGCAATCAATAGTGAATTTCTTGGAAAGTGATTATGCTGTAAAGCTTTACGAAAATGATTTATCAATTCGCGTTGAACAGTTATGCGACGATATGTCTGAATTCTTACATGTTGAGCCAAAAACTCCAGCGCTTACTGTTGAGTCGATTGTTAAAGATTCTTTTGGCTCTATAATCGCCTTTGGCGTTGGTATACATACGCCTAATTATGGAGATATTCAGTTTAAGATGCACGTTAGCTCGTGAGTTTTGCGCTGTTTTGTGTGTGCTATTTTCTTTGTTTAGAATACAAAAATCCCCGTTGCCAAATGAAATCAAATGGTAGCGGGGATTTTTCAAACTCTAATCAATTCGCAATTATGCGATTATTAAAGAGCGTTTATTGCTACAGCAAGACCAGACTTGCGGTTTGCAGCCTGATTCTTGTGAATCACGCCACGGCCTGCAGCCTTATCGAGCTTCTGAGAAGCTACTGCAAAAGCAGCTTGTGCAGCAGCCTTGTCACCAGCGGAAATGGCTTCGCGAGTAGCGCGGATAGCAGTCTTCAAAGCAGACTTTACTGCCACGTTACGCTTGTGTGCCTTTTCATTGGTGAGCACGCGCTTTTTCTGCGACTTAATGTTTGCCACTATTACTCCAAACGACGTTTACTATACTAAGGACATACAGTGTGCAAGCATAGCATGGTTTATGGATAAGTGTTTCTAGGCCAGTCAAGTGTTTCTAGGGTAGTCAAGTTGCTAACATTAGTTAGTTGCAATACTTTTCGCATATTTGATTGCTCGTATAGTCTTAAAAGGAGATATTTGCTTTGATTACACCGCATAACCAGCCAGGATTTACGGATCAATCGCTGATACGCAACTTCTGCATTATTGCGCATATAGATCACGGCAAGTCTACTGTAGCAGATCGCATTTTGCAGCTTTCGGGAATTGTGCCAGAACGCGAGATGCGAGACCGATTTTTGGACCGCATGGATATTGAGCAAGAGCGCGGAATCACTATTAAATCGCAAGCTGTTCGAGTTCCGTGGACTTTTGACGGCAAAGAGTACTCGCTTGGAATGATTGATACTCCAGGTCACGTTGATTTTACTTACGAAGTTTCGCGTGCACTTGCAGCATGCGAAGGTGCGGTTTTGCTTGTGGATGCAACGCAAGGTATTGAAGCGCAGACGCTTTCTAACCTTTATATGGCAATCGAACACGATTTAACGATTATTCCTGTATTAAACAAAATCGATTTGCCTAGTGCGGAGCCAGACAAGCATGCAGAAGAAATAGCTGGCTTAATTGGATGCAAGCCTAGCGATGTTTTGCGTGTTTCTGGAAAAACTGGCGAAGGTGTAAAAGATCTTCTCGACCAAATCGTACTGGAAGTGCCAGCTCCTAGTGGAAATCCTAATGGTGCTGCTCGTGCGCTTATTTTTGACTCCGTCTACGATTCGTATCGCGGAATCGTCACCTATATTCGTATGGTTGATGGCGAGCTTAAATCGCGTGAAAAGCTTCACATGATGGGCATTGGCATGACGCACGATCCTATTGAAATCGGCGTTATTAGCCCAGATATGACTCCAACAAAGGCGCTTGGAGCGGGAGAAGTCGGCTACGTAATTACGGGTGCAAAAGACGTTAGCCAATCTAAAGTTGGCGACACAATTACTAGCGCTGCGCACCCTGCGTCTAAGCCGTTGGAGGGATATAGAGACCCTAAGCCTATGGTTTACGCAGGTCTTTTCCCAATCGATAACGCGCAATTCCCAGAGCTAAGAGATGCGCTCGATAAGCTAAAACTTAACGATGCTGCTCTTATTTATGAGCCAGAAACGTCGGTTGCATTGGGCTTTGGTTTCCGGTGCGGATTCTTAGGTCTTTTGCACATGGAGATTGTTTCCGAGCGCTTAAGTCGCGAGTTTGGCTTGGATCTTATTTCAACTGCTCCAAACGTAACTTACGACGTTACTAGCGAAGACGGCACAGAGCATCATGTGACTAATCCTAGTGAGTTCCCAGAAGGCAAAATCAAGCGCATTATTGAGCCAATGGTTGCTGCCGATATTATTGCGCCCAAAGATTTTATTGGTGCGATTATGGACTTGTGCCAAGATCATCGCGGAGAAATGGGCACAATGGAATACATTAGTGCCGACCGCGTGGAAATGCACTACAGGATTCCTCTTGCGGAAATCGTTTTTGACTTCTTCGATCAGCTTAAAAGCCGCACAAAGGGCTACGCTTCGCTAGATTACCACGAAGATGGCGAGCAAGCTGCAGATCTTGTTAAGGTAGATATTCTTATTCAGGGAGATAAGGTTGATGCCTTTAGCGCGATTGTTCACCGAGATAAGGCTTATTCTTACGGCGTTATGATGACGAAGAAGCTTCGCGGACTTATTCCTCGCCAGCAGTTTGAGATTCCAATTCAAGCTGCGATTGGCTCGCGTATTATTGCTCGCGAAACTATTAGTGCGCTTAGAAAAGACGTGCTCGCTAAGTGCTACGGCGGCGATATTACGCGTAAGCGCAAGCTTCTTGAAAAGCAGAAGGCTGGTAAGAAGCGCATGAAGATGCTTGGACACGTTGAGGTTCCGCAAGAAGCCTTTGTTGCGGCTTTGGCTACGGATGATGGAGCAAACGATAGAGACACTAAAGATAAGATTCGCGCTGCGCAAAAATCCGAAGGCTGAGGCTTATATTGAATTTTGAATCGAACAAGTCTAGTGAAGATTCGCGTTCAATCATGCCTTTTGAAGTGTACGTGCATGTGCCGTTTTGCTTGCGACGCTGCGGTTACTGCGATTTTAACACGTATACAGCTCGCGATTTGGGGGAGGGCGCAAGTCGAAGCGGATACGCGGATGTTGCAATTCGCGAGATGCGTCTTGTAAAAAAGTGGCAGGAATTCCACGGGATTTTCGAGCCTAAAGCGCAATCTGTTTTCTTTGGTGGCGGCACTCCGACTGTTCTTAAAGCGCAAGATTTAGTGCGAATTTTGCGTGAAATCAGCGAATTGTGGGGCATTATGCCTGGTGCGGAAGTCACAACGGAAGCAAACCCAGATACTGCAGACGAGTCTTATATTGAAACGCTTGCAAAAGGCGGATTTACGCGAATATCTTTTGGAATGCAATCTGCTGTGCCACACGTGCTAAAAACGCTTGACCGCACGCATACTCCAGAAAACGTAGAGCGCGGAGTTAAAGCGGCGGATGCTTGCGGATTGCGATCTAGTGTTGATTTGATTTATGGCGCTCCAGGGGAGAGCATAGACGATTGGCGAAAGTCCGTAGAAATGGCTTTGAGCCTGGGCGTTAATCACGTTTCCGCGTATGCGCTAACAGTAGAGCCGCGCACAAAAATGGGTCGCCAGATTGCTGCTGGCACAATTCAAGCGCCAGATGACGATGATGAAGCAGCAAAATACGAGTTGGCAGATAGTCTTTTTAGTTCTGCTGGCTTAAAGTGGTACGAGATTTCTAATTGGGCGCGCACTGGTTTTGAGTCTCGTCACAATCTTGGATATTGGAAGAATATTGATTGGGCAGGAATTGGCCCTGGAGCGCACTCGCACTACAATTCTGCTAGCGGCATTAGCAAGCAAAGTATGGATGATTGCGCTGTTTTGGCGGATTCAAGCAAGTTTTACAATCTTAGATCTTGGGATATTTTGCATCCAAAACGCTGGGCGCAGGCGATTAATGCAGGAAACGTGCCTTGGCAAAACTACGAGTGTATAAACAGTGAGGACGCGTTAATAGAAGAGGTAATGCTTGGATTGCGCATTAGGGAAGGGCTTAGCGTTGATGAATTGTGCGCAAAGATGCGTAAAGCCAATTGCGGATTTGATGATTCGTATTTGCAAAAAGTGATAATCGAAGTGTGTAAAGAAGATTTGGCAGTGTTGCACGAGAATCGTATTATTGCAACTCGCAAAGGTAGGCTGCTCAACGATTTATTAATCGAAAAAATTGTTGATGCGTGCCAAAATGGCGTAGTTATGCGTTAAAATGATTCGTATTGTGTGAAAATTCAACGCAGAAAGGAATCAATCATGGCAAACCGCAAGGAGCGTAGAGCAAAAGCCAGGCAGAATCGTAGGGGAATCCCGTCTCAATACGATCAAACAAATGGCCGCGGTCGTGGCGGAATGATTGACGAATACAATCTGCAAGAACATTCAAGAAGACTCCAAGAAAATGGAGTTGATGGATGGAAGCCATCTTCTAGCGTTACGCAAAGCCAGAACAAGATGGAACGCAATATTAAGCGCGCGCAGGCTGGAGACGATACGTGGAATGCTGTTCGCAAGGTTATTGGTGTGTGCTCTTGGGCTGTTCTTTTGCTTTCTGCGTTTGCTTTCTTAGTGCTTATGTGGCTGCCAAGCCAGCCAATGGTGCTTGTTATAACTGTTGCAGTGTTGTTTGCTTTGGGCGTATTTGGTCTGTTCTTTAGCTTTAGCAACTCTAAGCAAAATCCGCGCCTAGACGAACACGGCACAGCGCTTTAAGTGTATTTATGTCGATTTAGGCGCGTTTATTAAATAAATAAAACTGTTTTTAATAAATAAGGCGGGCACTTTGGTAACGCAATGTGCTCGCCTTGTTCTTTATACGCATTTATCTATGCAAATCCTACAAAAGTATCATGCAAATCCTAGTTAAATCATACAAAATAAATTTTTTTGACTCTAAAGTCTCAAGTTGTAAAACTTGCTAATCGATTAATAAATTTTCTTTCATTAACATTTAGTCACATAAATTATTTCAAATGATTATAACAACATGTCATATATTTTTCATTGAAAATCAGTAATTTTCATAAAATTTTCTAAGATTTTTGAAGATAATAAACAGATTATTCACAGTGTTTTATAAGGGTAAATAATATAGGCTACGTGATTGTACTTGCTGTGTGGCTATACGATTTTGTGGCTTATACGATTTTGTATTATTCGTGCGGCTTGTACTTAGTACTGATATTAATGATTGAATAACTACGATTTAACTACAAGTGTTCGATGAGGATGGTAGTCAATGACATTTATTTCTCGCGCAATACGCTACGTTTTGAGAAAAAGAGTAAAAACAGCAATCGTGTTTGTAATACTAGCTTTGATTTCAACGCTTTTGCTAGCATCTTCTGCAGTTGCGATTGCTGCAGAAAAAGAAGGCAAAAAGGTAGAAGAACAAGCAGAATCTAGTTTTGTTTTAGCAAATAATCCGCAAGTAAATCCTGGAACTCCTAGGGGAGCGGGAACCGTTAAACCAAGTGATGTTAAAAAAATCGCGTCACTAAAAAACGTTGATTCGTATGTTTTGCGTCAAAATGTTACAGCCGATTTAGTTGATGCAAAAGCAGCGAGAATCAAAGGTGTTCAAGACTACGATGCGCGCAGAGAAAAGCAATTTGGCAATGCTGTAAATCTAGAAGGAACAAACTCTTCTAAGGGCTTAAATGCGTTCAAAACAAAATCAATTCACATGGTTAAAGGAAGGGCTTTGCGCGAATCAGATGAGCATGCTTCCTTAATCCACGAAGATTTAGCAAAACTAAATGGCTTAAAATTAGGGGATTCGTTAACACTTAAAGCAAACCCGTTTGACGCCGATAACCTTAACCATTCTACGGAGCAAGTAAAAACACGCATAGTTGGAATTTACGGCGGAGCTAACAATCGCCCAGTTGCAACGCGTGCAGAATTAACTGCAAATACTGTGTATACAGATTTAAAAACAACCAGAGAGCTTTACAAATATAAGCCTGGAAAAGAGATATACCAGGACGCAAGTTTTAAGGTTAAAAAAGGAGTGGACGCAGATTCTGTGATTGAAGAAGCGTCTAAGCTGCCGATTGATTTGCAAAACTATCAGATTACTCGAGATGACCAGTTTGTACAAGGCATGATTGGCGCAGCAAAAGGCGTAAAATCCATGATGAACATAACGGTTATTGCAGTAAGCGCGTTTGCTGTTGTAGCTCTTGGATTGGTTCTTATTCTTTGGATTAATGAGCGTAGAAAAGAAATTGGAGTTTTAACTTCCATTGGCGTTGGAAAAGTTTCACTTGTGTTGCAGCAGCTTTTTGAGCTTGTGCTACTTGCGATTCCAGCTATTGCAATAGGCTATGGTTTTGCTAGCGCAATATCTCCATGGTTTAGCGACTGCGCATTAGGATCGGTAAAAAATTCCGCCGCGCAGCAGCTTAGCTCAATGGGTCAAGCTGGAGGAAACTTGGAATCAAGCATGGCCACTAGAACTTTAGATAAGATTGCTGTTCAAGTTAGCTTAGATTGCTTAATTCAATCGTCATTAATGGTTCTAATGATTATTATTGTTGCGGTTGCGTTGTCTTATCTTCCTATTTTGCGAAAGTCTCCTAGAGATTTGCTTGGCATGCAAAAGTAGTTGGCATGCAAAAGTAGTTGACGTGCAAAAGTAGGTGGTAAAATGACTCAAATTATAAAAAGATCTTGGCTAGCTATAGTTAGAAAACCAAGGCGTAGCGCTATTTTAGCGTTGATTATTACGGTTGTTCTTAGCGCGCTTATTTGCCAAGCGAGTGTTATTTCTTGCGTAAAAAATCTAGAGAATCAAATAACTTCCAGCATTGGCTTAGGTTTTAGCGTTTACGCAAAAACGCAAGGGCAGACTTTGCCAGAGTCTGAATCTTCCAGCGATTCTACTGGTGATTCTACTGGTGACTCCGCTAAGCAATCGCAGCAAGATATTCCTCAAGATTTGCAAAAAAACGAAGGAATTCCCGAAAGTCTTATTGCAAAATTTAAAAGGATTAGTGGAGTAAAAACCATTGCAGAAGAAAAAGATGTTTTAGCAAATCCTGTTAACGCTAAAATTGTAGCGCCAGTAAATGGTCCGCGTTTAGACAATGATGAAATGTTCTCGCTTGTTTCAATAACGGGAACAACTAAATCACAGTTAGCGCAGGGATTCCAAGAAGGATTATATAAGCTTGATGAAGGCAGCCATATTGATTCTTCGGCACCTGGCGACTCTAAGCGCGCGAAATCTGCAATAATTCACAAGAGCTTTGCTCAACAAAATAATCTTAAACTCGGGTCTGTTTTAACTCTAAAACAAGGCAGCAAAAGCATTAATCTTAAGGTTGTTGGCATTTTTTCTGGCAAGATGCAAACAAAAGGTGCGCTTCCTTCCGATTCTTCCGAAAATCGCGTAATAACTGATTTAGAATCCGCTTTTTACTTGTTTGGAAGTAAAAATCGCAGTTCTATAAAGTGTGTTATGCAAAATCCAAATAATCTAGAAAAAGCTTTAAAAGAAGCCAATAAAATCGCTAAAAACTATGGCAACGGCATGCTTTCTGTAGAAAATAATGCGCAAAGATTTGCCTCTGTTCTTCAATCTGTAAAAACAGTTAGGCAATTAGTGTTTATGATTCTATTTTGCCTTGCGATTGTTGCAGTAATAATTCTTGGCTTAGTTCTTGTATTTTGGGTACGAGGAAGGATTCACGAAGTTGGCGTTTTAATGGCAATTGGTGTAGAAAAACGTGTTATAGCTTTGCAAATGATTATAGAAGTTTTTATAATATCCGCATTTTGCTCAGTGCTGTCTACTGCGATTAGTGCTGCAATATCGTCTAGTGTTGGATCAATGCTATTAGCAAATGTTGCAAATGGTGCAATTACGTACTCATCAAATCAGCCTTTGCTAACTAGCCAAACAGCGTTTGCTATTCTTATAGGATTTGCTATAGCGTTTGTATCTCTATGTATTGCTCTTGCGCCAATAATGTTTAAAAAGCCGCGTTCTATACTCAGCTCAATTAGTTAGAGGAGATTAAAGTGGCGTATTTTGTATGCATATAGCGCTTGCGATTAGTTTGCGGAAATGTGTACAGGCCAAAATAATCATAAAAATAATAGATAAATTTATAACACAGATTCATAAAAATATAGATTCATAAAACACAGATTAATAGAATATTGGAGTTTATTATGACAACTTTATTAAAACTAAACAACGTTGATTACTCTTATGGAGCAACTAATATTGCGGTTCTTAAAAATGTTAATGCAGATTTTGAAGCTGGAAAAATCTATAGCATAACGGGGCCATCTGGAGCTGGAAAATCCACCATGCTATCTCTTCTAGCTGGTTTAGACTCGCCAACAAGCGGAACAGTATTGTTTAACGGGCAAGATATTTCAAAGAATGGTGGTTATGCTAATCATCGTAAGAACAATGTTTCTTTAGTTTTCCAGAGTTTTAATCTAATCGACTATTTGACTCCTGTAGAAAACTTGCGTCTTGTTAGCCCAAAGGCGGATTCTACGATTCTTAAAGAGCTGGGTCTTAGCGAAGACGAGTCCACTAGAAATATAACAAAGCTTTCGGGAGGCCAGCAGCAGCGCGTAGCTATTGCGCGAGCGCTTGTATCTTCTGCGCCTGTTATTCTTGCCGACGAGCCAACAGGTAGCTTGGATCCAAACACCACTAAAGAAGTTATAGCAATCTTAAAAGATGCCGCTCATAAACGCGGAAAATGCGTGATTGTTGTAACGCATTCTAGCGATGTTGCGGATGCTGCAGACGTAAAATATGTTCTTAAAAATAAGCAGCTAATAAAGAAGTAATAAAGAAGCTAATAAAACACCAATAAATCACTAATAAAACACCAATTATTAGCCATTTTTCCGTGCTTATGCGTAAAGTAAAACTTGCGTATAAACTTTGCGCATAAGCTGCGTATTTACGCATATACGGGAGGTTGTTGTGGCAGATATTTTAGATTCAAAACCTGTTGTGGCAGTTGTTATGGGCTCTTCTAGCGATTGGGAAACAATGCGTCACGCATGCGAAATCTTAGAAAAATTTAGAGTGCCGTATATAAAGCAAGTTATTTCTGCACATCGCACTCCAGAACTTATGGCAGATTTTGCGCATAGTGCTAGAAAAAACGGTTTTCGCGTGATTATTGCTGGCGCTGGTGGAGCTGCACACTTACCAGGCATGATTGCTGCTCAAACAACGCTTCCAGTTGTTGGTGTTCCTGTAAAATCCCATGCTCTTTCGGGCTGGGATTCTTTGCTTTCTATAGTGCAAATGCCTGGCGGAATTCCAGTTGCAACAACCGCCGTTGGCAATTCTGGCGCTACAAACGCGGGCTTGCTTGCTGTAAGCATGCTTAGCACAACAGATAGTCGCCTAGAAGAAGAACTTGAAGAATACCGCAAAGAATTAAAAAAGAAGGTTGAGGAATCTAATGCCGAGCTTATGTGAAGCCACTAATGGTGCTGTAAAGTGCTTAATGCCAGGGGCAACTATTGGAATTATAGGCGGCGGTCAGCTTGGTCGCATGATGGCGATTGCTGCTAGAAGAATGGGCTTTAAAATCGGCGTTTTAGATCCAGCGCATAATTGCCCAGTGTTCCAAGTTGCGGATTTTCAAGTCGAAGCTGAATATGATGATTTAGAAGCCTTAAAAAAGCTTGCTAAAAGTTGCGATGTGCTTACGTACGAATTTGAAAACGTAAACGCAGATGCTTTAGATGGTGTGCGCGATTTAGTTGCAGTTCCTCAAGGAACCGACTTATTGCGAGTTACGCAAGACCGTGTTTTTGAAAAAAGCTTTATTAACAATCATGGTATTGAAACTGCTAAATGGCGTGAAGTCAACAATTTAGACGATTTAGATAAAGCAATCGAAGAAATCGGGCTGCCTGCAATTCTTAAAACGCGCAGAGGCGGTTACGATGGCCACGGTCAAGACGTTTTGCGCACTCAAGAAGACGTTGATAATGTTTGTAAGCGCGTAGAAAATGGCCAAGAGATGCCGCCTTCTATTCTCGAAGGTTTTGTTGACTTTGCTTTTGAAGCATCAATTCTTGTTTCGGGAAATGGCAACGAATTTGTGACTTATCCGCTTGTAAAAAACGTGCATCACAATAGCATTTTGCACATGACTTTGGCTCCTGCAAATGTTGATGCTAAGGTTCAAGAAGCTGCGCATAGTTTAGCGCTTAGATTGGCTCAAGGATTTAAGCTTGCTGGAACGCTTGGAATTGAGCTGTTTATTACTAAAGATAATCGCGTAGTAGTAAATGAGCTTGCACCGCGCCCGCATAATTCGGGGCATTATACGATTGAAGCTTGCGATATGGATCAGTTTGAAGCTCATGTTCGCGGTATTGTTGGATGGCCACTAAAAGAGCCTAAGCTGCTTTCTGCGGCTGTTATGGTTAATGTTTTAGGTCAGCATGTTGCACCTACTCGCGCGCTTATTGCGGAGCATCCAGAATGGCATGTTCACGACTACGGCAAGGCACAGGTTCGTAAGAATCGCAAAATGGGTCATATTACTGTTCTTTGCAATAATCCTGTTGAGGAAGCTAATGTGTTAGACTCTACAGGTTGTTGGGATGACGAGCTTGATTAAAAGATTTTGCGGCGAAAGGTTGAATAATGGTTGGTGAGCCAATACGCAGAAACACTAAGCAAAAGGAAACAGTTCTTGAGCATTTAAAAGCTTCGCGTAATTTTGTTTCTGCTCAAAATTTGCATCGCGCGCTTGTGGAAGATGGCGAAATCATTGGGCTTGCAACCGTTTATCGCCAGCTTAATACGCTTGCACAAAGCGGAGATGTTGATACTGTGCGTTTTAATGGTCAGCAGCTTTTTAGGATTTGCGACGAGAACACGCATCATCATCATCTTGTGTGCGAAAAGTGTGGGAAAACTGTAGACATAGAGCCTCCAGATGATGAAGGTTGGATTCATAAGATTGCTGAATCTCATGGATACACGGTTATAGACCACACTTTGGAAGTGTTTGGGCTTTGTAAAGATTGCAATAGTGAGAAACTAGAGCACTGATTTAGAGCGCATAAAACACAGCGCATAAAACAAAAGAACGAGGAACAAATCCAACTTTGGGAATGTTCCTCGTTCTTGTAAGTCTACGCTTAAAGGTTCAACCTACTCAGTAACAGCCTTCTTAAGCAAAGAACCAGCGGAGATTCTAACACCGTAAGATGCAGGAATCTTAATGGTTTCGCCAGTACGTGGGTTGCGGCCAGTGCGCTCTGCGCGCTTTACGCGCTCAGCGGAGAACAGACCAGTGAGCTTCAATCCTTCGCCAGACTGCAAAGCCTCAACGAACACATCCTGGAATGCGTTGACAGCGGCCTCGGCCTGTGCCTTGGTAAGGTTGGACTTCTGAGCGATCTTCGAAACGAGATCAGACTTGTTGTATGCCATACAAGCATCCTTTGTGTTAGGGGCCTTCTCTTCCAAAGACCACTTTCACTCATAGATATTAGTACATTTTCCCTACAAATGCGCGGTTTTTCAGCGTTTTATTAAGATTTTTTTACGATTTTTTACTTTTTTTAGTGAATAAAGTGCATAAAAACCGCAAAAATGCCTTATATAGGCTTATTTATGCGGTTTTTAACTAAATATATTCTTTTTTAACTAGTTAAATTTACACTAATTTGTTATTAAATTAATCCCTTATTGCTAAGACTTTTCATTGCAAAAGCGCCTATTGGTATTCGTAACCAATAGAACATAAGGCGGTAAAGAAGAGTTGCAGATAATGCGATTGTTGGAGGAACGCCAACCGAAGTGAATGCAAAAGTCAAAGATGCTTCAACAGCTCCCAATCCGCCAGGTGTTGGAACAGCAGATCCTGCAGTGTTTGCTACTAAGAACAGCAGGACTGTTTCCCAAGGGTTTGCGTAGTATCCAAAAGCCAAAAGAGCAATCCAATATCCTAGTCCTGTTGCAAAAACAAGAATCAAACCGCCCAAAGTGCCGTTAAAAAGCTGTTTTGGTTTAGTTACAAGTTCTTTTATCTGTTTGCCATAGTCCGAAAGAATTGGAAGATATTTTTTGCGTATAAATTTGCGAATAGGAGTAATCGCCATAAACGCGCATAGGATTATAGTAACAATTCCTATTACGGTGATAAGCATATGTGTAGGAATCATTCCAGAAAGAAGGTTTTTACCAGTAAAAATTCCAACGCTAAATATAACAAGAGCGGTTACTAGCGATTGCAAAAGCCATACTGCGCTTGTAATCGCTGTTGCTTGAGATGTTGAACTACCATTTTTCTTTATAAGTTGCATGTTTACAAACGCAGGACCTACTCCAGCTGGCATAGACACGGCAGTAAAGCCAGAAGCTGCTTGCGATGTAAATAAAACACCAGCATTTGGCTTTGAATCATCCATAAAAGATCCGAGCGTAATAGAAGACCCAACCCAAGCAAGCATGCTGCATGCAAAGCAAGCAAAGACCATCACGCTATCTGCTTTTTTGAGCGCAAAAATAAATTCTTGCGGATGCCATTGAGTAACAATAGCCGAAATCGCAGCAATAATAAGGATTAAGCTAACAAAGAATCGAATATTAAAACGTGCCAAGCGTACAGTGTCGTAGTCTTCTTCGTTGTTAAGCGCGCAAACTTTTTTACTAATCTCATTTTTAAGATCTTCAAAAAGTTTTTTATTGCAAGAAGAAAGTGACCTTACAGATGCTGGAACAGCTGCTTTTTGAATAAATGGGAGTATTTGCGCAACCTTATTTGTGCCCCAAACGCTTATTGCTGATTCAACAGCAGTTTTTGCATCAATGCAAGATGCGATTATTGTTAAAAGTTGAACTTTATCTAAAGCAATATTAGTTGAATCACTGGCAACATCGCCATTTTGCCAACCTGCAATTAGGGGAGTTCCATCTTCTAGTCGCGCAAGCGATTCGGGTCCTATTCTTCTGTGTGTAATGCCTCTAGAGTTAGCAATATCAAGATATTGCATAAGTCTTTGAGCGTCTTTAGATGTAAGTGTGTTTAGATTGCAAGGAACAAGAACATTACTAGTATGAAATACCATTATTGATGATTTTTCTAGGTCTGTTACCCCATACACGTTTGCTGTTGCAAGATGCAAGTTTCTAAGAGCAAGTAGCATAGAAAGATGGTGATGTATTGAGTGTCTTGCAGAACGGTCTCGTCTAACTGGAATATCAATTAGCTTAACCCATTGCCATAGCTGATTTAGATACCCAGGCAAGTGCACTTGGTTGTCTAATACAGATATAACGTATCTTGTTCCGTGAATATCAATCGCATCGTATAGCCTTGAATTTTCAATCAAATCGTCGTCAAGACTAGACTTAAGAACTCCACTATGGTCGGTTGTTAGTGTTCTTCTATTAAGCTGAACAAGATGCGTAATGCCAATGTTTTCTAGTGCTTCAACAATATCTTTGCCCCATGCTCCCTTGCTTTGCGTTCCCTTAATAAACCGAATTAGTGTTCCAAAAGAACGTCCAATGCACCAAGATGTTAATGCGCCTGTTAGCGAATGCCAAGAAGTTACGATTAATATTGGAGACGCAATTAGCAGCGCTTGCCAAGAGAGTTTTACGATTTTGTTATCTCTTCTAGGTCCGCTAACAGTTAGAAAAGCAACCAAAACCGCGTACATGTCTGGCAATAATTCTGTGCCATGACTATTGGAAATCGAATTAAACGATGCGAATATCGAAGGATTGTTTAGCGTTGTAAGAATGTAGGAAATGTACCATACAAGCGGATACGTTAAAAGCAAAGTTATTGTTGATATTGCTGTATTAATCCATTTTTTCGAATCGATCATTGATACGATTACGCCAGCAACAATTGCGATTGTAAGCGCTTGCTGAAAAAGAGAAGATGGAAGTCCTTTTACAATCCACTCAATAATCTTCCCAGCATTTTTTGCGTCGTGTTCTACTCCTGCTGTTGTTCCCGAAAAACACGTTGCAAATAACACTACTGCTGTAGCTACGCCAGCAGATGCAATTGAGTAGATTAAATCTGCCCAATTGCGAACTAGCTTAGGCTCAACGTCGTTAATAACTAAATCATCTTTTACTTGCGATTGCATAGTACACCGTTTATTTATTAATAGTTATTAATGTTTAATAAGTTATTGAACAAAATAGTTATTGAATAAAATCCACCAAACGTGATGCAATTCCAGTATAAGATTCTGGAGTAAGATTTTTTAGCCTATTTGCAGTCTGAGCATCGAAGTTTCTAGAAGATATAAAATCTTCAACATCTTGTCTAGAAATACTATGACCGCGCATAAGCTCTTTAACTTGCTCGTACGGCTTTTCCATTCCTTCTACGCCAGCAATTTCTTGAGCGCGCATAGCAGTTTGGATTGGCTCTCCAAGAACTTCCCAATTGTTGTTAAGCTCTTCGCTCATCATTTGCGTGTTTGGATGAATTGACTTTAAGCCGCCAAGAAGATTGTTCAAAGCAAGAAGAGCGTAGCCGAATGCGGATCCAACGTTTCTTTGAGTAGTGGAATCTGTTAAATCGCGCTGCCAGCGGCTTTCGGTAAGCGTTGCACAAAGAGTGTCGAAAAGTGCGCAAGAAATCTCTAGATTTGCTTCCGCGTTTTCAAATCGAATAGGGTTAACTTTGTGAGGCATTGTGGAAGACCCAGTAGCACCTTTAACAGGAACTTGCACAAAAACGCCGCGAGAAATGTACATCCACACGTCTACAGCAAGATTGTGAAGAATATGATTAATGTGACTTACAGTGCTATAAAGTTCCGCTTGCCAATCGTGGCTTTCGATTTGTGTTGTAAGAGGATTAAAGCAAAGACCCATTCTGTTTTCTACAAATTCTTTAGAAACGTTAAGCCAATCAACATTAGGGAAAGCAGCAAGATGAGCGCCAAAAGTTCCAGTAGCACCATTTATCTTTCCAAGATACTCTTGGCAGTTAAGGTGTTTTATCTGGCGATTTAGCCTATAAACAAACACAGCAAGTTCTTTACCTAAAGTTGTAGGAGTTGCAGGCTGGCCGTGAGTGAGCGATAGCATTGGCATATCTCTATACTCTTGCGCTTTTTGAGTCAAGTAATCAACAATAGCTTGCAAATTTGGCCTATACACGTTTTCAACAGCGTTTTTTACGCAACGAGCTATAGAAAGATTGTTTATATCTTCGCTTGTGCAAGCAAAATGAACCAATGTTTTAAGATTGCTAAGCTGGGTTTTATGCCCTAATACTTGCTCTGCTTTGTCTAACTCGTCATCAATATAGTATTCAACAGCTTTAACGTCGTGATGCGTAACAGCTTCGTGAGCAGCATGGCGTTTTATGCCTTCTTCTCCAAAGTTTTCTGGGATTGCGCGCAAATAATCGCATTCCTCATCTGTTAAAGGCTTTACGCCATCTACAATCGTCTTAAAATCGTTTCCCTTATAACCGTTTGCTAGAAGAATCATCCATTCAACTTCTACACGCATGCGCTCGCGGTTTAATGCTGGTTCGCTTAAATATTCTACAAGGCTTGCGGTTTGGTTGTGGTATCTTCCATCTAGAGGAGTCAAAGCAATAGCAGGGCAAATATCAGTAAGCTTCATACTCTAAAGGTTACAGCATGGCAAAAACTACTAAGTTTTGAGCGTTGCTATTTTACTTTGCATTAGTGTTGCATAACACCTTGCCACAATGTTGTTTCTTCTAATTTTCCGCTTAATATCTTATTAAAATGTGATTCTTGAGTTCTAATTTCTTTAGACGCAAGTTGGTGAGCGTCTGTATATGCTGCTTGATGATAGTTCAAATCGTGTGTGAGTGTTCCTTCTTCTGGTACATTTTTTACTAATATTCCGTCTTTTTCAAAAATATTTTTTGTGTTGCGATTTGTGTTGCCAATCTTATTACGATTTTGTTTAGAGACATTTTCCTCATCTTCTTCTTTTCTTTTAATTCGATTAGCGCTTTTACTTGCAACTGCTTTACTTGCAACTGCGTGAATCGTAACCCAATTATTTCTGCTCGGATTACTTGCTCCGTCTAATGTTGGAACTAGCTCGTCTTCCATTTCTATGCTTGTAACCCAAGTTTTGCTTGGGATTGCGTGGTTTGCTATTGGAGACCCAGCAGTTACAACATGTTTTATGTTGTATTGTTTTGAATAGTCGCTAGCAATTCCTGCAGCAACTATTCCTCCTTGAGAATGTCCAACAAGAACAACATTGTCGTTCGCTTTAATTCCGCTCTTTTTCATAGCTTCTACAACCATTCTTGTGCTGTCTGCGTTCATTCTTACGCTTCTAGAACTGCTCATAACCTCTGCATTTTGAGGCCATCCAAAAGGAGACTTTGGTTTACCGTCGGTTCCAGGTATTGTAACAAGCCAAGACGTGCTACCGTCTTTTTGTCTAAAACGTTGAATTGCGATTGTTGCAGCATCTGGATTTGTTTTTGGAGGATGCACCGAAAGATTTCCGCTAGCAAGGCTGTTAAGATTTTCAAGCGCTTGATCAATATTGTTTACCTTATAGAGAAATATTTTAGATTGTGTGTTTTTAGGCAAAACTAATTTTGTTACTTTAAGATTGTTCCCTTGGTTTGCATCGTTGATTTTTGCGCTAAACAAGCTTAATGCGCTTGCAAAAGTGGAAACTGGCGCTTTTGAATGTTTTACATCGTTCTTTTCTTGAATGCTAGAAAAAAGACGAATAGGGATTCCTGTTACGGGGTTTATTAGAAAATGTTTAGAAAAGCCTCTAATAAATCCTTGCTGAATAGGAGCTGTTGCGTGGCTCCACTTAGAAAAGTTTTTCATGCCACTTTTTTGAGTCATGTCTAAAATCGCGCTGAATCCTACGCTTGCAAAGAATGGTACTGCAGCAATAGGGAAGATGGTAGTTCCAATAGACACAAGGTTATCTAAGGTTTCTCTATTTTTGTATTCTGCTTGAGAATATAAGTTATTTGCTCTGACTATTAGAGTTGCTAATTCACTAAGATTGTTAGACATTGATTCGCATTGGCTTGACTTTATTCTGCATTCGTTAGAATCAGGCAAGTTTTGCAAAGCATGTTGATTAATGTTTTCGCTAAAACAGTTGTTTTGGTTTTGTACAAGAGCTGCTTTTTGGCTTTCGATTTGCATTGCGGTTTGCATCCAACAAGCGCTTAGTGAGTGAAAATTGTTTGATAGTTCACTAAGTCTTGCAGCTTTTGTTCTATACGCGTTAGAATCAGCAACGCTAAGAGGTTCTCCGCCAGTTATTGTAGATTTTACTCTCCAAGGCATTATTTACCCCCAAAATTTAGCATCGATCTAAAAGTAGAATTAGCGTTAATAAAATCACCGTCAACAAAACTAGTGTTAACGTAGCTGATTTGGCATGCTTCTCTAGCAGTTTTAGCCATCTGTTCGTTAAAGGCGTTTGCGGCTCTTCCGTGCCAGTCTTTAAGCGTGTTTGAGTGTGCTTCGCTAAGCACGCTGTTAGAGCATTGTTCTGTTCTTTCTAACAGCCATTGGTAGTCGTTAAATATGTGCATACAAACATTACACACAATGTTTTTCAAATAGTCACGAAAATTCTTGCAATGTGGTTAAAGGCTATAAGCCTTGAAATATAAGGCTTTTGCGTTCTAAGTAGTTTTTTTAACGAATTTTACGATTTTTTTTTAACGAATTTTATCGCAAATTTTAGCGCGACCTACCAAGGCTTATTACTTAAGTCTTCTTTTTTAGAAGACTTAGTTTTTTCATTCTTGTTTGATTCGTCTTTAGTGAAATCATCGCTATTTTGATTTGATTGATTTTGCGAATTTTGGCTAGAATCGCTTTGATTATTTTGCTTTAGCAAGTCTTGAATTTTACTTTTTTGCGAATCGCTTAAGCTGGATTCGTTGGATTTTTCTTGCGCTTTATTAATCATGTTTTTGCGATTATTTTGGCTTGTTTGCGCATTAGAATCCGTATCTTTTTTATCTTGGTTAAGTTGCTTTTGCAAGCTTTTAGTAAGCTCTTTAGATATTATTGCGTTATGATTAATGCTTTTTAATAAGTGCGGCATTAAAATCGTGTAAGGCGATTTTGCTTCGTTAAATTGGTCATCAACCTGTTTTTGAGATACAACCAACGTTTCTTTATCTGCATCAACTTTTTTCGATGCATTTATGTTGTTTATAAGACTTTTTGTAGCAGCGTTATACGTTGATTCTGCTTTAAGATTAGTTGCAATTAAATAGATTGAAACCATGCATAAAAATATAACAATAGAAGATATTGCAATAATAGAAAATCTTAGGAATGACTTAGGTGTGATTTTGATAATCATATAAGCTTCCTCGATTTTGTAATCCAGCATGCCAATTCCCAAAGAATTAATACACTTGCAAGAATAGCAAACGGCCAAACGATTGGCTCAGGCCTAAGTCTTGGCTTAACAGTGTTGTTTTGTCTCCATTGTTTAGAAAGAATTTGCTTTGCTTCTACGCCAATAGAATGGTCTTTACTGGAATCAATATATTTTCCACTAAGCTCGTCTGCAATATTCTTAAGATTTTTTGAATCCATTTTAGAAATTCCAGGCTTTTTTGTAGAAGGGTCAATAACCCATTTTTCAGACTGTTTTATAGAAGAATCAGTTACGTTAATATCGTCTAAATCATCCAACTTAGTGCTTTTATTTGGTATTTTTCCGCCATTTTTAGAGCCAACACCAATTACGTAAGCATGATTTATGTAGCCGCGCAAAGATGAGAATGTTCTGCGCTTTCTGCTAGTGGTTTCTTCGCCATCGCTAATTAAATACAAAACAGTAACATCTTGAGGATGAGCGTTGTGAATCGCTTGAGCGGCAAGAAGAGTCTTATCTAGAGGAGCGTCTAAGCTCGTTCCGTTTGAAACTCCAACAGGCTCTGTGTTAATAGTATTAACCCAATTTTCAATGGCATTTGCGTCTGGAGTTAGTGGAACGTCAACGCTAGAAGACGCTCCAAATCTTATTGCGCTAAAGCTTGCGTTTGCGTAATTATTCGTAACTTGCTTTATTATTTGCTTTGCGCTGTTAAACCTAGTAGTGAGATTGTTGTTTAAGTCTTTAGAATCATTAACGTTCATAGAACCAGTAACATCTAAAACAAATATTACGTTTGTAGCGTTAAGAGAGCGTTGAAAAGTGCTTTTCATAATGCATGGGCATAATGCGCAAATCGCAAGCAAAACGCATATTAAAACTCTGCGAACACGCATATAAACAGTTTCATCTGTGCTATAAGAGTTGCGTTTTAGCGGGAAAATCTCAAATAGTGCTAAAACGGCAAGAATTGCAATTAAGATTAACGAAATCCAACTAAAATATATTCTCATCGTTTTATCCTTCTTGCAAAAATAAGCCAAAGAGACGCAAAAATAACCGCTAAAATTGTTGCAATACTAGGGTCATCGCTTAAAGCTGATTGAGATGAATCATTTGGAATACTCGTATGTTGCTGCTCGATTTTACGAACCAAAGCCATTACAGAATCAGCGTTATGTTGCGTTAAGAAAATACCTCCGTTTTGAGTAATTAGATCACGCATTTGCCTAGTGGTTGCCTCGTTTTCGCTTTGAGCAGACCCAGAATACAATCCATCAACTTGAATATTCGCTTGTTTTGTTAAATCCAAAGCTGCTTTAAGCGAATAAGACGGCTTTCCAGAAACAACATTGTCTGTTGCTAAAACAATAGAAGCACTGCGATTAAGGCGATTATGAGGCTTTTTAGAATTGTTAGAAGAGCCGTACACAACTCCTGGAATCATTGCAGCACAACTAACAAGACCATCTCCGATTAAAGATGTTGCTTCTTTTCGATTTTGAGTTCCATCAAGCCATGTAGAAATTTGCTGATATTGCTTTTGTTGCATATTGTCGATTTTGTCTTGCGTTTGAACTCCATCCAAGAGTTTAGAAGCGTATTGCAATTGCTTTTTAACAAGCGAATAATCGTCTGTTAGTGGAAAAACAGTTCTAGATGTTGAGTTAAAAATACTCAAGCCAATGCGCTCGCCTTGAAAATGCTCAACAAATTTTAAGTAAGCGTTAATAACTTCTAAATCGTAGGGAAGAGTGGATCCAGAAACGTCTAAGCAAAGCACAATATCTCTAGAACTCGATTGCTCGTTTGCGTCTAAAACTCTAGAAGGCCTTGCACTAAGAATTAGCGTGCATAAAAGAGCAAGAGAAAGCATTAAGGCGCATGTTCTTCGCAAAATATTCCATAATCGCCATCTTCTTGAGCATATACTTCCTTTAAGGTCTTCGTCTAAAGAAAAAGACGTTAAAAAGCTTGTTTCTAAATCTTTTGAAGATTCGATTTTATAGTTTTTAGAATTACGTTTTTTAATCTCACTTATTGCAAACGCCAATATTGCAACGATTACGCTTATTAAAACGCCAAAAACAAAGATTAGCGGCCATTTTAATCGCATTGAAAATAGTGTTGAAGCAAATATTTTGCTCATTTCTAAATTAGGTATTGCCAAATTATGCATTGCAAAATTATGTATTGCAAAAGTGCATGTGCTTAAAGTGGAGAATGTCATCTTTTATTCTCCTTTGGCTTGTTCTCCTTTGTTTTCCAACTTTCAAGAAGAACAAGAACCCACCTTGCGCCTTGATCAACATCCGTATTTTTAGCTTGATTATTATATTTAGTATCTGCAAATTCAGTAGGGTATAGTGCTGCAATAGTTTGGCGCAATAAGTCTGCTCCATGCGTGTTCTTCCAAGAGTTTCTAAGCGAACTTATGTCTGAAAGAGTATGTGATTTAATGTTTTCGCCACTGATTATCGAAACATATTGTCTTGCAATTTGAGCTAATTTTGCAAAAGCTTGATCTTTTTTAATCTTTTTTTGATTATAGTCGCTAACAACTTGCTCGATTTTTTTACGCCATTCTTGCTTATTTGCATTTAGAGTATGCGCAGCATTCTTTATATCTTTTTTAGTATTAACTTTAGGATTGATTTTGCATATAGCAAAGTAGAGCGTTGCGCTTGCTAAAAGTGCCACTATTATGCTTAAGCCAATAAAAGCAAGTAGCATTGTTTCGTCGTTTAGAACCTTTTGAACATTAAGAATACTCACTGATTACACCAACCCAAACTACTCTAAGAGTAAATCTTGATTCTTCTTAACATTAAAAACGCTATTTTGCAAAGTTGCGTTGCAAATAAATTTAGCTAAAGAATGGAATATTTGGCTGCTGGAAGATCCTCGTATAAGGCAAGCCTTATAAGCGTTTAAGCAATCGTGCAAAGCGTTGTTTACAAATGCTCTATGTGCTTTTACCTCTTTAGCGCATGAATTATCTATTAAAAACGCTGGTATTTTGCGCATAGTTGTTCCATCAACTATTGGAATATTTTTAGACGCGCTAAATGGGTTTACAGGATTTATTGTTACAACTATTAAAGAATGTAAACTTGCGATTTTTTGCAAATCGTTAAAATGTTTTTGCAAAATAGCGTATTCGTCCGTAATTATTACGATCAAACTATGTTTTTGTGTAATCGAATTAGCAAAATCAATAATTGCATTTGTATTTCTAGTCTTTTTACGTGCGTTGCATAGTGAAATATCTAAGCTACGTTCAAAATCGGGAAGATTCCTGCAAGATGGGATTCTTAAAATATCATCTCCATCAAATAAAGCGCAATTAAGCGAATCGTTGCGTTTTAAGCTTAAAGACGCAAAAAAGCATGCTGTGTTAGAAGCAATCTCATACAAGTGCTCATTGCTTTTAGATGCGCAAGAAGCATTCATATTTACGCTAGAATCCACAAGAATCCAAGTTTTAGAAGAAGATTCGCGCTGCCTGGAAGAAACCATCGGCTCGCCAACTCTTGCGCTGGCTTTCCAATTAATCATTCTGGCTTCGTCTCCAGGCTGCCACGCGTGAACGTCTACTAAGTCGCCATTGCCAAATTTTTGACTAGAAGGATGTTCTCCTTCGAAAATGCTTAAAGATTTTTTTGCAAGTGGCAAATTTAGGCGATTGTCTAATACTTCGATTTTTCTTCTAACTTTTTTAGACGAATCGGAGCATAGCAAACTTCTTTTAGCATTATTAGCAAAAAAAGTTGGATGAGAATAAGCGTTAAGCAGTTTTGCAAAAATCATGGTGCAGGAACCGTCTTCACTATTGCATCAATAACTTGATCGCTAGTAATTGAATCCGCTAAAGCTTCAAAAGTTAAAAGAATTCTGTGTCTAAGAACTTCGTGAGCAAACTTTTTAACATCTTCTGGAATAACGTAATCTCTTCCAGAAAGCAAAGCTTGAGCTTGACCAATGCGAATCAAAGCAATAGAAGCTCTAGGGCTTGCTCCCATTCTAACTAGCGAAGAAATAGTTTTAAGAGGATGACTTCCTTGGCCTCTAGAAGTTGCAACAATATCTACAGCATACTTCATAACAGCTTCCGAAACATGCACTCGCTTAGCAGCTGCGCGCAAAAAAGTAACGTCTTGCAAACTTATTTTTTGACTATTAAGCGTTTGAGGATTAAAAACGTCGCTTCCTCTGTTTGTTAGAAGCTCCAACATGCTTACTTCTTCGCTAGGTGAAGGATAAGTCATAACTGCCTTAAGCATAAAACGATCCATTTGAGCTTCTGGAAGATTAAAAGTGCCTTCTTCTTCAATAGGATTTTGCGTAGCAATAACCATAAAAGGTTGAGGTAGATTAATGCGTTCTCCGCCGATTGTTGTTGCGCCTTCGGCCATTGCTTCTAGCATAGCGGATTGTGTTTTTGCGTTAGAACGATTGATTTCGTCTAGAAGAATCACGTTTGCGTGAATAGGGCCGATTTGTGTTGTAAATCTTTGAGAAGCAAAGTCAAAAACTTGTGTTCCAACTAAGTCTGCTGGCATTAAATCAGGAGTGCATTGAATTCGCTTAAAACTTCCAGACATGGCTGTTGCAAGAGTCTGCGCAGCAGTTGTTTTTGCAAGTCCTGGAACTGATTCAATAAGAATGTGGCCCCCAGCAATAAGTGTCAAAATAAGTGATTCTCTAAGTGAATCTTGGCCTACAAGTGTTTGCGTGAATCTGGAGCGAAGAATGGCAGCTATTTGCTGTGCTTTTTTAATGCTTTCGTTAGACACGCCTACAGATATTGGCTGATTTACTTCGTCTATTGTGCTAGAAGCAACGCCATTGGAAACGGGCGTGCGAGGTTGAGGTGGAAGAGTGAAAACACCAGTATTCGCGCTATTATTTTGACTATTTGGTTGTGGAGGGAATAATGCCATGCGTTTTATTTTAACCGATATGCGCTACCTTAGATTCTTTTAGTTTCTATTTTTGGCAAGTCTTTACTCGTTTTTTCTATAAACTCCAGTCAATTGGTGTTGTGCCTAGAGATATTAATGCTTGATTTGCTTTAGAAAATGGCTTTGACCCAAAAAATCCTCTTGAAGCAGAAAGTGGGCTTGGATGAGGGGATTGAATAATTATTGCATTTGTAAGAAGTGGTCCTAGGCTTTGAGCGTTTCTGCCCCAAAGAATTGCCACAAGTGGTAGTGGTTTGCCATTAGCATCTTTACGATTATTTAATGCTGTTATTGCAGCATCTGTGATTTGTTCCCAGCCTTTTCCTTGATGACTATTAGCTTTTCCAGCTTCTACGCTAAGACATCTGTTCAAAAGCATTACGCCTTGCTTAGTCCAAGGTGTTAAATCGCCATTTTTAGGCATTGGAACGTTTAAGTCGCTAACTAATTCTTTGTAAATATTAGTCAAACTTTTAGGCAACGGTTTAACGCGAGCATCTACACAAAAACTAAGACCAACGGGGTGGCCTGGAGTAGGGTATGGGTCTTGGCCAACAATAAGAACTTTTATTTGATTAAAGGGGATTGTAAAAGCTCTAAGAATATTATGACTTTCTGGCAAAAATCGCCTTCCGCACGCCATTTCTTCGCGCAAGAAGTCTCCCATTTTGTGAATTTGCGGCTCAACTGGCTCAAGAGCATTTGCCCAATCTGGATCTATTAGCTCGTGCAAAGATTTTCGCTGCTTAATATTCATGTTTATCAACTCTAAAACAAGGCTTATAAAACAAGTGTGCAAACAAGTGTTGCAAATGCTAAAACAGATATTAGCGTAAACAAAAATTTTACGCTTTGTGCGCGCCATTCGCTAATATGGATTCATATTGTTTAGATAGTTTTAGAAGGGATGCAATTATGGCGCATAAGCAGAACGTGTCGTTTACACCAGATGCTTTTGATAATCCACCAGAAGGTCCTGTTGGTGTTCATCGCGGAAATCGCGCTTGGTATGCTGTATTGCTCCCGTATGTAGTAGTCATAGCTATGGCTGTTATTTTAGGCGTTTTTGCGTGGGCTATTATGTCTGGAGAAATCAACAATATTCGTTTGCCTTGGAGTGCAAATCAGTCAACAACTGCTAAGTCTTCTAACGTTAAGAGCGGTAAGATTGATGAGCGCAAGAGCAAGTCGGATGATGCTGATGACGATTCAGATGAAGATAGAGATCCAGTAAAAACCGATAAGTCAAACAAAACAGATAAAAACAGTAATAGCTCTAAGGATTCTAAAGACAATAATGCAAGCGACTCAAATGCTTCTGAACAACCTATTAACAAGACTGTTCCAGTAAGAGTTGTTAACGCAACAAAGATTCAGGGTCATGCGGCTCAAGAAGCAGCAAAGCTTAAGCAAGCAGGCTATTCAAGTGTAGAAGCTGCAAATCCTTCTGGAAATGTTCCTGCTGATTCTGTTGTTTGGTATAAGGGAGACGAGAATCGATCTGCTGCTGAAGATATTGCTAAGACGCTTGGAATTAGCAATGTTGAACCTGCAAATCAAATAGCAACTACTATTGTTGTTGTTTTGTGCAAGTAGAATTACGATTTTCTTATTTCGTAATAATTTTAACTAATAAATAATTGCTTAAGTAGCTAAGTAGAAAGTCGCAATAAATGGCTTTTTACTTGGCTATTTTTGCTTTTAGACTATAGATTTTTTCTATAGATTTTTGATTATAGTTGGCACTCGGGCACGTAGAGTGCTAATCTTCATTTAGCACTCAGTTTAACGGTTTAGTCAACAGCTGACGGTTGATTAGCTAAAAGAAGCATGAGTGAGTGTCCATAGTTAAGTTATGTGGAGGAATAATGGCAAAGATTATTGCCTATGAAGAGGATGCCCGCCAGGGTATGCTTGCTGGTCTTGATAAGCTTGCAAATACAGTAAAGGTCACTCTTGGACCAAAGGGTCGTAACGTAGTTCTAGATAAGTCTTACGGCGCTCCAACAATCACCAATGATGGCGTTTCAATCGCTAAAGAGATTGATCTTGAAGATCCATACGAGCGCATTGGTGCTGAGTTAGTTAAGGAAGTTGCTAAGAAGACTGATGACGTTGCAGGCGACGGCACTACAACCGCTACCGTTTTGGCTCAGTCTTTGGTGCATGAAGGCTTAAAGAATGTTGTTGCAGGAAGCAATCCAATTGCTCTTCGCCGCGGCATTGAAAAAGCTTCCGAAGCAATTGTTAAGGAATTGCTCGCATCTGCTAAAGACGTTGAAACAAAGGATCAAATCGCTGCTACTGCTACGATTTCTGCTGCCGACCCAGAAGTTGGCGAAAAGATTGCAGAAGCTCTAGATAAGGTTGGTCAGGACGGTGTTGTTACTGTTGAAGACAACAACAAGTTTGGTCTTGATTTGGACTTTACAGAAGGCATGCGCTTCGATAAGGGTTACATTTCTCCTTACTTTGTAACTAACGCAGAAGATCAGACTGCTGTTTTGGAAGACCCATACATCTTGCTCACTTCTGGCAAGGTTTCTAGCCAGCAAGACATTGTTCATGTTGCAGAACTTGTTATGAAGTCTGGTAAGCCATTGCTTATTATTGCGGAAGACGTTGATGGCGAAGCTTTGCCAACTCTTGTTCTTAACAAGATTCGTGGCACTTTCAACACTGTAGCTGTTAAGGCTCCAGGCTTTGGCGATCGTCGCAAGGCAATGTTGCAAGATATGGCAATTTTGACTGGCGCTCAGGTTGTTTCTGACGACCTTGGCTTAAAGCTCGATTCTATTGATGCATCTGTGTTTGGTCACGCATCTAAGGTGATTGTTTCTAAGGATGAAACAACTATCGTTTCTGGTGCTGGTTCTAAGGAAGATGTTGAGGCTCGTGTTGCTCAAATTCGCGGCGAAATTGAGAACACTGATTCCGATTACGATCGCGAAAAGCTTCAGGAGCGTCTTGCAAAGCTTGCTGGCGGCGTTGCTGTTATTAAGGTTGGTGCTGCTACAGAAGTAGAAGCCAAGGAGCGCAAGCATCGCATTGAAGACGCAGTGCGTAATGCTAAGGCTGCAATTGAAGAGGGCTTGCTCCCAGGTGGTGGCGTTGCTCTTGTTCAAGCTGCTGCAAAGGTTGAGAAGTCTCAAGAAATCGCAAATCTTAAGGGCGAAGAAGCTACGGGCGCTGCAATCGTGTTCCGCGCTGTAGAAGCTCCAATTAAGCAGATTGCTCAAAATAGCGGTGTTTCTGGAGACGTTGTTCTTAACAAGGTTCGCGAACTTCCAGAAGGCCAAGGCTTTAACGCTGCAACCAACGCTTACGAAGATTTGATGGCTGCTGGCGTTACCGACCCAGTTAAGGTAACTCGTTCTGCTCTACAGAATGCTGCTTCTATTGCTGGTTTGTTCTTAACAACCGAAGCTGTTGTTGCTAACAAGCCAGAAAAGCCAGCTGCAGCTCCAGCTGGCGGCGCAGAAATGGGCTACTAAATTAAATTAAGTTAACTCTTTGATTGAGTCTGTTTAGTTATTAAGCATGAGCGGTAAAGTTTTGGCTTTGCCGCTCATGTTTTTTGTGGTTTGTTTTTGTTTTTGTGACTTTTGTTTAGTTCATTGCAAACAAGGAAGTTGCTTGTGTTTCTGTATCCATGTAAATGTTAGAAACATTTTGCATTGCTAATTGAATTGCCTCTAGAGATTGCTCCATTTGTTGGTGTGCTGCACGCCATTGCCCAGCGGTTGCTGCAAACTGAGTTGCAGCAGGGCCAGTCCACACGCTTTGTAATTGCTGTAGATTTGCGTACATTCCATTTGTTGCGTCTCTAATCGCATTAATCGAAGATCCGACTGCTGCAGCAGATTGCTGAATTTGCTCTGAGTCTACTCTAAATTGTGCCATTTTTACTCCTTAATGTTTGTAAATGTATGTGTTTTTCTATGTTTTTTTTTTATTTCCGTGTTCTCTAATGCTTGTATAGAATGTGCTTGTACAGAATGATGCGTCTAAAACTTAATTTTGCTCTTGTTTCTTGTAATCTAAAAACACGGTATTATGAATATATGCCATTAAGCGATTATGACAAAGATTTTTTTACTAATGTGGTTAAAGGCTTATGCACACTTATAATGCTTGCGTTTTTGAGCCAAATTGTTCTATTTTCAAGCACTGCTTTTGCTGAAGATGAATCAAAAAATGGTGATTTAGCAAATAAAAGTTCTAATAATTATGGCATTGTTGCTACTGATTCAATCACAGATACGGAAAATCTTCTAGGGGATTCCGTTGCAAAAGTTTCCGATATGATTGCTAGCACAAAAAAGCAAACTGGAGTGTCTGTACGTCTTCTTTATTTAGCGAATTTTAGTGGTAGTAAAGACCCATCAAAGTGGGCTAGTGATTTATTAACAAGCACGAATCCACCTGCAAACACAGTTCTTCTAGCAGTTGCTACTCATGATGGAAAGCTTGTTGTTGCAGTTTCCCCTAATTCCGACGAATGGCTTAAAAGAAAAACAACAGTTGACTTATTGTCGGATGCAGCTTATAGACCATTAGTTAACGAGCAGGGTGCTGACTGGGCTAAGTCTGCGATTTTGCTTATGAAGCAGATTTCTAGAGCTAAAAAGACGTCGGTTACGCCTTCAACAAGTATTATTGCAACTATTGTTATGATTGTTGTGATCGCTGCATTGTTTGTAATTGTTGCGATTGTGCTTTATAGAAGAAATTATGTGCTAAAGCAAGTTAAACTGGGCTTTAGAAAAGCTAAGCGTAGGCACGCATCTAATAAATAAAATTATTTTTTCCAGGAAACACTCAGGAAACATTCAGCTTTATAAGTGATGCTAAACAGTATGGGTAAGAATGTAGAAGCATCTATTGTTGTGGTCGATGATGAACCTTCAATTCGTGAACTTTTGGTTGCATCGTTGCATTTTGCTGGATTTGACGTAGAAACCGCTGCTTCGGGATCGGAAGCAATCGAGGTTATAGAGCGCGTTCATCCAGATCTTATTGTTATGGACGTTATGTTGCCAGATATAGACGGTTTTACCGTTACAAGGCGAATCCGCCAAAATGGTGTAGTAGTGCCAGTTCTGTTTCTTACAGCTAGAGATGATACTCAAGATAAGATTATGGGCTTAACAGTTGGCGGAGACGACTACGTTACAAAGCCTTTTAGCCTAGAAGAAGTAGTTGCTAGAATACGAGCGATTTTGCGCAGAACTCAAGAGCCAGAAGAAGACACTCCTGTTGTGCGCGTTGCAGATTTAGAGATTAATGAGGACTCGCACGATGTTTCTAGAGCTGGAGTTCCAATCGAGCTAAGTCCTACGGAATACAAGCTTTTGCATTACTTAATGGATAACGAAGGCAGAGTGTTGTCTAAAAGCCAGATTCTTAATCACGTTTGGCAATACGATTGGGGTGGAGACGCAGCAATCGTTGAATCCTATATTTCTTATCTTAGAAAGAAAATCGACGGTATTGAGATTAAGCATGACGACGGCTCTATAGAGAAAGTTGTTCCACTTATTGAAACTAAGCGCGGAATTGGTTACATGATTCGCGTACCAAAGGCAGGTCAAGCCTGATTATGAATAGTGGCAAGTCTGCGGAAGTCGCTATTTATAATCCCGAAGTCGCTAATGCAAATGCGGATTATAAAAGCAAAAACAATAATCCTAATAAAAAGCATAAAGCATCAAAATGGATACGCAAACATCTAGATGCAATACCGTTGAGTACTCGATTAGTAGCATGTACTCTTGTAGTTTTAACTATTGCAGCATTTTGCATATCTTTGTCGATTAGGCAGCTAGTTGGAAGCTATTTGCTAGATAAAACCGATGCTCAGTTGGCAGATCAGGCTCAGCTTATTTACGACAATATTGATTTGCTTAGAAAAAAGGATTCAAAAGAGCCAACTGTAGGTCCAAACGATTATTTCTTGCAAATTCGCGATACTAATAACAAAATTATTACAACGCCTTTGGTTCCTCCGCTTAAAGGAGACGTTGTTTCTATGCCAACGCTGCCAGAAGATGGCGAAATTAACAGCGTTGTTATAAAAAGAAAGCCGTTTACATCTCCAGCTGTAGTTCATGGCGACCTTAAAAGCGTTGATGAAGCAACTGCAAAGGTTGCTCAGTCGCCGTGGCGCGTGTTAGTTCTTACGTGGGGTAATCGCAGTGGTTACAACTCCGAAATGCACGTTAGGGGTTACGTCTATATAGCGCTTTCTCTAAGCGATCAAATGGATACTCTAAACACTCTTACGCGCTATTGCTTAATGGTTAGTATAACTGTTATTTTGCTTGGTGCAGTTTTGTCTGCTTTGATTATTCAATCAACTCTTGTTCCGCTAAAAAGAATAGAAAAAACAGCTTCTAAAATTGCTTCTGGAGATTTAAGCAGACGAGTTCCTTCTGCTCCAGAAAACACGGAAGTTGGGTCTTTGGCAGCAAGCTTAAATTCAATGCTTTCTAGAATTGAGCAAGGCTTTAACGATCAAGAAGCAATGACAGAAAAAATGAAACGTTTTGTTTCAGATGCAAGTCACGAGCTTAGAACGCCTTTAGCTGCGATTCACGGTTATGCAGAATTGTATTACATGTGGAGAGGTGTTGCTGGTCAGCAAGATAAGGCAGATGATTCCATTGCTCACATTAAGGCTTCTAGCGAAAGAATGACAGAGCTTGTTGAAGATTTGCTTTCGCTAGCGCGATTTGATGAGGGGCGAGGAATAAATGTTTCTCAAACTGTTAATGTGACTCCAATTCTTAAAGATGCTGCTAATGACCTGCGCGCGCTTGATCAAGTTAGAGTTGTTCAGCAAGGAACATTGTATTTAGCAGATGACTTAAAGTTAATGGATTGCTCTAAGCCTACAAATTGCAATCTTGATAGAAAGTTTATTTTTACTCCAGGCTCGCTTCCTAACGTTACTATAAAGGGCGATGGAGCAAGGTTGCGTCAAGTTCTTACTAATATTGTTGGCAACATTCATCGTTATACTCCAAGTGATTCTCCTGTAGAAATTGGAATGGGAATTTTTAAAGCTTCGATTACTCCAGAAGCTTTGCAAAAAATGAGCTCTGTTTCTAAGTCTCTTAAGGATTTTTTGGAAGCAGCAGAAGTTAGCCAATCAACAGGTGCTGGCAGCTCTTACGTTGTTATAAGGGTTGTTGATCACGGTCCTGGAGTTCCAGAAGAATCGTTGCCTCATATTTTTGAGCGTTTCTATATTGCTGATCCTTCTAGAGCCAGGGAAAAGGGCGGTACGGGCTTAGGCATGTCTATTGCGCAATCTGTTGTTAAAGCTCATCGCGGTTTGATTTGCGCAACAACGTCTTGTGCGTATAGAACTAGTGAAGATGATTTTGCTACAGATATTTCTGCAGATATAACAATGAATGGAGATGAATCTTTGGATTCTAAGCCTCACGGTTTAACTCTTACAGTTGTATTACCAAATGTTATTATTGACGATAGTAGTGATAGTAACGATAGTGCAAACAAAGAAAATAATGTAGATAAATCAAATAAAATGCTTACAAGTGACTCTATTAGTGGTGTTGAAAATAACAAGACTGTTTAGACTGTTAGACTGTTTAGGTTGTAGGTTATTTAGATTATTTAGGTTGTTCTAGATTCATGCGCTACAATTAGAAAAGTGTGAATCTGTAGAGTTATGTGGATGTAGTAGAATTGATGATTCGCATAAAGTTTAGTGAATTTGAGTGAGGTGTGTTATGCCCAACGGGCGCGTTCGTTGGTATGATTCCCAAAAGGGATATGGCTTTATAGTGGATGAAGACGGCAAAGATGTATTTTTGCCTTCTTCTGCATTGCCATCGTCAATAAAAGAATTGCGTAAAGGTACGCGTGTGGAATTTTCTGTTGTAGAAGGACGCAAAGGCCCGCAAGCAATGGGACTTACACTCGTAGCTTCTGCTCCTTCGCTTGTAAAGGCTACAAGGCCAAAAGCAGAAGATATGGCTGCAATCGTAGAAGACCTTATTAAGCTTTTAGACTCTGCTGGCAACGGCTTGCGTAGACGCCATTATCCATCTAGTGCAGAATCTAAAAAGCTCGCGCACTTGTTGCGTGCTGTAGCAGATAATTTTGACGTACAAGATTAATAGTTAACAGGATTTTTTATGGAAGATGAAGTAATAAATCCGCAGGAGCTTGCTTATGAAGTTGCTGTGGAAACTTCGGAGCGCAAAAACGCTGTAGGCGATTTTGTAGGCAAAATGGATCTTGGTAGCAATGTTACTGATTTCCGTTTTGCTTGCACTATGCTTGGCTATGAAGGCTGGCAATGGTCGGTAACGCTGTATCATGATGAAGATGCTGGTCGTTGGACTGTTAATGAATCTAGTCTTGCTCCAACTGAAGATTCATTACTTCCTCCTCCTTGGGTTCCTTGGAAAGATAGACTTAGGCCTACGGATCTTTCGGTTATGGATTCAATAGGCACTGCAGAAGATGACTCCAGGCTTGAAGATGGAGTTAAGCTTGATGGTGCTCAAGAAAATGATGCATCTGAAGACGGTTCGCAATGCGCTAAAGATAGTGAAAACAGTAATAACGACGCAGATAGCGAGAATAGCGAAAATATCGCGGATAGTTCAGATAGTTCGGATAGCAAAAGCGCATATAAGGCAGATAACGCGAGTGCAGAAGATGATGAAAATCTTGAGAATGGGGAGTCAAAAGAAGATTTTGAAGATGCTGTTGAAACTTTCCGCTTAACTCGAAAAAGAGTTATGACTGCTCAGGCTATAGCTCAAACTGCAAAAAGATGGTATGCGGGTCAACATGGGCCAAAGTCACTTTCTACTAAGATTGCAGATGGAAAAGCTTGCTCGTCATGTGGATTTATGATTCCTCTTGCGGGAAGTCTTGGAAACATGTTTGGAGTTTGCGCAAATATGTGGAGCCCAGACGATGGGCGAGTAGTTGCGCTTGATCATGGATGCGGAGAACATTCCGAAATAGCGCCTCCTGAGCCATCGCAGCTTTGGGTTCAATCAGAGCCTGCTTACGACGACTATCACATTGAGATTGTTCCTCAAACACCTAGAGAAGAACGTGCAGATGTTGAGCTTATAGAAGAAGCGATTGAAGATAGCAAAGAAAATCGCAAGTCAAGGCGTAAGCGCGTTTTGGATGAAAATAATCAAGATAGTAAAGAGCACGATGACGATGGTTTGCGCAATGAGGATGAAGATATTGCAAACAATAATAGTGGTTTGCAATATGAAGATAGTGAAGAATCCAAGATCAGTGCGCAAATCGTAGATAGTACAGAATTTGAAGATAATTTTGACTCAAATAATAATCCGCGCTCAAATGATTAGTCTCACGGATTCTATAGAGGCATTGCTCTAGAGTCATGGCAACTCGTTACCATGGAACAAGGATAAAAACGGAAGGCAATTATGTTTGAACGGTTCACTGACCGCGCTCGGCGTGTTATTGTGCTAGCGCAAGAAGAAGCGCGCGCTCTTCAGCATAACTACATTGGTACTGAGCATATTCTTTTAGGCCTTATTAGAGAAGGTGAAGGAATAGCAGCAAAAGCTTTGAGTGCAAAAGGCGTAGATTTAGACGGTACTCGCAAACAAGTAAAAGAGATGATTGGAACGGGTACTGTTTCGCCTAATGGCCACATACCTTTTACTCCGCATGCTAAGCAAGTGCTTGAGCTTAGTTTGCGTGAAGCTTTGCAACTTGGTCATAGTTATATTGGTACTGAGCATATTCTTTTAGGCCTTATTAGAGAAGGCGAAGGCGTTGGAACGCAAGTGCTTATTAAAATGGAGGTTGATTTAGGCGATCTTCGTAGCACGGCAATGGATTTGATTCGTGGCAATTCTGGCATTCCAGCAGACGGTCAAGGCGCAGAACTTGCAAATGCTGGGGGAGTTCAAGATAAACGCAATCAGTCTGGTTCTGCTCTTTTAGATCAGTTTGGAAGAAATCTTACTAACGAAGCTCAACAAGGCAAGCTTGACCCTGTTATTGGACGCTCTAAAGAAATTGAGCGCGTTATGGTTGTGCTTTCTCGCAGAACTAAGAATAATCCTGTTCTTATTGGCGAGCCAGGCGTTGGTAAAACAGCTGTTGTAGAAGGACTTGCGCAAAAGATTGTTGTTGGAGATGTTCCAGAAACGCTAAAAGGTAAGCAAGTCTATTCTCTTGATCTTGGCTCAATGGTTGCAGGTTCTCGTTACCGTGGTGATTTCGAAGAGCGATTAAAGAAGGTTCTTAAAGAGATTAAGACTCGCGGAGATATTGTTCTATTTATTGACGAGATTCACACTATTGTTGGCGCAGGTTCTGCTGATGGCGCTTTAGGCGCTTCAGATATGCTTAAGCCTATGCTTGCGCGTGGTGAGCTACAAACAATTGGTGCTACAACTACAGACGAGTATAGAAAGTATATTGAAAAGGATGCGGCTTTGGAACGAAGATTCCAGCCTATTCAGGTTCAAGAGCCTTCTATTGCGGAGACAATCGAGATTCTAAAGGGTTTGCGTGAGCGCTACGAGAATCATCATCACGTAACTATTACGGATGGTGCTTTGCAATCTGCAGCCGAAATGTCTGCTCGCTATATTCAAGATAGGAATTTGCCAGATAAGGCGATTGATTTGATTGATGAAGCTGGAGCTAGATTGCGCATTAAGCGATTAACGGAGCCTCCAGAGATTAAGGAACTTGATTCTAAGATTTCTAAACTTTCAGACAAGAAAGACGAAGCTATTAAGAGCCAAGATTTTGAAAAGGCTGCCGACTTGCGAGATGAACAAGAAAAGCTTGAGGAAGATCGCAAGGCTAAGGAGCAAGCTTGGCGCGAAGGCGAGTCGAAAGTGAATATGGTTGTAGATGAAGATGTTATTGCGTCTGTTGTTTCTAATACAACCGGTATTCCTGTTGTTAAGCTCACTCAAGCCGAGTCTAAAAAGCTACTTGGCATGGAGGCGGAGCTTCATAAGCGCATTATTGGTCAAGATGAGGCTGTTTGTGCACTTTCTCGCTCTATTCGTCGTGCTCGAGTAGGACTGAAAGATCCAAAGCGTCCATCTGGTTCGTTTATTTTTGCTGGCCCTACTGGTGTTGGTAAAACGGAGCTTGCTAAAGCGTTGGCTCAGTTCTTGTTTGACGATGAAGATGCGCTTATTCGCATAGATATGTCGGAGTTTGCAGAAAAGTATGCTGCTTCTCGTCTATTTGGTGCTCCTCCAGGGTACGTTGGATACGAGGAGGGTGGCGAGCTTACAGAGAAGGTTCGTAGGAAGCCATTCTCGGTGGTGCTTTTTGACGAGATTGAAAAAGCTCATCCAGATATTTTCAACACGCTTTTGCAAGTTCTGGACGATGGTCATTTAACTGATGGCCAAGGTAGAAAAGTTGATTTTAAGAATACGATTATTATTTTGACTACAAATCTTGGTACTCGAGATATTGCTAAGTCTGCGAATACTGGTTTTAGTCTTGCAAATAATGAAGAATCGTCTTATCAACGTATGAAAGATCAAGTTAATTCGGAGCTTAAGCGCCAATTCCGCCCTGAGTTCCTTAACCGCTTAGACGATACGATTGTGTTCCGTCAGCTTACTGAGCCAGAGGTTCGTCAAATTGTTGATCTAGACATTAAGCTTTTAAATGATCGATTGTTTGAACGCCATATGACTTTGGAGCTTACGGATAATGCTAAGAATCTTCTTGCTCAAAAGGGCTTTGACCCTCTTCTTGGTGCAAGACCATTGCGCAGGGTTATTCAACGAGATATTGAAGACGCTATTAGCGAGAAGATTTTGCTTGGCGATTTAACAGACGGAGAATGCGTTGAGGTGGATGCCGAAGGCGAAGGGTTGCTTGGAGAATTTATTTTCCGCGGTAAGAAGTTTGATTCCGCATGCAGCGACTCTAAGTCGGCAGAATCCACTGATTCCAATGATTCTTCTGAATCAAGCGAATCAACTAAATCAACCGAATCTGATTCCGCTTCTAAAGTCGAATCGGAGTCTTAGTTGCACAATTAAGATTTCGATTAAAATCTCTTAATAAACTTAATCTCCGTTAATATGCAAGCTTAGCACGCAAATTAACGGAGATTTTTTTGATTTGCGTCTTTCTTAAGTGTTTTTAGCATTTCTAAAATTTGCTTAGGATTAGTTTCTGGCAAATAGGAGCTTGTAACAGCTAGCGATATTTGCGCAAGCTTTGCAGAATCCAAGTAGCATATATACACAGGACTATTGGTTGGTTGGAACTTTTTCTTAAAGAAGTACAACGACTTAAATCCGTATGCTGGTTCCAAAATGTCGGACATCATCTCTAGAGCATGAACAATAATCTCGTTAGATTCATGGTGATTTACGTCATTTTGTGCATGTTCTACGCCATCATTATCATTATTTTCTATATCGTCATTGTTGTTAACAGTGTTCGCTTCACTTTGCAAAGAAGTTGAAGTACTAGAATCGTTTGAGTCGCAAATATCTGTTATTCCAGCAAGAGGAGCAGCAGAAAGACTCATAAATTCCACAGCAGATTCTGGATTCTCAAGTCCTTCATCTCTTAAGCGTTCCGCCATTCTTGCAATAAGAAGCTCCATAATTCCATTAGGACTATCCGTACGGTGCCTCATAAAATCAAGAGTCCACCCTATTACGCGATTGTTGCTATAAGTAGGCATCCAGCTTGTAACACCAAGAACCTTGCCATTATTGTCAATTGCATACAAAATTTTCACTCGAGGATCGTGCAATTCTTCTAATCCGCCAAGAGTAAACTTCATTTCTGGAAGAGATTTAAGCTCTGCCCACTCTTCCGAAATCTCAATAATCTGTTGTTGAATTTTCCACGGAGCATCGTTGTATGTGCTAAGAACATCTGTTATTCCATCGCGTTTTGCTTTGTTTATAGCGGTACGAATATCTTGCCACTTTTTTCCACGAGTTTGCCACTCTTTAGGGTAAACAAGCATATCGCTTCCAACTTTAATAGACATAAAACCAAGAGATTCTAGGTTTTTGCGGTCTTCCTCATGCACAGCATAGAAAGCTGGAGACCAAGAGTTTTGCTCGCAAAGTTGAATAAACGCTTTCAAATCATTCTTATATTCTGATTTATCTCCAAAAGGCCCTGTTAATGTTAAAGCAATTCCGTACTTAAGCCTATATGCTATTGCGGAGCGTTCTGTGTTAGAGAACCAATAGTGATTGTCTGGCCAAGTAGTCATAAAGCTCATTGTGTCTCCGCCAAAATGAACTAATTGACTTGCTTTTTTACGATCTTCTTCGTTAATAGTAACTTTGTTCTTAAACCACATAAGGCAAACAACAAAAAGAACAATCCAAAGAAGAACTCCAACGCATTGAGTAATAGCAGAAGCAAGTGGAGTTAATGGCATAAGCATTGCGTTAGATCTTGTTCCAAATCCCATAGGCATCCAACGTCCTGGAAGGTCACGGAGTAAATGATGCAAGTCTGCTGCAGGCTTAAACTCATTTGGAGCAATTAATCCAAAGCAAACATATCCTATTCCAGTAGAAAATAGTGCAAGAACAATTGCGACTAAGCCAATTCTGCGTTCAAACTTATCGCTATGATTTGGAAAATGCTTTATGTTTATAAACAATAGTATTGCGATTAATAGTGGAGGCAGAGCAGTGAGCATAAACGCTATAGAAGTTGCATTATTCTTGTGGAAAATCATAGCTTGCTTAGCTGCGATTAATGGCAAAATCGCAAAATACATAGTTGCATAAATTGCAGTAAGTCCATTAATTGTTATAGCGGCATAAGCTGCAAGCCTTCTTCCGCGTAAAAGTCCCCAAGATATAATCATTAAAGTAACAATAGGCAAAAGAATACGAATCCAAAGACCGCCAATTGTTGCGTGTTGCAATCCAGAATGAAGCAAACAGCTGCTGGAACTATAGTTCGATATGCATCTTGCAAGCCAAGGTTTTGTGCCCATTTGTGGAGACATGAACAAGCCAAGAGTTGTTAGTATTCCAGCGTGAGATCTTGAAGACAATGCAAGAACAGGGCCTAACGCCATAATAAGTTGCGCTATTGAAAAAAGACGCCTAATTTCGTAGTCTGTTCCATGCCACCAGCTTGCGCTTTTAGCAGTATTAGTTTTGTTGTTCTTGTTCATTGCATTGCCAATAATATGGCCACAAATCGCTGCAAAAATCGTGCAATAATCCCCAGGATTTCCACTATAAAGAAGCATTGCAGATGTTATTGAATAGCCCAAAACAAGCATTCGTCTACGCCACAAGATTGATTCGCATGTTGCTGCAGACATAAACGCGCCAACAAAAAGCGTAAAAGGCGAAAGCCTAATTGGTATTCTAGTAATCCAATGCATATTGCGAATAATCGCAGAAAGATTGCCAATTAGTGTTAGCCCTAGCAAAGTTCCAATAAGCGTGCTAGATACAGAAACAAAAAGCAAACGCATTTTTCCAATTCTTGTTTCTGCTAATCCGATTAAAACCAAAGAAAGAATAGCGTTAACAGCTAAAGACGGAAAACTGTTTACAAAGAAAAGCGAGTGGAACAGTTTAAGCAAAAGTTGAGGAACGTTTCTATGGCCAAAAAGGAATGGGGAGCCAATTTTTGGCTTATGGTACGAGAAAAATTGTGCAAGGGTAGCGTTTGTACCGTAAGTGTAAATGTGCATTACAGTACGGAAAATCCAATGTACAAGGTTTATAAGCAAAAATACAAGCGTGATTTTTACTGCAAGAACTCGTTGAGACAGCCAGATTCTAACATCATTGCTTAGTATAGATAAATGATGTTTTGCTGTTGACTTGTGATTTTTTGATAAAAAGTTTGGCATGTTTATCGCCTCACCTTCTGATTAACAACCACTTGAATATTACTATAAGAGCTTAAATCTGGATCATGCTTTGCTATTTCAGCGTCTTTACAAAGATGATCAATAGCAACCTTTAATCCGCTTTGAACCGTATGCCAATCGTGGCCTGAGCCTTTAGAAATCATTGTTATAACACTTATTCCAGCTTTATGTGCTGCAATAGCAATAGTGGATTGATTTATTTGTGATTTTGGATCCCATGCTCCTGCTATTGAATAATAATTTTGATTTAATGGAGCGTTTTTTCTCATTATGTTTGCTGGAATATGCTTTTCGTATTCCTTGCGATTTCCGTTAAAATAGCGGTTTATTGTTTCGTTTTTATTCTTGTAAGTTGGCTCTAATTCTCCGCCAGCAGAATACATGTTTCCAAACAACTTTGGGTACGCTGGAACTATTTGAGTTGCACAAGTTCCACCTTGAGAAAATCCTCCCATAAGCCAAAGTGCTGGATTTGTGCTTGCAGGAAGATTTTTGCGAATCCAGCTAACAACATCTTTAGTCAGGTACGTTTGAGCGTTTCCATAAACTTTTGTGTTTGCGCAAAGTGAATTGTGTGTTGAAGTGCCATTCTGGTCTGGGGAAACAACAATCGGAGCTAAACCATTGTGTTTTTTAGCGTAAGCGTCTAAAGTATTCACTATTTCGCTTGCAGCAAATAGTCTATTAGGGCTTCCTGGCTGGCCAGAAAGAAGAACCATTACAGGAAGTTTTGGAGCAAATTTTGTTAGCGCAGCTGGAGGAAGATACACGTTTGCGATTCTAGCTCGGAAGTTTGATTGCGTTGCTGGAATTCTAACAGAGCGGCTAATGCCTTTAGACGGCATTTTAGGCAGTTTTTTCTGATCTGCTAGTAAGTTCCAATCTTTAATTTCCATAACTGCATTGTGTTTATTATGCTCTTCTAGCTTTGGGTAATTTCCTAATCCAAAAACAGATCCAATAGTCGTGTATTCTCCGTAAATCATGTTTACGCGAATCATTGTTGCTAAAACAAATAAGATAATTGAAAAAATGGCGAAAGCTCTTCTGTATCCCTTAGAAATTATTGCAGCGCTTAGAGCAAAGCCTACGGCAGCAAATCCTCCTGCAATCGAAAAAATCACAAGCCAGCCAAGACTTACGCCAAACACAAGAAAAACGTCGGATATTAGCCAAGTTATGAATCCAAAAATAATGGCGAATAAAAATGCTGAGCCTAGTTGAGTTAATAGTTTTGGAAAATACTTTGACTTTTTAGGTTTTGTAATTAAAAGAACAGCTAAGCATAATGCAGATATTGCGAATATGCTTATAGGTAGAGTGCCGTGCATTAAGTTAATTGTGGCAATAAATTGCTTCATTCTTACTGTTCCTTAAAACCTCGCTAGATTGAAGATAACAAACACAACCTTTGCAAATATAGTATATAATCCTTAAAATTTTCTATATTTTGTCATCTATTATAATGATAAATGCTATAGAACACCTTACAATACGTCAAAAGTATGAATATGCATAGTTTTATACGGTTGTTTGGTATGACGATAGTGATACTTAAGATGTATGTGTAGACTAATACGTACACGATATGCGTTAAGAACGTAATAAATGTAATATGCATTGAATATTGGGCATTAAACATGGGCATGAATCAGAAGGGTGCAAAATTGCCATTAAGCAATTCTCTTACAATTTTTAAGCAATTTGATCGTTTTAAGATTAGGTTTGCTCGTTGGGCGTATTGCGCTCTGTTTGTTGCTTTCTGTGCAATAATGGTTATGATTGTGCAGCTTTCTGTACAGCGTTCTGGTCGAGTAGAAATGACTTCATCACTTTCGGCAAGCGCTTGGAACATAATCTCAAAAATGTGGCTTAAGCTTAATTTTGTTTTTGTGCTTAATCTTCTTATTCTTGCGTTGATTTATGGTATTTTGCTAATAATCATAAACCGTTTTTGGATTACGTCTGCTATTTTGATTAGCGCATCTATAATTGTTTCTGTTATTGAATATATGAAAGTGAATGTTCGATACGAAACGATTCTTCCAGCTGACTTAAACTTTTTAAAAAGTAATACTGGAAATATCGCATCTTTTCTTCCAGACAACGCAAATGCCGTTATTTTTAGCTCTATTGTTGCTGTTCTAATAACTTGGGTTATTGCGCTTTTGTTGCATGTTTTAGATGTTAATCATGGAAAAATCGTTATTATTGCAAATTTAAGAACTTCGATTTTGGTTCGTGTTGTAACTTTAATCGCATTATTAGCGACTTTTGGATGGTATATTTGCACAGTTGGAACTGTTGATTCTAGCGCAAACAATTTTGCTAAGTTTATGGGAGACACGCCATCAATGTGGGACTCCGTTTACGACGCTCAAAGAAACGGCGCATTAGTGGCATTTTTAAGGCAAGTAAACCCAAAGGTTATGGATAAGCCTTCGGATTACAGTGAGCGAACTATGAGCGCTTTGCTAGAAAAATACAATAATGAAGCAAAGAAAATAAACGCTTCTAGAAAGTCAAAAATCTCCGATAATACTGTTGTTTATGTGCTTTCGGAATCATTCTCTAATCCAATAAGAGTTCCTGGATTGCAACTAAATAAGAATCCAATGCCGTTTATAAGCTCTTTGAAAGAGAAAACAGATAGCGGTTTAATGCTTTCTTCTGGCTACGGCGGAGGAACTGCAAATCTTGAATATATGTCTCTTACGGGATTGAGCATGGTGAACTTTAACTCATCTCTTACAAGCCCGTATCAGCAGCTTGTTCCAAATTCTTCTTGGACTCCTACGATTAACAGGTATTGGGGTAGTGAAGCAAATTCCATAGCATTCCACCCGTATGAGCCTAGCATGTACTTGCGCTCAACAAACTATAAGAAGTTTGGTTTTAGTAAGTTCTACTCGCTAGAATCTCCTAATGTTATTGCTCACAAAAATATGCTTGATAAATCGCCTTATGTTTGCGACGAGTCTGCGTATAAAAGTGCGTTTGAAAAAATCGCATCTAGTAAAAATAATCAATTTGTGCAAATAGTCACAATGCAAAATCATATGCCATTTAGGAATTGGTATAAGAACAATGATTTTAAGGCTAGTTCAAAGCCTAGCTCGCCAAAGCTTGGAAGCTCGGAAATATCTTCGATTGAAACATACGCTAAGGGAGTGAGTTACACAGATAAAGCAACTCAAGAGTTCTTAAATGACTTGGATTCTATAGATAAGCCAGTGACTGTTGTATTCTATGGAGATCATCTTCCTGGAATATATAGTACTGCCAGCGATGATGAGAATAATTCTCTTGATTTGCATCTAACTGATTACTTTATTTGGTCAAATAAAAAAGCTAGAGAAAATAATAAAGCTCCAAACAAAATTAGTGACTATTATTCTTCTCCAAACTTCTTTATATCGCAAGTGGCGTCTCACACAAATTCTAAAGTTTCGCCATATCTTGCATTCCTTACAAAATTGCACGAAAAGATTAGTGCAATGGAGCCTCCTGTAGTAAATAAGATTCAGGGGTGGGATAGAATTCCGCAAGGCCAGCCAATTTACTTGAATCCAAGCGGAAAGCCAATGATTGCTAGTAGTATGAACAAAGAAACTAAACAATTATTGCATGATTACCGTTTGATTCAATATGATATTACGGCTGGAAAGCATTATCTTAAAAACACAAACTTTCTTGGTTTTTAATTTTTCAATGCTTTAAGTGCTTTAGTTGCAATGTCGTGCCTATAAAACATGTTAGAAAGATTAAGATTGTCTAATATGCTATAGGCTTTTGATTGAGCATCTTTAACATCTTTGCCATTTACTTGCAAAAGTGCCACTCTTCCAGAAGACGTTACAAGATTATTGTTTTCGTCTAATTTAACACCAGAATAGTAAACATTTTGATCTGCGCTATTAAGAGCGATTTGTGGCAGAGGTGTTCCTGTAACAAGCTTTCCTGGGTATCCTTTGCTTGCTAACACAACGCCAAGAGTTACGCCATTTTTAATCCAAGTAAATGTTGGTTCTTTGCCATGCAAAATGTTAAAAATAGCTTCGCCAAAGTCGCTAGTAAGTCTTGGAAGAACAACCTCTGTTTCTGGGTCTCCAAAGCGAGCGTTAAATTCTATGACTTTTGCGCCTTGCTCTGTGTTAATCAATCCAGCGTACAAAACTCCTGTAAAAGGCATGCCTTCGCTTGCAAGAGCTTGCAAAGTTGGGCGTACGATTTTATCAATCGCTTGTTTTACAACTTCATCGCTGATTTGCGGAACAGGGCTATAAGCTCCCATGCCGCCTGTGTTTGGACCAGTATCGCCATCATGAGCGCGCTTGTGATCTTGAGAAATTGGCATAACCCAAAAATCTGTTCCGTTAGCAAAACTCATTAATGAGAATTCTTCGCCTTCTAAAAACTCTTCTATAACTACTTTTGCTCCAGCTTTGCCAAAACGATGGTCTACAAAAATATCGTCTAAAGCTGCGAGCGCCTCATCAACGCTAGTGGCAACTGTTACGCCTTTCCCAGCAGCCAAGCCGTCTGCTTTAATAACAATAGGAGCGCCTTGATTTTTAACGTACTCAATCGCTGGTTCTAGCTCGCTAAATGTTTGGTAGGCGGCTGTTGGAATATTATGCCTTTGCATAAGTTGCTTTGCAAAATCCTTAGATCCTTCAATTTGAGCAGCCGCTTTGTTTGGGCCAAATGCTGGGATTCCATTAGCTTCAAAATCGTCAACAATGCCATTCATAAGAGGCACTTCGGGGCCAATAAAAGCAAAGTCGTAGTTGTTGCTCTTAACAAATTCGATTAAAGCGTTGTGATCCGATTCGCTAATGTTTTCAGTTTTGATTCCGCTTTTAATCATGCCTGGGTTTCCAGGAGCAACTGTGACTTCGCTAACGCTTTTACTTGCTAAAAATGCAACTGCGATTGCGTGTTCTCGTGCGCCTGAGCCTACAACTAAAACTTTCATCTTTAATCCTTTATTACTTTAAGATTTTGTGAATTATAACAACTCAACTGCAACGTTTTCGCGTTTAATCATTTTGCCAATAACATACGCTTGTTCATTATTGTTTTTAAGGATTTGCATAGCTTCATCTGCTTTATTTGCATCAATTGCTAATACCATTCCGATTCCCATGTTAAAAACGTTGAACATTTCTGAGTGGTCTACTTTACCCGACTTTTCAATAAGGTTGAAAATTGCAGGAACTTGCCACTTTTTTGTGTCGATTTGTGCTGCAAGATTATTTGCAAACATTCTTGGAATGTTTTCTATAAATCCGCCGCCTGTAATATGAGCTACGCCTTTAATAAGATGATTAGCAAAAAGCGGTTTTAATGCTTTAACGTAGATTTTTGTAGGCTCTAAAAGAACTTCGCCAATAGATTTGCCACACAATTCTTCTGGTTTACTATTTACGTTGTAATTAGCTACATCAAAAAGTGCTTTTCTAACAAGTGAGAATCCGTTTGAGTGTACTCCCGAAGATGCAAGTCCTATAAGAGTGTCTCCAGGCGTGATTTTAGAGCCATCAACAATGTTTTCTCTTTCTGCAACTCCTACAGCAAACCCTGCAAGATCGTACTCGCTTTGATCGTACATTCCTGGCATTTCTGCAGTCTCTCCGCCAATTAATGCTGCTTCTGATTGCACGCATCCGTCTGCAACGCCAGAAACAACTTGCTCAAGTATTTCTGGATTGTTTCTTCCGCAAGCAATGTAATCAAGGAAGAACAGAGGCTGTGCTCCTTGAGCTGCAATATCGTTTACACACATAGCAACGCAATCAATGCCAATCGTATTATGCTTTTGCATCATTTGCGCAATCATAAGCTTTGTGCCAACTCCGTCTGTTCCAGAAATTAGCACTGGGTCTTTGTATCCAAGGCTTGCTAAATCAAACAGGCCGCCAAAACCGCCAATTCCGCCCATAACGCCTGGTCTTTTTGTGCGATTTACGTGGGATTTTATTCTTCGCACAACCTCGTAGCCAGCTTCTACGCTAACGCCAGCTTGTTCATATGCGTTTGGCATTTAAGAATCCTTTCGTGTTTGTTTTAAGTGTTTTAAGTGTTTAGTCGAAGTTTAGTCGTAGTTTAATCGCAGTTTTTAGTCGCAAAATTGTATTTACTATTCTTTTTAATATTCTCTAAAACTTCCTTGTCTTCTTTAGAAAGCGAAGCTAAGAATTCATCTCGGTAGTCGTCTAAAGCGGTAGGGTAGTCGCCATTAAAATACGCTACGCATAATCCTCCGTACGGAGCAGGCTTATTTAACCCAATAGATTCAACAAGACCGTCTAAAGATAAAAACGCTAAAGAGTCAGCGCCAATATATTCGCGAATTTGCTCAACAGAATGTTTAGCTGCAATAAGCTCTTTAGTTGTTTGAATATCGATTCCGTAGAAGCACGGGTATTTAAGAGGAGGCGAAGAGATTCGCATATGAACCTCTTTAGCGCCAGCTTCTCTAAGAAGACGAACAATCCTCTTAGACGTTGTTCCGCGAACGATTGAATCGTCAATAACAATTACGCGCTTTCCTTTAACAACACCTCTAACAGCCGAAAGCTTCATGCGAACGCCTTGTTCTCTAAGCTCTTGCGTTGGCTGAATAAAAGTGCGCGCAACGTATTGATTTTTAATCAAACCCATCTCGTTAGGGATTCCGCTTGTTTCGGCGTATCCAGCAGCTGCAGAAAGCGAAGAATTAGGAACTCCAATCACCATATCTGCGTCTACAGGAGACTCTTTAGCTAAGCGTGCTCCCATGCGCTTTCGCGCAGAATGAACATTAATGCCGTAAATATTAGAATCTGGGCGAGCAAAATAGATAAACTCCATTGAGCAAACAGCGTGCTGAATATTTTTTGCATAACGCTCAATCTTGTATCCATCATTATTAATAACGATTATTTCGCCAGGCTCAATGTCTCTAATAAACTCCGCGCTAACAATATCTAAAGCGCAAGTTTCCGATGCAAGAACGTAAGCACCATTACTCATTCTTCCTAGACTAAGAGGCCTAAAACCATTAGGATCCGTTGCTCCAACAAGCGCGTCTTCTGTAAGAAGTAAGTATGCAAAACCGCCATGAACAGTTAACAGCGCTTCTTTAAGCTTATCCATAAACGAAGTTTTATTCGACCTTCTAATAAGGTGCATCAAAACTTCTGTGTCGGAGTTAGAGTGGAAAATCGCTCCGCAATCTTCTAGCTTATTTCTAAGAGTTGTGCAATTAGTAAGATTGCCATTATGTCCTAAAGCAACATCTCCATCGTGGAAAGAAAACAGAAAAGGTTGAATGTTCTCAACGCTTCCAGATCCAGCAGTCGCGTAACGAACGTGGCCAATCGCGCTGTTTCCAGTAAGATGCTTCATAATGTCTTCGTTTGCAAAAACTTGAGTTAAAAGACCTAAGTTTCTGTATCCTTTAAGATGGCCATTATCGTTTGCAACTATTCCAGCACCTTCTTGGCCTCTATGTTGCAATGCGTGCAAGCCAAAGTAGGTAAGCCTTGCGGCATCGGAATGACCCCACACTCCAAAAACGCCACATTCTTCGTGAACTCCTTCAAGTTCAGCAGACATTCGCACCCCCTATTGTTTTAAAGTTGTAAGTCGTAAGTTGTAAATCGTAAGTTGTAAGTCGTAAATCACAAATTGTGAATCCCCAATCATGACGTAAAGTATTCAACGCCAGAGCTAAAAATGTTTTGTGTTCTAAAATCTGGAATATTTACGTACAAACCGTTGCCGCTGCGCTCGCAATGACCCATTTTTCCAAACACTCTTCCATCTGGGCTAGTGATTCCTTCTACAGCCATAAGCGAACCGTTTGGATTTACTTTAAGATTCATGCTTGGAACGCCATTGCTATCAACGTATTGCGTTGCAATTTGGCCGTTTTGTATAAGAGTATCCATAACTTCTGGCAATGCTACGAATCGACCTTCTCCATGAGATATTGCAACACTATGAACATCGCCAACTTTGCAATTTGAAAGCCATGGAGAAAGATTAGAAGCAACGCGAGTTCTAACAATCTTGCTTTGATGCCTTCCAATAGTGTTAAACGTTAAAGTCGGGCATTCTGCATCCATTGGAACAATATCTCCGAATGGAACAAGACCGAGCTTAATAAGAGCTTGGAAGCCGTTGCAAATACCAAGCATTAAGCCATCGCGATTGTTTAGCAAATCTCGAACAGAGTCGCTAACTGCAGGGTTTCTAAAGAATGCAGCTATAAACTTTGCAGAACCGTCTGGCTCGTCGCCTCCAGAGAAGCCGCCAGGAATCATAACAATTTGGCTTTTATTAATCTCTTTAACAAGCTCTTTTGCGGATTCTACAACATCATCAGCGCTTAAATTATTGATTATAAGCGTTTTGCATTCTGCTCCAGCTTTTTCAAACGCTGCTTGAGTGTCGTATTCGCAATTGTTTCCAGGGAAAACTGGAATGATTACGCGCGGCTTGCTCAATGGAGTTCTTCTGCTAGATTTCATATGATTTCTAACAGGCTTGCGATTAGTGGAATTTATTTCGCGAACTGCGCTTCCTTTACCTCTATATGGGAAAATGCCCTCTAGAGGACTTTCCCAATCTTCCTGTAAATCATCTAAACTAATAATTTCGTTGCAAGCATAAAGCTTAAATTCATTGCACGTTTGTCCAATAACTTCAACGTTTACAAGATTTTCGCTAACCTTGTTTGCAAAATCATCAACGTTAAAATCTTCATCCACTTCTACAAAGAAAGTTCCATATCTAGACTTAAACAAGTCGTCTGTTTTAACAGAGTCGTTAAGTTTTAATCCAATATGGTTGCCCAAAGTCATCTTAAACAGGCTTTCTGCACTAGCTCCAAAACCTGGAGTGCTAATTGCTAGCGCGCGCTTGCTTGAAGTAAGATTTTCAACAATCCTAATCGCCTCTAAGAAGCTTTGAGCGTTAGGCGTGATTCCGTCTTCTTTATACGTAGGTAGTATTCTTAGGATTTTACTATTGGTTTTTTTGAATTCTGGAGAAACAACATTTCGCGCGTCTCCTGTAGAAACAGCAAACGATATAAGAGTTGGAGGAACGTCAAGATTTTCAAAGCTTCCGCTCATAGAGTCTTTGCCGCCGATCGCGCCAACGCCAAAATCAATTTGCGCGCTTAAAGCGCCAAGAACTGCTGCAGTAGGTTTTCCCCATCTTTCTGGAACATTTTGCGGTTTGCCAAAATATTCTTGAAGGCTTAAATAAGCGTTTTCGATTGTAAAACCGCTTGCTACAAGTTTTGCTAAAGATTCTACAACCGATATGTACGCTCCCGTAAATTGGTTCTTTTCCATAATGTATGGGTTAAATCCCCAAGACATTGCAGAAGCGGTGTTTGTTTCGCCAAATACTGGGAATTTTGCGACCATTGCTTGTGCTGGAGTGAGCTGGCGGCGGCCGCCAAATGGCATAAGAACGGTTGCGGCTCCAATAGTGGAGTCAAACATTTCGCTAAGGCCTTTGTTTGAGCAAACGTTTATGTTAGAAACAAGATTTTTAATGCGCTCAGCTAAAGACTTGCCAGAGTAAACTCCACTTTCGTCTTGCCACTTTGTAGCATATTTTTTGCCATTTTCAACGTAAATATCTTGCGTTTTTGGAGCGCCATTAGAAGCTAGGAATTCGCGGCTTAGATCAACAATTGTTTTTCCTCGCCAAGTCATTTTCATTCGAGCTTCTTTTGTAACTGTAGCTACAATTTGCGCTTCCAAATTTTCTTGACGCGCGTAGCTCAAAAATTCGTCTGCATCGCTTGCAGAAACATCAACTGCCATTCGCTCTTGAGATTCAGAAATCGCAAGCTCCGTGCCATCAAGGCCTTCGTATTTTTTAGACACCTTGTCTAAGTTAATAATCAAGCCATCTGCGATTTCTCCAGTTGCAACGCTTACGCCACCAGCGCCAAAATCGTTGCAACGCTTAATAAGACGGCATGCGTCTTTGCGTCTAAAAAGTCTTTGCAACTTGCGTTCAATAGGTGCATTTCCTTTTTGAACTTCTGCTCCGCACTCTTCAATGCTGTCTGCATCTTGCGCTTTAGAAGCACCTGTTGCTCCGCCAATTCCGTCTCTTCCGGTTCTGCCGCCTAGAAGAATAATCACATCTCCTGCTTCAGGTGTTTCTCTTCTAACGTGGTCTGCTGGGGTAGCTGCTACAACCGCGCCAACTTCCATTCGTTTTGCAACATATCCTGGGTGGTAAATCTCGTGTACTTCGCCTGTTGCTAATCCAATTTGATTTCCGTAAGACGAGTAGCCTGCAGCTGCCGACGTTACAATTTTTCGTTGAGATAGTTTTCCTTCTAAAGTTTCGCTAATAGGAGTTCTAGGGTCGGCTGCTCCAGTTACGCGCATTGCTTGATATACGTAGGAGCGTCCCGAAAGAGGATCTCGAATGCAACCGCCAATGCAAGTTGCAGCGCCGCCAAAGGGTTCGATTTCTGTAGGATGATTATGCGTTTCGTTTTTGAACAAAAACAGCCAGTCTTCATCGTGCCCATTAACGTCAACTTTTACTTTTACTGTGCACGCGTTGATTTCTTCGGATTCGTCTAAGTTTTTAAGCTTTCCTGTATGCTTCAAATATTTTGCGCCAATAGTGGCCATGTCCATCAGGCAAATCGGCTTATTTGTGCGCTTAAGCTCTTCGCGTAGTTTAAGATAACGATTAAATGCATCTTTTACTTGCTCGTCATCTATTTGAACGTTTTCAAAATGCGTTCCAAAAGTAGTATGGCGGCAATGGTCGGACCAATACGTGTCTATTACTTTTATTTCTGTAATAGTTGGATTGCGATTTTCGCTTCTAAAATAGTCTTGGCAGAATTTAGCATCAGCCAAGTCCATTGCTAGCGCGCGATCTTCAATGAATTTTTGCAATCCGTTGGAATCTAAATCGTTAAAACCATCTAATACTTCTACGTTTGCTGGAACAATTGCCTCACTTTTAAGCGTATCGACACTATCTAGCGATGCTTCGCGAGCTTCTACTGGATTAATAACGTAGTGTTTAATTGAGTCAATGTCTTCTTTAGACAAATTGCCATTAAAAGCAAGAATTTGAGCAGTTCTAACTTTAGGGCATTCTCCCTGACTAATCATTTGTACGCATTCGCTTGCGGATTGCGCGCGCTGATCAAATTGGCCAGGAAGGAATTCTATAGCAACAACATGCTCATTTGTGCTAATAGGCAAGTAGTCGTAAGTGTTGTCTACTGTAGGCTCGCTAAGAACTGTTTTAACAGCAGTGTTAAAAAGATCTTTAGATATTCCTTCTACATCATACCTGTTGATTATGCGCGTGGATTTTAGAGAATCAATACCAAGAATTTCTTTAAGCTCGTGATTAAGATGTTGGGCTTTTATATCGAAACCAGATCGTTTTTCAACATAAACGCGAAATACCACGGTGAACCTGCCTTGCAATTGTAGTTTTGGCTATTTGTGTTTGGCTATTTTTGTTTGCTTGTTTGTTTATTTATTTGTTTAAGAACGCGCGTGGCTCGCACCTAAAAGATGCGAGCCACATTAAAATTATTGTTCAGCGCAATCGTTTGGATTGACTTCGTCGAAGTTTACTCCTTCGCTTTGCGCAAGAGATTTAAGCCTCGAGAATATTTCTTCGTAGGCTGGAATTATGTCTCCTAAATCGCGTCTGAACAAGTCTTTATCTAAATGACTTACTTCAGAGCCATTCGTATTGCGCTTATCCCAAAGTCGGCATGTATCTGGCGTTATCTCGTCTGCAAGAAGAATGTTTCCTTGTGCGTCTACGCCTTCTTCAATCTTAAAGTCAACGAGTTGAACGTCGATTTTGTTGAAAATATCCAAAAGTGCATTGTTTACAGCGTGAGCTTTCTTTGTAATTTCTGCCATTTCGCTTTCGCTAGCAAGACCTAAAGCTACAACGCCTTCTGGGTTAATAAAAGGATCGCCAAGATCGTCTGACTTTACGCAAAACTCCAAAAGAGGCTTTTTTAGTGCAGTTCCTTCTTTAACGGCATATCGTTTTGCAAAAGAACCAGCAGCTGTGTTTCGCATTATTATTTCTAGCGGAAACATCTTCATGCGCTTTACAAGCTGTTCGGTATCTGAAATTCTGCCAAGAAAATGGCTTTTAACTCCACGAGCTTTAAGAAGATTGAACAGTAGAGAAGTGATTTGATTATTTAAGCTTCCTTTTCCAGCAATTTGAGCCTTTTTAAGACCATTGCCAGCTGTAGCTTGATTCATGTATTGAACCCACAGAACGTTATCGTTACTCGTGGCATACAATTTCTTTGCTTTACCTTCATACAACTTGTCAAGTTTTTCCATTGACGTGCCTCTCCGTTGTATCCATGGCTGAGTGTTGCAAACCATCATTATTTGAAGGTTTATTCAACCGCCAGCAAGATTAGACTAACAATTGTTACCTACATTTTGTTTGTATTATTTTTTGATTTTTTGTCTAATAAAAGTAGTAAAAACCTTGACTTTTCAGCGTTCTACGATGGCAGTTCTACTGTGTGTATTTTGCTTGCAATGCGTGTCGCACAAGATTTTGCATCATTTACGCTGTTCGATACTGTCAAAATAACACCCATTCGTCTTGAGCCGTGGACTTCTGGCTTTCCAAAAATTCGTATATCGCATCTTGTGCAATCTTCTTCGTCTAATGCTTGTGCAAGATTTGTAAATCCTACAGCTCCGTTTCCTTGCACAACAAGTGCGTGACTTAATGCAACTTCGTTATCTTTTAAGCAAAGAGCAGTGTGCTTTTGTGTGATTGGAACACCTAATATTGCTAAAACATGCAAAGCAAACTCGCTGTAGTATTGCGAAATCATTGTTACCATGCCAGTGTCGTGTGGTCTAGGGGATAGTTCGCTAAAAAGTAAATCTCCATTCTTAAGAACAAAAAGTTCTACGCCGTAAATGCCCCAGCCTGTTTCTCCGTTTTCTTTTGCTATTTTGCTTAAACCTTCTACTGCTTGTTTTGCAATATTTTGAGCTGATTTTCTAACATTTTCTGGTATGTTTGCTGGTTGCCATGATTGCCTGTAGTCGCCGTTTTCTTGGCATTGTGCAATAGGTTCGCATGTTGTTATTCCAGCGCTTGAGCACACTGTTAAAACCGTTAATTCGTAGTCTAAAGGAGCAAGTGCTTCTACGATTACGCGAGATATATCTTCATTATTTTCATTATCTTCACTCTGCAAGCTTTGCGTTTTATGCTTAGATCTTCTTCCATTTTGTGCTTCTATCCAAGCATCTTCAAGATTTTTAGGATCTTTTACAATAGATTGACCATGACCAGAAGAACTCATAATTGGTTTCACTACGCATGGATATCCTACGATTTTTGCTCCTTCTTCTAATTCTTTGTAGCTTGAAGCAAAACAATATGGTGTAGTAGGCAGACCAATTTTTTCGTGGGCGATTTTTCGCAAAGCTTCGCGATCCATTGCAATCGAAGTGATACTAGAGCTTGGAACAACTTGAATTTTTTTGTTTTTAACAACGTCTTTTAATACTTCGGTCGATATTGCTTCAACTTCTGGGATTATTATGTTCGGGTTTATTTTGTTTATTAGTTCTTGCAATTTTTTAGAATCGCTCATATCTAAAACGCGATTTTCTTGCGCAACTTGCATTGCTGGAGCATTTGCATAGCTATCTGCAGAACATACTTTAATACCAAGTCTTATAAGCTCTATAGCGATTTCTTTTCCAAGCTCTCCAGATCCTAAAAGAAGTGCTGTAGTTGTGTGTGATGTTGAATTTAGAATGCCAAAAGTGCGATTGTTTTCAACGCTTTTCCAATGTTCTGCTTGCTCATTGAGCATGCTGGTTGCATTTGATTTTTGCAAAAAACTCATAGTCTTATTGTGTCATTAAGTAACGTCGTATTTTGTGCGACGCGCCGAAAATCGCAAGGGTAGCGCAAATTAGAAAAATCGTGTATAGTATTCCTCTGTTGTGCGATTCCCGAAGGGTTTCGCGCTGTAATGGTGGCTATAGCTCAGTCGGTAGAGCATCTGATTGTGGTTCAGAAGGTCGCGCGTTCAAGCCGCGTTAGCCACCCCACTTAATCGGCTGCTTCCCAGCCGATTTTTTTTTACTCTGTATGGCTTTCTGTTTTGTCTTGTTTTTGTGTTCAAACATGTTTATTTTGTTAGCACGCTTTGGAGTAGAATAAGTAAAGCTATTAATTTGATAATATTGATTGGATAATTTTAAGTAATTCGGTTGGTGTTTGTACTTAATGTGAATGATTGCTGGCGATTAGCTTGCTAGTTGTTAGCGGTTTTTGTACGCGCATTTTATGGAGGAGCGATTTATATGCCAAACAATGGTGGTAAGCAGTCTAAAGCGCAGACTAATGAGCCATTTTGGGAGTCTGCTCTGCTTTTTGTTCCGCGTGTTATTGGCAAAGCAGTTCGCTCGCTTTTTGGAGTTGGGCAATACGATGAGGCATACCGTAGAGATGGATTGTGCTTTGTAATGCTTATTCTTGCTGTTCTTTTTTGCGCATCTGAATGGTTTAGAGTTAGCGGATTCTTAGGTGTTGCGTTGCATTCTTTATCTTCCGCGATTTTTGGCATTATGAGCGTTGTTTTGCCAGTGTGGCTTAGTGCGGTTGCTATTAGGCTTATGCGAAATAGTGGTGCTAAATCTGGAAATCCTCGTGTTATAGGTGGTTTTGTTCTTCTTTTATGGTCAATTTGCTCAATTTTAGACATTTTGATTGCAAGCAAAAATCAAGAATTTAATATAGATGATTTGCAAAAATCTGGCGGATTATTAGGATTCTTCTTAGGTTCTCCTTTGGCCTGGGGATTATCTAGGATTTTTGCTCTTACAATTTTTGTTATTATTGCCATTTTTGCTATTTTAATGATTCTTAAATTACATGTTGAAGATGTGACTCAATTTGTTTCATCTATTTTCTCTAAAAAGTCAAAGAATAATCAAGACTTAGAGAATACAGATGATGAAAATTCGAGTAATAGCAGCGATAATCTTGAGTTTGCAGAAGGTGTTCCAACTCACGACTCTTCAGATGGCGAAAAGTCGCGTAAAGATTTGCACAATTCAATAATCTCTAAAATTTTTAATTCTATGTTCGGCTCTAAAAAGAAGGATAGTAATAGCGAACTTTTAGATGCGTATGCTGGAGATGATGCTTTTCTTAGCGCTTCTTCTAAGCCAAGTCAAGATGGTTACTCTATTGAAGACTACGGCTCTAAATCGGATCCGCAAGAAGATCAGAATCAAAGTAATCATCCGCGTGTTGTTGCTTCTAATGGTGTTTCTAATGGCACTTATGGCGCTAATTCTTTGCCGTCTTCTGGTCAAATGTATATTGACGAATTTCCAAAAGCGCCAATTAGTGGCGAATCGCAATATAGCAATGATCCATGGAGTAAAATGCCTGGTCAGCAGTTGGATCAATATAGGTCATCGCAAGAAAATGATGAAGATAGTGTGAGCAACGCCAATAATTCAAACGATTCTAGCGATTCTTCAAGTGAGTACAGCGAAGAGCCGTACAGATTGCCAGATTTGAATATTCTTGTTCACGGAAAACCGCACGCAACTAGAACTCCTGCAAATGATCGCGTAATTCGTGCGCTAACTTCTACGTTTGAACAGTTTGAAGTAGATGCAAAGGTTATTGGCTTTTTAAGAGGGCCTTCTGTTACTCAATACGAAGTTGAGCTGGGGCCTGGTGTAAAAGTTGAAAAAGTCACAAATCTTCAAAAAAATATTGCGTACGCTGTAGCAAGCACAGATGTGCGTATTTTGTCTCCAATTCCAGGCAAGTCTGCGATTGGTATAGAGATTCCAAACGTAGATCGAGAGATTGTAAACCTTGGAGATGTTTTAAGGTCAGATAAAGCTCGCCAGGATTCAAATCCTATGCTCACTGGTGTTGGTAAAGACGTTGAGGGTCATTTTGTAACTGCTGCTCTAGATAAAATGCCGCATTTGCTTGTTGCTGGTGCTACTGGCTCTGGAAAGTCAAGCTTTATAAACTCTATGCTAACTTCGATTATTATGCGTTCTACTCCAGAGCAGGTTCGCATGATTTTGGTAGATCCAAAGCGAGTAGAGCTTTCTGCATATGCTGGGATTCCGCATTTGTTAACTCCGATTATTACAGACCCTAAGAAGGCTGCTCAAGCTCTTGAATGGGTTGTTAAAGAGATGGACTCGCGCTATGACGACTTGCAATTCTTTGGTTTCCGTCATGTTAAAGACTTTAACAAGGCTGTGCGCGAAGGCAAGGTTCATGCTCCAAAAGGCTCCGAGAGAAAAGTTGCGCCATACCCGTATTTGCTTGTTGTTGTAGACGAGATGGCTGATTTGATGATGGTTGCAAAAAACGATGTTGAAAGTTCTATTCAGCGAATCACGCAGCTTGCTCGTGCTGCAGGTGTGCATCTGGTTCTTGCAACTCAACGCCCTTCTGTTGATGTTGTAACTGGCTTGATTAAGGCAAATATTCCGTCTCGACTGGCTTTTGCTACGTCTTCTGCTACGGATTCTAGGGTTATTTTAGACACTGTTGGTGCGGAAACTTTGATTGGTCAAGGAGATGCTTTGTTCCTTCCAATGGGTGCCGCTAAGCCTCAGCGAGTTCAGGGATCTTGGGTTAGCGAATCAGAGATTCGTAAAGCTGTAGAATATGTTAGAACTCAGCGAAAACCAAAATACAGGGAAGACATTGAGCAAATGGCTGCAAAAGCAGATGAACAGGCTCAAGCGCAAGCTAAAACAACAGATATTGGCGACGATATGGATGAGCTTCTTCAAGCTGCTGAGCTTGTTGTTGGTGCACAATTTGGATCTACGTCTATGCTTCAACGAAAGCTTCGTGTTGGATTCTCTAAGGCAGGTAGACTTATGGATTTGCTTGAGTCGCGTGGCGTTGTTGGTCCTTCGGAAGGCTCTAAAGCGCGTGAGGTTCTTGTTCAGCCGCAAGATTTGCCTAAAGTCTTAGCTTTTATTAAAGGTGAGTCTGATTCTTTGAATTAAGAATAATTAAGTATTGTAAAAGCATTGCTAAAGCATTGTTTTTAATTAAGTTTTGCGTTTGCTATACCATGTTTGTGTAGCGGTTATGGAGGTATTAACGATGTTGCAAAATGGTAAGTCTAAGTTGCTAGAAGGTTGGAATTGTGCTCCAAACATTGTGACTTACATAAGAATAGCTCTTTCTGTTGTATTCATCGTTTTGTATCTTATCTCTGGACCTTGGGGCTATGCTTCTACTTCGGTTCGCTGGGCTGCATTTGCAATGTTTATAATCGCAGCTTCAACAGATAAATTAGACGGTTGGATGGCTAGAAAATATAATCAAGTTACAGAGCTTGGAAAACTCTTAGATCCTATTGCCGATAAGCTTTTAATACTTTCTGCTCTTATTATTGCTTCTGCTTTTGGCGAGCTTTATTGGTGGATTACTCTACTGTTTATTCTTAGAGAAATAGGCATTACTGTTTTGCGTTTTTACGTTATAGATAAAGGCGGAAAAGTTATTGCAGCATCTTGGGCTGGAAAATATAAGACGCTTTCTCAATCTGTTGGAATTTCAATGTTGCTTGCGCCTATTGTTCCAATATTTTGCGCTTACAATGTTTCTGTTTGGGTTGTGTGCTATTACTCGCTTTGCTACGGATTTATAGGCATTGCTCTTGGTTTTGCGCTTTATTCTGGATTCCTTTACGTGCGCGGTGCGTTTAAGCGATAGTAAAATGTGTGACGATTTGGTAAGCGATTTTACAAGCGATTCCACAGACTTTTTTGCAAGCAAAATTCTCGATTTTTGTGTGAATAATTCTTTGCATATTTCTTGTGCAGAATCTTTAACAGGAGGACTTCTTGCGGATTCGTTTGTAAATATTCCTGGAGCCTCAAAGGTTTTTCTTGGATCGGCTGTTACTTACGATATTCGCGAAAAATCTAAGATTCTTGGCGTGGATTGCGATTTGCTTAAAACTTGCGGTGCTGTAGAGCCTAGCGTTGCAAAGCAAATGGCGTTTGGTTGCGCAAGATTGTATAGCGGCGCAAAGTGGCAATATGATTGCACGGATTCTAGTAAAGATGTTGATAGCGCAGATTTTCCTGTTATTGGATTGTCTACTACTGGCGTTGCAGGGCCTGGTCCCGATGGCTTAAAACCGCAAGGATTGGCTTACGTTGGAATTTTTATTCCAAATGCTGCTTCAAAGCGCTGTTCTTCGCTTGATTTTGATTTAGTTTCGCTAAAAATTAACAATATTAAAGATCGTGTTTTTGAGTGTGAATGTGGCAAAATAAGCAATCTTTCTTTAAGTAGATGTTCTACTTATTCAGTTGACCACGGTTTTACGCTTTGCGCTCAACTAAATATTTCTGGAGATAGAAAAGACGTTCGTATTGGTGTTGTTAGCGCGCTAATTAAGATTTTCTATGCTCTTATTTTTGAAGATTGGATTTTTTATGCGCGAACGTGAATTTTGGGAGCTTCTTGAAGAAGTTTTCGGTAGAGAATTTGGTAGGAGTATTGCTAAAGACCAAGAGTTGCAAAAGCTTGATGGTATGAGTGCGCGCGAGGCGATTGATGCTGGCGTGGAGCCTAGAATTGTTTGGAATGTTTTATGTGATCACATGAATATTCCAGATAGCAAGCGTTGGGGTAAAGACCATAATGCTCCGCCACTTCCAGCAAAATAAGGGTTATTTTATTTTTTATTTTGATTGCGTGTATGTGTTTTTGTTGGAATTTCAAGCCAACACGCATATCGAACAAATGTTCGTTTATGGTGTATAATATTTAATTGTTGGTCTTCTTGCAGCGTGTAAGTGCCTATTGGTTATTGGAAAATAGCCTTTAACCACATTGCTCTAAAACGCTTGCACGGGCATCATGTATTGAGTATGGTCATCAATACATCGGCATGCGAAAGGAGTAATAATATGGCACAACAAACAAAAAAGGGTGCTGTGGATCGTCTTATTGATGCCGACAAGGCAGATCCACGTAGAAAAGCAGCGCTAGAGATGGCTCTTGCAAATGTTGAAAAACAATATGGCAAGGGTTCTGCAATGCGATTAGGAGATAAGCCACTGCAAGACGTTGAGGTTATTCCTACTGGTTCTTTAGCTCTAGACATGGCTTTGGGAATTGGTGGCGTTCCTCGTGGGCGTATTGTAGAGGTTTATGGTCCTGAATCTTCTGGTAAAACAACGTTAGCTTTGCACATTGTTGCTAATGCTCAAAAGAATGGCGGAGTTGCAGCGTTTATTGATGCTGAGCATGCGTTGGATCCAGTTTATGCGCGTAAATTAGGTGTAGATACAGATTCTCTTATTGTTTCTCAGCCAGATAATGGTGAGCAAGCTTTAGAGATTGCGGATATGCTTATTCGATCTGGCGCTTTAGATGTTATAGTTGTTGATTCTGTAGCAGCGCTTGTTCCAAAAGCCGAAATTGACGGAGACATGGGAGATAGCCATGTTGGTTTGCAAGCTCGCTTAATGAGTCAGGCTTTAAGAAAGATGACAGGAGCTTTGTCTCAAGCTGGAACAACCGCAATCTTTATTAATCAGCTTCGAGAAAAAATCGGTGTGTTCTTTGGTAGTCCAGAAACAACTACAGGTGGTAAAGCTCTTAAATTCTATTCGTCTGTTCGAATGGATATTAGGCGTGTTTCTACTATTAAAAACGGGGAAGAAGCTGTTGGAAATCGAACTAAAGTAAAGATTGTTAAGAATAAAATGGCTCCTCCTTTCAAAACAGCTGAATTTGATGTTCTTTATGGAGAAGGAATATCTACTGAAGGCTCTGTAATTGATATGGCTGTACAGTGTGACGTTATTAAAAAGTCTGGTTCTTGGTTTACGTATGAGGGCGAACAGCTTGGTCAAGGTAGAGAAAACGTGCGTCAATTCCTTAAAGATAATCCTGCTATTACGGAAGAAATTAGCGATAAAGTAAAAGTTGCTTTTGGGCTAATGAAGCCAGAAGATCAATTTGTTGAAGTAGAAGATGAAGACGATAGCGAAAAAGCAAAGTCGAATTCTAATGCAGCAAATAAGTCAGATGCTTCTAGTAAAGATTCCAAGAATGAAGACTAATAGATTAGAAGACTAATAGATGATTAGTGTTGAGAGTTTTCTTCGCAATCATAAGCCAGTAGATGCTTCTGTTTTTAACAAAAATGATGTTAAAAACAAGAATGTGTATGCAGAAGATGATTGTAGTTTAGAAGTTGTTAATTCGCATTATTCAGAGAATAGTATTGAAATAGGTGATTGCGAAGAAGACTCATGCCATTCGTCTTATAGATTGCAAAAGTATAACTCTTTTAATAATAAAGCTGTTAAAAAAGTAGACTCTAAAAAAGCATGCGACTTTGATAGTTGCAAAGAGTGTGCTTTAAGAATGTTAGATTATGCTGCAAGATCTTCAAACGACTTAAAAAATAGGCTTATAGATAAGGGCTACAGAGAGAATATTGTTGAATCTGTAATAATTCGTTTAGAAGATTTGCACTTGATTAACGATGAACAATATGCTCAATCTGTTATACGCTCATGCTCAAGTAGAACATTAGGAGAACGTGCAACTCGCATGGAGTTGCAAAAAAAGGGAGTTGCTTCTGCAATAATAACCTCATCTTTGCAAGATGCTAGAGAAAACGGTGTTTTTGAACAAAGCGCATGGAGTTTAGGCAAAAAGGTAGCACAGCGAACAAAAAATCTAGAACCAGATGTTAGAAGGAGAAGATTCTTCTCTGCAGGAGCTAGAAAAGGTCACGATTTAAACACGTTAAACGAAGTATATTATGCTCTGTTTAAGTCTTAAACTATTAGGACTTAGCAGATTTCGTTAGCGCACTTAAGAACGTAATCTGGCATATCTTCAACATTAATAACATCGTTGAATCTAGCTGTTTTATTCTTAAGTTCGCTAAGCATTTTAGGAGCGTTTGTAGAAGTTTTTCTTTCTAGCAAATCCATGCAAGCAAAATCATCTAATCCTTCAACATTTAAGCCTAAAGATTCGCAAACAACTCTAGGGAACTTATACGGGCTTGCAGTGCTTAAAAGAACGCGAGGAACACTAGAATCATGAGGAATATGGCTCATAACAAAGTATCCGCAAGCAGTATGTGGGTCAATAACATAATTATGCTTATTCCAGCATTCTTTTATGGAATCGCGAATTTGATCCTCGTTTGCCCATCCGCATCCAAAAAGTTCTCGAATTTTAGAAAGCACGTCTTCTGGTACTTCAAAAGCGCCCCATTGTTGCAAATCATTCATAAGCATTTGCAAAAGTCGCGTATCTTTATTGCACATGTAGTAAAGCATGCGTTCCAAATTAGAAGAAACAAGAATATCCATAGAAGGCGCAACCGTTTGATGGAAAGGTCGAATCTTGTTATATGTTCCGCTAACCAAAAAGTCAAACAAAACATTGTTGCTATTGCTTGCAACAATCAAGTGCTTTACAGGAAGACCAAGCATTTTTGCATAATATCCAGCAAGAATATTGCCAAAATTGCCACTTGGAACGCAAAATTCCACTTCGTCTCCAAGCTTTATAGATCCGCGTTCAACAAGCTTAGAATAAGCGTAAAAGTAGTAAACAACTTGAGGAATAAGCCTGCCTATATTAATCGAATTAGCAGAAGAAAGCAAAGCATTATTGTTGTTCTTAATCGATTCATTAATTGAGTCGTTAGTAAAGATTTGCTTAACGCTGCTTTGAGTGTCGTCAAAATTACCTCTAACAGCGCAAACTTTTACGTTACTTCCGCTTTGAGTTGTCATTTGCAATTCTTGAACTTTACTTACTTTGCCTTCTGGGTAAAAAGTGACCATAGAAGTGCCTTCAACATTTGCAAAGCCAGCTAGCGCAGCTTTGCCTGTATCTCCCGAAGTAGCTGTAAGAATCATAACGTTTTGGCTAGAGTCAGAAGCATTTTTTGAGCAACGAATAAATTGTGGCAAAATTTGCAAAGCAACATCTTTAAAAGCGCAAGTAGGACCGTGGAAAAGCTCTAAAACAAAATCATTGTTAGTGCCAAGCTGCTTTAATGGAGTAATTTCGCAATCTTCCCATTGATCTCCATAAGCATTTTCAACGCACTCATCAAGCTCGCTAGAAGTAAAATCTGGAAGGAGGATTTGAAGAACATCTTTAGCGATTTGCTTATAAGATTTTCCAACAATATTAGAAATATTGTAGCGAGTTTCACCAAGGCAATCCGTAACAAACAGGCCACCATCTTCTGCTATGCCTCTACGAATAGCTTGCTTCGAAGTGTAGGTTTTAGAGTTAGACCTAGTGCTGTGAAACATAACTGCATTCGTAGTGTTTTCTGCCATGATTCCTCCATTTGTGTCAATTGTTATACATAATACCCGAAGCGTTGGAGCCTAAGCACTGCTATTGCTAATATGTTCAATATGATTAATCTCAATACAAAGTTTGACGAAACGCATAATAGTGAGCAAGTCAATAGTTCTAAAGAGCATGGGGACTCTACAGATTCTATTGTTTTTTCTAGAGCAGATGATGCGCGAATCGCACAAAGAGAATTTGCTAAAGCTAATGCCACTTTTAAGAACAATCTTTTAAATGCTATTGCTGATTCTCTTGAAAATAACGCAGAATTTATTGAAAAAGCAAACAAGCAAGACTTAGAAAAAGCGCAAAAAAATGGTATGGATGCTGGAAAACTAGACAGACTTGTGTTTAACAAAGAAAGAATAGTTAAATCAGCTCAAAGCGTTAGAAAAATAGCACAATTGCAAGATCCTGTTGGTCAAATTGTTCGAGGATACACGCTGGAAAATGGTATTAGACTTTCTCAAGTAAGAGTACCAATTGGCGTAATGGGAATGATTTACGAAGCTAGACCAAATGTAACTGTTGACGTTGCGTCTTTGTGCGTAAAATCTTCAAATGCTGTAATTTTAAGAGGCGGAAGTGCAGCAGAATGCACAAATCGCGCAACTATTAGTGTGTTAAAGCAAGTCTTAAAAGATTTTGGTGTAAGTGAAAATCTTATAGAATCCGTTGATGATTTAGGCAGAAGCGGCGCAACGTCAATGATGCACGCTCATGGTCATATTGATGTTCTTGTTCCTAGAGGAAGCGCAAATCTAATCGCGGCAGTTGTTAAGGAATCAACAGTCCCAGTCATAGAAACTGGTGCTGGAAACGTTCATATTTATGTAGATAAAACAGCAAACTTTAGTCAAGCAATTCCGATTATTATAAACGCAAAAACGCAACGAGTCGGAGTTTGTAACGCTGCAGAAAAATTACTTGTAGATAAAAGCATTGCTAAAGATTTTCTTCCAAAAGTCGCAAGTGAATTAGCGAATCGTAATGTTTTGATTCATGCTGATGAAGAATCATACAATATTTTATCATCCGCAAATATAAGTGGCATTAAACTAGAGCATGCAAATAATGAAGATTGGTCTACGGAATACTTGTCTTTGCAAATCGGAGTAAAAGTTGTAGATGGTGTTAAGGATGCCATTAATCATATTTCAAAATATTCAACGGGTCACACGGAAACGATTATTGCGCAAGACTACTTAACGATTAATGAGTTTGTTTCGTCAATAGACAGCGCGGTTGTTATGGTAAATGCTTCAACAAGGTTTACAGACGGCGGCGAATTTGGTTTTGGAGCGGAGCTTGGAATTTCCACTCAAAAGTTGCATGCAAGAGGGCCAATGGGCTTAGTAGAGATGACAACTACAAAGTGGATCGGCTACGGGCAAGGACAAATAAGGGCTTAAGAGTAAGGTTAAGAATATGCCTGATACATCACAATCACAATCGTCTAAAATTGCTAAAAATCAATCAAACGAGGATCTAAGCTTATCTAACGGTGTAGGTGCTTCTAATGTGCTTGATGCTTTAGATGTTGCAGCAGAAAGATTGTCTATTGTTCGTTACGTGTTTTTAGTTCAAATAGAAGATGGGATTGCTTCTGCAAGTCAAAGGTCTTCTCTTGAGTATGCTGACGCTGTTTTAATGGGTTGGCCAGATAGAGATAATCGAGATGTTGTTACGCCAGAAAATAGCGAAACAATAGATGAAGTTAATAAGAATTTGCAAAAAATGGAAAGCAATATAGCTGAATTTAGTAAGCTTGAGCGCGCTAGTCTTATAGACAATATGAGCGAAGTTCTTGTAGAGATTACGGAGTGTGTTGCAAACATTAGAGGTGTTTTCCAGCCTGATTTTGCTCTTCCAACGTTTGAAGAAATTAAGCGCGTTGTTCAAGATGAGTGGAATGAAGAAATGGGGAACATTAATCCAGATAAAGCAAATGTTGCTTCCAGCGTAATTGATGAAGTTAAAGCAGATGATGCGGCAGATGCAGCTAACGCATAATGTATCTAATGCATAAAATGCGACTAATTTAAAATAAAATGGGATTTTGTTTAAATGAGTGATTCATCTACAGAACGCAGAATGTCGGATTTGTTCCAAGGTTCTTTTGACCAAAGTCAAGCTAGTGTGCCAGTTTCGGCAAATTCTTCTAGGCTTAAGCACTCTGCAAGAGGAAATGTTCATCAACATCCGCGCATAGGAATTATGGGTGGCACTTTTGATCCGATTCATAATGGCCACTTGGTAGCAGCTTCCGAAGTTGCGTGGGTTTATGATTTAGACGAAGTTATTTTTGTTCCTACTGGAAAGCCTGTTTTTAAGCTAGACAAAAAAGTCACAAATGCAGAAGACAGATATTTGATGACTGTAATCGCAACAGCTTCAAATCCAAAATTTACAGTTTCTAGAGTGGATATTGATAGGCCTGGCGTTACTTACACAATCGATACGCTTCGAGACATTCGCGCACAACACCCAGACGCGGAGCTTTTCTTTATTACTGGAGCAGACGCTATTGCAGAGATTATGCAATGGAAAAATGCTAGAGAATTATGGAGTTTGGCTAGATTTGTTGCAGTTACACGTCCAGGGTATGCAAGTCCAGAAAAGTTTACACAAATTGAGGCTCGTTCCGCGTCTTACGATTCTTGCGACGATATGATTAATTGTCACAATCATCGTTTTCCAGTTGACATATTGGAGATTCCAGCGTTGGCAATTTCTTCAACAGATGTTCGCAAGCGTGCAGAGCATGGGGAGCCAGTTTGGTATTTGGTTCCAGACGGCGTTGTTCAATACATTGTTAAACACGGTTTATACATACGCGATTTGTAATGATTTGTAATGTTTTTTGTAAGGATTTGCAACTGTTTGCAAGCATTTGTTATGTATGAAACGGCTTAATTGTTATAGTCTGCGCAAATAGATAGTATTGAACTCAGTCCGATTTTTGTGGACTGTTAGCGAACTAGCGTTTGGAGATATGGTGAGCATCGTCCTTGAAGGAAAGCCAGATAAAAACCTTGTTCTCGTAACTGGTCGCGCGCATCCTAAGCTTGCTAAAGATGTTGCGAATCAGCTTGGTATAGAAGTATTGGAAACAACGGCATACGATTTTGCTAATGGCGAGATGTATGTTCGTTACACTCAGTCTGTGCGAGGAACAGACGTGTTTGTGTTGCAAAGTCATAGTGACCCTGTTAATAAGTCCATTATGGAACAGTTAATTATGATTGATGCATTAAAGCGCGCGTCTGCTCGTTCTATTACCGCTGTGTGCCCGTTGCTTGGATATTCTAGACAAGATAAAAAGCATCGCGGTCGTGAGCCTATTTCTTGCCGCTTGATGTTTGATTTACTTAAAACAGCAGGCGCAGATCGCATTATGAGCGTTGATTTGCATGCTGCGCAATCGCAAGGATTCTTTGATGGTCCTGTAGATCATTTGATTGCTATGCCAGTTTTGGTGGACTATGTAAGGGATCGCTTTAGCGAAGATTTAGGCAATGTTACCGTTGTTTCGCCAGATGCAGGGCGAATTCGTGTTGCAGAACAGTGGGCGCAAAGATTGGGCGGAGGCCCATTGGCTTTTGTTCATAAGACTAGAGATATTACGCGTCCAAATCAAGCTGTTGCAAATCGTGTAGTTGGTGATGTTGCTGGTCGCGATTGCGTTATGGTAGACGATTTAATCGATACTGCTGGAACGATCGCAGGTGCTTGCAATGTTCTTAAAGATGCTGGCGCTAAGTCTGTAACTGTTGTTGCAACGCACGGAGTTCTTTCTGGACCTGCAGTTGAGCGATTAAAGAATTGCGGAGCTAGAGAAGTTGTGTTAACAGATACTGTTCCAATTCCACAAGAAAAGCGTTGGGATGGGTTGACGGTTCTTTCTATTGCTCCACTTTTGGCAAGCGCTATTAAAGCTGTGTTTGAAGATGGGTCTGTTGCAAAGCTGTTTGACACATACCCAGAGCACCACGGAAAAGGGTTTTTGTTTGCATAAATTTGCATAAATCCTATTTCGCCACGCCAAGCTTGACGATTTTGATTGTTGTGGCATAATAGTGACTTGGCGGTTTTTTCCGCCGTTCCCTCATGGTGTAATGGCAGCACACGGGTCTTTGGAACCCTTTGTCTTGGTTCGAATCCAGGTGAGGGAGCTAGAATTAGCGCCGCTTAGTTTTAAGCGGCGTTTTTGTTAACGCGGTGATGAGTTTAGAAGTGATTTGTGTTTGAATACTCGTGTTTGAATACTCGTGTTTGAGCGCTGTGTTTGAATGATTATATTTGAATCAAAGAAAGGCTTAATATGTTGGAATCTTTAAGAAGTGGATTCAAACGTGTTATTTTGCCAATCGCAAAGCTTCTTGTTAAATTTGGATGTAGCGCTAACAGTGTTACGATTTTTGGCACCATTGCACTTGTTGCAACTTCTGTTTTTATTTCTATAAGCGGCCAGCTTTTTATTGGCACTATTTTGCTTACGATTTTTGTTCTTGCAGACGCTTTAGATGGCTCTGTTGCTGCTTTAACAAACAAGAATGGTGGCACTAAATTTGGCGCATTTTTAGATTCAACTCTAGATAGAATTGCAGATTGGTCGCTTTTTGCTTGTGTTTGCATTTGTTTATATCGCGCAAATAATCTAAACATTTGCTTATATTTGCCATTTTACGTGAATAATTTTTTGAGATATTGCGGATTAGTGTGCTCGCTAGTATCTATGATGTTTGCTTTTGTAACGTCATATGCGAGAGCAAGAGGCGAGTCTGTTGGAGTAGACGCTAAAAAAGGATTGATTACTCGCGCCGATAGAGTTGCAATAATTCTAGTTTCAATGGGATTAAGCGGATTAACGGGTTGGTTATTGTGGCTTTGCTTGGCAATGATTATTCTTTGCATTGGTGGAGCTATAACTGTTTTTCAGCGCATTTTTGAAGTTAAAAATTTGCTTAAATAAATTCAATTTGGTGATTTGTCGCTAAAGCGCATTAAAATCATCACGTTTACGTAACCGTACACTTTTTAGGAGTATCATGTCAGGTCATTCCAAGTGGGCGACCACAAAGCACAAGAAGGCCGCTATCGACGCAAAGCGCGGCAAGCTTTTCGCCAAGCTTATTAAGAATATTGAAATCGCAGCTCGTCTTGGTGGTGGAGACCCAGATGGTAACCCAACTTTGTACGATGCAATCGTTAAAGCTAAGAAAGCTTCTATGCCAGCAGACAACATTAAGCGTGCTGTTAAGCGTGGCTCTGGAGAAGAAGCAGGCGGCGCAAACTACGAAGAGATTGTTTACGAAGGCTATGCTCCTGCAGGCGTTGGCTTGATTATTGAGTGCCTTACAGATAATCGTAATCGCGCTGCAGCAGATGTTCGTTCCACTCTTACAAAGGGCAATGGCTCTTTGGCTACAAGTGGTTCTGTGAGCTTTAACTTTGAGCGCAAGGGCTTGATTGAAGTTCCTAGCGAAGGTGTTGACTATAGCAAGCTTTTTGATATTGCTGCAGAAGCAGGTGCTGAAGACGTTGCAGACGATGGAGACGTGTATTCCGTATACACGGATTCTAGCGATTTGGTAACTGTTCGTAAGGCTTTGCAAGATGCTGGTTTTGACTACGATTCTGCAGAAATCGTTATGCATCCAAATAACGAGGTTGAGTTGAGCTTTGAAGATGCTCAAAAGGTGTCTCGCTTGATTGACAATCTCGATGATTTGGACGATGTTCAAAATATTTATAGCAACTGGACTGCTTCGGATGAAGTTATGGCTCAGCTTGAGGAAGCAGAATAGTTTCCAATGATGATTTTGGGCGTTGACCCCGGGCTTACTCGCTGCGGGGTCGGCGTGATTGAAGCCGGCGTTTCTCGTCGGCTTTCTTTTATTCACGTCGATGTTTTAAGAAGCAATCCAAAAACTTCTCAAGATTTAAGATTGCTAGAAATTTACAATGGTCTTGTGGAGAAAATCGAGAGGTTTTCGCCAGATGTTGTTTCGATTGAGCGCGTGTTTGCTCAAGAAAATCGAAATACGGTGCTTGGAACTGCTCAAGTTGCAGGAATCGCTATGCTTGTTGCAGCTCAAAGGGGTATTCCTGTTGCTTTACACACTCCAACGGAAGTTAAACTTGCTGTTGCAGGCAGTGGCAGTGCTGGCAAAGAGCAAGTAGAGCGCATGGTTGCGCGTCTTTTGAATCTTAATGTTTTACCAACTCCTGCAGATGCTGCCGATGCTTTAGCTCAAGCTATTTGCCATGCTCTTAGGCCTGCAGGCGCATTGCAAGGAGGAGAGCGAGAGCAGCATTTAACAGATGCTCAAAGAAAGTGGGCTGAGTCTTTGCGTGCGGCGCGCGGATCAAGTTCTGTCGGGCGAGGTATGTAGGATGTTTATAGAACAGATGTTCTATAGGCTGTAGGGATTTATTTTGAAAGGTGAGCGCTGATGATCGGTATGCTTAATGGCGTAGTGGAATCTATCGATTCGCGTTGTGCGCTTGTCTGTGTTTGTGGCGTTGGCTACGAGGTATATATGCCTTCGTCAGATTTATCATCTTTGCGCGAAGGTCAAGAAGTTAGAGTTTATACGTCTTTGCAAGTTAGTCAAGATGCTATTACGCTCTATGGTTTTACAAGTATGGCTGCAAAGCGTATTTTTCTTCAAATTCAACAAAAAGTTAGTGGAGTGGGTCCTAAAGTAGCTCTTTCTTTGCTTTCAACATTAAGCGTAGATCGTTTGATTAAGGCTATTGCGGATTCAGATGTTTCTGCGCTTTCTTCCGCTCCTGGGTTGGGAAAAAAGGGTGCACAAAAAATTATCCTCGAGCTTAAAGGCTCTATTGACGTGTCTTTATTAGCACAAGATAGCATGGATAAAAATGTAAACAAGAATATAAGCGATTTTATTGATTCTTCTATGCAAAAAGTTGTTGTTGGATTGATGTCTTTAGGCTGGAAGCAGTTTGATGCTCAAAAAGCAGTGGAAAGCGTTTGTAAACAAGAGCATATTTCTTTGCCAATTAGAGATGAAGATATGCCAACAGTTTTGCGCATGGCTTTGTCTTCGCTGGATAGAGGCAGGTGACGATTATGAGTTTTGGCGAGAAAATCAACAGTGAGAAAATCAACAACGTGCAATCTGTTAATACTGGCGTATCAGAAGATTCATTAAGAATAGTATCTTCTAGTGCTATAGAAAACGAGCAAATTAGTGATGAGGAGTTGCGTCCTCATGCTCTGGATGGTTTTATTGGTCAGCCTTTATTAAAAGCGCAATTGCAACTTTTTTTGGATGCTGCAAGATTGCGTAATGTTCCTCCCGATCATATGCTTCTTGCAGGTCCTCCTGGTCTTGGAAAAACAACTTTAGCAATGATTGTTGCTAACGAATTAGGCGTTTCTATTCGAGTTACTTCTGGCCCTGCTATTCAACATGCTGGGGATTTAGCATCGATTTTAAGCTCTTTAGATACAGGTGAAGTGTTGTTTATTGATGAGATTCATAGACTTCCTCGCGCTGCAGAAGAGTTGCTTTATATCGCTATGGAAGATTTTCGAGTAGACGTTATGGTTGGAAAAGGGCCTGGAGCGTCTTCTATACCGCTTACTTTGCCTCATTTTACGGTTGTTGGCGCAACTACTAGAGAAGGCATGCTTCCTTCTCCTCTTAGAGCGCGTTTTGGTTTTACTGCTCACTTGGATTTTTATCCTCACGAAGAGCTAGAGAAGCTTATTGAGCGTTCTTCCGCACTTTTAGGCGTAAATCTTGCAGGCCAAGCGGCAAAAGAGCTTGCTTTGCGTTCTAGGGGAACTCCTAGGATTGCAAACAGACTTTTGAGGCGTGTTAGAGATTGGGCAGTAGTCCATAATCTTAAAGAAGTAAATCGCGAGTCTGTAATCGATGCTTTATCTTTGTATCAAATAGATACTCAAGGCCTTGATCGTTTAGATATTGCTGTTCTAAAAGCTATTGTGGTTCAATTTAATGGTGGTCCTGTAGGGCTTAATAACTTGGCTGCAATGGTTGGAGAAGAGTCGGAAACTGTAGAAACAGTTTGTGAACCATATTTGGTTCGAGAAGGCTTTCTTGTTAGAACACCTAAAGGCAGAGTTGCAACTGAAAAAGCTTGGCAACATTTAGGTCTTAAAGCACCCGATAATGTCAGATAGATAACATAAAATAGTTGATTTGGACGGTGTTTTGCCGTCTTAGGGTTGGATAACTTAAGGAGTTTATTGTGCCCCAATTCTTTCAACAGTATGGCATGCTTATTGTTCTTGTAATTTCCATGGTTGGTATCATGTGGTTCCAATCTCGTAACATGAAAAAGCGCCAAACTGAATTGCGTTCTTTCCATGATTCGTTAAAGCCTGGCGTTGAGGTTATAACCATTGGCGGAATTATTGGTAAAGTTGTTAGCGTTGATGCAGATCACGAAGAGATTGTTTTAGATTCAGAAGGTAGTCTGCTTCGCGTATCTTTCCGTGCTGTTAACAGGGTTTACGTTCGCGTAGATTTTAATAGCTACGATAAAGAAGATAGTGCCGAAGGCGCTAATAATGCAGATAGCGCAGAAGATAACGAATCGCAGGAATCGCAAGAATCCAATGAATCTAACGAGGTTCAAGAATCTAGCGAATCTAATGAAAATAAAGAAAACTAGAATAGAACGCTAGGATTATGACAACAACTGATATTACGGTAAAGCCTCTAAAGAATGTTAGTAGTGAAGATGCTAATTATTTAGCATCTCTTGTTCGCACAATTCCAGGATTCCCTAATCCAAAGATTGTTTTTCGCGATTTTCTACCAGTATTTGCAGATGCTCGTGGTATGAACATTCTTATTGAGTCACTTGTTGATTCTTTGCCAGTTTCTAAAGATTCTTTTGATTTAGTTGCAGGTCTTGAAGCTCGTGGATTCTTATTTGGCCCAGTATTAGCTGCACGCTTAAATAAGGGTTTTGTTGCCGTAAGAAAAGCAGGGAAGTTGCCGCCAGAAGTTATTAGCGAATCGTATTCTCTTGAATATGGAGAAGCTAAAATCGAGATTGAAAAAGACTCGATTAAACCTGGCCAGCGTGTTCTTATTGTTGATGATTTGATTGCAACAGGAGGAACCGCAAAAGCTGCTGCAAGGCTTGTTGAAAGATCCGAAGGTGTTGTTGCTGGGTTCTGCTTTGTAATGGAACTAACGGGCATTAACGGAATGAGCGACTTGCAATCCTATAAGTGCTCTAGCTTAATGAAAATGCCAGCTTAAACACAGCAAATAATAGTTTTAGGAAAAGCGTTAAATACATAGATAATCCAAAATAATCCAAGTCTAAACTTTAAGAACGTAGGGGAGGAACAATTTTGAAAAAACTAAAATCTTCTCTTATTAGCGTTTTGAAGGGTTTAGCTATTCCAGCAATAGCTATTTTTGTTTTTGCTCTTATTGTTGGGTTGTTTATGTCTTTAACGCTTTTAGTAATTTCGATTGAAGAAGGAACTGGTAATCTTTCTGATTCATCAATGTCTTTAACATGGGCCGTACTTCTTTTTGCACAAGGTGTTGGTCTTGGTTTTGACGATTTTGTTCTTACGATTATTCCTCTTGGATTAACAATTCTTTTAGTTTCGTCTCTTGCAATTGCAATGAGAAAGCTAAAAGGCGGTCAATTAGCCAATTCAATAGGATTATTTGTTTGGGTTTTTGCAAATTATGTAATATCCCAAAATACTAATATTGAGTTGTTGGATTCTTTGCCAATAATATTGCTAAAAAGTGTTTGTGTGTATATTTTGGCTATGATGATTGCTGTTTTTCCATATTCTTCTACGTTTGCACAAATAAAACAAAAGTTGACAAAGCATTTTTCTGAGCGAATAATTAAATGTGCAAAAATCTGTTTTTATTGCTCTGTAAGTGTTTTAGTTATTTACGCAATTGTTGCACTTTTAACAATCATCTTTTGGTGTGTAGTTGGTTCAAGCAACGTTGAGATTGCATTTTCTAAGCTAGGAATGCAAATCGGTTCTAGGATTTTAACATCTATTGCCTGTTTAGTGTGGTTGCCGAATATTGCACTATGGGCATTATCTTGGATTTCTGGAGCAGGATTCAACATTGGAGATATTGCAAGCTTTAGTATTTTTTCTGTTAGCAAAAAATCGTTACCACCTATTCCACTTTTTGCAATATTCCCAGACGCTATAAAAGATTCATTCTATAGAACAGCTTCGGTTAGTATATTGTTTGTTTTGTGCGCTATTTTGGCATCGTTTATAATTTTGTACTCAAAGTTGTGCAACCTTAGAATCATATTTGATAACAATAAAGTAGACTGGAAGAAAACAGCTTTTGCATTTGTTCAATCTGCAATAGTTCTAGTAGCGTCTTGCATGGCAATAATACTTGTTATGAGTGTATTGCTTCTATTTGCGAATGGTAGTTTGGGAAGATTTAGATTAGCACATGTTGGAGTTAATGTAAGTAGAAGTCTTCGATCTTTAGGCCATTTAACATTATACGGTTTTGGCTTTGCTTGGCTTGTTATTCTTTTTGTTTGCGCAATAATAGTTGGTATTCGACTTTTAAGCAATAAAATTTTATCCGAAAATCAACCTTTGCTTGAGAGCAAAACTGAAACTAGTAATCTTGAGTCAACTAGAACAGTCAGCTCAAAAGCTAATAAAAAATAAATCCTCATCCAACACAAGGAGGAAGACCGGTGCAACAGATACATGAGCAAGAACAAAATGCAGATGTGCTGATAACCACAGGTAAAAGGTCAATAAAGCGAGTACTGGTTTCAGTATTTTGCAAAGAAGGACTAGAAACGCTGGCAGATGCTTTTAGAAAGTGTGGAACTCAAGTTGTTTCAACTGGTTCAACTGCTTCAAAGCTTCAAGAATTGGGTGTAAGCGTTACGCAAGTGTCGGATGTAACAGGATTCCCAGAAAGTTTAGATGGTAGAGTTAAAACTCTCGATCCGCATATTCACGCTGGAATCCTAGCAGATATGAGCAATTCGGATCACGTAAAGCAGCTTAAAGATTTGAATATTGAGCCATTTGATGCTGTAGTTGTAAACTTGTATCCTTTTGTGAACACAGTTATGAGCGGCGCTAAAAATGATGCCATTATTGAAAAAATCGATATTGGTGGACCTTCAATGATTCGAGCAGCTGCTAAAAATCATAAGTCTGTAGCTGTTATTACAGATCCTGCAGATTATAAATTGCTTGCTAATCGAATTGCTTCTGGCGAAGGCTTTAGTTTGCAAGAGCGCGAATACTTAGCGCATAAAGCATTCGAGCATACAGCCGCTTACGATGCTGCAATATGCCAATGGACTAATAGTGCTTGGCCAATGCCACAAAGCATGATAGAAAACACAGATAACAATGATGATTCGCTTGATAAAACAAGCAAAGATTTGTTACTTCCATGTGACTATACGCGAACATGGACTCTTGAACGTAAGCTTAGGTATGGAGAGAATCCACATCAATATGCGGGGCTTTATCTTGATCCGTTGCATAATGGCGGTTTAGCTCAAGCTGAGCTTCTTGGTGGAAAGCCAATGAGTTACAACAATTATGTTGATGCGGATGCAGCATGGCGTGCAGTTTGGGATTTTGCTCCGCAAATTGCCGTTGCTGTTTGCAAACACAATAATCCTTGCGGCTTAGCAATAGGTGCAACAGCTGCAGAGGCTCATGCGAAGGCTCACGCTTGCGATCCTGTAAGCGCATACGGTGGAGTGATTGCTTGCAATTCAACTGTTACTCTAGAAATGGCACAAAGTGTGCGTCCAATTTTTACAGAAGTAATTATTGCTCCAGACTACGAGCCTGAGGCTTTGGAGTTATTGCGCACTAAGAAGAAGAATTTGCGAATACTAAAGGTTGCAAATCCTCCTGTTTTAGGTTTGCAAGTGCATCCTATTGACGGCGGAGCGTTGGTGCAAAGTGCAGATAAGATTGATGATTTTGGAGATAATCCACAAAATTGGACTCTTGTTTCTGGAAACCCAGCGAACGAAGAAACCTTAAAAGACTTAGAGTTTGCATGGCGTTCTCTTAGGTGTGTAAAGTCTAATGCCATTTTGCTTGCGCATGATTTAGCAACTGTTGGAATCGGAATGGGTCAAGTTAATCGTGTGGATTCTTGCCATCTTGCAGTTGAAAGAGCAAATACTTTGGCTGATGGCGTTGAGCGTGCTAAAGGCTCTGTTGCAGCATCCGACGCATTCTTCCCGTTTGCTGATGGTCCTCAAATTTTGATTGAAGCAGGTGTAAGCGCAATAGTTCAACCTGGAGGGTCTATTAGAGATGAGGAAGTGTTTGACGCTGCGCGCGCGGCTGGCGTAACAATGTACACTACTGGAACGAGGCACTTCTTCCACTAAAAATCAATCGCTATTTGCAAATTAGTGTTTCTGTAAATAGCTGATTAGTCAGTTAGATTAGCTCGATTAATCATATTAACGTAAAAAGCCTTGGATTGTATTTAATATACTTTCCAAGGCTTTTTATGTATTATACAAGTATGACAATTAGCCAGAAGAATCAAGATAGCGAATTAAAATTTGATCATAAAGATGAATTAATGCACGATGCGAATAGTAATGCGAATAGCAACTCAAGCAATCATATCTACGTTTCGGAAGTAAAAGAAGGTAAGCCATACGCGCAATGGATTGTAGCAATAATCGTATGCGTGTGCGCTGTATTAGCTTTTATAGGAAAAATAATGGCTGCTACAGTTATTATTTCTGCAACAGCCATCATTCTTGGAATAATACGCTTAATTTTCTCTCAACGAAGCCCTTGGAAAGTTAGATCCGTTGCTTTTGACTCTTTTCTAAGCATTGCACTAGGACTTGGTTTGCTAATAACGTATTTTTCTATTTTTGTTTTTATGTAACCTATTTTGTTTTAACTATTTGTCTTCGTTATAAAATGGGTTAACTTCTTTATTCTCGCTATTTTCTGATTCTTCGTTAGATGCTGAAGTGTTTTTGGAAGAATCATCCAAGCTTAAATCGCCAGAATTATTAGATTCTTTAGCACTGATTGAGTCTTTTGAAGAAGAACGAACAAGCTTGCTAATAAGCATAATGAATCCAACAAGAGCTGCTGCAAAAACAGGAGCAATCCAAAATACCCAAAGTTGGCTTAATGGCGAAGCAGCTAATTTCTTAGACTGTGCAAGAATGGCAATACCCGTAGAGCGAGCAGGATTAAGACCCGATCCAGTAATTTGGTAGGTAATAAAAGCTCCAACAGAGTATGCAATACCCATGTGTGCTGCATACGTGCATTTAGTACTACCATCTTCGCGCGTATACGTCATTGCTGTTGCAACAATAATAAGAACTGCAATAATCTCAACTATTAATGCGGAGATAACGCCAAAAGAAGCATTAACGCTTTTTAGCTGATTTGCAGAGATGGAAGCGCTTTCAAAACCGTTTACAACAGGAGCAAACCATGTTTTTTCTGGAACCATTTTAGTTTGAGGAAGAATAAAAACAGTTATTGAAGCAGCAACGAGTGCGCCAAGAACTTGCGCAATAATGTATAAAATTCCAGAGATATAAGAGGTTCTTCCAGTAAGCATAGAAGCGATTGTTACTGCTGGATTAACGTGGCCTCCAGAAACCTTAGCTGCTATACTGATTGCTGCTGCGTAAGCTAAGCCTGTTCCTGCAGCAATCAAAAGAACGTTCACGCCGTACATTGCTGTTACAACAGAAGAGAACGTGTAAATAGTAAATATTGCAAAAACGCTTGCAATAAATTCAGCAAAAATCCTAAAAATAAGAGGTGCAGGAGCAGATGCTTTTTGCTCATCATTTGAACATTTATTTTGCAAAGTGTTGTTCATAACAATTCCTTACGTTAATGTGTACGCGTTGTGTTGTTTTTATGTTGTTTTGTTATTCGCAACACAACCAAACGTTTGCTATAGTATCACGGCTATGCCATACGCTAGTATAGAAAAACGTGGCAATTTGCTGTGAGTATTAAAAAATGATTAAAAATTATTAAAAAATACGCAAAAATGGCCATAAATAAAACATCAATAAGATTAAATTAATACAATAGGTCACGTTGGGAGAACGATGCCAAACGCATATTCCCGCGCCAATCAGGCGCATTCAAATGACAAAAATGCCGTTCGACTGCAAAAGCTACTTGCTGAAGCGGGATTTGGTTCAAGACGCAAATGTGAGGAGATTATTCTCGATGGGCGTGTTGAAGTGGATGATGAGCTTGTAACAACACTCGGAACTCGAGTAGATCCAAGTAAGCAAAAAATTCGCGTAGACGGATCCAGAGTAAAGTTCAATCACAAGCTTGTAACGCTTGCGCTTAATAAGCCAAAGCGAGTTTTGAGCGCAATGGATGATCCAAAAGGTCGCTTTACTTTAAGAGATATTGTTGGAGACAAATACGAGCGAATTTTCCACATGGGTCGCTTGGACTACGATTCGGAAGGTCTTATTTTAATGACCAACGATGGCGAGCTAAGCCAGCATGTTATGCATCCAAAGTACGAAGTTGAAAAAACGTATATTGCAACTGTTGAAGGCAAAATCAACGGAATGGTTTGCCGCAGGCTAGTTTCGCAAGGCGTAAATCTGGAAGACGGCTGGATTAAGCTAGACAGATGCGCAATAATCGATCAGAATCACGATGCAACAATCGTAAAAGTTGTTTTGCACTCTGGCAAAAATCGCATTGTGCGTAGGATTTTTGGAGCTGTTGGTTTCCCGGTAAAGCGTCTTGTTCGTACGCAAATCGGCCCTATTAAGTTGGGCGACTTAAAAGCTGGGTCTTATCGCGTGCTTTCGCAAGTAGAAGTGCGCTCGCTTTCTAAGGAGGTTGGCCTGTGATTTGTGTAGCAATTGATGGACCAGCAGGAGTTGGCAAGTCTTCTACTTCTCGCGCTTTAGCACAATACTACGGTTTTGCGTATTTAGATACGGGTGCAATGTATAGAGCTGCCGCATGGTGGTGCCTAAAGCAAGGCATTGATTTAAGCAAGCAGCTTGAGTTGGACGAAGAAGGAAATCCAACAAATTCTGCAGATGCAGAACGCTTTAATCAAATTGTTGAAGCTGTTGGAGCATTGTTTACGGAAGATCATGCTGAATTTAGCGTTGATCCAAAAAATCCTGTAGTCGTAATTGATAGTGAAGATATTAGCGAAGAATTGCGTTCCATCGAAGTTTCTTCGCACGTGTCTACTGTTTCTTCGATTCCTGCAGTTCGACGCATGCTTATTGCTGCTCAGCGTGCGTATATTGCGGCAGAGTCAGCTGAGGATTCTTTCTCTGGCGGAGAAGGAATTGTTGCAGAAGGCCGCGATATTACTACTGTTGTGGCTCCTAATGCGCAAGTTCGAGTGCTTCTTACTGCTCGTGAGGATGTTCGCCAAGCTCGCAGAAACAAGCAAGATATTGCGCAAGAAAATTCGCAAAATAATGAATCTAAGAATAATGAATTTTTAGAAGAAGACGATATTCGCGCTCGAGACGCTAAAGATTCTAAAGTTACGCATTTTCTTAAAGCTGCAGACGGTGTTACAACTTTAGATAATTCTGATTTGACTTTTGAGCAGACTCTTGACGCGCTTGTAGAGATGGTTGACGATGCAATTGAGCAAGATGAGTATGACCGTTATGCTGCAAATCTTGAAGGCTACGATCTTGACGATGAAGACCGTGCGCTTCTTAGCGGAGATTTAGCAGGCGAAGATGAGTCGAAAGATACAAAAGCTGTTGGAGTAATTGCCGTTATTGGCCGACCAAACGTTGGAAAATCAACGCTTGTAAACCGTATCTTGGGTCACAGAGTTGCTGTTGTAGAAGATACTCCAGGCGTTACTAGAGATCGCGTAAGCTACGACGCTGAGTGGGCTGGAACCAACTTCAAGCTTGTTGATACTGGCGGCTGGGAAGCAGATGTTGAAGGCATTGATTCTTCGATTGCTGAACAGGCGCAAGTAGCAGTGCGTTTAAGCGATGCTGTGATTTTTCTAGTAGATGGTCAAGTTGGTTTAACAGCTACCGACGAGCGTATTGTTTCAATGCTTCGCGCTGCTGGTAAGCCTATTACTTTGGCAGTTAACAAGGTTGACGACGCTAGAAGCGAGTATTTGACTGCAGAGTTTTGGAAGCTTGGAATGGGCGAGCCTTACGGAATTTCTGCAATGCACGGCAGAGGCGTTGGAGATTTGCTTGACGCGGCTCTTACGTCTTTGAAGAAAGCGAATAAGACTTCTGGATTCTTAACTCCGCAAGGTCTTCGCAGAGTTGCTTTGGTAGGTCGTCCAAACGTTGGCAAGTCTTCGCTTTTGAACCATTTGGCTCACGAAGAACGCTCTGTTGTAAACGACTTGGCTGGAACTACTCGAGACCCTGTTGATGAGGTTGTGCGAGTTGACGGCGAGGATTGGCTGTTTATTGACACTGCTGGTATTAAGCGCAGGCAGCACAAGCTTACTGGCGCCGAATACTATTCTTCACTACGTACGCAAGCTGCGATTGAACGCTCGGAACTTGCTTTGATTCTTTTTGATTCTTCTCAGCCGATTGCAGAGCAAGATCTAAAAGTTATGAGCCAGGCTGTGGATGCAGGTCGCGCAATCGTACTTGTGTTTAACAAGTGGGATTTGATGGACGAATTCTCTAGGCAGCGCATGGAACGCTTGTGGAAAACTGAGTTTGAGCGCGTTACTTGGGCTGAACGCGTTAATCTTTCTGCAAAAACGGGATGGCATACTAACCGTCTTGCGCGCGCTATGCGAACAGCCTTAGAAAACTGGGATAAGCGCATTCCTACAGGCAAGCTTAACGCTTTCTTAGGCCGTATTCAGTCTGCTCATCCACATCCTTTGCGAGGTGGAAAGCAAGCGCGAATCTTATTTGCAACGCAAGCTTCTACGCGCCCTCCACGTTTTGTAATATTTGCAACTGGCTTCTTAGAGCACGGCTACCGTCGCTTTATTGAGCGTTCTCTTCGAGAAGAGTTTGGATTTGAGGGAACTCCTATTCAAATCTCTGTAAAAGTACGAGATAAGAAGAAGCGTAAGTAAAGTCGCAGGTTAATCACAAATAAATTGCAAATAAATCTGCGATTAAAGTTGCGATTAAAGCGTAAGTAAAGTAGGAGCGGAATATGGCTGGATTAGGCGAGTTAGCTCTTGATTTGCATCATGCTAGCGAAGACGAAATTTTTCAAGCATTTGTTGATTGGGTTAAGACTAACAAGCATGTAGATTTGTGGCCGCATCAAGAAGAGTCGGTTATGGATTTGCTTGCAGGAGACCACGTAGTCTTAAACACTCCAACAGGTTCTGGAAAATCGCTAGTAGCGCTCGGCATGCATTTTGCAGCACTTGCCACTGGCAGACGCTCCTACTACACTGCGCCAATCAAAGCACTTGTATCCGAAAAATTCTTCGATTTAGTTGCGATTTTTGGGCGAGACAACGTAGGTATGATTACTGGCGATTCGCATATTAACGCGGACGCTCCAATAATCTGCTGCACTGCAGAAATCTTAGCAAATCAAGCTCTGCGCGAAGGTGCAAACGCAAAAGTTGATTGCGTTGCAATGGACGAATTCCACTACTATGGAGACCCAGAGCGCGGATGGGCTTGGCAAGTGCCGCTACTTACTCTTGCAAACACGCAATTTTTGCTTATGAGCGCAACTCTTGGAGACGTAACGGATATTGCGGAACGCTTAGAAAAATCAACAAATCGTAGTGTTGATATTATTGCTAATGCGCCAAGACCAATCCCACTCGAATACGAGTACACAGATAAGCCGCTTGCAACAACTGTAGAACTATTATTTAACAAGGGTTTAACGCCGATTTACGTAGTTCATTTTTCGCAAGACGCAGCTCTAGAAACAGCTCAAGCGCTTGCAAGCACGGGGGTTTCTAGCAAAGATCAGCGAGATAAAATTGCTCAAGCTATTAAAGGCACTAAATTTACTACAGGATTTGGCAAAATTTTGCAAAGGCTGCTGCGCACAGGAGTTGGCGTACATCATGCTGGTATGCTTCCGCGCTACCGCAGGCTCGTCGAACAGCTTGCACAACAGGGGTTGCTGCCAGTTATTTGCGGAACAGACACTCTTGGCGTTGGTATTAACGTGCCGATTCACTCTGTTGTGCTTACAGCTCTTACAAAATTTGACGGGAACCGTAGTCGAAAGCTTCGCGCTCGCGAGTTTCACCAAATTGCAGGTCGCGCAGGCAGAATGGGGTTTGATACCGAAGGCTTAGTGGTTAGCGAGGCTCCAGAGTTCGAGATTGAGAATGCGCGCGCTGTTGCAAAAGCTGGAAACGATCCTAAAAAGCTTAAAAAAGTTAAGCGTAAGAAGGCTCCAGAAGGATTTGTTGTTTGGAGTGAGCAAACGTTTACTAAGCTTATTGAAAGCGCTCCCGAAACTTTGAATCCGCACATGGTTGTAACTCACTCAATGATTTTGAACGAAGTTACGCAAGGCGGAGACGCTAGAGCACGCGTTGAAAAACTTATTGAAGATAGTGCGCAAAAGCCGCAAGATAAAGAAAAATTGCTTGAGCGTTGCAACGATATTTTCCAAACTTTGCTTGACACTCAAGTTATTGAATGTAGAGAGCTTTCGGACGGTTCTTGCGATTATGATCTTGATATTGCTATGCCAGAAGGTTTTGCGCTAGATCAGCCACTTTCGCCGTTCTTGCTTGCTGCTTTGGAACTTCTAGACCCAGAATCTGAAAGTTACGCGCTTGACGTAATTTCTATGGTTGAAGCAACTTTAGATGATCCTAAGCCTGTTCTTCGCGCTCAAGAGCGTAAAGCTCGCGACGCTGCAATGGCTGGCATGAAAGATGATGGCATTGATTACGAGGAGCGCATGGAACGCTTAGCTGAAGTTAGCTACCCTAAGCCTCTTGAAGATTTGCTTGAGCATGCTTTTGCGCAATATCGCAAAGATGTTCCGTGGGCAAACGACTACTGGATTAAGCCTAAATCTGTGCTTCGAGACATGGTTGAAACAGCATCCGATTTTACTGGCTATATTTCGCGCTATGGTATTGCTAGAAGTGAAGGAACGCTTCTTCGTTACCTTTCGGACGCTTATCGTTCGCTTGCTCGCACTGTGCCAGAAGACATGCTTAACGAAGAATTGCGCGATATTATTTCGTGGCTTCGTCTTGTTGTGCGCTCTATTGATTCTAGTTTGGTTGACGAGTGGGAGAGTGCTGGAGGGTCGGACGCTGAAGCTAGTGCAGTAACTACGGCTGCGCCTTCAACTGCTGAGTCTGTTGTTGCGGATCGAAGAGGACTTATTGTGTTGATTAGAAACGCAATGTTCCGCCGCGTGCAACTTATGGATTTGGAAGATGCGGATACTTTGGGAGAGCTTGACAAAGCTTGGGGCTACGGTGTTCACGAGTGGAATGATGTGCTCGACGACTATTACGACGAACATGAGTATGTTGGGATAGATGCCAAAGCTCGTGGCGGAGACTTGTTTATTTTGGATGATTCTCTAGAAAAAAGTGAGCATTCGTGGAAAGTTCGGCAGATTATTGACGATTCGGACGGAGACCATAATTGGGCTATTACTGGAATTGTTGATTTGGATTCCACACAAGATACAGGCGAAGTTGTGTTCTTTGACTACAGCGTGTCGCATGTTTAGTGTTGTTCTACTTAAGTTTTATTTGCGTTTTGCTTATATTTTACTTATGTTTTATGCAAAATCTAAAATATAGTCGAACGTTTGTTCTATGGATTGAGTATACTTAGATTATGGTTCAGGATTTATTTACAGCAAGTAGTGCGCCTAGTGATGTAACACGTCCTTTGGCTGTGCGTATGCGACCGAGCGTTATCGAAGACGTTCTTGGGCAGACTCATGCGCTAAAAGATGGTTCGCCTTTGCACAGACTTGCAAATCCTCAATCTAAAGGTTCTCTTACATCTCCAAGTTCTGTTGTGTTGTTTGGGCCTCCAGGTGTTGGTAAAACTACGCTTGCTTATATTGTGGCTCAACAGTCTGGTCGCGTGTTTGAAGAGCTTTCTGCTGTAACTTCTGGAGTCAAAGATGTTAGAGCGGTGCTAGATCGCGCGCATGAGCGTTTAGTTAGTAAAGGTCAAGAAACAGTTCTGTTTATTGACGAAGTTCACCGTTTTTCTAAATCACAGCAAGATGCTTTGCTTCCAAGCGTAGAAAATCGCGATGTAACTTTTATTGGAGCTACTACCGAAAATCCAAGTTTTTCAATCATTAAGCCACTACTTAGTAGATCAGTAGTTGTTAAACTTGAGTCGCTTAGTGTAGAAGATTTGCGCACGCTTATTGAACGCGCAATTTCTAGCGAAAATGGTCTTAATAATCAGCTTAAGATTGATGACGATGCAATAGATTCAATTATTCGTTTAAGTGGGGGAGACGCTCGCAAAACTCTTACTATTCTAGAAGCGGCAGCAGGGGCGGTAACAGGAGATGTTGCTTTGCAACATGGCAAAAAGAAGCCTGTTATTACTGCCGATATTGTTTCTAACGTAATGGATACTACTACAGTTCGCTACGACAAAGATGGCGATGACCATTACGATGTGATTTCTGCTTTTATTAAGTCAATGCGTGGAAGTGATGTTGACGCTTCTTTGCATTATTTAGCGCGAATGCTTAGAGCTGGGGAAGACCCGCGTTTTATTGCAAGGCGAATTATGATTGCTGCTGCCGAAGAAGTTGGCATGGCAGCTCCACAAATTTTGCAAGTAACTGTTGCTGCAGCTCAAGCTGTTGCTCTAATTGGCATGCCAGAAGCACGCATTATTCTTTCGGAAGCTGTGATTGCTGTAGCAACTGCTCCAAAATCAAACGCAAGCTATAATGCGATTAATAAGGCTTTGCAAGATGTTGATGCTGGAAATATTGGTCAAGTGCCTCTTCATTTGCGTAACGCTCCAACTGCTTTAATGAAAAGCTGGGGAAATCACGAAGGCTATAAGTACGCTCACGACTACCCAGGAGCTGTTGCATCTCAGCAATATATGCCAGATGAGCTAGTTGGCCGCGAATATTATCACCCAAATAATCGCGGCTACGAGCACGAGATTTCACAACGTTTATCTCAAATTCGCAATATTCTCCACAATCCCGATGACAATAAATAAAGTCAATAATTAAAAGGCTCCTTAGAATTTTAAGAAGCCTTTTAATGCAGTATTACTATTTTTTTAAGATAGTTTTAGTCACGAACAAGCATAATGTGGTCAATATCTTCGCGATTTGAAACGCGGAACAATACAAAGCGATTGCCAATTACTTGCACAACTTCTGCACCAAGATGTTCTGCAAGTTCTTGTGCAGCTTCTTTAGCACTTAAGCCAGAGCCATCTTGCACAGCACACTTCATAAGCTCGTGCGATTGCATTGTCTCGTCTGCTTGCTTAACAGCAGCATCGCTAATATCATTTTTTCCAACATAAAGCAATGGGCTTAAAGTGTTAGCGAGCGCACGCAATTGCTTAATCTGCTTTTTAGTTAATGCCATTATTTTCCTTCCAAATCGCGTTCAACATGCGTAAAACGCTAAAACGTCAATTTTCAAAACATTAAAACACTAAAACGTCAAAACGCTATATTGTCAAACGCAATTATCAACAACCAACTATCGACCATCTATTTATAACGCTTAAATTTTCAATGCTTATCGGATTATACATTAACCGTAAGAATCCGCGTTCAATAGGTTCAATACGATTAATACGTTCAATATACAAATATTCCAATTATTAGTTATATAAATATTCCAGCAAAAATTATTCCGCACACAATAGCTAATGTAACGCTTAAAAGCGCAAAGTCTTTTATGTGAATTTTCTCCGTATGTAAGTGCGTGCGCTTTGCTCCAGGAACGTAGCATCTAGAATCTAGCGCAAGCCCTAGTGTGTTTGCGTGTCGAATCACGCTTGCAAATCCTGGAACAATAAGAGAAGTTATTGCTCGCAATCGCTTTTTTATAGATCCGTCTTTTATGTTTCCGCCTCTTGCGATTTGAGCTAAGGCTACAGATTCTGCTTCTTTTGAAAGAGTTGGCAAAAATCGCAAAGCAAGGCTCATAATAAGAGCAATTTCTTGACTTGGCAATCCTACGCTTTTAAGAGGTGAAATAATAGACGCGCATGCTTCAGTCAATCGCGTTTGGCTTATTGTTAGTACAATTATTGACCCGATTAGTATAACAAGCGAAAATCTTGAAGCGAAAAGTATTGCAAACTTTATTCCATCATCTGTTATTAGTAGCGGCCCGATTCTAAAAAGTTCTCTTCCAGAATGCACAACTAGAAGATTAAACATTCCAGAAAATACGAATATTGCAATAAACATATGCAATGACAATAATAATTTTATAGGAGATATTCTAGCGAGAAATATTAGAGCAAGCGTTGACAGTGCAAGAATTCCTAGTTGATAGAAGTTTGTAATGCTAAACGCGCTAAACATAAGAATTAAGCATGATATTAGTATTATTCGCGTATTGAATAAGCTTAGCAATGACTTGTTTTTGTTCTTGTTCTTGTTTTCGCTACCATTCTCGTTAGCATTTTCAAGCTTTTCGTCTTGTTCTTGCACTCGCTTCTTTTTGTTCGAATCAAGCGTAACTATGCGCGCACCAAGCGATTTTGCTTCATTTAAATCGTGCGTAATAACAATAATTGTTACGCCTTTATTGTGCAAATCGCTTAAAATTTTTAGCACGATTTTTGCATACTCAAAATCTAATCCTGCTGTAGGCTCGTCTAAAACCAAAATTTTTGGATTGCAAGCTAAAATTCCTGCGATTGCTACTAGTCGCTGCTGTCCGCCAGAAAGTTCGAATGGGGATTTCTGCGCTAAGTGTTCAATATGCAATGATTTTAGTGTGTTCAATACTCTGGAATGTAATTCACGTCCTTCTAATCCAAAGTTTTTTGGCCCGTATGCTACATCTTCAAAAACAGTTTGCGCAAAAAGTTGCTGTTCTGGCAATTGCATAACGTAACCAATGTTTTTGCGAATTTCACGCATTTGCGATTTGCTTGTTTTTTCGCTAATTTTTATTCCGTTTACGCAAATAGAGCCAGAATCATATTTAATAAGTGCGCATATTGCTTTTGCGAGCGTTGATTTTCCGCATCCATTTTTTCCCATTATTGCAACGATTTCGCCTGATTTTACGCTTAGAGAATAATCGCATAATATAGGAGTTTGATTTTTGCTATAGCTAAGTCTTAGATTCGATATTTCAATTGCCGTATTTGAACTTTCTGCATTTTCCGTCATGCTTTTTGATTCAATAACAGCTGGCGATTTTTCCGTGAAAAATTCATCTAATTCCAATAAACTTACATCACGCAATTTTCCGTTTTCTAGCATTAATATTCGATCCGCATTTTTGCATTCGCTAATCTTATGCGTTACTTGCACGATTGTTGTGCCGCTCGCTTGCAACTTGTCAAAAAGTTTGTCAACATCTTCTTTTGCGCAAGAATCAAGCATGCTTGTAGGCTCATCTAATACAAGAAGTTTTGATTTTGTAGCAATCGACGACGCAATAGCAACGCGCTGCTGCTGACCTCCACTCATATTGCTCGGATCGCTAAAACGGTGATTTTCCATGTTTACAGCGCGTAAAGCGTTGCTTATATTTTGCTTCATAAATTCTTTAGAGGCGCACAAGTTTTCAAGCCCAAAAGCAACATCGTCTTCTACAACTGTTGTAACGATTTGGTCTTCTGGGCTTTGAAACAATGCTCCAATAGATTCTCGTGCTTTTTGGTACGCTTTTGAATCAACATTGTTTGCTTCAAAAACTTTTATTCCGCATAGCGTAACAATTCCAGAATCTGGGGAAGAAAGTCCTGCAATAATTTTAGATAGCGTAGATTTTCCGCTACCATTTTTGCCTATTATTGCAATTCTTTGACCATACGCTATTTCAAGATCTATTCCGTCTAGAATCCAAGTTTTTCCGCCATCATAGCTAAAGCGAACTTTTTGCAAAGAAACAGCATTATCTTTTTTAGCACAATAATCCGTATTGCTTTTTTCGTCTTTGCAACTTGTTTTATCTTGAATAACTTTATTGCTTTGCATAATCAGCTTGCTTTTTACTTAATTGACTAATGCTATTTCGGCTAATGCTATTTGTTTACTATTTGTTGTAGTTAAGAAGTTTTGAAACAGGCTTATAAACAAGCATAGTTACTACGCAATGAATCGCAAGCTTAATCACATTAAACGGTAGCAGAGCTGGAACTATAAGAGCAGCAACTTGCTCAACGCTAATATGAGCATAAAGCGGCGTAATTATAAGATTTCCGACTATTGCAAGAGCAATCGCAACTACAGAGCCAAGCACAAGCGAAATAATAGCGCCTTCTTTGGTTCTAATTTTTTTGTAGACGATTGCAGCGCTAACAGAAGCACCCATTGAAACCAATATTGCCATTATTGCGCCAAACGGGTTAGTAAAGAAGTGTGGAGCAAATCCTAGTACGCTTACGATTGCAGCGGCGAATGGTCCGTATGCAAATCCTGCAATTAAACACACAATTCCCGAAGGATCATATTTAAGGTAGTTTACGTCTGGAATAAGTGGAAATTCTATAAAGCTTACAGCAATAGACAGCGCAACGAATAGCGCGTATTTAGCAATTTTTTCGCTTGACCAATAGTTTGTGCCAGAGTAAGTTGCGTGATTATTTGCTGTGTGATTGCTAGTTTTATGATTATTTTCGCGTGAAATGCTCATTAGAGCCTCCGTTTCTTTCATCCGGACTTTAACCGTTGGCTTCGGATTTTAACCGAATCAGCAGCGCAATGCCGCTCGCGGGCTTCAAGACAATTCACTAATTCAAGAATTACCTCGTTACCGCCAGTAAGGATTTTCACCTTCCCTGAAACTACACTTTATTTTTATCTTATGCTAAGAACATTTATCGCTAAGTGCTAAGAACATTTAGCAGTTTGATTAACTTTTGACTTGTAACGCTTTTTGATGGCAATGCTAAGTGTAAGATTAAGAGCATGAGTGAAATTACGAATACTTCTGTTAATACTATAGACAAGCTTGCGATTATTGTTGTTACTTATAAGCGCCAGGAGCTTCTTGCAAATTTGTTCAAATCATTTGAGTGTTTAAATCAATGCCCGTGGCGAATTGTTGTTGTAGACAACGAAAGTAGCGAAAAAACGCACAAAATGGTGAATGATTTAAGCGATATTCTTTCGCGCAGATGGGGCGCTTCTAGTGCGGACGATTCTGGCGATTCAAGCCGCGTTGTTTACGCGCCACAAAGTAGCAATCTTGGGGGAGCTGGCGGTTTTAGTGCTGGCGTTAAAAAAGCGTATGAGCTTGGCGCACAATGGTTTTGGGTTATGGACGATGATGTTGAAACTGTTCCAGAATCTATTGAGCGTCTTTGCAAGTGGACTAAAAGCCACGATGTTATTCAAGGAAGCCGTTTAGACTACGACGGTGGCGATTTTTATTGGCAATATAACTTTATTGTTTCTCTTGGAATCCCTAATCCAATCGCTCCAGCAGCATTTGGCTCGTCTGGCTACCGCGTTATGAACACAATGTGCTTTGAAGGTGGATTGTTTAAGCGCAATATTGTAGAGAAAATCGGACTTCCAGATTCGCGCTACTTTATTTATTGGGATGACACTACTTATGGCTATCTTGCTAGCAAAGTTACGAATCCGATTGTTGTAAATGACATTATTCTTCGCAGAACTCGTAATATTCCTAATTGGGATATTGCTGGTGTTCGCCAACTAAATTCCACTTCCGACATGAATCGTTACTATATTATGCGAAATCGTGGCTTTATGGCGCGCTACTTTATGATCCACGGCGATTTTAGACCATTTATGTTTGCTCTTGGAACAGCATTAACTGCTGCAAAAGAGCTTATTAGGCTTGTTGCTGTAGATCGTGAGCATATTTTAAGTGGCGTTAAAAAGCTTTTTACTGGTTGGATTGCAAGCAGAAAAATTTTGCATGATACTAATTGGAAGCCAATGCCTCCGTTGAAATAGTGTACAAAAATTAAGTCTTAAAGCATCTTAAAGCATCTTAAAACTTCTTAAAACATAAACTAGAAGCCACCTAGCGTTTGCTAAGTGGCTTCTAGATTTTTATTTTATCTCTTTTTTCAGTGGGAGAGGTCAATTACCATTCGACCGCGAATCTTACCGCTGAGCATCTCATCGAAGATGTCGTTAATGTCTTCCATCTTGCGCATATGGCATTGTGGAACAACCTTGCCTTCAGCACCAAACTGGAACGCTTCTTCCAAATCCTTACGAGTTCCAACAAGGGATCCAACCAAGCGGATTCCGTCGAGAACAAGGCGAGGGATGCTGAGTTCCATATCTTCTGGTGGAAGACCAACAGCTGCAACAGTGCCGCCTGCTCGTACAGAGTCAACTGCGCTGTTAAAAGCATCCTTGCTTACAGCGGTTACAACAGCGCCATGAGCGCCGCCTACCTTCTTCATAGCAAATTCAGGAACATTTTCCTTAAGTGGGTTCACGCACAAATCTGCGCCATATTCCTTAGCAAATTCAAGCTGAGCATCGTTAACATCTACTGCGATTACGTGTGCGCCAAATACGTTCTTTGCATATTGCAACGCAAGATTACCAAGACCGCCAAGACCGAATAAAATAAGCCATTCGCCTGGATGTACGCCAGATTCCTTAATAGCCTTGTAGGTTGTAACGCCAGCGCAAGTGATGGAGCTTGCAGGAGCTGGATCCAAGCCTTCTGGGACCTTTACTGCGTAGTCTGCTGCGACGATGCACTCTTGAGACATGCCACCATCGGCAGTGTATCCTGCGTTCAAAACGCTACGGCAAAGTGTTTCTCTGCCCGTGGTGCAATATTCGCAATGTCCGCAACCCTTAAAGAACCATGCTACAGATGCACGGTCGCCTGGCTTTAATGTTGTAACACCAGGGCCAACTTCCTTAACAATACCAATGCCTTCGTGGCCTAGAACAACGCCAGTTTTATCGCCAAAATCTTGGTTCTTAACGTGAAGATCGGTGTGGCATACGCCGCAGCACTCCATATCGAGTAAGGCTTCACCAAATTCCAATGGACGAAGTTCCTTCTCTACAACCTGAGCCTTCTTATCTTTGGTTGCAACAATAGCCTTCATAGAAACCTCCTTGTTCTATGCTTCATCTTTGAAAAACATTGCTTTTTCAGTTTTCTTTTACCTGTTTGGTAAAAGCTATCTTTTATTCTACATTATTTTTACGATTTTTCATGATAAAAATCACATTTTAATAAAAATTTTTATAAAAATTTATGGCTTAATGATAATAATTATCGTATTCAATATTTTTCTTATCGTTTTCTTATCTTTTTCTTATACTCAACACTCCGTAAAATTGCTTGAATACAGCAGAAAATCACTATATATTTTTTTATTTTTGATTATAACTTGCATTCAACAATAAATCAGGCTACTATGGCATCTTGCTTGCGGATATAGCTTAGTTGGTAAAGCGCAACCTTGCCAAGGTTGAGACCGCGGGTTCGAGTCCCGCTGTCCGCTCCATTTGATTTCTCAGCAGACATGTCCTCATATCTACTGAGATTTTTTATTTTCTATTACATGTCTCAGCACGTATGCCAGCTTTCGGTGTTATAGGCAGCCAAAAGGGTATAGGCCAAAACTGCGTAAAGCTAAGCTGATGAATATTCTGAAAATAGAATTAGTCAGCCTAGCTTTGGACTATAAAGCAATTCTTTTTATTCAATGTGTATAACTTTTGTTAGATAATCCTTGATTTTTCGGCGAAAATTCAAGCGTTATGAATGTTTTATCCACATATTAAATTAACTCTTTTATTTTTTGCAATAAGCTGTATGCTTTACTTAAACATTAGAAAATAATGTGAAAACAAAATTAACAAATAAGGAATTAAAAAATAAATGACTTGACAAAATTTTAGGAAAGAAGGAGAGAATGAGAAATTTTTCTAACACTCTGTTATACGCAAACGATGATGATAATGAGACATTTTGGGAGGTTATTAATAGTAACTTCCCAGATCAAGTAGATCCGTCGCGGTTCCAGACTAAAGATAGAAGACCTTTTCCAGTTTATGAAGGTTTAATACCAGTTGGGTCTTCTCGCTCAATGGCAAGTTATCACGTATCATCGTGTTTCAATAATACGCATGGTAAAAAGATGTACCTATATCTTGCAATGCAAATATGCAAAGTAGCGTGCATAGTAGGTGATATTTCTCACGGCAGGCCAATATCGCCAGAGATGAAAAGAGCATTAACAAAAGAGTGTATATACAAACTCGAGAATATGTGGTACTTGATTAATGAATGCTACAAAGATAAGCATAATGAGGCAGAAGTTTCTAAGCTAAGAAGCAATCCAACAATACCTAAGATGATAAATGGAATACTGGTTTCTCCATCACAATTAGAGGCAGTTGTTTTGCTTCATATTGGAGATACAGAATATTGGACATCTTTAACACTTAGATTCATAATGGGAAAATGGGTTTGCACGTTAGCAGATATAGGTTAGGTTTTACCTAATCGTAGTTTGCATAATATGAATTTTAAGTAGTTATTGATTTAATTAAGTATGTACATGCATAAACATGTTGGATTATGTAGCTTATTTGCGTAACGCCCCTAGAATATAATTTGCATTTGCTGTTTTACTCAAGGGGTTTTCTAAATCATTATTTGTTAAATTGTTATTTTGTAAAAAATGCCAATTTTCTGTGCATATTTTTGTATCTTCATAGTTTTGTGTTGGCATGCTTATACCGTACAATTAAGAATATGCTGCGAGAATTTTCTGTAGAAGACATTCACCCAACTAACGATGGTGACACAATTTATTCATTGCTTGCCAATAGGGCAATGCGAGACCCGCAAGGCGTGATTGCACAATGGCAAGATGACAATACTCGTCAATGGCACGATGTTAGCGCATCACAGATGCTATCCAAAGTTCGTTCTACTGCAAGAGGCTTAATCGCTCTTGGTGTTAAGCAAGGAGACAAAATCGTTATTTACTCTCCAACTTGTTACGAATGGGGTGTTGTTGACTTTGCGTGCGCTTGTATTGGTGCTGTAAGCATACCTATTTACGAAACTGACTCCGCTCTTCAAGCTGCAGATATTATTTCGGAAGTAAAGCCTGTTATCGCTTTTGCAGGAGACGATGAGCATGCGCAATGCTTGGAAAGAGTTCGTCAAGACAATAAGCGAATTTCGTTAAAAACGGTTTTTAACTTTAAGGCCAATGGTATTGATGCTGTTATTGATTTTGGAAAATCAATAAGCGACGATGAGCTAAATAATGCTATTAATCAAATAAAAGCAGATGATTTAGCAACTATTGTTTACACTTCTGGCTCTACTGGCAAGCCAAAGGGAGCAATGCTTACTAATAGAAACTTTACGCACATTGTTTACGCAGCATACGATGTTCTAAACGACATGTTGTATAAGCCAAGTAGAATACTTCTATTCCTTCCTCTTGCACATTGCTTTGCAAGGTATATTCAATATGTTGCAGTTGGAGCGAACGGCGTTATTGGTTATGTTCCAAACGCTAAGCATTTGTTGGCAGATTTGCGTAGTTTTAAGCCTACGTATTTGCTTGGCGTTCCTCGAGTGTTTGAAAAAGTTTATAACGCAGCATCTCAAAAAGCTGGCGCTGGAATCCGCGGTAGAATCTTTGCTAAGGCTGTTCAGCATTTTGCTGAGTGGTCTAAAGACGAAGTCGAAGGAAAATCGCATTCTATTTATGCAAAATTGCAGCACGATTTTTATATGAAGACTGTTGGTTCTTCTATAAGATCTGCACTTGGTCCTAATTTAGCGTGGCTAGCTTGTGGTGGTGCTCCAATAAATGCAGAGCTTGCTCACTTCTTTAATGGATTGGACGGAATAACTTTTATTCAAGGTTATGGAATGACGGAAACAGCTGCTCCATGCGTTGTTAACTTTGAGCATGCTAATCAAGTTGGTTCTGTTGGAAAGCCTGGTCCTGGAATCACAATTCGCATTGCAAATGATGGAGAAGTTCTTGTAAAAGGTCCTAATGTTTTTGTTGGATATTACGGAAAGCCAGAGCTTACTGCAGGAGTTATTGACCAAGATGGATGGCTTCATTCTGGCGATTTAGGCGAGATTGATGATGAGGGCTTCTTAACAATTACTGGCAGAAAAAAAGACATTATTATCACTGCTGGCGGAAAGAACATAAGTCCTGATCCTCTTGAAACCATTATTGCAAAGTGTCCTATTGTTTCGCATGCAGTGGTTGTTGGAGATGGAAAGCCATTTGTTTCTGCTCTTATTGAGCTTGAGCCAGATATGGTTCGTTCTTGGCTTAATAATCAAGGAATGGATGAGACTATTCCAATGAAAGATATTGCACAAAATGATGCAATCCGATCTGTTGTTCAGCAATTTATTGATCAAGCTAATAGCACAGTTTCTAGAGCGGAGTCTATTCGTAAATTTGTTATTTTAGACGAAGAATTCTCTCAAGATGCTGGTACGTTAACGCCAAGCATGAAGGTTGTGCGTCCAAAGGTTTTGAAGAAATATAGCGATATTATTGAAACGCAGCTGTATGCTCCAAAACCTAATAGTAGGCCACTTCCTGCAACGGTTAAGATTTTAGATAAAACAACCGAAACTGTTAAGCAGGCTCAAGAAACTGTTAAGCAAGCTCAAGAGGTTGTTACTCCTAAAGTTAAGCAAGCTATTGATCAAGCTGCAACGCATTTGAAGCGTTTTGGAGAAGATTTGCCTGTGCAATCCGATTCTAAGGAATCTTATTCAAATAATGAAGATGGAGTAAACCAAACCGTTAGTGAATAAGATTATAAAATAAGATACTAATAGGCTAATTAACAATTGCAAATATAGATTTACAGCTGGTATTACGATAAAGCTTGTATAATTATAGATTGCGATTTTAATTAGCCTTTTGTTTTAAGGAGTGCCGTGACTATTAGACAAATCCGCGTTGTTCCAGACCCTGTTCTTAGAACACCTTGTGATGAAATTCGCGAGATTACACCATCTGTTAGAAGTCTTGTAGAAGATTTATTAGAAACTGTAAACGACCCAGGTCGTGCAGGTCTTAGCGCAAACCAAATTGGTGTTAATCTTAGAGCATTTTCTTATAACATTGATGGAACAATAGGCTATATTCTAAATCCTGTTATAGAAGAGCTTAATGGTGAACAATACGGAGATGAGGGCTGCTTATCGGTTCCAGGATTGTGGTACAAGACCCGCAGAGCTGATTATGCTAGAGCAAGAGGAATGGATCTAGACGGTAAAACTGTTGTTTTAGAAGGCAAAGGCTTAATGGCCCGCATGATTCAGCATGAATGTGACCATCTTGATGGTCATGTGTATATTGACCGTTTAGAAAAAGATGTTAGAAAGCAAGCTTTACGCCAATTGCGCAATAGCTCTTCTAAGTAGCTAATTTAGATATTGTAGATAATTTTAAGTAGCTAATTTAATAAATTATAGCGATTTTTTATAGAGATTGATTACAAAGTTAGTATAAAGCTTCTGTTATAATTTGGATTTGCGTGTTCGCTTTGAGCATGAGTGTTGTCGCGTTATACGATTGCTCGTTTTTTATTGTCTATCAGAATGCGCATATACGCGCCATGTACGCGTCCGTTTGTGTCGGTCGGCTTGGATTTAGTTATATGCTAGCCAAGTTGCATGCGAACAGACATGGCCAGGCGAGAACCGACAAGAAAGGTATATAGATATGGCACAGATTACCATGAGCGAAATGCTGAAGGCTGGTTTGCACTTCGGTCACCAAACTCGTCGCTGGAATCCAAAGATGAAGCAGTTCATTCTTACTCAGCGCAATGGTATTCATATCATCAATTTGTTCAAGTCGCTCGACATGATCGACAAGGCTTATGACTTTATTAAGCAGACTGTTGCTCACAATGGCACTGTTTTGTTTGTGGGTACTAAAAAGCAGGCTCAAGAAGCTGTGCAAAATCAGGCTACTCGCGTAAACATGCCTTACGTAAGTGAGCGCTGGCTCGGCGGTATGTTGACTAACTTCCAAACTGTTTCTACTCGCGTAAAGCGTTTGAAGGAACTCGAGGAAATGGACTTTACCGACGTTCGTGGATCTGGTTTAACCAAGAAGGAACTTTTGCTTCTTGAGCGCGAAAAGGATAAGCTTTCCAAGCAGCTCGGCGGTATTCGCAATATGAACCGTACTCCTTCTGCAATGTTTGTTGTAGACGTTAACAAGGAAGCTTTGGCTGTTGAAGAAGCACACAAGCTCGGTATTCCAGTTGTGGCAATCGTTGACACCAACACCGATCCAGAATCCGTTGAGTATCCAATTCCAGCAAACGACGATGCAATTCGTGGTGTAGAGCTTCTTACAAGCTTGATGGCCGATGCTGTTGCAGAAGGTTTGCTTGATCACGCTGGCAAGGGTGCAAAGGCTGAAGATGCCAATGCTCAGCCAATGGCAGCATGGGAAAAGGAACTGCTCACTAAGGAATCTGAACAGTCCGACAATGAAGCCAAGGCTGAATAAGCCTGTTGGCAGTTAATGAGGAGAACAAAATGGCAGCAATTACTGCAGCGTTGATTAAGCAGGTGCGCGAAGAAACTGGCGCAGGCATGATGGACGTTAAGAAGGCTCTTACTGAAGCCGAAGGCGATGTAGCTCGCGCTAAGGAAATCATCCGCGCTAAGGGCATTCAGGCCGCTGGCAAGCGTGAAGGTCGCAAGGCTCAAGAAGGAACTGTTGCTTCTAAGGTTGTTAAGACTGCAGAAGGCGAAACTGGTTATGCAGTTGAGTTGAATTCCGAAACTGACTTTGTTGCTAAGACACCAAAGTTTGTTGAATTCTCCGAAACTGTGTTGAACAATGCTATTGAAGCCAATGCTTCTAATGCAGAAGAGCTTCTTGCCGCTAAGGCTGGAGATGCTACTGTTAAGGAAGAAGTTGAAGAAGCAGCAGCATTGTTTGGCGAGCACGTTAAGGTTGGCCAGATTGCCAAGGTTAACGGTCCTCACGTTGAGGTTTACGCTCACAAGAAGTCCGTTGAATTGCCTCCAAGCATTGTTTCTATGATTGCTACCGACGAAGCAGGCGCTAAGGTTGCTCACGAAGCTGCTTTGCAAATTTCCGCTATGGGTGCTCAGTGGCTCCGCCGCGAAGACGTTCCAGCAGATGTGTTGGAGTCTGAGCGTCGCGTTGCTACCGAAAAGTCTTTGGCAGAAGGCAAGCCAGAAAAGATCGTTCCAAAGATTGTTGAAGGCCGTTTGAACGCCTTCTTCAAGGAAACTGTTCTTCTTGAGCAAGCTTATGTTAAGGATCCTTCCAAGACTATTGGCGACTTGTTCAAGGAAGTTGGCGGCTCTGCTTTAGCTTTCGCTCGTGTTGAGGTTGGCAAAGGCTCTGCTGAATAGTTTTTGCTAAGTTTCAAATAATTTTCTTTTACTGAAAACTATTTGAAATGTAAAAATGGACTTGCGTGTTTAACGCGTGAGTCCATTTTTGTTTGCAACATATTGTTTGAGCAGATAAACTATTAATCACAATGCATACAGGGAGGCTGCGTTAAATGGACAACACTTTTGAATTGTCCGCTGCAAAGATGCGCGAACACGGTATGAGCGAAGTTGCTATTAGCCAATTTGAACGTCTTTATAAAGTGTGGAATGAAGATAAAACTGGCGGGTTTATTCGCGAAAACGCAGTAGAACCTATTAAGACTGTGCCAAATTTTCATGAGATTTATGAAACAATTGATCACAATAAAGCTGTTAACGCGTTTTCAAAAACAGCATTTATTAAGCTAAATGGTGGTCTTGGAACGTCAATGGGATTGTCTTGTGCAAAGTCGCTATTGCCAGTTAGAAGGCATAAAGCTCGTCAAATGAGATTTATTGATATTATAATTGGCCAAGTTCTTACAGCGCGCCAACGTTTAGGCGTTGATTTGCCTTTGATTTTTATGAACTCTTTTCGAACGTCTAAAGATACGTTACAAGTATTAAAGCGTACAAAAAAGTTTTCTCAAGAAAATATTCCTGTTGAAATTATTCAGCATCAAGAGCCAAAGCTTCTAGAAGAAACGGGGGAGCCTGTTTCTTGTTCTAAAGATAGCAATTTAGAATGGTGCCCTCCAGGCCATGGCGACATTTTCTCTACTATTTGGGAATCTGGATTGCTGGATATTCTAAAGAAAAATGGCATTAAATACTTGTTTATTTCTAACTCCGACAATTTAGGTGCAAGACCCTCTAGAACTCTTGCTCAGCATTTTGAAAATACTGGTGCTTCAATCATGATTGAGGTTGCTAAGCGTACTCAAGCAGACCGCAAAGGTGGTCATATTGTTAGAAGTATTGAAACTGGCAGAATGATGCTTCGAGAAATGACTCAGGTTGCCGCAGAAGATAGGCGAAGTGCGCAAAGCATTAATAAACATCCTTATTTTAATACTAATAATATTTGGATTCGCGTTGATGCTTTGCAAAAGATTCTTAAAAAATATAAAGGTGTGCTTCCTCTTCCAGTTATTTGCAATCACAAGACTGTTGACCCAACTGATGATTCAAGCGAAAAGGTGATTCAGCTTGAAACTGCTATGGGTTCTGCTGTTTCGCTTTTTGACGATGCGATTTGTGTTGAGGTTGATAGAATGCGATTTTTGCCTGTAAAGACTACTAACGATTTGTTTATAATGCGTTCTGACCGCTTCCATCTTACGGATTCTTACGAGATGGAAGATGGCAATTACATATTTCCAGATGTGGATTTAGATCCACGATTCTACAAAACTATTGATGATTTTAACGAAAGATTCCCGTATTCTGTTCCAGCTTTGGCTGCTGCAAAATCCGTTACAATCCGAGGCGATTGGACTTTTGGAAGCCAAGTTTCTATGTTTGCGGATGCTATTTTAGAAGATACGGGGGAGCCAAGTTACGTTCCAAATGGCGAATTTGTGGGGCCTCAGGGTATTGAGCCAGACGAGTGGGTGTAGTCACAAAATAAATTCATTCGGGCGTGTCGTGTGGAAAATGGCCTTATTTCAACGTTTTTATAGTGTTGATTATTGTATTTTCAAGAAATTTGATGACTTTTTTTGAAAATGTCCACACGTATGGCAAAACACCATTAAAATAGTTAAGGTGTGTGTTGAGAATTTAGCGTTTTTCGCATGTTTTTAACACAAAGTGAAATTACAAAGAAACGATACGTGAGGACAAATGGCAGAAGGAAGTAACGGAAGACGTCGTTTTTCCGATAAGTGGGGCAAACATGAGCTTGATGTACTGGCTGTGTTGTCTTCCGCATTTCCACAATGGCTGACTTCGCGTCAGATTGCGCAACGCGTTAAGGCTTATGCCGATTCTTATGGAGAGCTTGCCGATCAAGCCGCAAAGGCTGCGTTTGCAAAGCAATTCCAAAGAGATCGCGCCAAGCTTGCAGCTATGGGTATTGCGATTGAATCTCGCCAGCCTGAATATTCTTCAAAGTCTGAAGGCCAAGATTTTGCATCCTACAGGTTGCAACTTGGTGACGAACCACGCGTGCGTATTCGTTTTGAACAAGAAGAGCTTCCTGTTCTTGCGGCTGCTAATTATTTAGCTCGTTCTATGTCGATTTCTTCTTCTGAATTACGCAAAGTAGATCAGCAACATTCTTCTGCGTCTCGTACTGCTCCGCGCGTTCCTCAAACGCCTATTCCTGGTTTGGGCTTAGATTCGATTGCTCCAGGGCTTGGAACTCAAACAATTCCAGACGCATTGGTTAAGGTTATTGATTCTAGAAGATTTGCAGCAACTGTTGACGTTGATGGTGAACATTTGAACGTTGCATACACTGATTCCGACGATTTAGCAATGTTTGTTCTTGAGCATCCAGGTTCTTGCGTTGTAAGCCCTCAAGAAGCGGTTGATGCTTTCCATAGAAGACTTAATGCTGCTACGCAATTCGTTGAATGCGACGAGAATTACGCTGATCAAAGCGTTGATTCTGCACGTTCTAATGCGGAAGATAATCAAGACCTTTCGGAAAACGAGCCAGACAAGTCTCGTCAAAAAAAGACGTCTTTCCAAACGGGAAGTGAAGTAGATCGCAGACTTCGACTAATGCTCTTCCTGTCTGCTCATCTTGGAGAAGAATTCCCACTAAATGAGCTTGCTGTAAGATTTATTGGCAAACCTAAGAATGACGATGAGCTTCGTAGATTTGTTGCGATTTTGCATAAAGACATTAATACGCTTACTACCGTTTCCGACGATGGAGAGATGGCAGGTAGCCAATTCTTCGATATTGATTGGTCTCTTTTAGAAACGGAAGGTATTGTTTCCGCAACTAACTCGCTGGGTCTTGAGCGTTTAGCAGGAGTTTCTCAACAATATATGAGCATGCTTACTGCTTCTATCAATTACCTTGCGCATTCTCCTCTTTTGCCTGTTGAACAAAGAGATCAAGCCAAAGCGCTTTACATGCGTTTACGTAGGCATGTTAGCCCTGGTGAGACTCCTTGGCTTAGCCTTACTGGTTACGAGGTGGAGCCTAGAAATTGTTCCGTTGTTCGCAGTGCGATTAGCGCTAATGCATTAATCGACATGGAGTACACGGACGGCGCTGGTAGAACTCGCAGAAAGATTGTTGCTCCTTCTAAGATTTTTGTTGACGAAGGCGTGTACTACGTTGCTGTTTGGACAGATGTTGAGAATCAAACTCCACAAGATAAGCGTAGTTTTGTTGCAAAAGACACTTCGATTAATAAAGCGAACGGTTTGCCTAGAATTTGGCAGGTTTTGCGCGTTGCAAGAATTGAGCGCGCAGAAGTTGTTAAGCCTATTTGCCCTGTAGAAATTCCAGATGTTCCAGTTAGTGAACTTAGAAAATGGAGTTTTGACAATGGTACTCAAACATGCTTTATTACAGATGAGCCAGATTTGAACTTCTTAAAGAGTCTTTCTGGAGCTACCATCGAGCCTTGTGGAGCTGGTGTTAAGGTTCACTTAACGGTTTCTTCCGACTCCTGGTTTGTTGCATTTTGCATTGCTCACGCTCGTCATATTAAAGCTGTTTCTCCAGAGACCTTGCGCACTATGATTATTGCTCGAGCACAGCGAGAATTAAGCGTTAATAATAGCGATTTCCAAAACGTGGAGAATTAAAATGCCATGGTGGATTTGGCTTTTATTAATTCTTTTTATGCTATGCATGATTGGTGCAGGGCTTGCGTACGCGCTTAAATGCGCGTATAAGATTTTAACGAATTGCACGAGTTTTTACACTAAGGCTTATTCTTGTTTTGAAAAGTTGCAAAACGGTGATGATTCGTTGAAAAAGAATTCATATCCATTTTTTACGCGTCCGATTAGCGATGCTGCGCAATGTGTAGAAGAGGCTCGTATTCGAGTTTTAAGACGCAGAGAAAAAGTAGGTGATTCTCATAGGACTGTTTGGCAGCATTGGAATAATGTGTCTTTGCGTAAAGAAGATATTGACAATACAATTTTTAAGGAATCTAAAGAAACTAAAGGAAACTAACGAATAGTTTATGACTACGCTCCCATTATCTCCGTCGCAACGATTTAATGCGTTTCGCAAGACTTTGCAGCATTCTAAATCAATGGCTGCAAAATTTGAAAGCTCTTTAAGTTTTGACTTGGATGATTTTCAACTTGAAGCAATTGATGCTCTAGAAAATGGAGATAATGTTCTTGTTGCTGCTCCTACAGGCGCTGGTAAAACGGTTGTAGCAGATTTTGCTGTTTTTTTGGGCGTTAATCGTGGTGTTAAAACCTTCTATACAACTCCAATCAAGGCTCTTAGCAACCAAAAATATCATGATTTTTGTGAAGTTTATGGATCTAATAAAGTTGGTCTTTTAACAGGAGACACGTCTGTTAACAGTGAAGCAGATATTGTTGTTATGACAACAGAAGTCTTACGCAATATGCTTTATGAGCGTTCAATAACACTTAATTCTCTTGGATTTGTTGTTTTAGACGAGGTGCATTATTTAGCAGATAAATTCCGAGGAGCAGTTTGGGAAGAAGTTATTATTCATCTTCCGCAAAGCGTTAAAATTATTGGACTTTCGGCAACTGTTTCTAATGTTGAAGATTTTAGCGCTTGGATTTCTTCTGTTCGCGGAAACACTCATTTAATCGTAGATGAGCATAGGCCTGTTCCTCTTGAACGTCATGTTATTATTCAAAAAGATGGCCAAACAGAGCCAGAGCTTCTTAATCTTTACGATACAGACAAAAATGGTAATGCAACGAATCGTGTAAATCTTGCTTTAACTAGAAAGTTAAGCCAGTGGGAAAACGCTGCTTTGCGCAAAAAATCTTCTTATTTAAGTAAAGATAAGCGTTCTTATAAAGGTAAGTTTTCTAGAAGAAAATCGCGAGATCGTTCTAGTGATTTACAAAAAAATTCCAAGTCGTCTTTAACTGTTCGTCATACTCCTAAAAGATGGGCTGTTATTGACGAGCTTGATTATCTTAATATGCTTCCTGGGATTTACTTTATTTTCTCACGTTCTGGTTGTGATCAAGCTGTTCAGCAATGCTTAAACGCTGGTCTAGCTCTTACAAGCGATGAAGAGATGTACGAGATTCGTAGAATTGTTGATTCAATGATCTCGCAAAATAAGCTTTCTAAAAGTGACTTAAAAGCTCTTAGATTTGAACGCTTTAGATATGCTCTTGAACAAGGATTCGCGGCTCATCACGCAGGCATGATTGCGATTTTTAGGCATATTGTTGAAACTCTTTTTGAGCGTGGTCTTATTAAGATTATTTTTGCTACAGAAACGCTTGCTTTAGGCTTAAATATGCCAGCTAGAAGCGTTGTTGTAGAAAAGCTAGTTAAGTATGATGGCACAGGTCATGTTCCTCTTACTCCTGGAGAGTTTACTCAACTTACTGGCCGAGCTGGCAGGCGTGGAATTGACGATATTGGTCATGCTGTTTTAATAGACAATCCTGATTTTGATCCAGCTAAAGCGGCTTCTCTTTCTAGCAAGCGTGTTTATCCTCTTCACTCTAGCTTTGTTCCAACTTTTAACATGGCTGTTAATCTTCTTAATAATAGCGATGCAAAAACAGCTCGAGTAACACTTAGCAGCTCGTTTGCGCAATGGGAAGCAAATGCTTCTGCAACGCGCCTTTTGAGTCGTATTGAAGAGCTTCAAGAGGCGATTAGTGGCTATGAGCAAGCTTTCCATTGTTCTAATGGCGATTTTGCTGAGTTTATGACTCTTAGAATGCGCCTTAAAGACGCTCAACATGATCAGCGTAGAAAACTTAAGCATACGCTGTTTTCCAGCGATTTAGAGCGTTCAAATGCATTCAAAGAGTTAGATAACAAAATTGCTAGCTTGCGCATTCAAGAAAGAAATCATCCTTGCGCAAATTGCCCAGATATTCAGAGCCACTTGCATTGGGGATATTATTGGGCTAGAGAAACAAAAGAGCTAAATCAAGTTAAAGAACGTTATAATTCTAGAACTGGTTCTGTTGCAAGATGTTTTGACAACATTTGTAATGTTTTATGTAGTTTGGATTACTTAAAACAAACAGGTAATACGTTTGTTTTGACTAATAAGGGTCAGCTTCTTAGACGACTTTATAACGAGCTCGATGTTGTTTTTGCGCAAGCTATTTGCGAAGGTATTTTTAACGATTTAACTCCTATTGAACTGTTGAGTTGTGTATCTTCTTTGGTTTATGAGTCTAGAGGGCCAGTGGGATCAGAGCCAAGAAGATATCCTGGTGGATTAGACGGCGCTGTATTCAATACTGTTTCTAGATTAAAAGAATTGTTTATGCGCATAAGCAATATGTGCTTAAACAATCATCTTGATGCGTTGAAATCGCTGGATTTTGGCGCAGTAGACCTTATATACGATTGGGCGCAAGGCGCTGACTTGCTTGATATTTTGCAAAATACGGATATTACGGGTGGAGATTTTGTGCGCTTTGCTAAAAGACTTATAGACTTGCTTAATCAGCTTGCTGTTCTTAGCGATTATTTAAGAATTTTGCCTAATGTAGACGATTCTTTAGCACACAAAGCATATGAAGCAGTTCAAATAATTAATCGTGGGGTAGTAGCCTATTGTGATGTTTAGTATGCGTGCAAGGGAATGCATGAACCTTAATGAGACTTGTGTAGTCCGTGCAATTCGCTAGCTTTATAATGGAAACTAAAAGGAGAATATAATATGGCAGAACGCAGTTTACGTGGTATGAGCATTGGTGCAAAGTCGCTAGAATCCGACGATAATGTTGATTTTGCAGCTCGTAATGATGTTACATATGTTTGTCCTAAAGGGCATAGGACTATTCTCCCTCTTGCTCAAGGTGCAGAAGTTCCAGAAGAATGGGAATGCCGTTGCGGTGCTTTAGCGCATAAAGAAGGCGACGCAGATAGGCCAGATGATGATTTTAATAAGCCAACTCGAACTCATTGGGATATGCTTTTAGAGCGTAGAAGCGAAGAAGAGCTAAAAGCTTTGCTTGATAAGCGCTTGAAAATGCATCACGAAGGTTGGATTCCTGATTACGAGTAGTCTTTGATGTGTAGTTTTACTTTAATTTTGTGATTAATCACTAATATTAATTATTTAATTTAGGATTTTAGGGAAAACTCCATGAAAGTTGTTTTGCTTGATTTAGATGGCACTTTGACTCAATCTCATACTGGAATTATTGCGTGTGCTAAAAGAGCTATGAGCGATTTAGGCATGCAAATTCCAGACGATGAAGAGATGATGCGCTTTGTAGGACCGTCTATTCTTGAATCTTTTCAACGAAATGGCGTGCCAGAAGATTTGCAATTAGAAGGCGTAAAGTTGTATCGAAAGTATTATTCCGAAGTTGCAACTTTTACAGATCCGAAAAATCCTAGTGGTAGTAAAATCACTGGAAGTCTTTTGAATAAGGTTTACGAAGGTATTCCAGAACAATTAAAGAAACTACGTGAATCTGGATATTATCTTGCTACAGCATCTTGCAAGCCAGAATATCAAGTTAAGCCTATTTGTGATTATTTTGGTTTAACAGATTTGATTGATGGAATTTACGGCGCAAGTGCCGATATGTCTAGAATTAAAAAAGACCAAGTTATTCGCTATGTTTTGAAAAATATTGGTTTTGACTATTCGCTAGACAAAGCATTAATGGTTGGCGACCGATGGACGGACGCAGATGGTGCTTTAGCATGCTACATTGATTGTCTTGGTTGCGCTTGGGGCTACGCAGAGCCTGGTGAGCTTAAAAAGCACGGTGCTTATAGGATTATTGACAATGTTTGTGATTTGAGCATTGCTATTGATGAATATTTTGATAATACTTTGCGCAAATAATATTTCTATATAAAAATAATTCTATATAAGTATCCGATAATGTACGTTATGTCAGATTTGTTATAAATCACGAATACAACACACTACATAAGAATTAGAATCAGCACACCACTTTCATTTTTATTATTCATTATTTTTTTTTATTCTTAATATTTCGATATTTTCAATATGATATAAATTTTATGTTTTAAGATTCTTTAGTTTTAAGATTCTTTAGATAAATCAGCTCGTACTTGCTTAACAATGCATCCAACTGCGATTGCAAAAACAGCTGAGCCGCCTTCGAGCATGCTAAACATGTTTTCTTGATTATTGTTACATTCCATAACAGATTGACCATCGCAAATTATTGTCATGCGCTCAAGATGATTAACACTATAACAATTCAAAAAAACTATAGCTGTTGTAACGTTTGTAAGATTTACACCAGCGTCTAAAAGTCGCTTAGCAACCGCCATGATAGAAATATCTTTGAAAGAATATAAACGCCTAGATCCAGACCCGTGTGAAGGATTAATCGAAGGCATAATAATGCTTTTTCTAGCCCAATAATCAAGTTGCCTATAGGTTATTCCAGCAATCTTCATTGCAACGCTTCCGCGATATCCAACGGACTCTTCTCCATCGCTAGAAAAAGAAAACAACTCCCCCTGCACTGGCTGATTATTAGATTCATCAAAATCGGCCAGTGCATTCTTTTTAGAAGAGTTTTTCAATACCATTATTGTTTATTGTGTTTATCGCTATCGTTTACTAACAGCACTTTGCGTAAAGAACATTAAGCGATATTTGCCAATCATAATCTCATCGCCATTATTAAGAACTGCTTCATCAACTCGATTACGATTAACATATGTTCCGTTTAAGCTGCCCGCATCTGCAATGCTAAAAACGTTCCCATTCCTTCTAAAAACAGCATGCGCTCTAGAAACAGTAGAATCGTCAAGCATAATATCTGCTCTAGAATCACGCCCAACCGATACAACATCTTCGTCTAACAAATAACGAGACCCAGAAACTGCTCCACGCGTAGAAATAAGCAAAGCGGTGCCTGGCAGCAGTTTTGCTATTGTGTCTAAATCATCCTGTTTTAGTGGGCGGTCTGCGTTCGAGTTTATTGGAATAGTTATTGCTGGCATGCCAATAATGGTTGTTTCGCCAGCTGTAGGAATAGGTTCAGTCATAATTGCTATTTTACCTTCTTATTCGACCGGTTTTGCGTATTGGTACTGTTTTGGTTCGCGTGTTGAACGAATCTCAACCTCTTCAGGCGTTGAAACGTATACGGAAGCGCCAAATTTAACTTTTAATCTAGATCCAACTCCCCCTGCAATATTTACGGCGTTTTGCAAATTTTGCGCATCGCCAATCGCCTTAACTATGTAAGGAGGATTTATCTCGATTCCATCGCACAGCAATCCATGCTTAGTGTCGGAAATATAAGTAGAAGTAACAATGCGAATATCGTTAATAGACATAACTTCCACGCCAGCGTTGCGAAGCTCCTCTATAAGTTGAAACATGGTTGCAGCATCTACACGCTCTTTTTCTCCAGCTGTAATATGAATAATTACACCTTTTCCAATTGCTGGAAGTCTACCAGAAATCAAGCCGCTTGTTTGCGAATTTTGCTTAGCAATTCTAGCAGCTTCTTCTTGCTTATTAACAGATGCTTTTAGAGAATTAAGCTGACTTGTTAATTCAAACTTTCGCTGCTCAAGATTTTGTATTTGAGAATTAGTTTCCGTAATCAATCGCGTAAGCTCGTCTTCGCTCATAGTTTGATACACAAGAGCACTTCGATTAACTTGAATCATATATGCAAAGCTAAGAAGAGCGCAAAGAAGCATAACAAGCAAGCCTGTTATAATGCGCGTTCTAGTAACATGACCTTGCAAAGATGGCTTATTTTTGCGCTTAACGATTGGGAAGGAACCCGTTTGCGTGCGGTCGCTTTCTCGATCTTTAGCATGCTGGCGATGAAGCCGTTTAACAATATTGTCTACATTTTTATCAATATTATTATCGCTTAATTCATTGTTTTTTACGCTGTTTTTTGAAGTATTCGCAAGTGGATGTTTCATATTATCCCCTGAATCTATCCCCTAAATATAAAACGACGAATTGCAGAAACGTTAGAGAAGATTCGTATTCCTAAAACAACAATAACAGCTGTTTGCAATTGTGCACCAACTCCAAGCTGGTTGCCAAGCAAAACTAAAAGCGTTGCAGCAATAACATTTGAGAAGAACGAAATAACAAACACTTTGTCGGAAAAGCTGCGCTCAAAATAAGCTCTAGCAGCGCCAAGAAGAGCATCTAGTGCAGCAAGCACCATGATTGGCAAATACGGTTGAATAACCACTGGAATATCTGGATGCACAACAATGCCAATAAGTGCTCCTAAAATCAATCCAAGAATAGCTGTCATAACCTATTTCCTATCTTTCCTATCTTCTACTAGTCAACTCTTTTGCAAAATTAACTTCTCCCGTTCCAGCTGCCGACAACTTTAAGTTATTAGTAGTTGAAACTTGTGGATTAATACCAGCATTTGTAAGAGAAGTAAACCATTCAGAATGCTTTTGAGAATTTAACTTTTCAATAAGGCTAGAGCTGTCTCCTATTGCCTCAATCGTATACGGGCTTTGAGTTTGATTAACACCAACAAGAATTGTGGATCCTGCAGTACGAATTGATGTTTGAGAGCCAATCCTGTATCCGTTAACTGATATTGCTTCCGCTCCAGCATCCCAAAGAATGGAAACAAAGATTTGAATATCCCTATCGCTAACAACCTTGATTCTAGCGCCTTTAGACATTTCTCTAGGAAGAGAACCATTAGAAACATCGTTACTTGCAGAAATAGGATTTGCAATAGTCAAAACAACACCAGGCCCATATACAGCGTGAGTGCCATTAGTCATGTTGTCGGATTTATCAACTTGATTTTCGTACGGAGTGTTAATTCTTTTAGACTCTTTGTCTACACTAGCGCGAAGCTTTGCAACTTCTTTAACAAGATTATCGAATCTGCTTGCGTGAGTCGTAAGCTCGTTCGCTAAAGATACGCGTATAGCTTTACGCGAATCAGCGTGTAGTTTACGTACAAATTGGCTACCAACAGTACCAACAGCAATGCAAATTAAAAAAACAATTATTCTTGTAATCCAAATACTAATCTTGCTAACATTTTGCTTATTTAGTCTAGAATCCATAAAAAGCGGATCCACTGGTCTGTTGCTTAAATCATCTATTAGTCTAAGAGAATAATCTTCAAGCCTACGACGCCTATCTCGATGCGACGAAAAAGTATACGATGAATTTGTAACGTGATGAGCGCCTAAATTAAACACGGATTTAGAAAATACTGCTCTGCGCTTAGAAAACAAAACAACAGTTGGAGCAGGAAAAGACTCTGGAGCTTTGCCACTAGAGGCATAATCTCCACTTTGATTTAGATTAGAAGTCTTTTCCACCATGATTCATCCGTTGTTATTGATTAGTTTTCAAAAATCGTAAGAATTATTTAGCCTTTTTTATTAGTAGCTTATAAGCTTGTATGCAATATAATATTCCCGCAAACCAATAAAGCGTTATTCCCCAAATCGCACATGCAATTGCAGCAGCATATAGAATAAGCATTGGCTCTGTTGCAATCGCGAAAACAATCATAAATAGAACAATAGTTACCATTAGCAATGCTGTTCCAGTTTTGCCCATAAAATTAACAGGCAAAGGGCCATAGTCGTATTGTGCAAGAATCACAATTAAAATTGCCATTATTGCGTCTCGCAAAACAACTAAAGCTAATGCCCACCAAGGTATAATCTTTGCAAATGCTAAAGCTAATGTGCTGCAAACTATAAGAAGCCTATCTGCAATTGGGTCTAGAATCTGACCTAATTTGCTAACTTGATTAAAAGTTCTTGCAATATAACCGTCAATACAATCAGAAAGTGCAGCTATTGCAAGAACAATTAAAGCAGGCCACATTTTGTGTTGCGCAATTAAAACAGCAAGATAAGGTATTGAGCATATTCTTAAAAAGCTAATAACATTAGGCACAGTAAGAACTCGATTAAGCGCTTCAGGACTGTATTCCTGACTATAAACGAATTTGGCCATACCTAATTTCCTTAAAACTTGCTAAAAATAAAATTTCAATACTAATACTATTGCGAATAATAAAATATTGGGGCACTCTTATGCCCCAATATTTCTACGCACGCCAAGCTTCTTGAGCAATATTACGAATAGAATCAATTGCTTGAGCTGGGCTACTTGCTCCGTAAACTGCAGATCCAGCAACAAGAACATCTGCTCCAGCTTGCGCAACAGTTGCAGCAGTAGATGGGCTAACACCGCCGTCAACCTGAATATGCGTACTTAATCCGCGGCGCGTAATCTCATCGCGTAAGCGGCGAACCTTATTCATTTGATTACTTAAGAACTTTTGACCGCCAAAACCAGGCTCTACAGTCATAATAAGAACCATATCAAACTCGTCTAAAATATCAAAAATAGGCTCAACTGGCTCAGCTGGGCGAACCGCAAAGCAAGCTTTGCAACCCATATCTCTAAGCTGGCGCGCAAGACGCACAGGAGCGTGAGTTGCACCCATGTGGAAGCTAACAGAATCAGCCCCGAGCTTAGCGTATTCTGGTGCCCAACGGTCTGGATCCTCAATCATCAAATGAACATCTACAGGAAGATTAGTAACTTCGCAAATGCGCTTTACAATCGGCTCCCCCAAAGTCAAATTTGGTACAAAATGATGATCCATAACATCAACATGAACAAGATCAGCGTTGGAAATTGCTATAAGATCTCTTTCAAGATTGCAAAAATCTGCAGAAAGAATGCTAGGTGCTATTTGTATATTCATGTGTTCCATTCTAAGAAAAGCAAGCGACTAGAAAAGCAAAATCTAGCTAAATCTAACTATTTAACTTAGATTCCTCTTTCGCTTCGTTTTTGGAAACCATTTTTGCTTTGGATTGAAGTTCACGCTCACGCTCGTATGCTGTAATGTCAATCAAGCGGTTCACAAGATTTGCTCGCGATTTTTTACTATTTTGCAAAATAACAAAAACAATAATCGAAGCAATAAAAATTGCAATCGACACCCAAACGTTAATTCTTACTCCAAGGAAAGTGTGTGAAAAATCAATGCGTAAAGCTTCAATCCACATTCTTCCAGCTGTATACCACATTACGTAAAGAACAAACTCGGAACCAGACTTAAGCTTGCTTTTAAGCGCTTTGCTAAAGCATATAAGCAAAGCAGCGCCTGCAAAATTCCAAAGCATCTCGTACAAGAACGTTGGATGGAAAAGTGTGCCTTCTGGGCATGTAAGACCGTCGTAGCATCTTTCAGCGTGACCAATTGCATTTGATGCCGAATAATTAAGTTTTAATCCCCATGGAAGTGTTGTAGGAGCGCCATAAAGTTCTTGATTAAACCAATTGCCTAAACGCCCTATTCCTTGAGCTACAAGCAATGCAGGAGCTGCACAATCAGCAAGTAGGCTTATAGGATATTTTCTGTACGCGCAAAATGCACTAGCAGCCAAAGATCCGAGTATCACTCCGCCCCAGATTCCAAGTCCACCATTCCAAATCCTAAAAATTTCTAGAAAATCGCCATTTGCGCCAAAAAACTTCTCTGGAGTTGTAATAACGTGATATAGACGCGCGCCAACAATTCCCATAGGAAGGCTTACAAGAGCTATATCTAAAATTTGATTAAAATCTCCACCTTCTCGCTTCCATCTGCGATTTGCAATCCAAATTGCGACTAGTGCTCCAGCAAGAATCGAAAGCGCATAAAATCTTAATGTAATAGGTCCGAATGTAATTTGAGAAATACTTGGACTAGGAATAGCACAAATCGTCATATTCTTTACTTTCCTTTATTTTCTTTTACTTTCAACAAAACATAAGGACTTTTGTTAAAACGTTTAATTGGTAAAAATTAATATTAGAATCCAACTGCTTTGATTAAGGCCATTAAAACTGGCGCGCACAGCAAGATTGAGTCCACTCTATCTAGAACACCGCCATGACCTTTAAGCAAATGACCCATGTCTTTAATGCCAATATCTCGTTTAAGCATAGATGCGCACAAATCACCAAAAGTTCCAACAATTCCAGACAAAATGCCCATAACAGCAGGCATCCACCAGAATTTAATCCAAGATGTTCCATAGAATCCAGCAACAATCGCGTAAGCTCCGATTAGTGCAAGAAGCATAGATCCTATAAGTCCTTCAACAGACTTTTTTGGAGATATTCGTGGAGAAAGCTTATGTTTACCTAACCATGCTCCAGCAAAAAGTCCGCCCGTATCGCTTAAAGCAGGTAAAAATATGAGTAGCATTGCGTGCGCTACAGCTTGTTTAGAATCAGCTATAGATAAAATAATGCAAGAAGCAAGAAGAGGAATATACAACACTACAAACAACGAAACAGCTGTATTAGTAAAAGTACTAGCTTTTGGGCTTTTAGAAGTTGCATGCTGTAGTTTCTTTTCTACAGCACGCATAGTTCTTTTAGATACAGTGCTATTTAGAGTTGCAAAAATAACAGTTAAAATAAGCGAGGCTGTTATTCCACTTGCCATTGCAACTGCATGCCACTTTGCGTAGAAGGTTGAAAAAATCGTAATAACCGAGCAAATAGACAGTATAGCAAAAGGAATCCTAAACCCCGCTGTAGCAAAGTCAACGTGCAATTCCCACAATGCAAGAAGCATAAAAACAGTTAAAAGAACAACAAAAGCATCTATACTTACAAGAAGACATGCCACAATTACAGCAATCAGCAGCACTGCAGTTGCAATAGCTTGTGGCATGTTCCTGCCAGTTCGCTTGTTTATATCTGTTAAAGCTTCATAAGCATCGTTTGTAGCATTTGAATCCAAAGAATCAAACCTCCATGATTTCCTTCTGCTTGCCTTCTAGCAAAGCATCTAAGGAATCGGTAACTTGCTTAGTTACTTTATCTAGTTCTTTTTGCAAGCGATCGCCTTCATCTTCGCCAATTTCGCCATCTTTAACAGACTTATCAATGCTTTCTTTAGTCTTGCGACGAATATTTCTAACAGCAACCTTGCCTTCTTCTGCCTTGGTCTTAGCAAGCTTTACGTATTCCTTACGTCTATCTTCAGTAAGCTCTGGCATTGTAACGCGAATAACATTGCCATCTCTGTTAGGGCTAACACCCAAATCTGAATCGCGAATAGCTTTTTCAACAGCATTTGCTTGCGATGCGTCAAAAGGAGTAACAGAAAGAGTTCTTGGCTCTGGAACGCCAATAGAAGCTACAGCCTTAATAGGAGTTGGAGCACCATAATAGTCAACCATAATGCCATTAAGAAGAGCAGGATTAGCTCGACCAGTCCTAATGCCCATAAAGTTTTCTTTTGTAGCTTCAACAGACTTGTTCATTTGTTCAAGAGCCTGATCAATAATAGCTGGCATGTGTTCTCCTTTATTGGTATTAGTTGTGCCAATTAAAATTCTATTTATAAATTTTGTGATTGTTAAATTTTACGTTGTTAAGTTATTGCCTAATTTGCATGTTTTATTTATTGATGATTCATTTATTGGTGATTATTCACTAATATTTCATCTATTAAGCAAACGTAGGCTCGTCGTTAGAAACCAAAGTTCCAATTTGATCTCCGACTAATGCACGAGTAACGTTTCCTTCTCCTTCTAAGCCAAACACGCGAATCTTTTGGTTGTTGTCTCTAGCCATAGAAAGCGCAGAAGCGTCCATAACAGCAAGACCATCAACAAGCGCGCGATGGTAATTAAGAGTGAGGAATTTTTTAGCATTAGGATCTTTACGAGGATCTGCACTATAAACTCCGTCAACGCCATTCTTACCCATTAGAACTTCATCGCAATGAATCTCTAAAGAACGCTGAATAGAAACGGTATCGGTTGAAAAATAAGGCATGCCAGCGCCTGCACCAAAAATCACAACTCGGCCTTTTTCTAAGTGTCGAATTGCTTTAAGTGGAATATAAGGCTCAGCAACTTGACCCATTGTTATAGCAGTTTGAACGCGAGTTGCCTGCCCTGCTTGTTCAAGAAAATCTTGCAAAGCTAAGCAATTCATAACAGTTCCAAGCATACCCATGTAATCGCCGCGACTACGATCGATGCCAGCTTGTTGAAGCTCTGCACCGCGGAAGAAGTTTCCGCCGCCAACAACAATTGCAACTTGCACGCCTTCATGCACTGCTTTTACAATCTCGCCAGCAATTCTACGAATAACATGAGTATCTATACCAACGGCGCCACCGCCAAATGCTTCTCCCGAGAGTTTCAATAAAACTCTACGAGACTTGCTTTCCCCCGCTTGTGCGATAGTCATAAAACTTTCCTCCAGTCATAACGGCGAACGCAAGCATATCTTTGTTATGATATCTTTCAATAACGACACATCACAACACGATTTTTAACATGATTGTGTAGATTTTTATCGATTTTTATTTTGAACATGTTTAGCAGTGTTTTTTTGTAAATGCTAAAAAGCGTTTTGTTCAAACGAATAAAATCAAACGAATAAAAATAGCGCAACAGGCGGAATCAAAACCCATTGCGCTATTATTCATGATTAATCTAAAAGTTAAGATTAATCATGCTTTTTATTATTTTTATCTTGGTTAGTATTTTGACTATCTTCTAGATTCTCGTCACCTGTTTCTAGATGATGCTCATCGTAGCCTTGCAAGTAACGCGTACGACGCCAATGGTGAATAGAAGCGTTTGTGCCGCGGTGATGCACGTGGTACTTTCTAGGAGTTCCACCATGTGGCAGCTCTTTAACTTCCTTAGCAACAGCAATCTGATTCACGTTAGAAGGATCCATAATTGCGATTGGTGCAACAGGTTCAGGCTCTGTTGGAGCTGCAGTTCTGCTACTAAGCTTTGATGGAAGCCATTCAGCAAACCAAGAAAGCGCCCAGCAAATCAAGAAGTATACAACTGCAGCAACAGTCAAAGTTTGCAAAATGTTAAAGTACATTGATCCAAGTCGTCTAGATTCCTGAAGCAAATCAGTGTACATAATTATGGAACCCAATGCAGTATCTTTTAACACAACAACAAGCTGAGTTACAGCTGCTGGAAGCATTGCGATTATTGCTTGCGGCATTTCAATTTGTGTTAAAGATTGATATTGAGAAAGTCCAAGAGCTAAAGATGCTTCGCGCTGACCATTAGGAAGATTTCCAACGCCAGATCGAACTAACTCTGCAACAACAGAACCGTTGTACAAAATCAAAGACAAAACAACAGCCCAATAAGACGCTCCACTTATTCCAGCAAATGCAAATCCTCGCCAAAGGAAGATCATAAGCAAAAGCACTGGTACAGCTCGGCAAAACTCAACGACAACTGCAGAAATGCTACGAAGAATCAAGCTAGGCAATAGTCTTAAAAGACCAAATAAGAGTCCAAAAACTATTGAGCCTACAACAGCAAGAAGTGAAGCTTTAAGAGTCATCCACAATCCTGGAAGATAAAAATCGCTCCAAGCTTCCGATTCTACAGCTGGATTCCACAATGCCCACGAAAGCTGGTTCTCGCCTTCTGGAGGATTGCTAAGTCTTAAAAGCAAAGCAATAACAAAAAGCGCAAACACAACGCATGCAATAATATTTGCAATACGAATCTTCTTTAGAGCCTTAGGTCCAGGCGCATCAAATAACAGAGATTTTTCTTGTTCTTTTGCCATTTTTATCACCTTCTAACCGCAAGCTTATTAGACAAATAAGTTGTGAGAATACCGATTGGAATAATCAAAACAATGTATCCGCACGCAAAAATCAAAAAGATTGGAACAATCAAATCTGCGTGCCTTTCAATCATCTCGCTCATAAGAGTAGATGTTTCTGTAGCAACAGATGCAGCAGCGGCAACAGTGGAATTTTTAAGCAACGCAATAAACGTGTTTCCAAGTGGTGCTACAGATCCGCAGAAAGTTTGAGGCAAAATCACACTAAAAGCCGATTGGAAGAAGTTAAGTCCAAGCGCCCTACATGCTTCTGCCTGACCCAAAGGTACAGTGTTTAAGCCAGATCTTAAAGATTCGCAAACAAATGCTGCAGTGTAAAAACTCAAGCCAGCAATTGCAAGCCAGAAGAAGTTTACGCTAAAAACAGTGGAAAAACCGAGCTTTAGCTGTGCGTACACGCCAAGAACCATAAAAACCATGATTATAGTTAGAGGCATATTCTTAAAGAACTCAACGTATGCGCCTGCAATAAGACGAAGCGAATGGATTGGGCAAATCCTCATCATAACTAGAATCACGCCAAGAATCGTGGAAAAAAGCACGCTCCACAATGTGATTTCAATATTCACTAAGAATGCTCCTGGAATATTGTATGAGGTAAATAATTGCACAAAGTCTTGCATTTTACTCCTCCCCCTCTTCTGGTACTGGCGGATTATACTTTGCGTTTGGCTTAAAACCAGTTCCGCGCATGTTATCGTCTAAAGCTCTTTTCCATGAACCATTTTTAATCATGTCTTTAAGAGCAGCATTAATGCGCTTAGCTAGCTTAGTGTTTCCTTTTTTAATGCCAATTCCGTAGTGTTCTTCGGTAAATGGCTTACCAACAAGCTTTAGTCTGCCTCTAGACGCTGTAGCAAGACCAGCGAGAATAATATCGTCTGTTGTAACAGCGTCTACTATTCCAGAGAATAATGCTGTTGCGCACTCTGCATAGCCAGGCTGTTGCATAAGTTGAACTTTTGAAGAGTATTTCTCTTTAATAACTATTGCAGACGTAGAACCAGTTACAGAGCATAAGCGCTTTCCATCTAAATCGTCTGGACCGCTTACTTTATGCTCGTCTTTACGAACCAATAAATCTTGACCAGCAATAAAATATGGTCCTGCAAAAGAAACAGTGTTTTTTCTGGCATCTGTTATGGAATATGTTGCAACAATCATATCTACATCGCCATTTTGAAGCATTGCTTCGCGCTGTTTTGAAGGCGATTCCTTCCAAACAATCCTATCTTCGGAGTAACCCAACTTTTTGGCAACATACTTTGCAACGTCTACATCAAAACCAACGTAGGTTCCAGACTTTTTGAAACCAAGACCAGGCTGATCAAACTTAATACCAATGCGTATTACGTTACTGCGATTATCGCTACTGCAAGCGCTAAGCGGGAAAACACAGCACAATACGCAAATCATAGATAAAATTGCGCGATATGTATGCCTGAATCCTAGTCTGCAACGCTTACACTTAAGAGCAATATTGTGTAAATATTTCATAGCTACCTCTTAAAGACTTAAAAATCGATATTAATGATTTCAATTAAGAATCAAATTAATGAGTCAAAATCTTTGAAAGGAAGTCTTTTGCTCTATCTGTCTTTGGATTCTCAAAGAACTCTTCTGGCGTATTTTGCTCAAGAATACGACCATCTGCCATAAACACGATTTTGTCTGCAGCTTTACGCGCAAAGCCCATCTCGTGAGTAACGCAAATCATGGTCATTCCTTCTTTTGCAAGCTCAACCATAACATCAAGAACTTCGTTAACCATTTCTGGATCAAGCGCAGATGTAGGCTCATCAAAAAGCATAACCTTTGGGTGCATTGCAAGTGCGCGAGCAATTGCCACTCGCTGCTGCTGACCGCCAGAAAGCTGAGAAGGCATCTTGTTTGCTTGATTATCTACGCCAACTCTAGCAAGAAGATCCATTGCTAAACTTTCTGCTTCTTGCTGTTCCATGTGACGAACCTTAATAGGAGCAAGCGTAACGTTTTCTAGAATCGTCTTGTTTGCAAAAAGATTAAAAGATTGGAACACCATTCCAACTTCCGCACGCAATGCAGCAAGTTCTTTTCCTTCTTGAGGAAGAGGCTTACCATCAATGCGAATATCTCCAGAGTCAATTGTTTCAAGACGATTAATCGTCCTGCACATTGTTGATTTGCCAGAACCAGAAGGTCCAATAATAACAAGCACTTCGCCTTTATTAACCGTTAAGTTAATATCTTTCAAAACGTGAAGCTTGCCATAATGTTTTTCAACATGGCTAAGTTCCACCAATGGCTGTGCTACTTTTTTTGTGTTGTTTAATTTAGTATCCATAAAAAGGATTTTAATGTTCTTGTGTTACATGCGTTTATCGTAATAGTTACTTTTAACCACCTATAAAGTTACGAAAAACATTAAAAATGATACAAAAATGTTAATTTTACTTAAAAAAATGCCGTTAAGCCTTGATTTTGGTTTAGTTAACCAAACGACTTAACGGCATATATGAATATTAATTCTTGTTTAACGCTTGCAACTACTCGTCTTCTTCTGGATCGTAGTCAACGCCAGTTTCTGCACGCTGTTCAGCAGAGATTGGAGCAGGAGCGCCAGTTAGAGGATCACGACCGCCACCAGCCTTAGGGAAGGCGATTACGTCGCGAATCGAACTTGCGCCTGCCAAAATCGCAGCAGTACGATCCCAGCCCAAAGCAATACCAGCGTGAGGTGGAGCACCATACTTAAACGCTTCAAGCAAGAATCCAAACTTTTCTTCTGCCTCTGCTTTGTCGATTCCAAGAACGTCAAGCACACGGTCTTGAATATCATCGCGATGAATACGAACAGAGCCGCCGCCCATCTCGTTTCCATTGCAAACAATGTCGTAAGAATCGCTCATTGCATGCTCTGGGTCTTTATCGAACTTGTCAATCCAATCAGCAGATGGCATTGTAAATGGATGATGCATAGAAGTCCACTTTGAGTGTCCAACTGCAACATCATCATCGTCTGGATCATCCGTTCGCTTAAACAGTGGGAAGTCAACAACCCAAGTAAACGCAAACTCATCTGGGTGAAGCAATCCTGCGCGGCTAGCAAGCTCTACACGAACTGCACCAAGCAAAAGCTGAGAAGATTCGCGGCCTCCTGCTGCAAAGAACACAGCATCGCCATCTTGCGCACCAACAGCTTCCTTAAGTCCTGCACGCTCTTCTTCACTAAGATTCTTAGCAACAGGGCCTTTAAGCTCGCCATCTTCTCCAAAGACTACATAAGCCAAACCCTTAGCACCGCGCTGCTTAGCCCAATCCTGCCATGCGTCAAACTGACGACGAGGAGTTTCGGCCCCGCCCTTAAAGAGCACAGCGCCAACATAAGGAGCTTGGAACACGCGGAATGGAGTGTTCTTAAAGAAGTCAGTCAACTCAATAAGTGGGTTTCCAAAACGCAAATCTGGCTTATCAGAACCGTACTTATCCATTGCTTCTTGCCAAGTAATTCGAGGCAAAGGAAGAGTGATTTCGTGGCCTGCTTCCTTCCAAATAGCAGCGATAACACGCTCTGCCATAGCCATAACATCTTCTTGGCTTGCAAAGCTCATTTCCATATCGAGCTGAGTGAACTCAGGCTGACGATCTGCACGGAAGTCTTCATCGCGATAGCAACGAGCAAGCTGATAGTAGCGCTCAACACCAGAAACCATAAGCAACTGCTTTAAGAGCTGAGGAGACTGTGGAAGAGCGTACCAAGAGCCTGGAACCAAGCGTGCTGGAACAACAAAGTCGCGAGCGCCTTCTGGAGTGGACTTAATAAACGTTGGTGTTTCTACCTCAGTAAAGTCCATATCTTCCAAAGCATGACGAGCTGCCTTAGCCATATTAGAGCGGAGCTTTAGATTACGCTGCATAGATGGACGGCGTAAATCAAGATAACGGTACTTCAAACGTACGTCTTCGCTAGGAAGCTTGTTTTCGGACTCGTTTTCCAAAGCTGTAGAAACTTGGAATGGTAATGCGTCGGACTTAGCGAGAATTGTTACTTTATTTGCAACGATTTCGATTTTTCCTGTTGCTAAATGGTCATTTTCATTGCCATCTGGACGCAAGCGAACTTCGCCAGTAACTTGCACAACAAACTCGCTTCGCAATGGTCGCGCAGTTTCTTCATCGTAAATAACAACTTGCACTAAGCCAGTGTTGTCTCGAACGTCTACAAAGGCAACGCCACCGTGGTCGCGGCGACGATCAACCCAACCAGCAATGGTTACGTTTTGTCCAACTAATGTCTCAGTCACTTCAACGGCATGGTGTGTGCGATACGCCGTCTGGCTCATAAGTCCACTTCCTTGTTTAAATAATTTTGTTAATTTTTGTTTTGACTTTAATAGTTTACCGCATGAATCGCGCTTTCAAATATTAAAATCTTAAAAAGCAAATTGCAAATTGCAAATCTTAAATCTTAAAAGCAAATTACAATTATTGAGCGCAAGAAACAGTTTGATGTGCATATACATCATCTGGCTGCCAAGATGTAACATCTGCGCAAACTTGCTCTCCTGTAATAATGTTTTTTACTTCATCATGATTAGATTCTGAATTTGCACTATCGGCTGGGAACCAAACGTATGGAATGCCCAACTTATCTGCATATTTGATTTGTTTACCAAGCTTTGCTGCACTTGGAGAAACTTCTGTTGCAATTCCTCTAGAACGAAGCTTTTGAGCAATCTCGTTACAAGCTGGCCTATCTTCCTCATTCCAAACTGCAACCATTACTGCAGCAGGAGAAACGCGTGAAACTGTAGCTCCAGCTGTATGAAGCATATAAGAAAGCAAGCGCGAAAGTCCTATAGAAAGACCTACGCCTGGATACTTTTTGTTTCCTTGAGAAACAAGATTGTCGTATCTTCCGCCAGAGCAGATTGAACCCAGTGATTCAGCGCCTTCTAGGAACGTCTCGTAAACTGAGCCAGTGTAATAATCCAAGCCACGCGCAATCTTCAAATCTGCAACAACAGAACCTGGACGGATTTTTGCTGCATCGTCTACAATCATCGCAAGCGTTTCTACGCCTTCAATTGCTAGTGCGTAAGAGTCATTGCTAGAATCCTTAGAAATATTGTGCTTATCGCATAAAGCGTTGAATTTAGTCTTTAACTCTTCACCACTATTTGCGCTAAGCTCTGCCAGCTCTAAGCATGCTGCAGCTTGAGAATCCGTAGCCGCGCATTCTTTTACAAGAAGATTTGCAACTTCTTTTGCGCCAATCTTATCTAGCTTATCGATTTCTCGAAGAACACCTTCAATATCACTTAAGCCAATTCCTCTATAAAAACCTTCGGAAAGCTTGCGATTATTCGCGTGAACAGTTGCTTTTGGCAATCCAAACTTGCGCAAACGCTCCAAAGCTTCGACCATAACAAGAGGAAGCTCCACTTCGTAGTGAGACGGCAAATCGCCATTTCCTACAACGTCAATATCTGCTTGAACAAACTCGCGGAAACGTCCTTCTTGTGGGCGCTCTCCACGCCAAACTTTTTGCATTTGCCAACGCTTAAATGGGAATGCTAAATCGCCAGTGTGTTCAACAACATACCTGCTAAGAGGAACTGTTAAATCAAAGTGTAATCCAATGCGATTTTCAACGGGAGTGTCGCTTTCGTGACCCACTTCTTGCAATCTAGATAAAAGATATATTTCTTTACTAGTTTCGCCTTTTTTCAACAAGCTCGAACCCTGCTCAACAGCGCGAGTTTCAATGCCTATAAAACCATTTAATTCAAAGACTTCCCGTAATGTGTCCATAACACGCTGCTCAACAGCGCGCTCACTTGGAAGCCACTCTGGAAAACCAGATATTGATGAGCCTTGTACCATGTCCACTATAATAGGTTATGTTGCGGAAAAATCATGGCATACCGTCATACTTATTCGTAACACTATTACCGTGCATATGCTCTAAGGAGTCGTCCCGTGACCGAACAGACTAAAGCTGAAGAAACTACTAAACAAACTACCCCAAAGCCGCATGCTCCTTCGCCTGCAAGTTTTGCAAATAAAGCTCGCGTTGTTGCTGCTGTTCCAGCTATCTCGTATAGCGAAGAAGACGTTAAAGGCGCAAAAACCTTTGGGCGTGTTGATGAAAATGGAAATGTGTATGTTCGAGAAGCTGGTGGAGAACGCGAAGTAGGTCAATACTCTACTGGCACTCCAGAAGACGCTTTGACTTTCTACGTACACCGTTATCTTGACTTAAAAATCAAGCTTGATCTTTTTGAAAAAAGACTTGAATCTTCTAACGTAAGGCCAAAGGAAATTGACGAAACCTTAGCTACTTTAGATGCGGAGCTTAAGGAGCCATCTGTTGTTGGAGATCTTGCCGCTTTAAGCGCGCGACACGCCGAGCTAAAAACTAAAGCTGCATCTAAAAAAGAAGAACTTGCTAAAGCGCGCAAAGCAGAATTAGAAAAAGCTCTTAAAGATCGCACAGCAATTGTTGAACAGGCAGAAGCTCTTGTTGCACAAATGGGCGAGTCTACAAACTGGCGCTCGCTTTCCGATAAGCTTCGTTCGCTGTTCGATAAGTGGCAGCAGCATCAGCGCACTACAATTCACTTAAACAAGGCGGATGCTGATGCTCTTTGGCAGCGTTTCTCTAAAGCCCGTTCTGCGTTCTCTCAAGCTCGCTCTGCTTGGGTTAAAGAGCGAGACAATGAGCGCAATAGTGCTAAGGAGATTAAGGAAGCAATCATAAAAGAAGCAGAAAGCCTAAAGGACTCCACTCAATGGCGTGAAACTTCAATGAAGTTTAATGCTTTGATGGATCGCTGGAAGAAGGCTGGAAATGCTGGACGTCAACACGACGACGAATTGTGGACTAAGTTCCGCGAAGCTGCAGATGCTTTCTACCATGCTCGTCAAGAAGATAGAGAAAAGATGAGTGCTGGCGAAAAAGAAAATCTTAGCAAGAAGGAAGCATTACTAGTTAAAGCAGAAGCTCTTGTTCCTGTTAAAGACGAAGAGGCTGCTAAAGCTGCTCGCAAAGCATTGTCTGAGATTCAAGAAGAATGGGACAAGATTGGCTTTGTTCCACGCGAAGATATGCGCAGAATTGAATCTCGCTTGAACGATGTAGACAAGAAGATTAAGGCTGTTGAAGACGCTGCTTGGAAAGATGCAGACCCAGAAGCAGATGCTCGCAAGTCTAGTTTTGCTGCTCAATTAAAGGCTCAACTCGAAGAGCTTGAGTCTAAGATTGCAAGCGAAAAAGATGCAAAGCGTAAAGCTAAGCTACAAGCAGAAAAAGCAACTAAAGAACAGTGGCTTAACGCTATTAAGTAGTTTGGCTTATAAAGCAAAGCATTAATCAAAGCATATTGCAAAAATAAGGCTGCTTGACGAAAAGTCAAGTGGCCTCATTTTTTATCGATTAATCGATTAATCGATTAATGATTTTGCAAGACTAACAAATGTATTCGCTAATTGAGTGTTTGCTAGTTTGCCATCTTTTGTAAGAACAGCAGGTCTGCCCGATTCTCCAATTTCTCTAATACTTGTGTCTAACGGAATTTGAGCAAGAAGAGGAACACTCTTACCAAGAGCTTGGCAAAGCTGATCACTCACGCGCATTCCGCCTCCCGAACCAAAGATTTCTAGTCGTGCTCCATTGTTATCAAACCAACTCATATTTTCTACAACACCGCGCACATTAACTGGAATTTGCAAAGCCATAAGCCCCGCTCTAACAGCAACATCCGAAGCACTGGGTTGAGGTGTTGTAACAACAACAAGCTCCACATTCGGCAATGATTGCGCAACAGCTAAAGCCATATCTCCTGTTCCAGGAGCCAAATCTAAAAGAAGCACGTCTGGATCTGCCCACCAAACATCGCATAGAAATTGCTCAAGAGAACGTTGCAAACGAGGTCCTCTCCACAAAATCGCGCGATCTGTTCCAGCAAACATTCCAATAGAAATCAGCTTAACTCCCCAAGCTTCAACTGGCATAAGCATGCCGTTCAGATTAGTGGGTTGAGTTGTAACTCCAAACATGCGTGGCAATGAAAAACCATAAACATCTGCATCTATTGCTGCTGTTTTGTAGCCAAGAGATGCAAAAGTGGCAGCTAAATTAGCCGTTATAGAAGACTTTCCAACTCCGCCTTTTCCAGATGCAATAGCAAAAATCCTTGTTCTAACGCCATTTTTGTTGAATGGATTTTCTTTACGCTCCTCTTTTAAATCCGAAACAAGCTTTGCAAGCTTATCTTTGCTCATAGCGCTTACGTTTACTGTTGGAATAAGCGTTGCATTTGGGTACTTTGCTACAACTGATTGAACTCTTTGCGTAATAACTTGAGCTAATGGGCAATCTGGAACAGTAAGCTCAATATCTATAGAAACGCTATAAGTTGGCTTATGATTATTTGATTCGCATGAATTTTCGCATGATTTCTCGCTTACGCGAACGCCCGTAACCATGTTTAATTCGGTAACAGAACGACCTAATTCTGGATCAATCACACTACCTAATAAGTCGTAGATACGCGTTTCTAATTCAACAAGATTATTACTCATGTTTTTACAATTCACTTTGCGAATCAAGTGTAATATCGTTTTTTAGTGCAGATTCAACACTACCTGTTTTAAGTAAAATCTTAAATTGATTCTCGTTCAACATTGGTATGCCAAGTTCTTCTGCTTTAGCTTCTTTAGATCCAGCATTTGCTCCAACAATCACACAATACGTTTTTTTACTAACAGAAGATGCAGCTTTTCCGCCTCTAGATACAATAGCCTCCTTAGCAGAATCTCGTGTGAAATCTTCTAAAGACCCTGTAACAACAACAGTTTTACCACTAAGCGTTTGATCAAGATTATTGGATTGTGCAGAATCGTTTCCAACAACTCCAGCTTCTTTCCATTTTCTTAAAACTTCGCTCCGCCAATCGTTAGAATCTTTTGATTTTTCAAACCAATTGTAAACAGCTAGAGCAATTTCTGGGCCAACGCCATCAATTTGAGTTAAATCCTCAATAGTCGCATTTGCAATATTTTCGATTGAGCCAAATCTTGCAGCTATAAGGCGAGCTGTTGGCGGACCAAGCCTGCGAATAGAAAGTGCCACTAACACACGCCAAAGAGGCGCAGACTTACCTTTTTGAGCTATTTCTTCTAGCATTGCTCTTGTTGTTTCGCTAGGACGAGTGTATTCTGGCGCTTCAACTGTTTTAAGAATATTATTTATGCGAATTTTCTTTTCAACTAGCTTTGTTACGTAAGCATCTACAGGAACTTCAAACATTGGGTAGTTTGGGTTAAAAGATTCGTTAGACTCATCACTACTAAAGTCGCTAGAATTACTAAAGTCGCTAGAATTACTAGAGTCGTTAGAATCTTTAGAATCATCATTCGACTTTCTTCTAGTAGCTTCTAGAGGCCTAGTCCAAAAAGCTGAGACTTGCCTCCATAATCCACTTCCGCCAATCTTTTTAGATCGTTTTTTGAGTTTTCCGTCTTTTCCTACTTCTTCCCATTCTTCAACAAGCGGAATTTCCTTCCAAACTTTAACATTTCTTAAATCGTTAGCACTAAGGTTAAAAATATCGGCTTCGCTAGTAAGAACAGGAGTTTGAGGAGCAGGAAGACAGCAATTCGACTCTGGTAGAATCGGCGGATTAGAAGATCCACGCTCAACAACTATTTTGCTTATGCTTTTATCTTCAATATAAACTTTTGACGTTATTGGCCTAGAATCTTCTGGGTTAGTTAGCGCAAGAGCGGATGCTTCGCCAAGATTTTCAATGTCGAAAGCTTGTCTTGAAGCCAAATTAATTATGCGCTCAGTTAATTGAGCTGGGCAATTCTCCACATTCGGGCATCGAATATCTTTATCTCCTTCTTTTGCTGGAGCGAGCTTTGTTCCGCAAGATGGGCAAAATTCAGGCATAACGAATTTTTTCAATTCATTTTCTCTGCCATCTCTATATTTGAGCACAGGACCTACTAATTCTGGAATAACATCTCCAGCTTTGCGCACAACAACAGTATCTCCAATAAGCACGCCTTTATGCTCAACTTCGTATGGATTGTGCAAAGTTGTACGAGATATAGTGGAACCTGCAACTGTTACTGGCTCTAAAACAGCTACTGGAGTTACTCTTCCCGTTCTTCCAACTTGAACAACAATATCTTTTAAAAGCGTGTTAACTTCTTCTGGAGGATACTTGTACGCAATTGCCCAACGCGGCGCTCTAGAAGTTGCTCCGAGCTTTCTTTGCAATGCGCGATCATCTACTTTTACTACAATTCCATCTAATGCATGAATGATAGTGTTTCTATGCTCACCATAGTAGTCAATCATGTCTTCTATTTGTTCAAAAGACGTAACTTTGCGCGTATATGGAGAAACAGGAATCCCCCATTTTTTGTACAATTCGTAAGCGTCCGATTGGTTGAATGATGTTTGGGTATGCGCATTAGATTCGCCACCGCTTTGCGCTAAGTCCTTCCACTTTAGATTTCCTAATCCGTGTGCTATAAAACTCAAGCGTCTTGTGGCTGTAATTCTAGGATCTTTTTGTCTTAAAGAGCCTGCAGCTGCGTTTCTTGGATTTGCAAAAGGAGCTTTGCCTAAATCTTCTTGCTCAATGTTTAGCTTTCTAAAATCCGCCCACTTCATAAATACTTCGCCGCGGATTTCCACAAAATCTGGAATATCGTCTGGATTTTCACCATGCAATTGCGTAGGAATTTCTTCGATTGTTCTTACGTTTAGCGATATGTCTTCTCCAGTAACACCGTCTCCTCGGGTTAGCCCTTGTTCCAAAGTTCCATTTCGGTAGATAAGATTTAGCGCAAGTCCATCGATTTTTACTTCGCATGTCATTGGTAAAGGCTTATTTTCTGGCCATTGCAAGTCTCGAATAATGCCGTTATACCAAGATTTTAATTCATCAATCGAAAAAACATCATCCAAGCTCATCATTCTTGAAGGATGACGAACTGACGTAAAATCGTTAGAAAAAGTTCCGCCAACTCTATGCGTTGGCGATTGAGGCGTGTCTAAAATCGGGAAAGTAGCCTCAAGCGCGCTCAAAACACGCATTCTTGCGTCGTAAGCTGCGTCGGAGCTTGTTGGAGAATCGTCAACATAGTATGCGATTTGATCTGCTTGCGCCCATGCAGCCAATTTTGCCCATAATCTTGCGCCTTGTTCTGTTGTTAAAAGCGAAGGCTCAATCTTAGCTAATTGCATTGCATCTGAATCCGACGGCTCTAGCTTAGCAATCCAACTGTCAAAATCTGCGATTGAACTAAAAGTGTTAGACTCACTTAAATCACTTGTTACATCATGTGATTGCTTTGCGCTTTGAATCGTTGATGCAAATTTGCCATCATCGCTTGGCTCATTATTATTTTGTATATTTTCAACATTATTAACACTATCTAAGTCATCAAAAAGTGACAATTGAGCACCACTCGAATGTTGCGTCGAATCACCATTAGATGCAGCCATGAGCCTTCCCTTCAAAGCGTTTATTCTATTTTATAGCTTATTTAACAAGAATTTATTAAGCGTTAAGAGATCGCAAGAATTGCATTTGAACAATACTTTCAGAAGAATCGTTTCTAAATAGCATTCTAGATCTAGCAACAGAAAGAGTTCGCGCAATAACAAACATACCTTCATTAACAGTGACTTTTGCAGCTTCGTCAATAATCTCATACGCATTAACATCTGGCCAATTCACAACATTATTGATTTCTAGCATTTCTTTTGCCTGATTCAAGCTTCTAGGAACGGCAATGCATTGAGATTCAACTCTACTTAAGAGTTCTGCAAGCTCTACTTCTAGAGATTCATTTTTTTCGCTAAACAAGTCATCTGCAACCATATATGCAGCAACAGCGAGCGGGAAGTTATCTTGCATCCACTCTGCGTATGCTAGCCTGTAGTAAATAAACGCAGCATCTTCTCTATCGAAACATACTTGTAAAGCGTTTAAGCATACTGCTTCTACAGAAGGCCAATCTTCTTGACGAGATAATTGCGAAGCTAGCTTTAAGTGAGATATAACATACGTTGGAGCATAAGAAACCATTGTATTTAGATGTTTTAGCGCCTCTTTACTCCTTCCAAGCTGGCCGAGTAAATCCGCAATCTCCATATGCGCGTAGAAAAGTCCGTCTGGTATAAGCCTCATTTGCTCGTTTTGCGTTGCAAACATGCGATTATAAACAACGCGCTCAGCATACGAGTTGAAGTATCTTGGAACAACATCCCCAGAAGCAAACATATCGTCAAAATGCTTTATATTGTTTTCATACTCTTCGATTGCGCTTTCTAAATCTCCACTCATAAATTGTTCGTGAGCATGCACTCGCATATTGTAAATATCTTTTGAAGCGTTAAACGATATTTCTGGTATTTCTTTTTCGTCTATTAATGCGCTTATTACATGGTTTGCTTGATCGTTTAGCTCTGGATCGTTAATGCTTTCAACAATATCCATTGCCATACGAGCTTTTTCTGCGTTCGTCATAATTGCTTTAGACGCTATGTGATTAAAATCAGCAACCGCTTGTTGTAAAACGTCTTCGCGCTGAATTGAAAGGCCTTTTGCGTCTTGAGTTACTAACAATTCTTGCGACTTTGCGTCAAAAATTATGTCGGAAAACTCTGGTTCTTCTTGAGCACCATGCGGCGCAAAGCAACTGTCTCGTAAGTCAAACGTTGGCTCAATTTGGTTTAATGAGCCGTTTTCATCGACTTGCAAAGTTGCATTAAACTTTTTATACGTTTCAAGAGGATTATTTAATCCGTTTGCGCGTATGTGCTTTAAGAACGACTTTCTAGTAAAAGTAACAGTTAGCAACGGTATAATCGAAGGAGATTTGCTAAACGCTGCCATTGGGTCTTCGTTTTTTGCGCTATTATTGTTAGCGCTATTACTACTATTGCTATTATCGCTACGATTACCGTTAGTGCTATTATCACTGTTGCTTTCGCTTGTATCTTCAAGATTTTCTACAATGCTTTCAACAAGACTATCTGAAGCACTGTCCGCACTACTATCCGCGCTAGACCCTAAATTAGCAAAACCACTACTAACGTCTCCATGAATATCCCCATCTTTTGGATCGCCTTTTGCTCTTGCAGCATTTTTATTCATGTGATTAAGAGCATTAATCGTTTGGCTTAAAATTTTATTCATAGCAACGTCTTGAGCTGCAACCATCTCTTCTAAGCCGATTGAATCTAATCGTATTGAAACGTTTTGCACTTCTTCGCTAGCACCAAAAGCAAGAGTAGCCAGCATTAATCCAAGACGAAGATTGTAGTTAGTTGTCATTTTAGATCTGTTTTGTTCGCTTATTGGAACAAAATCTTTTTTAGCACAATCGTATGTTAGATTAGGCATCATTGAATTGCCTGTTGCCATAAACGCTAATGCAACATTCCCACTATCTAAATTAGATCTAAAATCAGCATCGAATCTAAAAGGCAAATAAAGGCTTCTGATTAGTTCCGAGAGTCTTTGCCTGTACGACCATTCACAATTAGAAGATCCGTCAGCTTTATAAATATACAAATCATTAGATTTTCTTGCACGGTTAAGTAAATGCAATAATGGCCTAATATTGTTGTCTTGCAACGGATTGCCAAAAGAATTCATGTCAATCTCGCCACTTGCGCAAAAAGCAGGATCGTTTATAAAAGCCATATCCATTGCACAAACTTGATTATAAGTTGCGTTATTTTCTGTTAAATCACCGCCATTAGAGCAGTTTTCTTCTAAGCAATTGCTAATAGACTGAAATCTGTTTATTGCACCTTCTATACGCAAAGCTCTTAACGCGGATTTTGCCTCCAAAGAATCATCCCAAACTAAAAAGTTTGCATCTGAACATTTAGATTTTTGCAAATGCAATCTTTCAGCGGCATGTTCAGCCTCTAATGCTCCAGCGTCCTCTAACGCTCCAGCATCTGCCATTAAGTACGTAAAATATTTCTCCATTGCAGATACGCGTAGACCAGCTCTCTCTGCCGTGTTTGCATCGCAAACGCTTCGCCTAATAGCCCTCAAAGGTGCTTCTTTTGTAAGATGCCTAAATATGTTTCCAGACCCAAATCCGCTAAAAGCTAACAACATATCTGGTACAAAGAATGATGCAAAGTAAGATATAGCGATTGCGTCAAAATAACTAAGATTGCAACGCAAATTATTAGGCAAATCTACACGCGTTTCTTCTAGCGTATAAGTTTCTTTTTTAGTATTTGCTTTGCGAATCCAAGACGACACCCATTGAATTCCGCCATCTTTAGAAGTTTGAACAACAACATCTCCCTTAATAACAACTAAATCATTATTTGACTTATTCTTAAAACAACTTTTTTTGATATGGCTTGCGCTATGGCTCGCTTTATGACTTGTTTTATGACTTGCTCGAGTAGTTTTTTTATCAATGCAACCGTAGAATCTATGTGAGCTAGAAAGAGTCATAGAGTTTTGCTCAACAAAAGACAATTCGGGTATATTTTCCGTTGTATCTTCAATTGTTACAGTGTGCCCTTCGTAAACTCTGCCTTCTAAATCAGCAACAGCAACTTGGTAAAAACGTTTGCAATCTTTGCTAAACAATCCAAGTGAAATACCTTGTTTTTTGCCATAAATCTTAATCCAGCCCAGTTTCGTTGAGCTAGGCATAAAAGGAAAATCGTTAAAAATATGTTTTTTTGAAAATAGCTTAACAGGAATTGAGTTTTTGTTTTCCCAAAGCGTATCGATTGTACGTAGCGCAATCTGCATGCTTCTATCTGCGTCATAATTGCAATTTTTTGCATCATGGCAGATTGAATCAGCGTTATTGCTAGATTGCACTTGGTTTTGCATAATCCCCATTCTTTCTTATTGCACAACTTTAACGTAAGACAATAAAATTCTACACAATTGATTTATACGTATCTTATTGATTCTTACTAAACATTCTAAGTATAGCGAATATTCTAAATATAAATGATTGTTGAATCGCAAACATGCAATCAAATTTTATCGAAAATCTTACTAAGATTCTGCTAAAAGTCTGCTAAATCATGTTAAATATGCAAATAATCAAATATTAAAATATGTGATTGAAATTATTTTTTATGCAAATTCGCGCAAGTTCCATAAATAATCGTGCATAATCCTTCCATAATCTTGTCTACTGGAGAAGCAGCTCGCCAATTTAAGTACAGCGATCTGTACGGCTTTGGACTATTAAACTCACGAATTGTTAAACCAGCTGGCTGAACAATAGGAGGGAGAGTTGCAAGACGTGGCAGCAATGTTACATCTTTACTTTCAACAACCATGTATCGTAAGGTTTCCAAAGATGTTGCACAAAATTCGGACTGCTTTGCTCCAACCTTTTGACAAACATCAATCATACTTCGTCTCATACAATGTCCATCTTCCAAAAGAAGTATTTTTTGACTAGATAATTGAGACAAATCGATTGGAGATTTTTGGTTTCCCAATTGCGAATTTGTTGACGCTGCTAAAACAAAATCTTCATCAAAAATGTGATTAACCTTTATTGACGATTCGTTTAACTTTTCGCTCAATATTGCTGCATCGATTTGACCATTATTTAGCAATTCGATTAAAGTTGCAGACTTTTCTTCAACAAAATGAATAGTAAAATTCGGCTTAATCTTACGCAAAACAGGTATTATTCTAGGCAAAAGATATGGGCATAATGTTGGGAAAATGCCCAAAACTATAGTAGAAGACCAAGGATCTTCTAGGCGCCTTGCTGCTTGATAAATGTTAGAAACATCCGAATGAATACGCTTTGCATAATACACAACTTCTCTTCCTGCAGGAGTTAAAATCTGCTTTCCAGGAGTCCTCTCAATAAGACAAACTCCAAGCGTGTCTTCTAGCTTTTTAATCTGCGTAGATAAAGTTGGCTGAGAAACGTGCATGCGCTCGGCAGCTTTTGTAAAGCTTTCTTCTTTTGCAAATGCAATTAAGTATTCAAGCGATTTAATGTTCAAGTATTTATCTTTCTATGCGTGTTATAGTCGTGCTATATGCGTATTCTACGCGCGTTCTATGATTGTTCCAGGCATGATTTTAATTATGTGGGTCTCTAATTAAATAGTCGAAAGCGCTAAGAGCTGCATTTGCGCCAGACCCGTATGCTGTAACAATCTGCTTATAAGGCTCATCCGAGCAATCGCCAGCAGCAAAAATTCCAGGAATACTCGTGCATCCTTTTCTATCTGTTACGATTTCTGCTCGATTGTTTAAGCTTAGTTTATTTTCAATCCACTTTGTATTTGGCATTAAACCAATTTGAACAAACACTCCGTCTGTGTGTAAAATTTTCTCACGATTTTCCGCATTATTCTCATTGCGATCCATATAATGCACTGCGCTAACTTTTTTGCTATCTCCTTCTATTTTGCTAAGAGATGCACTTGTTATTACATTCGCATTAGAAAGAGAATGCAAAGTGTTTAGCAATATTTGATCCGCTTTAAGAGAATCCATAAACTCTATAACAGTAACGTGATTTGCAATTCCTGCTAAGTCTATTGCAGCTTCGACTCCAGAATTTCCTCCGCCAACAACTACAACATTCTTGTTCTTAAACAAAGGGCCATCGCAATGCGGGCAGAACGACACTCCCCTGTTTCTGTATTCATCTTCTCCAGGAACACCAAGCGTTCTCCACGTAGCGCCTGTTGCAATAATCACCGCTTTAGCTTTTAGACTTCCGCCAGATTTAGTTTTAATTGTATGTAATCCGTAAGGCTTTTCTGCAACGTCTAAAGACGTAGCCCAATCAGGAGTAAATACGTCAATACTGTATTGAGCAATGTGGTTTGTTAAATCGTTAGCCAGCTTTGCGCCTGTTGTATGTGTTTGAGAAATGTGGTTTTCAATGCTTTCTGTTTCAACAACCTGACCGCCTCTGTGGTCCATAATCATTGCTGTTTTAAGACCTTTTCTAGCTGTGTAAATCGCAGCAGCGCTGGCAGCAGGGCCTCCGCCTATAATAAGAACGTCGTATGGGTTTTTAGCGTTCATTTTTTGCGCTAGTGAAGAATCGCTTGAATCGCTAGAATCCCCATTTTCTTCTTGACTTAAAAGCATAGCAACTAATTCGTCTATAGATGACCTTCCAGAAGAAATCATCTTTCCGTTTTCAAAAACAGCAGGAACGCTCATTACACCAAGAGCATCGACTTCGTCTTTGAAAACGCTTCCTTCTACAGCAATATGCTTTACTTTTGGATTAATAATCGAAATTGTATTAAGCGACTGAACAACTTCTGGGCAATTAATGCAAGAAACAGACATGTACGTAGTAATATCATGACTTCCAAGTCGCAAAATTGCTTTGCGCTGGTCTTCGCTTATTTTGGGAGCATAACCACTTACTTGTAAAATAGCCAAAACTAAAGAGCTAAACTCATGACCAAGTGGCAAACCTGCAAAACTTACAGAAATGTTATTTTGCGGATTAGTAATTGAAAAACTTGGGATTCGCTTAGTGCTACTTTTATCATCTTTTATAACAGTGATTTTGTTGCTTTGATTTGCTACTTCTTGCAAAAGCTCAATAACTTTTTGAGAATTTTCACTACTATCAACGTACGCAACAAGATTAATCGGATTAACCATTTTTTCTAGCAATCCAGCAAGTTGAGTAGTTAAATTTGAATCTAATAAAGTCATTATTTTCACTTTCTGTAGCAATCAAAGCAACGTGTAAATTGTGTTAAAATTTGTCGATAAAATCAGCAAATAAAATCAACTGTTAAAATCAGATTTTCCCAACTAAGTCGATAGATGTAGCAAGTGTTTCTTCTCCCTGCTCCCACTTTGCTGGGCACACTTCTCCTGGGTGAGATGCAATAAATTGTGCAGCTTTAACTTTGCGAAGCATCTCGTCGGCGTTTCTGCCGATTCCATCTGCTGTCATCTCGTAGAATTGAATATTGCCTTGAGGATCCACCAAAAAAGTTGCGCGATGAGCTAAACCAGATTCCTCATTTAGCGCATTAAAGTTTCTAGAAAGCGCGCCGTTTGGGTCTCCAAGCATTGTGTATTGAACTTTTGCAATAGCTTTAGAATCATCGTGCCAAGCTTTGTGAACAAAGTGTGTGTCTGTTGAAACAGAATAAACTTCTACACCCAACTTTTGAAGCTCTTCATAGTGGTTTGCAAGATCTTCAAGCTCTGTTGGGCACACGAATGAAAAGTCTGCTGGATAGAAGAAGAAAATAGCCCATTTTCCAAGAACGTCACTGTCGCTTACTTCTACAAAATTGCCATTCTTATATCCATTTACCTTAAATGGAAGAATATGCGTACCAATAAGGCTCATAACAACTCCAATCTTTACTTGTTTGCTAAAATCTTTTATTGCTTTTTGCAATGTTTTAGTTAAACGTGTTAAATAGCTTGCTTAAGAATCTAGATTTAACCGTATTTTTATAATAGATTATTTATATTAATAATCCTATATGTATAGATAATCTCTATAGACTTACATGTGTTATATCAATAATGATTTTGAAAACTAACTTGACTTTGCAAAATGCTGGGATAACAAACAAGAATTGCGCACTCAAAATTTAATTGAGCACGCAATCTTGTTAATCCCTATAAAATGATTATAAGATTTTTATTATTTATCTTATGTCTTGATGGAATGGGTTGAAAACAACACTACAGCGTTGGAAGCTCTTAACATCAACATACCCAGTAGATGCCATAGTGCGTCTTAAAGCACCAATAAGGTTAGTCTTTCCATCTGCCATATGACTTGGTCCAAACAAGATATTCTCAAGAGGAGCAACAGTTCCAACATTCGTGCGCATACCGCGCGGCAAAGAAGGATGACGAGCTTCTGCTCCCCAATGCATTCCGCGTCCTGGAGCCTCAGTTGCACGCGCTAAAGGAGTTCCGAGCATTACTGCATCTGCTCCCATAGCAAGCGCCTTAATAAAGTTTCCAGACGTCCCCATTCCGCCATCTGCAATAATTTGAACGTATCGTCCGCCAGACTCGTCCATATAATCTCTGCGAGCTTCTGCAACGTCTGCAATAGCAGTTGCCATAGGCGCCTGAACTCCGAGCGTATTCATTGTTGCAGAAACTGCTCCACCGCCAAAACCAACAAGGATTCCAGCAGCACCAGTTCGCATAAGATGCAATGCGGAAGTGTAATCTGCGCAACCTCCAACAATAACTGGAACATCTAAATCGTAAATAAACTTCTTTAAGTCAAGAGGCTCATGGTCTTTAGAAACGTGCTCCGCACTAACAGCAGTTCCGCGAATAACAAATAAATCAACGCCTGCTTCTAGAACAGTAGAATAAAATTCTTGAGTGCGTTGCGGAGAAAGAGCACCAGCAACCGTAACACCAGCATCGCGAATTGTGTGCAAGCGCTTAACAATAAGTTCTGGCTTGATTGGCTCCGAATAAATCTCCTGTATGCGCTTAGTTGCAACTTCGTCCTTAAGCTCTGAGATTTCTTTAAGAAGTGGTTCTGGATTCTCGTAACGAGTCCACAATCCTTCCAAATCTAGCACGCCCAACGCTCCCATTTGGCCCATTGCAATAGCCGTATCTGGGCTTGTAACAGAATCCATTGGCGCAGCAATCACTGGTACGTCAAAACTATAAGCGTCGACTTGCCATGATGTAGATACAGCCTTTGGGTCGCGAGAACGACGAGAAGGAAGTATAGCAATATCGTCTAGTGAGTAAGCAACTCGGGCTTTTTTGCCCAAACCTATTTCAATTTCTTGAGACATACTTATAAGGCTAGTTGCTTATCATGACTAATCAACATGCCATAGAATTGTTTAGATTTATTGAGAGTGCAAAAACTCATAAATAGTTTTAGCCTTTAACAAACCGATTCCAGGAACTTTTTGTAACTCTTCTACGCTTGCTTCTTTTAGATTTTTAACACTACCAAATGCAGAAAGCAAACGTTTTTTATAAGATTCGCCAATTCCAGGAATTGAATCAATAGATGAATACAACATTGCCTTTGCGCGCTTTTTTCTATGATAAGCAATAGCAAAGCGATGAGATTCGTCTCTAGCTCTTTGAAGCAAATACAATCCTTCGGAGCTTCTTTTTAGAATAATTGGATATTGGCTATTAGGCAGCCAAACTTCTTCTAATTTTTTAGACAATCCACATACCGTTACGCCTTTAACATTGCAATCAATCATTGCTTTTTGAGCTGCTTTTGCTTGCTCAATACCACCATCGACGATTACAAGATTAGGCTTATACGCAAATTTTTTAGAACTTGATTGTGCACGATTTTCTACGCAATCATCATCCTCATCGCTATTACTTTCATCTTTATGCTTAAAACGTCTAGAAATAGTTTCATATAATGCACTTAAATCGTCTAATTGACCAATACCATTGAGGCCTTTTATAGAAAATCTTCTATATTCACTAGGTTTAGCAATTCCATCTTCAAAAACAACCATTGATGCAACTTGATATCTTCCATCAGCTGAGTTTGAAATATCGTAGCATTCAATTCGCAAAGGAGCTTCACTCATTGAAAGAGCTGCAGCAACTTGATTCATAGCATTAGTTCTAGATTCTAAAGTAGAAATCCTACTTGTTTTCATCTGTTTAAGAGACTGCTCAGCATTCAAGTTTGCTTTATCCATAAGCGAGCGCTTATCTCCACGTTCTGCAACTTTAATAGTTACTTTCGCGCCTCTTAACCCACTAAGCCATCTTTCAAGATTTTCTTTATGGGATTCTTCTAATTCAATAGGAATAATAATCTCTCTAGGAACTGGGCAAATTGGGTCAAGCAAATCCCCTCTTCCAGTTGTTTCTTGACGCTTTTTGCGTTCCTTTGTTTCTTTAGCTCTGTACGACGAATCCATATTTGCATTGCTAGAGTAATCGATTTGTAACGCATTCCTGGATTGCTCTATTTTTAACGAGTTTGCATATTGCAAATCATTATTTGATTCATATTCAGAATAAACTCGTATAAGCAAATTTGCGATTATATCTTCATCACTAATGTCTTCGCTTCTTTCGACTTGCCAATTTTTTTCTCCGCGAAGTAGCCCTTCTCTAACAAAGAATGCGTGAACGCATGCTTCAAGCGAATCTGCACTAAAACCAAAAACATCAGCTTCTACATTATCGTTAAAAACAACGGAATTTTGTTGAATAACAGTTCTAAAAATGTTGATTTTGTCTCTTATTTTTGCAGCATTTTCAAAATCTAAGTTATTGCTTAACTCCTTCATTTTTCTAGTTAAATCGCTAATGTAGGAATCTCCAATAGCACCACTTAGAATGCCAACTAATTGTTCAACATTGTTCCTATGCGTTTTTTTGTCTACTTTTTGAACGCAAGGTGCAGAGCATTTTCCAATAGATGCAAGAAGACAAGGTCTTCCTGTTTTTTGTGCTTTATTGAAAACAGACTGTCGGCATGTTCTAACTGGAAAAGTTTTTAGCAAAGAATCCAAACTGTGCTTTAATTGCCAAACTTTTGCATACGGTCCAAAATATTGCGTTGACTTTGAGTTTCGATTTCTAGTAATCCAAACTCTTGGAAAATCATCATTTACAGATACTGCAATATATGGGTATGTTTTATCGTCTTTAAAAACAATGTTGAACCTTGGATTAAACTCTTTAATCCAAGTATATTCAAGCGTTAGAGCCTCAAGTTCTGTGTTTACAACAGTCCATTCTAAGCTTCTAGCTGTTAATACCATTGATTGCGTTCTAGGATGAAGCTGGTTTAAGGGCTGAAAATAATTCGATAGCCTGTTTCTTAAACTTTTTGCTTTTCCAACGTATATTACTTTTCCACGCTCATCTCTCCACTTGTATACTCCAGGCTGATTTGGAATATCGGAAGTTTTTGGCCTAAATAAATCACGACTATCTCCTAAAAGAGGAGCACCAAAATCGTTTTTTGACGAATTCTCAAAGTAGTTAGCATGACTTTCATCATATTTAGATTGGTGAGTTTTCTTCCATTCTCCCCTACTGATTTCTATATTTTTTCTAGCTTCTCTAGTCTCCATATTTTCTTCATCGTTTCTAATATTTGATTCTTTAGAATTTAGAATATTCATTATCTCACCTCCTTTCATAAAATTATTCATAAAATTATTCATAAATTTTTACTTAAATACTGCTGATTTTGTTACTCTTTGAGCATTGACTTTAAGAATTTACCCGTCCAGCTATATTGCACTTTTGCAACATCTTCTGGAGTACCAGTTGCTACGATTTCGCCACCTTTATCTCCTCCTTCTGGGCCTAAATCTATAATCCAATCCGCGCATTTTACAACATCAAGATTGTGCTCAATAACTATTACACTATTGCCTTTATCTACTAAAGATTGAAGAACACTTAAAAGCTTACGAACATCTTCAAAATGCAAGCCCGTAGTAGGTTCATCTAGAATATAAACGGTTTTTCCAGTAGAACGCTTTTGTAGCTCCGTAGCAAGCTTTACTCTTTGCGACTCTCCACCAGAAAGCGTTGGCGCGCTTTGACCAAGCCTAATATAGCCTAATCCAACTTTAACTAAAGTTTCTAAGTATCTAGAAATAGACGGATATGCTTTAAAGAACACAGCAGCTTGCGATATTGGCATATCTAGCACGTCTGAAATAGTTTTACCATTGTACTTTACTTCTAGAGTGTCTCGATTATACCTTTTTCCGTGGCATTCTTCGCATTGCACGTATACGTCTGGCAAAAAATTCATCTCAATTTTAAGCGTTCCGTCTCCGCTGCAAGCCTCGCACCTTCCGCCTTTTACGTTAAACGAGAATCTTCCAGGGCCATACCCTCTAACTTTTGCTTCTGGAGTTTGAGCAAAAAGCGAGCGAATTTTATCCCAAACTCCAGTGTAGGTTGCAGGATTAGATCTTGGTGTTCTGCCAATAGGATTTTGATCTACGTGAACAACCTTGTCGCAATTGTCTACTCCATCAACGCGCTTATGCAATCCTGGAACAATGCGAGCGCCGTTTAGCTTATCTGCCAAAACTGGGTAAAGTATTGAGTTTATTAAGCTTGACTTTCCAGATCCAGATACTCCTGTTATGCAAGTAAATACGCCTAAAGGTATTTCTACATCTATGTTTTTAAGATTGTGCTCTTTTGCGCCAACAATAGTTAGCTTACGACTTTTGTTGATTTTGCGACGCTTTTTAGGAACATCTATTGTGCGTCTTTTTGCAATATAGTCTCCTGTAACTGATCGCTTTGCCTCTGTTATGTGTTTTGCAGGGCCGCAATATACAACTTCTCCGCCGTTTTCTCCAGCTTCTGGACCAATGTCTACAAGCCAGTCTGACTTTCGTATTGTATCTTCGTCGTGTTCTACAACTATAAGCGTATTTCCAAGATCTCTAAGATTATGCAACGTAGATATAAGCTTTTCGTTGTCTCTTTGATGAAGACCAATAGAGGGTTCGTCAAGAACGTACATAACACCAACTAAACCAGACCCTATTTGCGTTGCAAGTCTTATTCTCTGCGCTTCTCCACCAGAAAGAGTTTTTGCTGCTCTAGAAAGAGTTAAGTAGTTTAAGCCAACGTCGTTTAAGAAGCCTAGTCTTGCTTTGATTTCTTTTACAATCTCTTTAGCAATTATCTTTTTTGAGCCTTCTAGATTTAACGAATTAATCCATTCAAGACTTTTTTCAATAGGCATATCGCATACGTCTGCGATTGAGCACGAGCCAACTTTAATAGACAAGACTTCTGGATTGAGTCTTTTTCCTTTGCATGTTAAGCATGGCACTTCTCGCATGTATGACTCGTAGTATTGACGCATTTGGTCTGAGTCTGTTTCGTCATGCTTGCGCATAAGAGTACGCACTACGCCTTCAAATCCTGTTGAATACTCTCTCTGCCTACCCCATCGATTTTTATACGATACTTTTACTTCAAAATCATGACCATAGAGTATTGAATCTTGCACATCTTTTGGAAGATTTTCCCACGGCGTATCCATACTAAAACCAAGCTCTACGCTTAAGCCTTTTAACACATGCCTGTAGTATTCTCCAGCTGCTTTATTCAATGCCCAAGGTTCTATAGCACCTTCGTTAAGTGACTTTTCTGTATTTGGAACAACAAGAGCAGGGTCAATCTCTAGATTGTAACCTATTCCAGAGCAATCATGGCATGCTCCATACGGAGCGTTGAACGAGAACGTTCTTGGCTCTATCTCCAATAAATTAAATTGATGACTATTCGGGCACGCCATATTTTCGGAAAAACTTTGACGCCTGTTTTTAGAAGAAGCATCTTCGTCTACAAAATCCGCAACAACAATACCTTTAGAAAGCTTTAATGCTGTTTCTATAGAATCTGTAAGACGTGTACGTATACCATCTTTTATAACTAATCTATCTACAATAACTTCGATTGTGTGTTTCTTTTGCTTTTCTAAAACAATATCTTCGGAAAGCTCTCGCATTTGCCCATCTACAAGCGCTCTAGAATAGCCGTCTGACCTAAGAAGAGTAATAGTATCTTTAAACTCACCTTTTCTGCCGTTAACAATAGGAGCTAGCAATTGCAACCTTGTTTTTTGCGGCAAAGAAAGCAATGCATTAGCTATTTGTTGAGGGGTTTGCGCGCTAACGATTTCACCACATTTAGGGCAATGTGGAACACCTACGCGAGCAAAAAGAAGCCTTAAATAGTCATAAATCTCTGTAATTGTGCCAACAGTAGAACGCGGATTGCGATTAGTGGTTTTTTGGTCAATAGACACTGCTGGGCTTAATCCCTCAATAAAATCTACGTCTGGCTTATCCATTCTTCCAAGAAATTGCCTTGCATACGCGCTTAAGGATTCCACATAACGCCTTTGACCTTCTGCAAAAAGAGTGTCGAAAGCAATAGAAGATTTACCCGAACCAGATAGGCCAGTAAAAACAATCATCCTATTTCTAGGCAATTGCAAATTAACGTTCTTTAGATTATGCTCTCTTGCACCTTGAACAGTTATTTTTAAGTCGGAAGGAACATCACCTAAGTCGTATATTAAATTACCATTATTTTTTATAATTGGCGCAGAATCAATAAACGATTGAAGTACATTGTTTTTTTGACGACTATTTCCATCTTTAACATTCATGTTTGTAGCATTCATGTTTGCATCTTTTATTGAAAGTGACTGCTTACTTTGTAAAGAATCCAAGTGTTTTTGCATTCTACCTCCTTAAGATGCTTTAGCGTATATGAATCAAAATTGCAAAACTAAATCTTGATTACGTGCCTGTTTTGTAATATCATTCATTATAGAACACATGTTCGAAATATGTTGCTTACTGCGTGTTGCTAATCCTATGCAAGCCTAACGGTATAATCGGGAGTTTGGTTAACATATTTCAATTAATATCTTAATTACGATTTTACAAGAATAAAACTTAAGGGGTGGGTAAAAAATGGCCATTGACGCACAAGGACTTACTATACAAATTGGTGCGCGCACGCTATTAAACCCAACAGATTTTCATGTTACAAAAGGCGACAAAATAGGCTTAGTTGGAAGGAATGGCGCTGGAAAAACAACACTTACGCGCGTAATTACTGCAGAAACACTTCCAGCTGGCGGAAGCGTAAAAGTAAGCGGCTCGTTAGGATATCTTCCACAAGACACGCATGCAGCAGATCCAGAGCAAAGCGCGTTAGATAGAATTATGAGCGCTCGCGATATTTCGTCAATCGTATCTCGTATACGAAAAGCAGAAAAAGACATGACGAATCCAGATCCAGATATTATGACAAAAGCCATGAATCGCTACGATAAAGCGATTAATGATTTTGAAAAAGCTGGTGGATACGCTGTTCAATCGGAAGCAATATCAATGGCAAATAGCCTTGGACTCCCCCAAGAAGTTATGAAACAAGCTCTTGGAACACTTTCTGGTGGACAACGCAGACGAATCGAACTCGCGCGAATACTTTTTTCCAATGCCGATACGCTGATTTTAGACGAACCTACAAACCACTTAGACGCAGATTCCATAGTATGGTTGCGCAATTACTTAAAACGCTTTGAAGGTGGATTCCTTGTTATATCTCACTCAACAGAGTTGCTAGACGAAGTTGTTAATAAAGTCTGGCATTTAGATGCACAATTGGCGCAAATAGACATGTATTCAATGGGTTGGAAAGCATACTTGCATCAGCGCGTTGTAGACGAAGAGCGAAGAAGAAGAGAACGCGAAGTTGCAGAAAAGAAGGCGGAGCGACTTATGAAGCAAGGAATTCGACTTCACGCAAAAGCAACTAAAGCGGTAGCAGCTCAAAATATGATGCGCAGAGCTGAACGCTTATTGAATGAAACAAGCGAAGCTCAAAGCCGCGAAAAAGTTGCAGACATTCGATTCCCAGAGCCTGCTCCTTGCGGACGCACTCCTATTATGGCTAAAGATATTTCAAAAGCTTACGGATCGAACATTGTATTTGCTGGCATAAATTTGGCTATAGATAAAGGCTCGAGAGTTGTTATTTTGGGATACAATGGCGCTGGAAAAACTACCACTTTGCGCATTCTTGCTGGCGAAGAAAGCGCAGATACTGGCGTTGTTGAATATGGACACGGATGCAAAATAGGCTATTTTGCGCAAGAGCACGATACTTTAGACTTAGATGCAACGGTGTTAGAAAATCTTCAACACGTTGCGCCAGAATTAAACGACACTCAAGCAAGATCAATGCTTGGAAGCTTCCTGTTTTCGGGAGACGACGCCATGAAACCCGCTAAAGTGCTTTCTGGCGGCGAAAAAACTCGCCTAGCATTGGCAACTCTTGTAACTTCTAAAGCAAACGTTCTTTTGCTTGATGAGCCTACTAATAACTTAGACCCAGCTTCTCGCGAAGAAATTCTTAAAGCAATTTCTAAATACGAAGGCGCAATTGTGTTGGTTACTCACGACGAAGGAGCGGTTCTTGCGCTAAACCCAGAAAGAGTTCTTCTTATGCCAGACGGTGACGAAGACTTGTGGAGCGACGACTATCTTGATTTGGTTGCGGAAGAATAGGATTTTAGATTGCTATGAAAAAAACAGCTAATTTTGCAAATTGCGCGCTACACAACATTTTTCGCGTTCTTCGCGCGCCTTTAGCAATCTTGCTGTTAATAGCATTGTTTGAATGCACTGTTGGGAATATTCCATTTTGGAATAGTGCTACTGGCAGCACGGATAGCATGTTTGCTCACAATATTACTGGCCCTGGAATTAAAAGACTTTCTTCTGGAGGACTTTTAATTACAGACTCTTCGGAATCTTATTTAGAAGTTAATTCCGACGGATCTTCGCCGTACATTCAGCTTAAGCCTTCACTAATTACGCCTAAAAAAATTGGCAAAAGTCCCATTAAAACAGACGTGCATGTACGCATTGATGTTAATAAAATCGCTGGAAAGCCTTTAAGCACAAACCCTAGAGCTATTAGTTTTGCTATGCTTCCTGTTCCAGATCAAGCCGTTGGAGTTAAAAACACGCTTCGATTATGGATACAGCACCCTAAAGGAGACGTTGTAGACGTTGAGGACGCAAAAGCAAATGTTAGAGCACCTTTTAGTTGGAATTGGGGTCGCGTTCTTTTTCTTATAGCCGTTTCAATTTTGATTGCATTGTGGAATCCTTGGTCTAAATTGTGGAAAATAAAACTTAATACAAAAAGTTTTAATCAAAGACTTTTACTAGTTTTATCTTGGACTCCATTTATTGCTATAGCTGTTGTTGCAATTGTTTGGAATGTTTTTAACGCTATTCCAATGCATTTTGACGTTGCTGGAAACTACACGTACGATTTTGATCAATATGCACACACAGCAGACGCTCTTATTAAAGGAAAAACATATCTTGACTTGCCTGTTCCTAAGCAAATGCAAAATCTTACTAATCCGTACGATCCAATTGCAAGAAACAAGCTTCTTTCTAATTTAGTGCACAATATTTATTGGGATCACGCATATTACAACGGCCATTGGTACTCGTATTTTGGCGTAATTCCAGCTGTTTTATTCTTTATGCCTTATAGACTTATATCGAGTTTGTGGATTAATGGCGGAAGTATGCTTCCAACAACAATCGCAACTCTTATATGCCTAGTGGGGTTCTTAATTTCTGGCTCTCTTCTAGTGATTAGACTTATTGAGCGAATAAATAAACGAGCGTCTCTTGCTTGCGTGTCTATTTGCTTAGCATTGTTCTTTATTACATCTAACACCGTTTACTTATGGTTTAGAACATCATTCTATAGTGTTCCAATGGCAGCTTCGCTATTCTTTACATCTTTAGGATTATGGTTTTATCTTGGCGCTAATAAAAATATTGCAAAAGATTGCAAACAAAGCCAAGAATCAAACAAGTCTATTTATCAAATATCTGCTAAGCACATTGCATTAGGATCTTTGTTTATATCTCTAAATCTAGGATGCAGACCAACATTTATAATCGCGTTTTTGCTTGCAATACCGCTTTTTTGCAACAATATTTACTTCTATTTTAAGCATTTAATTTCTAGCAAGAAAATTATAAAAGAAGACTTAAATCAAATAATAAAGCTAGTTTTAAGCGTGATTGTGCCGTTTGTAATAGTTGCAATACCAATAGGATTGTATAACGACTTAAGATTTGGGTCGCCATTTAACTTTGGTAACGAATATCAAATTACTATTACAGACATGACTACAATGCGCCTTCCCGCGCAAAACATTATTCCTTCAATTTTAAGTTATTTAGCTTTGCCATTGCGCTTTACACCAGCTTTCCCTTGGATTTCGATTAATCCTATTGCTTTCAATAGATGGCAATACGCAGAGCCAATGATTGGCGGAATGTTTACCCTTGCTCCATTGGCATTTATTGGCGTTATTTGTTCTTTGTTAATGACTAAAAAAATGAGCAAATTTGCGTCAAGACTTACTATATGTGCTTTGATTCTTGCAATGATTGTTGTTGTTTTCAACAGCTTAAAAGCAGGAATTGGATGGCGTTATATTGCTGACTTTGGATGGGCGTTCTCACTAAGCGCAATAATCGGAATTACTGTTTTTCTAGAAAAATACGCAAACGTAGAAGATTGCACAACTTTGCGCTCGAAAGTTATGTGTTACACAATACGCATTGTAATTTTAGCAATGCTATTTTTCTCTATTGCAATCGCTTTCTTAGGTTGGTTTGTTCCAGGAAGAGAAGATTCAGTTTTGCGATTCAATCCAGGACTTTGGCACTACGTTAGATGTTGGTTTACGCTAATCTAGTCTAAAGCTTAAGAACACGAGTCTTTTAGATTTCTTTCTAGATTACTTCTTAAAGTTCTTACTAGATTTTTCTACATCTCTTCTAGTATTTTATGAACAGTATTCAGCAATAAAGTAACGCCATTTTCAAATTGATCTTCTTTAGGAAGTAAAGATAGCGCTAAGTAGCCATTAGTTGGCATGTCAAAATAATATCCAGGTTGAGAAACCAGCTTGTAGTCTTTAATCAAGCGTAAAGCTAATAAATCATCATCTATACAAGAAGGAACTCGCAACAAAATATTCCATCCGCCTTCTGCGCGCAATGCACTAACGCAACAATTTGGGTAGTTTGCAAGCATTTTTCTAAGCGTTTTAAGATTAGAGCGTACTCGACTTTGAACAATCGCAGTTTGCTCTTTAGCACATTGCAATAATTCTGGAATTCTCTCCGATACAGTTGCGCCAATCGGAAGAAAATCATCCGCAATAACGTCAAGTCGTTTCATTGCTTCTTGCACGTCTTGACTTGGCCCAGAAACTTCAATCCACCCAACTTTTGCGTGCGGAGCTGCAAGCATTTTTGAAAATCCATCTAAAGCAAAAACAAGTGTTGATTGTTCTCCTGCAAGTCTTGAATTTTCGGCAAATGGTTCTAAAGAGTAATCGTAGAAAACTTCATCTGCAATAATCGCAACATTATTTTTATTGCACAAACTCAACAATTGCGCTCTTTCTTCTGGCTTAACATAAGAGCCTGTTGGATTATTTGGGTTTATTAAAACAAGAGCACGAATGCGATTATTTGCGTTTTGCAAAAGTTCTTTAACTCTTGGAATATCAATAGTCCAAGAACCATCGTAAACAAGCGGATATGGTATAGATTTTACGCCTTGCAGTCTTGCAATAGATTCAATAAGAGGATACCCAGGAGTTGGAGCTAAAACAGAGTCGCCGCAATCGCACAGAAGCATCATAAGCCATGCGTATGCTTGAGAAGTAGACGATAATACGTATAGATTATTTGGATTAAGAGCTTTTGGTGAATTACTTTTTTGATCTACGATATTTTGACTTGCAATATTTTGATCTACGCGATTATCTCTAGCATTTATAAAATCAGCAAGAATGCGCCTAACTTCTATTGGTCCTCTAGGATCTGCTGTATATTTTGCGCTTAAACATTTTGGAGCAAGACCATGCACTGTTGGGTTTGAATCATTAAGTTTTGTGAGTTTAATACCTTTAGACATAGCAACGCGTTGAGCCAGAATAATTGGATTTGGCTCACTTACATCAACTCTAGAAGAAAATCGCACTCGACTACACTAGCGCATTGCATAACCAAATATAAAAAAATGCGCTGAACGCAAAAGCATCCAGCGCAAATCAGAAGAAAATCTTACTTGTTTCTTTGTTGCATTGCATAATAAGCTGCACCAATAATGCCAGCTTCGTTATGCAAAGACGCAACAACAATAGGAGTCTTAATATCGATATGAGGCAAGAACTTCTCGCTCACACGGCTAACGCCACCGCCAACAACAAACAAGTCTGGATTAAAGTACTTTTCCATTAATCCGTAATACTTAGTTAAGCGCTTAGCCCACTTTTTATAACCCATATCCAACTTTTCGCGAACAGAAGAAGCAGCATACTTTTCTGCATCTCCCTTTCCTTTTTCTAGCTGAATATGACCAAGCTCTGTGTTTGGAATAAGAACGCCATTGTAAATCAAAGCGGTTCCAATTCCAGTGCCTAATGTTGTTGCAATAACTAAGCCATCTTTATCTTTTGCAGCACCAAAGTGTTGCTCAGCAAGACCAGCAGCATCGGCATCGTTAACAACCGTAACAGGACGACCGCAAGCTTCGCTAAACACTTCTGTAACATCCACACCAATCCAAGATTGATCGAGATTCGCCATAAACTCAAGTTTCTTGCCTGGCTTAATAGGCGCTGGGAAAGCAATACCAACAGGAACATCTTCAGGCACATCAAAATGCTCGAGCTGCTGACGAACAATATCTGCAACAGCTTGAGGTGTGGAAACCGCTGGAGTGAGAATCTTATATCGCGGTTCTGCAAACTCGCCTTTTTCCAAATTAACTGGTGCAGCTTTAATACCAGAGCCACCAATATCTACGCCAAATGCTTGTGCAGTGTCAATCATCGTTAACACTCCCCTCTGAATGTCGGACAATGGGATATCATGTTCATTCTACAATATTGCTAAAGCGACACGCTTATATATTGTCTATTTAATGATAACGATTGCATAAATGTTTTTCTCAAAATTAAAGCTTTAATATTAAAAATCATGCAAACAATTGCTAAGATTTTAACTCTAATTTATCGCAAATAGTTTTGAAGCTCCTTGTTTATTAAACCATTTGAAGCAATAACGTCGTTTTCGCGCCTCCAATGGATCGAGTCACCATTCCATTGTCGAACATGGCCTTGAGCCTCTTTAACAACAACAGCACCAGCGGAAACGCCTGGAATATCCCACTCGTGAAGATGCGGCTCAAAATAAGCGTCGTAAGTGCCATCAGCAACCTTGCATAAGTCAAGAGAAGCAGGGCCAATGCGCTTAATATCTGCTGGACATTCTTCCTCAAGCGAAGAAACAACATCCAATGCTCTTTTAGATTCGCCTGGAATATAAGACATTCCGTAGCAAACAACAGAACCGTGCAATGTTGATGTTGTAGAAGGAGTGATTTTCTCTCGCTTTTCTCCATTAGGAGTTTTACGAATACGAATAGCACCCTGGCCTTTAGCTGCTAAATAAGTAAGACCAAGAGCTGGAGCATGAACAACTCCAAGAACAGGCCTTGCGGAGCCTTGATCATTGAACTCAAAAAGCGAAACAGTTAGAGTCCACTCTGCCATATCTCGATTAAAGTTAATAGCACCGTCAATATTACCAACGCACCAAAAACGATCACCAATATTGCAATTTTCTGGACGATTACGCCAAAATCCCTGGAATGTGTTTATGTACGTAAGACGATTTTCAATAAAGCGTACGAGCTTATCTCCAAAACCAGAATCTGCTTGATTCGGATCCCCCAAAACCATCATGCTTGCCATATCTCGAGGATTTAATTGGTCTTGATACGCGTGCTTGCCAACATCTTCCAATATTCTAGCAACTTCAAGAGCAACATCGCGTAAATTCATACTTGCCATACTCTACTCACCTCTTTAATTCCCCACATTTTGATTATTTATCTATTCCAAAAATCTGCAACTATCCATAAATCTGCAACTATTTTACTCAACTAATCAAATTAAACCAAACTTCCACACGCAATATTCAAATAAAATCAATAAACTTTCACATTTAATATTTAATATAAGTTTTATAAGAAGTCTTACAATGCAAAACGCATAGCAAAACAAAATCCTAAATTTCTTAAACCAGCCTTAGAATTAATTAATAAACCTAACATCTCTCTTAAAAGATTATAACATGACTAAAGTACCAGACTTAAAAACACAAAACTTAATTAACACTCCTTCACATACTCCTTCAAACACTCCTTCACTAAAAAAACCAGGACTTCTTGTTTTAGATGTAGACGCCACTCTTATTGAAGAAGAAGTTATAGATTTATTAGGAGACATTGCTGGAGTTGGCTGCGATTTAGCATACATAACATCTAGAGCAATGCAAGGAAAGATGGACTTTAACACATCGCTAAAGCTAAGAGTTTCTATGCTTAAGGGACTTGACTATTCTTGCGTTAAACAAGTTGCTCAAAATATTCATGTAACAAATGGAGCTAAAAAGCTTATTAGCACATTGCACTCTTTTGGATGGAAAGTTGGAGCTGTTAGCGGCGGATTCAAGCAAGTTTTAGACGATTTTTTACCAAAACTAAACATAGACTTTTGGGTTGCAAACAATCTAGAAGTCGTAGATTCTAAACTAATTGGAAAGGTTATTGATCCAATAGTAAATCGTCAATATAAAGCAAAAGCATTGACTAATTGGGCAAGCAAGAACAATATTGATATTGCTCAAAGCGTTGCAATAGGAGACGGCGCTAACGATATAGATATGATTAAAACAGCAGGATTAGGCGTAGCATTTTGCGCAAAACAGTTATTAAAAAGTCAAGCTAAAGCAAGCATAGATACACGAGACCTAAGCCTAGTTTTAGATTTACTAAATTAACGTTTACTCACTAACTTTTAATCCAAGTAGGATTCACTACTTAAGTGCGCTCCTCTTGCCCAATCTGCAGCATTCATAGCTTTTTTACCTTGCGATTTAACTTCTAAAAGCTCAATAGCTCCACTTGCACATCCAACCCAAACATTGTGCTTTTTTGCAAGAATCTGCCCAGGTTTAAGCTCGTTTAGACTATGTAATTCAATATCTTCATCTTTTGCTAATGCACAAGCAAGAACGTGCAAAGTGATTGTTTGCAAATCACTAGAATCAACATGAAGATTGCACCAAGCTCCAGGATTTGGCGTGCAAGCGCGAATCTGCCTATCGATTGCAAATGATGGAATATCAAAACGAATATGAGCATCTTCAACAGTGATTTTTTGAGCGATTTGGCAAGGCGTAGAGTCTTGCTCAACAGGAACAATTTGACCAGATTCCAAGCCAACAAGAGCAGAGCAAAGAAGATTTGCGCCATCATTGCTTAATCGCGTAAGCAAATCGCCAGCTGTTTCATGAGCGCCAATCTCGGTAGTCATTTGTGCAAGAATCGGACCTTCATCCATTCCGCGCGTAATCTTAAAAACTGTTGCACCTGTAATATCGTCCCCAGCCCATATTGCGCGCTGAACAGGAGCAGCACCTCGCCACTGCGGAAGAAGCGAAAAATGCAAGTTGTACCATCCTAAAGGAAGAGCATCTAAAACCGATTGGCGAAGAATCTTTCCGTACGCAACTACAGCTGCAAGCCTTGCGCCAGTAGCTTTTAGAGCACTCACGCACTCTTGCTCATTGCTAGGATTAACCTCTAGAACAGGAATCCCAAGCTCAATCGCAGCTTTTTTAACAGCACTAGGAACAAGCTTTCTACCTCTGCCAGTCGGAGCGTCTGGACGAGTAAGAACAGCTCGAACATCAAAATGCTCTTTGTCTTGAGCGAGCGCGCGCAAAGGAGCAACAGCAACATCTGGAGTTCCAGCAAATAAAATAGGCAATACCATAAGTCAACTCCTTAAAATACTAAGAATCATTAAAATCCTAAATCCTAGCAAAATGCATCTTTTAGCTTGCTAAAGAATCCCTTTTTATTGCCCACTGGCTCCGCAATAGCATGTTGCTTTACTTCGCTAACTTTTTCATCGTGCAAGTTTGCAAACTTTTCAATCAAACTACGCTCTTCTTCGCTAAGCTTTGTTGGAATATTAACAAGAATGTGAACAATAATATTTCCTCTATCTTTACTTCCAAAAACAGTAACGCCCAAATCGTAAAGAGGAATCGTGTCTTCGTTTTGCGTTCCAGCAGGAATTTCAACACTCTTTTTGCCATCAAAAGTATCAATATCTACTTTGTGACCAAGCACAGCCCAGCTCATTGGAACGTCAATCCAGCAATGTAAATCGTTTAAGTCTCTAGTAAATTGCTCGTCTTTGCGAATGCGAACGTCAACATACAAATCGCCAGCTGGACCGCCACATTCGCCTATTGCTCCTTGAGACGCAAGTCGCAAGCGAGAGTTGTCTTTAATTCCAGCAGGAATCGTGATTCCAACTTCTCGAGAAGTACGAACGCGACCATGGCCGTGGCAATTTGGGCAAACATTTTTAATAATCGTTCCGTGGCCTTCACATGCACGGCACGGCTCCGAAGACATCATTTGACCAAACATTGTGCGAGTAACTCGTTGCACAAAACCAGCACCATTGCACTCTGAGCAAGTTACAGGATCTGTTTTATCTGCCGAACCTTTTCCAGCGCAATCTTGGCAAAGACCGAAAGTAACAACATGAACCTTAGCGTTTCCGCCAAAAACAACAGTTTTAAGGTCAACCTTAACTTCTGTTAGCGAATCTTCACCGCGATTAACGCGCGGAATAGGAGATCCAGCATTAGCACCAAAAGACCCAGAGAAGAACTGGTTTAGAATATCTCCCATGTCCATATTCATATTGGCGTACGCGCCAGCGCCAGCACCAGCACCCGACGCCGATAGATTATTTGGATCTACGCCCATATCTACCATTTTGCGTTTTTCTGGATTAGACAAAACGTCGTATGCAGCGTTAACTTCCTTGAACTTGTCTTCAAACTCAGGACCTGCAATATCTGGATGATACTTTCGACTTAACTTTCTATAAGCTTTGCGAATCTCATCGTCGCTAGCGTTAGAATCAACACCTAAAATCTTGTAATAGTCAGTCACTTAACTCCCCTTTTATGTTCTAAAATTATTTTTGCATAAGGCACAGCCAGCTAGTTTTTATGAATTTGCTTTTATGAATTTTCAGATATAAACGTATTAAGATATTTTGCTACAGCTTTAACAGCCGTCATTGTTGCAGCATAATCCATGTGCGTAGGGCCGATTGAGCCAATAAACGCCGAATCGGAATCTGAATTGTATCCGTAAGCGCTTGTTACAACAGAAGCATTTAAAAGACCAGGCGTGTGAGTTTCCGAGCCTATTGCAACGCTAACGCCACTTGCGCAATCGTTTGCTTCCTCACTTAGCGAAGTCATAAGTCGCATAATAACAGCTTGCTCTTCTAGAGCATCAAAAAGAGACGCAAAATCGCCAATATTTTGCCTATGCGCAAGTTGAGAAGCTCCAGCCATGTACAAATCGTGAGAATGCTCGCCATTATGCATATCTTCTAACGCGTTAGCAAGTTGACTAATAACTTGCAAAGCAGACGCTAAATCCTTGCGATTTGCAAGCAAATAAACGCGCTTAGAAGCATCTAAAAGAGAGGCTCCAACGCAGCTCTCATTAACCATATTAACTAAATGCAATAAGTCGTCTGGATTTATGTTAGAGGCTTGAATAATGTGTTGCGCAACTCCTCCAGCGTCTGTAATAACAACAACTAGAAGAGTTGAAGACGATACTTGAACAATCTCAATTCTTTTTACTTTTGACTTCGACAATGCAGGAGACGCAACGAGTGCGACTTGACCAGTTATGCTTGCAAGAAGTCGCGCTGAGCGTTGTAGAGTGTCTTGTAAACTAACAGATCCACTTAAAAACGTGCGAATCCCTCGTCTTTGCGCATTAGAAAGCGGGATTAACGCAGCTAAGCCATCAACAAAATACCTGTAGCCTTTTTCTGTAGGAATTCTTCCAGCAGAAGTATGTGGCTGAATCAAGTAGCCTTCTTCTTCTAGAAGAGACATATCGTTGCGAATCGTTGCAGAACTAACGCCTAATTTGTGATTTTTAGCTAAAGATGCAGACCCAACAGGCTCATGCGAACGAATATAATCTTCAACAACCGCACGCAATATCATCATGCGTCGTGATTGCATTGATTCTCCTTTATTAAAACGTCAAACTCGATTAAATAGCGCTAATAATTTTTATAAATAGCACTAATCGTTTATTAATTCACTGCTAACTATTATATATGCCAAAATAATATGTGATAACAATATGTGATTAAGTATTATTAAGTATTTTTAATAAATCACTTTTACAGAATAACAACTAACTATAAATATAAACTTTTGTTAACTTTTGACACACTTTGTTAAAAATTCGTCTGATATAAAAGATAGGATTAAAGGGCAATGTGAGGGTAATGGCCAGCGTAAGCTGTGCGCAAAAACCCGAATTATTGGAAGGAAAGTAGATCACATGACCGATTTCAACTGGTCTGCATTAGACGAGCGCGCCGTAAAGATGGCGAAGGTTCTCTCGGCTGATGCTGTTGAGCGAGCAGGACACGGACATCCTGGCTCCCCTGTTTCATTGGCACCAATTGCGTACACCTTGTACCAGCACTTCATTAAGCACGATCCTGCTGACCCAAAGTGGGCTGGCCGCGATCGTTTTATTCTTTCTGGCGGTCACGCTTCGCTTACGCAATACGTGCAATTGTTCTTCTCTGGTTACGGCTTAACTCTTGACGATCTTAAGTATTTCCGTGGCGGTGCAGACACGCGTACTCCTGGTCATCCAGAATATGGCTTAACTCCAGGCATCGAAATGACTACTGGCCCACTCGGTCAGGGTCTTGCTTCTGCTGTTGGTTTCGCTTATGGCCAGCGCTTTGAGCGCGGTCTTCTTGACCCAGAAGCTCCAGCTGGAACTTCACCATTCGATCACAAAGTGTGGGTTATTTGCGGTGAAGGCGACGTTGAGGAAGGCGTTTCTTCTGAAGCTGCTTCCTTGGCTGGAAACCAAAAGCTTGGCAATTTGACTGTAATCTTCGATGCAAACCACATTCAGATTGAAGGCGATACTAAGCTCACCTTCTCTGAAGATATTCTTGCTCGTTACCGTGCATACGGTTGGTACACCGACGAAGTTAGCTTCATTCAGCCAGACGGTTCCTACAAGGAAGACGTTCAGGCTTTGGCTGCAGCTATCGAAAAGGCTCAGGAAGTTACCGATAAGCCTCACTTCATTAAGGTTAATACTTTGATTGCTTGGCCAACCCCAGGTAAGACCGACAACGAAGCTTCTCACGGTTCTAAGCTTGGTGAAGAAGCCGTTAAGGGCTTGAAGGAACTTTGCGGTTTCGATCCAGAAGTTTCGTTCCCAATCGACGAAGAAGCTTTGGCTCATGCCCGTAAGGTTGCTGAGCGCGGTTTGGCTGCTCACAAGGCTTGGGATGAAGCTCTTGCAAAGTGGGCTTCTGCCAACCCAGATAAGGCTGCTCTTTACGATCGTCTTAAGGCTGGCAAGCTTCCAGAAGGCTTCGACAAGGCTATTGACGACTTGGTTGCTGGCTTCGAAGTCGGTTCTAAGGTTGCTACACGTAAGGCTTCTGGCGCAGTTCTTAACGCAATTGCTGCTGTTATGCCAGAACTTTGGGGCGGTTCTGCTGATTTGGGCGGCTCCAACAACACCAACATTAAGGGTGCTGACTCCTTCGGCCCATCCGAGGACGCAACTCGCACTTGGCCAAACGTTTCCGAGTATGGCCGTCAGCTTCACTTTGGTGTGCGTGAGTTTGCAATGGGTGCTATTACCAACGGTATTTTGCTTGGTTCTAACACTCGCCCATTCAACGGCACATTCTTCCAGTTCTCTGACTACGAGCGCCCAGCAGTTCGCTTGGCTGCTTTGATGGAGATTCCAAACCTCTACGTTTGGACTCACGATTCCGTAGCTTTGGGCGAAGATGGTCCAACTCACCAGCCAATCGAACACTTGGCTGCTTTCCGCGCTATTCCTCAGCTTGAGGTTGTGCGCCCTGCAGATGAGTACGAGACTGCTGAAGCTTACCGCTACTTCTTCGAGAAGAAGAACAACTACCCAACCGCTATGATTTTGACTCGCCAAGGCGTTCCAACTCTCGCAGAAACTGCTCAGAAGGCTCGCGAAGGCGTAAAGCACGGCGCTTACGTTTTGGTTGATTGCGAAGGCACTCCAGACGTAATCATCATGGCTACTGGCTCCGAAGTTCAGTGGGCTGTTGCTGGTGCCAAGACTTTGGCAGCTGAAGGCATTAAGGCTCGCGTTCTTTCCATGCCATCTCTAGAATGGTTCGAAGAGCAAGACGAAGAGTACAAGGAAGCAATCCTTCCAAAGTCTGTTAAGGCTCGCGTTTCCATCGAAGCTGGCTTGGCATTGCCTTGGTACAAGTATCTTGGCGATTGCGGCAAGGCTGTTTCTATCGAACAGTACGGCTTGCAGGGTGACGGCGGTCAGAACATGATCGACTTGGGCATTACTGCTGAGCACGTAGTAGAAGCTGCTAAGGCTTCTATCGAAGAAGCACGCGCTTAAGATAGCAAGTAATCAAAATAAAACTTGATGTGTCAAAATAAAATTGATTCATCACAAAAACTCGAAGTGCTAATTTAGCAACTTCACTGGAAACAGCAAAGGCGTGTTGATGTTAAGCTACAAATTGTTTAACATCAACCGCTGTTTCCTGTAAAACGCCAACACTACCAACGTGTTCCAATTGGTGGAGCACAGTGTTAAGGAGATAACATGACTGAAGCAACGCAGCGCACTAGCGATTCCGGCGTTTCTATTTGGTTGGACGATTTGTCCCGTACCCGCATTGAGTCTGGCTCTTTGCAAGATTTGATTGCTAACAAGAATGTTGTTGGTGTTACTACCAACCCATCTATCTTCCAGAAGGCTTTGAGCCAGGTTGGCCCATACGACGCACAGCTTAAGGAACTCGGCAAGGTTGACGTTGAGACCGCTATTCGCGAGTTGACAACCACCGACGTTCGTAACGCAACTGATATCTTCCGTGAGATTGCAGAAAAGACCGACTTTGTTGACGGCCGCGTCTCCATCGAAGTTGACCCACGCTTGGCTCACGATACTGCTAACACCGAAAAGCAGGCTGAAGAGCTTTGGGCAAAGGTTGATCGTCCAAACGTTATGATCAAGATTCCTGCAACTTTGGAAGGTCTTCCAGCTATCACCGCTACCCTCGCTAAGGGTATCTCCGTGAACGTAACCTTGATCTTCTCCCTCGAGCGCTACGAGCAGGTTATCGACGCCTTCATCGAAGGTATTGCTCAAGCTGCTGCTAACGGCCACGACTTGAAGCACATTGGTTCCGTAGCTTCCTTCTTCGTCTCCCGCGTTGATAGCGCTGTTGACAAGCTCCTCGAAGCTAACGGTTCTGCTGAAGCTAAGGCTCTTGAAGGCAAGGCTGCTGTTGCTAACGCTCGCTTGGCTTACGAACTCTTCGAGAAGAAGTTCGCTGCCGACCCACGTTGGGCTGAGCTTGAGGCCAAGGGCGCTAAGAAGCAGCGTCCACTTTGGGCTTCCACTGGCACCAAGAACGCAGCTTACTCCGATTGCAAGTACGTTGACGAGTTGGTTGCTGAGCATGTTGTTAACACCATGCCAGAGAAGACTTTGAACGCTCTTGCTGATCACGGCAACGGTGCTGCTTCCATTAAGGGCACTTACGAAGAGAGCCACGCTGTTATGAACAAGCTTGCTGAGCTTGGCATTAACATTAAGGACGTTACCGACAAGCTTGAGGCCGACGGTGTTGCCGCCTTCATCAAGTCTTGGGATTCCGTGATTGCAGACGTACAGTCTGGCATCGATCGCGTAAACGCCTGATTTGATTAATCAGTAATAAATAAACATTAAGCCGCACATGAACGTGGATTAATTTCCGCACATGTGCGGTTTTTGTTGTTTTGCGTTTTATCAATCGCAATAAAAAGCTACCCAGTGTTATTTTCTAAGCTAAGTAATTGAGAAAGACAGACAGTGTAGTTATGTCTCTTTTCACGTAGAATTTTTTAATCGGCAGAAATATATATGATGGATAGGTATGTGTTCCTGCCTATTTTTATGCAATTTTTCAAAACAATAAAAAGAACATTATTAGATTAATAAGGAGGATCTATGAAAAATACGAAAAAATGCCCAAAGTGTGGGGGAAGTGAAATTATATTTGTGCCTGGATCTGCTGGGGCTTATGGGACTGGAAATAATGTTATGACTGGCCATACAATTATGTCGGCAGTACCTGTTGATAGGTATATTTGCACTGCCTGTGGTTTTAGCGAGGAGTGGATTGACCTTGATAATATGGATAAATTAAAAAAGAAATATGATGAGATTTAAATGAGAGTTACTTTTATATGTGACTGGGATAGATGATTAATAAACCAAATGTGCCAATTTGCTTTGTAAAGCTTTATTTCAGCTGCCTTTCTCACAATTTTCATGTCTGCGGCATCTCAATAATAAATTTTAGCATGCGTTTTATCTTGATATTCTTTTAGAACTTTATTGAATTCCTGACATGCTCCACAGCCTGAACTACCAAAATAGAGCACTTCTCCAGTTTTAAGATTTGAGATATTATTCTCCTGTAATACTGAAAATGAGGGTCTTAAGCCACTCAAATGAATATATGCAATAAAACCAACGAATAACATTATGACAATAGCTGGAAGTATACGAGATACTACACTTTTTATAACTCAGTACTCCTTTTTCATAAATTGTAATAACGACAATAGGAAAAACATAACAATATACATTAGAGCAATAATACAAGTTGCAGACGTAAGAGCGGTGAACGAGTCTGGTGATAAATAATAAAATATCTGAAAAGAATACACGGATGTTTGAGACAATATTATGTTTATCAAATTCGGCAATATCCATAATAATATAAAGGAAAGAATCATCGTAACACCAACTTTTTCAAAATATATCAACAGATTCATATTTATAGCAATATACAAAAGGAAAATTATCGGATATACGAGCAGTTGATGCATAACTATCCCTAGAGACGAGTAATTTAGTGACAAAAATACCAAATTTACGACTAGATAAATGCTTACGTATTCACCATATATAAAACACAATAATTTAATCCTATTAGGAATATACTCTAGGTAATGATGAATAATTTTCTTCTCTTGCCATTCACCAATTGATAATATCTGATATAGGCTTAAAAATAGTATAGTTATCGTTGAAAAGAACTTATATTGTGATAAAAATGCACCTCTTTTAGCTTGAAATACTATAAACACGCAACATGCCAAATACAAAACAAAAGACAATAAGAAAAGCTTCTGATGACTAAACTTAATAATTTCTGATTTTATATAGTACTTCATCATCATCTTCCTCCAACATAAAATCTTTAATATCATGCGTAATATCACTGTATTCCACGATTTGTACCCCATGCTCAATCAGCAATTTAAGAACCTTGGCAATATCCTCTCTAGGCAATTTAATTCTAAAAGTTGATTCTTTGTTATCTTTGCTACGACAAAAAACCTCATATCTGTTAGAAAGCAATTCACTAATATCCACACCATTTACAACAATCACATTATAAATTCTTAGATTATCATTAAAATTAACAATTTTTTGAATTTTCCCTTTTTTTAAATACCATACAATATCAGCAATTTCACCTAACTCATCTAATATATGACTTGAAATTACAAGGCTTTTACCTTGTGAGCGCAATGACAAGATAGTGTCTTTTAACTGCTTTATAGTAAGAACATCTAATCCATTGAAAGGTTCATCAAGAAGAATAATTTCACTATTTGAGAGCAATATTCTAGCAATATTTAATTTTTGCTTCATACCTAGCGACAATTGTTTAAACTTTTTATTTTTTGCTTCGTCGAGACTCACCTGATGCAATAATTTATCACAATTAAAGTCTTTTCTCCCCATCAAAGCAGCAAACACTCTAAGATTATCCTGTACAGAAAATTCGTCATAAAAAGATGGATTCTCAATAGCAAATGAAAGTGAACCGTCCAATTCAATATTGCCTTGATAATCAACTATCAAATTTGCAATGCACTTCATTAACGTGGTTTTTCCTGAACCATTATTGCCTACTAACGCAATAATTTGCCCAGCACTGCTTTCCAAAGAAATGTCATCTAAAACGACTTTTCCCCCATATGATTTTTTCAAATGAGATATCTTCATAAGATTACCTCTTAACAAATGAAACTAAAAATTTCCGATCTCCTTTTACAGAAATCTTACTATCTTCACCAATAAAAATTTTAGGACTCTCTTCGTAGATAACAGCATTTTTAACATTTCCTGGCTGTTTCTGAGCACGCACAAAAAGAGCATCATCAAGCTTGTACAGCTTTCCAGCAAAGCGTATCTCTCCTTTGCCTCTCTTTGCATAAATAGCATACACTCCTGGCTTTAACGATAAGTTATCGTTATTCTTATAATCTCCTGAAACTAGTGTTGGCAAATCATCACGAACCATACCAAAACGAACATTATTTGTCTTATACCCTACATACAGCAGACTGACAAGACCTAGGATTACTATGGTAGCTGCAAATATCCATTTTTTGCTTTTCATTTCTTAATCACATCCAAATCTATTATGTCATCAGCAATTTTATCGAACATTGCATCATGAGTAACAATAAAAAACATCGCAGTCTTTTTTAACTCCAAGACTTTGTCTATAAAAATCTTCATTGTTTCAAAACCTCTTCAATATTAAACAAAGATAAACCTTGCTCAATATCTAAACTAGAAACAACCGATTTAAAACTTCTTTCATTAAATCTATGATAATTTTCTAGCAATGATTTGATAACTGCAATACCGCAATCTGAAGTCAAATTTTGCATATTGTAAGGATAAGCCACCATCTATTGAGCTCCTCAAAGTTTCAAGGCGTGGAGGCTATCATAGCCTCCACGCTACAGATTTAATCACAAATGTTAAAAAGCATCATACAATCAAATCAATTTTCTCAAATACTAAATTACGCAAATAGATTACAATTAGAACACTATAATGAGACTAACCTAATATACTGTTGTAATGAAATCTGGTAATATAATCACATGCAGAACTAGAGAATCATCCCCAGCAGATGAAACCCCAGACAACACACATCCATCCAGCTCTAATCGAACGAGATTCTTCTAGCGTTAGCTCCTTCATAATAATCATCTCTTCTCTTTCAGGTAAAAAACCTCTTATAGAGCTAAATCCGCAACATCATAAACGAATGTTGCATTCTCAACTCTCACCATAATTGTAAAGCATTTATGATGTCTTGTTAATACACTGTAACGAAAATGTTATAACACATATATACCAGATATTTCCACCAACTTTCATCCTGGAATTCATGTAATTATCGCGAATTATGTATGATTTTGAAGATAAAATTCACATGAAAATATGCAGACTATCCTCTATTACGATTGCTCATTTTTCTCAATTATCGGGTTATATGCCAAAAAATAAGGTACGCCACACCTTATATGTGAAATCTTACCTTATTTTTGTTTATGACTTCAATTTCCCACTTCACCAGCTGGGTGCAAAGTGGCGAATCGACTTGCATGAGCGATTAAATATAATTCGCGAATGCACTTCGATTCGCTGAGCTTGCTCAAAGTTGAAAGCACAGTGTGCTTTCAACGCAAGCGAAGTACGTTAACATCCTGTGCACTCGACCCCAGAGCGTTGATATCTTCCCTCATACAACAAAATCGCACTCAAAAACCGCGAGAAGTAAGCTTAAAGCCGCTTCGCATTAAACCTTTTAACGATAGCACTCGCTAACCCCTGCTACACAAGGACTAAAATGCACCCACCTAATCAGCCTTTGACATCAATACGACACTCTAGACGTATCAAAACTACCCTGATGATAACCATGCATCAAGAAAAGAGCCTTAACGTTCGTTGCAGGAAAGAAGCTGACAAGGGGAATGTCGTATGATGATAAAAGTCTAAGGCACTACAAACTGGGATTTGGATTTTAATTAAAATTGTATGATTTTATTAGCTATATCTTCTACAAATCGCTTATCGTGTTCCACAAATATGAGTGTAGGCTTTGCTTCTTTTATAATTTCCTCAATCTGTATTCTTGATATTACATCTATATAATTCAGTGGTTCGTCCCAAACAAATATATGAGCTGGCTTTGAGAAACTTACAGCAATTAAAACTTTCTTTTTTTGTCCATCACTATAATTCTTCATATCCATTTCAAATAATTCTCTTGAAAAATCTAATTTTCTTAGAATTGTTTTACACAATGTTTCATCAACATCTTGCTTGTGAATATATTCATTTAGGCTACCTGCTAAATTAGATGTGTCTTGAGGAATATACGAGATTTTTAAATTACCTGCTAATTTTATCTCACCTGTATACTCGTGATTTATACCTAATAAAATTTTAATCAAGGTTGATTTTCCGCTACCATTACCCCCATATATAGCCACTATGTCGCCTTGCTTTATCTCAAAACTTACATTACTTAGGATCTGTCTTTCTCCATAGTATGCTGATAAATTGCTAACCGATATTAGGGGATTTTTGTGATGATGTAGCGGATGCAGTAATAGGCTTTCCTTTATTTCGATATCTTTTAGTAAACTCTGTTTTTCTTCTATTGCCTTGTTTTGTCTATTCTCCAAATTCTTAGATTTTTTCATCATCTTGGCTGATTGATGACCTATATGTCCTTTGTCTGGTTTTACACCTGATACTTTCACACCATTTTTAGTATTTTCAATTTTATCAGACCAAATTTGACTTTGTCTTGCAGCCTCTTTTAATCGTTTAATATCTTTTCTTAATCTCTCATTTTGACTAATTTCAAATTGGTCTTTCATCACTTTGTTTTCATACCATGATGTAAAATTTCCCGATTGGACATCAATAGAATTCCTGTTAATAGAAATAACATGATTGATACAACCATCTAAAAAATCTCTATCATGAGATATAAGCAAAAATCCTTTTTTACTTTTCAGATATTCACTTACAATTTTTCTTCCGTCCATATCTAAATGGTTTGTTGGTTCATCAATAAGTAAAAAGCCATCTTCTCTTGTAAACAAAATAGCTAAAAGGATTTTTGTTTGTTCCCCTTTAGAAAGCGTTTCAAACTCTCTGTAAACAAGGTTCTCATCTACATTTAGCAAACTGAGTTCTCTAAATAACTTCCATTCTTCATCATCTGATATTAGTTCTTTATATAACTCAATTCCTAATTTTGAAGTATCGCTTATATTTGGTGGAAATTTAATAAATTCAACATCCTTGCTTATTTTACCTTGATAAGTTTCTTGATTTAAAAGTAACTTAAATAGAGTTGATTTACCGATTCCATTTCTTCCTATCAATCCCGTTTTCCAGTTTGTATCAAAGGAAAACGATACATTTTTAAATATGGGTTTTACATATCCATAATATGAGAAAGTGAGGTTTTCAATTTTAATTACTGACATAAAACGCCTCCCTAAATTATCATTTACCGCCCGGGTGCAAAGTGTGTGCACCTTTTAACGTTTAGTTTTTCATGTATTACTACGGTTATCACTGCTTTGCTTTTCAGTCATTTCAATTCTCGATTAGGTAATTTTCCAGTTCTCAAAGCGACAGTAACAAACTCAACCTCTTGCAAGCACTTCTCGCAAAGTTCATAACCTTCATTGAAGTTCACTCTTGACCTAAATGTGCTAGCAATGAATTCGCATGGTGAGGTGATCCTTTCAACTACACCGCACCGTTCGCACTCAGCATACACATTCCCATCCTTAATCGGAATAAACATTCCATGATCTTTCTCATTTCCCATGACGCTAACATCTTCGAAATCATCAAATTTTACATAGAGCATATACGGCTTCCTCCTTTATCGGTATGTCTATATACGCTCTAATTCCAACTTATATCAAGTTTTATTGCTTCTTTTTTGATCTATATGTCTGCTACTTCGCAATAGCTTTCCCATTAAGACAGTGCACCATGTAATGCGCAAATCCATCGTTTTTACAATTTACCTTCTTCTTATCTGAAACCTCGGTGACACCATTCTCACAATCTACTTCAAGGCTTGCATCCTTGGTGATTGTTCCTTCTAAAATACTCATGCCATTTAACGTATCAAGCGTACAAACATGAGTTACTTCTACGTTTGTTGCTGAAGCCGACCCATTATAACATTTAAGAAAGACATCATCCGCCTTCAAATTAACAACTTCTACCTTGCCATTGTTCACTTCTACATAAAGCTTACCAATCTCAATATCCGTGATGAGCACTTGATTAGAATCAGATTCAACCTCACAAACTTCCACATCATGTGGCAAACTCACAACAATTTCAGGCATACCCTGAGTAAGCCACCTCACCCAATTCGAAGCTGAGACTTTTTTAGTTTGAATAAGCCTTATAACATTTTGCGCTTCCTCAACCCTCAATATATCTTGTTCACAGTTAACAAAGCTCACACCAAAGGTATCAGCACGTTTCACCGTTAAACGAACATCTTTCGTCTCTGCGATAAACTTCTTATTATCCATTCCTTAAGCACCTCCTCGTGCACATACTAATAATCAGGTTTCATTTTACCTTTTGAGCTATATTTTCCCACTTCACAGGGTGGGTGCAAAGTGGGTGCACTTTTTAACGTTAACATCCTGTGCACTCGACCCTAGAGCGTAGACATCTTCCCTCATACAGCCAAACTGTGCTCAAAAACCACGCCAAGCCAGCCTAAAGCAGCCACTCATTAAACCTTTTAACGATAGCCCTCGCAAACACCTGCTATACAAGGGCAAACTTGCACCCACCTAATTAGCCCTAGACATCAATACGACACTCTCAACGTAGATTGAGATAACTCCGAGTATAGCTACACTTTTTTGAGTGCACACTATGGATATTGGGTGCACTTTTTAACGATAGGAAAAGCTATCGTTAAAAAGTTTAAGATTGGCTTGATAGCGCGTTACATTACAATTCTTCCAGTTGTTTAGTCTGGTCTCTTCTCACGTAGATAACCGCGAGTATTTGAACTTCTTTTCTACTATCATCAACACAAAAATAAACGTAATAATTTTTTACGCGTATTCTTCTAAAACCAAGTTCACACCACGGCTGCTCACTAATTAACTTCACACGATAAGGCATCGTCTGCAAAGACATCATTTCCGACTTCAACAGCTCGAGCATTCTTTTAGCCACTATCGGTGCTTGTAACTCCGTGGCGATATATTCTCGAATAAGTGCAAGATGCTCTTTCGCCTGACGAGTGACTTTTACCTTATACTCATCCATTAAAGACCTCGTTCAAGATCTTCAAAAACATCATCTATCGGATAACTATCACCACGAACCGCCTGATCATAACCTTTAGCCATCAACGCGTTAAACGTTTTCTCATCCATATCATCTTGTGCTGGAAGAGACTTTGGAATAGTAAGCGAAAACGGAATACCCTTATTAAGAATGATTTGACGATAAAACATGTCAATAGCCGTAGCCCTAGGAACTCCAATCGTTTCCAGAATCTGCTCCGCCTGCTGCTTAATATTTTCTTGTATTCTCACATTCACATTCGCTGTCTTAGTAACTGCCATATCAATCAACCTCCATACACACATCATAAAATACTGTATCGCATATTGCAACACAATTTATATGAATAAGATCCCTCAGCTGCCATACATGTTTTTCGTGTTCGTGTTACCTTCGCATTGCCTTTGTATTACCGCTTTTTATAGCACGGTCAAGTACCATGATGCCGGAGATAACTCCATCTATTCTATAGGTTGATTTTTGAACATAAGAATAGACTAAAGAAAATTCAATAGTCTGGATTTTATAATATCTCCACATGAAATTGAGTGGTCTAGTTTCATCACGTGTTGGATACAACGAAAACTTACCCTTAAACTATGAAGCTATTTCTTTGAACTCTGAAAATTTAACCTTGAATTCTGAAACCTTTTTGGGCATCAAAAAAGACGGTATTACTACCGCCTTAATCATTTACACATAACGCTTTTAGATTTAGATTTCTATTTCATAGAAACTTAATCCTTGCTAAGCTCTACAAACTGGGATTTGTTGTAGTTATCTCCCATTTTCTTTAATTCCATATGTAATACACAAGCAAATACTATCTCAATAATACATGCCGCAACAGCAACCGTTGTGCCGTTTAATGCACATCCTAAAATCAAGGAAATCATCGGAATGGAAATTGCAGCAACTGTATATCCCTTTGATTTGTACAGCCATGAATACGGCAGTAAATGTGCGCCAAAGACCATTGCATACACCATAATCATCTTTTCCGGAACCGCACTAAACACCCACATAACGATTAATAAATAAATCATTTGATTTAGGGTGAAAATGAAGCCTAATTGTCCAAGTGGATTTTGTTTTGAAAAGATATCCACCTTTATAAGGTTACCAATGAGCCAAGCCAGCGGTAATAATGGGCATGAACAGCAAAATACCAATAAATTTTTCATATCCACATTGATATCTAAAATTGACACAAGTACTATCAGAAGCCATATAATCACCGATGCCATGATAAATGGCAATCCTTTTTTCTGCTTTATGATGATATCATTCCTCAATTCATCTAAGCTCATTGATTTCTCCTTCAAATGCTAATTTATACAATCTGATATTCAACGTCGTGGCAGTGTAAAGGCACTACGGTGATCAATCCAAAACATAAGTGTTTCAAGTATCAAGGTTTGAGACTCCGCTTTAGCCTTCTGATTTTCTTCTTCCTCTCCACCGAATTCAATGATCATTGCTCCGGCATCAACGCGTATTCTGCGCCTTTCGAGACTCAGATAAGCGTAATTGTATCATGATCTATGTTTTCATAATTTATGTAAGAGAGTACATCTTCGAACTGCTCTAATGGTATCCCGGCTAATGTTTTCGGCTGATTGTTCTGTCCGAACATAAACAGAAATAATGTTTATGTAACGATCTCTTGCCATAATAGCGGGATTCATTAATATCTTTCATCTGAAATTATATGCTCTATTCCACTATGGATTGAGAGAACTCCAAGTATAACTACACGTTTTTGAGTGCACACTATGGATATTGTGTGCACTTTTTAACGATAGGAAAAGCTATCGTTAAAAGGTTTAAGATTGGCTTAATAGCTTGATTTCTGAGCATAAAAACAAAAAACAGCCTAGAGATGATTCCCCTAGGCTGACTTTTGTAACATTTCAAACACTCACATTCTTTTGGCTTTTACGATGCCCTTTCAATATCCACACTAATCTCTGATTTAAAAGTTATACTGAACCTGTCTTCGTAAACTTTTATTTTCTTGATGTACTTTCTTACCAGCTTCTCGTCATACTCACTAATATCGTGACGCTCACTTTTCAGAAAATCTTCCATTTCTCTGGTTCGTCTTTTAGCATCTTCTTGACCTGCTTTTTCTATAAGAAGCTGCTGTTTCTTACCTTTAAGCTCATCAATCTCATCAGCAGTTTTCGTGTAGTCTTTTTTAGCTTTAAGCAAGGTTAGTAGTATCGCTTGTTTATCTGCAATTCTTTTATCAACCGTTTCAATCTCGTTTAAGTTATTGCCCGCGATAATTTCTCTAATATTATTCTTCAACGTATCCAATACTTCATCCGATATACTAAACACCTTGTTTATGGCTTTCACTATGGCAGATTGCAGTTCGTTCTCTTGTACTGTCGGAGCATCGCAAGCACTAGGACCATTTTCCACTCTGGTGCAACAACGCCAAACAACAGAACGCACTCCTCGATTGTTCCAAGCAATTCTTCTGTAAATATCCCCGCATTTAGAACAAACACATAAACTGGATAAAGCGTACTTACTGGAATAAACTCTACTTTTTTTATTCTCCTCACCACTAAACATGTTAGCTCGTCTTACCATTTCTTCTTGAACTTTAAAGAAAATATCTCTTGGAATAATCGAAGCGTGGCTATCTTTTACATAATACTGTGGTTCTGTTCCATCATTTTTTATACGAACATGGTTGATAAAATCTGTCGTCTTTTTAGTTTAAGAAATTATAAAAAAGCAAAGTACGCTTGACAAAAAAAGCAAAGCGAGCTATACATTATATGTAAAGTTAACTTGCTGTTGAAGGAGGAAAATGAAAAATACAATTTTTCGATTAAGAAAACAGCATAAAATAACTCAAGAAGAATTAGCAAATGAAGTTGGAGTTACAAGGCAGACCATAACTTCCATTGAAACTGGAAAATATATAGCATCACTGCCGTTGGCTTTTAGAATTGCTAAGTTTTTTGATACAAGTATTGAAGAAATATTTAGCATAGAGGAGGACGATTAATATGAACAAATTAGAAAAATATAAAAAAGAAATAGGATTTAGAATTACTATTTTAGTCTTATTATGTATGGTTGCCTTACTCGCAGTTATTATTGGAAATGTTTACTTAAAATATAAATTTCCATTAAAAGAAGATGTGACAGATTATGTAGTAGTATTTTTTATTGGACTTGAACTTGTATCTGTATTCTACATGTCAATGCTTGGTAGAGCATATAGAAATATAGATATATTGGAGAAGATGTATACTAAAGAAACAGATGAGAGAATGATATTAATAAGGATGAAGTCAGGATCAAATATAATACCTATATTCTCAATGGTTATTGTAATAGTTTCTTTAGCTGTAGCATATGTAAGTTATGAAGCCTTTTTAGCGTTAATAATAGTTGCATTTGTACAAATAATATTTTCTAAATTATTAAAAGTATATTGGTCAAAAAAGATTTAAAAATATCATATTAAAGGTATTAGACGATAGACAGTTAAAACTCTATCGTCTTTTTTTATACTCAAAATTAGGAGGTAAAAATGGTAAGGATAAGAAGCCACACTTAAAACAATTTAATATATAAGACATTTAGCGATTGAAATATAAGTTCAGTCGCTTTTTTAATTGAAATTTATAGATTAAGGAGAAGAAATTAATGGATAGAGAAATGATAATTTAGCTGCCTAATCTTCGATTGTCGCTTGCCCGTTCATGAGCATAGGTAAAAGCCAATCACGGAGAGCTATCAAAGCTCTATTTTCGCGTTGATTAGACGATATAGTCGTATAAGCAGGCATAGCAATTCTATTAAACACCTTAAGTTCAATCTCATTTGGAATATAAATGGGTCGATTATTAACTAGTGGTTTATCACAAGAAAGTACAGCATCACCACTAATGAAAAATGGGTATTATCCATTGAGATCTTTAGCTACTCCGACTTTAATGGTAGATTTCTTCTCTTCACTGATAATGTCACCAAGCTTTCCGTTTGACTCTCTACGAAAGAATTCGTCACACAACTTCGCCAGTAACGAAAGGTGGGTTATTTACAATCTAGTAAAAAGATTTGAATTAAGCCAGGTAGCAACGCCATTATTGTTGTTGGAATCACAAACCTCGTCCGCAATCGCAAGCAACCGAGGATTACTATTCGCTACCGCTACACCGTATCCCCCTGCGCGGAACATGTCGATATCTATAATATCGTCTCCAAAAACGACTGTGCGACTAGGCTTTACACCCAAACGATTGCAAATAACGTTCAAAGCATGCCCCTTGTTTGCAAGAGGATTCGTAAGCATCCACAAAACATCTTCGCTAATGTGTAGCGAAAAATCGGTTGGAAGAATGCTCTGAAGTTTTTCCTTCTCACTCTCTCGAGGAACAATAATAATCTTGTCTGCAATGCCACTTGGAACATTAGAAAAATCGGTAATAACAAAATCCTGCTCGTTCCAAAGCATACGAACATCAAAATTAGTGTAACGAACATCGTTCATAACAATGCCAATGCGAAGCGTAGGAATCTCATTAAGCAAGCGCAAACACACACTACAAGCATGTTGAGAATCAAATCCAAAACGCGTAAGAGTATCAAGGCTTCTTTGCGAAGTAAGCTCACCTATCGCGCTGTGAGCACAGTCAAAATCAATAAGAGCACCATTAAGGTACGCGCAAACTTGAGCATTCAAATCGTGAATAAAATCAAAAGCACTTCCAACAGGTCGAGCAGTAATAATCGCAAGCGGAATTCCACATTCACTCAAACGCTTAGAAGCGCTAACAGTTTCTTGGCTTAAATATCTGCTTTCAAAAGCATTAGCATCATGAAGCATAGTGCCATCAAGATCTGCTACCACAAGAGAAGGAGAAAAATGAAGCATAACAATAACCTAATGTATTTTAATTAGTCTAACATCTTCTAACATCTTAAAAAGCATAGCAAAATATACGCCTGCTCTGCTTATAAAACAAAAGCGCGCAATCTTTCGACTACGCGCTTAAAAGAATACTTAGATAAGTGAGAACTTAGTCATAAGATTCAAGGCAACAATAACAGCCACCCAAATCAAAGCTATGATAACAGTCCAACGATTCAAGTTCTTTTCTGCAACACCAGAGCTACCAGCGTTCTTCGTTAAACCGCCGCCGAACATATCGGAAAGGCCGCCGCCCTTGCCCTTGTGCATCAAAATCAACAATGTTAACAAAATGCTGGTGAGCACAAGCAACACTTGCAAAACAATTTTCACAGCGGACACAAGTAACCTCCTGTTTTTGGTACTCTGTAAAGCATAGTAAAAGCCATTGACCTATGCGCTAAATATATGTTGAATCAGAACTAAATAAGTGCTAAATCATTCACTAAATAAGCGCTAAAATCATTCGCAATTTTTATAAGACGCGAGTTTAACAATAGAAGCAAGCTCTTCAACTTCTAAAGACGCTCCTCCAATAAGGAATCCATCCACATCTGGCTCACTAATTAAGCTTGACGCATTAGAAGACGTTACAGATCCGCCATAAAGAATACGCACGGAATTTGCAACATTATCGTCAAAAGTGCGTCGCAAATCGTCCCTAATCGCAAAAGCTGCCTCTTGAGCAGATTGAGCTGTAGCAACCATGCCAGTTCCAATAGCCCAAACTGGTTCGTACGCAATAATCAAACGCGCTGCCTGCTTAGAGTCTAAGTCGCGAGTAACGTCGTGAACTTGACCAACCGCAAAATCAAGCTCTATACCTTGCTTGCGCTCCTCGAAGCTTTCGCCAACGCATAAAATTGGTTGCATTCCAGCTGCAAGAACAGCGCGCACTTGGTCAACAATATTCGCATCGTCTTCTGGATGATACTTTCTACGCTCGGAATGGCCTACAATCACCATTGAGCAGCCAAGACTTGCAAGCATATCTGCAGAAACGTCTCCAGTAAACGCGCCTTGAGTTGTAACGGAAACAGCTTGTGCTCCGTAAAGAATAGGAATATTGCTGGATTCAACTAAAACTTGTACGCTTCTTAAGGATGTAAACGACGGCATAAGCGCAATATCGCATTTTTTGCAATCAAAGTGAGAATCGCAAAGCATCCACCAGAATTTTTGAATAAAATGAGTGGCTTCGAGGTGATTGAAATTCATCTTCCAATTACCTGCAACTAGCGGTTTTCTTTTACAAACCATAATCACCCTTAAGAATTGTTATAAAGATAAAATTAACATTATGCCGACCTCGATTTACAAAATGAATTCATAAAATCGAAGCCGGCACAATATCTTAAAGTTATTTACTCAAGCACGCTCAAGCCTGGAAGAGTCTTACCTTCCAAGAACTCGAGAGAAGCGCCGCCACCAGTGGAGATGTGCGAGAAGCCATCTTCCGCAAATCCAAGGTTACGAACTGCAGAAGCGGAATCACCACCGCCAACAATAGTGAAAGTACCGTTCTTAGTGGCGTCAACCAAGCCCTGAGCCACCGCACGAGTACCAGCAGCAAACTCTGGAACCTCAAATACGCCCATAGGACCATTCCACACAACAGTCTTGGAATCAACAATCTTATCGTGGAACAGCTTTTGAGAATCAGGGCCAATATCTAAGCCCATCTTGTCTGCTGGAATAGCATCCGCTGGAACAACTTCTGGAGCAACTGGAGTGTCTCCTGCTGGGAAGCCAGCGTTCACAACAATATCGGTTGGAAGAACAAGCTCTACGCCATTCTTCTTAGCGGTTTCAATGTATCCCTTAACTTTCTCGAGCTGATCTTCCTCAAGCAAAGAAGTACCGACTTCGTGACCCAAAGCCTTAAGGAATGTGAACACCATTCCGCCGCCAATAACAAGGCGATCAGCCTTAGAAAGCAAGTTTTCAATAACGCCGAGCTTATCGGAAACCTTAGATCCACCAAGAACTACTGTCAAAGGACGCTCTGGATTTTCGGTTGCGCGAGAAAGTGCCTTAACTTCCTTTTCAACAAGCAAGCCCGCAGCAGCTGGAAGATCGGCAGCAACATCGTAGTTAGAGCCTTGAGCGCGGTGAACAACGCCGAAGCCATCGGAAACAAAAACCTCTCCAAGAGCAGCAATCTTCTTGGCGTAAGCTGCGCGCTCAGAAGCATCCTTGCTGGTCTCTTCGGCGTTAAAGCGCACGTTCTCAAGCAAAACAACGTCGCCATTGTTCATTGCAGCAACCTTAGCTTGAGCATCTTCGCCGTAAGTATCTGCAGCCAAAGCAACATTTACACCAAGAAGTTCACCTAAGCGAGCTGCCACTGGAGCCAAAGAAAGCTCTGGAACAACCTGACCCTTTGGACGGCCAAGATGAGCCATTAAAATAACCTTGGCGCCCTGCTCGCGCAAAGCTTTAATCGTTGGCAAAGCAGCCTTGATTCGACCGTCGTCTGTGATAGTCGTGCCCTTAAGAGGAACATTAAAATCGGCACGAACGAGTACGCGCTTGCCGCTCAAATCTCCCAAATCTTTAAGTGTCTTCATTGGTATCCTTTCCAAACCATGATTCAACCAATCATGATGGCGAATTTAACAAGAAAAAGACGAAAGCAAAGCTAAAACGTCTATAAATTCCACAAACGATTATACCGCATATACGCAACAAGCACGCACAAAATCAACAGAAAGATTTACATAAAAATCAACACCAAAATCGCGCGATAAAAAAATGCCGCATACTTTGTGTATACGGCATTTAATCAAAATTAGTAACTACAAAAGTTAATTCTAGAGTTAATTCTACATTCTAGATTTTTCGACTTTAGCGCAAAGTTGCAAAAGTCTACGAATTCGACCAGCAACAGCATCTTTTGTGATTGGAGGATCTGCCAAATGACCAAGCTCTTCCAAGCTTGCATCACTGTGCTTAAGTCGCAACTTGCCTGCCATCAAAAGATTTTCTGGAATATCGTCCCCAAGAACGTCGAAAGCGTGACGAACCTTTTCGCAAGCTTCTGCAGCAGCCTTAGCACTCCTGCGCATATTTGCATCGTCGAAGTTTGCTAAACGATTAGCTTTTCCTCTTGCTTCGCCATCAGAACGCTTGCCAGTCCATTCTCTAGAAGACCTTGGAGCGCCAATCAAATTAAGCATACGCTCAATTGCATCTGAATCGCGCAAAGTAACGCGCTCGGAGCTTTTAACTTTACGAGCCTTTGCGCTTACACCCAAACGTGCAGCCATAGCTTGTAGAGCTGTTGCAGCTTCGTGAGTTGGGCAAACAATCTCTAGATAGCTAGCTTTTCCAGGATCCGATATAGCGCCGTGAGCTATAAACGCTCCCCTCCACGCGGCTTTAATTTGTGCAATGCTTCCGCTAACAATTTCTGGAGCTAAGCCTGCAACAATGCGCATACGTCGATCCAGAAGACCAGATTGCAATGCTAAAGCTGCGGCTCCTCGATCAACAAGAACCTCGTAACGAGTAACAACACCCGTAGGCGTTTGACGAGAAGCTTGAGAAATCTTAGCCTCCCGCTGGAAATAAGTCTCAAGAACGTCTACGAGCCATTGTGCTGCATTTTGCGAATCAAACTGTGCTCTAATTACAGCTTGATTATTAACTGGCCTTAAACCTCCAGCAAAACGCATCATCGCTGCAGCTTGAGCCATAATAACCGCTGGTTGGTCACTATTATTTGCGACGAGTTCGTTCTTTACGTCGTCAAGAAGAGCCAAGGGAAACCTCCTATTTTGTTCTTCTTAAAGTATGCGTTGGGATTCTTGCAAGATGCCATTGCACGATGCTAAAAACATCTACATGCTCGGCTTTCTGTAGTACCCAATGACTTGGACATTTTACCTTTTAATATTGCTTTTTATATTACATAACACCGTAGGAGAAAATGCATTATTTGTTAAATCATGCTCTAGATCTCATCTCTCTAGCAGACACTGTAACTTGTAATCCTCTAGATTTTAATCGTTTTGCAAGCTCTATGCTAATAGCTACAGACCTATGCTGGCCTCCTGTGCATCCAATTGCAATAGTTACATAGTGCTTATCTTCTTTTGCAAAACCATCGATTGCTGTAAGAAGAGCTTTCTCGTAGGAATCTAAGAATTCCATTGCGGCTGGGTTTTTAAGAACATAATCGCTAACAGCTTTATCTTTGCCAGTTAAATCTCTAAGTTCTGGAACCCAAAATGGATTTGGCAAAAATCGCATATCTGCCACAAAATCGGCATCCATAGGCATTCCATACTTAAATCCAAAACTAAAAATATGCACAGATACAGTAGAAGACCCTTTTCCAAGCAAGCCTTCGTAAAGCTTAGTTGAAAGTTGATGAATACTAAGAGTAGAAGTATCGATAATAATATCCGCGCAATCCTTAAGATGACTTAAAAGCTCGCGCTCTTCTAAAATGCCATCAATAAGTCTCCCGCCGCGTTGCAAAGGATGCGGCCTGCGCACAGACTCATATCGCTTAATAAGCACAGAATCGGAAGCGTCTAAAAATAGTATTCGAGTTTTTACGCCCAAATCATCTATATGGCCCAAAACAGCAAAAAGATCGTCAAAATATCCACGCGATCTTACATCAATCACTGCTGCAAGCTTATGCACTTTAGAGCCAGAAGACGTCATCATATCTACAAGCGGAATCAGCAGCTTTGGAGGAAGATTATCAATAACATACCAGCCCATGTCTTCCAAAGCATTTGCAGCATGCGATCTTCCAGCGCCACTCATACCCGTAATAAGCATTACTTCAAAATCGCTTGAAACATGCGCATCTTGGCTACTTAAAGAAGCATTATTTGATTGCAACTTAAAAACGGAATTATGAGATTGCATTTCTAGATTATTCTCATCGCTCATAATGCCTCCTGCAATGCTTTTTCCATGCGACTTCTTATGTAATCGTAATCTGTAGCCTTGATGGATTTATGTTTGATTATACAAGAATCATCGCTTGAATCATCGCTTGAATCATCACTCGAATGCCTATACTCAAAAGTCATAAGTTTTACTTGATCTAATGCCTGATATAAAAGCATTTCTTCTCCACCAATACCAATGCCGTATTTTCTCCAAACTTTAAGCATCTGGCTTGGTCGAGGACTGTAAACAACGTCTAGCAAAGCTCCTAAATATTTTATTGACTTTTCCTTGCAATATTCACACAAAGCGAGCGCTAATCCGTCTGCTACATGAGCTGGAACAGTGCTTATAACAATATCTGCGTTTGCAATTGCTTCAATTGCATCCAATGAAGAAATAGATTCTAGAATGTGAGATTTATCACATTTTTCTATATCTTGTAAATCGTCAATTTGTAAATCGCGCGGTTGCAAAGGCTCAATCGTAGGAAATTCTATGCCGCAAACAGGCTTGTAATCGCGCTTGTTTTTAAGCTCCAAATTCTCTGGCTCTATTCTTCTGCTATTTGGAAAATCCGAGTTATATTTATCTACTAAATCATTAAATCTGCTAACGCTTTTAACAGTTTTTCCATCGCTTTGCAACCTTGCAATAACACTAACTTTGCTCAATTTTGAGCCTTGAGCAATTTCTATTAAAGCTGCCATTGCAGAAGACGCTGTGTTTCCGCTGCCAATAATAACCGCACTTTTGGCGTTTAATATTTTAGATTTTAGAGCGCGCACTAACGCCATTACAATCCCATTTACATCTGTATTACAAAGCTCAATCGACTCAGGGTTTTCTATGCATGGCTTTTTACTAAACACAGCAGTATTTGCAACTCCAAGCGTTTTTGCCCAATAGTCGCAAGCTACACCTAGGCTCATAATCGTTTTTTTAAGTGGCATTGTAAGGCTTAAGCCTTTCCAAGAATCATCAAGATGCGCAATAAAATCTTTTAAGTCTTCTTCACTAACTTTTTCTTTACTATAATGCCAATTATTTAAGCCCAATGCCTTATATGCAGCATTGTGTAGAACTGGAGACAGAGAGTGCGATATAGGATTGCCCAAAACCGCGCAATTGTAGCATTTTTCAACCATTTTAACCTCTTTATTTATAAGCCTTTATTTGCGAGCCTCTATTAACAAGTTTATGCGATTTTACAAATCCTTAGGATCTACACTAAATTTTAATTCGCCACTTTTTCGCATTGCAAAATGCTTTGCGCATTCTTTTTTCAAACGATTAACTAATTCATCTCTATATTCTAATGGCACTCTTACAACTGCTTTAACTCTATCGTTTAATTCTTCAAATCGTTGAGAATTTTGCTCACGCAATGTTGAAGGAGGCTTCATTGGAACAATTCCAAGTAAAGGCGGAAGATATTCGGACTCACTCGAATCGCCAGAATCTTCGCTCGAATCGCCAGAAACCACAGAGTTATTATTTTTAGTTTCGACTTTTAACATTGGAAGATTGCTAGAACTATCTAAATCGCCATTTTTGCTTGCGACTTTTGCAATGTCTTCATTAATATCTTCACTAATGTCTTCACACGCATAATCGCCCATTGCACCAATCGCATTAAGCATATCTACAACAGCTTGCCTAAAACCCCATATTCTTGCAACGCAAACAGACGGAGGCAAAAGCGCATCTTCTCTTTCTTTAAGCTCTTGTTTAGAAAGAATCGAAGAATCCCACTCCTCTAACGATTTAGCGAGAACATCATAAGTTTCTCCCAAAATAAGCACGCTTCCGTCTCTGCTTTTTGGAGCACACATAGAAGCCGCTTTCATCCATGCGTTCAAAGTGTCGATTCGAGCATCTAATCCCGTGCTGTAAAGACTCGTCCACGCGTCTAAAATCGCAACAAGACCATATTCCCCGCAAGAATCTTTAGAATTGCTTAAAACACGCGGCTGCGATCCAAGCGCGCTAATAACAATCATCGGCTTTTGCTCAACCCACTCAACAACACCGCTTTTTTGTTTTGCAGAAGAAACAATAATTGGAACATCCTTAAAAAACTTAAACACTTCTTTAGCTGTAAAATTAACGCCTATATGAACAGCTTCAATCGCTCCAGAATTACTAGAACAATTCGAGCATTTCCAACCTATTGCAATACTTCCACACCACGCGCATTTAGGAGCAGAACCGTCTAAGGGCAAGTCAAGCGGACCAGTGCAACGTTTGCAACGAGCAATACAATGGCACTTTTTACACGCAGCTTTTTGAATAGCACTGTCTTGGCATGTGGCAAGCAAAACAGGCATTTTAGCGTCTAAAGTTTGTCTAATCGAAGTTAGCGCAGTGTACGGTATTCTAGAACCTACACTCGGGTCATTTATTTTAGTCAAATTATTTGAATTTAAAAGACGAACCCAAGGACTTGCATTTTGAACAACAGACTTAAAAGGCGTAACCTCTACTAAATGGCCACTAACCGAAGGAGCTAATTTTTTGTTTTCAACTTCGCTTTGACTAATAACGCTTCTTGCAAAAGACATTGAAACAAATACGCCATTATGATTTTTTGCGCGCAATCGCATAACGCCTCTAGCTTGTGCGTAAGGCATCATGCCGTCTGCATACTGATATGCGCTATCTTCTACAATCACAAAAAGCGCTTGCGACTCAACTGGCGCATACATTGCAGACCTTGTTCCTAAAACGCACGGAACAATGCCCTTTTCTATAGCTCTCCACGCTCTATACCTATCTGCTGGAGAATCATAAGCACAAAGACGAGCAACATCTCCACTTAAAGCGCCATTAGAATTTTGAGACTTTTTATAAGGCTTAAGACCGTAAACCATAAGCGAGCGCATAACATCGCTCACTTCTCGAATCGTAGGCAAAACAACAGCAACTTGACGACCAGCGCTTATAGCATTTGCAATAATCCACGCTAAATCTTGCGCCCATCTAAACGCGCCTGGTAAAGCATCTACAAGAAAAGCTTTGTAAGTATTCGTTGTGCTTAACGTAAAGTCATCTTTAGAATGCAAATAATAAGGTTTTTGAACGTTTTCTAGCGCTTGTTTTAACAAGTCCGCGTTTTTGTAAGACGCAAACATGCGAGCATCGGTTGTTTTTATAAGATTTTCCGATTCGCTATATTGATTCTGTTGCCAATCATCTTTTGATTTTAGGCTTTTGCGAAAATCGATGGTCCATTTTTGCCTTTTAGACATGTGAATATCGTCTAAAAAATTCTCTTTATCTACGCCAGCGATTCTTTTTGGCAAAGCTAGCCGAATAATATTCGCTCTAGTTCCACCATAAGCTTCTGCAATTGACGAAATATCTTGCATAAAAGATTTAGATGCAACTTTTTCGCTAGAAATAATTTTTTCAATAAACTTTAGGGAAGATTTTGGCGTTTCGCTTGAATCGCTTCTGCTCCATATAATTCCGTTAACTCGTCTTGCGCCGAATTTTACGCGAACCATAACCCCTGGCTTTGCGTCTTCATCTTGCGATTGGCTAACAATGTAGTCGAAAGTTTTTCCAAGATGAGGTGCTTGAACGTCTAAAACAACATGCGCAATCGCACAGTTACTCGCTTGGATTGGTGTTGAACCACCCTTTTTGCGCCTGTGCGATTTTTTCGCTAAACCTTCAAGAGAAGGCTGCAACGAAGACTGTTCAAGCATTAATAATCCTTATAAAATCAATCCTTATAAAATTTCAAATCATTTTTTTAACGATTTTACCTCATTTTTAATCTGTTCAACACGATTCAACTCTTCCCAAGGAAAATCAACATCACTTCTGCCAAAATGACCATAAGCAGAAGTCTTCGAGTAAATTGGTCTAAGCAAATCAAGCTCGTCTATAATCGCAGCTGGTCGCAAATCAAAGACTTTGCGAACGATTGCAGAAATATCCGAACGCGTAATTCCATTAGCTTCTGTTCCAAAAGTTTCTACATTTACGCTAACAGGCTCCGCAATACCAATCGCGTACGCGACTTGCACTTCTACTTTGTGAGCCAAACCTGCGGCAACAAGATTCTTAGCAACCCAACGCGCGGCGTATGCTGCAGAACGATCTACCTTACTAGGGTCTTTTCCAGAAAAAGCTCCGCCACCGTGATGAGCGGCTCCGCCATAAGTGTCTACAATAATCTTTCTGCCAGTTAATCCTGAATCTGCAGCAGGCCCGCCTAAAACAAACGACCCTGTAGGATTTACAAGCATTCTATAATCACTATAATCAACGCGATTTTCTAAGACTTTACTAAGAACAGGCTCTACAACGTTTTTAACAAGCTGTTCTCTAAGCCAATCAACGCTTACATTAGGGCTATGTTGAGTGGAAATCAAAACAGTATCTAAGCGAATAGGCTCTAACTTTTCGTTATACTCGATTGTTACTTGCGTTTTTCCATCTGGTCTAAGATTTGGCACAATCCCAAACTTTCTAACATAAGATAAGCGTTGAGCAAGACGATGAGCAAGATATATTGGAAGAGGCATATAAGTGTCTGTTTCGTCGCTAGCGTAGCCAAACATAACGCCTTGGTCGCCTGCTCCTTGACTCTTGTAGCGTTCTTCTTTAGACGCAAGATTTTCGGATTCTAAATCTAATCTAGAAACACCTTGATTTATCTCCGCGCTTTGCTCAGTTAGCGAAACCATTACTCCGCAAGAATCGGCATCTAAGCCAACCGAAGAACTGTTGTATCCAACTTCGCGCACAACTTTTCTTACTATTCCAGGAATATCTGTGTAAACTTCTCCCCTAACTTCGCCAAAAACAACAAATTGGCCTACGCAAGCGCAAACTTCAACAGCAACATGCGCATGAGGATCTTGACGAAGCATGTCGTCTAAAATTGCATCCGCAATCTGATCGCAAAGCTTATCTGGATGACCTTCCGTAACAGATTCTGCAGAAATAAGTTTAGACTCTTTCATAATTCCCCTTTATAACTTTATGACTTTATAAATCAAGCTAACTCTATAAATCAAGCTAGCTCTATAAATCGCGCATTAAAACAATCGCAGCCGCATACCCGCACGCGATTGTAAGCGCAAGGATAATACGGCTGCAATTAAACGAAAAAGAAAACTTAGTTTCCTTCGTTCACATCGTCTTCACCAAGCTTCTCTACTAGCAAACCCTTATTAATCTCGCGGAATGCAATAGAAAGAGGCTTTTCTTGGTTCTTATACTCAACAAGAGGACCGACGTTTTGCAACAATCCTTCGTTAAGCTGTGTGAAATAAGAATTAATCTGCCGTGCTCGTTTTGCGGCAAACAAGGCAAGCGCATACTTGGAATCCGCATGTTGCATTAAATCATCAATAGGCGGATTTGCAAGTCCCGAAGGTGTTGGCTTAGTGCCCAATGCCATAATGTTCTCCATATTCTATGGTGCCACAATAGTTTCCAAATAGTCAATTGTAAGCTATTGCAAGGATATTCAAAACACTAATCAAAATTAAACTAAAGTGATTGGAACTAATCTAAACTAATCTAAATCGTATTCTTTAGCGATTATATTCCAAAGCTCGTCTGCAGCGCGATTAGCATCGTCATTAACAATCACAAAATCAAACTCACTAGACGCAGCAATTTCCACTTTTGCTGTTTGCAAACGCTTAGCTTGCTGCTCAGGAGTTTCTGTGCCTCTACCAATAAGCCTACGCTTAAGCTCTTCAAAGCTAGGAGGAGCAATAAACACGTACACAACTTCCAAACCAAGTCTAGAAGCCTCTTGCTTTACTCTTCTAGCTCCTTGAAGATCAATCTCTAGAAGCGTTGGAACATTTTGAGCAAGATGATCCAAAACTGGCTTAAGAAGAGTACCATAGTGAGCCATTCCGTGAACAAGAGCAGTCTCTAAAAATTCGCCGTTCTTTTGTCTTCTAGCAAACTCTTCTTCGTCAATAAACCAATAATGAATGCCATTAAACTCGTCGTAACGAGGCTTTCTTGTAGTCGCAGAAACAGAAAGCCAAATATTAGGGTGTTTTTCGCGCAATACCCCCTCAACAGTGCCCTTACCAGCAGCAGTAGGACCAGTAAGAACAATCAATCGCCTTTTAATGGATTGCGTACTTTGTGTATTGTCTAAACTAACCATATTTGACTCTCTTAAATCATTTTTATGAATCCATTAAAGCTTGACGAATATCCCAAGCTATTCGTTCAGTTGCATTAGATAATGCACCAATATCTGGACCATGCGAAGCAATAGACCTAGAAACAGTTACTAAAACGTTTCCGTGAGTTCCAGCAAAAACCGTTTTCAAATCGTTAGCTTCCGCACCCTGCCAGCCGTAGCCTGGAGAAAGAATAGGGCCAGTAAAACTCGTTAAATCGATTCCACCGCCGTTCATCCAATCTCCAATAGTAGCTCCAACAATCAAGCCAACAGAACCCATGCCCTTTGTATTGTTGTTAAAAGTTTGAGCAGTTTGAGCAATACCATGAGCAACAGTTGTACCACGGTATGAACCAGTTTGGCGAATTGCTGTTTGCAAACTAGCGCCTTCGCGATTAGACGTTAGCGAAGCAATAAACACACCCTTGCCATTATTAAGAGCCTCATTAATCAACCCACCCATTGACCTAGCTCCGTAATACGGAAGAAGCGTAATTGCATCTGTAAGAAGAGGCGCATCTGGCTTAAAATAAGCATCTGCAAGAGCGGAGATTGTTGTAGACAATCCACCATGACCGCAATCAACAATAGTGATTACATCCATTTGCCTTGCAGCGTACAGCACTCGTTCGAGCGCTGCGAACCCCTTAGACCCGTAGCGCTCGAACATGCTTGACTGGAATTTTACGGCAGCAGCTCTGCCGTTCATGGCTTGAAGCATACGCATGGAGAACAATTCCGCTCCTTGAGCGTCCATATTGTATCCCCAATTAAGCAGCATTTTGCGGTGCGGATCTATACCAACGCATAATGGCCCATATTTTGCCATAGCGTTTTTTAGACGCAATCCAAAATCGGATCTTTGCGCCTGCAATTCCTGCTCTCGTATGCTTTCGGTCATGTATTAAGCCCGACTTTCTTCGTTTTCTGCCTTCTCGATTGCAAACAGTTGCTTTGCGTGCTCCTGAATGCTCATCACTTGGTAATCGTTGTTCTTAACGGCTTCTATAGCCATAAGAACTGGTGCAAACTCCGTAATTGTAGTGAATTGCGGAAGGTCTGCTGCAACAGCAGCTGCACGAATAGCATAACCATCCGTACGCGACCCTCTTGAATTCGGCGTGTTCAGCACCATATCAATCTTACCATTTTCAATCAGCTCAACCACGTTTTTGCCGATTCTTTCATGCGAAGGCTCATCATTTCGCACATCCTTCGCCGTGTCGCCTTGGCTAGAAAGCTTATCAACAATAACGGAATCAATGCCATAGCGTCGAAGAACAGATGCCGTACCTTCTGTAGCCCAAATAGTAAATCCAAGTTCTACTAAGCGCACTGCGAGTAATGGCAATTGCCTCTTATCTGCATCACTTACAGACACAAACACGTTTCCACTTGTAGGTAAACCGCCCTTGTATGCTGCAAGCTGACTCTTAGCAAAAGCATGCGGGAAGTCGCGGTCAAAGCCCATAACTTCTCCAGTAGAGCGCATTTCTGGTCCTAGCAAAATATCAACCGTGCGACCAACAGGCGTGCGGAAACGCTTGAAAGGCAAGACGGAAGCTTTAATTGCCACTTGCTGGCCTGGGTGAATATCTCCACCATCTCCCTTTGGAAGAAGAAGACCGCGCTTTCGCTGCTGTGCGATTGTTTCTCCAGCCATAATTCGAGCAGCAGCTTTAGCAAGAGCAACTCCCGTAGCTTTAGAAGCAAACGGAACAGTTCTAGACGCTCTAGGATTTGCCTCAATTACGTACAAAGTGTTTGCCATAAAAGCGTATTGAACGTTAATAAGACCACGAACCGAGCATCCGCGAGCAATCGAAAGCGTGCCTTCCCTAAGGCGGCGAATTTGATCGTCGGAAAGCGTGCTTGGAGGAAGAGTGCAAGCAGCATCGCCAGAGTGCACACCAGCCTCTTCAACATGCTCCATAATTCCGCCAATATAAAGCTCGTTGCCGTCGTAAAGCGCGTCAACGTCAATCTCAATAGCGTCTTGGAGGAACTTATCAATCAAAAGCGGCGAAGGCAAGCGACCAGAAACAACAGTGTCTGCTCTAGCTTCTTGCAAAGCGCGATCTACGTATTTTGCAAGCTGAGCATCGTCGTACACGATTTCCATGCCACGACCACCAAGCACGTAGCTTGGTCGCACAAGAACCGGGTATCCGATTGCGTGAGCAGCATCTTTAGCTTCTTCAAGGCTTAAAGCAGTGCCGTAGCGCGGAGCATTCATGCCTTCTTGGCGAAGAACCTCGCCGAAAAGCTCGCGATTTTCCGCCAAATCAATGGCCTCAGGAGTCGTTCCCAAAATCGGAACTCCTGCAGCCTTAAGGCGAGCTGCAAGCGAAAGTGGAGTTTGGCCGCCAAGTTGCACAATCACACCTTTAACTGGGCCAAGCTTCTTTTCTGCTTGATAAATCTCAAGTACGTCTTCGAAAGTAAGCGGCTCAAAGTAGAGGCGATCCGACATATCGTAGTCTGTAGAAACTGTTTCAGGATTGCAATTAACCATGATTGTGTCGTAATCCTTACCCAGCTCTTGCACAGCATGAACGCAAGTGTAGTCAAACTCAATACCTTGGCCGATTCTATTCGGGCCAGATCCAAGAATAATCACAGCTTCGCGATTGCGCGGCTTAAGCTCACTTTCTTGAGCGTAGCAAGAATAGTAGTAAGGCGTTACAGCGTCGAATTCGGCAGCGCAAGTGTCAACCGTTTTGTAAACAGGATGCAATCCATACGCCCAGCGAAGCTCTCGAACCATGTTTTCGCCTTCGTCTCCAAGATTACGCAAATGCGCAATTTGAACATCCGAAAGGCCAGCAAGCTTAGCGCTCTTTAACACTTTTGGCGTCAAGTTTTCTGCTTCACGAACCTCTAAAGCTGTTTTATTGATTAACGAAAGCTGCTCAACAAACCATGGGTCGATTTTTGTTGCGTCAAAAATCTGCTCTGGAGTTGCTCCGCCCCAAAGCGCGCGCTGAATTTGCAAGTAGCGATGCTCTGTTGGCATGTGTATTTCTTCAAGAAGTCTATTAACTTCTTCTTTGCTCGGGCGCTCGCCGTCCCAGTTAAAGCATGCGTGGCGCTTATCGATTGAGCGCATTGCTTTTCCAAGGGACTCCTGGAAGTTTCCAGCCAAAGCCATAGCTTCGCCAACCGACTTCATAGAAGTTGTAAGCGTAGTGTCTGCTCCAGGGAACTTTTCGAAAGCAAAGCGCGGAATCTTAGTTACAACATAGTCAATCGTTGGCTCAAAGCTTGCAGGAGTCGAACGCGTAATATCGTTTTGGATTTCGTCCAAAGTGTATCCAAGCGCAAGTTTTGTAGCGATTTTTGCGATTGGGAATCCTGTTGCTTTAGATGCGAGCGCCGAAGAGCGCGAAACTCTAGGATTCATTTCGATTACGATTATGCGGCCTGTCTTAGGGTTGATTGCGAATTGAATATTGCATCCACCTGTATCAACTCCAACGCCTCGAATAATCGCAATACCAATATCACGCATCTTTTGATACTCGCGATCTGTTAGCGTAAAGCACGGAGCAACAGTAATCGAGTCACCAGTATGCACGCCTACAGGGTCAACATTTTCGATTGGGCACACAACAACAACGTTGTCTTTAGAATCTCGCATAAGCTCCAGCTCAAATTCCTTCCAGCCTTCAATGCCTTCTTCAATAAGCACTTCGTCTGTTGGAGAATAGTGGATGCCAGCTCCCGCAATACGGTGTAATTCTTCTTGATTGTGAGCAATTCCAGAGCCTAAGCCGCCCATTGTAAAGCTTGGACGTACCACTACTGGGTATCCAAGCGTTTCAACAATCTTGTCTACTTCTTCAATTGAGTGAGCAATAAAGGATTTTGCGCTTTCTGCTCCAGCTTTTTCTACGACTTTCTTAAAAAGCTCACGATCTTCACCGCGATCAATTGCTTCCAAAGATGCGCCAATAAGCTCCACATTGTACTTTTTTAGGATTCCTGCACGCCCCAAGTCCATTGCAGCATTAAGCGCAGTTTGGCCGCCTAGCGTTGGAAGAAGCGCGTCTGGCTTCTCTTTAGCAATAATGCGCTCCAAAATCGCCGTGTCTATTGGCTCAATGTATGTTGCATCTGCAAGCTCTGGATCCGTCATAATCGTAGCAGGATTAGAGTTTACAAGGATTACGCGGATTCCTTCTTCGTGAAGCACTCGGCAAGCTTGCGTTCCCGAATAATCGAATTCTGCAGCCTGACCAATTACGATTGGGCCAGAACCAATCACCATTACAGACTTAATATCATCGCGTTTTGGCATTATAAATTCCTTTTATCTCTTTATACCTACTATTTTTCGCTCTTATTCTTGTGATTTTGCATAAGTTCTACAAAGCGATCAAACAAGTATGATGCGTCGTGAGGTCCTGCGGCTGCTTCTGGGTGATATTGCACAGAAAAAGCTGGAATATCAAGGCATTGCAAGCCTTCTACAACATTGTCGTTAAGATCTACATGAGACACTATTACGCGACCAAAATGGCCATTTTCGTAAGGCGATTGAACAGTTTTGCCAATAGGAGCATCTACAGCAAATCCGTGATTATGAGCCGTAACTTCCACTTTTCCAGTAGTCACGTCTTTTACAGGCTGATTTATGCCACGATGACCAAACTTAAGCTTGTATGTTCCAAAGCCGAGCGCGCGACCAAGCAATTGATTTCCAAAGCATATTCCAAAGAATGGGTATCCTGCGTCTAACACGTTACGCAATAATTCCACTTCGCGATTTGCTTGAGCAGGGTCTCCAGGGCCATTCGAGAAGAACACGCCATCTGCGTTAAGCGCTTGAAGCGATTCAAAGCTTATTGAAGAACTTACAACGTGCACACGGCATCCACGCTGCGCCAAACGGTGAGGAGTCATGGCTTTTATTCCAAAGTCAACAGCTACAACAGTGTAAAGAGGCTCTTTGCCTTCATAATCCCCGCAAGGCTCAATCGTATAAGCTTCTTGCGTACTAACTTCGTCTGTTAGTCGCAAGCCTTGCATTTGAGGAGTTTCTTTAATCTCATTTACAAAAGATGAGACTGTGCGAATTGCTCCAGTAGTTTTATCTATAAGAGCATCATTAGAAAAAATGCCGGCACGCATAACGCCAACTGAGCGTAAATGTCGTACCAGCATTCTTGTATCAATACCACTGATTCCTACAATACCTTGTTTTTCTAAATCATCTTCCAAGGAACCAGTGGCTCTCCAATTGCTAACATTTGGACTTGGAGCTTTTACCACATATCCTGCAACCCATATTTTTGACGACTCTGGGTCTTCGCCGTTTATTCCCGTGTTTCCTATGTGTGGGAACGTTTGAACAACTATTTGTTGATCATAACTTGGATCAGTAAGTGTTTCTTGGTAACCAGTCATTCCTGTAGAGAACACGATTTCAGCGCGTGTAGAACCTTTTGCGCCAAATGGTTTACCAACGTAAACTTGCCCGTCTTCCAATACTAATACTGCATCATCAGTGCCGAATCCGGCGAAGGTGTCGTTATAGTCCACCTTAACCCCCTTATGGCTTTAGGTTATTCGTGGCAAGTCTACTCATATTGGCGGACGGCGACGCGCCGATGGATTACAAAACAAAAATCCGCCTACTTTTACAAGCAAGCGGATTTACATGTTTTACGACTATTTTGCAAAAGACTATTTTGCAAAACTAAAATCTGAATCTAAATCTGACTTTACAAAAGACTAATCGTTTTCTTGCGATTCTTGCGATTCTTCTGCTTCACCAGATTCACCAGATTCACCAGATTCACCAGATTCACCAGATTCACCAGATTCACCATTAAACTTAGCCAAGCAAGCGTCTTTGTCGGAAACAATTGCGCTTAAAAGACCATGAATAAAGGTGATTGCTTCATCGTCACTATATGTTTTAGAAAGAGCAATTGCCTCATCAATCGCAACTTTATCTGGCACTTCGTCGTTTAGAAGAATCTCCCAAACAGCAATGCGCAAAATATTGCGATCAATAACCGCCATTCTTCCAACTTTCCAGCCTGTTGAATAGCGATTTAAGGTTTTATCAATCCTATTTCTGCGCTCTCCTACTCCGCGAATAATATCAACAGCATAATCTGGAAGAGGAGTTTGCGCGCCTGGCTCTTTCAAACGTTCGTCGAGTAAAGAAAGAATATTCTGACTTTTCTCGTCTGCCTCATAAAGAGTGTTCAATGCCCTCTTTCGAGCAGTGGAGCGTGCCATATTAGCGTCCTTTTTATAAGTTTTTACTAGTTTTCGCGACCAAGGTAAGAGCCGTCACGAGTATCGACCTTAACCTTTTCGCCTTCGCCAACAAAGAGTGGAACCTGAATTTCGGCGCCAGTCTCAACTGTTGCAGGCTTAGTGCCAGCGTTAGAACGGTTGCCTTGCAAGCCTGGCTCAGTGTGAGTAATCGTCAAAATTACAGACGCTGGAAGCTCTACGCTCAAAGGAGTGCCATCATGGAAGCTAACAATGCAATCAGTTCCTTCAAGAAGATACTTGCTTTGATCTCCAACCAAATCCTTAGGAATATAAACCTGATCGTAGGTTGTCATATCCATAAATACAAAGTTATCGCCGTCTTCGTAAGAGTATTGCAAAGTACGGTTATCAACGGTCTCGAACTCCATCTTCATGCCGGCGTTAAAAGTCTTATCGACAATCTTGCCCGAAAGCACGTTCTTAATGGTGGTACGAACGAAAGCAGGACCTTTGCCTGGCTTTACGTGCTGGAACTTAACAACTGTCCAAAGCTGACCTTCAAGGTTCAAAACCGATCCATTTTTAATATCATTGGTAGTCTGTGCCACGAGTTATCCGTTTCTTTCGCTAATAAAGCTGCAATGCGTGCAGCTAAGAAATAAACCTTGCTTATTATGCCACAAAGTGTCAACTAATTAAAATAACAACTAAAATAACAACACGCATTTAACGCAATTATTCGTTACTCTGATTGTCTTGTTCCGACGAGTCTGAGTTTTGACTACGACCCATTGGAATATAGCCACCTTGATCATCCTTAGGATGTGGAGCATCAAAAGGATACCCATTGCCATCTCTGCTTAAAAATCTATCGCTCACTTTTTTAATTCTATCTTCATACTGGCTTATAACAGCTTTTATTTTTTGATAAGCCTGCTTTAACTCTGTATAATTATTGCTGCTTTTAGCAAGAGCATTCCCTGCATCATTAATAGCATTTTCTAGGCTTTTAGAAGCATCAGCTAAAATAGGCAAATTTTTAGCTTTTTCTACAAGCTCTCTAGCTTTTTTAACAAGATTTAACAATTGATCACCAAAAGCAGTTCTGCTAGTTTTTAGTAAATTCTTTGCATGCGTTTTAACAGAATTAGCATCTTTGTGCAAAGAATCCAATTTGTCTGAAAGCTTATTTTCAACTGTTGTAGAATCGTAAGAATCCGCGCCAAGTGGGCATGCTGGAATATCATCATTTAAGTCATCATTAGCGTAGCTTAGAGAAGTTTCAAAATCGTCCGCTGCGTCTTTAGCGGCATCAAAATCTTCATCAAAATCAGCAGCTTTTATGCTAGAAGCATCTTTAACTTCTTGACTCGATACAATTTTTTTAAGCTCTTCTTTAGCATTGATTACTTTTTTGCGCAATTGAACGCAATTTTTAGAAGGCTCACTCGCTTTTAGACTAGGCTTAGAGTTATTAGCAAATAACACAAACCATAATACGGCAACAACTCCGATTGATATAAGAGATGCACAAACAATAACAGCAATAGCTTTTTTATCACTTAATAAAGAGTTGTTTGAATCATTATTAGAGGAGCCAAAAATGTTTTCTGGCTCGTAGGCATCTTGATTATTAAAGGAAGCGATATCATCCAAATCTTGATATCCGTTATTATCTTCTTTCATAATCGCCATCCTCTTTAACAAGACTTACGCATTAATAAAATAGTAAGAACACGATTAATACACGATTAACGATTAATACACGATTAATACGCGACTTACATAATTCTATAATTACATAAGTCTATATTGTTTGCACAATTCATGCACCATATTTTTGCAAATAATTTTCAGCTTTGCTATACAAGCTCTCGTCCATAACAGCACTTCCGTCGCTATTAGTGAGTTTTTGCGCAGCATCGAAGATTTCACGCACGTTTGCAATTGGAAGAACTGGGAATCCAAACTCTTGCTCTACTGCTTTTACTGCAGAAAGTTCACTATCTTTTGTGCGCTCCATTCTGTCTACTGCCAAAATCAAGCCAACAACTTCCACATTTGCTTCTGCTTTAAGCTTTGGCAAGACTTCTCGAACTGCGGTTCCAGCAGTCATAACGTCGTCAACCAGCAGCACTTTCATGCCGTCTTTTAGCGGCTTTCCAACCATCATTCCGCCGTCGCCGTGGTCTTTTCTCTCTTTTCTATCAAAAGTAAAACCAACTGGCATATTGTAATTATTAGTTAACGCAATAGACGTAGAAACCGCCAGTGGAATGCCCTTATAAGCAGGGCCGAAAACAGTGTCAATATTGCTAGAAAGAACACCATCTTTTATTGCTGAAATAATTCTTTGAGCGTAATAATCGCCAAGAGAAGCGATTTTCATACCGTCATCGAAAGCGCCAGCGTTAATAAAGTAAGGCGATTGGCGACCAGACTTAAGCGTAAAATCACCAAATTTAAGTGCGCCTGAATCAAGCAAAAACTTTGTAAAATCCTCATGTAATTGTGCCATAATTAACTCTCCTTGTTCAATCTGTCTTAAATAATCCGTCTTAAATAAATTGTTTTACTGTATTAAATTTCATCGCCAAGTTTTGCCTTCTTTAAGCAAAGACGCAAGCTTTGGCCTAGAATCAAGCAAATCGTCAAGCTCGCGCGCAATGCGAATCGGAGCAGTAGGATCCACAAGAGCGGCCGCCCCAACTTCTACAGCATTAGCGCCAGCATACAAGTATTCCAAAGCTTTCTCTCCAGAATCAATGCCACCAATACCAATGATTGGAATATCTGGCATAGCTTGACGAACTCGCCACACAAAGCCAAGTCCAATCGGGAAGATTGCAGGGCCAGAAACACCGCCCGTACGATTCGCAATAATAGGCTCGCCTGTGCGAATGTCAATTCGCAAACCGACCAAAGTATTAATCATGCTTAAAGCATCTGCTCCAGCGTCAACAGCAGCTTTGCAAATCGAAACAATATCTGTAACGTTTGGCGTCATTTTTACAATCATCGGCTTATCTGTCATTGCGCGAAGACGCTTAATTAAACGATGCAATGCAACTGGATCTGTGCCAACACTCATTCCACCATGAGTTACATTTGGGCAGCTAACGTTAATCTCTAGCATGTCTGCTGCAGAATCCGCAAGCTTTTCAACAACTTGCGCATAATCGTCGTCACTGTGGCCAGCAACATTTGTGATTACAAGCGCTCCAAGCTTTTTTAACTTTGGAAGCTCGTCTACTAAATAGTGGTCAACTCCAGGATTTTGCAAACCAACAGCATTCACCATTCCAGAAGGCGATTCTGCAGTGCGCGGAGAAGGATTGCCCTCCCATGGAACTGGAGAAACACCTTTTGTACAAATTGCTCCAAGCTGGCTCACATCGTAAAAGTGCGCGCAAGCTGCAAGTTGGAATGTGCCAGACGCTGTTCCAACCATGTTTTTCCACTCAACGCCAGCAACTTTAGTTGAGTGCTTCCAAACGTGGCTTGTGTCAAATCCAAGAGTTGATGCATTATTTTGCGCGCTATTTTGCGCATTTTCTAAAGCTTTATTCATTTCGTTACTCATATCTTTTTTATTCCCAGCCTTTATTGTTTTCCCAGTATTTGTTCTCAGCCTTTTATTTACTCCCAGCCTAATCTTTCAGAGTCAAACACTGGTCCTTCGTTACAAACTTTAAGTCTGCCTTCCAAAGTATCTACAACGCAAGCAACACAAGTGCCATAGCCGCATCCCATTCTTGCTTCTAGGCTTAATTGACATTTAACATTACGCTCATGCGCCCAATGAGCTACAGCTTTCATCATTGGCATAGGTCCGCAAGAAAGAATAACAATAGGCAAATCGCCATTAAAATCAAAATGATTTTCTTGCTCTAGCTCATTAAGCAAAGTAATAATAGTTCCTTGCGCGTTGCTAATGCTATAAACGTTATCAACATATTCCTTCATAAATGAGTCAGCAAAATGATTATCTCTGTATCCAAGAACTGCACTCACTTTGCAATCCTTGTTTTTTGCAATCGCTTGAGCAGCACAAATCAAAGGAGGAACGCCCAATCCTCCGCTTACAAGAACATAGTGCGCTGGCTTAGAAATATCAAAGCCCAATCCTAATGGCCCTAAAGCGTCAACAGTGTCTCCTGCTTTAAGCTGCGCAAATTCGGCAGTGCCCTTACCAATAACAGCAAAAATAAGACTAAAAGTGTCTCCATCAACGCTTGCAACACCAAATGGCCTAGGAAGCATAGTTGTAGAATCTGGAGAATATAAGTTAACGAATTGCGCAGGAGTTGCCGTTTTAGCAATAGCATCATCGCGCAAAACTAAGCGATACACACCTTCGTCAAGCTTTTGATTATCAAGAACTTCTATTGGGCGCCTTCCTAAAAGACGGCTATATTTTGGCTTACTAGAATCTGCACCCGAATAGTCTAAAGAGCTTTCACGAATAGTAAATATAAAGCTTCTAGAAGATTTTCTAGTTTGAATAAACATGCCATCACTCATGTATTTGCCCTATCTTGTGTAGTGTGTAACTGTTTAGTTTTTAGTTATATAATTTGTGATTTACATCTTGCGATTTGTAATTTGTAACTTATAACTTGCGATTTGCAGCTTGTTATTAGCTATAAATTATATTCGCTTATGTTTATCTATATTCACTTATAAATCGATTCACTTATAAATCGCCTGCCTTAAATCATCTCGCATATTAATAGCAGCACAAGCAGAAGAATGTGCAACAATATCTAGAATGTCATCTAAAGAGATTGAAGATTCGTGCTTTTTATACAATTCGCTGTTCTTCCACGCTCCAATAATTCCGCGCGAAGAGTTTACTATAGCGCCACTGCCATTTTCATCAAACATTCCAGCAACATCTTGTGCAGTTCCGCCTTGTGCTCCATAACCTGGAACAAGGAAAAAAGTATGCGGCATAAGTTCGCGCAACCGCTTGCCTTCTTGCGGATGCGTTGCTCCAACAACCGCTCCAACTCTAGAATATCCGTGATTTCCAACGTTTGAGGCGCCCCAATTTTCAATCAAACTTGCTATATGCTCGTAAACTGGCCTGCCATCTTCAACAACAAGCTCTTGCAACTCTTTGCTAGAAGGATTAGACGTGCGCAAAAGCACAAAAATGCTCTTATTTCGCGAAATTGCTTCGTTTACAAAAGGCATAACGCCATCAGACCCCATATACGGGTTTACAGTAAGCGAATCCTCGTGCCAAACATCCTTTTTGCTAGAGCTTTTTAGAAGATTAATCAAAGACTCGTCAAAGTCGTAAGATTCATCGTTAAAATACGAATCAAGATTAGCAAATCCTCGCAAATGCGCAGCATATTGAGCTGCTGTAGAGCCAATATCTCCTCGTTTTGCGTCTCCAATAACAACTAAGCCTTTGGATTTAGCATAATCGCAAGTCATTGTGTAAGTGTCGATTCCAGCAGGACCAAGCGCCTCATACATTGCAATCTGTGGCTTAACAGCTGGAACAATATCGCAAATCGCATCAATAATTGCTCGATTAAACTCAAAATAAGCAGCACCAAGCAAAGTTTGCAAAGCTTCTTCGCTTTCTACTTCTTGCAAAACTTCATTTGCTAAGCCGCTTAAAATTTGCGCAGGCAAAATACCAGGCTTTGGGTCTAATCCAACAACAGTAGGATTTTGCTTGGATGCAATCGCTTCTACTAACTCGTCCATTTTTCTCCCATTTTTACTATTTTTTACGACTTACTCACGCGACTTACTCACGCGACTTACTCACGCGACTTACTAATACGATTTATTAAATACGCGACTACATTCTAGAAAACGCAATTTGCGATCCAATAATAGTTGCCACTGGCCTGCCCTTTAATTGCCACCCGTCAAATGGCGTATTTCTAGCTTTTGAATGGAACAAGCTTGAATCCACACTCCACTTTTCGTTCATATTAATCAACACTAAATCAACGTTTTCTGGGTGCTCAGTGTTGCTTAATCGCAATGTACGCCTAATCGCGCATTTAGAAGACACGTTTAGCAAAGCCGAAACATCCGTAGGCCTGCGGCTCATTAGTTGCATTGGATTAACAGACATTAGCTCAATTAAGTGCTTATCATCCGTGTAGCCTGCATCCACAAGCACTTTTCTACAAACCGCATACGCGCACTCTAAGCCAATAATGCCATTAGGCGCGCTCGCAAAGTCGCCAGCTTTATCTGCATCTGTATGCGGAGCATGGTCAGTCGCAATCATGTCTATAGTTCCATCTGCGATTGCAGCAAGAGTGGATTGTCTATCTGCTTTAGACCTAAGTGGCGGATTCATTTTTGCGTTAACGCCATACTTAAGCACATCTTCATCACAAAGAGCAACGTAATGCGGAGCTGTCTCGCAAGTAATAGGCAAGCCTTCCTTCTTAGCTTTGCGAATCGCTTCAAAAGCAGCAGCAGTACTCACATGCTGGAAGTGCACGTGAACGCCGCTAACTCTTGCAGCATCAATGTCTCGCTTAACAATCGCAAGTTCCGTAGAAGCAGGAATTCCGTCAACGCCTAAAATCTTAGCTACTGGACCTTCGTTTACTGAGCCAGAATTGTGATGCTCACAATGCTCAACAAGAGGCAATCCCGTTTCTTTAGCGATTTTTAGAACGTCTTGCAAAATCGAATCTGTAACCGCAGCACCATCGTCACTGATTGCAACTACAGGATGCTTCTTCATTGGAGACGTTTTTTGACTATCTTCGATTCCAGGAACATACTTTTTCCACAAATTAACGTTGCTAGGATCAACGCCACTTCTTCCGCCCGATGCACAAACGCTTAAATCGTAGCGAACTGGCAATTTTACGCCATATATGCAACCGTATCTTTGCAAGTAGTCAATCACATTTTCCACATCAAAAGGAGCATCATTCCAAGGCTCGCCATCAACTGCTGGAATCGTGTTTGGCATAATCAAAACTTGCGTATATCCGCCTGCAGCAGCAGCATTGCCGCCAGTCATCATAGTTTCTTTATCTGTTTGACCAGGATCTCTAAAATGCACGTGTGGGTCTGCAAAACCAGGAGCAACAATCCAATCACTCGCATCAATTTCTCCGCATATTCTGGCATTTGGCTCAATTAAAGCATCTTGCCGCACACCTTCTACGATTAAATCAATGCGCTCGCTAGTATCCCAAACTGCAATATTTTGCAAAGTTAAGGTTCGAGAGTTATTCATATTGCTCCTAGTTTGCTCAAGGTTTTAAGTTATTTAGATTATTTTAGATTACTTTATATTTCAATTGCGTTAATCGCGATTATTTTTGCGTTTTGACTGCATTCAATCTGCACCCAATCTACTTATGCTTCTTCGTCGCAATACAAGCATCTATACACATTTGCGTCAGAATCGTCCTTATAGAACTTTTTAACTAACGACAATTCACTATTTGTTATGCAACGAATATTAGGACATTTAAGATCTTTAGGCGCGTTTTTATCTTCTTTATGAACACGAGGATTAGCCAGCGAAATTCCATTAGCATCGTAAGCTTGCGATTCGTCTTTAGGAACATTCACAAAATCTGTTGGTTCATAGCCCAAAAGCTCATCTCCAAGAACTGAGCTTTCAAGAGCCATTCGCATAAGCATACCGTTTTTAACTTGCTCAAAGTATGCTGCACGAGGGTCTGCGTCAACATCAACCGCAATCTCGTTAATCCTAGGAAGTGGGTGAAGAACAGCCGTATTAGGCTTTGCTTTTTGCAATTTTTCTTCCGCCAAAATGTAAGTATCTCTAAGTCGCAAGTATTGATCCCTGTCTGTAAAACGCTCTTCTTGCACACGAGTCATATAAAGAACGTCTAAACTTCCAATAACTTCCATCAAATCGCGAGTTTCCTCGTAAGAGCACGATTCGGTTGCGTTTATACGATCAATAACGTATTGCGGAGTTTTAAGCTCATCTGGACTAATCAACACAAAATGAACATTTCCAAAGCGGCATAAAGTTTCAATAAGCGAGTGAACTGTGCGGCCGTACGTTAAGTCTCCGCAAAGCCCAACTGTTAAATTATTCAGTCTGCCAAATCGTGCAAGAATCGTTGCTAAATCTGCAAGAGTTTGAGTAGGATGCATGTGGCCGCCGTCTCCTGCATTAATTACTGGCGTGCTAACAGCTTGCGTTGCTACAAAAGCGGCGCCTTCCTTAGGGTGACGCATTGCTACAACATCTACATAGTTTGACACCACTTTTAACGTGTCACTAACTGTTTCTCCCTTGCTTGCGCTAGAAAGCTGCGCTCCTGCAAAGCCAATAACCTTTCCGCCTAAGCGAAGCATTGCTGTTTCAAAGCTTAATCGCGTGCGCGTACTCGGCTCATAAAAAAGAGTGGCCAACACTCTGCCATCGCAAGTGTGGGCCACTTCTTTTCTGTGCGAATCAATGTATCGCGCTTTATCTAAAAGCATTCGTATTTGTGCCGTGGAAATATCGTCTAAAGTAACAACGCTTTTGCCTGCTAACGATTGAGCAATTGCGCAACGAGAAAAAACTTGATTTGAAGAATCATAAAATGCGTTCGTCATAATAGAACCGCTTACCTTTCGCTAGTTGGCAAACGACCGCGACCACACGCGACCTCCACGATTTTACTGATTATCATTGACGAATATGCGATTCGGAGTGGCGTATATTTGTTACCACAAAATACAACAATTAAATGCAAAAAATATAAATATGACTAGATTGCAACTGTAAACTTAGCGACAGTAGAAGAGACGAGACATAACTTCGCGGCATTGACGCATAACAGCCATTAAATCGTTTTCAAAAACGCGACCTTGGTTTGGATCGTAGCCAAGATAAGTGGCGATTCCACCCAAAGAATAAGAGTCTGTTGGAATAACATCCGCGCGCTCAAGGGAGCCAGACCACAAGAAGTTCGCATTTCGCACTGCAGAACACATATGCCAGCAGCGCTCTAGCACATTTGCATCTTCATCTTCAATCAAATGCAATTCTTTAAGCGCTTTCAACGCTTGCATTGTGCCAACCACTCGCAAAGACTCGTATTTTCCCGCGTATTGCAATTGCAAAAGCTGAACAGTCCACTCAACATCGCTTAAACCGCCGCGCCCAAGCTTCAAATGCCTGTCTCTACTAACACCTCTTGGCAAGCGTTCTGCTTCCATACGCGCTTTAAGCTTACGAATTTCCGCTAATTGTGATTCACTAAGAGGCTCTTGTGAATAGCGCAAGTCGTTTACTACTCCGCTTAGCAAAGCATCCGCCAAATCTTTGGAACCTGCAGCAAAGCGCGCGCGCAAAAGTGCTTGATTTTCCCATGTACTAGCCCACTTTTGGTAGTAGTGCTCACACGATTCTAGCGAGCGCACAAGCGGGCCATCTTTGCCTTCTGGTCGCAAATCTAAATCGACCATGATTTTTGGCTCTAAAGTAAGAGGACCTTGTAAAATACTTCGCAATATGTCTACAGTAGTTTGCGCAAAACGGTGAGCAAGATTCGCTCCAGAATCGCCAGAATCCAATGAATCACTAGAATCACAACCGCAAATATCTTGTGTAGGCTTATAAACAACCATCATATCTGCATCAGAGCAGAAGTTAACTTCCCTACCGCCGTAACGCCCGAGGGCAATAATTGCAATCGAAGCTTTGCTTTTATCTAGGCACATTTTGCGAGACGCATCTTTCATAGCCCATTGCAAAGCAGCATCAAGAACAGCATCAAATACGTCACTCATAGCTTGCATAGAAGTATCATCGTCAATAATCCCACACATCCAAGCAAGAGCTACTCGCTCAATTTCTTGCCTTCTTAAAGCGCGCAAAAATTGTGCAAAATCCGCAATACTGCTTGAATATCTTGCCACCATTGCGCGCGTTTGCATATCTAAGCTTTCTCTGTCTCTTGGCGCAAGCACCGAGTCGTCTCCAAGCCAAGTTATTGACTGTATAGACTTCATCATTGCATCGCCTAAATAGCGCGAATCAGACAAAACGTGGCAAAGCCGTTGAGCTGCACTAGGAGAGTCACGCAAAAATCCAAGATATGTGTTTTTTCCGCCAAAGCGTTCGGAAAGTCGCCTAAAAGCAAGCAAACCCATGTCGGGATTTTGACCTTCTCCAAGCCATTTCAACACTGCTGGAAGCAAAATTCTGTGAATTTTAGCAGCACGCGAAAGCCCCTCGCTTAGAGCTTCAACATGCATTTGTGCAGCTCTAGCATCCGCAAATCCGATTGACGCAAAGCGAGCACGCGCAGCCTCAGCAGACAGCACAATAGGATCTGCATCCGTTTGCGCGTTAATCGGAAGCATTGGACGGTAATAAATATCTTTATGCAAGTGTCTAATTTCTCGTCGCGCTTTGTCGAATCGCGCAACAAGCTCTTCTGGCTTAAGTCTAACAGCTCTAGCAAGACGCCTAATTTGCTCGTTACTGTTAAGATCTTCTACACTAATACTTCTTGCGCGATCTAACCCACCATTTCCTTGCGCGCCTAAGTCTGGGAATAAATGCGTACGTTGCATATTCCACATTTGCTGGCGATGCTCAAGCACGCGCTCAAAACGGTAGTGTTCTGCCAAAATCGCAGCTTGCGATCTAGAAACGTAACCTCCAGCAGATAGTGCATTAAGCGCGCCTAAAGTATCTCTAACTCGCAAAGACGTGTCTTCACTTCCGTGCACAAGTTGCAACATTTGCACAGTAAACTCAACATCGCGCAATCCGCCGCGACCAAGCTTCATATCTAAATCTCTATGAGACGCAGGAATCAAAGACTCCACTCGCTGCCTCATGTGTTGGCAATCTGCAACAAAATGCTCACGACCAGACGCTTTCCAAACAAGCGAATCTGCCATTTGTCTATAATCTTTACCAAGTTGCACATCTCCTGCAGCTGGCCTCGACTTTAGTAATGCTTGAAACTCCCAACTACTTGCCCACTTTTCGTAGTATTCTCTATGCGATTCCAAACGCCTAACAAGCGGACCATCTTTGCCTTCTGGCCTTAGCGCGGTATCAATTTGCCACAATGGCGGCTCCGCACAGCCAACAACAACCGATTGACACACTTTTTGCAAAACAAGCGCAATAGAAGATCCAACTCGCAAAGCTTCATCTTGTTTAACGCCATTAGTTGGTTCTACTACGTATATTAAGTCAATGTCGGAAACGTAGTTTATTTCTTGCGCTCCCAATTTTCCCATTGCGATTATTGCAAACTTGCAACAGCAAGATCCAGAAACTTGCCCGCGCGCAATCGCAAGAGCCGCCTCTAAAGCAGCATCTGCAGCGTCCGAAAGTTTACGACTTATGTCTGGTTGTAATTCTACAGGGTCTGCGCTCGCCAAATCGTATGCCATAATAGCAGCAATATGCTGGCGATATCTCGCTCTAAGCGCGCAAACAGCTTGCGCAAAAGGCATAGAGCTTATTGGAACAGTGCACGAATCGCAATTCTTGTTGTCATCTTTTTCTTCATTTACTACTGTTGCGCTGTACGATTGAACAGCTTCTAGTAAATCCAAAACGCGCTCTTCTAAAGTCATGTGTAGCAAATGATTTGGGTCACTTGCAGCAGCGTTTATTAAATCTTCGCGTGTTCGCATTAGCATTGCAAACGCTTTAGAAGCTCCAAGAACTTGCATTAAAGACGAAAGCGGACTTGTTATTAGTGAATTATTCGAGTTCTCGGCAATATTTTCAACAACTTTTTGACGCGATTTATATATGTCGTTAAACGCTAAAATTGCGTAATCTGGATCTTCTACTCTATTTATACTTTCTAAGATTTTGAGCACATTAATTGAATTATTCTCACAATTTTTGCAAACATCTTCTATAGTTTTACGAGCAGATTCTGGGCGCGCAAACCCTGCTTTAACTAGGCTTCTATACGATAAGTTGCTTTCTTGAGCAAAACCTAAGTTGCTTTTTGAACCATTTTGCAAATTAGCTTTTGATTCCACGTTCAAAATCGCGCTAAAGCCATTGCTTGGATCTCCAGCATTACTTGTTTGATTGCTCATAACGCCACTGTACATTGTGGTGTCGTACAACAATATTTTGCACGGCACCACAAGTACGATTTGCGCAATCTACACGATTTTAGTAAAAAGTGGCTTAACGTTTGACCAAATGCTTCTAGTAACTCCAGGACGATTCATTGTGTACAAGTGTATTCCATCTACACCTTCCGCAACTAAATCGTTAATCTGTTGAGACGCAAATATGCTTCCAGCGTCTTGCAAAACCTCTGGGTTACTTCCCCATCGCTCAATCATTGCTAAAACTGGCTCACTTATTTTAGATGAGCACATTTTTGTCATTCGCTTAACTTGATTCGCGTTTACAACAGGCATAACTCCAGCTTCAATAGGAACGTTAATGCCAGCTTTTCTAGCTAAATCCCTAAAGTGCAAAAAGTCATCGTTATTGTAAAAAAGTTGCGAAATCAAGTAAGTTACTCCAGCATCCACTTTTCGCTTTAGATTATCAATGTCTTCTTGCAAAGTAGCAGCTTCTGGATGTTTTTCTGGGTAGCATGCACCCAAAATAGGCAAATCTGGTCGCTTTGAGCGAATATACGATACTAAATCGCTTGCGTGATTAAACACTCCAGCAGCATTCTGATTTTCAATAACGTCTCCGCGCAAAGCTAAAACGCCACTAACGCCAGCCTTATCAAACATGTCTAAAGCTTCGTCAACATCGTCATAATCCAAGTATCTTGCTGTTAAGTGAGCAACAGTTTTAATACCATACTCCGATCGAATAGTGTTGGCGATTCTAGCAGTAGCAGTTCGATCCGAAGATTTTCCCGTTCCGTAAGTTACAGATATAAAATCTGGATCCAAACCCCTTAAGCCGTCTAAAGTGTCGTAAATCGTGCCTATTGGAGATGTTCTTTTAGGCGGAAACACCTCTAGCGAAAACTTTGGTTTGTACGTCATTTTAGACTACCGCCCAATTCGCTTCTAACTTTTTTAGCTGCCGAAACAAGATTTTGCAAGCTAACCCACGTTTCTGCATTGCCACGAGTCTTCAAGCCACAATCTGGGTTAATCCAAAGTTTGCTTGCTGGCATTTTGTGCAAAATCTCGTGAATCCTGTTAACAATCTCCTCTTCGCTAGGAACGCGAGGAGAGTGAATGTCGTAAACGCCAGGGCCCGCTTCTGTTTCAAAGTTCGCGTTATGAATAGCGTCCAAAACAACTAAATCTCCGCGCGAAGCTTCAAACGATATAACGTCCGCGTCCATTGCATCAATGTCTCGAATAATGTCGTTAAACTCCGAGTAGCACATATGCGTGTGGATTTGCGTAGTGGCCTCTACAGCAGAATGCACAAGACGGAAAGATGCAATTGCCCAATCCAAATACTTCTTATGCCAATCAGAACGCCTAAGCGGAAGCTTTTCACGCAAAGCTGCCTCATCTATTTGAATTACGCGAATTCCAGCACGCTCCAAGTCCAAAACTTCGTCTCTAATAGCAAGAGCAAGCTGCTGCGTTTGTTCTTCGTGCGTAATATCTTCTCGAGGCCAAGACCAGTTAAGAATCGTAACAGGCCCCGTTAGCATGCCTTTCATAACACGATTTGTGCGGCTTTGAGCATACGCACTCCATTCTACTGTGATTGGCTGCGCTCTAGAAACGTCGCTCCAAACGATTGGAGGCTTTACGCATCGAGTTCCATAAGACTGCACCCAAGCGTTTTTTGTAAACTTAAATCCGTGCAAATGCTGGCCAAAGTATTCAACCATGTCGTTTCGCTCAAATTCGCCATGCACAAGAACGTCTAAGCCAATGCGCTCCTGGTGTTCTATGCACTCGTCTATTTGCTTGCCAATAAACGCGTCGTATTCTTCCTTGCTGATTTCACCTTTTCTAAAAAGCGCTCGAATTGACCTTATTTCTTTTGTTTGAGGGAAGGATCCGATAGTTGTTGTAGGCAAATCAGGCAATCCTAATGCTTCTTTTTGTAATTTTTGACGCTCCGCGCGAGATGGCTTTCGCTCAAAATCTTCTGGCTTAAGGCTTGCGATTCGCGATTTAACGTTTTCGTCTACTTTTACTCTAGACCCGTCAAATAATGCCTGATTTTGCGCTAATTCCTCGCTATTTTTAAGCTCATCATCATTCAAAACGCAAAGCTTAGCTATTTCGCTTACTTCCTTCAACTTTTCTACAGCAAACGCAAAATGCTTTAATACGTCTTCGCCAAGCTCTTCTCCATCCGTGCTAAATGGAACATGCAAAAGCGAGCATGCAGTAGAAACAGCTATGCGATTAGTAACATTTTTTGCAAAGCGTCTAATAAGCCAAGACTTTGTGCGTAATCATTTTTCCAAATGTTTCTGCCGTTTACAACTCCTGCAAAAATAGTTGTTTTCTCATTTACTCCATATTTTTGCAAAGCTTCAAGGTTTTCTTCTTTGCCTTCTACAAAATCTAAGCCAATTGCATCGAATGCTAAATCGTTTAGCGTTTGGTACGAGTCTAAAACATTGCCAAAATACGTGTTAAGCAAAATCTTAACGTTTTCATCATTCGCAGCACTTTCAAGTCTGCTTTCAAGAATCGGCTCATATAAATCGCTAAAGATCTTTAAATCGCCATCTTCTTTATCTAAGCACAAGTATGGTTCATCAAATTGCAACCATTTTGCTCCAAGACTTGCAAATCGTTTTACAATACTGCAATATGCGTTTGCTAATGCTTCAATCGTCTCTTTGTTTGCTTCTAATTCTTGCGCTTGTGGCGTGCGAGCAAGCTTTAAGAATGTGTATGGGCCAATCAGCACTGGCTTTGTTTCAATTCCTAGCGCGTTTGCTTCATTAAACTCGTCGAATGGTTTTGTGCCAACTAAACACAAATCTTGCGGATTTTCTACTTCTGGAACAATGTAGTGGTAGTTGGTTGTAAACCACTTCTTCATTGGAAGCGCTGTTACGTCTCCTCTATCTCCCTGATATCCGCGAGCGATTGCAAAAAGCGTATCTTCTGCATTTTCAAACTCTAGATTTTTGTACCGTTCTGGCACTGCACCAAGCAGGATTGCTGTGTCTAGCATTTGATCGTAGTAGCTAAAATCGTTGCTTGGTATGAGTTCTATTCCAGATTCTGCTTGAATTTTCCAATGCTTCTTGCGCAAATCTTTTGCAACTTGTCTTACTTCTTCTAGAGTTGCGTCTTTTTTCCAATAGCGTTCAATAACTTTCTTAAGCTCGCGATTTGCGCCGATTCGTGGGAATCCCTGTACAGATGTAAGAACAGTATACATATATCCTCCAAATAATTAACAACCTGATTCAGCCTAGCAAACATTTGGCCAAATGAGGTCATTACCTATTTGGGGGTGTCGTTATAACTTAAACTTATATGCATATTTGTGCATATATTTATTCAGATATTTGTGCAAATTTATGCAAATTTTATAAGGATTTTATGCGTATTTACTACTCAAAATCCTTTGGACTTATAATGCCTAAAGCTTTTGCTCCGCGAAGTCCGCAAGTTGCAAAAGGAGTTTCGGAAACTAGCACAACAATCGAAGCGTTAGAAAGCCCAAGTCTCATTGTTCCTAAAACGTCTGGGTCGGAATCTGGGGAGGAAAGCCATTGCGCAGCCATCGACATTGTTGGCTCATGGCCTATAATCATTGTTATTCTAGAATCGCTCTTAATCGCGCAAAGCTCATCCATTACAGATTGCATTCCGCCATCATATAAGCTTTTTCTTGATGCAACTATTGGCGAATCTCCAAACTTTTTAAGCATTTTGTGCATTGTTTGCTCTGTGCGATTTGCGCTTGAACAAACAATATAATCTGGAACAAGCTTTAAAGATTTCAAGCCTTTTGCCATGATTTTTGCTTGTTTTATGCCTTTATCACTAAGGTCTCTTCCCCAATCGTCTCCCATTGTTGGCGGCACCGCTTTTGCGTGGCGCATTAGTAGCAGCACATATTTTGCATGCTTTACTTTTTTAACGATTTTTTTGATTGACGCCGCCATTTTAATCTCCTACTTCTAAAGTTAAGCCTTATTAGGCTCTGGATTTGAGTTAGGCAATTGTGCGATTTGTAAATCTAAATCTCTAAGAACTTTTCTAAGTTTTCTATCGGATATATCTCTAAGAGACAAGTCTTCTAGCTGTTCTGCGCGCTCTTCGGGAGTTAAATCATCAATATCGCTAACAGTATCTTTTGTAGCACGATCGCGCTTTTTTAACGCATTAAAGCCTTGTGCCATTGCGCGCGAAATAACCAAAAAACCAGTATGACCTATCATTGCGTGATCTGGTCTAACTGCTAAATCTTGAGCTTTCCAAGTTCTTTCTAACGTTTCTTGAATCTCTGGCTCCGTCCAAACTCCCGAAGCTCGCAAACTTTGTGCCATTCTAGACATTTGCGTTGTGGTTGTTACGTACGCAACTAATACGCCACCTGGAGCAATAACTCTATAAGCTTGTTCAAGCCTGTTCCAAGGGTCAAGCATATCTAGCATAATGCGATCAAAATAACCTTCTGGAAGGGACTTTGCTACTGTGTCAAAATCCCCAGTTAAAAGATTCCACCATTTTGGTTTTTCGCCATAGTAAATCGTTGCATTTAGTTGCGCGATTCTAGCAAAATCAGGTCTAAGTTCTATTGTTGTAAGCTCGCCACTTTCGCCAACAGCGTCTAAAAGGCTTAAGCTCATTGCTCCAGAGCCTGCTCCCGACTCTAAAACGCGCATTCCAGAGCGAATATCTCCTAAAGAAATCACTTGCGCAATATCTTTTGGATACATGATTTGAGCGCCTCTTGGCATAGATAAAACGTAATCTGCCAATCGCGGACGCATAACTACATAATCCCATCCGCCTATTGCACGTGCTGCCATCCATGGTTTGTTTGATTCTTTAGATGCGTCAAGTTGCTTATTACTACGCTCAAAATCACGTTTTGTGCTAACTGTTGTTACTACAACGCCTTGAGTTTTGCCAATAACATCGTCGTGCAAAATAATGCCGTGTTCGGTTTGTGTAACTCCGCCTTTAACAAGCTGTGCTGTGATTCGCTTGCCTTTTCTATCGGTGAATTGGATTTTTTCACCAACTTGCAAAACTCCTCTACGCGCATAGCTTTCGTACACAAAACACCTCGCTTATTTTTATAACAACTCTAACTATTATAAGCTAACGGTTGTAAGTGGCATTGCTGAATCGATTGCAAAATCTGGAGCAGATGGACGAACGCCTGCTTCTACCAAATTCACGCCCAGCATTGCCACCATTGCTCCGTTATCTGTGCAAAGCTTCAATTCTGGCAAACGAACTTCGATTCCGTGTTCTTTGCCTTGCTCTAAAAGATGCTCTCTAAGTTGCGAGTTTGCGGAGAATCCGCCACCAATCAACAAAGTTTTTGAACCGTATTGCTCGCAACCCATCATAGCTTTGCGAGAAAGAACATCTGCAACAGAGTTTGCTAAAGATGCGCAAACGTCGTCAACTGGTATTTCTAAGCCTTGTGCTTGGCGAGCTTCTACCCAACGCGCAACAGCAGTTTTTACTCCCGAAAAACTAAAGTCGTAAGGATGCTCTTTGCCAGATCTGCCTTGCGTAAGTCCTTGCGGAACCTTCAACGTATTTGGATTTCCAAGGCGCCCATGCCTATCAATATGCGGGCCTCCTGGATAAGGGAATCCAAGCAATCTAGCTACTTTATCAAAGCACTCGCCAGCTGCATCGTCTAATGTTGTTCCAACAACGTCTATGCTGCGCGCAATATCGTTCACGTGAAGAAGTGAAGTGTGTCCGCCAGAAACAATTAAAGCAAGAACGTCTTTAGGCACGTCTCCAAACTGCAATTGCGTTACTGCAATGTGTCCAATAACGTGATTTATTCCATAAATCGGCTTTTTTGCGGCACTCGCTAGTGCTTTAGCGCCAGAAACACCAACAGCTAAGCATCCTGCTAATCCTGGACCTGCGCTTACTGCTATAGCATCAATATCGCTCAAATCCATATTTGCATCTGCTAATGCTTTTGACACCACTGGCACGAATGCTTCCGCGTGCGCACGCGATGCGATTTCTGGTATAACACCGCCGTAGCGTGCGTGTTCTTGCATTGAGGATGCTACAACGTTGGAAACTAATGTTCTTCCTTTAACGATTGCAGCGGCTGTTTCGTCGCAAGTTGATTCAATGCCTAAAACTATTGGCTCGCTTGTTTTATTCATTGTTTCACTCATTGTTATCCTCACTTTTAGCACTGTTATAAGCTTCGCTAGATTCTTCTAAGTTTTTTGAGTTTTCTAAATTTTCCAAGTCGTCTAAGTTGTCTAAGTCTTCTATTTGCGCACACATTGTATATGCGTCTATTCCTTCTGGCATGTAGTATCTTTTTCGTAATCCCATTTTTGTAAAACCGAATTTTTCATACAGTTTTAATGCTGGATTATTGTTTACTTTAACTTCTAAAAGCATTCGTTTTGCGCCGATTGATTTTGCATTTTCAATCATAGTTTTTAGAAGATTGCTTGCGATTCCTCGCTTTTGATACTCTTTTGCAACACCTATTGTCATTATTTGAGCGTCGTCACCATCAAACCAAAATCCTGCATACCCAGCTACCGTATTTGTGTTTAGCTCAACATCTGCATAATACGCGCGCATCGGTGCTTGTAACTCTTGCAAAATCATGTTCTTGTTCCAGCATCCTGGTCCAAACAAGTCTGCTTCGATTTTTGCAATTTGAGAAACTATTGCTTCATATTTTGCACAATCAATTTTCTCTATAGCTCTGCTTTTACTATTTGATGCACAAGCTGGATATTTTGAGCGAGTTATGTCTACAATCATATACGCACTTCGCTTAAATCCTATTTTTCCGCTACTTCTGCCACTTTTGTAGCAGCGCCAGATCCCAAAACGTGCTTCAACGGGTTTGGAACAGATACGTCTGGTCTTCTTAAATAAAGTGGTTCAATAACGTCTTTTTGACTTGCGCACAACTTAAATATCTCTAATCCTTTTACGCCTAAATCAAGAGCACTCACTTCGGTAATTAAGCATATATTCTCGATTTTCTTCCAATCTTCAGCGTATTTTTTAGCACCATGACCCGCAACGCAAACGGAATAATCGCAAATATTATTTGATTCAAAATATTGATTTACTCTATCAACAATATTTGCAGGATAATCAATATCCATTTTTATTACTTCGCAACCACTATCGTCGTATAAACTCATATAAACTTGGCGTCTTCTAGCGTCATTTAGCGAAAGAACATACGTGTGTTTAGCTACGCAAGATTCATTATTTTCGACTATTTCACTATTAGAGATAACGCCATTTTTAAGCGATTCTTTAAAAGCTCCAGAACAAATCATTAAGCTTTGAGGCAGCAAACTGTTGCATCCTAGAATCTTTGCATTATTCGCAAAAGCAATCGCCTTAGCTGCAACTAGTCCAGCTCGTAAACCTGTAAAAGGAGCAGGACCTACTCCAACTACAATCTCGTCTATTTGATTAAGCTCTAGTCCAGCATTTTTTACTGCAAGATCAATGTTTACTTGCAATCTTTCAACATGAGTGCGAGAATCTGTTTCCACTATTGGATTTTGCCCCACAACTCCAACTGTTGAACCGTACGACGTGTCTATAATCAGCGTATTGCTCATTTTCATTCCTTAAATTGACTAACCAATTTAGCTTACTCTTAATCAAGAATTTTTAAGCGATCGCACCAATCTCCTCCGACTGGAACAAGCGTTACAACGCGATTTCCTTCGCTTGTAAACTCATTTGACTTTTCTTTATTAATTGGCCTATCAATATGAACTTCAAGACGAACATTTGCAAGAACGCCTGCCATTTGCTCTCCCCATTCCATAAGCACAACAGTTCCGTCTCCTGGCTCTTCCAAAGCTTCGTCTAATCCAAGCGATTCAAGCTCATCTAAAAGCCTAGAAACAGTGTCTTGCCCTGGAGCGTAATCTTTTCCACCAAGCCTGTATGCATCTACGTGAATAAGATTTGCTACTTTTCCGTTAGAAAACGTGCCTTTAAGCTCTCTAGCAATAGTAAAAGTTGGCGAAACTATTGGCTCTTTTATTGCTAAGCCTTTACCAAATCCTTTAGCAAACGTTGTTTTTCCAGCACCAAGAGGACCAGAAAGCAAAATAACATCTGTTTCATGCACTATTTTTGCAATTGACTCGCCAAGATCTTGCATACACGAATCACTTGGAATTACAAGCTTTTTAATATTATGATTTTCCAAAATCACACACTTTCGACTTAATTTAATTTAACGACCACGCAAAGCAATCATGCTAATGCATTTTTCTAAAGCGTAATCAGCATCACTCGCTCCACCTTTGCATTGCTCATCTGCCCATGCTAAACACATAAAACACTTACGAATCCCATTCTCACTCCATCCACCTAAATCTCTCATAGCCATTTTTAACGCCCACGGATTCACTTTTGCTTGCGCGTTAGAAATTTCTCCGTTTTTAACTGCTATAGCTTTTGTAATTATGCGCATTTTTACAGCTAATGCTCCAATCAACGCTATAGGGTCAACGCCTTGTAAAATCGCTCTTCTTGCAGCAAGAATAGCTTGACCCGCGTTTCCTTGTGCAGCTTTATCTGCTACAAAAAATCCAGTTACTTGCGGATCAGATATTAAGTATTGGTCAACTATTTTTAGCGTTATTGGGTTATCTTCAAAATCAAAACAAAGTTGAGAACAAAGAGACGCCAACTGGTCGGTTTTCCCGCCTAAGACTTCTACGATTCGCACAGCGGCTGCAGGCTCTACTTTGCGATTTTGTCTTTCAAAAAGACTTAGTACAAAATTCAATCTTGCATCGTCTTTTTTAAGATCTGGAACAGTTATTTTGTTTGCGCCAACTTTTTCTAGCTTTGTAACTATTGACTTTCCTTTAACGCCACCTTCGTGTCGTGCAATAACCCAGCAATCGTTTTCATTAGTTTTTGATTTAGATTTATTAACACAAAACTCTATTATTGCTTCGACTAAATCTTCATTAGCTTGTTCCAGATTATTAATAACAACAATTGTTCCGCTAGAAAAAAGTGATGGACCCGTATCAGTTATAAAAGCATATTTATCTGCAATCAAAGCGTCTAAATTTACAACATCCGCATCTGGGCAGGAGTCTAATATGCGCGTTTTTAAGTCGCGAGCGTTCAAATCGTTCAAATACGCATCTCCACCAACTACAATCGTAAGTGGCGCAAAGTTTTTTAACGCTTGCATACGTACCCCTTAATGCTAATGTTTTACAAGTTAGCTAATCAAATCTACCATTAATTCGATTATTTTTAGCTATTTAACACATCTAATAATTGTACAAACTATACAAAACTTAAGATGATTGACTATAAATTGACTATAAAAATTGCTCAAAATCATCACTTGCACAAAAATCATTCAAAAAGTTCAACCGAATCATCTACAAGATGCTTAAAACGATTTGATTTTGCTTGAGCGTAAATCTTAAACGCATTATAAAACTCTTTATTTTTAAGATACTTATTAATAAAAAATACACACAAAAATACGCTAAATTCAACAAACCACGCAAGCCACGCGCCTAATGGCCCAGAAACCCATGGAATAACTCCGATTTGTAAATCTCCAAGATTCCAAGCACAATTTGCCATAATGTTTGTTCCAATAGAAGAAATATTAGCGAAAAATAGCGCAATCGAGTAATTCCAGCACGAGCAAACAAGCGACAAAAGCCCAAAAATCGTTGCAAAATCAACAAAAGGAGCAACAATCAAGTTCGCTATAATAGATATAAAAGAAACTTGAGGTTGCATTAATATTTGCACAGGAAGTGTAAAACATTGAGCACACAATGTAATACTTAATGCGCTTGCAATACTAGACGGTATATATCTTAAAAAGATTCTTCTTAAAGGCATTCCACAAACAATTATTCCAAAAGTAGCGCACACAGAAAGAGCAAACGCATAATCCCACGCAAACTTAGGGCAAACAAATAAAACACCTATAACAGTTAAGCTTAATGCGCTAGCCGATTGATACGCTCTAGAAAGTAAAAATGCGATTGAACAAATAATGCCCATTATAAGTGCGCGTAAAACTGAAGCAGATGGGTAAACAATAAGTGCTAAAGAAACATTTCCCAGTATTTCAAAAAGCGCACACAGCCATTTTGGAACAAGAAAATATAAGCAAACTTTACGAATCATTGCTGCAACAAGCAAAAAGTGGCCTCCAGAAACTGCCATTAAATGCATTATTCCCGAAATCTTAAATCTTTGCTTCATTGTATTCGCATACGAGCTGTCAATTTGACTACTTTTGTCTTCATCGTCATTGCTTAAATGCTCTTGACCTAAAAGCCCTACAGTAAGGCCAGGAACAAGCATTTGACCCTGCTCACTCAAATTGCCTGTAATTTTGTAAAATTCTTTATAAAGACTGTTTAGAGCGCTTGTTAAAAACCCAGATTTTTCAATCACTTTTAAGGAATTGACTTGATTTTTGCTAGATTTATCTTCATTACTAAACTTATATTTATCTTTTTTACAAGCTTTAGGAATTTGAATTTCTACATTATTTGCTCCAAATTTTGAGATACCAATCTTTGCAAAACTGCTAATCGTATAGCCGTAATTAATTGCTTTACAATCTGGATTAAAAGCGTAAAGTTTTGCGCTTGCAAAACTCACATGTTTTTGCACAACATGATTTTTATCTTCTATTTCAACACTTTTAACACTTACATTAGCTACACAATCTCCTCTAAAAGAAGGAGATGTTCTTAAAGGAGACGTTATTTTCATAGCCACTTTAACGCTTTTAGAATCGAGCCTTTTATTACCATCATAGCTTTGAGCACTTCTAGCACTTTCGCTTTTAATAACAGAAAAAACAGGATCTAGCTCTTCTAAGCATTGCGTAATCGAACAAATCATAAATGAAGCTAAAAATGCGCACATAATCACATAAAAAGTTTGCTTGTATTTGATTATTTCTAAGCGTCTCAAAAATGTAATTTTAAACATGCCATTAGCAAATACGCAATAAAAACATGCAACAACAAACGCAAAAGTGGCAAATATTGTATACGCTAAAACTTGATTACTTTTGCATATAAATCTTGCATACAAGCATCCAAACCACATTGCAAAAGCAATTGGAACAAGTCTAAAATCCTTGTTTCCATTTTCAAAATTCCAATAAAATTCTTCCATTTTACGCCTTAAAGAACAAAGTTATAAAACAAACATATAGATAAACGATTCTTAACCAACACAAATCATCGATTTAATCTTTGCAAAAGTTTTCGGACCAATTCCATTGACTTGCATAAGATCTTCTACACGATTAAAAACGCGAACTTTTTTACGCATATCTAATATTCTTTGAGCCATTTTTGGCCCTATGCCTTTTATTGCTTGCAATTCTTCCGATACAGCACTGTTTATATTTATGCATTCACTTTTATTTTGAATATTTTTGCTTCTATTTTGACTATATTCACTCTTATTTTTTTCAATCAAATCTTGATTTTTGCTAACACTTTCAACGCTTTCTTCATCTTTTTTTAACTCACTTTTATAATTAGCGCTCACTTTTGATTTATTATTTGATTCGTCTTTTATTCCATCTTTTGATTTATCATTTGATTCGTCTTTACCATCATTTTTACCGTCGCCTTTAGCATCTGACTTATTGTAAAAATCAACTTGCTTATTAGAATGGTCTTTTGATTTTGCGCTAGCGTTATATGCATAAACCTTGCTATAAGTTGCATATTGACTTATTAACATTGTTAAACTACAAGATAAACAAACAACTAGAATCAGCATTATTGCTAAAACATGAGCAGGCTTTATAGCCAATCTAACATGATTCTTCACTCTTGCTTCGTTGCGCTTATTAAAATCATCAACTTTTAATGAAGAACTATTAGCATTAGCAGCAAGGTCTTTCAAAGCGAGCGCACGTTCTTTAGTTTCGCTATCTAAAACGCAAGTTTTATAGTCTAAAATATTCAAATCATCTTTTGTGTGCTGTAAATTTTTAGCTTCTCTATAAGAATCACTAATATCACTGATTTCTTCACTAACATAATTGTTCAAGCCACTAATCGCATCAAGCCTTTCCAAAACATTACGACTCGTTTTATGCACCTTTAATCACCTCCTTTTGTTATTCATAATCATTCATAAAAAAGATGCTTACCTCCACTATTAAATGAAGATAAGCATCTTTCAAGTAAAATTAACCAATGTGGTTAAAGGCTATTTTGCCTAGAAAACATTGATTTTTCAGCTTTCGTCTGGCACAATAGACACAATCTTTGGAGCCTTCACAATCACTTTGCGCGGAGCTTTACCACCCAAGCGATCAGCAACAGCTTCCAACGCAAGCTTTTCAAGCTCTTCGGCCTCAATATTCGGGTCAACTTCGAGCTTTGCGCGAACTTTGCCCTTAATTTGCACAACAGCTGTAACGGTATCCTCACCAACATAGCGAGAATCTGCAACAGGCCAATTTGCGTGAGCAATCGACTTAGTATGCCCAAGCTTGCTCCACATTTCTTCGCAAATATGCGGAGCAATCGGAGAAAGCATAAGAACAAGCGGCTCAACTGCTGCGCGAGGCACGCTATGCAAAGACGTTAAGTGGTTATTTAACACAATCAGCTTAGCGATTGCAGTGTTTGGTCGCATTGCTTCCATCTCTACAGTCACTTGCGCAATCGTGTTATTAACAAGCTTTAGTGTCTTTTCGTCGAGTGCATCTTCTGTTACTACGCAAGCGCCTGTTTCTTCGTTTACTACGTTACGCCACAAGCGCTGAAGGAAGCGCATTCCTCCAACAACGTTACGCGTATTCCATGGGCGAGATTCAGAAAGTGGACCCATGCTCATCTCGTACAAACGGAACGTGTCTGCACCGTAATTTTCGTACATGTAGTCTGGCGTCACAATATTCTTTAGGCTCTTGCCCATCTTTCCAAACTCACGATTCACGCTCTCGCCGTGCCACGTAAATGTTGGCTCGCCGGAACCGTTTGGAGCACCTTCTTCAACCTCATCGGCTGGCACGTACTGTCCACGCTCGTCCGTGTACGCATAAGCTTGAATCATGCCCTGGTTAAATAGGCGATGGAACGGCTCAGCAGAATCCACGTATCCCAAGTCATAAAGCGCTTTATGCCAGAATCTCGAGTAAAGCAAGTGCAAAACTGCGTGCTCTACGCCACCAACGTAAAGGTCAACGCCGCCAGAAACATGCTCTTTGCCTGGACGGTTCGTACCCATCCAATAGTCGTATTCGTCGCTGTCAACCATGTGCTCTGCGTCATTCGGATCCAAGTAGCGCATGTAGTACCAGCATGAACCAGCCCAGTTTGGCATAGTGTTAGTGTCTCGATAGTAGGTTTTTACACCGGCACCAAGATCGAGTTGAACTTTAACCCAATCGTCGTTTCTGCTTAGTGGCGCTTCTGGCTCAGAGTTTGCGTCGTTTGGAGCGTAAGTCTTTGGTTGATAGTCTGGAACATCTGGCAAAGCAATCGGAAGCTCGCTATCTGGAACTAAGTAAGCAACACCGTCTTCGTCATAAACAATCGGGAAAGGCTCTCCCCAGTAGCGCTGCCTAGAGAACAGCCAATCGCGAAGTCTGTAAGAAACTCTGCCAACGCCTACGCCTGCCGCTTCAAGCCAAGTCGTCACTTTTTTAATAGCTTCATCTACGCGCAAACCGTTAATAGACAAGGCGTCGCCAAGCTTATGAGTATGCTCCACAGAAGAATTGATAACAATTCCGTCATGAGAAACAAATGGAGCTTTGCCATCATAATCTTCTAACTTTTCGTCAGAATCAGGCAAAGGCTTAACAGTGTAAACCACAGGCAAGCCAAAAGCTTTAGCAAAATCATAATCGCGCTGATCGCCGCCTGGAACTGCCATAATTGCGCCCGTTCCGTAGCCCATAAGCACATAATCTGCAACAAACAGTGGAAGTTTTGCACCAGTTACAGGATTAATCGCGTAAAGGCCAGTAAACAAGCCTGTTTTAGCCCCTGCATCTTCCGTACGATCTTTAGCAGTCTTCGCGCGAGCTTGAGCCTGATACTCTGCTAAACCTTCCTTAAGATTTGCGTAGCCGCCCTTCCAACTTTCTGGAACACTAGCTTCCCACGCTTCTGGAATATGCTCAAGAATCGGGTGATCTACAGAAACAACAGCAAAAGTAGTGCCAAAAAGCGTGTCTGGACGAGTTGTGTACACTTCCAAATCGCGCGTTTCGCCATCCGCACACGGCACTTCAAAATGCACGGATGCACCGTGAGATTCGCCAATCCAGTTTCTCTGCATAAGCTTAACTTTTTCTGGCCAATCAATAGTGTTCAAATCTTCAACCAAACGATGCGCATAAGCTGTAATTCGCATGGACCATTGACGAAGATTACGCTGGAATACTGGGAAGTTTCCGCGCTCAGATTTGCCTTCTGCAGTAACTTCCTCGTTTGCAAGCACAGTTCCCAATCCTGGGCACCAATTTACAGGAGATTTAGAAATGTAAGCAATACGGAAGTCATTCAAAACGTCTGCTTGTTCTACTTTGCTAAGCTCTTCCCATTTTTTGCCTGCAAAACCAGGAATTTCGCGCTTTGCGCTCTTAAACTCATCAACAAGCTCACAAATTGGACGAGCGGAACCCTTTCCGCCATCTTTGCGCACAAAATCAGGGTTATACCAAGCGTCGTAAAGCTTTGAGAAAATCCATTGTGTCCAACGAACGTAGTTTGTATCAATCGTTGCAAAAGACCTACGATCATCAAAACTCAATCCCATACGATGCAACTGCCTGCGCATATTTGCAATATTTGCCTCGGTAGTAATGCGAGGATGCTGACCAGTTTGCACAGCGTACTGTTCTGCAGGAAGTCCAAAAGCGTCGTAGCCCATAGCATGCAAAACGTTCTCGCCTTTCATGCGGTGATATCGGCTTACAACATCCGTTGCCAAATATCCAAGAGGATGCCCAACATGCAAGCCCTTACCAGAAGGGTACGGGAACATGTCCATTGCAAAGAAAGAAGGGCGGCCTTCAGCATTCCTGCCTTCGCCATCCCTTAAATTACCCTTAACATTAGCAGCCCAGAATGTGCCCTGCTCATCCCAGGTTTTTTGCCAGCGCTGCTCAATATCTTGTGCAAGTTGCGCATTATAACGAAAAGCTGGCTCAGCGATTGTAGCTTTATTGTCAGCTGTTGCATATTGTTGATCGTTGTCTTCCATAAACAAGCACTATAGCGACTCATATCGTCAATTTGCAACACTTTTTACAACTTTTAAGCATATTTTATTGTGTTTTTTGAAAGTTTTAATGCACAATTCACAAAATACTCTTATTTAGCGTTTTTTATAAAAATCATTACTACAATTGTTTTAAGAGTTTAACATAAGAATTTACTAAGAATAATAAAAACAATAAGAATAATATGATTTAACGAGGTTAGTTATGAAGGTATCAAAGAACACGCTTTTATTAATCGCATGCCTTGTATGGGGATTTGCTGGATTCAACATTCTTAAGATTGGTGTTAATGCATACTCAAACTTTTTATCTCCTATTAACTTCACTTTATCTTTAGCTGTTTTTGTAATATTCCAAGTGTTTATTTTTGGAAAACTTGTTAAAAAGCATGTGTCTAGAATCAACGCTTACAAAGAAAACAAGCAATTTTTCCTTAAATTCTTTGACGTTAAATCTTTTATAATCATGGCTTTTATGATGACTTTTGGAATTGTTCTTCGTGCAACAAATATAGCTCCAGAACGCTTTATTGCCGTGTTTTATACGGGATTAGGCTCTGCATTAGCCTTAGCAGGATTGCTTTTTGGATATCATTTTGCTAAAACTGCATGTCCACGTTACAAAAACACTCATACTATGCAATAGTGCTTACAAACACCTGTAACGACATCAACATTACTAAGGAATATTTGACTATCACTCTACGTAAGGAAGTTACTATGAACCATGTTATGAAACGTTATATTAATACGTCTTTGTTGTATGCTGTCCTCGCCATGATTGGCGGCGTCTTTTATCGCGAATTTACAAAATTTAATGCTTTCCATACAAAAACTGTGCTTGCTGTAGTTCATACACACTACTTTATGCTTGGCATGGTTGTTTTTCTGTTACTCATACTATTTGAGAAAAACTTCAGTTTTAGTAACGAAAAAACTACACGAATCTTAATAACTTATCATATTGGACTCAACCTAACAGCAGTAATGATGATTACTCGTGGAATTGCACAAGTAATGCGTCTACATCTCAGTCCATCTATAGATTTTTCCATAACTGGTTTAGCAGGAATCGGACACATCCTACTTGGCGTAAGTATTGTACTAATCTTATTGCAAATTAAACGCAGCATCGCTCATTGTGCTAATACTTCATTAGAATAGTGATGATAGGAATAATTTAGTTTATTCATAAAATATTTATTAAGTGTGTAACTATAAGCCGCATACGCTACTACATTAAGAAGGTTGCTATGAGTAATAACGTGTATAAAAAGAGCAGATCATACGCACCAGAACGATTCTTTGAATGCGAAGGTCGTGGCCTTAATTGGCTTCGAGAAGCTTACGACTATGGCGGGCCTAAAGTAGCTAAAGTTTTTGATTGGGGAAAAGACTACTTAAACATTGAACGCATTGAAACTACAAGCCCTACTCCTTTAGCATCGTTTGAATTTGGAGCGTCTTTGGCACACATGCACGATTTCGGTGCGAAATATTTTGGGGAGCCACCTGCAGATTATGATGGCACATGCTATTTTGGTCCATTAAGCGACCCAGTAAAAATGGATTGTGGCACTTGGAGCAATGTTATTGATTATTTAGCAGAAGGCAGGCTCTTGCCAATGGTAAACCTTGGCATTTCTAGAGGAAGTCTTACAAAAAGCGATTTAGATCTTACAAATAAAGTTATTGACGCTTTGCCAGATTTGCTTGGAAAAGCCGCTGAAGATAAGCCAGCTCGCGTTCATGGAGACTTGTGGAGCGGAAACGTGCTTTGGACTAAAAGCGAAGACGGTGAACACACAGAAGCTGTTTTAATTGATCCTGCAGCTCACGGCGGCCATCGCGAAGAAGATTTATCAATGCTTCACTTATTTGGAATCAGCTATTTTAAGCAGATTCTAGACGGCTACCAGTCTGTTCATCCGCTAAAATCTGGTTTTGAAAATCGCATGACAATTTGGCAACTCTACCCTATTGCTGGTCATTGTGTTTTCTTTGGCGGAGGCTACGTTAGCGAATATCGAGATATATGCTTGGATTTGCTTAATCGCTAAATTTGCATTAGATAATTTAATAGAAACTAACACATAAGTAAGCTAACAGATAAATAAGTACAAAACTAAAATTTACGAAAGGTTTTAACTATGATTCGCACGCATAAGCATATTTTGCGCAAAACTATTGCTGTTATAGCAGCTAGCACAATGCTTCTTGCGATTTGCGCATGCGGATCGAGCAATGCAAAAAACGCATCGCCTAGCGCAAAGCCTCAAGTGAATCACGGCAACGTTATAGTTTTTACGCCTTCTGATGGTCTAAATTTAAGTAGAAAAACTCCATTAAGTACATGGGATAATCTTGTTCCAGAAATAGTAAAATCGTTAAAAAAGCAAGGATTTTCCAGCAACTCAATCGCAACTAAGTCTTCTAACAGCTTGTACAATCAAAGTCAAGATATTCAAGATTATGTTGTAAACACTATTACGTCACTAAATTCTAAAAACAGCGCTAAAAATACTAAAAGTAAAAGCGCAAAAACAAATATTAAGAATCTTCAAGATAGCGCAAAAAAGCAGCTTTCAAAAACGACTATTGTTGTTGCTCCTTGGACTAATAAAAACGGACACAACAATTATGGAGATTATGTAACTCAACCAGATTCAAATAGTGATCAATTAAATGACGATGATTTAAAGAATCAAGAAGAAGCAGAAAATAGACTTTCTAACGCTTTAGAGCTTGCTAAAAAAGCTGGAATGCATGTTGTTATGCTTTCTAGACTAAGTAGAGGTTTTAAGCCAGACATTCTATTTGATCTTTCTTCTGCACAAAGAATTGGAGAGGTTCAAGCCTATACTCTTGTACAAAAATTGGCTCTAAATCAAGCATCTAAAGATAATCCAAAAAGTGTGGAAGTGCTTTTGCCTTGTCATAATCAAAAGCAAAATATTCATTTTCATGTTGGAATAAACAAACGCACAATAAACTCCGAAGATTCTTTGTATAAAACTCCAGAGTTTGATGACGAATTTTCCAAACTTGCATTTGAAGGAATCTGGAAGGTTCTAAAGCCATATTTTGAATCTGGACTAATGTTTTCTCCTTCTGGAAAGCTTAACAAGAATTCCACTGCAAACGATTGGAAAAACGTTGCTATAGACGCAGATAATTCCGATTCTGTTAAAGCAGAACTTGAATTTAGACTTATTGAAAAAAATAGTTCTAAATCAACTCCAACAAAACACGTAGATGGAATTATTGCGTTAGAAGATCAAGTTGCTATGCAAACAGAAAGTGCTTTAGAAGAGCTTGGATATAAGGGCAGCTCTGCAAACATTAATCCTTCGTTTACTCTTCCAGACATTATTGGAAACTTTATTGGAAAACGTAATTTAAGCAAAAAGCGCGTACCTTTGCCATCTAATGTAAAAAATAATAAGCTCAAAAAACAAAAAGTAAACGAAAAAAGTAACAAAAATAAAAACACACAAGATAGCAATCAAAGTAGCAGCCAAGATAGTCAAAGTGATTATGCAAACACTATTGTAAACGATTCAAAATGGCCTATTATTACAGGCTACGGAGCATACAAAGACGCTTTGCCTAATCTTGTAAACGGAAAGCAATGGATGACTTCTATAGAAAACATCCAAAAGATTTCTAGCGATGTTGCAAAACAGTGTAATTCGTTGAATACTACTGGAAAGATTACGCAACTAGAAGATGTAACCATTTTTGTAAACAATAGTGATTCGCAAAAAGGTGTACCAGTTGCAAATGAAGATATTCTTGCAATCAGCGCAACTAATCTTAAAGCGCTTTTAATAGACCCAGGCTATGTGACTCTTGCAGACGCAGGTCTTTAATTGATTTGCGCTAGCGCATTACGCTAGCGCATTGCTCAAACGATTACGCTAATCAACTTAAGCTTACGCCCTAGCTTGTGCTCTATTAACAGAGATTAATTCGATTATCTCTTAACTCTTGGAGCATAAATCTTATTTTCAATAAGATCTTTGTAACGCTCTAGAACAACGCTTCTTTTTGCTTTAAGGCTTGGAGTAACCAATCCATTTTCTTGCGTAAATGCGTCTGGAACAATCTCAAACTTTCTAATCGATTGCGCTCTAGAAACCTTAGAATTTGCTTTTACAACACTTTGCTCGATTTCGGATCTTACAATCGAATTTTTCCGAGCTTCATCCAGCGAGCGCACAGGCCCTGCCCCTCTAGATATAAGCCACGAGTTTACTTCTGACAAATCAAGCGCAATAATTGCCGATATAAACGGCTTTCTGTCTCCTACAACAACGCATTGAGAAACTATTGGGCAAGTCATAACAGAAGCTTCTAGAATGCTTGGAGAAACGTTTTTACCGCCAGCAGTTATTATTAAATCCTTTTTACGGCCTGTAATCCTAACAAATCCATCTGGTTCTAGCGTGCCAAAATCTCCCGTGTGCAGCCAACCATTTACTATTTGCTTTTCTGTTATTTCTGGATGATTATGGTACCCTATGCAAACAGCAGGGCTTTTAATGCAAAGTTCACCTTCATCATCTATTGCAACAGACACACCTTTAACTGGAATACCTACTGTTCCAATTCTGTATCCCTTTGTAGGGTTTACCATTGATGGCGCGCATGTTTCTGTCATTCCATAGCCTTCAAGGATTGGAAGCCCAATTCCATTAAAGAAGTGAGATATAGACGTGTCTAAAGGAGCACCGCCAGAAACACCATACTCAACGCATCCTCCAAAAACTTGCAAAATCGACTTATATACAGTGTTTTTAAAGAATTCGTGACTTATTGCAATCAATGGCGAAACCATTGCACCATTTTGCTGCGCCTTTGACCATTGTTTAGCAACTTTTACACTTAACGCAAATATAACGCCTTTTAATCCTCTGCCTGCTTTTTGAGAAGCCGCATTGTAGATTTTTTCAAATATTCTAGGAACACCAAGCACGAATGTTGGCCTAAAGCTTTTGAAGTCACTAAGTATTGTTTTTAGATTGCTAGATAATCCAAGCGTAACGTTTCCAGTAAAGCAAAAGAATTGCATATATCGTGCAAAAACGTGTGCTAGAGGAAGGAACAGCAAAAGTCGTGGATTACCATTCTTACTTTTTAACGCTATATCTGGCATAGAAACTATTCCAGACTTTGCTATAAAAACAAAGTTACCATGTGAAAGCTCAATGCCTTTTGGCTCTCCAGTAGATCCAGAAGTATAAACAATTGTTGCTAAATCTTTACCTCTAACAGCTTTTTCTCTCTCGTAAAATTCTGCATCCGTAACGGTTTTTCCGTATTCAATAAACGTGTCGATTGCGTTTGAACTCAATACGAATATTTCTTCAAGACATTTACACGACTTTTTTGCAATCAATACATTATCTCTAATTGCTTCGTCTTCAACAAAAATCATGCTCACATTGGAATCGTTAACAATGTTTTCTATTTGAATCACAGAGCTTGTTTCGTAGATTGGAACAGTTAAAGCTCCAATAGACATTATTGCCATATCTAGCAAAGTCCACTGCCAAGAAGTATGAGCAATTATAGATATTGAATCCCCTGGCATAACGCCGTGTGCTATAAACCCTTTTGCAACAGATATAACTAAATCTCTAAACTCTTTAGCGCTGTAGGATTCCCATTTTCCATTTTCGCCAAGATATTCAATTAAGGATCCGTTTGCATTGCGCTCTACGCGATTTTCAAGAAGCGAAAAAACATTTGCGTCGTAATCAATCTTCTCATTAAGATTGCGAGAATACTTTTGCATAGCCGCTCCTTAAATTGCGCATATTATTTAAGCAATGATTCTCAATATTTTACTCAAGAATCTATACACACTATACGATACGTATTTTACTATTTTTCTTTTAAGTCTTCTTTTGGCTTTAACACTATTTTTTGTTTTTGAACCATCTTTTTTGGGTTTGCGTACGTTCTGTTTCTTCGTTTTAATCCCCATTGAACGCAAAGATTATCGCAATGATCCGACCCAACTGTTACATATGCAAAATTCTGACCCTTTTTAACAATTGACCCAACAGGTAAATCCGTATATGCAGGCTCAAATGTAGATGTTAAAACACCATGACTTATTGTTACAACAGATTTTCCAGCAACCAGCCCCGCAAAGGCGATTATTCCGTCTTGTGGCGCTCGCAACTCATCGCCTTCTTCGGCTTGCAAATCAACACCTCTGTGCCCTGCAAGCCAAGGTTTACTCGGAGCATCAAAATCCTTAATAATATTTGCTTCTTTTACTGGATATATCATCCTTGACTTGCAATATTCGTTATCATAATCCTCACTCATACTTGCAGCTAAAACATGTTTTTTAGAATTATTTTTACAAATATTCGCGTATTTCTTGTACGCATCTTGCTGATTAGCTTGAATGTACTCATATTCAATGCTTTTGCTAATACTCGTATTTTCTAGAACACGAATTAGTGTAATAAATGCAATCAAAGCAAAAAACGCTATTATGTATACAAAAATTATCTTATGTTTCAAAACATATTTTTTTATTCTATTAATTTTTTTGATGATTTTTTGCATCATTTTTTTATAAATGACTTTCATCTTAAATATTTTCCACATATTTTCTCTCCTTTGAATTTCACACTAAAAGTGGCGTATTTTAAGGGTTTTTGCTAATTTCATTTACGTTCTTAAAAGTTTTTCATACGATTCTTTTTTAGTAAAGATTTTTTAAGCAATGTGGTTAAAGGCTATAAAACCTTGATATTTCAACATTTAACAATTTTCGACACGCCCAAACGAGCATATATTTGCATATTGCCAAATTCCGTGTAATATAAATGTCTTGTGCACGGCACAAAGCCAAGCATGGAAGATATTCCTGCGTAGCTCAGTTGGCAGAGCGTTCGACTGTTAATCGAATGGTCGCTGGTTCAAGCCCAGCCGCAGGAGCAAAATAAACCACCAGTTCGTCTGGTGGTTTTTTGTTTTAGAAAAATTTTAGATACATCAAATCTAAGTCAAACTCTCGGGTTATAGGCCAAAAACCTATAAGTTGCAATGCATTAACGTACTTGCTTTGGCGTAAACTGTAAAGGTCGTTTGCATAAAGCAAATCTTGGCAAATATTGATAAACAGAGGATAAATATGTTAGAAAACATCTCCAAAGTCATGAATAATGGCAATAAAAAGAAGATGATAGTTCTTATAACTGGCGTTGTAGTACTTGCGCTAGTTCTTTGCATAGGCGCAATATTCTGGAGCGTTCAGCATAATGCTCGCGTAAAAGAGGCTCGTAAAGCTTGCGAAGTTCAAGTTGCGCAAGTAACTAAAGCAAACAAATCTTGGAACAAACTTATTAAAAATTCTCTACTTGTGTCTTTTGCTAAAGAAGATTCCGAAAACGGCAAACTACTAAATAAGCTTATGAAGTTGCGCATTCCAGAAACAGTTGTGTGCAACGCAAATTCACCAGAAGCTTTAGGAGCACAAAATGCTCAAGCTATTGCAGCAGCGCAATGGTATTCCGATAACGCTCAACGAATTCGCAGCATCACTTCTATTATGATTGATAAAGCTGCAGGCGACGAGTCTACTCAAGAAGACAAAAAGAAGGAAGAAGAAAGCCAAAAGCAATTGCAAAAGCTTACTGCTCCTGTTATTAGAAAAGCACCTAGAGTACAACGCAGGCCAAGACTTACCATTCCTAACATTCCTCCAGATCCTGTAGAAACAGCAAAGAAAAAAGCTCAAGAAGATGCTGCTGCAAAAGAAGCAATTAGAGAAGCAGAAAAGAAGAAGGCTGAAGCTGCAAAGAAGGCAGCTGAAAAGAGAGCAGCTGAAAAGAGAAAAGAAGAATTAGAGCAAATGAGAAAAGAGATTAGAGAAGCTGAAAAGAAGGCTGCAGAAAAGAAGGCAGAAGAAGAAAAGAAGGCTGCAGAAAAGAAAGCAGAAGAAGATAGAAAGAAGAAGGAAGAGGAAGAGAAAAAGAAGCAGCAGCAGCAAACTCCTCCTAATCCACCAACTACTAATCCACCAACTACTACACCTGGAGCAGAAACAGGAAATCCTAGCGGCACTACACCTCCACCATCTAATCCTGGCGGCGGAACTAACGGCGGCAATAAAGTAAATACACCTCCACCAACTAATGTCAGCGGAAACAAATAATAACCTCTGTTAATCAATAAAAAAATGCGCTCAGCAAATCACTGAGCGCATTTTTTATATTCTAATCACTTTGTTAAATCAACTTGATCTAACGGAATAACCTTAGTGTGGTACTTAATCTTGTATCCAACATAAAGCACAATAAACAGCGGAACAGACATATAAGTTATGCCAATCGCTTGCCAATTAAGCGTGTGGAACGATTCAAGATCTTGACCAACAATAACCAAAATGCACAATACAAGAGCCACAATAGGGCCGAATGGATACCACTTAGCTTTATAAACAAGATCGTCCAAAGACTTTCCTTGAGCAATATACGCCTTGCGGAACCTGTAGTGCGCAGCTGCGATTCCTGCCCAGGCAATGAATCCAGTCAAACCACTTGCAGCAACTAAGAACATGTAAATTTGCGTTCCAAAAATACTCATCAAGAATGTTAAAAGAGCTACAACAAACGTTGCAACCAAAGATTGCATTGGAACGCCTCTTCTATCTACGTTTCCAAACATCTTTGGAGCGTGATTATCTTTTGCAAGAGCGTAAAGCATTCTAGTAGAAGCGTACATTCCAGAGTTTGCTGCCGAAATAACAGATGTAAGCACAACAGCGTTCATAATTGTTGCTGCAACTGCCAATCCTGCGCGCTGGAATACAAGAGTGAATGGGCTTATAGAAATATCGCTAGCTTCCGATCCAAGCAAACTTGGGCTTGTGTATGGAATAATGCATGCGATTACAAAGATTGCAAGAATGTAGAACAAAACAATACGCCAGAACACTTGCTTTACAGCCTTTGGAATGCTCTTATCTGGTGTTGCAGATTCGCCTGCTGTAATGCCAATAAGCTCTGTTCCCTGGAAAGAGAAGCCTGCAATAGCAAACGCGCCTAAAACAGCCGGGATTCCGCCAGCAAATGGAGCATTCTTATGAGTAAAGTTACTTAGCAATGGCGCTTTTCCGCCTAAAATGCCAACAATCGTAAGCAAACCAATGGCAAGGAATATAATAACGGTTACAACTTTAATAATCGAAAGCCAATACTCAGTTTCTCCAAAGCACTTAACAGTAAGAACATTAATCAAAAGAATAATAACAAGAACTGTTAGCGAAAATACCCATATTGGAACCTTAGGAAGCCAATATTGCAAAACGATTGCTGCAGTGCTTATATCTACAGCAACTGTGATTGCCCAGTTAAACCAGTAATTCCAACCCATTGCAAATCCTAAAGCTGGATCAATAAACTTTCCAGAATAAGATGCAAAAGACCCACTAATTGGCATATAAGTTGCCATCTCGCCAAGAGATGTCATAAGAAAATAAACCATAATGCCGATTGCAGCATACGCTAAAAGCGCTCCCCCTGGGCCTGCCATGTGGATTGTTGCACCGCTAGCTACAAATAAGCCCGTTCCAATACTTCCACCCAAAGCAATCATGGAAATGTGGCGTGTTTTTAGACCGCGATGAACGGTTTGAGATTCTGTAGTTGATGAACTGTTGTTACTCATTGTTTCCTCCTTTTGACAATATTCAAACAGAGGCAAACAGGCAACAATATGCATGTCGATAGCACTCCGCAGCAAATTGCCAAAATTGCTGCGACAGTCCTTGGCCTATTGAGCCAAGTCCCAGCTTGTAAGCTAGAAAGAATAACCTTACAAACTTCGGCGCTCTCCCCTTTTGCAAATCACTTAACGCCTCTTTCTTGCTAATGATTGCTACTCTTGTTGAGCGCGACCTCTGGTCGATGTGTTTTATTATTAAGATAGGCAAAGACAAACTCTAGACACTAACCGATATTTATTCAGATTAGACTAGATTTTCTAGTTATTTTGATTATTTTTTTCTGTATTTTTTATGGCTTTATCGGAAATTTTACGACTATATGCATTATGTCTGCGATATTTATTTATTTTTATTGGCGATTTGCGATTCATTGCACCAAAAAGCGTTAAATCAAACTTTACAGACATTAATCGCATAGCGACTACTAGCACAACAATAAGAGTATCTAAAATCATCTCTGTAATAACATCAAAACACCCTGCACGTTGTGCTTTTACAACAAATACCGTCAAAACACACCCAACTGCAGCAGGAAGCGCATACCAATGCTTATCTCGAACAATTACAGGAACTTGATTCAAAACCATATCTCGAATTAATCCACCACCAAGCGCCGTGGCCATGCCTAAAAACACAGACGCCATTCCAGACATGTGAAAATCCAGCCCCTTAGCAGTGCCATTTACAGCAAAAAGACCCAATGCTAAAGCGTCCAGAGTTAACATAAACCACTTCCACTCATCAATTTCTAGATGAGCAAAAGCAACAATAACGCCAGACGCAAGGCCAGTAAAAACAAATCCCCTATCCGCAATTCCTACAGGAGGCAAAGCGCCAAGCAAAACGTCTCTAACAATTCCACCACCCAATGCTGTAAGCCAAGACGTTGTAATTATTGCAAAAATATCGTAGTTCTTGCGAATAGCCCACATTCCGCCAACCATTCCGCAGCAACCCGCAGCTATGTATTCAACAACAAGGAAGAAAACGTTGTCCCCTAATGCCCCTTCCACAATACTTCCTTTCCATGCGCTAAACACTCAAAACAAAATCTAAGCAACAATTAACCTATATCTAACCAAGCATACAATTAGCGCGCCACTTGTTATAAACATAAAATGTTATAAACATAAAATGACGCGCTAAATAGCAAATACACTAACGTCTTTACGACTAATTTTGAACGATTTTAATTCTTAACTAGTCGCACACCTTCCACATCCAGTTGTGAGTATCTTCAACATCTCCAAGCTGAATTCCAAGAAGCTCATCGCGAAGCTCTTGCGTAAGGGCTCCAACGCCACCATCTGCAACCTTAAGATCGAATTCATCCGACTTAAATCTGCCGATTGGAGTAATGATTGCAGCAGTTCCACAAGCAAGAACTTCCGTAACTTCTCCAGAACGAATGTCGTCAAGCAAGCCTTTAAGAGGAATCATTGTTTCAACAACATCATGACCCTTCTCTTTTGCAAGTTGAATAATAGAACGGCGAGTAACGCCTGGAAGAATGCTGCCAGTCAAAGATGGAGTTTCCAAATGACCATCCTTGTGGAGCGCAAACATGTTCATGCCGCCAAGCTCTTCCAAATAAGTCTTAGTTGCAGCATCCACAAAGCAAACCTGCTCACATCCGTGCTCAATACCCTTATATTCGCCAAGCAAAGAAGCAGCATAATTTCCGCCGCACTTAGCAAAACCAGTTCCACCAGGACCAGTACGGAACCATTGATCTTCTACCCAAATGCTAACAGGCTTTAAGCCGCCCTTAAAGTATGGGCCAGAAGGAGAAGCAATTACGCAATACTCAACCTCGTGAGCTTCGCGAACACCAAGGAAAGGCTCGGAAGCAAACATGAACGGACGCATATAAAGCGTGTATTCGCGCCTGCTTGGAACCCAATCTTTATCTCGCTTAACTAAAGCTGCAACCGACCCAATAAAATCGTCAATAGAAAGATCTGGCAAATACAAACGCTTAGCAGAATTTTGGAATCGCGCAGCATTAATATCTGGGCGGAAAAGCCAAATAGAACCATCGGAACGCTTATAAGCCTTTAAGCCTTCAAAGCATTCTTGAGCATAGTGAAGCACAGATGCGCCTGGATCCATCTTTAACGGACCGTAAGGCTCAACACGCCTATCGGACCAGCCTTCTCCCTTGGTCCAAGACATATGAACCATATTGTCGGAGAAAATCTGACCAAATGCTGGCTTATCAATAAGTTCGTTGCGCTTAGCGCTAGAAACTGGGTTGTCGTTAGGCAAAACGGTAAAGTTGCCAGCTAATTTGTTTAACAGAGCAGGATCGCTATGATCGTAAGAACCGTAGGCATCCTTAAACTCTGGAGCGACTTCTAAATCGGCCATTATGTCTCTTTTCCTATTTGCAATTACTGTATTTGTGATTGCTTTATAATTAATGCATCGCAATTGCTTTTAATGCAATTAATGGTATAGATTAGTACGATTCTCAATTAACGCAAGCCCGTATACAAATATTTTTTATAGAAAAACAAGCATTTAGGCTAAAGATTTACGATTTGCAACAAAGAATTAACATAATATACGAAAAAAATAAATTTGCAGCGTAAGATTTGTGCCTCTGGTGGGACTCGAACCCACAAGCCCGTAAGGGCGTCAGATTTTAAGTCTGATGCGTATGCCAATTCCGCCACGGAGGCAACAGTCATTAATTATGCCATATAAAACAATTAAAAACAACTCAGCGTGTGGCGAGTGTTCTACGACCCAAATCTAGAGTGATTCCATCCAGCAAGCCGTGCTCACTCGCAACAAAAGTTTCTAGCACTCCGCCATGATCTTGATAAGCCTCTTTAGCAAGACGCTCAAGAACGCGACTTAGCACAACTGCACCTCCGCCAACAACATCAACTCTTCCAGGATGAATCGTAGCATACGTGCGGCGCCTCTCCCTAGACATATGCAAGAACCTATCGTTAACAGTATATGCCTGATCTAACGCGATTTTTACTCCATCAACAGCCTTATGGTCATAATGCTTTAAGCCAATCGCAAGAGCCGCCATAGTTGTAACAGTACCCGAAACGCCAATAATCGTACGCGCTTTACCAGCATCAACATGCTTTAACGCTTCATCTATATTCTTGTCAATATCTTTAATTGCACAAGATATCTCTTCTTCGGTAGGCGGATCCGTATGCAAATGACGCTCAGTCATGCGCACAGAACCAATGTTCATAGAATATGCCGAATCAACCTTATCTTCAGCAATATTTACGCCATCTCCGCCTAAAACAAGCTCTGTGGAGCCTCCACCTAAATCAATAACAAGATAAGGCGCTTGCAAGTCTTTTCTAGAAACAACACTTGTTGCTCCCAAAAAACTCAAAGCAGCTTCTTCAGTTCCACTAATTACCTCTGGATGCACTCCAAGTTCTTCAAACATCATTTGTTCAAACACATCTCTATTTAGAGCATCCCTTGTTGCAGAAGTTGCAACAAAACGAATAGCATCCACCTTATGCTCGCTAAGAACCTTAGCAAACTCTTTAGCAGCTTCTTTTACACGCTCTAATGCATCGGGCGCAAACATGTGCGTTTCGTCAATTCCCTGCCCCAAGCGTACAACCCTAAGCATTCTAGGAACAACATCTTTCATGCCATTTTCATCAACTCTAGCAATTTTTAGACGAATCGAATTAGTTCCACAATCGATTGCAGCAACACAAACAGACTTGTTAGATACGCCTTCTCGATTAACTTTTTTACAAACAAGATTGAGCGATTCTTCATCTTCATTTTGAGCATAGTCATTATCTTCCCAAGGAGTAGTACATTTGCAAACTTTTGGACTAAACTCACTTGCGATTTTGTCTAAAACAATATCTCCAATAGGATTAACGCCTCTGCCCATAACAAGACTTTGAGCTAGCAAAGCATGCAAGCATTTAACACGAACTGGCATTCCGCCTGCACTCATGTTTTTAATATGCTCTTCGCTATCGTTTAATCGATTAGCTAACTCTTTGCGAAACTCTAAATACGCTTTATGCGCATATTCGTATTTTTTAGCAACTTCTTCGTTAGTGTTTAACAAATCATTGCATTCCTTCATAAAGCCTTGTGCTTCTAGGTGCGAAGCAGCTTTAACAGCCTCTGGACTTGTTAAATAGCATGTTGTAGGAAAAGGAGTTCCGTCTTCTAAGCATGGACGCGTAATAACAGCAAGTGGCCTACCACAAACGCATCTAGCGCCGACTGCAACCATGCCCCTTGGAAATCTTCCTAATTGACGCTTTACAATGTTTTTGTCTGCTTTATTTGCAGGATTCTCTAGTAGCGAACTCACTAATAACTTTGCGTTTAGGCCCATGTTACACTCCATATACATTGCGCATCTTAAAATCGTATATAACTATTATTGTTAAATTCTATCTAGTTTTAATTCTATCTAGTTTTATTACCATTATTACTATGTTTTTTGTTTGTTGACTTTTCATTATTACTTTTAGATTTATTAGACTTGCCTGTGCTATTGGAGTGATTATTTTGTTTGCCACTTTGCTTAGTGGTATTAATCTTAGAAGACTTGCTACTTTCATCATTTTCTTTAGCCTTAAAGCTCATATCGTCTGGCTTGTCTGCCTTGTGAAGCGCGTAAAACAAGTCACTATACCACGGCAACGCCTTTCTATCTTCGTACAAAGAATCATCCTTATTAAACGATTCTGGAACAGAACCCGTAATCGCCTCTGGATGCTCTACTCTAACAGCTTGCTCCCCTGGAAATATAAACCCCAATCTTTCCCTTGCTTGAGCTGCAACATACGCCTTGTCTTTCCAACGCTCTACATCGTTATTAAGAGCTTGCTTTTTATCTTTCAAAGCAGACTCATCCCTTTGCAAAGCGTGCAATTCTGCCAAACTTAAAGCATAGTTACGAATTGTTGATATAAGACCAATACAGCAAAGAAATACAACAACTATCATGGAAACAAATACGATTGAACCAGAAAACAGCTTCTTTTTTTGAGGCTGATTTGATTCGTCAACTGTATTTGCAGTCATGCGGCGATTTCTTAAAATCATACTTCTAAATTACTTTGAATATTCGACGTGACGCACACGCGCTTATAAGATTGCGGCCAGCAACACAAGTCCACTGACCGCAATCAACTCTTAGCTTTATTATTAAGCTTATTATTAAGCTGTAGTCTTTAGAGTTTTGACTTTAGACTACTCCATTTGAGCTTTGCTTAAAATCGTATCTGCAGAATGCTGCAACTTTTGCAACTCTTCTTCAGTCAAATCAAGCTGGCACTGCTTAACAATTCCTTCTCTACCAACAATTGCTGGGTAAGAAAGATAAGAATGATATTCTTCGCGATAGTTAGAAACAGGCATTTGCTCTTTAGAATCCGAAAGAACTGCATCCACTAAACGAACTGCAGCAGCAGCAATACCGTAGTTTGTGTACTTCTTTCCGTAGAACACAGTAAAACCGCCTTCGCGAGTTTCCTCATCAATAGCATCTAAATCCATGTTCTTTTCTTTAATAAGCTCTGTTATAGGCTGCTCAAAGACTTTAACTGTGGACCACGCAACAAATTGCGAATCACCATGCTCTCCTAAGCTATATCCCTTAACAGCCTTTGGATGCACGCCAAAGAACTTGCCTACTGCACGATGCAAGCGCGCAGAATCAAGCAAAGTGCCAGTTCCAATAATCCTTTCGTAAGGAAGACCAGTAGCTTCCTTATAAAGCTGGCAAATAGCGTCGCAAGGATTTGTTATGTCAATCAAAACACCGTGGAATCCAGAAGCCTTAATCTTTGCACCAACTTCTGCAACTTCCTTACGATTATACTTAAGCTCTGCAAAACGATCTGGATGAGGAACGTCCAAAAGCTTTATGTGACCCAAGGCGCTTACGATTACCTCTACGTCTTTTAATGCTTCATAATCATTAACCGTAATATTAACGTTAAAAGGCACATTATCCATTGAATCTTCAAAATCCAATGCGTCGGCATTCACTTTTGCCTCGTTTGTATCATAAAGATACAAATCATCAGCGTGGCCGCCAACAACAAGTTGATGCGCTACTGCTGCACCAACGTTTCCCATGCCTATAACAGCAACTTTTCTCATATGAAACATCTCCTTCCGTTTTTAGTTTTCCATAAAAAATAGCACTATTTTGAAGAGAATAAAAGTAATTTTAGAAAAATTTATATATTTTTTCAAAAAATCGCTAAAATATACGAAAAACGGCCAATCGCACGAATGCGACTGGCCGAATTATGCTACAGTCTAGATCTTAAACAAGACTTACGCAGAACTTATAAAAGCTCTAGCATATTACTTCATATACTTCTTGCAAGCCTTGAATGCGCTGTAACCAGCATACTGAGCAGTAGAACCAAGCTCTTCTTCAATCTCAAGCAAGCGGTTGTACTTAGCAATACGCTCGCCACGAGCAGGAGCACCAGTCTTGATTTGGCCGGTGTTCTTAGCAACAGCAAGATCAGAAATGGTGGTATCTGGGGTTTCGCCAGAACGGTGAGAAACCATAGAAGTGAAGCCATTCTTGGTTGCAAGCTCAATAGCGTCGAGAGTCTCGGTAACGGAACCAATCTGGTTCAACTTTACGAGCAAGGAGTTAGCTGCTCCAAGCTCAATGCCCTTAGCCAAACGCTTTGGATTAGTAACGAGCAAGTCGTCACCAACGAACTGCAAACGATCGCCAAGACGCTTGGTGATTGCTGCCCAATCATCCCAGCCTTCTTCCTGGAATGGATCTTCGATAGAAACGATTGGATACTCGTTAATGAGCTTCTCGTAGTAATCAAGCATGTAAGCAGATTCGCGCTCTTCGCCGTCGAAACGATACTTGCCAGTTTCCTTGTTGTAGAACTCAGAAGAAGCAACGTCGAGGGAAATACCAATCTGCTTGCCTGGCTCGTAACCAGCAGCTTCGATTGCATCCATAATGTACTTCAAAGAATCTTCGTTGGACTTCATCTTTGGAGCGAAGCCACCTTCGTCGCCAAGACCAGTAGCCAAGCCTTCCTTCTTCAAAACGTTCTTTAAGGTGTGATAAACCTCAACGCCAGCGCGCAAAGCGTCGCTATAAGTAGCAAAGCCGTATGGAGAAATCATGTATTCCTGAATATCGGTTGCAAAATCAGCGTGAGCACCACCGTTCATAATGTTCATGTTTGGAACTGGAAGAATGTGGCCATTTGTACCGCCAATGTAGCGATACAAAGGAAGCTCAGCAGACTCAGCAGCAGCATAAAGAGCAGCAAGAGAAACGCCAAGAATAGCGTTTGCGCCAAGCTTGCCCTTGTTTGGAGTGCCATCAAGCTCGATCATTGTTTCATCAAGAGCGCGCTGATCAGAGGCATCCATGCCAATAACCTTTGGAGCGATTACTTCGTTAACAGCCTTAACTGCTTCCAAAGTACCCTTGCCTTGGTAGCGAGACTTATCGCCATCGCGACGCTCCCAAGCTTCTGCCTCACCAGTTGAAGCACCAGAAGGAACTAAACCAATTCCTTGAGCGCCATCTTCGGTCTCCAAATAAACCTGAACAGTAGGATTTCCACGAGAATCCAAAATTTCGCGTGCATATACGCTTTCAATAGCTGCCACAACTACTCCTTATTTATCTGTTGGTTGTGTAACATATTTAAGATTAATGCGTTTTATGGACGTTATTTCGCAGCGTAAGTCGTTAAGCATACAAGACTATATAATCTAAGCTTTTGTTAATTTGTCCACACCTTTGTACAATAATAACAAACTGACACGGGGTGCAATTATTTGCTTGATTGTAGTTGCTGAGATTATACCCGTCGAACCTGATATAGCTAGTACTATCGAAGGGAATGTCGAATGGTTAGCCATTGTAAGAGCATGCTAAAAAATGCATCTTCTTCACTACGTTTATGTGTGCCATGGCTTTCCACACTTGTCATACTTATTGGATGGTTTTTAGCTACACTTGGGCCTAAAGAGACTAGGCACATTCCATCACCTGCAGAAGTAATTAACGCTTTTCAAGAATTAAACTCAGAAGGTTTAATTTGGCCTTCGTTGGGAATTAGTTTTACAAGAGTTATTGCAGGATTATGTTTAGGAATGATAATTGCAGTTCCAGCAGGAGTTATTTCTGGTAGCACAAAGCTGGGCGACATTATTATTAACAAGCCTGGCCACATGCTACGGTCTGTTCCTTTTACTGCACTAGCACCTTTGCTTATTATTTTATTAGGCATTGGTGAGACTATGAAAATAGCTCTTATTGCTATAGGCGTATTTGGAACGTTCTACGTAAATATGAGGGATGGAGTTCGTAATATTGATCCCAAACTCTTGGAATTAGCTCGCGCATACAAAGTAAATAGCAAAACAGTATTTTTCACAATTCTTCTTCGAGGAGCGCTACCTAACTTTATGACTGCTTTACGCTTTGCAATATCAGTGTCTTGGGTGGCATTGGTAACGTGTGAAACAGTCAACGCTTCAAAAGGAATTGGATATGTTCTTGCAAGATCACAAGAATTTTACAGACCAGATCAAATGCTGCTATGCATAGTTTTATACGCGATTGCAGGCCTACTTTCTGAAGGAATTGCAACACTTTTAGAAAAAATTTGCATGCCTGAGCGACGTTCATCCATCGTTAAAATCAAACAGAACTAAGAATATTAGCAAAATAATTAGGAGAATAAAATGGCTAAATTCGCATTATCTACAACAAGTAAGCGAGCATTAGCAGCTTTCTGCGCGCTTTGCACAGCAATCACCCTAGCATCATGCGGAAGCTCGAACAATAAAACACAAGCATCATCCGCAAAATCTTCCACAAATACTACTAAGCAAGTAAAAGAAGATACTGGAACTTTAAGAGTAGCATATTTGACTTCTGCAAATTATTTAACAACTCTTTCAAATAACACAAAGATGGCAGATAAGATCTTTGGCAAGGCAAAGGTTACATTTAGCGGGCCATATGTTCCTCCAGAAGCAAACACTGCAGTAACTTCTGGAAACGCAGACGTAACAACCACAGGATCTGGCCATTTTATTCATTTTATCTCCAAAGGCCAGCCATGGGTTGCTTATGCTATTAACTATTACAATGGAAACGCTCAAGGAATCGTAGCAGCACCAAATAGCGGAATCAAATCGCTTAAAGACTTATACGGAAAGAAGATTGGAATTATTGCTAAAGGTGGAAGTGGAGATTATATAATTCACAAAGCTTTTGAAAAAGCAGGACTTGACCCATCCAAGGTTCAAGAAGTAGAGATGAGTCCAAAGAACTTCCATGCAGCATTCACAACTGGTCAAGTTGATGCATTAGCAACCTTCGATCAGAACTTTGCTGCAGCTCTTGCAACTCCAGGATCAAAACTTCTAGTCACTGCAAAAGATTATGGAAATATTAACTTCGGAATCCAAGTTGCATCTGCTGAATTTGCTAAAAAGCACCCACAGTTATTAAAGAAAATGTATCGTGCTTTAGTAGAAGAAGGTAAGAGAGTTAAGAAGAAGCATTCGATTATTCTTGATATGTATAAGAAGTTTGGTGCATCCGATGAAACAATGAAAGAATTAGCTAAGTTTGACATTCCGCAAATCCGACCAATGAATGCAGAAACTATGAAAATGCTTAAACAGCAAGCTAAGGAATATGTTAAATACGGATTCATTAAAGAAGTTCCTGATTTCTCTAAAGCTGTAATCGACTGCAGCAAGTAAACGATTACTAATTGTAATTAGAATACGACTTTAGAATACGACTATGTTTAATAGCATTTTTCATAAGCGTAGCAATGTAGAAGTTTCCAAAGAATCTACTTGCAAATCAAATATTAACGATAGCGATTACTGCGTTAGTATAGAGAATCTGGGCATTTCTTTCGCAAGTGCAAAAGATAAAAATACAGAAAACGATTTTGCAAATAATTCTTCTTTTGTATTGAAAAACATTACGATGAGAATTAAAAAGGGCGAATTTGTTTCGCTTATTGGTAGATCGGGATGCGGAAAAACTACGCTTTTGAAAATAATTTCAGGACTTCTTACTCCTAGCGAAGGCAGCATTCATGCAACAAGCCGTCAGGCTATTGGTTTTCAAGATGCACGACTAATACCGTGGCTTTCTGTAAACAAAAATGTTGTTTTCGGCATGGAAGGAAGCAAGCAAGATCTTAAGAATATTGCGCATTTAGCGCTTTGCCAAATGCAGCTTGTTGGCTACGACAACAAGTGGCCTTCTGAGCTTTCTGGAGGCCAGCAGCAGCGCGTATCTTTAGCGAGAGCTTTAGTTAGAAGTCCTGAATTATTGTTGCTTGACGAGCCTTTTGGTGCTTTGGATGCTCTTACGCGCTTCGATATGCAAGATTTGCTTAATAATCTTCAAGCTAAATATGGCTGGACTACACTTATGGTTACGCATGATATTGCGGAAGCTGTAAGACTTTCTAACCGCATTCTTATGATAAAAGATGGCAAGATTTATAAGCAATGGAACATTGATCGCGAGCATCTTGACGCTCAAAATCGCCCTGTAAATCATAGTGAAATAGAAGATGAGCTTAGAGAAGCTTTGCAATAAGTAACGCAAAAATAATGTGAATAAAGGCGACTGCAAAATAGCGGCCGCCTTTATTTATAAACAGTGCAAGATTTGCCTTACCAAGCTAAATCTTCAAGAAGTTGGCGCACCCAATCAAGTATTTCGCGCTCACTCATTGCGCTAGTTCCAAGTGAAGATTCAAAAGGCGATGGAATAATAAGCGTATGAGTAAGCGGACGATACTTAACTCCGCGGTAAATCCTTTGCAAACGCATCCACAACGATTCTTTTGGATCTAAACCAATAACACGAACCGATTTACCTTGAGAGCTAATTTGCGTAATACCAAGATCACGAGCCTTAAAACGCAAGCGAGCAACATCGCACAATATACCAAACGCTTCAGGAGGCTCACCAAAACGATCAAGTAACTCATCGTGCAACTCTTGCAAATCCTTATTATTGTTAGCGGAAGCAAGCTTACGGTACGCTTCTAAACGAAGCTTGTCGGAATCAATATAATCAACTGGAATCGAAGCTTCAACAGGCAAATCAATAGACGTGGAAACAGTTTCCTTATGCTCTGGCTCTTTGTATTTTTCAACAGCTTCACAAACCATTCGCACGTATAAATCAAATCCAACGCCTTCAATGTGGCCACTTTGCGCATTGCCAAGTAAGTTTCCAGTGCCTCTAAGCTCCAAATCCTTCATAGCAACATCGAATCCAGATCCAAGAGCAGTATATTGAGCGATTGTTGCAAGGCGATCATGCGCTTGTTGAGTCATAGGCTTAGACGGATCATACAAAAAGTATGCATACGCTCGCTCACGACCTCTGCCAACGCGCCCGCGCAATTGGTGAAGCTGGCTTAAGCCGAATCTGTCTGCATGATCCACAATAAGCGTATTAGCGTTAGAAATATCTAATCCCGTTTCAATAATCGTAGTGCAAACAAGAACGTCAATATCTCTATGCCAAAAATCACGAATAATAGTGTCAAGCTGCTTCTCACCCATTTTTCCGTGCGCAATCGCAACCCTAGCATCTGGAACAAGTTTTTGAATATTAGTCGCAACTTTACTAATATCTTCTACTCGATTGTGCACATAAAATACTTGGCCACCTCTAAGCAACTCTCGCTTAACGCAAGCTGCCACTTGCGCGTCTTCGTAAGCTCCAACATAAGTCAAGACTGGCAAACGGTCTTCTGGAGGCGTAGCAAGAGTAGACATTTCGCGAATACCAGTAACAGCCATTTCAAGCGTTCGAGGAATTGGCGTTGCAGAAAGACTAAGAACGTCTACGTTTGTACGCAAAGCTTTCAAAGTCTCCTTGTGCTCAACGCCAAAACGTTGCTCTTCGTCTATAATCACTAAACCTAAATCCTTGAATTTTATGTTTGGATTCAAAAGCTTATGCGTGCCAATAACAACATCAACTTCTCCTGATTCAAGGCCTTGAATAGTATTGTTAACCTCTTTTTCGCTTTGGAATCTACTCATTGCAGCAACAGTTACGGGGAATCCAGAAAAGCGATTAGTAAAAGTTTCGTAATGTTGTTGAACTAAAAGAGTTGTTGGCGCTAGAACAACCACTTGCTTGCCGTCTTGAACTGCCTTAAAAGCAGCACGCACAGCAATCTCAGTTTTGCCAAAACCAACGTCTCCGCAAATCAGCCTATCCATTGGAATTGGCTTTTGCATATCTTGCTTGACTTCGTCAATAGTCGTAAGCTGATCTGGAGTTTCTTGGTATGGAAAATCGTCCTCAAGTTCTTTTTGCCAAGGAGTGTCTGCGCTAAAAGCAAATCCGCTGCTAGATGCTCGTGCAGAATAAAGTTTAATCAAGTCTTGCGCAACTTCTTGAACAGCTTTTCGCGCTTTTTCTTTTGTAGCAGCCCAGTCTGCGCCTCCAAGCTTATTTAGCTTTGGAATCTCTGCACCAATATATTTGCTAACTAAATCAAGCTGATCTGTTGGAATAAAAAGCTTATCCGCAGGAGCATTGCGTTTACTTGGCGCGTACTCAATTTCCAAATATTCGCGCGTAGCTTCTCCGTTTGAAGTTTTTGCATTCCTCTGCCTCATGCCTATAAATTTGCCAATTCCGTGCTGTTCGTGAACAACAAAATCTCCTGGCTTAAGGTCTAGAAGGTCGATTTCTTTTTTTCTACGCTTTGGCGACTTAAAACCACTTGCAGAAGAAGACTTTCCTGTTAAATCTCTTTCGCTAAGAATTGCGATTTTACTTTGCGTATCTATAAAACCGTCAACTATTTTCGATTGAACTGCCGAAAAATCAAATACGCCACTTGCGCGCACAGCTCGAGCAAGCCTTGCTAAAATTCCACTTGAAGCAGCGCTAATATAAACCTTGTATCCGTTAGAAATAAGACCAGATATTCCGCTAGAAATCTTCTCACTATCTCCTCTAAATTCTTGAGGAGATTTAATGCACAAGTCTAAATAGTTATTTTTTACGACTTTATTTTCGTTTTCTTCTTTAGAATCAACGGTTTCTAGCGACTTATCTATTGCAAAACTGTTTAAGTTAATTACTTGATGATTGTTGTTTTCAAGATTTTCTAAAACACTGCCAAAATCAAGAAAACTCGCTTTATCGAATGTTATTGGAGCGCCAGCACCCTTACCAGACGCAGCAACATGCCAACTTGCAGCCAAAAACTCGTTTGCTGTTTTAACTAAATCGTTAGCTGCGCGCTTGCATTTTTCTAAGTCGGAAACCAAAATTATTGCGTTTTTATCAAGCAAATTTTCCACTGGTTCCATGTTGTCAACTAATGCTGGAATCAAAGACTCCATACCCTCTACAGGTATTGCATTTGCGATTGATTCAAGCATATCTTGAGCATTTGGAATTTTACCAATCAAAGACTTCGCTCGTTTTTGAACATCTTTTGTAAGTTGCAATTCTCGGCAAGGTGTAGCCCAAACACTATTAATATTCTTCCCATAAGTGCGCTGATCAGATGCGTGGAATTGTTTGATTGCGTCAATCTCATCTCCAAAAAACTCAATACGCACAGGATGATCCATTGTTGGAGGAAAAACGTCTATAATTCCACCTCGAACAGCAAATTCAGCGCGATTCATAACAAGTTCCACGCGATTATACGAGTTTTCAACAAGTCGTTTTGTAGCAAGCTCAATAGAAATCTCATTGCCACATTCAAAAACAAGCGGCTCTACATTGCAAAGACCCTTAACAACTGGCTGAATAAGGGATCGAACTGGCATAACAAGAACGCGAATTGGGCTAAACATGGCACTTTTGCTGCTTTTGCCGCTTTTGCTATCTTCCCCACTTTGCGGATGCTTTAATCGCCTAAAAACAGCCATTCTGCTTGCTACAGTATCTGCTCTAGGAGAAAGACGCTCGTGCGGAAGAGTTTCCCAAGCTTCAAGATTAGCAATATCTTTAGGGTTCCCATTATAAAAATCGCGTATTGATTCAAGTGATTCTAAAGCATCTCTACCAGATGGAACTACTAAAACAACAGGCTTTTTAGTAGCCATTGCAGCAGCTACAGCAGATCTAGCTCCACTTGGACAATACACATTAAGAGGATTAGAAAAATCTTCTTCAAGCAAAGCTAAAGACTTAAACGAATCATTTTTCTTACAAATATCTTTAAGTATGCTTTCAAAAGAAGCATCAGAAATATTAAAATCTTTAGAATCTAGCATTTTGTTAGCAAAAGAATCATACTTATCTGCCATTAAAATGCTCCTGAGTGGCTGCAAGCCCGCGGAAAATCACACTTTCTACAGCATCTGCGCCATCTGCCAAAAAATTAGGAAGTTCAGATTTTTGCGCACCAGCAAATCCGCCCAAAACCCAATTAACAGTATTATCGTGAGCATGAGCACCACGCTGAGCATGCCCAACACCCATTCTTACGCGCGCATATTGCGGAGTTCCAAGACTGCGATCAATAGAACGAATACCGTTATGACCTCCAGCAGAACCTCCAGCTTTTACTTTAATGCGCCCAAAATCCAAATCCATATCGTCGTGAACAATCACAATATGGTCAGTCTCAATTTGATAATAAGAGCTTATAGAAGATATTGCAGCTCCAGAATCGTTCATAAAAGTAAGCGGCTTAGCAAGGAAGAACTTTGCGGACTTACCGTCTAAATTCATAACTCCCTTGCCAAGTTTAGACAAGCCTTTATGGTCAGAAAAAGATATTGACCATCGCTCAGCAAGCAAATCCGCAACCATAAATCCCATATTATGACGAGTACCTTCGTACTTAGATCCAGGATTGCCAAGGCCAGCAATAAGCCAAAAATCCGAAGCCATAATTCACGCCCAATCTTATAAACTCAACAACAAAACGGGCGTATCGATTGAAGCTGGATTATACAACTACCCGATACGCCCTCATATACTGTACTTTATTTTAGCAAGACTCAAGTCATTGCGTAAACTACTTCAAAAATTCGTCCGTAGTTAATTCTTTTGCTTGAGGAGTTTTATATGTTACTTTGCCTTTAGAATCCGTATACGCACCTTCCTTACTTAGGAAGTCGAAGTATTCTTGAGCACCCTTAACATCATTTGTGCCGAACACAAACTTGCCGCTTTTTATGTCTGCACGATTACCCCAATATTGCCCGTCAACAATCATCTTCATGCTTCGCTTAACGAATTTCACATCAAGATTAGCTTCAGGAGCTTCTTTTACTAAAATGTTCGCAGCTTCGTCTGGATGATTGTAAGCGTATTCATAACCGCGCTTAACGGCTTTAACAAAAGCGCGAACAAGCTTAGGATTGCGCTTAACTGTGTTTGCGTTAGTAATAACACCAATCGTATCTGGCTGACCAGGAACTCCATAATCTGCTGTCTTAAAGCAACGCAACTTTGGACCATACATTTCCGCCTGCACACCTTCCCAAGTACCATAAAAACCACCAAAATCAGCTTTTCCGGATTCAAGCGTACGGAACGTAGAAGTACCAACAGTAACCTTATCGAACTTACCTTTGCCACCATCATGCTGGATCATTCTACGAATCACAGCATCACCTTCTGCAGATCCAAAGGTTGCAAAAGTTTTACCATCAAAGTCTTTAGGAGAATGAATTTTAGTATTTTTATAAAGAGAGCACCAAATTGCGCTAGGCTTTTGCTGAACTTGCAAAACTTCCTTCAATTTAGTGCCTTTTGTACTGAAATCTGCAAGACTAGTAATATTGCTTAAAGCAAAATCCGCAGCACCAGAGTCAACAGCATGCTCGGCACCAGTTTGAGACACAGCCAAAATATTCACGTGTAAACCAGATTGCTTAAACCACCCCATATTCTTTGCCACGTATATGCCAATATGATTAGTATCAGGTATCCACGAAAGCATAAACGAAACGTTTTGAAGACCAGATTTACTATTCTGCTTACTATTGTTTGATCCGCACGCACACAAAGACAGAATGCAGCATGAGCTTATAAAAACTGCTATTGCACGCATAATATTTTTATTAGATTTCAAACAAAAAGCTCGCACATTACGCCATAATTCGCATATCATGAATTCCCTAGCTTTCTTATAAATAACCGCTTTCTGGGAATGTGACACGAACTTGGCAGAAAACGGTATCAAGGGCCTAGCCCGCGCCGTTCAATGCCCCCAAAATTAGAACTTTTGGTTTGCCACGCATTGACTCACGAAACGACTAAATTATGCACTAATCGAAAGACAAATACGCATAAAATACACGCTTGCGAACTACATACTAGCTATGTGATATTTTCATACAAGAAAGTTTGTAAAATTTTACGTTGTTTGATTGGGGCAGCAGTCAAGCAGCTACAACAAGCATTATGGCTTGTGTACTGAAAGGAACGATATTCCATGACGCGCGCGCGCTGGAAAACACTACTGCACAATTATCTGCCAACAATAATTTCTACTATTACATTACTAATTTTTTGGCAACTTTCTTGCGAATTCTATAAAATTCCAGAAAATTCTATTCCAACTCCTACAGATATTGCTAAAGCAACTTGTGAAGTGTGGCCACAATTATGGCCTGCAACCCTTGCAACTATTGAAGAAACAGTTATTGGTTTTAGTCTTGCCATTGTGTGCGGCATTTTACTGGGCGTACTTTTTCACGTATGCAAGCTGGTTCACGCAGCTTTGTTCCCACTTCTTTGTGCTGCACAAACGTTACCACTTATTTCGATTGCCCCGCTATTTCTTATATGGTTCGGTTTCGAAATGTCTGGAAAAATTGTTATCGTAGCTATTTTTAGCATGTTCCCTATTGCTGTTCAAACAATTAGAGGTCTTGATGCAGTTCCAAGTTTTTATAGCGATGTAGCTCTCACATGCGGAGCGGGACGAGTTTGGACGCTTTGGCACGTAAAATTAAGGATTGCAGCTCGACAAATTTTTGGTGGAATTCGCATTAGCACAGCCTACGTTTTTGGCGCAGCTACTACTGCAGAATATCTTGGCGCTCGTCAAGGATTAGGTATTTGGCTGCAAGCTGCATATAATTCTTTCCGCACTCCGCTTATTTTTTCTGCAACATTCGTAATTATTGCGTTTACAGCAATATTGATGGGCGTAGTTAATATAAGCGAACGATTATTGCTAGGTCCTGTAGAAGACGACGAAGACCCAGATAATCAAATGTAAAAACGCATAAAGCCAACACATAAAATAATGCCGAACATAATCTAAACTATGCTCGGCATTATTTTTTATTAATCTAAAGCTGCTTTTAGGCGCTTCTTTGACTTTTGCTTTTACTTTCCAGAGTCTTCTTTAATAGCATCGTTAATCGCATCGCTTAACTCTTTTTGAGCTTTGCCATACGCTTGCCAATCTCCAGATTTCATTGCAGCATCCGAATCCTTTAGAGCTTGAGCTGCTCGCTTAAGAGCCATTTTCGCTTTTGCACTAAAATCAGCGTCTGCCTTAGCATTAGCATTTTTATTGCCATTTTCGCTATTCTTAGTCGAATCTTTTTGCTTAGGATTAGAAGCAATATTGTTTACGCCAGAATTATTGGAAGCATCGCCAGCGTTTGCGCCAGAGTTTCCTCCAAATACTTGGTTTAATGCTTCATCCAAAGTGTCTGCAAATCCAACTTGATCTCCAAAAGCAACCAATACTTTCTTAAGCAATGGGTAGCTAGTAGATCCGCTAGATTGTACATAAACAGGCTCTACGTAAACCAATCCACCGCCAAGTGGCAATGTAAGCAAATTTCCACGCTTAACTTTAGTTGATCCAGATTCAAGCAAATTCAACTCTTTAGAAACATTTGCATTAGCATTAAAGTTGTTTTGAGCTTGACCAGGTCCTGGAACATTGGAAACTTTAGGTAACTCTTGAAGTCTTAGTTGGCCATAATTTTCGCTTACTTTTCCAGCAACATTTCCAGCATCGGAATTTACAGACAAGAATCCAGTTAGGATCTCTCGAGTAGATCTTCCAGCAGGAATGTATGTAGAAACAAGCGAAAATACTGGCTTGTTTGCTCCTCTAGTTTGCAAAGTCAAATAGTATGGAGGTTGCAAAATATCTTCTCTCTGAAGACTTTGAGATTCTGTAGGATCTACTGGAGTCTGCCAGAAGTCTTCTCCCGAGAAGAACTGGCTTGCGCTGTCAACATGATACTTTGCAAGCAAATGCCTTTGTACTTTGAACAAGCTTTCTGGGTATCTAATATGACTCATCAAATCGCCAGAAATCTTAGAAATATCGTGATAATGCCCTGGGAATATTGATCTCCAAGCTTTAATCACAGGGTCTTTTTTATCCCACACATACAAGTCAACAGAACCGTCGTACGCATCAACAATAGCTTTAACTGAATTGCGAATATAGTTTGCTCGCTGATTAGTCAAGCCTTTAATCGAACGAGATGTTGTTGTTGTAGAATCTTGAGTCACCTGCCCAAAATCAGTCATTTGCGAATATGGGTAAGAGTCGGACGTTGTATATCCGTCAACAATCCACTTAACTCGTCCGTCAACAACTGCTGGGTAAACGCGCCCATCTAATGTCAAGTATGGAGCTACTTTAGAAACACGAGTCTTAGGGTCGCGATCATACAAAATCTGAGAATTTGCAGTAACTCTATCCGAGAATAAGATTTGATCTGATTCAAAACGAATAGCGTGTAGCAGCTTAGAGAAGAAGTTGCCTACACTTGGTCCACCATTTCCCTTAAACGTTGTTAAAGCACCATTTGAGCCAGTTGGATAATCAAATTCCCAAGGAGCAGAGCCTTTTGGAGAACCAACAATCGAATACTTTGGAGCATTTGGCGAGAAGTAGATACGCGGCTCATACTTCTTCAACTTTGTAAGCTTTCCTTGAGTTGGAATTCCATACTCCATAAATTGCGGCTGACCATCTGCAGTAACTTTATTTCCATAAGCTGCAACAACGCCATACCCGTGCGTATAAACAGTGTGGTCATTAACCCAATTTCGATTATCGTTTCCAGCTAGATCAAGCTCGCGCGCAGCAATAACCGTGTCTTGACTCACGCCATCAATGTCGTACTTATCTACAGAAAGAGTATCTGCAAAAGTATAGTATTGCTTAGATTGCTGCAATTGGCGGAATGTTGGAGAAGTGACTTGAGGGTCTAAAAGCCTGATTTGTGCAGTAGACTCCGCTTCTTTTGCTAGCGCTCCCGACTTTCCTTCCGAAGTAGCGTTATACGATTCTTTTTTAACATTATTTAAGCCATACGCAAACTTAGTTGCATCAATATTTCGCTGAATATAAGTGGCTTCTAATTCTTGTGCATTCGGCGCTACCTTAAAACGTTGCAAAAGAGCAGGCCAAGCAAAAGACAACACCATAGCGCATACAACTAAAGATGCAACAGCTACAGCAGGCGTGCGCCAAGCCTTAACAGCTACAACAAAACGCGTGCCAATTTTTACATTTCCATTAAGGGCATGAGACTTTAGCAGCCACGCTGTTATAACAATTCCAACAATTAGTGTTATTACAGCCATTGCAATGCTGGAAGGAACACCAGCATTCATATCTGTGTAAGATCCGCCAGTAATCTTAGAACCATCCAAATTTACAATCGCAAACACATCTAATATTTGCAAAACGGACCAGAAAATAATAACTAGCATAAACCATGCAGAAATTTGACGCCTTGCGCTTTTAGTTATGCTAAAAATGCCTTTGCCGTCTACAGGAAGCGTAATTCTTACAGCTCCCATCAAAGCGTTTGTTATAACGCTAAATAGCAAAGAAACAGCAAGAAGAACAATAAACGCTCTTGTAAAAAGTCGCAAGCCTGGCAAAACAAACACATAAAAACCGTTATCAAATCCAAATTGCGGATCTTTAATACCAAATGATTGGTAGTTAAACATAAGCAAAATTTGCACCCAATGATTGTAGAATTGCATTCCAAACACAGCGCCTACAATCAAAGACACAACTCCTGCAACATGCATTGCAAGCTTAGAGCTTATTCCCTTTTTAGTGTCTAAAATATTGCCTTTTTCTTTAACATATACGCCATCTTCGCTTCCAGGGCGTTTTTTAATCGCAATATATGCAGACAAATACCCAAACGCAGCCATAAGCAGAGCGTATAAAGCCCAAACGCCGATTTTAGCGGCTAGTTGAATCCAGATTACGCTCTCAAATCCAAGTTGCGCATACCACATGCAATCTGTAATAAAAGTAGAAAAACCAAAAATAATTGAGCATATAAACGCTATTGCTACTACTATTGCAACAATAGCCCAACGCCATTTTCTTGATTTTCCAACAAACTTATTTACATCAAAATCTATTCTCATATAGCGATTATTCTCCTTACTATTTGAGTTTTTTCTATCGCTTTTATTGCTTTTACTATCTTTACTATCTTCGCTAGCATCGCTAGTATCGCTATTTTTGGGCGAGTCGCCTTCGTTTTCTAGTTTTTTCTTAGCTTCTAATATATCGCTAAAGAGGTCACCAAGGTCATCATCGTCACTATAATAGTCTGCCAAATCTTTTATTTTTTTTGCAAACTTTGAAGAAGTCTTATCTTTGTTTTCACTATTAGACTCATCTTTAGAAGAATCTTTAGCAACAACATTTGCATTGCTATTATCTTCATCAATGCTTTCTACAACTACATCTTGGTCAATAGAATCATCTGCAGAAGTATCGGCAAAATCATTATTTTGATTGCTCTTTTTCTTTCCATCGCTTGAATAATCGGAACGCTTATGCACTTTAGTGTTTTTAGGTTTTTTAGCCATATAAGCGCCAAAAGCAGCCCATGCAACGCCAATGAGTATTTCTATAATGACTTTCAACATAAGGTTAATAATACTATACTAACTATTCCCAATCTACGTGTTGTGTTTGTTGTGTAATCAAAAATAATTACAAAAAAGCGCGCTCGCAAAAGTAGCGAACGCGCCTAAATCGATTAAATTAAATCATATTAAAGCATTTATGCTAAGCAACATCTGGATCGTCTTTAGCGATTGTTCCAGTAAGCTTTCCGATTGCCTTCATTACGTGGTAAACAACCAACACAACAACAGTGCCGATTGCAATACCGTTAAACTGAATTCCAGAAATAGCAAACTGGAAGTTGGCAATGCCAATAATCATAACGATTGCAGCAATCATAATGTTAACTGGCTTATCGAAGTTCACTTTGTTCTCTACCCAAATGCGCACGCCAATCATGCCAATCATGCCGTAAAGCAAAGTGGTTACACCGCCCAAAACGCCTGCTGGAATGGAGTTTACAATTGCACCAAACTTTGGGCAAAGGCTTAATACGAATGCAAAGAATGCAGCGCACCAATAAGCGGCAGTAGAATACACTTTTGTTGCAGCCATAACGCCAATGTTTTCACCATAGGTTGTAGTACCGCAACCGCCAAAGCAGCCAGCGATTGCAGTGCCTAAGCCGTCTGCAAACAAAGCTGTACCAATCTTGGAGTCGTAGTCGCGGCCAGTCATTTGAGCTACAGACTTAACATGACCAACGTTTTCTGCAATAAGAACCAGCACAACTGGCAAGAACATAAGCAAAACAGAGAAGTCAACTTGCGGAGTGTGGAACTTAGGGAATCCAATCCAAGAAGCTTGCTCAATCTTACTAAAGTCAACTTGACCCTGGAAGCATGCGTAAGCGTAGCCAACAAGAACACCAAGCAAAATGTTCAATCGTCCAAGAAGACCGCGGAAAATCACTGCAATAAGCATAACTGCAACCAAAGTTACCAAAGCAGTGTCTGGAGCCTTTTGGAAGTTACCCCAAACAGCCGGTCCCAAGTTAAAGCCAATAATTGCAACGATTGCACCGTTAACAACAGGAGGCATAATAACGTCAATCCACTTTGCTCCTGCAAAATGCACAAGCACACCGATTAGCGCAAGAAGAATACCTGTGCACATAATGCCAAAGCTTGCTACAGCAATGCCCTTATGCGCAGCAGTTACAGCCATAACAGGTGCTATAAGACCAAAAGAGCTTCCTAAATAACTAGGAAGCTTATTTGCGTTAATCAACAAGAACAGTGCTGTAGAAAGAGCCGTGAACATTAAAGTAGTAGACGGATCAAAGCCTGTAAGAATTGGCACTAAGAATGTTGCGCCAAACATAGCAATAACATGCTGAGCACCAATACCAGCAGTACGAGTCCAAGTTAAACGCTCATCTGGCTCTACTACTTCTCCTGGCTTCAAAGTTTTTCCGTCTCCATGAAGCTGCCATGTAAACAACGATTTCATCGTTTTCTCCTTGTGTAAAACAAGTTCGTATGTAAGTTTGTGATTGAAAAACAACCACCAAAACAAGCGCCAGCTTAAAAAAAAAACAAGCACTACTCGAGCGCAGGTTTGGCAGATTTTGCAGAGGCTATACCAACCGCCGCCCCCTAGCCAAGTGGTCATTCTAATGTACTAATCACAAAGTGTCGAGACAATTTGAAAAATAATAAATTTATAAATTTGTTTTGTTGAAATATCAAGGAAAATCGGTGTGTCGAAAACGCATCAAACACCACTAATTATTACTCATAAAAGTTTATAAACATAAACTTTTGCTTATGTATTAGATTCGCTTATTACAATCTTAATTTTGCAAAACATTTTGAATGTAATCTTTTAATACAGTTGCATGATTTATACGCGGATCTTTCGCTCCATATAAAAACGTTACTTTTTTACTTTTTCTACATATATCTACGATTTGGTTTACACAATCTTGATTCTCGTCTAGCTCTTCAATATAACGATTAGAAAATTCCTTGAAGCGCTCAGACTTATGACTAAACCATTTTCGCAAATCACTTGATGGAGCAATATCTTTACACCACAAATCAAGATTTGCCTTTTCTTTACTTATTCCTCTAGGCCACAATCTATCTACTAATACCCGAAAGCCATCATGTTCATCAGATGATTCATAAATGCGTTTAATTTGAATATTAATATTGCACATAATTACCTCTTTAACTACATATAATGATTACACAATTATGATTTTTTTCAACAAGATTTAATTAATCACAATGTAAATGAAACTAATACAAAACTACGATAGATTTTTATCGAATATGTTTTATTATGTGATTTTTATATAGGCGTGTCGCTTGCCATTACAACAAAACGCTAGAAAATGTGTAAATATTTTTGATTTTTTGTTCGTTTTTGTCCGATTATGAGAGAATAATTGGCTAAATGGTTAATTTCTTTGATACATGGAAAAAGAAAATCTGCACAACAAACATGGCTCTTATAGCTGTGCTTACACTTCTAGCTTCCTTAATCGGCAGCTGGCTCAAGCAGTTCCCAGGCCTAAGCCTTTTGGGAGCTCTTATTATTGCGTTGCTTATTGGTATGGCTCTGCAGCTGCCTTTGCACGTATACAAGTTGAACAATGATTCTAGACGAGCAGGCGTTAAATCATCTGCTGGCCTAATCGCAAATAAGCTACTTCGACTTGGCATTATTTTGCTTGGTTTTAAGCTAAATTTGCACGTTCTATTTACTCAAGGATTAAAGTGCTTGCCAATCGCAGCTGTACTCGTTGCTGTTATGGTTTGCGTTACATATAATATTGCAAAACTTCTTAAAGTAAGCCCTCAACTTGCAATGCTAACCGCAGGAGGCACAAGCATTTGCGGAGCTGCAGCTGTTATGGGACTTTCGGGATCTATGCCAGTGCTTCCACAAGAAGAGGACGAAAAAGAACAAAACGAAGTTATGGCTGTTGCAACAGTTGCAATAATGGGCACAATCTACGCTTTGGCAGAAATCTTTATTCTTCCTCATTTTGGAATGACTAAACAGCAACTTGGAATTGCATCTGGCGCATCGCTTCACGAAATCGCACACGCTGTTGCAGCGGGCGGAGCTTTTGGAAGCATTGACGTTGCAACAATCATGAAGCTTACACGAGTTCTTATGCTTGTTCCTACATCAATCTTTATTGCAATTTGGTGGAATGCTCGCCACAGCCAAGTAGAAGATAACGGAAAGCGCAAAATCAACTTCCCATGGTTTATGCTTGGATTTATTGCAGCATCCGTTATTGGTACGTACGTGCCTTTTGTTTCGTCTTACGCATCACTCCTTGTAGATGCAGGATACGTCTTCCTTGGAATGGCTATGGCTGCTCTTGGAATCAACGTAAACTTTAGAGTTATATTTAAGCAAGGAAAAGCAGCATTCTTAGCAAGCTTCCTGGCATCTATACTTCTAACAGCATTGGCCTGTGCAGCTAGCGTTTTGTTCTTCTAATAAACAAGAGAAGATAAAACAAACGCAGCTAAAGCAAACGCAATTAAAGCGCAAACAAAAAAATCAGGGGATTGAATTTTGAAATCTCCTGATTTTTTTATATTTCTTACTTACGTAAATGCTTCACATAACTCTAAAACAGATTATTCAATATGCACTGCTGTTCCGTCTGGAATATTCGCATAGAACCAATTAGCATCTGGAACACTTAGTCGCACACATCCGTGCGATGCAGGGGACCCAAGTTTTTGCGCTTCTTCTACAATATAATCGCCAAAATTAGCACGGGTTGGAACAGAGTGGAACAAATACTTTGCTCCTATAAAACCGACCCAATAGTCTCCACCCATTCCTTCTGTTCTATTGTAAAAGTGATATCCCCTACGACCTATTCTAAAATCGCCTTTAGGCGTGGAGTTATTCATTCCAGAGCTAACAATCATTGTATAAACAAGATTATTATTCGCATAAATATAAACACGTTGTTTTTTAAGGTCTACATTTATTTGCAAATGATTTGCATCTAGTCCAGAAAGATTTGGATATTGACCGCCTGTAGAAATCTTCCATAAGTTAGAAAAATCAATTGCATTCGCATTTTGATTTTGAGCATTAGACTTATCATTATGCTCTAATGGCGTCTTTTTTGCTTTCGACTTTGCGCCAAAATTATCGCCTTTTTTACTTTTTACATTACTTAAAGCGGAATCAAGCTTGTTTGACTTAAAATATTGTGCTTTAAGATTTACAAAAATACGCTTATTTGCTTCTTGAACAACATGCGATACTTGGAATCCAACAAAACTAAAGAAGACCAAAACAATTAGAAAAGCGAGCGCACGCTTGTAGAAAATTTTGCGATTTTTTGGAGATTTTAAGCTAATAACATATTTCACTAATCGCGCAATAAGCGACTTTAACATGCTTTTGAAAGCATAAAATATATTCATACAATCTCCATAAGTAAACAAAATAAAAGGCGCTACTTCGATACTACACTATAGTGCCTAAGCAGCGCCAAATTACACGTTATTTGATTATTTATATGATTATTGTCTAACTAATCACACATTAAACTTAAATTCAACAATGTCTCCGTCTTGCATAACGTAATCGCGGCCTTCAAGACGAAGCTTTCCTTCTTCCTTGATTTTTGCCATAGAGCCTTGAGCTTCAACAAAATCATTGTAAGAAACAACTTCTGCTTTAATAAATCCACGCTCAAAATCAGTGTGAATAACGCCTGCAGCTTGCGGAGCAGTCCAACCTTTATGAATTTGCCATGCGTGAACTTCTTTAACGCCAGCCGTCAAATAGGTTTGAAGCCCTAAAATATCAAAGCCAACGCGCGCAAGCTGATCCAATCCAGATTCTTGTAATCCTGCATCTGCAAGCATTTCTCGAGCATCTTCTTCATCAAGCTCAGTAAGCTCCGACTCAAATTGCGCGTTAAGGAAAATCGCCTTTGCAGGAGCTACAGATGCTGCTAGCTTAGACTTCAAAGAATCATCCGAAAGCTCCGAATCGTCAACATTAAACACATAAATAAAAGGCTTAGCGGTAAGCAAGTGCAAATCGTAAACGTCGTCTTTATTAATCAACTTCTCGTTATGAGCCTGATCAATCGTCTTTCCAGATTCAAGAATTTCTTTAGCCTTGTTCACTGCGCCAACGTATTCTTGAGTAACTTTTTTGCCACGCAAATCTTTCTCTAACTTTGGCAAAGCATTCTCGATTGTTTGCAAATCTGCAAGAATAAGCTCCGTGTTGATTGTGTCAATATCGTCTGCAGGATCCACCTTGCCATTAACGTGCACAATATCATCATCGTTAAATGCACGAACGACTTCGCAAATGGCATCCGCCTCGCGAATATTAGCAAGGAACTTGTTTCCCAAGCCTTCGCCTTCGCTAGCACCCTTAACGATTCCTGCAATATCAACAAATGTAACGGTTGCTGGAACGATTTTCTCGGTTTTAACAAGCTTTGCTAAAACAGGCAAACGTTTGTCTGGCAAAGGCACAATACCAGTATTTGGCTCGATTGTTGCAAACGGATAATTTTCCGCTAAAACGTTATTTCGTGTTAGCGCATTAAACATAGTTGATTTACCAACGTTAGGCAAACCTACGATTCCAATTGTTAAAGACATATTACCTACTTTAGACCAGCTAGCGGAAGTGACTACACTACTATACTCGTACTGTTTTATTTTTGTTGAATTGCGTCCACCGCGCTAATAACATCTCCCCTAAAACCACACGATTCTAGCTTTGCAACACCTCGAATCGTAGTGCCACCAGGAGAGCATACTGCGTCTTTCATAGCGCCTGGGTGAACACGCGTATCCATATACAACGCGCCTACTCCCTCAATCATCTTTGCAGCCAAACGATATGCGCAATCTCGCTTTAGACCATACTTTACGCCAGCATCTGCTAAAGCTTCCATGTACATAGCAGTAAAAGCTGGAGCGCAGCTAGAAACACACATTGCAATATTCATGTGCTCGCTATCTACTCGCTCGACTAAAGAAATCGGATTAAAAATAGCATTAAAAGCTTCTAGTTGACTATCCGTTAGTGTATTTTCGCTTTCTGCTAGAGTGACTCCTTGGCAAACTGCGATTGGCGTATTTGGAATAATGCATTGCACATTAGCATCTTTGCCAAGTAGATTCTGGTAACGCTTAAGAGTCCAGCCTGCTGCAACGGAAATAATTGCGATTTTTCTTTCTACAATAGTTTTTGCAATAGGTTGCAAAACTTCTTCTATTTGATTTGGTTTTACAGCCAAAATTAAAACATTGCTAGAATCGCAAACTTCACACGCACTTTTTAACGCTTTTACGCCAAATTTGCTTGCATTATTAACAAGTTTTTCAAAGTGCGCCGCGCATGCAACCATATCTCTACCTTGTAAAACATTAGCGCGAATCAAACCTTGAGCAATTGCTTGAGCCATGTTTCCAAAACCAATAAATCCAACGGTTCCAATTGAGTTAGAACTCATTAACAAATCCCCTTAATATCTAAACACTAAAACGAACACTAAATAAACACTAACTTTTTATTAAGCATCTAATCATTTGTATATATAACTTGTATATCTAATCATTTGTTAGGTACTTTAATCAAAGTTACTTACCGCTTATATTACTTATCACTTATATCACTTATATCACTTATAAATAGACTCCAAATCTCCACGATTCTTTGCCTCTTCTAGCAAATGACGGAACACAAAGTCGCCATGAACACCATCGTGCTCAAACTCGTTTGTTGTCCAATAATGGGAGTTTGCAATACGCGAAAGCGTATCTAACTGAAGACCAGAATCAACGTACATGTCGTCGAAGTAAACCGCTGCTTGCAAAGGAACTTCGTTATTTGCAAGCTGATCTAAATCGTAAATCTTGCCAAACTGCTTGTCGCTCATTAAGCAGTCAACTGCTGGCAAGAATGGTTGCAAAGCTTTTTCTTGATCAAACATCCAAGGAAACATAGCTTCGCCCGTAAAAAGAAGCGGACGTGCGCTACCAGAAAACTCTGGCATTGTTTCCCTAACCTGCTGAGCCGCCCACAAAATCGGGTGCTCTAATTCACCATCAGCATAAATAAATTCTTGCAGCGGCCAATATAGCGGACTAGAAGATGTTGCATCCATAACACCGTAAAGAAACTCATCGCTTAAATAGCCGTCTGCTGTTCCACCGCCATGCTTAAATGCCTTAAGAGATCCATCTCCATCCGAAAATGCGGAGTCAATCAACCAATGAACTCTTTCAAAACTTGGCTTCATGCCAAAAGATGATCCAAGAGTTTGGAATCGCTCAACGGTTAGCTTTTCGCCATTAGGTAAGAAAACATCTCCTTGAGAAATCCTATCTGCAATAGCAGCAGCGCGCGCAACATCTTGCGGGTAGCGCTCATAGAATTGCTCAGTTTTACGCGCCATACGAGGAAAAGTATGCTCATAGACTTCACGCGCATTTGCAGGAACATGAGGAATGCCGCCCGTTGTAAAGCTTGCAAGTAAGCCCTGTGGGAAAAGAGACAAATACGTAAGCGTTAAGAATCCACCATAGCTTTGACCCAAAGAAACCCACGGCTTTGCATTAAACTCAGTTAAGCGCAAATGCTCAAAATCGCGAATAATAGAATCTGCTAAGAATCGCTTTAAGTACCATGCTTGCCGCTCTACGCTCACGCCGTCGTCTGCCATGCGCTTAATCGTAGAAGCATCTACCCTAGAAGAGCGCCCAACACCACGCTGGTCTGGAAGAACAACACGAAAATGCTTAATTGCCTCTTGAATCCAACCATCGCTAGACGGCGAAAGCGGACGAGGGCACTGGCCGCCTGGACCTCCTTGCAAAAACACTAGCAAAGGCAAATCGTCATGCACATGTTCTGGAGCACAAATAACTCTGCAAAATAGGCGAATCGTCTCCCCTTTAATAGAATCGCCTGGAGTGTTTTGCTCCCAATCTAAAGGAACATCGATTGCGCGCTCTTCTACATACAATCCTGGTACGTAATACTTTGCTAGCAGTGCCATTGTAAACATTCCTTTCTGCACTCGCATGCTACATTGCAACAACAAATCACATACGCAAACTCGCACTCTTATATAAATCATACTAAAGTTCGATTGTTCTATAAAGTGCCGTGTACTAGCCTAGTAATTATGAAAATATCTCACACGTTTAACAGAGCTATACAACGCTTACGCACTGAGCTTACGCTAAACGATATATTGTGGGGCATTATTCCGCTTATTCTTTTTATGCTTTCAAGCAATCGGTATACTATAAGCAATGTTGACGGATTCTTGACGCAAAGTTCGCTAATTACAGCCTATCTTATAAATATTGTTGTTGCATCATTACTTTCACTACGAAAACTATGGCCCGAACACACAGCTGTTATTTTTATTGTTGCATGCATTGTGCAAGTAATATTTGGTCCAGCTCAACTTTTTGCTGATTTCTTTGGTTTTGTGCTGCTTGTTAATGCTATTGCTCGCGGAAATCCAGAGCATTCAAAAGCTTTTGTTATTGCAGCTTACGTAACAACAGTATTATCTTGCGCAGCAATATCGTGGAATATTGTAATGGGGCCAATATATGGCATCAATCATTTAAAAGCTAGTTATTCTTGTAGCGTAAAAAATATAAATAGTAGTAACATTAAAAACTGCGTTTCAATTATACTTGATTTTGCAATTCCTAATATAATTTTTGCGATTATTATTACTACAATTACGGTTATTATTGGCTACTGGCAGCGCACTCACGTACACACTATTCAACTTTTACAAGAGAACAATAACGCTATTCGCGCGTACCGAAAGAAAGCTCAGCATATTGCTATTACTGCAGAGCGTGCAAGAATCGCTAGGGATATGCACGATATTGTTGCTCACACGCTTTCTATTATTATTGTTCAAGCAGATGGTGGTCGTTATGCAGCAACCAAAGATATTTCGCTTGCTAAAAAAACAATGCATATTATTAAAAACGAAGCAGAGCGCGCCGTTCACGACATGCGTCGACTGCTAGAAGCTTTAACAGACGCTCCATCCGCTCAATTGGATTTTAATCACATACCTTCGCTTATTGAGCAAGCAAAAATTGCATCTCCTAATAACATTTTTTGGCACACTGTTGATGGCATAAATTCTTCTAATAAACTCAACAAAGATGCACAAACCGTTGCATACCGCGTTGTTCAAGAATCTCTTACTAATATTCGAAAGCACGCAGGAAACGGCATTAAAATAAACATTCACGAACAGTGGAACGAACAAGGCTTAACGCTAAAAATCACAAATGAGATACGCAAAATCGAAGCAAATCAGGCGCAAAATAGCAGTGCAACACATAAAAACGGTTATGGTTTGATTGGCATGGAAGAGCGCATTGAAAATCTTCACGGCACACTTGATTATGGAAAACTAAACGATGGAACGTTTAGTATTGTTGCTTTTATTCCATATTCCTACAGCGCAGACCAGTCAAACACTACTGCTTCTGCACTAAATAGTATTCCTAATGTTAGTTATAAAAACGTAAAAGTTAATAATCCATTATCAACGCAAGAAAAACCAGCAAATACAAGCGATAAAACCTCATCAAAAGTTTTGCCAGAAGCAAATAATTCACAAAATAGGATTGAAAAAGTATCACAATGGTTTGAACAACATTGGCTTATTGGCGATGTTATTTATGCATCGCCTTGGACTGTTCTAATGCTTTTTATACCAACTTACGATTTTACTGTTGGAACTGGAATGACTTCTGGGTATTCAAGCTCGCTTTCATTACAAATACTTTATAGAATACTTACGCTTACTACTATGATTCCATTTATGTTTCGTAGAAAAGCTCCAACAACATGCGCAATTGTTGCAGCAGCATTTTCTGCAATACAACTTATATGCTTGCCTAATATTTTATTTGCTAATTTCTTTATACCAACCATTGTTTATGCGGCTGTGCTCTATGGCAAAAAGCACGCATGGCAATGGGTTAGCGCAGTAGTGCTCGCCGAATCTGCTATTTTTGCTGTAAAAATTGGTGTTGCATCAAAAAATATTCCACAAAATGAAACTCCAATACGATTTTTTGCATCTAATGCGTACACAACCAATTTTTATGACATTATGCAAATGGCGTCCGTAGGATTAGTTTTTGGTTTTATAGTTGCATTAATTTGTTTTACTGCCATTGCATTTGCTTATTACCGCAGAAACGATGATAATAATTTGCTGATTCTAAAAACACGCAGAACAGAACTCGAGCAAGAGCAAAAACAGCTAGAAGTACTTGCAGCAAATGCCGAAAGGCAGCGCATTAGCGCAAATATTCAGCAAAAAGTTGCAGTTACATTGCATAAAGTAATTGATGCTGCAAACAGTGGAATCGATATGCTAAATAAATACGAAAAATCAAATAGCAATTCAGAAAACCTAAAGTCAACAAAACTAAAGCAAGAACAAGAACTAGAGCAAGAGCAAATTGAAGCAATTAGTAAAGCTTTTAAAAACATTGGAGATGAAGGTCGCTCAGCACTTAGGTACATGCGAAAACTACTCGGAATTTTGCGAGAAACAGGTTCAAGTGTTAATTCATCAAATAATGGTGCAAATGTAACTGAGATTGCGGTTCGTCCCGCTCCTTCGCTTGATGAACAAATTCAACACAGACTTGCCAACAAGCACGAATAAATTGATAGTATGGAAAACATGGAAAATATGGAAAACAATGGAGTAATTCGAGTCGCAATCGCAGACGATCAAGAGCTTGTGCGCGCAGGATTTGCTATGGTAATCAACTCGCAAAAAGATATGCAAGTTGTTGCGCAAGCAGCGAATGGAAATGAAATTGTAGAAGTTGCGTCAAAAGAGCATCCAGACGTTATTTTGATGGACGTGCGCATGCCTAAAATGGACGGTTTGGAAGCTACGCGCAAAATCTTGCAAGAAGATGCTAGTAGCAATACGCGCATTATTATTTTAACGACTTTTGATTTAGACGAATATGTTATGGCTGCGATTCATACGGGCGCATCGGGATTTTTGCTTAAAGATACAGAGCCAGAAACATTGCTTAATTCAATACGAACTGTGTATCAAGGAAACGCAATTATTGCTCCAACTGCTACAAAGCGTTTGATTGAGTCAATGATCTCTAAGCCTAACGATGAAGAAAAAGCAAAAGAAGAGATTGCGACTAAAAACGAGCAAAACGCAAACGCTTACAATTCTTGCTTAAACGACTTAACAGATCGCGAGCGCGAAGTTCTTGTAGAGATTGCTCACGGACTATCCAACCAAGAGATTGCTAATAAACTGTTTATTAGCTTGCCAACAGTCAAAACGCATGTTGCTCATATTTTAGGAAAAATCAACGCAAGAGACAGAGTCCAAGCTGTTGTGTTTGCTTACGAAAATGGTCTTGTTTAATCATTTTTATAAAAATAATGCGAATGTTCTTATAGACAATAAATCTTTTATATAAAAATAATGCGGCTACAAATTAATCAATTCTTAATTGAACAATCAAATTGCAACCGCATTTTAATTTTATTTATATTATTTGTGCTATTTATATTCGCAGTGCTTTTATATGCGCATTAAAACATTTTGACTATCTGTATTTGATTATGCACAATCCTAAGTTTTATTTAGAAAAACGAATTTTGCCACCGCGACTCATATAAATACCTGCAGCTGCAGAACCGCCGATTGCCATTGTGCCTACAACAGCGCCAGCAACTACAAGATTATTGTTGTTCGATGGCGCTTTTGCGTTATTGCTTTTAGCTTCAGATAACTTATCGGCTTCTTCAACAGCTTTGGAATCTTCTTTTACATCTTCATTTTCTGTATTTTCGTCTTTTTTATCTTCTTCATTATTTTTAGCATCGACTTTTTCGCTACTAGAAGCGTTATTTGCTTCTGCTTCTGCTGGCTTAGATGCTGGCTTAGATGCTGGCTGCGCAGCAGATGGTGCAGCAGAAACAGCAGGTGCATTTTGTGAGTTTTCAACAGAAGCTGCATGAGTTTCCTTGGATGCAGCATTCTGTGGAATAACTTGTGACTCAGCAGCTGGAGTTTCATGTTCTACAGAGGATTCTTCTGGATGTGATGCTACAGATGAAGAAGGAGCCGATTCAGCTTCAACACTATTAGCTTTAGATTTCTTAGATTCTAATGATTCTACTTGCGAAGATCTATATTCAGAAGATGCAAATTTATTACCTGAAGACCGCGAATCAACTTTAGAATCCTTCGGCTGAGTCTGCACAGAATCTTTTTCTTGTGCAGCTCTTTCTTCAGTAACTTTAGTCTCTGGAGATTTTGCTTCTGGAATGGACTTCTCAACTTCTTCCTTCGACTTAGCAGAGTCATTTGGTGCATCAACTGTAGTATCTGACTCTGTACGTGGAGCTGGTGCAGAAGAATCCGGCTTCATTGTTTCTTCTTGAACCTTATTTTCTTCTGAATCAAGTTCATCAATATTTACACCAAGTAATTTTAGTTGTTCATTTACACTTGAAATTTGACCTTCTGTATTTTTAACATATCGACCATATTCTTCTTTTTTCTTCTCTTCGACTTTTAATTTCTCAGTATCTTCTTTAAGAGTTCTTTCTATGGTCCTACGCTGAAGGTCAAGCTTTTCTTTTTCTTGAATTAGTCTATTAAACTTTTGTACAGACTCATAATCATCTTTTCCGTCTAAAGCATCTATTTCTTTATCTATTTCATCTATTTGTGTTGTTCGTTGACCTGATTCTTCTATTGCATTATTTACTAATTCTTTAAGCTTGTTATACTCAGATTCTGCTTTCTTTAAATCTTCATTATTCTTTTTAAGATTTTCTTTATACTGTTTACGACTAGCAAGTAAATCTTCCTTCGTAGCAGGAGGTTGACTGGAACCACCAAAATCTAATTGTCCAAGTGGCTTGAAATCAGAATCAGATGCTTGTGTTACTTCACTACTTACAGCATCTTGCGCCCACGCTGGCATTGGGCTTTGCATTAATAACAACACGATTCCTGCAATTACTGCGGCAGATTTTTTATTGACCGTTACCATATTCTTCTACTCCTTGCTCGTAGCGGCCTCCATATTTAATTTATGCTTATGTCAGCAGTCGAATCAAAATAGTAACAGAGAAATAAATAAGTTTTCAACGCACAATATTCGAAAAATTTTTCACTTAAGTTGTTATAACAAATATTTAATACTTAATTTTTTCGATTTTCCCGATAAAATTATAAATAGATACTAATAATATTTAAATAATTGTATTTTATGCATAAAATCTATCTATTTTTTTAATATATATCACATTATTTTTTGCGCGTGTCGCACATTATGCAGAAAAAAATAATGCTGATGCATGATTACACCAGCATTATTTCTGTTTTTACAACTATTTTAATATATGTTATAACAACATGTGTTTTAGTCTTCTGCGAGCGCAACTACTGGCGAAGACTTTACTGCTCTACGAGCTGGAAGCACGCTGGAAAGAAGCGCTGCAAGTAAAGCGATTAGAGCAAGAACCGCGTAAATAGTCCAATCAATTACAAACGGAACTTTGCCAATTGCGCTAAATACCATATAAGATCCAATCCAACCAAACGCTGTTCCAACAATCAAGCCAGAAACAGTGCTTGTTAGGGAAATCAACGTTGCTTCCAACGCAAGAGATCTTCTAACCTGTCCTCTTGTCATGCCGATTGCGCGCAAAGTTGCAGATTCTTTAGTGCGCTCAATAACAGACAAGCTTAATGTGTTTGCAACGCCTATTAAAGCAATCACAACAGCTACTGCTATTAAGCCAACAAGCAACATCATCATTATGTCGATAGCACTCTCCCACTGCGCTCGTTGGAACACGCTTCCACCAGCCATAACCTCCGCATAGCTAGATGTAATATTTCTAATATTCTTAACAATATCTACAAGATTAGCTTTGCTAGAGTCTACCGAAATAAGCAAAATATGCGTTGTAGGCTTAAGGTAGTTATTGAAGTAAGATTTGCTAACAAAAGCAGTATTCCTTGAATATATATTAACATTTCTATACTTCTTAAACTGAACTTGCTTTACAGTAATGCTCTTATCGTTATTACTCGAGTCTGTATTCATTCCAGTAAATGGCGTAATACTATCTACACTATCTTCACTAGAACTGTACTTTTCTACATAAGCTTGCAAATCAAGGTTTCCTTTTTTAAGCTCAAAAGGCTCTCCACCTTCATTATTAAACTTAGGCAAAAGCACAGAATCCCTGTTTATATTAACGCCATCAAGATCAGTGTGCATTACATTTCTAAGTTGATCTGTATTATCAACTCCAGCTGCCATAGCGTACTCAGTTTTACCCTTAGCATTCTTAAAAGTCATAGGAACTGCAGGAAGCAACTCAGTATGCTTTATTCCACTAATCTTTGAAATGTCGGCAGCTAAAGATTCATCAACATTCTTGCCTTGAATAATAATGTCAACACTGTAATGGTCATCAACAACACCTTTAAGAGTTGCTTTACCGCAGATTGCGCCCGTTACTACTGTAGAAACAAGCGTTACGCCAATAAGCAAAGCTGTTCCAGTTGCTGCAACTCTTCTAGGATTTCTTTGCACGTTTGCATTAGCAACTTTAGAAGCTGGCCCACAAAGTGCCATGATTGCTCCAGTTGCCTTCATAGCAAACGGCATCCAGAATGTTGCTGTAATAATAATGCCAATAAAAACAAGCGCACAACCAAACATTGCTCCAAGCAAAGTCATCCAAGAGTCAGAACCAGCAGTGGGAGACTTCCTCGCAATCATGCTTGCTAAAGAAGTAGCACTTAAAGCCGCAGCTAAAATACCTACAACAATAAACAGAACGCCAAAAACAGCGCGAATAATGCTTGCACGCTTATCTTTAATCAAATCCATTGGTCGCAGCGCTTCCATAGGCGTTACTTTTGTAGCAGATCGAGCAGCACTCATAGATGCAAGAACTGTTACAATCGTGCCAATTGCTATTGGCCACACAACCGCTGGAAGCGAAACAATCAAAGGAATCTTAGATAACGGTCCAGAATTAATATTCACGTTACTAATTGCGCCCATAAATCCTATTGCGCAAAGCACGCCAACAGCCGCAGAAATAACTCCAAGTATTGCAGCTTCAAGCAAAACTGCTGCATAAAGCTGGTGCGATTGTGCACCGATTACGCGCAAAAGTGCAAGAGTGCGTCTGCGTTGAGCAACCAAAACTTGGAATGTGTTTGCTATAACAAGCGAAGAAATAAGCAACGCTAGAATACCAAAAGATAGCAAGAACATGGTTACAAAATTGGTACCGTTAGACACATTTCGAACAGCTCTTACGCCAACTTCATGCCTAGACATAAGAGAGAATCTCGAAGGAAGCAAAGAGTTAATCTTAGGAGATAAATCGTTTATTTTAGATTCATCAATACTCATGTACACTTTGCTTTGCACAACTTCATTGTCAAAATTCTTAAGATTGTTGAGTTTTGCACAAAAATCATTCGTTACGCCACCAAGATACGTGCCGCGATTTGAAAATGGTATTTGAGAATGCTCTCCATCATCAACAAGACCAACCACACGAACATCGTACGATTTTTCTTTATCTCCGCCAGTGTCATCTACTTTAACCAAAGTTATAGTATCGCCAACGTTTGCATGTATTGATTTAGCAATACTTTTAATAAGCGTGATTTCGCCTATTTTTTGCGGATCTCTACCTTCTGTTGATTTATACACAGGAAGATTTCCATACAAACCATTAGACCAAGCGATACTCGTAGCTGATTTATCACCTTTTTCCACTCTTACAAGAGCAGTCGCATCGTCACTACGAATACCGTTAACACCAGGCATCTTCGATATTTCGTCTAAATGAAGGTCTTTATAATGAATCTCACTACTCGGGGAACTGTTAGGATTCCTAAATGATATTGCATAATTTGCGCTACCGAATTCATCTGTTGCATTGCGAACCATCAAGTCATCAACGCTGTTTGCAAAAAGCAAAGTAGCGCTCATAAACATGCTGCCTATAAGAATTGCAATTCCAGAGGCGATTAGCATGCGCATGCTTTTACGCATAAGTTTTAGTGCGATTTTCCACATTCTAACTTCACCACCTTTTATTGCAATTGAGCAGGCTGATTATTAATACCAGCCTCGCTGCGTTCCATAAGCATCTTGCTCATGCCTTCTGCAGTAGGATTTTGCACGTCTTCAACGATTTGACCATCTGCAAACACGATTGCTCGATCCGCATAAGACGCTGCAACAGCGTCGTGAGTAACCATAATCACAGTTTGACCAAGCTCCGTTACAGACTTCTTCAAAAAATGCAAAACTTCCAAGCTGGAAGCGGAATCGAGATTACCGGTAGGTTCATCTGCAAAAACTACGGAAGGCTTAGATATTAAAGCTCTAGCAATCGCAACGCGTTGGCGCTGACCGCCAGAAAGTTCGGCAGGCCTATGCTTTAAGCGATCTTGCAAGCCAAGAGTATTAACCAAAGTATTAAACCATTGCTTATCTGGCTTTTTGCCTGCCAAAGTAAGAGGCATAAGAATATTTTGCTCAGCGCTAAACATTGGAAGAAGATTAAAACTTTGGAAAATGAACCCAACCATTTCGCGGCGCATAAGCGTAAGCTGCTTATCGCTCATACCTGTAATATCTAGGCCATCCACCAAAACTTTTCCAGAATTAACGCTGTCAAGACCGGCTAAAGAATGCATTAACGTTGACTTTCCAGAACCAGAAGGGCCCATAATCGCCGTAAACTTGCCGCGCTCAAAACTTACGCTTACATCTCGCAAAGCGTGAACAATGCCTGCGCCCTTTCCAAAATCTTTAACAACATGCAAAGCTGCAACCGCAGTCTCGCCAATCAAACCTTCTTGAGCGGAATAATTCATTTGCGTAAAACGCGTATCTTGACTATTTTCAACACTCATTTTGCACCTCACATACTTCTGTGATTACCTTACAATTACAATTTACGTGATTAAAAACGCATTCTCTATAGTGCGTAAGGCTGATATTTTCATTGGAATAATAGGGATTTTGATATTAAATTTTGATACAAAAATGCTCTTATATAAAATCGTCATACTTTAGTATGAGAACCAGTATTATAGGCTTAAATTCACAGGCGTAATATTACAGGCATAAATTTTCATTTCAGACAGATTATTTAATGCAAAATAAATCAATTAGATAACTACAACACCATCAATTAAAGAATTTTTCTTAACATGATTAATATTTTTCCTTCAAAATAAGCATTACAAATCATGTGCTCGAATTTTTATAAATGTGCTTATTTATATCTAAAATAAATAAAAATGCGTCAAATTAGTTAGTTTATGTTCATTTTAATTGTTTATTTGTTAATTTTAGTAACAAAACACTTATTTAACACACTCGCCAAATGTCATGCAATATTGTAAAATATTAATCGACTACCAAAATTTGGCATGAGCCAACAAGAAACTCAAAGGAGATTTTCGCATGGTCTATAGAATGATTTTTAATCAGACTGCTTACTTTGGTCGCGGAGCAATCAAAGAGATTCCAAACGTTGCTAAAGCACATGGCTTCAAAAAAGCATTTGTTGTAACAGATCCTGTTCTTGTAAAGACTGGAACCGTTAAAAGAGTTACCGACGTTCTAGAATCCGCTGGTCTTCCATACGAAGTATTCGACAACGTAAAGCCAAATCCACCTGTTGAATGCATTCAAGACGGTGTAGAAAAGTTCAAGGCATCTGGCGCAGACTTCCTTATTGGACTCGGCGGCGGCTCTCCGCAAGATACTTGCAAAGGCATTGGAATTATTGTAGCTAACCCAGAGTTTGGCGATGTTCTTTCTCTAGAAGGCGTTGCAGATACAAAGAATCCTTCTGTACCAATCTTTGGCGTGCCAACAACCGCTGGAACTGCGTCCGAAACAACAATCAACTATGTTGTTACAGATACTGCAAAGCTCCGCAAGTTCGTTGCAGTAGACCCTCACGATATTCCAATCGTTGCATTCGTAGACCCAGATCTCACCGATTCCATGCCACGCTCGCTTAAAGTTGCAACTGGTTTGGACGCACTCACACACGCAATCGAAGGTTTCATTACTCCAGGTGCATGGAGCCTTTCGGATTGCCTGTCTTTGCAAACAATTCGCATGATTGCACAAAACCTTGCAAAGAGCGCAGACGGAGATGTTCCAGCAGGCGAACAAATGGCTTACGCAAGCTATATAACTGGCATGGCATACTCCAACGTTGGTTTGGGCTTGGTTCACGGCATGGCTCACCCACTCGGTGGTCGCCTTGGCGTTGCTCATGGCGTTGCAAACGGAATTTTGCTCGCTCCTGTTATGGAATATAACAAGGATTACACTGGCGAAAAGTATCGCGATATTGCTGCCGCATTCGACGTTCCAAACGCATACACCGACGACCTCGAGACCGTGCGCAATGCTGCTGTAAAGGCAGTTCACGACTTAACGGTTAAGCTTGGAAATCCTACTAAGATTAGCGAAGTTGGAGCTAGTGAGGCAGATATTGAAGGCTTAAGCCACGACGCTTTGGCAGATGTTTGCACTCCAGGAAACCCACGCAAGGCCACTTTGGAAGACATTCGCAAGATTTACACAAGCTTGATGTAGCTCTTTGCGTAGTCTTCTAAAAATAAGCAAACAATAAATAAATACGCACATTTAGAACAAACAATTTGTGGACGCAATTTATCTTGATTTATCTTGATTTAAGTTGCGTCCACATTTTGTATGTAATAAGCCATAAAGCCTATATCTACAAGTTTTCTATTAATCAACAACTGGCTGAGTGCTGTCTCGAATAACAACATGAGCAGGAAGAACTAGTTGATTTTCGATCTCCTTGCCTTCTCGAATCGCAAGAATCATACTAACAGCATTTTTTGCCATAATATCAAAAGGCTGATTAACGGTTGTTAAAGAAGGCATCAAATATTGCGCAGGATAAACGTCATCAAAGCCTGCAACCGAAAGCTCTGTTCCTAACTTAATTCCGCGTTCTCGAGCTGCACGATACACATTTACAGCAGTAATATCGTTGCAAGCAAAAATCGCAGTTGGACGCTTGGCTTTAGGCAAATCCAAAAGACTACAAGCCATTTTGTATCCAAGCTCTGGAAGATAATCGCCCTCTTTTACTAAATCTTTATCAACACTCAAACCAGCTTGTTCCATAGCAGCACTGTATCCAGCAAAGCGAGCAACACCAGATTGAACGTTTAATGGGCCTGTAATAACTCCAATTCTCTTATGACCCAAACTAATCAAATGCCGAGTAAGCTCGTAGGAACCTGTCCAATTATCAATAGAAATCGTGTGATCGTTGCCGTTGCCAACAGAAACTGGGTCAATAATCACAAGCGGAATATTGCGCATACGCAAAAATTCTTTATCTTTTTCTTCTAGATCAGACATTTGCGATATAACACCCAAAGGATTTCTATCTACTATTCCACGCAAGCATTCCTCGCGCTTTTTACCATTGTTAGTCTGAGCAACCGTAAGCGCTAATCCTTCTTTTTGCGCCCAGCGAGACGCGTAAGTAATCATCTCAATCGTGCCATTATTTGCAACGTAATCTACAAGTAGCTCAACTGTTGGAGAAATTTTAGTGCTAACAAGAGAATAATCGCGCCCACTTTTAGCTAGAACTTTTTCTACGCGTCTTCTAGTTTCTTCCGATACTCCCGACCTACCGTTTATTACCTTAGATATTGTAGACGGAGAAACACCAGCTTCTTTAGCAAGTTCTGTAATCTTAGGCTTCAACGATTCAGATTCTTCTAAACCACTTTGTTTGCTATTTATGGCCATTTTCTCCCTTTCTAGCTTCTACGCGTTTTTGCTTAACGCATTTTCCATCTAAATCATTTTCTATCTAAATCACTAATCTTAAAGAAAAATTCGCATACATACTTAAGATTATCCGCAATAATACAAGCTGCCAGAAAAACTGAAAAATAGCACTATTGCTTGATTTATCAAGGTTATTACAGGTTCCATAATACACTATTTCGCATTTAACGCGCAAAAAATGCGAAAATTTCTTACGACACGCCGAATAATAAAATTATTTGCCATTAGTCGCAAGCAAAACGCGGACTAAATGCACGATTTTCCTAATGAAAAAGCTCAATTTTTCAATAATCAAAAAATCAAAAATATGACATTTATCACATTGTGCCATTGTCGAAATATTCGCAAAAATCGCTTTACGAAAATTTCTACTCATACTACAACATTTTTCCATTATTTTGATATAAAATTAAAAATGTAGGTCACAACGATCTTAAAGCAAAGGAGCACAAATCGTTATGAGTACAATTACATCAGTAAAAACCTATGATTTTAGATTCCCTACGTCGCAAACGCTTTCTGGGTCCGACGCAATGAACAAAGATCCAGATTATTCATCTGCATACGTAGAAATCAAAACCAGCCTAGACGATGGCATTAAAGGCGTTGGATTTGTATTTACAATTGGCCGCGGAAACGATGTTGTTTGCGCAGCAATCGACTCCATGTCTCAAGTGCTTATCGGCAGGAATGTAGAAGAATTACTAGACAACATGCGTCTTGCATGGGATCTTTTTGTTCACGACTCACAACTTCGCTGGCTAGGCCCAGAAAAAGGCGTAGAACACATGGCAATTGGCGCTATTTTGAGCGCATTGTGGGATATTAAAGCAAAGAGAGCTGGAAAGCCTTTGTGGCGCTTACTCGCCGAGATGGATCCAAAGGAATTAGTCTCTACGCTCGACTTCCGCTATATGACAGACGCCTTAAGGCCAGAAGAAGCAATCGAATTCTTGCAAGATGGTCAAAAAGGCAAGGAAGAGCGAATTGCTGATTTGCTTGTAAACGGCTACCCAGGCTACTCCACTGCCGCAGGCTGGCTCGGTTACAGCGATGAGAAAATGGTTGCAATCGCTAAGGAAGAATCGCAAGTTAAAGGCTTTAAGCAAATTAAGCTTAAGGTTGGTCAAAATGTAGACGACGATTTGAGAAGACTCGCCCTTGCTCGCGAAGCAATTGGCCCAGACGTTCGCCTTGCAGTAGACGCAAACCAAGTATGGGATGTTCCAACAGCAATCACTTGGATTAATCGCTTCCACGACTTCGACTTAGCTTGGGTAGAAGAGCCAACAAGCCCAGACGACGTTATTGGACACGCAACAATCGCCCGCGCAATCAACCCAATACCAGTTGCAACTGGCGAGCAAATGCAAAGCAGAATCATGTTCAAGCAATACTTGCAAGCAAACGCGTTTGGAATCATGCAAATCGACGCAACTCGAGTTGCAGGCCCACAAGAAGTTGTTCTCGAATACTTGCTTGCTCGTAAGTTTAACAAGCCAGTTTGCCCACACGCAGGTGGCGTTGGATTGTGCGAAGCTGTGTGCCACTTTGCAATGTTTGATTACGTTGCAGTTTCTGGCACAAAGGAAGGCCGCATGATTGAATACGTAGACAATCAACACGAGCACTTTGTGCATCCAACACAAATCAAGAATGGTAATTACGTTGCACCAACTGCCCCAGGTAATGGCACTGAGATGACGCTGGAAACAGCCGAAAAGTACCTTTATCGCGGATAGTTATGCAATTGTGGCTAGCAGTTTACATTAAGCTGTTTATTTTAAATTGCTAGCCACTTTAATCAAGATTCATAATTTAAGATTCAAAAAGCAAACCACATCATTTAACAAAGGAGTTCATTATGGATTTGCATTTGGAAGGCAAAGTTTTCATCGTAACAGGTGGATTCAAGGGCATTGGTAAGGGCATTACGCTTCAGCTTGCACAAGAGGGCGCAATTCCAGTAGTTATTAACCGCGCAGACCCTGCAGAAGAGACATTCCGCAAGGATATTGAGCAATATACAAAGAACTACGATGTTTATCTTCTCGACTTAAACGACACGGACGAGATTGCACCAATTATTGAAGAAACCTACAAGAAGTATGGTCATATTGACGGCATTGTAAATAACGCTGGTGTTAACGACAACAAGGATTTGGAATCCACTTCTTGGCGCGACTTCGAGAAGTCGATTCACGGAAACCTTACCCACTACTACGAGACTGTTCACGCTGCTGTAAAGTACTTAAAGGAAAGCCACGGCGCTGTTGTGAACATTTCTTCTAAGACTGCTCTAACAGGCCAGGGCAAGACCAGTGCCTACGCTGCTGCAAAGGGTGGAATCTTGGGCTTGACTCGCGAATGGGCTGCAGCACTTGTTCATGACCGCGTGCGCGTAAACGCGATTGTTGTCTCCGAATGCTGGACCCCACTGTATGCCGATTGGATTAAGACCTTTGGCGACGAAGCAGCTCAGCAGGCTCGTTTGAAGGTTATTACCGACAAGATTCCTCTGGAGAACCGCATGACTACCACGGAAGAGATTGGAAACGAAGCCGCATTCCTGCTTTCGGATCGCTCTTCGCACACCACTGGTCAGTGGGTATTCGTTGATGGCGGCTACGTGCATCTTGATCGCGCTTTGTCTTAAATCACAAATGCAAATTTAAGATTCGGTGCAATTTAACTAGTCGATGGTGCGCAATGCAAAATGTGTGCTTGCGCACCATTGCACAAAATCATTTAAGAACTTAAAATCTTAAACTCTTTGAATTATTCTCACACGGGAGTGACGATGACTACAAAAGAAAACGACAACGTGGTTGTTAACAATAACAAAAGTAGCTCAAAAACTATAATTGCCATTGTATTGGTAACATCTTTGTTCTTCGTATGGGGTTTGACCATGAATTTGGTCAATGCTCTTAATTCCCCATTTGGACATTACTTAAATCTAAACAACACAGAAGCAGCGCTGCTTCAGGTTGCATACTTTGGCGCATACTTTGTAATGGCTATTCCTGCAGGTTTAATCGCAAAGCGCTTTGGGTACAAGGGCGGCGTAATTAGCGGTCTTGCACTCTTTGCAATCGGCGCATTTGCTGTAATTCCTGCAACCGCTACAGCAAGCTATGTTATGTTCCTTATAGCAATGTTTATTATTGCTCTTGGTGCTGCAACTTTGGAAACAAACTGCAACCCATACATTACAAAGCTTGGCGACGAAAAGGGCGAATCCTTTAGAATCAACATGGCACAAAGCTTTAACGGCGTTGGCAGCATTGTTGGCCCGCTTATTCTTGGCAACATTATTGGTAAAACCGTTAAGCAAGGCGAACCAGGATTTGAATTTGCTAAGTCGAAGTTCCTTAGCGATACTCGCATGATTTACATTGTTATTGGCATTGTTCTTATTGCGGTTATTGCAATCTTCTTCTGCTTTAAGCTTCCTACACCTCCAGGAGATGTTGAGGCAGATCAAGAAAATAAGGGCGATTCTTCATTCTTGCATCTTGTTAAGAAGCCATACTTTACACTTGGCGTTATTGCAGAATTTGTATTTGTAGGCCTTCAGGTTGTTGGAATGGCAATGTTCTCATCGTTTGCTCTTAAGCATTGGGGTGCTGGAGTAACAACTGGTATTGCGGCGTCTATGCTTGCAATCGTTTCCTTAATGTTCACCCTTGGTCGCTTTATTACAACGCCTCTTATGACAAAGTTTGATAGCGATAAGATTCTTGGAACCTACATGGTTTTGAGCGCAGTGCTTATGTTTGTAGCATTCCTTGGACTCGGCAAGATTTCTGTAGTGGCCTACATTATCTCCTACCTGTTTGTGTCTATTGGATTCCCAACCGTGTTCTCACTTACCTTAAAGGGAATTCATGGCTCTGCTGCAAAGACTGGCTCTTCCGCTTTGATTATGAGCGTTGTTGGCGCAGCTATAATCCCACTATTCCTTGGATTTGTACAAGATTTTGCTGGCATTGAGGTTGCAGTGCTGCTCACCGTTCCAGGATTCTTGTATGTTGCTTGGTACGCATTGTGGGGCTCCAAGATTGGTCTTGTAGAAGCTAAGTGATTTGCAAAGAACTACAAAGTCTTTATTTGAAAGTCTTTAAAAAGTCTTTAGAAAGGAAAGTTTATTATGTCTCAACTTCGTATTTTAGATTCCCATTTTCATATTTGGGATCCAACAAAGCAAGTCTTGCCTTGGCTAGATGGCTTAGACAAGTTAAACCACACTTTTACTCTAGAGCAGCTAGAAAAAGAATATGCAGACTTGGGCGTTGACTTCCTCGGCGGCGTATACGTTGAGGTTGATGCTGCAGACCACGAGCTAGAAGATAGGCTTATTGGAGAAAATCCTAATCCTAAGATTCTAGCTAAAATGCTTAGAGTTACGTTGGATCCATTTATGCGCGTACCAATTAACGCAACTGGCATTCGCGAGCCTCTTCACATTCCAAGCGAGCCACGCGGCCGCTGCCTAGAGCCTTCATTTATTGGTGGCCTTAAGGCAATGGCAAAGAAGGGCATGCCTTTCGAGCTTTGCAATCGTGGCGAAGAACTTGGCGATATGGCTAAAGCTTTTGAGCAAGTTCCAGAAGTTACTGTTGTTCTAAACCATTTGGGCAATGTTCCAGGATTAGACGAGGATTCCTGCGCTGCTTTGCGTGCGTTTGCAAAGCTTCCACACAGCTATATTAAGATTTCTGGAGATAATCCAGTAAATCCAGATATTGTTAAGTTTGTAAAAGACACATTTAGCCCTGATCGCCTACTCTTTAGCTCTAATTGGCCAGTTGTTAAGTTGAATTCTTCACTTAAGCAGCATCTTGACTTAATGGTTGAGCTTTTTGGAGACGACGAAGATTTCTTTATGAATAATGCAAAGAAGGCGTATGGTATTAAACTGTAATTAATTAAGTTATTTGAATAGTCGATTTTAATAGTCGATTTTAGTAATCATTGCTTATGGGGTGTAAGATTTTGCCAGTTAAAGTCTTATGCCCCATAATTCAATACACAAAATAATTAAATAAAAGGACGAATTTTATGACTACTTCTAATAGCGCAAAGCTCGACTTACATGCTTTTAAGGGCGTTTTTTGCCCATCAATAACTGTAAGCAAAGATGACGGAAGCATTGACTACGACTTATGGGCAAAGCACTTAGACCATCTGATTGATGCTGGGATTAATGGCATATTGATTTTTGGCAGCATCGGCGAGTTCTACGCATACCCACTTAGCGTAAAAAAGGAAGCTGCTAAGTTTGCTATTGAACACGTTAATCACAGAGTTCCAGTTCTTATAGGCGTTGGAAACACTAATCTTAACGAAGTACTTGACTTTACTAAGTTTGCGCAAAGTTGCGGAGCAGACGCTGTTGTAGCTGTATCTCCATATTACTTTGGACCAACTGCACAAACCGCAGAACGCTACTTTGGAGCAATTGCGAGCGCAACTAGCTCGCCTGTTATTCTATACAACTTCCCTGCTCGAACTGGCAGCGATTTAACACCAAGCTTAGTTGCAAATCTTGCTGAAAAATACCCGAATATTGTTGGCATTAAAGACACGGTAGATACTATAAGCCATACTCGCGCAATGATTGAAGCAACTAGACGCGTAAACCCAGATTTTGTTGTTTTCTCCGGTTTTGACGAGTACTACACTCCTAACAGGATTGCTGGAGGAAATGGCGTGATTTGTGGTCTTACTAATGTAGAGCCAGAAACTTTTGCAGCTTTGCATAAAGCGTATGAGACTGGCGACTTTGCGCATCTTATTGAATGTGCTAAAAGAATCAGCCACTTGATGGCAGTTTACAACACTACTGACTTGTTTATCTCTGCGATTAAAGCTGCTGTAAATCTTAAGGGATTGCCGATTAGCACGCTTGTTCGCGAGCCTGCAAGTCAAGTTAATAGCGAGCAAGTCGAAGCAATTCGTGCACTGCTTAAGTAACTAAGTCACTAGTAAAAAATCAAGAATAAAAAACAAACCCGCACAACGTTAAGAAGTGCGGGTTTGTTTTGCGTTGACTTACGTTGTTTTGCGTTGATTTATGCTACGTAAGTTATATTGCGGAAGCTACTTAGTGTAGCGCTCGAAATCTTCTGCAGTATTCACCTGAACGCGCTGCTTAATAATGGACAAAATCCACTCTTTAGCTTGCTGGGCTGGAACACCGTTTAATTGGCTACCATCGCGGAAGCGGAAGCTCACAGCATTGTTGTTCACATCCTCTTCGCCAGCAATCAAAGTGAAAGGCACCTTAGACTTAGAAGCGTTACGAATCTTCTTGCCAAAGCGATCATCGGAGCTGTCCATCTCGCAACGAACCATATTCTCTTCCAAATCGTTAATAAACTTTTGCAAGTGCGGAGCGAACTCGTCTGCAACAGGAACGCCAGTCACCTGAACTGGAGCCAACCATGCTGGGAACGCGCCTGCATAATGCTCAAGCAAAATAGCAAAGAAGCGCTCAATAGAGCCGAAGAGTGCGCGGTGAATCATCACAGGGCGCTGGTGGCTACCGTCAGCCGCAATGTACTCCAACTTAAAGCGTTCAGGCAAGTTGAAATCGAGCTGAATAGTAGAAACCTGCCAAGTGCGGCCGATTGCATCGCGAGCTTGTACAGAAATCTTAGGTCCGTAGAATGCAGCTCCACCTGGATCGTCCACGAGTTCCAAACCAGAATCTTTAGCAACTTCTGCCAAAGTGTTTGTTGCTTCTTCCCAAATCTCGTCGGAACCAACAAACTTGTGCTCATCCTTAGTGGAAAGCTCCAAGTAGAAGTCGTTCAAACCAAAGTCTTTAAGAAGACCAAGCACAAAGTTAAGCAAGCTCTTCAACTCATCGCGCATCTGCTCGCGAGTGCAGTAAATATGCGAATCATCTTGAGTCAATCCGCGAACACGAGTTAAGCCATGCACAACGCCAGACTTTTCGTAGCGATACACGGTACCAAACTCAAACAATCGCAAAGGAAGTTCGCGGTACGAACGCTGGCGAGACTTAAAGATCAAGTTATGCATCGGGCAATTCATTGGCTTCAAGTAGTAGTCAGCACCTTGGCGAGTTACGTTACCGTTTTCGTCGCGCTCTTCGTCAAGCTTCATTGGAGGATACATGCCATCCTTGTACCACTGCAAGTGGCCAGAAGTCTCGTACAAGCCGCCCTTAGTAATGTGAGGAGTTTGCACAAAGCTGTAGTGATGCTTTCTGTGCTGCTCGCGCGAATAATCTTCCATTGCGTTAATGATTGCAGCACCCTTTGGATGGAACACCGCCAAGCCTGGACCAATCTCGTCTGGGAATGAGAACAAATCCATCTCTTGACCAAGCTTACGATGATCGCGCTTAGCAGCCTCTTCCATGCGAGTTGTGTAAGCCTTAAGCTCTTCCTTGCTAGGCCATGCAGTTCCGTAAATGCGCTGAAGCATAGGATTATGCTCCGAACCGCGCCAGTAAGCTGCAGCTACACGCTCAAGCTTAAAAGCCTTAATATAGCGAGTGTTTGGCAAATGCGGACCGCGGCACAAATCGCTCCAAACTTTATTGCCTTCGCGATCCAAATTGTCGTACATGCTAAGCTCATGCTTGCTAATTTCGCCAGCAGCAGCTGGATCAAGAGCAGCTTCCTTATCTCCAATCAACTCCAACTTATAAGGTTGATTTGCTTCTTCTTCGCGCGCTTCATCTTCTGTTACAACGCGGCGACGGAAGCTTTGAGACTCTTTAATAATGCGCTGCATATACTTTTCGATTTGCTTCAAATCGTCTGGCGTAAATGGAGTATCAACATCGAAATCATAGTAGAAGCCGTCTTTAATTACAGGACCTACGCCCAACTTTGCGTCTGGTCGAATTTCTTGAACAGCTTGAGCCATCACGTGTGTAGCGGAATGACGCATGATTGCGATGCCATCTTCACTATCAAGTGCTACTGATTCCACGGTATCGCCGTTATGAAGAGGCGTGTACAAATCACGCAACTCGCCATTTAAACGCACGGCAATAATATTCTTATCTTCCGCGAAAAGTTCAACGCCAGTGAAGCTTGCATCCACCTCCTTGCGTTCCTCGTTTACGGTGATGGAGATGGTATTTTCAGCCATAATTGTCCTTTTCTATCGGGGTCTTGCGTTACTAATGTGCAGACCTGGACTTGTGTGGCGTCGATAAACTTACGCGATTAAAACATAAATAAAACGCGCAAAAAACGACGTCAATCGCACGCATTTTTCACGCGCAATTCTCTGTTACTCTAGAACAACAGAGCGACTTTTTAACAATGATTTTTTGCAAAAACCAGAATAAATCTCATGTATTTTCAAAAAGATGCTTTCACTAAGCTTTACAACCAAAAAGAAGCATCCAGCGCAAATCGCGATAGTTCCGCCAGCAGAAAGTCTTAAAATCACAGCTAAGGCAAGTCCTAAAAGCGCTATAAAAATAGAAGACAATACGCACGCAAACACAAATTTGTTAATCGAACGCATTCTGCTTTTAAGTGCTGCTGCAGGAGCTGCGATTAAAGATACCGAAACAACAGTTCCAACAGCTGGAATAATTACCGAAACCGTAATGATTATTAGCGCAAGAACAATTCCTTGCATTAATCCGCTTCTGCCTCCTAAAGCTTTGTAATTAATGGAGTCAAAAGAGCAATGAATCAAATTAGCACTATTAAAACTCCACAATCCTAGTGCAAGAGCGAATGCAATAATCGCAAAAATCACGTCTGCAGGAGTGCAATTAAGCAATGACCCTGTTAAAAAACCCTCAATTCGCAATGGAAGAGGAGCAAACCACTTGTTCAAAAAGTAGCCGCTAGCAAAACCAACAGTAAGAGTTATTCCAGCAGAAGCTTGAGAAGATATGCCCTTTAGTTTAGAAAGCACATGCATCATAAAAGACAAAACAATACAAGCCAAAGCAGCGCCAATAAAAAGACCAATAGACAAAACGTTTTGGTCAATCGTATAAACAGATGTAACTACAACTCCGATTACAGCTCCTGGAAAAGCAGCGTGAGTTATAGACTCGGTGAAGAAAATACGCTGATTAAGCAAAGCCAAAGATCCAACAAAACCGCATAATGCTCCAACAGCGATTGCTTCTACAATCGGAAGAGCAATAATTTGCCAAATACTTACCATTATTACTTTCCACCAGCCTCTATTGCGCTAGACTTTTTCTTTTTAGAAAACTTTTTAGAAAACACTAGCGCGTATGTAACTCTGTATAAGAATCTTAAAATCAAAACAACTACAAACATTGCGCAAATACTTAGTGCCACTGCAGCTTGCGGAGAAACTGGGTGATCAAGCTCCAAGTTCATAGCGTACATGCCTAATAAAACGCCAGCAATACCAACAGAAACGCCAACCGCTGCCATTCGCCCAACAGTACGCGCAACCAATCTTGCGCTAGCTCCAGGAATCACAAGATATCCAATAACAAGAAGTACGCCAACAGCCGAAGATGCAGAAACTACAACAGCTGCAATTGCAACGTTTAGCACAATATCTACAAGTAAAGTATTAACACCCATTAAAGGAGCACTAGCGCGGTCAAACGCAACAACAATCTGCTTCTTCCAAGTTAGAACAAGCAATGCGATTGCAAATAAACAAATAAACATTGCTTGAGTCATTCTATCGTCTGTAACATCTAGCAAACGTCCAAACATAAGCGCTTCTAGCTGGCCAGACATATCTCCCTTTTTAAGAGATATTACGATTCCAAGCGCAAAAAATGTTGTTAAAACTGTTGCAATTATTGACTCGTTGATTTTTTGAGACCTAGATGCCCACACAAGAGCTGCGACCAGAAAGATTGCACAAATCGAAGCTCCTGGAATAATTTGCCCAATTCCTCCATACAACGCTCCAACTACGATTCCAGGGAAAATCCCGTGAACCAAAGCCTCCGCATTAAACTCGGCGCATCTTAAGTTAACAAACACTCCAACTATTCCGCTAGCAATCGCAAGAACAATCAGAAGACAGAAAGGCCTAAAAATGTAGGGAGCAGACGCAATAAAGTCAAATCCTGGTATAGGCTCGAGGATTTTGCGCAAAGACTCAACCAATTCAGCTAGCATTGGATTTGTCTCCTAAAGCAGTGCCCGAAATGCTTGAATCAGTTGATGCATCTAACGAATCATTTAACGAATCATCTAACGAATCATCTAACGAATCATCTTTGTTTGCTAATTGATTCAAAGTAAGACCCGCACTTGCAGCTGGCATACTTCCGCCATAAGCCAAAGATATGTTTTCTTTAGTCATGACTTTTCTAAGAGGCCCAAAAGCCACTTGACGACCAGCCAAAAGCAATGCTTTTTCGCAAATCGCATCCGCGATTACAAGGTCGTGAGTAGAGACAATAAACGAAATCCCATCTTCTTTAGCGGACTTCATAATATTGAGCAACTCTTTTCGATTCGGCTCGTCTAATCCATTAAAAGGCTCGTCTAAAAGAATCAACGTAGGTCGCGCAACAATAGCTCTAGCAAGCAAAATGCGCTGGCGCTGGCCTCCAGAAAGATCACCAAATCGCACATCTGCCCTATTTAGCAAACCAACATGATTAAGAGCGCTCTCAACAGCTTTTTTCTGGCTTTTTTTAAGCAAACCCAGGAATCCAGTTTGCCTGCTTAAGCCCATTGCTACAACTTGACGAGCGGTGATTGGAAAAGTCAAATCCAAATCAACTTGTTGAGGAACGTAGCCTATAGAAACCGTTTTTGGCATTGTTAAGCTTCCATGGCTTACTCGCACAATACCAATAATCGCCTGCAAAAACGTTGTTTTTCCAGAACCATTAGGCCCAATCAAAGCTAAAGCCTCTCCAGCTTCTACACTTCCGTTAAGACCAGTTACAACAGTTTTATAACCGTACGCTAAGTCGCAATCTTTCATTGCGAGAACGCTCTTATTCACTATAAATTAGCCTTCTTTTAACTACTTTTGTAACTACTTTTGTAGTGATTTATGATTTTCAGCTACGCGTGTAGCTACCTATTAACTACTTTTTTAGCGCAGTTTTTACAGATTCTGGAAGGTCTGGAACTTTGCCATTCCAAGCCTTAACAAGAGTCTGAACGTTGTGAACAATAGAACCAATATATGTCTCACCAGCAGAGCCAACAGGGCCAAGAGAATCGCCGTAAAGCGCATCGTCTCCAATAATCGCCTTTACGCCTGCAGCAGCAGCAACGGCCTTAATCGACTTGGAATTGTTGGAGTTTTCGGCAAAGATTGCTACAGCACCAGACTTTTTAACAGCTTCTGCAGCTTCCTTAATGTGATCTGCGGTTGCGTCTTGCTGGCTGTTAAAGTCGGAAAGCGCTGCGCCAATAAACTTAACGTTGTAGTCGCGCGAGAAGTATCCAAATGCGTCGTGCGAAGTAAAGAGTACGCGATGCTCCTGCGGCACACTGTTCAAAGCACTAGTTGCCCAAGAGTCCAAATCAGTAAGCGACTTAACGAACTTCTCAACATGCTCGTCGAAGATTGACTTGCTTTCTGGAAGAGCCTTTCCAAGGAAGTTACCAATATTCTTGACTTGAATCATAGTGTTCTTTGTGCTGGTCCAAATATGTGGATCATATTGGAATTCTGGCTCTTTCTCGCCTTCTTCTGGTGGGAATGGCCATTTTTCGGCGTGAACCTTTTCAATACCGCGGTCAATCTTGTAAGGAAGATTCTTTTCTTTAGCAGCTTGCGCCTTTGAATCCTTGATTTCATCTGCTGTAAGAATGCCCGAAGTCACACCCATTGTGCCCTTAAATCCAGTTGCTTTTACAGCCTGATCTAAGAAGTGCTCAAGATCTACTCCAGAAACAAGCATTAAATCTGCTTTAGAAAGCGCTTTGGATTGCGCTGGAGTCATCTCGTGCTCGTGTGCAGATGCATTTGGAGCAAGCAAGCATGTAAGGTTGATTGTTGACTTTGCTTTGTCTAAAGGCGCGCCAATCACAGACTTTTTGCCTTGAGAATCAGTCTTATTAAGGCTTAATCCAGATTTTGCATCTGCAGTGGATGCGATTTGAGTTACGTAATCGCAGATTTGCGTGGTTGTTGCAACTACGTTTACTTGATTGCCGTTAGTCTTTTGATCTGCTGTCTTAGCTGTTGATCCACATGCGCACAAGCCAACAGTTAGCAAAGCGGCGGTGGCTGCAGTGGCAAAAATTCGTGCAGTTTTCACTATTTTCCTTTCCGGAATCTATGAATTCACATTATTGAAATTCACATTATTGCGATTTTTCTTGTGTTTTCCTAAGCACTTTAACTTGTGCTATCTTTTTTAATCTTGTAATTAGGAAAGATTATCGTTAGCAATAACGCTTTAAGCATAGAAAAAATAAAAAGATTGGTCAATAAAATCACAAAAATTATCGAGATTTTTTATAAAACAGCGTGTCGTGATTTTTTTGTTTGATATAATTGCGATTTTTCTGGCGATCTTCTTGCGATTTGCCAATAAATGATGTATAGGAACGCAAAATTGTCACTACCATCAAGCAATAATCGCACATAATCAACAATCGCACACAATCAACAATCGCATATATTCACTAGAATCGTAAATATGACTCCACTTCTAAACACAGCCAGTATAGATGTAAAAGATGCTAGCAAATGCTTAAAAAAACCAAACGAATCAAGCAATAAGTACTCTAGAGGCGTTCTTGGATTAGTAACAGGATCAAACGCATACCCAGGAGCGGCCGTTTTAAGCACAAAATCAGCAGCATACAGCAATATTGGCATGGTTCGATATGCGGGGCCATTTAGAGCGCAAAATCTTGTTTTACAAGCAGTTCCAGAAGCCGTTGTTTCAGATTGCTTGCAAGGAAAAGTCAATGCTATAACCGTTGGATCTGGAATTCCAGATGCAGATCATTGCAATGATGATTCAACAAAATCGCAACGAGACTATATTTTAGACTTGCTTAAACCATATAGCGCACATAGTGCAGAAAATCAAGAAAACACAAACCTACCACCCGTATGCGTAGACGCTGGAGCGCTTGATTTATTGCCTAAAAAAGTTTGTGAAAAAGTTGTTTTAACTCCTCATGCTTTAGAATTAAGCAAGCTATTAAAACGTTATAACCTTGATTTTAGTGCGGAAAATATTGCAAAAAATCCTGTAGAATTCGCTCAAAAAGCGGCTGATCTTACTGGAGCAACCGTTCTTCTTAAAGGCTCTACAACTGTTGTTGCATCTGCAACGAACTTGAACTTGCCAATATTTACTTGCAAATATGGACCATCTTGGCTTGCAACCGCAGGGTCTGGAGATGTTCTTGCTGGACTTTTAGGCGCGCTTCTTGCACAGAACAATTGTGAACTAAATCAAAATGCAAACTACGCATTAATCGCTGCTAGCGCGGCCGTAATCCATGGATTGGCTGCAAATTTGGCTGCAAGATCGTATGCAAAGTCGTATGAAAAATCGTATGAAAAAAGCGTTTACAATAATTGCGCAAATTACGAAAATTGCGAAAATATTGAGCATCCAATAGTCGCAAGCGGTATTATTGATGCATTGCCTTACACTCTTGGGTCTTTGATGAATCTTGATTAGTGAAAGAAGAAAAATGACAAGCGAAAATATCAACACAAATGAAAATGCAGAATCTGTTGAAATTAATGACGTAATGTTCGATTATTGCAAGGTTTTGCTCGAGTGGAATTGCAGGAATTGCTTGCAAAAACAGTTCCCATATTTGGTAGACACGATTTGCCCTAATGGCACTTTTGGAAAAGACGATTTGGCTGGATTTTATGAGTTTGAAGATCGCATGGACGGCGGAGAGCTACTAAAAGACCTTTTGCCAGAATACGAGAGGCGATTTGGCAAGGAGCTTAGCAACGCTTTTCAGTGGTATTGCGCACACTACGATCAAGTTCTTACGCGAATGATGCCTGGAATAGTAGATTTGTTGCACGATTTACGCAAAGCTGGGTACGGCGTTTGGGGATTGACTAACTGGTCTAGAGAGACTTTCCCACTCGCACTGCGTAAATTCCCAGAACTAAACACGCTTTTGCAGGGCACGATTATTTCAGGCGTTGAGCATTTGCATAAGCCACAGCCCGAGATTTTTGAACTTGCTATGAGCAGATTTGGGTTAGAGCCGCAAACAACTGTTTTCTTCGACGATAAGCCAGCAAATATTGATGGAGCGCATAACGTTGGAATGCATGGGTTTGTTTTTACTACTACCGAACAAGCTCGCAAAGATTTGGAATCACTAGGCGTTAGATTATAGGCTTTAGATTATATGTGTTAGATTGCAGGCGTTAAGCCAAAGTCGCTAGATTATAAGCGTTAGTCGCAAGTTTGCAGGCATTAAATTATTAGACCATAAGCGTTAGTCGCAAGATTATAGGCGTTAGTTTATAGTTGTAATAGTTGTAATAGTCAAGTATAAATCCCAAAAATCGGAAGGCTCTTAATAATGACGCTGCTGCAATTAAAGTACATTGTGAAAATCGTAGAGTGCGGATCTATGAACGAAGCTTCGCATGAACTCTTTGTTTCGCAGCCAGCGTTAAGTTCTTCTGTGAAAGAATTGGAGCGAGAGCTTGGCATTGAGATTTTTACTAGATCTTCTCAAGGAATTGCTTTAACTGTTGATGGCGCTGAGTTTTTAACATACGCACGACAAGTTTTAGACCAGGCAGATTTGCTTGAAGAGCGATACAACAGCACTAAGCCTAGAAAACAGCTTTGCAGCGTTGCAACTCAGCACTACATGTTTGCTGTTGAGGCTTTTGTAGACATGATTCGCAGCATAGATTCTAACGAGTACGAGTTTTCACTAAGGGAAACGCGTACAAAAAACATTATTAATCAAGTGACTTCAATGCGCGCAGATCTTGGTTTGCTTTATCTTTCTGATTACAATAAAGACGTTATTGGAAAGATGCTTCGAGAAAAGCATCTTGAGTTCCATCCACTTTTCCGCGCTAATTTGCACGTTTTTATTTCTAGGAATAATCCGCTCGCAAATCGCAAGAAGCTTACTTTAGATGATTTACGACCATATCCATTTATTCAGTATGAGCAGGGAGAAGACGGGAGCTTCTTCTTTACAGAGGAAGCGGTTTGGCCTCAACATCCGCCTAAAAAGATTAATGTTACAGACCGCGCAACTATTTTGAACTTTATTATTGGTCTTAATGGTTTTACGATTTGCACTGGAATCGACAATGGCGACTTGAATAACGAGAAAATCGTGACCATTCCGCTGGATTGCGAAGAAACCATGCTTGTTGGGTGGATTAAGAATGAGCGCACGAATCTTTCTCCTGCAGCGCTTGCGTATCTTTCTCAACTCGAATCTGTGCTAACTAAACACGGGTATCAAGTAATAAGTAGAGCCAAGTAAACAGTTACGGGTAGAAGTTTGTTGGTGTAGCTACAGATTTTGCAATTAGCCCTTATTTTGTGCCACTAACACGCATGTAGGAATGATTGCATGTGCCCCTCAGGGATTCGAACTAATTTTATAATGAGATTTATAAATTTTTCTAATCTGAAGACTAAAAATATTTAATATACATCTATTCACAAAATAAGCAAAATGCTACTAAACTGTGAAAGTAATAATAAAAACAGTAGAAAAATATATCAAATATTTACAGTAGAGAAAGATATTCTATGAATAACAATGATGTTTCTGCCAAAAACAGCGATATACAAAAAACTCAGATTATAAATAACAGCACAACATCATACGATAAGAATACAAGTAACATGTATAACAAACAAAATAGTGTAAAAAATCCAAAAAATACAAAATCTAAAAAACTTAAACATATACTCCTAACTATATTAATAATCTTTTTAGCAGTTGGGGTCATAGGTTCGATTCAGCAAAATAAACCAAACAACACTAAAACCAAGCTAAGCGCATTGGAATGTAAAAATATAGCAAAGAACTATGTAGTTGACGACTTTTTGTCCTTGAACGCTATTAAGAAAAAGATGACAACTTCCGGATGTTCTGCGAAAGATTCCGAATCTGCTATAAATTATTTAGACGACACTTACGATTTCAACAATGTGGCAGTAAGAAAATTAAGGCTACTCGTAGAAGATGATAATAACCTAACTAAAGAAGACGCAAAATCAAAACTTGAAGACCTTAAGTTTGATGAAACAGAAATAGAATTTGCCATAAATCATTACTCTGACGAAATCTGTTCCGTAAAAAAGAACGACTTGTCTTGCGAAATTGAAAAGGATTCAATTTTTGCACAAAAAGATAAAGATGACAAATCCAAGAATTCCAAAGACAATAATGAAAATAAACCAAAGTCGTCTTCAAATGAGGATTCCGACAATAACAATCAAACTAACGCTAACAAAACAAACACCAAAAAGAATTCAACAAACAAATCATCTGTAGATAGTTCCAATTCAGATTCTACGCAATCTGGAAATGGGAACACAGAAGAACAGCAAGAGAATCAACAACCTGCCCAAGCACCAGTTCAGCAGCAGGCGCCAGCACCTACCCCACAACCAGCTCCCGTTCCTCAACAACAACCTCAGCAGCAGCCTCAACAACAGCAACTTCCTCTAGTACATCCAGGAAGCTTCTGCTCTACTTCTGGACAACAAGGAGTAACTATACGAGGAACTCTTATGATGTGTAAACTAGGCGCGAACGACGATAGATTGCGCTGGCGCAAAGTGCGGTAGTTTATATAGTTCTGTCTGAAATTCCTTACAACGCTGTAATGGAAATTCAGACAGAACTGTACCCACTCTTAATTACTCTTGCTTTCAGATTTCCACTTTTCTATGAGTTCTATAGCTTGTTTTTCTTGTGCAGGAAGAAAATGATCATTGTCTCTATTTTCATAGTTTATAGTAAACGAAGCTAATATTATTTGCTCTTCTTTAGTAAATTCATCTAATCGACTTTTATCAAAATTTTTTATGGAAGCATAAAATTCTTCTTCAGAAATTAGATAAAAGCAATTTTCTGAAGAAAATTCCCAGTCCGTTAAACTATTATATGTTGTTAAGCATAAGAATTTAAGCTTATTTACATCATCTTTAAACAGATTTTTAACATATTCGATGGCAGTTTCTTTATCAACATATTTCCATACGTAAAATGCTATACGGAATTGGTAAGAACTTAATATATCTTCGGATTTTGAAATGGATTTAATTTTTGCCGCATAAATTTTTTCAATATCTTCTAAATGTTTAAGACTAATGAATTGAGAATCTTTACGTTCATCTTTACATCCGTATTTTCTGTAGGCGAATCCAATATATTTAATTATTGTAGATGTTGTGCCAACGTTGTCTCTATTAATATTTTTAACTGCAGAACTAATAATTTCATACCTGTCGTTTTCTTTATCAATACAAGCGACTATTTTTGATAATATTTGTTCTGAATATTCAGTTGCAGACGTGTTATAGAAGACAGATGGATCTGGGTCTTTAAATTCATATTGTAATTCAAATAATATAGATGCAATTAAAGCAAGTCGATTATTTAATATTTCATTATCAAGAGCTAGCGCTTCTATATTGTCTAAAAAGAGTATAATATTACCATCTTTATTAAAATTCTTAATTTTTTGTCTAAGAGTAAAATTACTATAACTGTTCACGCATTTAATAATTTCTTCTCTTGGGATTTTTATACTCCATAAATTAAAACTGAAATATAAGTCAAATTTCTCAGCGGAACCAACACGCATTTTACTGGTAAGTTCTTCTTCAGATTGATATTTTGTTGAGTGTTTTTTAGTAAGGTCTTTTACAAAACTATCTTTATTAATATCTTTTGCAAATCTTGTAAATAGGGTTGATAGAATATCAATTACTCTGTTAAAGTCAAATCCTAAATTACTAAATTTTTCATTACATTGCTTTAAATATTTGTTACCATCATTTTCTATCATCAAACAAGTATGCTCTTTGCCTTCACAAAGCATATTTTTATTATAAGCAATCCATTTGTATAATTTAGGCTCGAAAATTTCTATTGCAGTAATAGCTAATAAATCAACAAATGATGTTTCTTTCCACAAAGCGCCATATTTGAATTGGAAAGCATTAAGTAATCTATTAATATCTCTTATATTTTTAATATATGGATTTACGCAGTTTTCAAGTACTGTTTCAAAATATTCGTTATTTTCAAATTCTTCTTCACAATCATTTTTGTATATAATTTTATTTAGTCTACTTTTTAATATTTCAGGCAATAATGATTTATCAATTTCAGGAACTTCGAAAGAAACTTGAACAATTTTCTTTAAATACTCATCTCCGTCAATATTGTGATATTCAGACAAAGCATTGCAAACAATTTCCCTATCCATTGTAAGAACATAAATTATGTTTGGGAAATCGCCTACTTGCTTAACCAATTGGAAAATGTCTTTAATCTGAGGAGTAGTTAATCTATCTATATCATCGATAAAAACAATTATTTTGTGGTTAAAATCTTCTAGCGCCTCACACAATTTTTCTTTAGCATCATTCAAACTAGGAGCTTGCATCAATTTAGCTCCTTTTGATTTGGAAATAGTTTTCAATATAGGAGCAATTGCAGGCCCAGCTACTGGAATAAATGATAAAACGTCAATAACATCGGAATATTGACTTATAGCCTTTCCGATTTTTTCTTTATTCTCTTCGTCTTTAGCTATACCTAATTTATTCTTCAATTCATAAAAGAACAAACTGATTAAATTATTCTTGTCGGAATAATTCCATGGCGAAAATCTAATAATTATTGGATTATGATTTTGATCTTCTTCAGTTTTTTGTGAAGTATCGGATTTTCTTATTCTTTTGTATAATTTTGAATACCATTTTTCTTTCTCTACTTTTTTGGCTTCATCTTCGTATACTGAAATCTCAGATATTGCCATATTTATAATAGACGTCTTACCACTACCCCACTTTCCATACAAGCCAATTACAAGACCATCTTTGCTATCATACTCATAAATCGATTTCCCAAATTGTTTTGCAAAATCAGATCTTCCCAATAAATCTTCATCAGCCTTTTCAATAGGTTTATCTGCAACGTAGCTCATATTCTTTCTCCCTACTTTTGCAATTGCAGTATTTCGTATAATAATTTATATTCTAATTATTTATGCAAATTATCCTTTATTTAGTTTTCTTACAATATTAAATATTGCATAAATTAGGTTATAAGGATATAAACATAAAAATTTGAAAACGCTATCACATAAAACACGAACGTGACTTAGATCAAAAATTATTAACCATTCTTGATTAATATATGTACAGATTATTGTCACAAATGGATTGGGAGTACTAGGTTGACGAAAGCTCTAGGCGTGGTGCTTGGAGTTTTTGCCTATTACCCGAATCGTTTGATACATTGGTAACGGTTTAATGCTTTTGCCAAGTTTTTAGTAGAGAAACTTTTCTATAAGTCTTTTCTGCTCATTATTCAGTTCTACAATAGAACTATAAAAGCAAATTTCTTCTTCTCCAATGGATTTTACATATGGTTTCAGCCACTCAATATCTTCAAAGTCAAATCCATATTTTAGCATCCAAATCTCTGTTGCATCGTCTGTCCCGAACTTCATATAATTCGCCATTTTCTGGGAGCGCTCATCATTCGTATCCAAATAGTATTCACGAAAAACTGCATAGTAAATGTCACTCAACTTGAAGCCAATCATTTTATCCAAAAAATCATAAGTATCAAATACAACCGTATCGTAATCCACATTTTTTGCAAGGATTGTATTCGGTATTTTAGGGTAAATGGGCAGATTCTTATTGGGTATTTCATTATAGCCAACCATATATTTGGCGGGTATAGATTCAATACGTTCAGGATGTTTCCTTCGTTCATTCACTTGTGCAACTCGTGCGTATCTAATCTGACAAATATTTCTAAAAGTTCTGCCGGTCACTTTCCAGAGCATGATTCTAATTGCTTCATTCAGTACTTTTTTCTCTGATACAACTAAAGGACGTCCGAGATAGGACTCGTAAAGTTTATGAAACAGGTCTTTGATCTCTGGAGTAATTTCTTCGGCAGTAAGAATGTTTTCATCAATAAACAGCATATCTAACAATGTTGGTATCAGTAATTTGATTTCTTCCGATTTAATCTTTTCAACATCTTTTTCGGTCAGATTATACTCATCATTAAATGTATCATTAATAATTGCGTCCTTAAACTCCTGGTAGGTTTCATCAATTTTGTCATCTTTAATATCCAAATGAGATATCTCTGAAATAGGTTCGTTTTTTAGAAGTGTTTTACGCAATGGTGTCATAGCAGAGGTGCGAACTATGACGCTACCTACGTCAAATTGCTTATTCGTGGTTGAGCGCCCTGCACGACCAATAAGATTTTTTACAGACAAAGATTTTGAGGCCTCGAATCTGTCGATATAAACTACATCAAAGGGCATATTTATCCCCTGCTCCAATGTGGAGGTTGCAAAACATAATTTGCAGAACCCTCTTTGAGTAAAATGCTCAAGAATGAGTCTAGCAGTAAGGGGGATTGAGCCATGATGGGATACAATTCCGCGCATGAGGTTATCAATCATGTCGGAATTATAGTAATTCATATCGTTTTTTGATGCTCCAATGTATTCGCGGAGACTTTCGATTAGCTCTAATGCCTCTGGATTTGTAATTGTGGGGCAGAACTCAAAATATTTATTGAAGCGTTGAAATATTTTTTTGTTAAGAATCTGTGTTTTCGCAGCGTATATCAGCACGCTACCGCCATTCCTTAGCGACTGCTCAATGGGATCATAAGAAGATAATATTTTACGTTCACCAAATATTCTATTGTTTGTTCCGAAATGATAAAATTCTCCCAAATTAGGATTATGAGTATAAAATATCTGTCCAACATTTTTTTGCTTGTACTGTCTCGAAAATGCTGATTCGTCCAGCTCAATATTATTCTTTTTTAACTGTGCCTGCGGGTTTGATATAAAAGGATGGGCAAATATGAATTTCGCATTTGGAAAAACTTTCAATGCACGTCGAACGATACCGTCAAAGTATATTCCCCGTGTTGATTTTTCGTCACTTAACTGGGCTTCATCAATAAGTATGTATTCAATATCCAGCCAAGACTTGTTCTTAAACAATTCGCGAGCACGCTCAGGGGTAAGAATAAACACATTTCTTTTGGCATGTTTAGTATTGATGCGCTCAACAAATGTTAAGACATTCACTTCTTTGACATCTACGGTGCTGCATACACGGTCATGATATTCGTTTATTAGTGCTCTCGAAGGAACAACTACAACAATATCTCTTTGCGATTTCATAATCACATTGCTGAATACAAACGACTTTCCCGTACTTGTGGGAGCAGAAAAGCTGAAACATTGCTTTGAGTTGATTTGTTTTAGAATATCCGCCTGCATTGGTGTATAAGTATTACCCCAGCGTTCTTTGATTTGTTGAGAATATATATCAAACACTACACCTTGAAGTGTTTCTGGCGTGGGCGATTTATAGAACAACCCCATTATTTCTATCACGTCATTTTCAATGGTGGCAAAGAATGCAGGTTGAAATATTTTTAGATACGAAACAATTTCGAGAACCACCGTATCTACTGGTCCATCTAGATATAAGCATTCAAGAGCATAGTTTGCTATTTCGGGCAAATTTATCCCGTCTTTAATTCGACTTATCAAGTTCCCATTTTCTAAAATACTATTCATAGATTCACCGCCACTAATAATACTTCCTCAAATGGAAGTAGTGATTGAAAATCTGAACGACCTATAATGTTATTGATAATACTATCCGATTTTGTGCTTTTGGCAGAAAAAGCCGCAGCAAAACCCTTTCTTCCGTCATAAGCTCTACGAAGTGCTGCGTCTGAACAAAAAGGTTCTAATTCGGGCAAATCTTCAATGTCCTTACTCTTTTCAATGAAATCTACCATCTGTGGCAAAGCACTGGAATACGCAGTTGTTGTCGTAACATACTTGGATTCACCAAATATGACTGTATCTGTATCAATATTTTGGCTATGAAAATCGAATCCCGGATTTCCAGACTTTTTCTTTCCAAGTAACTCTGCCAAAGGTATATCCAAGTAGTGAAGTTCGTTTACGATTGCCTCTCTCGCTAATTCGGATACAACATACTCGCCAGCATCCTTGGAGATTTTATCGTCTTTGGATTTGGAGAATTTCTCCTCGATGTCCTTTATAGTTTTATTGGCTCTTGAGGTAAAGGCTGCAATTTTGTAATCTTTATTGAATTTGCTAAGCCACGACAAATTCATTAAAACGGTCAAAATATCTAACAAAGTTGCAGATAAATCTTCGGGGTCAATACGCAAAAACTGCACTTTAGCTTTTCCATTTGTATTTACTTGTCGATGCTCTATTACCTTCACCCCAAACACCTCTTTTCTTACATTAAAACATCGGATAGAATTTTCCAACTGTCACTTCCGATGTCATCGGAATAGGTATCCATACAGATACACAATTCCTCGCTCTTTTCATCGTAGCGGACGATGCCGCCGTTCAGCTCATAGCGTTCAAGATAATCTTTCAGCACCTTAAACTTTTTCGGCGTGAAAATATCAATATCCTGGCTATTGCCAGAACGGTCAAAACCACCCTTGGTTTCGATAATCCAAATGTTACCACGAACGGAAATAATGTAGTCGGGATAGAAATTCTTCTGTTTTTCGGAGTTATCGGCATAAACGATGGAAAGATATTCGTTGCCCTTATCACCGTTCTTATATACCCAATCCACACTGTCAGCGTGTTCGCAGTATTTTTCAAACTTGCGCTCCGAAGAAGAACGAACCTCGGCAGAGGAAAGATAGCCGCAATACACGTTCTTTTTCATTTCCACCTGTGTTTTCGCCGTTCCATCATAGGTAAACAGACAACTCTTCGGAATACGGAACTGCACTTTAGATACCGTCTTTATATCCAACTGAAGCTGCGCCAACTCCGCCGCCATCGCTTCACGCACGATGTACTTCAAACGGTCTGCATTGTTAATGACAAAGATGTAAACCTCTCTTGGCTCTAAAGTAAGAATTTTACGCGCATACTTGAAATTCTTATCGAACAGCTTGCGGATAATGGTATTCATATAATTATATTCCATACCAATTTCCATACCGATTTTACCGATGCGGTTGTGATACAAGTGTCCGTGTTGGTGGGTGTTCAGCTTTTCCTCAATGGTGACGGTGTTCATATCGCCGGCATTGAAATCGAGGGTTGCTGTTTCGCCCGAATATGTATGGCGCAAAATGCCGTCTGCAAATACGAAGCCCGCCGTCTGTAAGCGCGTCAGATTTTCCGCTTTATTGCCGCCCGTCTTAAACTCTTTCTCAAAGTATTTGGCAACGGCAAGCAGCGCAGTCTGCGGATTGCGGGTATTCGTAACCATTGTCCGCTGTTCACTGATCAGCGTGATTTCTTTGTATTCGTTTTTGAGAAACAGCGTAGCCGCATCCAACGCACCCTTGCCCAAGCTCATTTTCACACCCTGCGTAAACTTCTCGTCAAAGGTATAGAGGTAACAGCTATCCAGCAAATCGCTTCCATAGTGATGCGCTTCGGGCATACGGCGGATACGTCCTATTGTCTGTATTTCAAAGGTTTCGTCCATGTTGTCGCGGAGCTTCACCAGAATATAGGCTCTCGGACAGTCCCAACCCGTAGCGACGGCTTGCTTGATGATAACAGCAACGGAATTTGCATTCGGCTCGTCGATGCCCTCCAGGTTTTCGTGCATATCGGAGAGCCACACCGCCAACTGCTGATTTTCATAGGTAATACCTTGTGTATCAAAATAACGCTCAATATCATCCTGCATTTTCTCGGACTTATTCGGTATTTGCACAACAATCAGCGGATTAATGTCCTTATCCGCCGCCAGAAAAGCGGAACGGAGCGCGCGCTGCTTGGCGAGTGCCATTTCAAGCAGATAGGAGTTCTGGTCGGTGGTTTCTATGCTCTGCGGAAAATCTTCATTGATGATGAGCATTTTCTTTATCAGACCTTCTGAAATTACATCTTCTTCGGGAATTTCGATAATCTCCGCATTTTTTATGCCCTTCGGTGTAGCAGAGCAACGGATAATTTTATTCGTATGGAAATACTGAATAATCTCGTCCGCTTTGACCGTGTTATTCTGATGGCTCTCGTCCACGATAACCACAAAGCGCAAGCCGTCATTCAAAGCGTGTTCGATATGCTCAATGAAATTGGTGTGTTCGCTGTCTTTGAGGGCGTTATTGCCTTTTTTCGTCAGCTTCTCCCAGTTGATGAAACAGCAATCGTTTTCCTCAAATCCCGCCGCCATCACATCGGCAAGGAGCTTGGTTTGCGCGGCGTGGATATACTTGTCCATTTTCGCCTTGCTCTGTTCTTCAAGGTTACCCTTGCCTGGTGTGAGCCACACAAACACGGTTTTCGGATAGCTCTGCGTGTATTGGTGCATAAAGTAGGTGAGAATGATGGTCTTTCCGCTGCCCGTGGGACTTTTTAAGATGATGTCCCTGGCAGAGGTATCCATCGCATCAAACAAACACTTTACAGCCGTTTTTTGAAACATTTTTAGTTCCATCATTTACACCTCCTGCAACTCCCGATAATAGTAATCGGGAATAATATTTATCTCTATGTCGTGTTCGACAAGGGACTTTTCCTGTTCCTCGTCGGGTAAGAGGTCGTGTCCCATATACAGCTTGCGGCATTTACTGTAAGCATCAATATTTGCCATAAAAACGGCAAGTTCTTCTTCGGTCAGCACAATTGCAATTTCCGCGTTGCCGACAAAATTGATGCCGTTTTCAAGCTCCACCAATTCGCGGATATGACAGAGCAGCTCGCCCGCATACTCATAATAAAGACGTTCTGAAATGGGAATGTAGTCCACCTTGTAATATTTCAGACTCGCGGCGTACCCCTCTTTGTCGATAACGCGCTTGATACGCTCGTAGGTCACATCACGGCATATGTTGTTTTCGTTGTTGGTGCATAGGATGAAACGACGGTTTCCGCCATCTTCGTCATTCAGCTTCATAACGGCATGTCCCGTTGTGCCGCTGCCAGCAAAAAAATCAAGAATGGTTGAATTTTCTTTGGATATGCGTTGCACTACCTCTGATACAAGTGCAAGCGGTTTTGGGTAGGAAAATGCTTTTTTACTACCAAGAATATCAGCCATTTCATTGCCACCGTTAGTAGTATAAAAGGCTTTTTCCGTCCAAATAGATTGAATAGTTGTTCCAGCAGTTCGATAATTATCAACATTGACAGTAGGAATACGGCTATCCTCGGATAATCTATGTGTTTCCAATTCACCACTTTTGATTTTTTTAATTACACCATCGGAAAGATACTGAACTGTAAATAAGTTTTTTGTCTTGCCAGGATTTTGAGGCACGATTTTGATGTAACCTTTTTCCCAATCTTTCGCAAGACGGGACGGAATTAAACGCCATACACAAGGCACACCTTTTCGTGTAACAGGCCAAATAGCATACGCGCCTTCAGGCGCCTCCGAATAGTCATATATGAAATCTTGTAATTCGCCGTTATATTCTCCTGCCTTTACCCTTTCGGCAAGGGATTTTCCACATCCTAAAAAAACTCCATCCTTATCAACAAATATCGGATAGGCTTGTCCTGGTCTCTGTACTTGGTCGAATGTCGCTAAATTCATTCCGTGGTAAGGTGACGCATATTCGTTCATTGCAGATTCGCTCGCATTGGGAGAAAAATCATTTGGGGTAATAAATACAATAAATTCGTATGTAATATTAAAACCACCGTTTGGCTTTCCACCCGATGTTTGAACCGTTACGCAAGTAACATTCTTTTCGTAGAACATTTCTTGGCACATCAACATGAGGTTATGTACCTCTTGGTATCCAATACTAATTGCAATAACACCATTTTGCGCAAGAAACTTTTTCGCAATTTTAAGTCTTTCAGTAATAAACGAAATCCACTTACTATGTTGGTATCCATCGGTAGCTGAAAGATACGTGTCATCATAAATAAAATCTTGGTTTCCGGTGTTATAAGGTGGATCTATGTAGATAAGGTCAATCTTGCCCTTGTGCGTTTTCTCCAATAGTTTCAAAGAAGCGAGATTATCCCCCTCAATGAGAAAATTCATTTGACCGCCGTTGTCGATGAAAAGGCTTTTGTCCTCGGTCAGCACAGGCGTATGCGTATCCAGCACATCGTCAATTTCCTCGCGGTGTTCTTCAAACACAAGACCATACTTTTTACCATTAACATCTTTCTCCAACTCGGAAAGGTAGGTCAGCAGATTGCCCGTGTTTTCGTCCTGCGGGGCGGCAGATATGAAAGTGCGTATCTGACCGATTTTTGCAATCAGGTCATCACGCTTTTGTTTTGAGATGTTGGTGCTCATCGTGTTTGTGCCTCCTATTTTTTCTATTGGCGCAGCAATTCACACATTGGTAAACGCATCGGCACCGGCTTTTGTTGTCCGTCGTACATACCATCTGGAGCGAGTTGTAACCAGGGGGGGTAGTGCGGACATTGGCACACTTGCGGATAAATTGGTATCATCATATCGAATTAGAGTCGCGGCTATTTCTCCTGCGACTCTTTTGGTTTTTCAGAGGTCTTGATATACTTGCCGCTTTTAATTCTTGCATCGGCGGGCTTTTGTGCATCGTCGGGAATTGCCCAGGTACGACCAATCCGCGTCGCACTCTCAATACGTTTTTCGTTGAGCAAGGTCTGTATGCGCCGTTGGCAGATGCCCCATTTCTCAGCGGTCTCCGCAACGGATAAATATTTCATCGTACCCCTCCCAATTATTCCGCGTACCGCTAACCTTTCAAAAACACACTTTTATATTGACTAGGGAATTAGCGGAACAAACTTCTTTTACGCAGACATAAATTTCATCAGTTTGTAAAATATCATTATATGATTATACTCGTTTACACGAATAAAATCAAGAGGTATGAAAAATGTTCAGAAAATATTTTCAACTTGAATAGTCGCAGCTCCTTCGTACCAGATAACTGAATATTGCAGATGTCAGCACTCTCATTTTTCAAAAAAAGAGAGTGCTTTTTGCGCCCCTTTACAAAAAGAGGGTTATAGGCCAAAAAGTGTGTAAAAAATCATGTCTCACATATTGCAATACAAGCGTTTTGCGGTAGTCGAATCTGTTTTCTGCACATTCGCCACCCGGACAAAAAGTGTGTAAAAAATAAGCTCATAACCCTTACGGCAGTAAGGCTCGTAGTATATCGAATGTAGGTATTCTTATGTGCAGTCGTTCTGTGCGAGGGTCTCTAGTTAGCAGTTTTCAAACTCGCGTGCAGTTAGCGTTCTGTGCGAGCGTCTCATGACTGTTACTTTCTCAGTCGGTTGACTGAATTAGTAACAGTGTTTGGATTGTGACTATGCAACAGAATATTCATCAGCTTAGCTTTACACACTTTTTGACCTATAACCCTATAACCCACCAATGAATTAAGCAGTAAAAAAAAACGCGGTGAAAACCGCGTGTATCGTGCGCCAGACAGGATTCGAACCTGCAACCTTCTGATCCGTAGTCAGATGCTCTAATCCGTTGGGCTACTGGCGCATGTTCTCCAAAAACTTGGAACTTTAACTTTCCGTTGTTTTTGGCAACTTGACTAATATACAACCATCTTTACAAAAACACAAACCCTGGCGTGTCGCCAGCGCCAGGGTCTGCATCTAAAACATAAGAATCAAAACATAAGAATCTAAAACATAAAATCCTTAAGACCTATGCTCCAGAACCTCATCTACCATACCGTATTCTTTAGCTTGAGGAGCGGTAAGAATAGTGTCTACCTCAATATCTTTACGAATGCGCTCAACACTTTGGCCAGTGTGCTTTGCAAGAGTAGCCTCTAACCATTCGCGCAAACGCAACATTTCTTTAGCTTGAAGCTCTATCTCTGTGGCTTTGCCAAAATCTTGACCCATAGCAGGTTGATGAATAAGCACGCGCGCATTTGGCAAAATCATGCGCTTACCAGCAGCACCAGCAGCAAGTAAAATCGCAGCAGCCGAAGCAGCCTGGCCTAAGCACACTGTTTGCACATCTGGCTTAATGTATTGCATGGTATCGTAAATGGCCGTCATAGCCGTCATAGAACCGCCTGGAGAGTTAATGTACATCATTACATCTCTGCTTGGATCCATGCTTTCTAGAACCAAAAGCTGAGCCATAATATCGTCTGCAGAAGTATCGTCTACTTGAACACCCATAAAAATAATGCGGTCTTCAAAAAGCTTAGTGTATGGATCTTGAGTTTTCATGCCGTACGGCGTTTGCTCGCCAAATTGTGGCAAAACATAACGATTTGTAAAAGTCGTATTAGTTTGGCCAAATCCACCCAAACGCTTAGCGCGAGCAACAAACTTTGCTTCTTCACTTGCCATTAAAATCACTCCTCCCCACGCATAGAAGCTGGAGTGGTAACAATCTTATCTACAAAGCCATACTCCAAAGCCTGCTGAGCAGTAAACCAATGATCATACTCGTTGTCTCGGTAGATCTCTTCAACCGTATGACCAGTCTGCTGAGCCGTTAGCTCAGCGAGAGTTTTCTTCATATCCATAATAAGTTCAGCATTAATACGCACGTCTGTAGCAGTGCCACCAACACCGCCAGAAGGCTGGTGCATTAGCACGCGAGCATGAGACGTTATAAAACGCTTACCAGGCGTGCCAGAACTCAGCAAGAACTGACCCATAGAAGCAGCCATGCCAACAGCAATCGTAGCAACATCTGGCTCAATAAGCTGCATAGTGTCGTAAATAGCCATTCCAGCGGTAATAGAACCACCTGGCGAATTAATATAAAGCCAAATATCTTTCTTAGGATCTTGCGCAGCTAGCATAAGCATCTGAGCGCAAATAATATTGGCATTTTCATCCTTGACTTCAGAGCCAAGCCAAATAATACGATCTTTTAAGAGTTGATTAAAAATCGAATCCGTTGGATTTTGTGGCTCCCCTTCTTGCATAACGGGAGAAGCCGTAAACAGATCAGTCACCTTATCTCCTTACAAACATTTTGAATACATCTAGACTATCGTGTGCGCGTGACCGCAAAACAAGAATGTGAAGTAAAACGCTTAACGCAATTAGACACGCAATTAGACACGCAACTAGACACACAACTAGACACGCAACTAGACACAATCACCGCAAATAGCATAAGACAAAGTAATGTAAACGGTGCATTTACTAATTCCGCAACTAAAAGCCACGCCATAATCGGAGCTTTTCTAGAAGACGCAAGTAAAGAAGCAGCGCCAATAATAGATACAGAAATTGCAGAAACTTGCGAAATGTCAAAAACTTGCAAAAAACCAGACGTTGAAAAAATAGCGTATAAAATCACACCAAAGCAAGCGCCAGTTGAAATACTCGGTTGCAATACGCCTCCAGAAGCACCATAGCGCAAAACAAGCACAGTCATAAGCATTTTAATTAGCGCAAGAAGCAACAAAATAATCATAATATGCGAGTTTTCTGCCAAATACGGAAAGCTAGCTACAGAAAAAGCAAGCTGAGAAAGCGACCTACCGTTCCCCATAATATGCGGAAACCAACAAGCCGCAACACCAATAACTAAGCCAGCTATAGGCATAAAACACAGCATTTGTATGCCACGCAAAGCATGAGTTCTACACCAAATAATACCCAAGCGAAAAACGTAACCAACTAAGCCGCACACTGCACCAACAACAACAGTTAAAACGCAAATTTGCCAAGAAATCACGCAAGAAAATTGCGAAATATTGTAGTATCTAGAATGATGCAATAAAAACTCAACAACAAACGCAGCAACATAATTCATAACAAGAGCAAAAGGCAAGCAATGCAAACGCTCCGAGCGCGCAATATTTTTAAGTGCATTAACTATTACAGAGCCATTTTCGCGATTTAGCCACGCATAAAAACCAAAACCTTGAGTTTTACTAAGCAAACCTAAAGAAAGCACAGTGCCAGCTAAAGGCGCGTGGTACACTGCAGCCAAGCCAGCACCTGCAGCAGACGCAACTAGTATACGCTGAGTTTTAACAGACACATTAAAAATACTGCTGCAACGCTGAGCAATCATTGCAGCTAATTCTCTAGGAGCTACTTCCCTTCCGATTGAGATTCCAGAGCCAACAATGACGATTTGCAATAAAACATGTGCAATAGTAGAAAAAATTGGCATTCTACTGCCACTAACGGCTTGTGGAATAGTAACGATTCGAGGAGGATTCTCCTTCTTTCGCAAAAAATACCAAGCCAGTGCAGCAATAGTCATAGCAATTGTGCCAGGTAGCACGTATCGATACCAAGGAAGCCCTAAAAATACAGTATTTTTAGCAGATTCAATTGAGCCAAAAGCAAGGTGTTGTACAGCGTAAAAAATAAGCGTAAGAACTGTTGCTCCTAAGCCAACAAGAACGCCAAGAGCAACAGAGACTGCAATAAAACGCGCTACTAGAATTGCAAAACTAAATAATTTGCAAGATTTGCCGAATTTGCTAAATCTGCAACAAGATTCATGCTTTGTTTTAGCACTACTATCCATAATGTCTCGCAATTCTTAACATTTTTCTATAATAATCGTAATTCTATATAGTAATTATTTAATTAAATATAAGTAAGACCCAGCAGAGCTATACTCCACTAGGCCTTAAATAACAAGATTATTAGAAGATTCTAATTTAGAAGACTCTAACTACTTTTCAGCAGAAAGCTCATCGGCAACAGCTGCAGCAGCAGAAGCAGCCTTAACGCTTTCATCTTCTGGCTCTTCATCTTCCGACAAGAAAGCACTCAAATCAAGAGCTTCTCCGCCAGCAACGAACTTTACAGCACGCATGCCAGCAAGCAAGCCCTTAGAGCGAGCAACTTCTTGAACAGCAGAACCAAGCTGACCATTGCGAACAATAGCGTTAATAAACTGGCTTGGATCCATTCCGTACTGCTGAGCAACAGAAACCAAGAAGTTGGTAACGTCTGCTTGAGAAACAGAAACATCGAGGCTTTCTGCCAAAGCGTCGAGAACCATCTGGTCACGAAGCTCCTTTTCTGCAGCCTTTTCAGCCTCTTCCTTTTGCTTCTTAGTGGCCTTTTCTGGGTCTGGAGTCATGCCCTTAAGGTGCTCGGCAACAGCCTTATCTTTAACACCCTTTGGCACAGGAATTTCAACTTCTTCTTGAATCTTAGCAATAAAAGCATCGCGAGCAAGAGTTGCCTGACGGCCTTCATTTGCCTGCTCCAAAGACTTACGAACGTCTTCCTTAAGTTCCTTTAGAGTGTCGAACTCAGATGCTTCCTTAGCAAACTCATCGTCAAGCTTTGGCAATTCTTGAGCCTTAACGGAGTTAACCTTTACCTTAACCTGAGCTTTCTTGCCCTGGTTCTTTCCAGCTTCGAGAGTACCTTCAAAAGTGGTTTCTTCTCCAGCGGAAAGACCTTCCAAAGCCTCATCCAAACCATCAAGCATAGTGTTGGAACCAAGCTCGTAGCTTACGCCATTTTGAGAATCGGCAACTTCGTCGTTAATCTTAGCTTCCAAATCGATGTTTGCAAAATCACCCTTCTTAGCTGGGCGATCAACACCAACAAGAGTGCCAAAACGTGCGCGCAAAGCCTCAAGACGAGCCTTAACATCGCTATCTTTAACTTCTGGCTTCTCTACTTCGATTTCTACACCCTTAAACTTGTTAAGCTTGAACTCTGGGCGACGCTCAACAGTTGCAACAAACTTAAGCTTAAGTTCGTCTTTAGCAGATTCTGGGACTTCCTGAACATCAAATTCTGGCTGATCCATTGGGCGAATCTTCTTTTCTTCCAAAGCCTTAGAATAAAGCTCTGGAACAGCAGAATTTACAGCTTCACCGGCAACAGCTCCGAAGCCAACTCGCTGATCTACAATCTTGCCTGGTACGTGTCCCTTACGGAAACCTGGCACGTTGATTTGCTTTGCGATCTCTTTACGAGCCTGATCCATAAATGGCTCAAAATCTTCGAGATCTGCGGTAATGGTGAGCTTAACCTTAGTTGGCTCAAGATTCCTGACGCTGATTTTCACGCTTGCGCTCCTGAAATTACGTTTTCTAGCTTCTGCCATATGGCACAACCGTTACATAATAGCGCGAGTTACGGACTCAGCAATTAAATCGCTTTGCCACGTTCTTGCACCCTGCTCTACAAGAAACTCCTTAACATCAATATGCTCAATATTATCTTGCCAACAAAGATTGCGAATAATTTGCGGTTTAATAATGATTTCCGTAGGCGTATGCGTATCTTCTGCAATCTTGATTAAAGACTGCTTTACATTTTGTAAGCGCTCATATCTTTTGGGATGATGATCACGCCAATACTTCATAGATCGTGGAGCTGCTTGCGATTCTTGTGCGTCGCTAGAATCAACAGAATCGCCAGCATCCGCAGAATTGCCAGTATCGCCAAAATCGCCAGAATCGTTGTAATTGCCATATTTACTACTTGAATCATCAAGCTTAGAAATAATAGCAACTTCCCCACTTTTAGCGCGACTAATCGCGTCTTCTATAACAGCTTTCCACACATTTGGCTTGATTTTGCGCTGAATCGGAGCATAACGTTCAAACATCTTGTCTTGCTCGCTGCCCGTGTGAATCCTAACACGTTCGTTAAGAATGCGAATTGAGCGAAACTCCCTAGAATTACTTGGTTTTCGCTTTCCTGCTTCAATAATCGCAGCATCCGAAAGCAATAGAGTTGGCGCAATATCGTATTGACAAGCAAGCTCATCTCGCTTTTGCCAAAGCTCTTTTGCAATCATTAAGCCGATTTTATCGTGCATAAGAACGCTTATATGAGATATTCTAAGCCAAGGATTTGGGTGAGGAGCCTTCTTTTGAGCACCTTTACTTAATAAGTGTGCAAACTCTTGATTTGCCCATAAAAGCTTACCTTGCTTTTTTAACTCGCCGCTCATTACTTCTTCTAATTCGATTAGCAATTCAACGTCTAAAGCCGCGTAATTTCGCCAATCTCTAGGAAGAGGTCTATATGACCAATCCGCTGCAGAATGTTCTTTTGCAAGAGTAAGCCCCAAATAATATTCAGTTACAGAGCTTAATCCAAAGCGCTTTCTGCCAAGTAATTTAGCTGCGATTTCTGTGTCAAACAAAGCACGCGGACGCAAACCAATATCGAAAAACCCTGGTAAATCTTGCATCGAATCGTGAATAATCCAAGGCGCATCCCCTACTGCCTTGTTAAATTCATTCCAATCAACGCCAAGTTTTCCTAGCGCTATTGGGTCTAGCAATCCAATTCCTGCACCTTTGCGTTTGAACTGAATCAGCCAATCTTCGTGACCATATCTAAAACCAGATGCGCGCTCTGCGTCTGCAGCCAAAGGACCCGACCCTGCTGCTAACAAATTACAATATTCTTTATATGATTCAAGCGTATCAATGACTTCTGGAACTCCTTCTCTAGGCTCTTTTAAGAGCTTTGGTTCCTTATTCAAGAACGCCTCCCGATTGTACGCTTTAGCCAAATTCTTACGCTTTTTGCATCTTACTTTGCAATTTTTTGCAAAATATCCGTAAAAAATATTTAAGCCGTGTTATAGATTATGCATCTTTTAACACGGCTTCAACTTTCGCACACAACTACGACTAATCAAAAATAAGCAATCAATCAAATAATCAATCTGCTTTATTGTTTACTATTTCTCCATTTATGTGCTTAACAAGCCTAGTTTTAAGGAATCTAGTAAGAGTAAATGCAACTGCCGAAACTAAAACTGTTGGGATAACGTAGAGAGCATGTAAACCTAAATCTCTTATTGGGAAAGTGGCAAGTTCTGTAGCAATAGTTATAGCAATAGATATTATCGGCACTTCAATAAGAGGTTTCTTATCGAAAGCCGCAACGATATTTATCGGCAACAAAATTATCGGCAAAACAATTAAAATAATAAGCGCTGTGCCAAAGCCAAACTGATCGTTACACCGTGCAAAAATAGCTAACGCTAATGCAAAAGCTAATGCAATCCAACAACCTATTCTGCGCTTCATTGCGTATCCTTTCTCTAAAAAGGGTGTTTATGCAATTATACAAAAATCCTTCAAAAAAAAACAATACAATACGCAAAAATTGTCTAAATTACAGTTACATTTTTGATGCAATCTAAACGCAGTCTAGTACACAACAAAACCGTGGTCTTTGAACTGGTTTACAACTCGCTCTTTAAGCGCCTTAGAAGGTCCTTTTTGATTCTCAAGAGGGTACGGAATCCTAAGCTCATGCCACTTTGGGCGACCTAGTTGATGGAATCCAAGCACGTCAATATGCTCAACAGCATCCCCAAACGAATCGCAAATCTCAGCAACTTTTTCAACATTTTCTTCGCTGTCTGTAAGACCTGGAACGAGCACAAAACGCACCCAAATCTTCTTACCAGCCTTCGCCAATCGCTGACCAAAGTCAATAGTTGGCTGAAGCAAGCCGCCAGTTACTTTTTTATACGTTTCTTCAATACCAGATTTAACATCTAGCAAGCAAAGATCAATGTCGTCAATCATTTCGTCTGTATAATTGCGATTCAAAAAGCCCGAAGTATCTAAGCAAGTATGCACGCCCATCTCTTTTGCTGCACGAAAAACCCTAGATACAAAAGCTGGTTGCATCATAGATTCTCCGCCAGAAAATGTGATTCCGCCGCCTGTTGCCTTAAAAAGACTTTGATAACGGTCTACTTTTTTAATCATTGCATCTAAGTAGACTGGCTTGCCATCGCGCATTTTCCAAGTATCAGGATTTTGGCAATATTGGCAGCGAAGCGGGCAGCCACTCATAAACACTGTCATGCGAGTGCCAGGGCCATCAACAGAAGTATTGATATCCCAAGAATGCACAAATCCAATATCGCCAGTTTTAAGAGCAACTAAGCGGTCTTTTCTGTCTAATCCAATTGGAGATTCAAAACCAGAAAGACCACCCATTAAAGTTTGTCGGGCATACTCTTTTGACTCCTTTAACATGTGCTGAGTCGTAGTGCGAAATGCTGTGTTTTCAGCCATCTATATGCCCCCTATAACCGTCTTTGGTATATCTATTAAGTCTATTTTATTTGAAAAGCCGCCAGGAGCAAAACCTGCTCACCCCCGGCGGCATTCGCAATCAATCAGAATCAGTCAGTAACTGAACCCTGGTGGAATGTACGAGAAATAACGTCGAGCTGCTGCTCCTTAGTGAGCTTTACAAAGTTCACTGCGTAGCCAGAAACACGAACCGTAAGGTGTGGGTACTTTTCTGGATGCTCAACAGCGTCTTCAAGCTGTTCCTTACGCAAAACGTTGATGTTTGCATGGTACAAGCCGTGGCCGTTGCCAGCGTCCAAAATACCAACAAGGTTGTTAATGCGCTCGTCTTCGTCTCTACCCAAACCGTCTGGAGTAATGGTGTTAGTCAACGAAATACCATCGAGAGCATCGTCATAGTCAATCTTGCCAACAGAGAACATGGATGGAAGCATGCCGTGAGAATCCATACCATTTTCTGGGTTTGCACCTGGAGCGTAAGGAGTGCCCTTCTTGTGTCCAGATGGGAAGGAACCAGTGTTCTTGTCGTACTCAACGTTAGAAGTAATAGTCAAGATGGACTGAGTTGGAACAGCATTACGGTATACAGGCAAACGCTTTACTTGACCCATAACAGTGCTTACAACCCACTTTGCCAAGTCATCAGCACGATCGTCATCGTTACCGTAGATTGGGAACTCGCCAACCGTCTTGTAGCCAACGATTAAGTCGTCATCTGCGCCTTCGATGTACTCGTACTCGTGGCCTTCAGCAGTCTTAGCATCCTTGTTGTAGATTGGGTAAACCTTTGCATACTTTAGAGCAGCCAAGGAATCTGCAGCAATAGACAAGCCAGACATACCGCAGCCGAGTGTACGATAGACTTCCCTATCGTGCAAAGCCATCTCAATGGATTCGTATGCGTACTTATCGTGCATGTAGTGGATTATGTTCAAAGCCTCAATGTAGGTTTCGGAAAGCCATTCCAAAGCCTTCTCGTAGTTGGCCTTAACCTTCTCGTAGTCAAGAGTTCCATCAGCTTCTGGCGTGATTGGGTCAATAACACCCTTATCAATAACCTGCATGCCAGTCATTTCATCGCGGCCACCGTTAATCGCGTAGAGCAAAGCCTTTGCGGAGTTAACGCGTGCAGCGAAGAACTGCATTTGCTTACCAACGCGCATTGGGGAAACGCAGCAAGCAATAGCAGCGTCGTCGCCCCAGTGCTCACGAATATCTTTATCGGACTCGTACTGAATTGCAGAAGTGTCGATAGAGATTCGTGCGCAGAAACGCTTGTAGGCTTCTGGAAGCTTTGGATCCCAGAAAATAGTGATGTTTGGCTCTGGACCTGGCCCAAGATGCTCAAGGGTCAAAGTGTTGAGCAAACGGAACGAAGTCTTAGTAACAAAGGTACGGCCATCATCGCTGAAGCCTGCATCGGACCAAGTTGCCCAGTATGGATCTCCAGAGAAGATTGCGTCGTAATCCTTAGTACGCAAGAAGCGAACAATACGAAGCTTCATAACCAAAGCATCAATGATTTCCTGAGCGTCGGTTTCGTTGATTAATCCAGCCTTCAAATCACGCTCAAAGTAGCAATCAAAGAATGCAGAAACACGGCCGAAGCTCATTGCAGCGCCATCCTGGCTCTTAACAGAAGCAAGATAGCCCATGTAAGTCCACTGAACAGCTTCCTTAGCGGTTTGAGCTGGTCGGCTCAAATCCAATCCATACTCGTTGCCCAAGTTAATAAGCTGCTTCAAAGCCTTGATTTGCTCATCGTGCTCTTCGCGGAAGCGAATCCAATGCTCAATCTCGGTCTCAGTAAAGTCGTTGCGGTATGGAATCGAATCCTTATCGCGCTTCTTGAACTCAATAAGCATGTTTACGCCGTAAAGAGCCACGCGACGATAATCACCAATAATACGGCCGCGGCCATAAGCGTCTGGCAAACCAGTCAAAATCTTGTTGTGGCGAGCAATCTTAATATTCTTGGTGTAAACACCAAACACGCCATCGTTATGAGTCTTGCGATAAACGGTGAAAATCTTCTTGATTTCTGGATCTACTTCCTTGCCAGCTTCCTTAATGGCCTGCTCAACCATTCGCCAACCGCCGTTTGGCATCATAGCGCGCTTGCAAGGTTCGTCGGTTTGAAGACCTACGATTACGTTATCTACTTCTGGGCTTTCAATGTAGCCTGCTGGCATTGCGTCAATTCCTGCTGGAATATGTGTTTCAACGTCGTATACGCGGCGCTCACGCTCGACAGCCAAGTAGTTGTCGTCGAGGTACTTCCACATATGCTTCGTTTTTTCGGTGGCGTCTGCCAAGAAAGTCTCATCACCCTCGTATGGAGTGTAATTCTTTAGGATAAAGTTACGAACGTCAATATCTTTTTCCCAATTGCCGCTTGTAAAACCATCCCACGCTTTTGCACGAAGATCCTCTTCGCTGAGAACGGATGCATCCACTGATGCCATATTTGACTCCTTTCGTATCCACGACGCTTCTTCACGTCGCCTTCTCTACTATGTTAGAGCAATGTTCAAACAGTACACGTCGATTTTTGGCATTTTTAACGTGAGTTACCTCACATTTTACTGTTTTTTAGCTTATTTTTAATAAAAATGCTAGTTTGAATCCTCAAACTAGCACATATACAACGCGTATCGAACGGGCGGTTGCTTGCGACTTTTCCCAAGCTTCACCAATCCGTTCCCAGCCTTCGTCTATTCCTCCGTCTATTCCCTAAACGCCGTTGTTACTGGAATTCGCCTATCTCTGCCAAACGCAATCGCACTAACTTTTGGCCCTAACGGATACTGCCTACGCTTCCATTCTGCGCGGTCTACAAGCCGAATAACTGTATCAACTGTGCGCTCATCAAAACCGTCTGCAAGCAAATCCGCCCTGCCGTGAGCAAGCTCGATATGAGCCTCTAACACTTTGTCTAGCAAATCGTATTCTGGCAAAGAATCCGAATCCTTTTGCCCTGGCCTAAGCTCGGCACTTGGAGGCTTAACAATAGAGTTTACAGGTATAAGAATGCCATCTTTTGGAGCATTTTCTTTAGGATTATTTTCTTTAGAAAAATCTTCACTGCCAGCAATAGGCAACATTCCAAGACCTACGCCATTTTTAGCAGCGCGATTACGCCATCTAGAAAGCGCCCAAACGCGAGTCTTAAACAAATCTTTAATAGGAGCATACCCACCTACCGCATCTCCATAAATCGTAGAATAACCGCATGCAAGCTCCGACTTATTGCCAGTAGCTAAAGCCAGCAAACCTTTTGAATTAGAATACGCCATAACAATCACGCCTCTAACTCGCGCTTGCAAATTTTCTGCAGCAACACCTTGCAAATCAAGCTGATTTTGGAATGACTTAAAAAGCGGCTCAATAGGCTGAATATCGTAATGTGCTTCAAGGCGCTTAGCTAAATCGCAAGCATCGTCTTTAGAACCAAGCGAAGAATACATGCTTGGCATTGAAATTCCCCAAACGTTTTGCCCTCCGCAAGCATCCGCCGCCATAGTTGCAACTAGCGCAGAGTCGATTCCGCCAGAAAGTCCTAAGCAAACGCCCTTAAAGCCATTTTTACGCATGTAATCTCTAAGTCCTAAAACGCATGCGCAATAAACTTCTTCGTCTGGGTCTAATTTTTGAGCAATCGTCGAGCACTTTTGCACATCTAAATCTGTATTAAAATCAACAAAACTTAAGTCTTGATCAAACATCTTAGAACGCTCAATCAAAGACCCGTCTGCGTTTACTACAAAGCTTCCGCCATCAAAAACAAGATCATCTTGAGCACCAACTTGATTTACGTAAACAAGCGGAGCATTAACCTCTTTTGCACGCTTTTGAGCCAGTTTTAATCGAATATCCGTTTTGCCTTCTTCGTACGGAGAACCGTTGATTGTTACTAGAACATCAATCCCCTCTTTAGAAAGACGCGCAACTGGGCCGCCATCTTGCCAAATGTCTTCGCAAATCGCAAATCCTAATTTTGCGCCTTTAACGTTTAGAATTCCGCAATCATCTCCAGAAGAGAAAATTCTAAATTCGTCAAAAACGCCATAGTTTGGCAAAAAATGCTTGTCGTAAACAAGTGCCACTTTTCCGTTGTTAATAACAAGCAAGCGATTCCTTGGCTTACCTAACTCATCGTCTACACCAACCGTTCCAACAACAACGTATAAATCACCTAATCCGCTATCTTTTAAGCTTTTTGCAAGACTATAAGCGGCATTATTAGCTGCTTTTCTAAATGTTGCACGCAAAGCAAGGTCTTCGATTGGATACCCAGTTAGTGTCATTTCTGGAAACACAACAATATCGGCGTTTCCCCTACTTGCGTCTTTGCAAAATCGCAATATTTCATCCGTATTTTTGCTTATGTTTCCAACGCAAGTGTCAATTTGAGCTAAAGCTAAACGCAAAGAAGTCATGTTTTTATTATAAGCCATGTTGCACAAGCCATATCATTTTAAAGCCTTCTAAAACAAAAAGATTGCAAAACGCCACGCCAAAACAATAAGGAAAAACAAAAAATCAAGCCCTAAATGCAAAAAATAATTGTTGATTATCTTATTGATTTTATTAGTATTACTAACTCGTCATAAATTATACAAATAGAAAATAGGTAGCGAAGAGGCTGCAAAATCGCATATATTGATATTCCGTTGCTAAGAAACAAAATAATCAACGAACAAAAAACATTAAAGGACAAGGGGAAAAACATGAAAATCACAAAGAAGAACACAAAGATTATTGCAGCTTTTACAGCACTAACTGCGATTTTGGGTCTTTCGCTAAGCGCATGCGGATCTTCTGCAAATGGAGCAACTAAAGACGATAAGGTGATTAAGGTTGCAGCTTCCCCAACTCCTCACAGCGATATTTTGAATAAAGTAGTTAAGCCGATTTTGCAAAAGCAGGGCTATAAGTTGGTTGTTAAGGAATTTACTGATTACGTTCAGCCAAATACTGCTGTAGAAGAAGGCGAAGCAGACGCAAACTACCATCAGCATTTGCCATACTTAGATAACTTTAATAAAGAAAGAGGAACGCATATTATTTCTATTGCTGGAATCCACTTTGAGCCATTTGGACTTTACCCAGGAAAGACTAAAACAATTAAGGACTTAAAAGATGGCGCAACAGTTGCTGTTCCTAGCGATCCAACCAACGAAGCTCGCGCACTTCTTCTTTTGCAAGACGCAGGTCTTCTTAAGCTAAAGAATCCAAAGGATGTTAACTCAACCAAGAAGGATATTGTTTCTAATCCAAAGAATCTAAAGTTTAAGGAAATAGACGCCTCTTTGGTTCCAACAGTCGTTAAAGACGTTGATTTAGCTGCTCTAAACGGAAACTACGCTATTCAAGCTGGATTTAACCCAACTAAAGATCCTCTTACAAGCGAAAAAGTTGGAGGCGTAGCCGCTAAGACATACGAAAACATTATTGCTGTTAAGAAGGGCTCCGAAAAACTTGCTAAAATCAAGGCTCTTGTAAAAGCGTTAAAAACAGATGAAGTTCGTGATTTTATAAAGAAAAACTACAACGGCGCTGTTCTTCCAGTGTTTTAACGTGATTACAGCGTTTAATCGCAAATAAAAAAAAAGAGACATGTGCCTCTAAAAAAACTAGAGGCACGTGCCTCATATTTGTTTTATAATTCGTTTTACAATTCGTTCTACAATCGGTGGAAAAATGATTCAGATTGAACATCTTTATAAGACTTATTCAAGCGGCAAAACTAAACACGAAGCGCTTACAGACATTAATTTGACTATTGAATCGGGAGAAGTCTTTGGAATTTTAGGTTCTTCGGGAGCTGGAAAGTCTTCGCTAGTTCGATGCATAAACCTTCTAGAAAGACCTACGAGCGGAAAAGTTGTAATAGACGGAAAAGATATTACATACGCTAAAAATCGCGATTTATCTAATATCAGGTCAAATATTGGCATGATTTTCCAAAACTTTAGTCTTTTCCAGCAGCGAACTGTATTGCAAAATGTGACTTTTCCTTTGGAACTAAACCACACGAATAAAAACGAACGAGAAGAACGAGCAAAATATTTGCTTGACTTAGTTGGCTTAAAAGATTTAGCAAACCGCTACCCTATTCAGCTTTCTGGCGGCCAGCAGCAACGTGTTGCTATTGCGCGAGCGCTTGCTAACAATCCTTCGATTATGATTTGTGACGAAGCTACAAGCGCATTGGATTCAACAACTACTGCGCAAATACTTGATTTGCTTAGAAGAATTAACCGAGATCTTAACGTTACATTGGTTATTATTACTCACTCTCTTGCAGTTGCGCGCAATATTTGCGATAGAGTTGCAATGATTGATAGTGGAAAAATCGTAGAAATCGGCGATACTTCAACGCTTTTCAAGAATACGCAAAGCAATATTCTAAAAACACTTATTGCAAACGAAAATGTTGAAAATCATAGAGATAACAGCAAAAACATCAGCAACAGCAACGAAAACAGCGAGGTGAAATAAAATGACAGAAAATATTTCACAATTTATAGACGAATATGGAGAACTAATTATTGAAGGCACAAAAGACACAATTGTTATGACTTCAATATCTACATTATTTGCATACATAATAGGACTTCCAATAGGAGTTCTTCTTATAACAAGCGCAAAGCAAGGAATTTGCAAAAACGCGCTGCTTAACACTGTTTTAGGAAGCATTGTAAACTTTGTGCGATCTATTCCGTTTATAATTTTGCTTGTTGCTATAATCCCACTTACAAGGCTTATTGTTGGAACATCTTTAGGTGTTCCAGGAGCAATTGTTCCGCTTGTTATAACAGCTGCACCATTCGTAGCGCGAATTGTTGAACAATCTTTGGCAGAAGTTGACGGAAGTCTTATAGAAGCTGCTCAAAGTTTTGGAGCAAGCAACACACAAATCGTGTTCAAAGTATTGCTTTTTGAAAGTTTACCTTCGCTAATTCGCGGAGCAGCATTGACTTTTATTACGCTTTTTGGATTCTCCGCAATGGCTGGAACAGTTGGCGCAGGAGGACTTGGAGATATTGCGATTCGCTACGGGTACCAACGCTACCAATACGACGTTATGAGCGCAGCAGTAATTTTGTGCATTTTGCTTGTGCAATTAGTGCAAAGCATTGGAGATTTAATATCCAACAAAATCAACCATCACGAGCGCTAATATTAATCAAAATAAACAGTGAACAGTCTTTAATGTATGGGAGAATCGCAATATGACACTTATTAATATGCATACGTCTGAAGGCGATATAAAGATTAATCTTTTTGACGATAAAGCGCCTATTACAGTAAAAAATTTCGTTGACTTGGCAACTGGCGAAAAAGAGTGGACTGATCCTTTTAGCGGCGAAAAGTCTAATGAGCCTTTCTACAATGGCTTAACTTTCCACCGTATTATTAAAGATTTTATGATTCAAGGCGGATGCCCTCTTGGAAACGGAATGGGCGGTCCTGGCTACGAATTTGACGACGAGATTGACCCATCTCTAAAGTTCGATAAGCCATATTTGCTCGCGATGGCAAATGCTGGAAAGCAACGCGGACGCGATGGCCGCTTGCATGGCACGAATGGATCTCAATTCTTTATAACAACTGTTCCAACTCCTTGGCTTGATGGTCATCACACGATTTTTGGAGAAGTTGTGGACGATGAGTCTAAAGCTGTTGTAGATAAGCTTGAATCTGTTCCAACAGATAGGTCCGATGCTCCACTAGAGCCAGTTGGAATTATATCTATTGATGTTATTAAGTAAAAACATTAGTTAAAATAAAGCAAAAATAGTATAAAAATTGCAATAATAAAACTTCCAGCCAAAGGATTATTTGACTGGAAGTTTTATTGTTTAGTTACTGTTTAGTTGCGATTTAATCGCAGTTTAATCGCGTTCCATTTTTCTAAGTCGCGGTTCCGCACTATCTTTTGCACCCGTAATTCTATAAACGTCAAAAACGCCATCAATCTTACGAATTGCAGCAAGAAGAGTATTCAAATGCTGAGGATCTGCCATTTCAAACGTAAATTGGCTTGTAGCAACGCGATCGTCTCCAGTAGCAATCGTTCCCGAAAGAATATTTACGCCATGATCTGAAAGAACTCTAGTAACATCCGAAAGCAAATGCTGACGATCCAAAGCTTCTACTTGAACTTTAACAAGGAACAAGCCTTTGTCGCTTGTCCATTGAACAGGAATAACACGTTCCGATTGCGACTTTTGCAAATCAATCATATTTTGGCAATCTGTTCTATGAACAGAAACACCCTGATTTCTTGTTATAAAGCCAACAATATTATCTCCTGGAACAGGCATGCAACAGCGCGCAAGCTTAACCCAAACGTCTCCAACACCCTTTACAGAAACGCCAAGAACGCCGTTAGACTTGCGATTACGCTCTGCTCTTCTAAGCGGAAGCGCCTCTTCTTGCGCTTCTTCTGCTACTTCTTCACTTCCCGCATCTTTAACAAGACGAGAAATAACATTTTGTGTAGAAACCTGACCTTCGCCAATCGCAGCATAAACGGCTTCTACATTAGCAGTAATATTAAGCTCTTCTGCAACGCCTATTAACGCTTGCGGAGTCAGCAAAGTAGACAAAGGCAAGTTACGTTTACGCATAGCGCGCGTAAGCTCGTCTTTGCCTTCTTCAATCGCCTCCGAGCGACGTTCCTTGCTAAACCATTGCCTAATCTTATTTCTAGCTCTAGGGCTTTTTACAAAACTGAGCCAATCTCTAGAAGGGCCAGCAGTATCGGACTTAGACGTAAGAACTTCTACAGTGTCTCCGTTGTTAAGCTTTGTATCTAGCGGAACAAGCTTTCCATTTACGCGAGCGCCCATCATTCTGTGTCCAACTTCCGTATGCACAGAATAAGCAAAGTCAACTGGCGTTGCATCTTGCGGAAGAGCAACAATACTTCCCTTTGGAGTAAACACGTAGACTTCCGAAGCTCCAAGATCTTGCTTTAAGGAACCCAAGAATTCGTCGGAATCTGGCGTTTCGCTAGTCCAATCTGCAAGTTGCTGAATCCACTTTAAGTTATCTAATTCGCTAAGCTCTTTGTTCTCTTCTTGCTCGCGCTTAACATCACCCTTATCTGGCTTACTTAAAGCTCGACCAGCTTGTCCATTTGCCTTGTACTTCCAGTGAGCAGCAATACCAAATTCTGCACGTCTATGCATATCCCATGTGCGAATTTGAATCTCAACAGGCTTTCCGCCAGGGCCTACAACAGTAGTGTGCAAGCTTTGATACATATTTAGCTTAGGAGTAGCAATGTAGTCCTTAAATCTGCCTGGAACAGGGCTCCAACGCGCGTGAACAGCGCCAAGAGCCGCATAACAGTCTCGAATAGAATCAACGATTATTCTAACGCCTACGAGGTCATAGATATTTTCAAAATCATGACCGCGAACAATCATCTTTTGATAGATTGAGAAGTAATCTTTTGGTCGCCCTTTAACCGAAGCCTTAACATGTTGCGCACTTAAATCTTCGTTGATTTCTTCTAGAATTTGACGTAAATAGACTTCTCGCTGGCCAGCTCTTCGAGCCACTAACACTACGATTTCGTTGTAAATCTTAGGGTATAAAACCTTAAAACTTAGCTCTTCAAGCTCTGTTTTAATGGCATTCATACCGAGTCGATTTGCAAGAGGAGCGTAAACGTCTAGAGTTTCTCGAGCTTTTTTATGCGAGCTAGACGCCTTAACGTACCTCCACGTACGCGCATTATGCAATCGATCTGCAAGCTTTACTACTAACACTCGCACATCTCGGCTCATTGCAACAACCATTTTGCGAATTGTTTCTGCTTGAGCGCTTTCGCCGTACTCCATATTGGATATTTTTGTAACGCCATCTACAAGGCCAGCAACCGTGTCTCCAAAGTCTGCTCTGCATTCTTCTAGCGTGTAATCTGTGTCTTCTACAGTGTCGTGCAATAATCCTGCAGCAACAACAATAGGTCCCATTCCAAGATCAGCTAAAATTTGAGCTACAGCAAGCGGGTGAATAATGTACGGCTCTCCCGATTTACGCCTTTGACCAGTATGCTGCTTTACGGCTCTTTTGTACGCCTTATGCAAAATATCCATGTTTTCATCGGGATGATGCCACTTGCACATTTGCAATATAGGACGCAATGGGTCTCGCATATCTTCGCTAATTTCACACCCGAGCATATTAGCGCCTTTAATATCTTCTTGAGATTCTCCCATTGAATGTCACCTCATTGCACGCCAGTAGAGCCAAATCCTTTAGTGGATCTATCGGAGCCTGGAAGCTGACTTGCTTCAACAAATCTAGCTTCAACATAGCGTTGAATAACAAGCTGAGCTATGCGATCTCCACGATTAAACTGCACAGTATTTTCTGGATCCATATTGATTAATGGAACCTTAATCTCTCCGCGATACCCAGCATCAATCGTTCCTGGAGCATTAAGAACAGTAACACCCTGTTTTACAGCTAAACCGGAACGCGGATGAACCAAAGCCACATATCCAGCAGGCAAGGCGATTGCAACGCCAGTCGGCACTAGAGCGCGCTCAAAAGGACGCAAGGTAACGTCTTGCGTAGTTCGCAAATCCGCTCCAGCATCTCCCGCATGAGCGTAAGAAAGATGCTCCATTGCAGCCTGGCTATCTGTTCCATCGTTCAAATATTTAATAAGAACTTCCACCTGCTCTGGGCCCGTATAGGTATCATCGTAAGCCATTAAGCTGCGCACTCCTTACAAATCGGTTGACCATCTTGAGACATTTGAGCGAGCTGACTTCTGTGCTTTACAAGGAAGCACTCGGAGCAAATGAACTCATCACCTTGCATTGGTATTACTGTAACAGATGCATCTTCGTTGCTAAGATCTGCGCCTGGCAACTCGTAATCTTCTGCAATAGCGTTTTCGTCATCGTCTATATCGTTTGCGGAACTTTGAGAGCCTTTGCTCAATGCTTCCAACGACTCCTCGTCTTCGTCTTTACTACGAGGAGAATCATAATCCTGTGCCATTATGGTCCTTTCGTTTTTAAGATTACTTATTGCTTAAAACTACTTTTCTACTTTATTTATAGCGATTAGCACTATTTATAGCAATTAGTCTAAATCTACCTACGCGCATAGCATACATGAAAGCTACCCCGCATAGAATACTCGCTTTTTTATTAATAGAAAATGGCAAAGAAGGCATACTATGGACTAAAGTATGTTATAAGTATCGTTAAAAGCGAGGAAAGTGGTGCGCAATGCTTGAAAATCCGCCAAAAGAGGCGAGTTTCGATCATGTGGATAATAATGGCGATTTAATTTTTATTTTTGAAAACACGCCGTTAAAAATTCATGTTGACGACACGCTGGAGCGCGCAATCGCCGAGTCGAAAAAACTAACAAATGTTGATGGACGTAATCAAAATACAGTTAATTCGACTGACAAGTCGGACGATTCGCCAAGCGCAACTACAGCAACACTGCCTATATCTCAAATTCAAGCTTTAATACGCGCTGGATTAGAACCAGAACATGTTGCAAAACGATACAACGTAAGCGAATCTCAAGTTAGACGATTCTCAAGCGGAGTAGAAACCGAAAAGCAATATGCTATTGAACAATTCTTGACTGTTCCAGCACCTAAGCAAAGCAATATGCGAACTCTTTCGGATTTGATTGAACGCACTCTTGCAAAAGCGCATATTGGAATGGAAACAGTAAAGTGGCGCGCTACAAGACGCGGCCTTGAACCATGGCTTATAACAGCAGAATTCAATACCGCTACTCGCACAATAAAAGCCGAGTGGACTTGGAACATGCACGATAACTCCGTTGCTTGCGCAAATCCTTCTGCAAGGTTATTGCTTGGCGAAGAAGTTATGAATAATGATTCTTCTAAAAAGTCACAATTTGGCGGAACTTATAGAGACACTGTAAGCATTAGCTTCCCGTTTGCAAACGAAGATCTTCCAGGAAACTCAATTCGTTCTGCAAGAATAGAGCGCGCTGTTTCTCAATGGGAATCAAGGAATAGTGAGAACCTTGCAAATGTTGCAAATGTTACAATGCAAGCGCAAAATGCAAATAACGAGCAAGACCAAAACGCACAAAACGCACAAGAACAATACAATGCGAATAATGCGAATAAATCACTAGACCAAAATAATACAAGTTCTTTAGATTCTTTGCAAAGCTACGAGCAAAACAATAATCTAAGTACTCTAGTTGCAAATAGCGAGAACCAAGTGGATGCAAATGCTGTATCTAACAGTATAAATGCCGTAGAAATCGCATCGAATATAGCAAACTCATCCAATTCCGATTCGAGCAAAGATAGCAACAATACAAATACGCTTTTTAGCAATAACTCTAGCTATAGCTCTAATAGTGAATCGCGCAACGAAGAAGCAAAAGAAGAACAAGAAAATCAAAAAGACAATCATGTTCAAGCAGACAAAACTGTTTCGATAGAAACACCAAAGTCTACGCAAACGCAAAAGTCTACTAAAGCGCGCACAAATGAGCATTCTAAAGCCAAAAAGAGCAGCCGCGCAGCTGTTCCTAGCTGGGATGAGATTCTTTTTGGCGAAGGATGATTTGGCATAAATTAAGCTATATCAACTAAGCACGGAATATCCATTTCCATTGCGCTCATAGAGCCATGAACACTCGGCAAGTTCATGGCTTTTTCTGTTTCGATTCTAGAATCAACGATTGTTACAGATGATTTTGCTTGAACAAGAACATCTCCAATAACACTTAACGCAAGCGAGCTGACCTCTCCAAAAACGCCATCTTTAACAGCTTGCTCTTTAGTTCTAACACACGCTTTATCTTGCAAAGCATTAGTCCACCTTAACGCAATGTCTTCTGGACTTTCGCCATCTTCCGCGTAAAGCATAACAGACCTAGGCTCTCCCCCAACAAGCTTAACGCCTTTAGTAAGACGACTATCTTTTGCAATATCTATTTTCAAATCTGGATTGGACTCAATCATTCCATGGTCTGCAGTAATAACGATTAGAGTGCCTTTTTGGCAATTTTTTCTTAAAAGATTTAGCTGCGAATCAATCTGCTCAAAAGTAGAAACCCAATTCTCGGATTTCCAACCATAATTGTGACCGATTTTGTCTATATCTCTAAGATACAAATACGTTAAACCAGGCGTTTTAGTGCTGTTTGCAGCGTTCATAATTCGCGCTCTAGCAGTTGTTCCGCTTATAAATTTAGCTCCCCTAAAAGCTGCTTGAGTTAAAGGAGAATCCTCAAATTTTGAAAGACTTACGTGATTTGCTCTAACACCCAAGCTAGAAAGCGACTCAAATATTGTAGGCTGACGTTGCAAATCTAATGGATTTGGAGCATCCCTAAATTGGATTAATTGACATAATGCGCCAGTTTTAGGATTTTTTTGAGTGTATCCTGTCATTGCAGTAAGACCAGGGCAAGTTCCAGTGCCAAAAGTGGCCATTGCTGCAACTGTAGTACTAGGAACGCAAGTTGTTATAGGGCGCTGATTTGCGCTGTTGTTAAGAAGAGTGCGCAAATATGGAGCATGACCTTTTCTAATAGCAAGATTCCAATATCCAAGACCATCCACAAGCACAACAACAGCACTTTTTGCTTTAGGAAACCCAAATAAATCTCGCAAAGAATCAGGATTTTTATGGATTTGTGTGCAAATTGGCGATCCTATAGAAGCACTAAGAGCTGGAAGAATCGAAGATAGATGAAGAGCAGATTTAGGATTATTGTATGCGTCACGAATTTTGCTACTTTCAACAAACTTCAACAAGTCATCCAATTGTGGAATCTCAATAGTCATAAGCTACATTGTAGTTAAAAAATACTACATATAAAGTGAAAATCGAGTTAGCGCTAAAGTTAGATTCAAATCGCAAGAAAGAACGCAAGAAATAACGCAAAAAAGAATACAAGAAAGTCAAGCTAAAATCAAAAGAAAAATCACCACTAAAATCACAAGAAAAAATAAGCATTTAATAAACATTTGTGCATATAAATTGGTATTATAAAGGCTTGTAAGTCACTTCAAGGAGTTCAAAATCATGCCTTCACGCAGCAAGTCAACAAAACCAGCCTTCGACCCTAGAAAGGTTAAAGAAAACATTGTTGAAACGCCGCTTAACGAAGAGATGAGCAAATCTTTTCTGGAATACGCATACTCTGTGATTTACGCGCGCGCATTGCCAGACGCAAGAGACGGAATGAAGCCAGTACAGCGCAGAATCGTGTACCAAATGGGAAACATGAATCTTACGCCAGATCACGCGTATATGAAGTCTGCTCGCGTTGTAGGCGAAGTTATGGGAAAGCTGCATCCGCACGGAGATTCCGCAATCTACGAAGCAATGGTGCGTTTAGCTCAGCCGTTTTCTCTTAGACTCCCCTTGGTTGACGGTCATGGAAACTTTGGTTCCTTAGACGACGGCCCTGCAGCATCCAGGTACACAGAAGCGCGACTAGCTCCAGCAGCGCTTGGAATGAATGCAGATATAAACGAAGACACTGTTGACTTTGCGCCAAACTACGACAATAAGCTAAAAGAGCCAACAGTTTTGCCTTCTGCTATACCAAACTTGCTTGTAAACGGAGCTTCTGGAATCGCAGTTGGAATGGCTACAAACATGGCTACTCACAATCTTGGAGAGGTTGTTGCTGCAGCAAAATACGTTATGAAGCACCCAAATGCTACTCTAGACGATTTAATGCAAATAGTTCCAGGCCCAGACTGGCCAGGCGGCGGCATAATTATTGGACGCAGCGGAATCCGCGAAGCGTACGAAACTGGAAGAGGCGCTTTTACAACAAGATCAAAAACGCATATTGAAAACGTTACAGCACGCAAAAAGGCGATTATTGTTACAGAATTGCCATTTATGGTTGGCCCAGAGCGCGTGCTCGAACGCATATCTCAAGGTATAAAAGCGCGCAAACTAGACGGAATATCTGGAGCAATCGACTTAACAGATAGGCACAATGGAACGCGAATCGTAATCGAAATAAAAACAGGATTCGACCCAAACGCTGTTCTTGCGCAACTTTTTAAGCACACTCCGCTGCAAGAAAGCTTTACAATTAACAACGTTGCACTAGTAGACGGCAGGCCGCACACAATGGGTCTTCGCGAGCTTCTAGACGTGTGGATTTCGCACAGAAGAACCGTTATTAGAAGACGCAGCGAATTTAGGCTAAATAAAGCCAAAGAGCGTTTGCACCTTGTAGAAGGCTTGCTTCTTGCAATGCTAGACATTGACGAAGTAATTCAAGTAATTAGGTCTTCCGAAGATGCAGAAACCGCTAAATCAAAGCTTATTAGCGTATTTGATTTAGACGAAATTCAAGCGCAATACATTCTTGACTTAAGGCTTAGAAGACTTACAAAAATGAGTCGAATCGAGCTAGAAGGCGAAAAAAACGACTTATTGCAAAAAATCGATGAACTTAATGAGATTCTAAGCTCTGCAAATCAGTTAGACAAAGTTGTAATTGCAGAAATGGATTACGCTGTAAAACAGTGGGATACTCCTCGCAGAACGATTCTTTTAGACGAGCAAGAAGACGGCAGCTTTACGCCTGTTTGCACTAAAAACACTAAAGTTGCAAACAATGATTTAGCAATGGATGCAGTTATTGCAGCGAATAAGATTACAAGCACTCAAGCAGACGTTGCAGCAGCTGCTCTGGCCGCCAAAAAGTCTGGGAGCAGCGATGCTTCTGCAATAGCTTTGCAATTAAGCGACGATCCGTGCGCTGTAGCTTTGAGCACGTCTGGACTTATAGCAAGAACAAGCGTTGAAACGTTTAATAGATGGCAATCACATTCTTCAAATGTTTTTGACACTCCATGCTTAAGCGTGTTTGAAACAACAACTCGCGCAAACTACGCTTTAATAACATCCGCAGGGCGATTAGTAATAGCGCATGTTGCAGATTTACCACACTTAAATCAAGGAAACGAAGACGTTTTAGAATCGCTTTCTAATGGAGTTAAAGCAAACGAATTGCTAACTTCTACTCAAAGCACAGACCCGATTAGAGGAGAAAAAGTCGTAGCTGCTATTGCATTAAGCGATGATTCTAAAACTCCTACATCTTCTAAAACTCCTCTTGCAATCGGAACAAATAATGGCGTTGTAAAACGATGGAATTTTGAATCGCCAACAACAATGGATTCCTGGAGCATTATTGACTTAAAAGATAATGATTCAGTAATCGGAGCAGCACTTGCTAATGACGAAGACAGGCTTGTGTTTATAAGCAGCGACTCTTCCCTACTTACATTCGACGCAAAGCAAGTGCGCGCACAAGGACGAAGCTCTGCTGGAATGGCAGGAATTAGGCTTAACGAAGGATGCGTTGTTTCTGCTTTTGCTGTAGTTGCTAAAAATGACGTTGAATGGAACTACGAAGAAGGGCAAAACGGACTATTTTCTGCTTCTGGAAGCGTAGTTTTCACTCTTGCTGGAGACAGCGACGCGCTTGCTGGAACAGAAAACGGAGCAGCAAAGATTACACCGCTAGAAATGTACCCTACAAAGGGCAGAGGCACGGGAGGCGTGCGATCGCAGCGATTCCTTAAGGGGCAAAATACACTTTTGGCAGCATACGTTGGAAACTATCCGCTTTACGCGACTACACAACGTGGAGCAAATGTAGAGCTACCTAAGCCAGATATGCGAAGGGATGCTTCGGGAACCGAGCTAGTCTCCCCTATTGCGCATATTGGTTAGTTACGTTGTGTAATTACGTTGTGTAGTTACGCCATTTATGCAATTGTTTCGATGGATGCTAAAGTTGTGCTTTCTCTGTAGACAGCTACTCTGCACAGTTCTTTAAAGCAGAAACTTCACTAGACTCGCGCATCTCATCAAGCAAATCTTGAACCAAATATCCGTCGCTCATACAATGCATATCCGAAATACCATTACGCATCAAATCGTAAGTAACAGAATGGTAAAACACGTCGAGCGATTGCTCATAACTCAACCCAGCACGCTCAGCCAGAAGACTTACAACCCTAGCATACTTCTTTTGCAACAAAATAGGATTCGCCTTCAAAATCCATCACTCCCCTAAACTTGCTACACCTTTTTCGCGCATGAAGGAAATAATGTCATTTGTAATATACTCTTTGCCTTGAGTATGTAAAACATCATAAGATGGAACAATATAAGACATAAGAATATTACTTTTCTTAGTCAAAGCATCATACGTATCGCGAGGGTTTTGATTAAGCTTATTTGCAACATTTTCAATACAAAATATTGCAAAATCAAGCTTATCTTTGTCAAAGACTTCTTGCTTATTGCCAATCATAAACCCTCCTTTTTAAGATAAAGCACAATAGAACACTGACTTACAAAGTAATAATTCTTAAAACAAACCTTTAATACAGTTTACATCAAAAATCGCATATAAAATAAGGCTTCTGACTTTATGTTATAAAACATTTACTCAGAAGCCTTATTCCAATATTTTTTAATTCTTATACGCGTTTATACGCGATTATATGCGATATTTGCGTTTAATACTTGCTGTGAGACTTGAATAGAGACAAACCAAAGCCAGCAAACAAAGACGCAAACAGAGCATTTAGAGTCATAGACAACGAAGAGCCAGTTTGTGGAAGATGCTTGGCAGCATGCTTAGCTTCAGGCTGCTTTTGCTGTTTCGGATGCTCCGGCTGCTCTGGCTGCGAAGGAGCTGGCGCTGGCTCAAGTTCATGCCCAGGCTCAGGCTCAGGAACAGGAACTGGCTCTGGCTCTGGCTCTGGTGGCGTTGGTGGGGTCGGTGGCGTTGGCTTCTTAGTAACGGTCACTGTGGCAGCTGCTGTTGCAGTAGCGCCACCATTATCCGTTACGCTAAACGTAATCTTATAGGAGCCAACTTTAGTATTATCAAAACCACCGTCATCAGTTAGCTTTACTTTACCGGTTATATCACCATCTTCCGGATCTTTAGCAGACACAACAAGTGTATTTAAATCAAGCTGCTCACCTTCAGTAATCGTTTTATCTTGCAAAGTAAGCGTTGGAGCAACATTCATAACAGTCGCATTCAAATCATAAATAGCATAAACTGTCATATCGCCTGTTACTGGTGTGTCAGCACTAAATTCCTTGGTTTTATCTTTACCGGTTTCGTCCGTGCTCCAACCTCTAAATTTATAACCCGTTTTAGAAGGATCAGTAGGCATAGACTGAGCACTAATAGACTCACCAGCTTGCACTTTTACTTTCTCATACTCACTGCCCTCATTCATAAAAGTAACTGTATAACCAGCTTCTTTTTTCCACTTAGGGAACACAACGAAAGTGTGATTTGTAAAGCAATATTGCGTACCGAGCATACTACCAAACGTATTAACGCCCTTGTTATCTCTTATCAGCGCAAATAAGTATGGATATGTTGTAGTCTTAGCATTGAATGGTAAATACGCAACCTCCAAATTATCCATTGGCTGATCATCCACACGATCATATGAAAAATATGGTCGAACACTACCGTTTTTAAGTTTTTTCTTTGCAACATAGAACTGCCAACCAACAAACTCGTAACCTGGTTTCGTAGGATTAGTTGTCGGGAATTGAATAGCATTATCTTTTACACGAAGACGCGCAAAAATATTGTTATCGTTATACTTGAAATTCCAGTTACCATCTGATCGATAGCTTCCATCATCCTTTTTTGGCTGCTCATACGAGAAGCACTTGTCTGCCACAGACTCATCCTTGGCATAAACAATTTCCAAGGCGTTAATACGGAAATATTTGTTTTGAGACTTTTTATCAGACACTTTAGATGGAGTCCATGTAAAACTTGTGGCACCAGCTTCAAACGATTTTAGTTCATTGTCTACAACACCATTGTATGTCACATAATACGGGCTTTGGATTGTTTTGCCTACCACTGACACTTCGTAAGTATGACTTGAATCATAGCTACCCAAGCTTTTTGTTGCAAACGTTGCCGTGTCGGGATACTCACCAGCAACCGTTACTTCCGTATTAGTGGTTTTGTCCTTTATCTTAAACTTGATATTCTTAAACGCATCCTTTACATCTTTTCCAGTTTTGTCTAAGTCGGGACCAGGCCAATTCACAAAATTCAGTTGACCAAAATCGCTATTACCATTAATCAATGCATTTTTATTATCACTGTTCATGGTTTCAAATACAAGACTAACCTTAAGCTCAGTTGTTTGTGTTTGAGGATTTGTATTATTAGGACCTGGCTTACTACTAGCAAAAAGCGCTTGATTAAAAATTGTTGGAGAAACTGAGTTTTCATTAACTTTAGACTTTGAATCAATGTTTGATTCAGCTTTTGCATCAGTATTTTCAACAGAATCTACATTAGATTTAGCAGTAGTCTTAACGACAGTGTTTACATTAGTCTTTGTATCAAGCTTGACATCAGACTTTGCATCAGACTTTACGCTACTCTTAGTTTCAAGCTTGGATTCAGTTTTTGTATTAGAATTTGGTTTCGAATTCGTTTCAGGTTTTATATTATCTTTATCAGAAGAATCAGAAGGATCAGAAGACTTTATGCCATTTGTCTCAGAAGAATTGGTTTCTTGAGAAGAAGTATTTTCAATTGGGGGGGGGTAGTAACTTTTGCAGTGGAAGTGCCAGAATCCACGTAAGTATCAGCAGCATTCGCGGTCTGCGCCATGCAAAAAGCGCAAGCCGCAGTAGCAATACTCATCATCGTAGTCGATAATAAAATCACAGTTTTCTTGTTCATTTTTCCCTCTTATAAAACAAATTTTAAGAAAATCAGTAAATGCAAAATCCCAGACTCACTTCCACTATTGAAGCAAACCTGCATTCGCAATTATATCATAAAATCATTATAACTTAACTAAATGTCATAATGTAATTACAATTCAAAATTTGTCATACACATCATGCAATGCGAAGAAAATTACAAATTAAGTAACTTAACGCACAAGTAAAACAAAATCAGGTATCAATTTTGGAACGATCGAAGTCGTCTGCATTATCAACAATAAACTGCTTGCGCGGAGGAACGTCATCGCCCATTAGCAAATCAAATACTTCGCTCGCCTGCTGAGCATCTTCCATACGAATCCTTCTTAACATGCGAGTTCTAGGGTCCATAGTGGTGTCTGCAAGCTGATCTGCATCCATCTCGCCCAAGCCCTTGTAGCGCTGAATATCGCTGTTAAAATCAATGCCCTTAGCTTGCAAGTCATCAAGCTTTCCAGCCAATTCGTCGTCGGAATACGTGTAAATATACTCGCCTTTGTGCTTCCCAGCGAGCGCAATCCTGTGAAGCGGAGGCACTGCAGCATAAACGTGCCCGTGCTCAATAAGCGGACGCATATAACGGTAGAACAGCGTTAGCAACAAAATACGAATGTGCGCGCCGTCAACATCTGCATCGGTCATCATAACAATCTTGTTATAACGCGCTTGCGAAATATCAAAACTTGCGCCCGATCCTGCTCCAACAACTTGAATGATTGCAGCGCACTCTTTGTTGGAAAGCATTTGCGCAAGACTTGCTTTTTGAACGTTCAAAATCTTACCGCGAATTGGCAAAAGCGCCTGGAAAGCAGAGTTTCTTGCAGCTTTTGCAGTACCGAGTGCAGAATCGCCCTCCACGATGAAAAGCTCTGCAACATCGTCGTTTCCAGGCTGGCAATCAGAAAGCTTCGGCGGCATAGAAGCAGACTCAAGCGCATTCTTTCTGCGAGTAACTTCCTTAGTTTTACGCGCTTGAATACGCGCATGCATCTCGGAAACAATTTTCTCTAAAACTCTAGCAGACTGCTCTTTGAATCCTCGCTTAGACCCACTAATCATCTCGCCGAATTGAGCATCCGTCATTTTTGTAACGATTGGCTTAACTTGAGCAGTTCCAAGAACATCTTTAGTTTGACCCTGGAATTGAGGCTCTGCTATGCGAACTGTTACAACAGCAACCATTCCAGCTAGAATATCGTCTCGCTCAATCTTAGTGTTTGAATCTTTAAGATTTACTTTAAGTTTTCTAGCATTGTCTTCAACAGCCTTGCGGATTTGCTTAGTCAATCCTTGCAAGAATCCGTCAACATGCATACCTCCGCCAGGAGTTTCAACAACGTTCACAAAGCTAACAATCGTTGAATCGTAGCCGTTTACCCAGCGCATTGCAATGTCTACAGCGCATTTACGCGTTACTTGTTGAGCATGCAAATCTCCTGCAGCATCAACAGCTTGCGTTTCTTCCAAGTAAGTGTCTTGGCCTGTAATTCGCCAAATATCGGAGATTGCTTGACCTTTTGAAAGAAAGTCAACAAAATCTTTTACTCCACCATTGTGCAAAAATTCAACAACTCTAGGATGATGATTATTTTGCAATTCTCTAGCAGACTCACTATTTGCAACAGATTGCTCGGTGGATTCTTCGATTTCGCTATCGATTTCGCTATCTGATTCAGCTTCCGATTCAGCTTCCGATTCAGCTTCCGATTCGTAATCTGATTCAGCTTCTTCTGACTCCGATTCAGTTTGATTTATCTCATTAGATTCACTATCTTCGGTTGCTTGCGATTCATCCTTAAACGTCAAATCATCTGTTAAATCGCTAGCATTCGCATCAATATTCGCATCAATATTCGCATCATCGCTAGAACTACTGTCAACTTCTTGAATATCGCTAAATTCGCCTTCTGGCACATGCTCGTCAATAACAGTAATTCGCAAGCCTGGAACCAAAAAGCTCGTTTGACGAACTCTGTCAATCAACTGCTCATAACTAAAGCGAGCTGTTGAATTAAAAATCTCAGGATCCGCCCAATATCGAACTCGAGTACCAGTAGTTTTCGGCGAAACTGTGCCAATAATCTCAAGCTCAGTAGGCTTGTTCTTACGCGTGCGCTTGAACGGAGAAGCTGGAGACGGATTTTCTGGATCTGCATCGCTATAAACACCAGGATGCCCCTGATGAAAAGCCATGTGATGCGTTTTTCCATCTCTATCTACTTCTACGTCTAATCTCAAGCTCAACGCGTTTACAACAGAAGATCCAACGCCGTGCAAACCGCCAGCAGCGTTGTATGAAGCGTTACCAAACTTTGCTCCAGCATGAAGCTTAGTTAAAACAACTTCAACGCCTGTAAGCTTTGTTTTTGGCTCCACGTCTACTGGAATACCGCGACCGTTATCCGCAACTTCAATAGAACCATCGTTGTGAAGAGTAACAATAATATGATTGCAAGCACCAGCTAAAGCCTCATCAACCGCATTATCAATAATCTCCCAAAGGCAATGCATTAAGCCTTGACTGTCGGTAGTGCCAATATACATGCCTGGGCGCTTGCGAACAGCGTCCAAGCCTTCTAGCACGGTCAAACTATCTGCATCATATTGCTCTTGCTCTTTAAGAGAAGCCACTTTTACTCCTTATACAACAACAATTAAAGCTACTAGAGCGTATCTAATAGCAAATCACTGATCTAAGAAGTCACGCAAGGTTTGCGACCTAGAAGGATGACGCAACTTAGACATTGTTTTAGACTCGATTTGACGAATGCGTTCGCGAGTAACGCCATACACGCGACCAATATCGTCCAAAGTCTTAGGCTGGCCATCTTCCAAACCGTATCGCATTTTAATAACGCCAGCCTCCCGAGGAGCTAGAGTTTCCAAAACTTGCTTAAATTGCTCTTGAAGAAGCGAGAATGCTACTGCATCCGAAGGTGCAATTGCATCGGTATCTTCAATCAAATCACCAAACTCGGAATCGCCATCTTCGCCCAAAGGAGTGTGCAAAGAAATAGGCTCACGACCATACTTTTGCACTTCTTGCACCTTTTCTACAGGCATATCAAGCTCGCGCGCAAGCTCGTCTGGCGTAGGCTCGCGACCCAAGTCTTGAAGCATTTGGCGCTGAACTCTAGAAAGCTTATTAATAACTTCCACCATGTGCACTGGAACTCGAATTGTACGAGCCTGATCTGCCATAGCACGCGTAATCGCCTGGCGAATCCACCAAGTTGCGTATGTTGAGAACTTAAAGCCCTTCTTCCAATCAAACTTTTCTACTGCACGAATTAAACCGAGATTACCTTCCTGAATTAAATCAAGGAAAAGCATGCCCCTGCCTGTGTACCTTTTAGCAAGCGAAACAACAAGTCTCAAGTTTGCTTCTAGAAGATGATCTTTGGCTTTCTTACCGTCTGCTGCAGCCCACTTAAGCTCGCGCTTGCGCTTAAACTCCATTTGGTCGATTTGTGTGTCGAGCAAATGTTGAGCATATAAGCCAGCCTCAATTCGCTCCGACAAATCAACTTCCTGCTCAGCATTAAGCAAGCTCACGCGGCCAATCTGCTTCAAGTAGTCTTTAACAGGGTCTGCTGTAGCGCCAGTTGCGATTACGCGGCGCTTTGGGTTTCCAGAAGGCGTAAGATTATCGTCATCGTCGTCATCTCGAACAATAAAAGCGCCTTTTGCTTGAGGAACTTGCGGAGCTTCTGGCTTATTTTCTTCGCTATCTTCGCTATCTTCATCTTCGGCAATATCATCTAAATTGATATCGTCAACATCGTCCAAGTTGTCTACATCGTCTACATCAAGATCATCGTGAATGTCATCAAAATCTTCTAAATCCATGTGATCTTCGTCTGGATCCATTGGCGCATCAACATTAGCATCAACGTCTTGAGCATCAACGTCTTCATCAATCTTAAAGTCTTGTTTTTCTTCTTTGCTCGTCTTGGAATCGACACTTGCTTTATTTTCGCTCGCCAAACTTTTCCTCCTGTAGATTCCCCGCTAACACAAAGTAATCCGCCAAAATAGGGTATTTAATTTTGCTATACCCTAAAGGCACTCTACTATACCATAAAGGCATAGTTATGGCAAGGGCAACTTTTCATTAAGAAGTTAATCATCTTCTAAGGACGATTCTTTATTACTTTCTTCTTGCGGCGTGGCGAATTTTCTACACCACGCTGGCTCTACATGATTCCTATATGCGTTATCTACTATTCTAACCATTGAACAATCAGGGTCTATATCTAACGCCATTTCAACATATTTTTCAACATCACCTAGCCTAAACCACCAACTTATATAGCACATTAAAGCGTAAACTTGCACTTTTAATTCTGGTATTCCATCTACAACACAAGCCATAGCCTTTAGTAGATTTACAACGTCTAACGCTTTACAAATATCTGGAAGCTCGTGATCTTCGTTAAATTTTTCTTCTAGAAAACGTCTTAAATCTTTAGATATTTCTTTTGTTCTAGGCTCTAAAGCTAGAGTAAGCAACGAGTCGATATTGTAGTACTCTTCTTTAGAGTCCAGTAAAGCCACAAGCAAAGTGTCTCGAACGTTAATATTGTCAAACATTGCAATCGGCAGCATTATAAGGTCGTAACCTACAATGTTTCCTTCTTTTTTGCAAATCATATTATTCCAGTTGCGTATTGATTGATTTACAAAAATATCAAAAGCTGAGAATACTTCTTGCTTACATTTAACATCTAAATCTCTGTTTATGTAATCAATATACTTTTCAAAAAATTCTGGAGCTAAAGATCTAAGATTTTCAATCCAATTATCGTTGTAATCATGATGATTGTTAACATAATCTTTAGGAATGTCTAAAACTGCTATACACTCTTTTGGAAGATGATTAAGATCCACTTTTTCTATTGTTTTTCCAGAAGCATAGCTCACAGCAAAATAGTCTTCGGATTTGTTACAAATCATACTTGCAGCATAAATATTCGTCATCTCTTTAAAAGTTGAATATTCATGATCTTTGTCTTCAAAAAATTGTGTCTCGCTGATTTCGCAGCCTTTAGACTCGTTTTTTATTGTTTTCATAATTCCTCCCCTGTTTGTTTATTGCTTGTTATTTGTTATTTGTTATTTGTTATTTGTTATTTGCTATTTGTTATTTGCTATTTGCAGTATTGATTTTGTGGCTTCTTTTAGCTTTGTAAATAAGAGTTTTGCATTGCAAAAGCGATAACGCAATAAAAACTAAGCAATGTGGTTAAAGGCTATAAATCATAGAAAAATCCTAGAAAACACTAGAAAAGTCTTAGAAAATACTCACTTCTGCAATGTCTAAGGCATGTGGATAACTCGTAGATATGAGTTTAGATTCGCAAAAGTCATGCATCGATACGCGTATAAGCGAATTAATTTATAGTCAATTTGATTCTTTAGCTTGCAAAAATCTTATTTCTAATTGCCATAAAACACTTAAAAACGTTGTTTCCCAGGCCATTTTGTCTAGCGAAGGCGGGAAACGACTTAGAGCTTTATTCGCATTATATGCTTTTGATGCAGCAAAAGAGAGCTACTCAGCTACGCAAAGTGACGATTCTTACAAAAACTCAAAAAACGCAATGCTAGACGTTGCTTGTGCTCTAGAAGTATTTCAAACAGCAGCACTTGTTCACGACGACATAATCGACGAATCCGCTTTAAGACGAGGAAAACCAAGCGCATATTGTGCGCTATCTAAATCCACAAACAATAGTCATATTGGAACTGGGCTTGGATTAATGCTTGGAGATATTCTAGCGTCTCAAAGCTTCGACATAACTAGAAAAGCGTGCGAAAACTTGCAAAATCCTAATGAGGTTTTATACGAGTTTACAAACATGCAAAAAAACGTTGGAATTGGCCAAATTCTAGACCTTTCAATCGAAATGATGAGCCTAGATAATCCACAAAAACTTGCAGAATCTTCTATAAACGTTTTTAGGTGGAAAACTGCAAGCTACACAACTATTGCACCTCTTGCTATAGGATTTTTGGCTGCTGGAATGCAAAAAGACTACGCAATAAGCTTAGCGAATCAAATTGGAGATCCTTTAGGAATCGCATTCCAACTTGCAGACGATCTTTTAGATATTGTTTCGGATTCTGCTCACACAGGTAAGCCAATCGGAGGAGATATTCGGGAAGGAAAACGCGCTGTTCTTCTAGCAGACGCATTAGAACTTTGCACTCCCGAAGATAATCTCTTCTTAATAAACGCATACACTTCTAAAAGCCGAAACGAAGATGATGTTAAAAGAATCATTGATATTTATAGTAAAAGTGGCGCTATAAGTAAGTCTAAAAAGCGCATTCACAATCTTTGGGTTGAATCGCAAGAAAAAATAGACACTAGCTCGCTAAGCAATCATAGTAAAGTCATTTTGCACAATATTTCTAGCATGTTTATTCCTAAAGAATGGCAATAAGCGCAAATTGCGACTATTCTTTACTGTATTACCTGTACACTTTTAAGTAGTGGGTTTAATACGCGTATAAGGGATTTACTACATGAGTGAAGTTCAAGCGCAACTGGGAATGTGTGTTGAAAATCGCTATCGCATAGTTAAAAAGATAGCGGAAGGTGGCATGGCTACTGTTTATAAAGCGCAAGATGAGCGTCTTAATCGCCCTGTTGCGCTTAAAATCATGCATACTCAGCTTGCTCAAGGAATCCACCGAGAACAATTTATTGCAAGGTTCCGTCGAGAAGCAACTTCTGCAGCGTCAATCGCAAATCCGCATATTGTTCAAGTTTACGATACTGGCGAGTTTGAAGGACTTGACTACTTAGTTATGGAATATGTTCATGGCGTAAATCTTAGATACGAGATGAACAAATACGGTACTTTTAGCGTAAAAGATACTTTGCGCGTGTTAGCTCAAACTTTAGATGGCCTTGCATCCGCACACCTTGCTGGCGTTGTTCACAGAGATATTAAGCCAGAAAACATTTTGATTAACGACCGCGGAAACGTGCAAATCACCGATTTTGGACTTGCGCGTGCAATTTCTCAAGCGACTCTTTCTTCTACGGGTCTTCTTCTTGGAACTGCCGCATACCTTGCTCCAGAAATGATTGAGAAGAATCTTGCAACTCCTCAAGGAGATTTATATTCCGCAGGAATGATGGCTTGGGAGATGCTAGCTGGCAGAGTTCCTTTTAACGCGGATAATCCAGTAACGCTTGTTTTTAAGCATGTTCACGAAGACACTCCTTCTATAAAAACTGTTTGCAAAGATATCAATTCTTCGGTTGCTGATTTTCTTAGTTCGATTACTGCTCGAGAAATGGAAAAAAGACCAAGTGACGCTTCTAAAGCGCTTAATATTTTAAGAAGCGTGTGCTCTGGCTTAAGCGAAGAAGAGTGGCAATATAAGTTTGAAGTAGATTTAGACGCAGAAAATCAACCTCTTGAAGGCTCAATAATCGCAAACAAGATTGAAGATAAAAACTCTAATCTAAAATCTCAAATACCACTTCCGCCTAGCTTGAATAACAATACTTTTAGTGAAAATACTTTGAGTGATTCTGATTCGTCTAATGATTCATTGGCAAACAACACGCTTGCTAGTAACACGCTTGCTAGCACAGAAAAGCTAAATAAGACTACAAACATAGATAAAACTACAGACATAGATAAAACAGCTGATATTGACGCAACTCAAGCATTATCTACATTATCTACATCACCTACATTATCTACAAAAAACTCCGATTTTAATGAAGTCTCTTCAAACTATTCAACTTCAACGAATAGCAATCCTCTTGAAGACTTTAACGATAACAATATGCTCACTGTTACAATGCGCGCACCGCAATTTATTAGTGAACGATTAAAAGCTAAACGAAATAAGTCTAATAATTCAAACGACAATGGCAAAAAAACGCGCAAAAACATTGTTATTATATCCGTAAGCTGCGCAGCAATCGCAGCAGCCGCAGTAGCATTTGGCGCGTACTGGTACTATCTAGGCCCTGGAAGCTATTGGTCTTTACCAAAACCAAATACGCAAGAATGCGCATCCCAAAGTGCATGCAAAATAACAAACGTTCCGTGGGCAGACTACGAGCGCACTCTTAAAATATCTAATATTCCTTATTCCGTTTCTAAAGACTTTAGCGACAACATACCCGAAGGAAACATTATTTTCACTAATCCAGATTTTAGTGGCGGCAAAATTTCTAAACGAAATAATGGCCGCGTTAAAATTGTTGTTTCAAAAGGCGTACGCAAGTCAACAATTCCAGAAGATATTATAGATCCAACTTCCAACGCTGGAAAAGATCCTATAAAAGCATTAAAAAAGGCAGGATTTACTTCTATTACGCATAAACCAAGCGAAGACATTTATTCTTTGGAAATTCCTAAAGGATGTGTTGTTGAGATTTCTCCAACTCCTGGAATGCAAATGAATCACAATAAAAATATTACTGTGATTCTTTCTAAAGGACCAATGCCTGTTTCTATGCCAGACGTTGTTAATCTTACAAAAGAAGAAGCAGATAAGGCGTTTAACGAAGCAAAATTAGTTCCAAACTACAGCGAAGAATTTAATGACAAAGTAGAAAAAGGCAAGATTATTAGCGCGTCCGTGCAAAAAGGAACGCAAATGCATTGGGGAGATAAACTCGATGTTGTTGTTTCTAAGGGACCAAAGACTATAACAATGCCAGATGTGCGCAATAAGAACGCTAATGAAGCTAGAAGAATACTTGAATCGCTTGGATTAAAAGTTAATATTTCTGCTCCTTTAGGAGATCTTATGCACACTGTTAGATTCCAATCCGCGGCTCCAGGGTCTCAAGTTAGAGTTCTAGACGAAAGCGGAAATCCAACAACAGTAACGTTAACGATTATTTAGCTTAGCTTAACGATTATTCGCTTTTGCTTGCGACTCTTCTAGCATGCGCTTTTTAACAGTTTGCGCATATTCGTCAACGTACTCTTGACCGCTCATTTGCTGGATTGCTTTTGTTACTTTATTAGTAAGATCTCGAAGAATATCGTGCGTAATTTCTTCTGGACTCATCTTGCTAACTTCGATTGGCTTTCCGTAAATCGCCTTAGTATTGCCCTTTGCAGGCATAATCTGGCCATGTTTTTGAAGTTCGCGCGTGCCAATAATCGCAACTGGAACAATCGGGCATCCTGTTTCTAGAGCTAATCTTGCAGCGCCAGAATGACCCTTATAAAGCTTTCCATCTGGGCTTCTTGTTCCTTCAATGTGAATACCAAAAAGTTGACCTTTTTCTAGGATTTCTTTAGCATGATTCAGCGCACCAAGCGATTTTGATCCGCCAGAACGATCCACTGGAAACACGCCAACAGACGTAAACCACCACTTTTTAAAGCGGCCCTTTAACCCTTTGCCTTCAAAATACTCAGCTTTTCCCATAAAATGAATCATGCGAGGGCATGTAAGAGGCAAAAGCGCGTCGTCAATAACAGCAAGATGATTTGCTGCAATAATCGCTCCGCCTGTTTTAGGAATATTGTTGACTCCTTGAGCAGTAGGATGAATCCTTAAGCGTGCAATGAATCCAAACCCCTTTACAAAGAACCAATACAACATGCTAATCCCCATTCTAGCAAGATTCACAAAATAGCATTCAAACTATCAAGCAGACTTGCTACAGTATAATTCATGACTTCTTCTAAGAATACCAACTCCCATAACCGTTTGTATAATAACGAAAACAGCAATGGTGACGATTCGTTTAGTCAAAACTTTAACGACGACTGGTCTCAATTCGTTAGCGAGCACAAAAAAGATTTTAATGATTTAGAAAAGTCTAAAAGCGCAAAAATCTTTAGAAAACGCATTAATCAAGCTGCAGAACCATTAAGAAACATAGCATTTAGCACTAAACCTGGTCCAAGAGATAACACAACATCAAGCTGGCTCGATGTTGATAAAACAATGGACGACTACGGAGATGACTTTGTTGCTCCAAACCCCCATTTTAAGAACGTTCCCATTACCCTTGTAGTTTTATGGAGCGTGTTTGTTTTGGGCGTTTTAGGCATGATTTTGAGCGTTCTAGTGCCATATTTTGCGATTTACACTGGCTCTGTTAGCGCTTTCCTATTTTTGATTGGTGGCGCAGGCCTACTTATGAGCAGAAAAAAGGACAATACTTCTAGCGAAGACTATAACGAGTTTGGAAAAGGCGCGCGAGTTTAGAACTAGCGAGTTTAGGTGTATTCGAGCAAAAAAGAAAAGAATGAGGCTGATGCATTAACACCAGCCTCATTTTATTAGACGTTTACTTTATAAAACGTTGACTTTAATCCTCATTTTGACCGTGGCAAAGCTTGTACTTTCTGCCAGATCCGCATGGGCATTCGTCGTTCTTATTTGTTCCAGGGAACGTACGACCATCGGCCCAAGGAGTCTTCCACTCCTCCGCCTTTGGACGCTTGCTTAATGGAACTTCGCCTTCTGCATGGCTCATAGGAGCAGGACCGACGATTCCAGAATGCTCGTCTTCTTCTTGCTCTTCTTGCTCAATGCTTTCGTCAATGTAAGAATCATCTTGATTTTCTGTTTCTGCAACAATCTGCTCAAGATTCATACGGAACAGAAGCTGAATAGACTCTTCCTTAATGGCCTCAATCATAGAGTTGTACATTTGGAAACCTTCGCGTTGGTACTCAACCAAAGGATCTCGCTGACCCATACCGCGCAAGCCAATGCCATCCTTTAAGTAGTCCATCTCGTAAAGATGTTCGCGCCACTTTCTATCAAGAACAGCCAAAACAACTCTGCGCTCAAACTGACGCAAACTATCGGAGCCCATTCGCTCTTCAAACACTGCATAAATAGTTGTTACACCATCTACAATCGTGTCTCTTAAAGTATCAACAGCTTTTTGACCCTTAAGAGGCTCAATTTGCAAGCGAAGCTGATCCCAATCAACAATAATTGGCATAACTGCGTTCACAGCATCTTTAAGGCCTTCCCAATCCCAATCCTTAGGCTTATCGGAACCGTTCATTGCTCCACGAACGTAGCTATCTGCAGTATCTTTAATAAACTTTAAGATATCTTCGTGAATATCTTCGCCCTTAAGAACAGCCTGACGTTCTGAATAAATAACGGTACGCTGCTTGTTCATAACATCGTCATACTTCAAAACGTTCTTACGCATTTCAAAGTTACGCGCTTCAACAGTCTTTTGAGCCGTGCGCACGCCATTAGAAACATACTTAGATTCGATTGGTTCGCCTTCTGGCAAGCCCTTAGCCATAACACGCGCAACAAGCTGAGTGTTGAACAAACGCATTAAGTCATCTTCCAAGCTTAAGTAGAAGCGCGATTCGCCAGGATCACCCTGACGGCCAGAACGGCCTCTAAGCTGATTATCAATACGACGAGATTCGTGGCGCTCAGTGCCTAAAACATACAAGCCACCAAGCTTCTTAACTTCTTCGTGCTCGTCTTTAACTTGTTCCTTAACTTCTGCCAAAACGCCTGGCCAACGCTTCTCATACTCTTCTGGAGTATCGTCTGGAGAATAGCCTTCTGCTTTAAGCTTTGCATCTGCCAAAAACTCAACGTTTCCGCCAAGCATAATATCTGTACCACGACCTGCCATGTTTGTAGCAACAGTCACAGCACCCTTACGACCTGCAACAGCAACAACAGCTGCTTCCTTAGCGTTTTGCTTAGCATTCAACACTTGATGAGGAATACGAGCAACATCCAAAAGCGAGGAAACGATTTCGGAAGATTCAACCGATGCAGTACCAAGCAAAACAGGCTGACCCTTTGCATGACGCTGAGCTACATCTCGAACAATCGCAGCAAGCTTTTCCTTCTTAGTGCGGAAGATCAAATCATCCTTATCCATACGAATAACTGGACGGTTAGAAGGAATTGGAAGAACGCCAAGCTTGTATGTTCCCATAAACTCGGCAGCTTCCGTTTCTGCTGTACCAGTCATGCCAGCAAGCTTGTCGTACATGCGGAAGTAGTTTTGCAAAGTAATAGTTGCAAAAGTCTGATTTTCTGCTTTTACTTCAACATTCTCTTTAGCTTCAATCGCTTGATGCAAGCCTTCGCTATAACGACGACCTGGAAGAACACGGCCAGTGTGCTCGTCAACAATCAAAACTTCGCCATTAGTAACAACATAATCGCGATCAAGAAGGAACAATTCCTTAGCTTTCAAAGCATTGTTCAAGTAGCCAATCAAAGCAGTGTTGCTTGGCTCGTAAAGATTATCAATACCTAAATAATCTTCAATCTTTGCAATGCCTGGATCCAAAATACCAGCAGTCTTGCGCTTTTCGTCAATCTTGTAATCAACATCGCGATCAAGCTTTAGAACAAGCTTTGCAAACTCGCGATACCAACGCGTAACATCGCCCTCGGCAGGTCCCGAGATAATAAGTGGCGTACGAGCCTCATCAATAAGAATGGAATCAACCTCATCGACGATTGCATAGTGATGACCACGCTGAACAAGATCGCCCTTTTCCCAAGCCATGTTATCTCGCAAATAGTCAAAGCCAAACTCGTTGTTTGTGCCGTAAGTAATATCTGCGTTATATTGCTTCCTGCGCTCTGGTGGCTGCTGATCTGTAATAATGCATCCAACGCTCATGCCAAGGAACCTGTAAATACGACCCATAAGCTCACTCTGGTAGCTAGCAAGATAGTCGTTAACAGTAACAACATGAACGCCCTTGCCTTCCAAAGCGTTCAAATAGCTAGGCAGTGTTGCAACGAGTGTTTTACCTTCACCAGTCTTCATTTCTGCAATATTGCCCCAATGCAATGCTGCACCACCCATAAGCTGAACGTCAAAGTGACGCTGACCAAGAGTACGCTTTGAAACTTCTCGCACTGTAGCAAAGGCTTCTGGCATTAAGTCATCAAGCTTCGCACCATTGTCTAACTTTTGCTTGAATTTTGCCGTTTGTCCTTTAAGTTCCTCGTCCGAAAGCGCAGAAATCTGATCTTCAAGCGCATTCACAGCCTTCGCAACGTTCTCAAGGCGCTTCAATTGACGGCCTTCACCCATGCGCAAGGCTTTATCAACGATATCTACCACGTTTAGCTCCCTTAGGTCGTGTCTATTATTCGGCTAGCCAATATAGACGTAAACTGTGCCTATATTACGCGACGGCTACGATTTTTGCAGCTCGCGAGTCCAAAACAACGCATAAAATGCCCGCCTAGCTTATTACTAGACGGGCATTGAACTCATATTAGTTATTCTATTTACCTTTATTTGCTTTTATTCTTTCATTACTTCTTTACTGTTTTGTTACTTCTTTTTAGCAACATTTTCTGGAGTATCAATCTCAAACACACCATAACTCCATCCATGCCTACGGTATACAACCGATGGACGCATGGTTTCTTTATTCACAAACAGGAAGAAATCATGACCAATAAGTTCCATCTCGTACAATGCTTCATCAATGCTCATTGGCTCGGCAATGTGGAGCTTACGACGAATCACAATAGGAGTATCTCCAACACTCACCTCTACAGATTCGCCAGGACCTAAGTCGGAAGCAACCGCAGCATCTGCGCTATTTGTTCCATCTTCTTGAACAACTTCTTCAACAGTTGTTTCAACTTCTGGCTCTACAACACCCAAATCAACTGGAACCATCTGCTCGTAGCCACGACGATGATCCTTGCGGCGATCTCGAGTTCTGCGCAAGCGAAGCGTCAACTTATCTAACGCCATATCTAATGCACTGTATTGATCTGTGCTAGACGCCTCTGCGCGAATAACCGTACTTCCTGCAACTACAGTAATTTCAACTCTTTTTGCAGTATCTGCCTGCCTTGGATTGCCCTCAGTGTTAAGCACAATCTGAATGCGCTGAGCATCTGGAGCAATGGCGGTCACACGATTCATCTTGCTTTCTACAACGTCACGGAATCTTTGCTTAATTTGCGTATGACGTCCAGTGATGACGATTTCCATGCGAACCTCCTTAAGTAATCCGATATAAATCGGTTTGTGTACACGTCAACGGCACCAGCGCCGCTGATACATCTATTATATCCGCTAAAAGCCGCCATTTTCTAGCGAGTCGCAAAATATGCGCAAAATTAAGACGTCTGCTATAATTGGGAAGGTTGAGGTTTCACGATGACCGCGGCTGCAATGTTCATTCGGAGCAGCTGAGGAACTTCCGGGCTCCGTAGAGCACAATGGCGGATAACGTCCGCCCAGGGCAACCTGAGAGATAGCGCAACAGAGAATAGACCGCCTAAACTTTTGTTTAGGTAAGGGTGAAACGGCGGTGTAAGAGACCACCGGGCTTCTGGTAACAGTTAGCCGCATGGCAAGCCTCATTGGGAGCAAGGTCAAGCAGAAGGTGTTTAAGGGCTGCTCGCCTAAGTCTTCGGGTAGACTGCTAGAGTTTGGCGGTAACGTCAAATCGAGATGGATGGTCATCCGTGTGCATTTGCACGCGACAAAACCCGGGGTATGTGAAACCTCACCTCAACTTTTTTTATTTAAGACTTTGCAATTTATTTAAGACTTTTTGGCGCAAAGTCAAAATCGCCATTTATTAAATCCGCTACCCCACAAGTTTTCATTCCAGCTAAACAAGCTGACTTTAGTGCTGAATCAGAATCTTCAAAAACAGTGCAATCGCTTGCTTTTACGCCAATTCGCTTTGCTAAGTCAACGTAAGTTTTAGGACTATTTTTTGCATTACTTTCTAAATCTTCTCCAAAAATCATCAAATCAAAGTAATCATACAAGTCCGTACGCTTTAATGCAGCAACGCATAAAGACTTAGAAAGAGTAGTTATAAGAACTAATTTCGCACCCGTTTTATGCAAATAATCAACGTAATTTTTAGCGCCTTTTCTAAGTGGCAAATGCTTTGAGTATGCGTTAAAAGCCATGTCTTGCCACTCTTTCATTAAATCTTCGGGAGAATCCGTAAAACCAAAACGCTCAATAACGTAATCCGCAACTTGGCGAGGAGTCATTGTGGCAGTGGAATCGGCAAAATCGAGCGGCACTTTAATACCGCGTTTAGCAAAACTCTCTTCGTCTATCTTGTCCCAAACGTCTAACGAGTCAAGCAAAGTTCCGTCAAAATCAAAAATCGCAGCACAATTTGAATTATCAACTAATGCATTTTCGCTCATATTATTAATCCTGATTATCTTTGATATTAACCCTATTATTCTGTTTTAGAAAAATCTGTTTTAATCCTGTTTATAAAATTACTTTTAATTAGCTTAAGATTCTTCATTAAACTTTACTATTTTCAAGCAATTCTTTTGCATGATCCAAAGATGCTTGCGATTGGCTTCCCGAAAGCATTCTTGCGATTTCGCTTTGGCGACTAATTTCATCTAATTTGCTAACAGTTGTATCTGCAAAGCTAGAATTCTCGCCAGAATCCGCACTAGGATCAGCTTCAGAATCCGCCGCGCTTTTAATCTTTTTTCTAACAACAAATTGAACGTTTGCAAAAGCTGCTACTTGAGCCAAATGCGTTACAACAATCACTTGTGAACTTTTAGCAAGCAAAGCCAAGCGCTTGCCTAACTCTACGGCTGCCACTCCGCCAACGCCAGCGTCAACTTCGTCGAAGATAAACGTCATTGATTGATTATTGCTGTGGTTAAACTTTGCAGCAACAAGCTCCATTGCAAGCATAAGCCTACTGAGTTCGCCGCCCGAAGCACTACTGCCCATTGGCAAATAATTAGATGCAGGGAAAGGCTTAAAAAGAAACTCAACACTATCTAAGCCGTGCACGTTTAAATCAAATTTTCCGTCCTTGTTTTTAGCACTCTTAGAAACATTAATCAAAAGTTGCGCATCTGGCATAGATAAGGAATCAAGCTCTTTGCTAACCTCGTCGCTAAACTTTTCTGCAACAACTTTGCGCGTGTTATAAAGAACTTCGGCAAGGTTTTCAGCATCTTTATAAGTCTTCTCGCACAAGTCTTTAGCGCGCGAAATAGCTTCTGGCGAATCATCCAAATCTTCAAGCTCAAATTGTGCTTTTTTAGCCCAATCCAAAACATCTGCGATTTGCGGACCCCATCTGCGCGTTAAATCGCTTAAATCGTGAATACGATTGTTAATAGCGTCTAAATCTTCCTGACTCTCGTCAACATCTAACTGCTGCGCAAGTTGCATAACAATGTCGGAAATTTGGGAAGAAATATCGTCAAGTTGATTTGCAATAGCGCTATAATCTCCGTCAACTCGAATCGAACGAATTGCCCTAGCAGCATTGTCTACCAAATGCAATGCGTCAACTGAATCTATTGCGCCATAGTCAATTTGACTTGCGTCCAACGAAGAGATTGCTTCGCTAATAGCTCCAACGATTTGAGCAGCGTTTTCTATGCGATCTCTTTTAGCTTTAAGATTTTCATCCTCATTTGGTTTTGGATCAACTTGGCGAATTTTTTCTAACGATTCGCGCAAGTAGTCTGCGCGCTGCCTAGAAGACGATTGCTGATTTATAAGTCGATTATAGGCTTCAACAGCATTTTGCCACTTATTAAACGCTGATTCATAGTCTTGTAGTTCTTTAGAATTGCACGAGATTGAATCCAAGAATTCACGCTGTTTTGCGGCGGTTGCTATGCGAAGCTGATCGCTTTGACCATGAATTGTTATTGTGTGCGAGCAAACACTTTCTAGCAATGATTTTGGAACAGAATAACCAGAGATTACAGCTCTTGATCTACCATTTTTTGGAACAGACCTAGATACGTAAACGTCTTCTTTAGAATCGTCATCTTCACATTCTTCGGCATTAATCCCAGATTCTTGCAATATTTGCGCAACATCGCTAGATTTTGACACAGAAAACACGCCTTGAGCCCACGACTCATTTGCAAAAGATGATACTTTTGCCAAATCTGCTTTTCCTCCAGATATAAGCTTTATAGCGCTTAAAAGCATGGACTTTCCAGCACCCGTTTCGCCAGTTATTGCAGTCATTCCTTTAGAAGGAGTAATAATGGCATTAGAAATTGGGCCTAAATTACGAATCTCAAGTTCTTCAAGCACAAATACCCCCTATAGGTTTAGATTATTAGGGACGATTGGATAATCCGCGTTACAATCCGCGTTACCATCCGCATTTTTTACGCCTACACCATCTTCATAATTTCTATCGGTTTCATTATGAAGATTTGCTTCATAAATCTTAGGTCTAGCGTCCACTTTTCGGCGATTTTCACGCCATCCAACAACTGGCAAATCAAACTTTGTGACTAATCTTTGTGTAAACGGAACTCCAGAAAGTCGCGCTAAAAGCAACTCATCTTTAGATTGCCTAATTTGAATCCTAGAACCTTGCGGCAAAGCTCTTTGACGCCTTCCATCGCAGCAAATCCACCCACCAGAAGATGATTCTTGCAAAATATCAATCGTAAAAGTAGATCCTGCTCCAATTATTAGCGGCCTAGAAAATAGTGCGTGCGCAGCCAAAGGAACCAGTTGCAAAGCCTCAACGTTTGGCCACATAATCGGGCCGCCTGCCGAAAACGCGTACGCAGTAGAACCAGTAGGCGTAGAAACAATCACGCCATCGCATCCAAAAGACGACATTTCAACATTGTCAACGCGAATCGAAAGCTCCACCATTCGCCCGCGATCTGCCCTATCTAAAGTAATATCGTTAAGCGCCCAATCACTTAAAGGCTCGCTGGCTCCAGGAAGCCAAACGTCTACATGCGCTTCCATTCTATGCTCTAAGAAATAGTCTTTTTGCGCAATTCTTCGCACAGCTTCATCTATCTGGAAGCTCTCAAATTCCGCCAAAAAACCAACATGCCCAAGGTTTATTCCAATTATTGGAACAGGAGTGCAATGCACCAATTCTGCAGCCTGAAGCATTGTGCCATCCCCACCTAGCACAACAACAATTTCCGTATTTTTATCTACTCCTTGAGCGATTTTTTGCGCAAAATCCGACACTGCAGCACTATGAAACACGCTAACATTAAAACCAGCGTTTTTAAGTTGAGTAGTAACTTGATTTACAACAGCACTGTTGCTATCAAGACGCGCATGAGTAACCACAAGAGCATTGCGAGAAGTACAATTCCCTTCTAAACGTTCTTGCATAGCGCCCCCTTTGTAGCTATTTGTAGATTAATCGTAGCTTATTTACAGATTAATCGTAGCCTAATCGCAGCTTTACAAACATTAATAGTTATTGTAATTGTTGCACTACATATTGCGATATTGCGCGTAAAGAAGATACTCAACGTTTCCGTGAGTTCCCTCTATAGGAGATTCATGAGTTGCAATAACGCTTAAACAATTGTTTTTAGCGCATTCTTTAATATTTTCTAGGGCTTTAAGTCTTAGATTTTTATCTGTTACAATTCCGCGCTTGCCAAGATTTCCTTTACCAACTTCAAATTGCGGTTTTACAAGAAGAACAATATTCGCGTTATTTTGCGCAATACGTGCAATTACTGGAATCACAAAGCTAAGAGATATAAAGGAGACGTCGGAGACTATAAGATTCGGCTTGTATGGTAAATCTTCCGCATAAACATCTCTAATATTTACGCCACTCATTTCAATAACGCGCGGATTGCTTGCGATTTTTGTGTGCAATTGACCGTGCCCAACGTCTAAAGCTATAACGCTATTGACGCCATTTTGCAACAAATAATCGCAAAAACCGCCAGTGGAAGCGCCAATATCTAATGCTTTAGTATTTGAATCAACTTTTAAGCCCAAATTCTCAAATAAGCGGAATGCGCCTTCGAGTTTTAGCGCTCCCCTAGAAACGTATTTAACGCAAGAATTTTCTTCCTTTGATTCGTCAAGGCTTATTTTTTGCGATTCTTTTACTAAAAATGACGATTTTTTAACAATGCGATTATCTACTTTTACTACTCCAGACTTTATTAAGCGTTGAGATGTAGTTCTACTTTTTACTAAACTACGATTTACAAGCGCGCAGTCTAAGCGCTGAGCTAAATCATCTTCGTCTAGCATTAAAAACCTCGCTTAAAGTCTAAAGTCGTAAGTCGCAAGCAACAAAGTCACAAGTTACAAATCGCAAAGTTATAAAGTCACAAAGAAAACTCTGGAAGAATGTAATCTTCAAGCGATTTTCCACTGTCTATTAAGCTCCAAGCGAGCGCACAAGCAGCTCGCAAAGCGTTGCAATCATTAGGATTATTTACTTCAATAGAGTTACTAACGATTTGCGCTCTAGAATCGCCGCACGTAAACGTAGAATCGTCAACGCGCTTTGGAGCAACATGCACCTCGTTTAGTCCCCTTAAATCTTTAGAAACAAAGCTTGGTCGCAAGTGTTTTGGAGCTTCAAGCAACATGCGCGGATTTGTAACGCCCGTAAGCACTAGAAGAGACTCATACCCTCCTCTGGTACCTGCTTCAATGTCTGTATCTAATCTGTCTCCTACAGCCAGCGAGCGCTCAATGCTTATTAGCGGATTTCCAAATTCGTCTTTTTGCGAATATTCTTTAACATCTTCATCATTGTGCTTTGCGTTTGCAGCAACCAGCAATCGCGCTTCGTCATACATTGCACACTCAGGCTTTCCTGCAGACGCAATAGGCTCTACTCCAGTGGCATTTACTACAGCTTGAATCATGGAACCGCATCCAGGAGCTATACCAAACTCACGCGGAATTGTTAAATCGCGATTAGTAACAAAATACTTAGCTCCACGCTCTACAGCAAAAGCAACTTGTGCCATTTCTTGCCAAGTCATTTGCGGATACCAGCCTTGAATTACAGCCTGCGGATTTTCTTTACAAGACTTTACTGGATTAAGACCAGCGCTACGAACCTCTTGTACAAGATGATCTGCGCCTAGAACTAAAACGTTTGAACCGCTTGGAACATATCTAGCAACCATTCGAGCAGCTACAAGCGAAGACGTTATTATTTGCCACGGCTCTACTTTTAAGCCAAAACTTTCTAGCTGACTTGCTACAACTTCTTGAAAACGAGAAGAATTATTAGTTGTGTATTCAACAAACATGCCATTTTTTTGAGCATTTTCAATTGATTCAGCAGCGTATTCAACGGATTTTCCACCTCTATACACTACGCCATCTAAGTCAAGCAAAGCTAAGCGAAAATCCTTGCTTAACGCAGATTTACTATTTGAAAAATTCGCTCGTTCATCAAGTTGCATAGAATATCCCCACATGATTTTAAAAATACTAAAGTAGAAAATGCCCAGCTTACTATACTTTTACAATACAGAAGCTGGGCTTAGAGAATGTGACTTGTACTATTCCTCTTTAGGCTTAACTGCATTCATCTCTACAGTTTCAGTATTATCTGCGATTTGTGAATCTTCGTCTGAATTGTCTGAATAATCGTCCGAATTGTCTGAATCATCGTCTGAATAATCATCCGAATCATCCGAATCATCCAAATCATCATCTGGAGCAAATTGCGCATCATCTTCACTAATGCCAACTTCGTCCATAATCGCATCATTAAGATGTTCCAAATCGTAGTCAATCACAACATCTTCTGGATTTTCTTCGTCTTCAATATCTGCATATTGCTCTTCTAAGCGATCCAGCAAAGAATCAAGCTCAATCGCCTCATCGCTTCGCCCAGCCTCCTCCAGGAAGTACTGCTCCGCTTGCACAGCGCGCATTCTATACTCGCCAGGCAAGCCCTTAGACCTGCCCATTGCGTGAACAAGCTCAATCGCCTTATCTGCATGGTTTGTATCCGCCAAAACGCCTGCATACACAAGGAACATTTCTGCTTTAACTTCGCCGCTAACGCTTTTAGCTTCGTCCGACATGCAAATTTCCAGCGCTTTATCGAGGTTGCCCATGCCGCGCTCGCAATCTGCAATAAATGGAAGATAATCCGTGTAGCCATTCATTCGCATAGCCGTTCTAAACTCGCGCGCAGCAAGCTTATAATCGCCTTGGCGGTATGCAATAAATCCTAGCGTTTCGCGCGAAAAATCAATGCGAGATGCCTGCTTTGCAGCCCACTTTGCGTGTTCTAAAGCAAGCTCTGGATCTTCGTCTTGCAAAGCATAAGCTGCGAGAATATGCAAACCAATGTTTTCGGAATGCTCCTTAGAAAGACCACGCAGACGCTCACGAGACTCCTTAGAAAGCATTGAATATTCTAAGCCCTTAGGCATTTTTGGCTCGCCTGGACGCCTATCGGTATACGGGTTTTGAGATGGGTAAGAAACAGTTCCATCCGAGTTTCTACGAGGGCCATTTTCAAAGCGGAAAGACGACTTCGAATTGCGCTTTCTAGAATCGTTCTTCTTAAATCCACTCTTGTGAAATCCGCCGCGATTGTCATTATTATCGCGGTTAAACCTGCGCTCACCATCGCGATCAAACTTGCGCTCGCCACGTTCTGTGCGATTATCGCGATCAAACTTCTTATATCTTGGATTTCCCGATTCTTTTGAATCAGACTCAAAACCACGATTCGTGCGCTTATTGTAATCGCTATGATTGTATCGATTATCACGATTGCGCTTATCTTCTCGATTATCTTTTCTGTCAAACTTGCGATTATCGCGCTCAAACCTGCGCTCACCATCGCCATCAAACTTGCGATCCGCGTTCTTCTTAAAACCGTTCTTCTTAAAGCCACTCTTGTGGAAACCATCCTTGTGGAATCCATCCTTGTGGAAACCGCCGTGATTTTCCTCACCTTTATGGAACCCACCTTTGTGGAATCCTCCGCGATGTTCCCCGTTCTTACCGCCATTTTGACGGCTAAAATGGCCACGATTACCAAACGACTTACCACTACGCGATCCGCGTTCTTCGCCCATTATTGGCATACCTTTCAAAGTCTAAAAATATAAAATTATACTAAAATCTAATGCTAAAAACAAATCAAGTGCACTTAAAAACTACGCGCGCTCAACTGCACCAATAGCCTTCTTGCCTCTACGAATCAAAGCAAAACGACCGTGCAAGAATGAGCTATCGCTCAAAACGTCATCAACGCTTTCTACGCGATTATTGTTAACGTACAATCCGCCAGCTTCAATAGCTCTACGAGCCTCGGAAATAGTACGGAACAATCCTGCAGCAACAGCGGCCTCAACAACACGATCTGCAACATGCGCTTTAGCAAATTCCAAAGTGCCATCTTGTGCTTTAACTTTAACGCCATCTAAAGCAGCTTCAAGAGTTTGCTCGTCAATAGCGTCTAAATCACCCTTACCAAAAAGCGCTCCAGAAGCTGCAATCGCCTGATTTGTAACATCCTCGCCATGCACGAAGCTTGTAACTTCCCAAGCGAGCACACGCTGAGCTTCTCTGCTTCCTGGATCTTCTTGAATTTGCTTTTCCAAACGCTCAATCTCGCTCTTAGGCAAGAACGTAAAAGCCTTAAGAAGCTTAACAACTTCATCATCTGGCTGATTAAACCAGAATTGATAGAAGCGATAAGGGCTAAGCATTGTAGGATCAAGCCACATTGCGTTACCCTCCGACTTGCCAAACTTACGACCTTGATTATCCGTAATAATCGGGCTTGTAAACACGTGCACAGAAGCTCCGCGAACCTTACGAATCAAATCCATGCCAGAAGTCAAATTGCCCCACTGGTCAGATCCACCAAGCTGCAAAGTAACGTTGTAATTATCAAACAAATACAAGAAGTCGTTTCCTTGCAAAACCTGGTAGCTAAACTCTGCAAACGAAATACCTTCGTCGGAGTTTAAGCGGCGAGCAACAATATCTTTAGAAAGCATTGTGCCAACTCTAAAGTTCTTGCCAACATCGCGCAAAAAGTCGATAGCAGACATTTTAGAAACCCAGTCGTAGTTGCTTACAAAACGAACAGGATTTTCTCCATCAAGAGGCAAGATGCGGCCAATTTGCTTTCGCAAACGCTCCGCCCAGCCAGCAACAATATCTTTGGAATTAAGCGTGCGCTCTCCGCTTTGACGCGGATCTCCAATCAAGCCCGTAGCACCGCCAACCAAAGCAATAGGATGATGGCCTGCAGCTTGCAAATGACGCATGTTAATAAGCTGAACAAGATTGCCAATATGAAGCGATGCAGCAGTAGGATCGTAGCCGCAATAATAAGTTAATGGTTCTCCGTCAAGTGCTTGAGCAAGTTGCTGTTCGTCTGTAGATTGAGAAATCAATCCACGCCACTTTAGCTCTTCAAACAAAGAAGCAAATCCAGCTTCTTTGTAATTCCTCACCTGAGCCATTTATATCTCCTTATTATTGCAAAAATTACCGAAAATATCGGGCGCATTTGCGCGCTACAAGCCTTTCAATTTTGGCAGCACATGGAGACACTCTTATAAGCTGTTCCGTAGCTTACAGATTCAGCGAATTTCTTGTACTCGCTAATCGCAAGCTGAGCTTGATTAATTTGCTCTTTTACGCGCACAAAAGCTGTTCCGCCTTTGCCGCATCTAGAAGAAACAGAGCCATAGCTAGAAAGAACAAGTCTAAGATCTGGTATTTTATTTGCATCAATAATGCCGTCTAAAATCGTTGCATAATCGTCGTTACTCAAATCGCTTAAATCGCATTTAAGACTTTCAGCGCGCTTTACGCATAATCCCGATAACGTATGCGCATTGCGGAAAGGAACGCCTTGTTTTACAAGCCATTCTGCAATGTCGGTAGCAAGAGCAAAACCAGTTGCAGACTGCTCAAGCAAGCGAGGCGTGTTAAATCGCATTGTTCTAACCATTCCTGCAAACGCTGGAAGCAAAACTTCTAGAGTGTCGATTTGGTCAAAAACCGCCTCTTTATCTTCTTGCAAATCGCGCGCATAAGCGGTTGGAAGACCTTTAAGAGTGGCCATTAATCCAGTTAAATCTCCGATTAATCGCCCAGCTTTACCTCTAGCAAGCTCCGCAATATCTGGATTCTTCTTTTGAGGCATAATCGAAGAACCCGTCGAATAAGCATCGTCTAAAGTTACGAACGCAAATTCTTGAGTATTCCATATAATAATCTCTTCGCTTAAGCGAGAAATATCAACGCCAATCATAGATGCAATAAACGCAAACTCCGCAACAACATCGCGGCTTGCTGTAGCATCAATCGAGTTTGCACAAACAGCAGAAAAACCAAGCTCTTTAGCAACTTCTTCGGGGTCTAAGCCAAGAGTGTTGCCAGCCAAAGCGCCTGCTCCGTATGGACTTTCGTTTGCGCGCAAATCCCAATCCGCAAGGCGATTTACGTCTCGCAAAAGCGGCCAAACATGAGCCATTAGCTGGTGTGCAAGCAAAATAGGCTGAGCGTGTTGCATGTGAGTTCGCCCAGGCATTACAGCGTCTTTTGCTTCTAAAGATTGAGCAACTAAAGCATTGCAAACATCTAACACGAGAGCAGCCAAAACGCGCGAGTGTCTGCGCAAAAACATGCGTATTAAAGCTGCGATTTGGTCGTTTCTAGAGCGGCCAGCCCTAAGTTTTCCACCTAGCTCGCTTCCTGCAATCTCAAGCAGACCGCGCTCTAATGCTGTTGCTTCGTCCTCGTCTTCTTCAATCGGCGCAAAAGTGCCATTATCTACGCGTTTTTGCAACTCGTCTAGCGCTTTGCAAAGATCTGCATATTCTTGATTTGTTAATAAACTTGCACGATGCAATGCGTGTGCGTGTGCGCGAGAGCCTGCAATATCGTCATCCGCTAACCGCCAATCAAATTGCGTTGACTTGCTAAGCTTTGCGAGCTCTGCAGAAGGACCAGAGCTAAATCGGCCGCCCCACAAGGCTATTGGATGGTTTGTGTTGAAGTTTGCATCGGCATTCGCATCGTGCATAGTCGTCATTCTTTCCTATTTTTAGTTGTTCTTTGCAACGCGCATATCTCGAGCCGCTGCAACCTTGCTAGACAATCCGTAGATTTCAATAAATCCGTTGGAAGCGCGCTGGTCGAAGGTATCGGAAGAATCGTAAGTAGCTAAGTTAAAGTCATACAAAGACTCATTCGACTTTCTGCCTGTTACAACAGCCTTTCCAGCGTACAAAGTCATGCGAATATCGCCAGAAACATGCTCTTGCGTCTCGTTTATAAACGCATTCAAAGAACGCACAACTGGCGAGAACCACTGGCCGTCGTACACAAATTCCGCCCACTTTTTATCTAGAGCACGCTTAAGCCTGTGCTGTTCTCGCTCCAAGCAGCAATTTTCAAGCTCTTGATGAGCCGTAATCAAAGCTTGCGCGCCTGGAACTTCGTACAATTCGCGAGATTTAATGCCAACTAAACGATCCTCAATAATGTCGATTCTGCCGATTCCTTGAGCGCCTGCCCTCTTGTTCATCTCTTCGATTGCTTGAAGCGCAGTTACGCTGTGGCCGTCAATTGCAACTGGCACGCCTTTTTCAAACGTGATTGTAACTTCGTCTGGAGTTGTGGCTTCCAAAGGATTCTTTGTGTAAGAGTAGCATTCTTCGGTTGGAGCGTTCCACGGATCTTCCAAAAAGCCTGTTTCAATAGCCCTTCCCCAAACGTTTTGGTCTATGGAATACGGGCTTTTCTTGCTTTGAGTAATCGGAAGCTTGTGCTCGTTTGCAAAAGCGATTTCCACATCTCTAGTAAGCGACAAATCACGAATTGGGCTAATTGCCTTTAATTCTGGGTCCAAAGACTGAATCGCAACTTCAAAACGAACTTGATCGTTTCCTTTACCCGTGCAACCGTGGGCGATTGTATCGGCGTCAAATTCGTGCGCTGCGTGAACCAAGTGACGAGTAATAAGCGGCCTAGAAATCGCGGAAACTAAAGGATACACGTCTTCGTAAAGTGCGTTTGCTTTTAATGCGAGCATGCAATAGTTATCCGCAAATTCTTCGCGAGCATCAACTACATACGACTCAACAGCGCCGCAAGCTAAAGCGCGGTTTTTTATGACTTCGAGCGCTTCTCCACCTTGACCAACGTTTAGCGAAACAGCTACAACGTCTTGGCCTGTTTGCTCTTTAAGGTACGGAATTGCTACAGATGTATCAAGGCCACCCGAATACGCCAATACAATACGCTTCTTATTAGTCATAGTGACCTCCCACGGTCATATATTGAATAAATAATATTGAATAAATAAACAATACATAGTATATTATACAACTATAGATACATTCTCAACACGCGCAGAAATACGCCATTTTGGGCGATTTGCTCTTAGAGGTATTTAATCAAAAGCCAAAACAAAGATAATACTTATACAGTTAACGAATATGATTATTAGGCATAATTTTATAAGCACAATTTTATAAGCATCATTGCAAATGTGTTAGAAACATTTTTTACTAGGCAATGTTAACTCAACCTTAAACCCACCGTATTTGCTTCTACTTATATCAACTGTTCCATTATGAGCGCCAATAATCTGCTGAACAATCAGCAAACCCAAACCATGCCGTTGCTCTGCAGTACTTGTATCGCAAATCATATAGTGCGGTGCATGATTAAGCTTTTCGATTTTTTCATCTGAAACACCTATACCGTTATCTTCAACACAAATAATACAATTATTATTATTTGCAGCAACGGATACATAAATCGTACACCCATTTTCATTATGAGATATGCTGTTCTGAATAAGATTAGATATTGCTCGTTTTAATAAATCTTTGTCTACATTAATATTGCAAACAGTCAATTTAGCATCTGTTTCCCATTTAATCGAAAACTCATCTTGCATACCCATATTCATAAAATCCACAACAACTTGCCTAACAACAGCAACAACATTTTCTTCTTTTTTCATAATTGGTTGCATATTGTATTCAAGTTTTGAAGCCAAATTAAGGTCATTAATCAAATTCTTCATTCTGGCACTTTGTTTAATAATCATCGTCGCTTTTTTACGATCTTCTTGCGAAATATGTAGAGAATTTTCTAACTGTCCCGCATATCCCATAACCATAGATAACGGCGTACGAATATCATGCGAAACCCCAGCTATCCAATTTGCTCTTGCAGTCTCCCTTTTTCTCAATTGTTCTTTTTGTATTTGCAAAATATCGGAAGCAGAATTTATGTTAGATGAAATTTCTGAAAGCGCTCCTGTTTCTGGAATATGCACGCTTTCTCCACTAGATAAACGTTGTATCCCTTTTGTAATCGGATTAATTGATTTTAGTAGTTTTATATTAGCTATTAAATAAATTCCAAGAATCAGCAAAATGTTGATAAATAATACTCTTAAAACAATCTGCGGAAAATTTGATATTAAACTGTAGTTCCAACTTGGTCGCGTATGTTTCCAAAAGCTGTTGTGCGGAAATCCGACTACTACAACTCCATCTTTATTTTTGCCAGTGTAAGTTGGATAACCATCAATGTAACCAACGCTCAAATTAGCTATATCAGACAAAGTATAGTCGTTTGGAATACCCGCAGGAACATTTTCTGTTTTCCATACGACTTTCAACGTATTATTATCAATCAGAATTGCCCATGCGCCAGAATTTGTCAATTTGGAAGACATATTTTTTGATAATGCATAATCCCCACTTGCGGATAATTGTAATGCTTCTCCCGTCTCTTTGGCTATGCTATAAGGAGACATCTCTTTATCGGGAGCGTAATTTCCTATAAGTACAATAAACGCAATAATATTCATTAATACTATAAGCACAGAGCTTAGTAGAAAAATACTTATAAAGCGTTGTATTAGTTTTGGTATGCTTTTCATTCTGCTTTACTCCACAATCAGCTTATATCCTAAGCCTTTAACTGTTATTAAAGAAACAGGTTGCGATGGATTGAGTTCTATTTTTTCTCTGATACGACGTATATGTGCCATTAAAGAATTTTCATATCCAAAAGGATTAGCTCCCCATGCAGCTTCACATAACGCGTCAATTGTTACAATGCATCCAGCATTTCTATAAAGTGCAGAAAGTAAATCATATTCTTTGGCTGTGAGTGGAATATGTTCGTTATTTTTTATTACTTGGGCAGAAGAAAAATCAATCTGACTATTTTTCAGTTTAACAATGGGATTTTCGCTCTTGTAGCTTCGTCTTAAAATTGCCATAATGCGAAACGTTAGCTCTTTTGGAAGAAACGGCTTTACAATATAATCGTCTGCTCCTAAGTCAAATCCCTTAAACTTATCTTCATCTTCACCGCAAGCAGTAAGGAATAAAATAGGACAATCACTATATTGTTTTATCTGCTTCATTAACTCAAACCCATTACCGTCTGGGAGCATAACATCAAGGATTGCTAATTCTGGACGTAATTTTTGTGTTGCCTCTACTGCATCTTTTATACTTTTTGCAGTCGTTATATTATAAAAACCGTATTCGTTTAATATGGATACAACCATATCTAGAAGTTCCTGCTCATCATCAACAAGTAGCAGATGCTTGTTCAATAAATAATCATTCCGATTCATGGAGAACCCCCTAACATATATTATGCCATGTGAATATTCATTTTTTGACCTCGCATAAAAATGTAAGGTAGATGTAAGGTGAAGAGAATGTTGTAGAAAGGTTGACGCAATATCATAAATCCCGAAAGGAGATATTGCCATGAACAATATTGTTACAACAGAACATTTAACAAAAAAATATAAGTCATTTATTGCTGTTAATGATGTTTCACTTCATATTCGCAAAGGTAGCATTTACGGCTTTCTTGGGCCAAATGGAGCTGGAAAATCTACAACAATGAAAATGCTCCTAGGGCTTACGGCTCCAACAAAAGGTGCATTTACAATCGACGGAAAACAGTTTCCTGCCGATCGCATACCTATTTTGAAAGAAATAGGCTCATTTATTGAATCACCATCTTTCTATGCAAATCTAACAGGTAGAGAAAATCTTGACATTATACGTCGCATTTTAGAACTACCTAAGAGTGCAGTTGATGACGCATTAGAATTAGTAGGTCTTTCTGAGTTTGCAGACCGTCTTGCAAAAAAATATTCGCTTGGCATGAAGCAAAGGCTTGGTCTTGCTGGAGCATTGCTTGGTAGACCACCTATTTTGATTTTAGATGAGCCAACAAATGGACTCGATCCATCTGGCATACACGAAATCCGAAATCTGATTAAGTCGCTGCCAGATCTTTACGATTGCACGATTCTTATTTCTTCTCATATGCTATCCGAAATTGAGCTTATTGCAGATGATATTGGAATACTTAATCACGGACACTTGTTATTTGAAGGTAGTTTAGATGAACTACGACAGCATGCATTACAATCTGGTTTTGCTTCCGACAATTTGGAAGATATGTTCCTATCCATGATTGATGAAGACAATAAGATCAGGAAGCAGAGTGCAAGACTATGAAAACGCTTGTAATCGAACTCAAAAAATGCAAGAGAACTGGCTTTATAGCTCTTATGATTGCTATTGGCGTTATGGGAGCAGCGTACGCTTTTGTGAATTTTATTGTACGAAAAAATACATTATTAAACCTGCCTTTAGCTCCTATGGATATTCTTCTTACACAGCTTTACGGCATGATTATGGTGTTAAACATGTTCGGCATAATAGTCGCCGCATGCATTATCTACAACATGGAATTTAAGGGAAATGCAGTAAAAAAGATGCATATGCTTCCTATGAGTGTTCCAACTATGTACCTATGCAAATTTATGTTGCTGACCGTTCTGTTACTAATCGCTATTTGCATACAAAATTTAGCACTTGCAAAAATCGGTGTAACAGATTTGCCACAAGGTACGTTTAATGTAAGTACTCTTATATCTTTTGCTGCATATTCATTTATTACGTCAATGCCTGTATTGTCCTTTATGATTTTTGTATCATCACGATTTGAAAACATGTGGGTAACGCTTGGAATTGGTGTAGCAGGATTTTTAAGCGGTATGGCATTGGCTTCTTCAGACATTGTGCTTTTTATGGCATCACCTTTTATAGTTATGCTAAAACCAGCAGTTGCCATGAGCGCGCAACCTAATACTACGGTCGTAATCGTATCCATAGTTGAAACACTTCTGTTTTTATGTTCTGGATTGTGGGCGGCTAAGAACCTGAACTATGAATAAGGAGATTATGAAAATGAGATTTTTTGAACTTCTTAGAATCGAATTTAAGAAAGTAAAGCGTAGTAAAATTATTCCTTTGATTTTTATTGCGCCATTACTTGTGGTTGGATCTGGTGTAGCAAGCCTTCATAGCTACTTCACTCCAGAATATACACACGCATGGGCTGCTATGTTTATTCAAAGCGCATTAGTCTACTCATATTATCTGCTTCCGCTTAGTATGATTGTTGTTTGCGTGATGATTGCAGGACGAGAAACAAGCAATAACGGAATACTAAAAATGCTGGCACTGCCTGTTAGCAGATACGCGATTTCTGCTGCAAAATTTTGCGTACTGCTATTTTATTTGCTTATGGAAATGGTCGTATTTTTTGCTGTATTCGTTATAGCAGGATTGTTTGCAACCAGTAGCACAGGAGTTACAGAAACGCTCCCAATTATGTATCTACTAAAATGGTGTTTAGATCTGTTTTTGACTATGATTCCAAGCGTAATAGTCATGTGGGCGATTACTGTGCTTTTTGAAAAGTCAATGTTATCCGTTGGATTAAATATACTTCTTGTAATTCCTGGAGTATTAATAGCAAATACTCCACTTTGGATAGTTTATCCTTATTGTTACAGCGGATATATGGTTTCCCGCTCTCTACATGCAGTTACATCAACAGGATTAGGAAACGGATTTAATCTTATACCATTTTTGCCATGTGCAATTGCAATATCTGTGTTTGTATTTTTGATTGCAATAACACAATTTGGTAAAAAAGAGATGAGATAACAAGGGGTACTAAATAACAATGCAGTGAGATAACAAATGAAACGAAATAACAAATGCAGATGTGACTTGCAAAATCGCATATAAGGTTTTAGCTATACACAAAACGCGTAAAACGTTCAAAACGCAGTATGGAAACAAATAGAACAAAAACAAACAAAAAGCTTTCGGTTTTGAATGCCCCTAGTAGCAAACAAAACCGAAAGCAACACACTCAACACTCAAAACCCCGCAACAAACGAGTATCTGATGCAGACTAATAGGCTTTATGCATCCTTATCGCTTTTACAAAAGTTATTTTTGTATATTTTAGTCATAAATTCTATTGACTTCTTTATCTCTTCATCGCTAGGCTTTGTGCGCTTTATATTGTTTTGCATTGCAACTCGACTACATTCTTTACAATCGCATTTTTTACAATCAAAATTCGTGGAATCACCAGGATGATCAATATAATTCCTAATATATGTGCTCATAGATTTATAGCGTTTACAATATTTCCCGATATCAGGGTTAATGTTAACATGATTATCATCAGTGCTATTTTCAGGTTCCTTTTCAATTAGCCATTTGTCAAAACTACTTATGCTTTTTGGTACAGCCCCATTTTCCCCATTACTCTCTTCATCCATAGCCTTCTCATGTAAAGCATTAAAAAGTTCAATATGATATTCAACACTAGGCATATCAAATGCACAATAGTTTATTTCTCCCCACGTTGGAGAGTACTCCCCAGATACATTCAGCATCTCTTTTTTATTAAATCCACTATATCGTTCTTTGCTATTCGTATTTTCTTTACTTGCCTCTTCCTTACTAAATATATTTAATTTGTTTTTTAAGCTTGGTTTATTATCAGCACTTTGATTAACTTCATAGAACGCTTTCAATAAATACGGAGAATGAGTTGTTATAAGAATCTGAGATTTTTGTGATAATTTATTAAATGATTTCATAAGCTTATTTTGCGCATTTGGATGCAGGAATGTTTCTGGCTCATCAATGCAAAATATAACTGGCTTTTCTACACTGTCTTCAGATTTATTATTTGTCTCCGCATATAACTGAATCAGACTCAAAGCCAGCGCTCTCTGCATACCTGTTCCCTTTTGGCACACTGGCGTAGCAATCCCATTATCAGATACAAGTACAACACCATTTTTGAAGAAACTATCTATTTCCGGTAGTTCAAAATCGAATTTTACTTCGCCCTCTCCGTATTGCTCATCTAGTATTTTTGTTACTTTGCGCTCTGTATCTTCCAGTATTTTCTGTAAGCCTTTGTCTCCAAACGCTTCTTTGTGCGCATCCTTAAGCTTTCCCCATAAAGTTTTATTACCGTTTCCATCATCTTCTCTTTGAAAATCTTTTGTTAAATCATTTATTATTTTTCCTATTATCTTTGTCTTACCAAAATCTTGATATTCTTCATTCTTTAAGTCGGAATACACAAATTGCACATCAAACAACGCTGCAATGGTTTTATCAATTCCCGTAGGATTTTCGTATCTTTTAATTCCTTCTTCATTGGAGTTTGGATTGTAAACCCTTATATTTTTAATATCCAAATTAACAGTTTTCTTACCTTGCACAATAGAAGTACTCTCGGAACTTCTTAGTATTCTTATGCTACAAGTTTCATTATCGCAATTTTCCTTATTGCACTTTTCTTTTATAAGATAGTCTTGGTATTTTTTTAGACCAGAGTTATCGCTATTAACTAATTTTTCAATATCTGTACCTGTAAATTCAATTTCAACACTTACATCTTTTGACTCTTTGCCCTTTGTTATATATTCTTCTTTACTCTTTCCCGATTGTATAAATTCAATTGCTCTAAAAATTGTTGTTTTACCGCAATTATTATTTCCAACAAAAAAATTAATTCCGTCCGATAAATCTAATACATGCCTTCCAGCAAAACTCTTAAAATTGTTTAATATTATTTTTGAAATATACATATCAAACTCCTTGCATAAGTTATATGCAGAAACTCATTTTCTTTCTAACAAATAAATGTGTTCATTATTTAAGAGAAATAAAATAGCATCTTTGCATCAATTGCAATTCTATGATTATTATTTCTAGAATCGCTTTGTTTTCTATTAGTACCATTTAAAACACAACTATGTGCTATAAATTCCTAACTGCTAAAGTTGCAACATTATTAGAACATTTTGATATAGCAAAGGGATGAATGGATTAACCACTCACCCCTTTACTATTTTGTAAACACTAGAACTGTCTTTACGTAATGCCTAACAAATTACAAAAACATAACCATTAAGCTTAAAGACAACTCCAAATTAATGCTTAGTGACGAGCCTTGCGAACAGCAGCACCCATGCCAGCAAGCATGGTGGCAGCCAAAGCAGTCAAAGTTACGCCAACACCAGTACCAGTGTGGGTGTTACCGCGCTTGTCCTTGTCCTTCTTGTTCTCAACCTCAGTCTTAGCACCAGCGGCACCATTTGCACCAGCCTGAGCACCTGGCTTACCTGGCTGAGCAGCACCTGGCTTTGCAGGAGCAGGGGTCACAACGCCTGGAACACCTGGAAGAGTAGTTGGAACCAATGGGTCAGTAATCTGTGGAAGATCAGCTGGAAGCTTCACACCATCGCGAATAGCAGCATTGTAAGCAGCCTTGTAGGCTTCCGAAGCAGCATTGTAAGCAACAGCAGCCTGCTCAGCCTCACGCTTAGCCTTACCAAACTCAAGATTAGCCTTATCGAAAGCCGTCTGAGCAGCAGCCTGCTCAGCATCAGCACGATTCTGAGCATCAACCAAATCGTTGTAAGCAGTTGGATCCTTAAGATTCAAACCATTAGCCTCAGCATCAGAAACAGCCTTCTGAGCAGCCTTGAAGTTAGCCTTAGCCATCTTCAAAGCAGCAGCAGCCTTCTCCAAAGCCTCAAACTTCTCATTGTAAGTCTTAAGCTTAGCAGCATGATCAGCCTCAGCAGCATCCTTCTTGGTCTTAGCCTCAGAAACAACAGCAACGTGATGAGCCTTGGAATGAGCAGCCTCATAAGCAGCCTTATCACGAGCTTCCTTTTCAGCCTTCTCCTGTGCTACCTTTTCCTTAAGCTCATAGTAAGCACGGTTGTACAAATTGTCCAACTTGGTCTGCTCAGTAGTGAGAGCAGTTTTTGCTGCCGTCAAAGCGTCAGCTTGCTCTTTACCCTTACCTGCAGTGCCTTCATTATAATCGGTTCCAAACAGAAGCTTTGCTGCATCAACAGCCTTCTGCTTATCTTCAACAACCTTCTGCTTCTCTGCAACAGTCTTCTTTTGATTCTCAATAGCAGTATCTTTCTCTGCAAGAGCTGCTGTATCTTCAGTGAGAATCTGATCAGGAGTCTTAGCGGCATCAGCAGCGAATGCTGGGGTTGCCATTGCAAAGCCGGCAAGCAAAGTTGCGCCAGCAGCGAAAGCGGCGATAGCCTTCTTATTCATCATTTTAATTTCCTTTCTTCTTCTCCTATGCGTTAGGGGCGCATAGAAAAATTTGCCTTTGCGGTTTACCGCGTAGTACCCGTGAACTAGGGATTCACTGGTAACTGACTTAAAAGATACAACATGCTCTACCGAAAATCAACTAAAACATTCAGCTAACGTTAAGGTTTGTTCTAAATATTTTATTGTGATTTTACTAAACTAATACTATTTGCCGTAAATTTTACACATAAATCGCTATTAAACCGTAAAAATACGCATTTCAAGTTTTTTGAAGAATTTTCCCAGGTTTTTTTAAGGAAAGCTTTTCGGGTGTGTCGCACTATAAAAAACCGTAGTGCGATTGTACTGAATTTTGGTGTTTTTTGATACAAACACACTACAAACTTCCGCGTTTTGTAGCTATAAACGGCGTGTCCAACAACAAAAAGCGGAAGACAACACGTGAACATCGTTCGCGTGTTACAGCGCGCTACGCTTTAAGCGAAAAGGCAGGTCGTCGCGCACGGCTATTAGTAGCCGTGCGGCTGATTTGACTTAAGGCATAAAGTACACTGGACTTTATGCCTTAAGCCAAATCACGCTTTGAAGGATCTTGAAATGCGCTATGCAATTTCAAGCTCAGTCAAAGCGCAAACACACTACAGGTTTATCAATGCCAATCTCTTCATTTACTAACAAACTATACTTTTCACACTCCTTCAGGTTTATCAATACGTCTAATTCACATCCCACAAAAATACCTAAACCAACAATGGAAAGCAAACTTGACATTTACTCTCGAAACAATTATCCTATATGTAAAGCTAGCTTTCCATTAGGAGGGAGAATGTAATGTGAAAAATAGACTTGAACAAATTAGAAAAGAAAAAGGCATAACCCAGGAAGAACTTGCTGACGCACTCGAAGTATCAAGACAAACAGTCGGTTCTTTGGAAAATGGGAGATATAACCCGTCAATCATATTGGCATACAAAATTGCTAAGTACTTTAATTTAACAATCGAAGAAATATTTATTTACGAGGAGGATAAAAAATGAAAAAACAAAAAACCCAGAATTTTTGGTACATAGGTTATGTAATAGGTATTTGCGGATTAATTCTTGCACTGACTCTTAAACTGAATGAATCCGTCGAAATTGTATTGTCAGTTGTTTTTGTTGCGATTATCTCACTTTCACACGTAAAAATCATGCACTATAAGATGATGAAAAAAGACCACACATACAAAATAAATATGAACGATGAAAGAAACGAGAAAATCAAAGATAAAGTAAATGCAACAATGGCATTCATACTAATGCACCTAATGGGAATAATTGCCATAATTGCATTTATCACAAAAGCATATTTACCAGCTGCTCTTTTAGCTATTTCAGTCGCCTTTTCTCCATTAATCATGTTTTTTATCAACAAATATTATGAGAAAAAATATTAAAACCAGACCCACCCACCCATTTACTACTTATTACGAAGCTTACCAACTTTCATAAATTCTTTATCTCCAATACGGAACTTTTTACTATTAAACGCCACTCCCATAATTCTGCTAATAATATACTCATCGGTTACAAGCACGAAATACTGCTTATCTTTTTTATCCACCAAATAATACTGATCAGCCCCAAGAGTGGAAACAGCTTTACTGAAATCATATATGCCAAACAATGGCAATCCTCCAAGGAGAGTAGAAAACCATCCAACAAAATTATCCACCATTTTCTCAGATGAACTGTTATAAGTCTTAACAACAGTTAGCATATTGATTTCTGAGTCAGGATATTCATCTAATACAATCTGCTCTTTAATTTTCGACTTCTTAAAACCGCTCAACCTACCGTCGAAACCATATTTATTGAGATTAATAGGCTTCTTAATAATAGAAAAATCAACGCTATTGTTCTCATCCAAAAGATAATCAACACTCACGCTTAGAGCATACGCAATAAATTTCAGATTCTCTATATCTGGCAAACCCCGATTCGTTTCCCATTTTGCTACAGCAGCACGAGATACCATCAATAATTCCGAAAGCTCCTCCTGCGTCAACCCAGCTTCCAGACGAGCCTTTTTAATTTTTTCCCCCAAAGATATAACACTACTCATAACACAACTCCTTTCAAATCACTTATTACACATCATGAAATTACTTGACGGAAACCAAATTAGTATTGAAACATTTGATTTAGATACCGCCTAATTACAAACTAACAAATAATTTACAGCGGAAAAAGAAACAAGGTGAAACACTGTAGTTACCAGCTGTAACAGTATAAGAATGCAAATAATGTAGGGACCTTTTTTACAATTTTTACACCGATTTGTTCCCTAAAACATAAGCAACTAGAGCACGCAAATATGGATTCCACTATCTGACAATCACTATCTGGCAATCTTCAGATACTCTTCGATTTTGGCATCCAACCACTCTGCCCTACTACCAATCAACCCTACTACCAATATGCCCTACTGCTCTTTGCAATTAGCCCAGTGCTATATTCATAAGTATAGGTGTTCTGCATATAAGCATCACTCGGCGACCAGCTTCCATCTGAAGATTTTGAAGCCTTAAACAGAATATAAAGACCACATTTTCCATCCTGAGAGTCCCTGTTATACTGCAGATAAGTAATGTCCGAACGGCTTTCACTCAGAACAAAATACATATCCCCCTTGGCAGTATAACTCTCCTTGAACGCAAAGCCTTTCGCCGCAAAATACTTATCAAATATCTTAAGCGCTGCATTTCTTTCCCTCTTTGATTCTAGATCACGCTCAGTATCATCATGCAAATCGGAATTTTTCTCTGGCTCTTCAGCCTTCAATCTTGTATCTTTTAATCTTGTATCTTTCCTGTTATTGCGATCTATTCTGCTATACCACTCAGATTCACTTATTTTTGGATCAGTATCACTTGAATCTTTCATTGGTCGAAGATACTTAAGGAAAAATGGGCCTTCAGACTTATAAAGATAATACTCAAAAGGAGCATACATATCATCCACGTGCTCTGTGTATGTACCATTATCATTTTGTTTCACAGAATATCTGCCAACAATAAACAAAACGTCAAAAAATCCAAGACCTAAGATAACCAGCACACAAAGCAGAACATGTAGACAACGAAGTACAATTCTTATACCTGTCTTCCGTACGAGTGAGATAAGATAGAGATTATAGAAGACACATACAAGAGAAATCGTAATCATCCAAACAACTGGCATTGCAGCGCATATAACATACGCCCAAGTCTGCAAAAGCCACTGATTTGGAAGACGTACCGCAGTTATTCCAAAGAATGCAGTTAGAATACCACTTAACACAAAAAAGCAACAAAGAATCAGCGAGATTCTACCCTTCCACCGTTGCTTGCCATAGCTAAGAAAAGATTTGTTACAATCTACATTTTCACTTCTAAAACGACTGTGTAGATTGCGTTGCCAAATAACACAAATAACCCAAATAAGAGAAACTCCAACAAGAAACAGAATTGCAAAACAATAGGTGTTCCATCCAAAAAGCTGTAGCTTATTGGATGCCATAAAAGCAGTTCCAATAATCATTAAGATGGAAAAGATTTCCGCACTCAATTGTAAAACCTTATACTTGTACAATTCCTTATTTGCACTGTTAAGATTTTCACATATTTGCTCATGTGATTCACAACATAGAGGATTTTTCTTATCTGTGGGAGTATGTTCCTGCTTTTCTTTCTCTTTCTCTCTTCCCCCTTGTAGATTATCTTTCTTTCTCAATTATTCTCCTTCAGCGCAAGTTCTATAAGTTTATCTGTATAATCAGCCTTTCTATGATTACTCACCTTTCATCTTGCATTACGCTATTAGATACTGCAGCCGTATTAACGCTTGGCTGTTTCTACGCTTAGTTTCACTGCTGTTCTGTTATATTTTGCGTTATCTTTTATCGTGTATCATATATTTTGGTGCATTTAATCACATAATTATACATATTTTAGTGTTTTTTATCACATAATTCTACACATTGAACAGTTCACAACGCAGTGAGCACATCCATCTGCTTTGCACCCAAGATTATGCACCCAAGATTTTGCACCCAAGATTTACTCTATTCTTATCAGAAACCTCGGTAATACCATTTTCTAATTCATCATTCAAATCACCTGAGTTCACATCACTCAAGGTCTTATAAAACAATCTACCTTAAGAAAATAAACCTCAAAAAACCGTTTCTATCAACTTTTATGATTAGATAGATCCTTGTTACGACCTTCAATACAATTGCAAATTAAATCTACAGCTTTATAAAATTCATCAGATGATAATTCATAAATTTTTCTATTACATGCAAAATGATTTGTCCAAAATTCTTTTGGATACCAATACTCACTTTGTTGATCAACAAATGCACTTAAGTAATTTAAACGAACAAAATCCTTCCAATTATTGTTAAAATTATCCATCCATTTCTTGAATCCCAATACAGACTCATCAATATTCTTATTTGTATTATTTCTGTTAAGCAATTCAAAAAGATATTTGTCATCATATGAATTACACCACTTAAAAATGCAATACATGGTTATATCCCAATAATCAGAATCGGCACATACTCCACTCCTCTCTCTATTAAAATACAAAGGAACTGGAATTAAATTGCCCTCCGAATGTGCTAACTTTGCAAATTCCTCCATCCTTTTTGGCAATTTTGAACCCGCAATGATTTTCTTCGCACAACGAACCTTTCTAATATTCTTAAGCCCTTCAACCAAAATAAAATACCTTCTTATAAAATTACCAAATGAAGTCATTGTATCCCCGTGATACACTATGCCATCTTTTACTATTTCAAATTTGTGTTTACTCTTACCTTTATATTGTTTTTTATACTCACCATTTTTTAAGTAAGAATATTTCTCCAAATATTGATCAATAGCCCACTTCGATACATCTATATCTACCATTTCGTTCCAATTATTTTTATTATCATCATTATGTTTACAATAAGCTGCCCATAAGTAGCTTGAAGACGTTTCAAGTTTTTCTTTATCGAGCCCATTTTCTATATACAATGATATAAATTTTTTTTTACCGTCATATGATTCCATAATGATTGCCCCTACTTAATAATCTTTGTGAATTGTGAATTGTGAATGTTATATCATATACCTTTAATACTTACAACATTTTAGCAACCCTCAATCATTTTCCCATCCACTCGCACCTGCTACATACCTACTTGTTGCCTTTGTTTCTACATTGAAGTATGTTATCAGCAATAGGAGGTACAAATTCATGGATAAAAATGAAAACATTAATTTACCTAAAACGGTCACCATTACTTTAGATCTTGACAAATTATACAATGAACTAAAAGAAAATGGTTGGAAACCTAATAGTACGGCTAAATACTACAAGCATTACATCCTTAAACATATTGACAAAGAAGATACTATTCTTGGGCCTGATGAAAGCGTGAGATATCTAATTGATCTGCTGACCACAATTTCATCCCGTCATTTCTTATCAATGATTGAACCAGGTCCTGGTAAAGAAGCTCTTATAAAACGTGTTATACACGAATATGAAAAATAGGGATATACAAATATTATTTTCTTTCCAATAATGATTTAACGCGTAATAAATCATAGAAAACAATTCAAACTTATTCATAACTATTCCTCACGCGAATCATTATTTAATCCTGTCCTATTATGCCCCCCATTAGTTTTTTCACTATGCTACTTCAATCTTCATATTCAACAAATTGAGTTTTCAAAAATATAGTTAATGAATGCCTTAATCATAATTGACAAATAAGCATATTAACAGCTCAAAAGCACGTTATTTGTTCGTCAATGCGCCTAATTACCGTCCTAAAAAGAACACCTATACCAACAACGGGAATCCATAATCTGAATAGTAGTTAAACTTTTGCTTTCATTTGCTTGCGTATGCTTGCAACTATTTTGTAAAATAAGGTCAGAAAGGATGCGAACACAATGACAAATACGAACGCTGTATATGCAAGAATCGATACAAATCTTAAAGAAAATGCTGAAAGCATATTGAACCAACTTGGAATAACACCATCTTCAGCAATCCAAATGCTTTATAGTCAAATCGTTTTACAAAATGGCATGCCATTTGAACTCCGCCTGCCAACTAATAAGCAGGAAAAGCCGCTTGCTTTAGGTAATTTAACTCGAGCCGAACTGGATGCAGAATTACAAAAAGGCATCGATTCACTTTCGACTGGAAAATCGTATAGTGCCAACGATGTTGATAAGTTATTCGCAAAGGAATACGGAGTATGAGCAAATCATACAGCGTCATTTATTCTCCACAAGCATTCCTTGATCTTACAGAACTATACAAATACATTCGCTTTAATTTACAAGTTCCTAAAACGGCGCAAAAACAAGTCAACCGCATTAAGAATGCTATACGTTCTCTTGAGACTATGCCTATGCGATATACACTTGTTAAGTGGGAGCCGTGGTGTTCTAAAGGAATACGCAGAATTTCAGTCGATAACTACACAGTTTTTTACCAAGTAGACGAAAATAAAACTACAGTTACTATTATTCGTATCTTCTACTCAGGCAGAAATATTGAAAACATTGCTAACGACTCAAACAACTAATGCGCGATTTGCGCAAGAATTGGGGCGAACAAAGTAGCATAATTCCAAACGTTACGAGATGCACCCACCTAATCAGCCCTAGACACCAACACGACACTCTCAACGTACGTAGAACCTTTTGCTCAAAAGAGAAGAAAACAGTCTTACAAAATCTTATGCGGCTACTGCGGTTCTTCTCCATGGATGATGCTTTATAACGATAACAATATCTGTAAGCACAATGCCAGCAACTACGCTCACCCACACTAAACTCGGTGTAAGCAGCCAAGCGAGAACACCGAAGATAAGCAGTCGAAGCAGTACAACAATAACTAAGAAAGGCCAACTTTTTGTTAGGCATTTCTGTTGATCAGCCTTCAATGCGCCCATCAGAACCATAACCGCAGCCGCCGCGCAAGAAAATAGCATATTGCCCAAGAATATGACGAGTAGCGTGCTCCAGCCAACGATACTACCCAGCATCCACCATTGCAGTATCAGTGCAAGCAAAAATGTTGCAACATCGCATACTGCTTCAATCAGAATATTCGCAACAATTAACGAGGAGAATGTTAGAGACGTACCTCTAGGAGTGTCTGTTTTACCTTCGCTCGCATGCTGTAATGCAATCATGTTTCTCGCCTCGGCGCGCTTTACGCGCTCTTCTTCAAGCATTTGAACGCCAAGCTCAACCGATTTCTTTGAAGCTTCCTGCAATTGCACATCCGTCATACCTGGCTGCCAAGGCTTTTCAAAAACAAACAGCAACACACTAGTAATCGCTGCGCCAATAATAATGCTTAGCAGCGTAATATCGGAAACAAGCAATAAAGCAATACCAGAAGTCACCAGCAGCCTGAGCACAAAATCGATGATTCCAATAAGCAAATCACCAGACCCGTCATCTGGTCTACGATGCCTATCCCACTGCAGATACGCTGTGCTTAACAGGGAAAACACCACAACACTCAACGCGAGTATGACCACCGTCTCCCAACCTAGTACGTGGTGGCCTACGAACTGCTGTACAAGCAGCGCAATAATAAGCGTGCAAATACCAGCAACAGTTTCTGTAATCACATAACCCCAAAAAGCATCCTTGAAAAGCACTGGCCTTACATTCGTCTCACTCATCATCTTCTCCTCTATATATTAATCCAATACCTTCTTGTTGTAACGTTTCCTCTTGATAAGCTATTTTTCACTTTGTTTTCTAAAATTCCACCATTATTTTCTATAACTCGTATGGATCCAATATTGTCATCATCACACGTAATCAGAATTTTATGTAGATTCAAAGTCTCTTTACAATATGTAAGTGCCATAGAAAGCATTTTTGTTCCATAGCCCTTCATACATTCAGACTGTCTAATTTCGTACCCTATGTGACCACCATAGTTAATTAAAAAAGAATTTAATTCATGCCTAATATTAATTTCACCAATAAATTTTTCATTATCTATCAGCCAAAACGTAGTAGCTTTAACATAATTTTCAGGCAAATTTATACCATGTTCAATATTATAAGAACTCTCTATAATTGTCTCATAATTTCTAAAACGTCTTTCAGCATTCGGCCTAAAAATTTCATCTTCTTCATTTGCTTCTATATAACCTTGGATATATTTACTATCTGGTCTAATTAATTTCATAAGTTCTCCTTATTCTTAATATGCAATTCTATTAAAATTAGAATCCATAATAGTCTGTTTAGTTTTAATAGTATTACTATTAAAAAAAAACCATACATACAAGCTTTATTAAAGAAAAATTTTTTTATTTTTCTAATAAGTGCAGGCTTTTCGCATCCATAAAATTTTTCTTTTCCATAAAGCACAGCTTCTACTAGAAAAGTAATGTATGATACAGCCAAATATACAAACAAAAAGTGGGTGCACTTTTTAACGATAGAAAATATCGCAAAAGGTTTAAGATTGGCTTAATAACTTGCTGAACAATCTTACGCAATAATCAACATGCCACTAGCATTACACCCACTCCCCACCCGCGAATCTAATCCTTATTTAATTAACTAAATCCCATATTTATCAGCTAAAACCCTATATTTGTTAAAGTACCTTTACGCTGTTGAACCGCCACACCAACATTCCATATAATCACACCAACAATTGCCCATAACACGCCAACAACAAGAATCACAAGTAGCGATACGCCAACATTTACAGAACCATCAACTATACTACGAGATGCTTGAGTAACATGAGTTACCGGAATCACATATAACACGTATTGCATCATCTTAGGAAATACGCTAATCGGAGCAATCACACCACAAACAATAGGAAGTATTGCACTAAGCGCATTAGAAATAGTATAAACATCATTCATCATCATGCTTATAGCAGCTATAGCAATACCAAATCCAGTAGAAGCAACAGGAACAATAAGGAACAACAGCATCAACGCACTCATATTAATCACAAAGAAAGCACTCGGGCTTACTACAAGCATTGTTATAAACAAAGTCACAGCATCACTCACCAAAGAAATAGTAACGAGCGCAATAATACGACCGAACCATAATGGTAATGCAACTTTCGCGCTTGTAAGCACGAATGGTGTCGTTCCTTCAAAACGATCCCATGCTAGTGCCTCTGACACAGTCATACTTGTGGAAATAGAACACGCACCCATCACAGCAGCAAGAGTTGAAGCAATCAAACTATGATTAAAACCCGCGCTAGTCGCATAACTAGCTGCTCCATTGAATCCTCCGCTTACAGCTCCAGCTAGAAAAACGTATAAGAACGTGGATAAAAGAGGCTCAACAATCATACGAATAACAGCAGTATTCCAACTATTTAAGCTAGGTATACTCTGTATACTCACTCTTGCACCAGTTCGTATACTAGATAACACGCTCACGTGACCATACTGTGAATATTGATTATATTGATGCAATCTAGCGCACTTACTATTTTGAATAATTTTATTTCGCATAGTTTCAACCTGATTATTATTTCGTATCATATTATGTTCAAACTTCCATTAAGCGTTGCAAGCCGAATAGCATGACGTAACATAAAACCTGCAATAACAAGCAAAACGCTGGATAATACAATACATAACACAATTGCTAACACAGTAGTAGCATTAAACGATTGCGCATGAGCCACCCACACTGCAGACGTAAGCGGATGAATAAACGCAATAACGCGAGCAGGCAATGGCATTGATTCTACAGGAATCACTATTCCACAAAGCATCCATACCGGAATTAAAATCAAACCTTCATAAACTGTAGCTTTACGGCATAATACAAAAATTCCAGATAATAATGCGGCAGAAGCTACGCAAGCAAACATAGAAAGTAAGTATCCAACTAACTGCGTGAATGTTATCATAAAGAACCCATGGCAGAAAACAGCAACGGTAATAATCGCAAGCGGCATACCAATACACCCAAGTAAAGCTGCGGATCCTACAATAGGAAGAAACACTGCAGAAGGTGAAATAACACTTAAAGTTAAATATTGTAATGTTCCTAAATAACGCTGGTATCCAATAATTCCAACAGCAGTAGTTGTAGCAGACCATAATCCAGCTATAGAAGAATCAACCCAAATATTATTAAGACAATTAGCACAATCATGAGAAAAACCATAGTAGGCAACAATTTTCATCAACGCAAAACATACTGGTGCAAGTATCGCATTTTGCAAGAAAAACGTTGTTTTCGCTAAGCTTTTAAGCTGAAACCATAAGCCACGAATCACAGAAGCGTATGAATGAGTAGAAGTATTCATATTAAGCCTCCTACTTATTTAATGGGAGCAAGGACGGCGAAGAAGACGGCGTAGCAGCAGAAGAAGTAGAAGTATTTGATGCAGAAATATTATCATTTTGCACAATAGCAAGATACGTTTCTTCCAAACTTGCAGCGCGATCACCTAAACGCGTAATCCCATCAACAGAAATCTTGATATTTCGTTCTTGAGATAATGTTTTACTCCACGCGATAGTAATATTTAACACTCCATGCGATTCAAAAACATCACACCACAACACTCCATCAAGTTTTTGCAATTCTTCCTTAACACTAGGAGTCCCACTTGATACTTCACCTTCATACGCATACATTGTTACATGATCGATATGCTGCAAAGAAGCCAACTGCTGAACACTTCCCTGAGCGATAATATTACCGTGATTTATTACAGCAACAGTATCAGCTAATTTTTCAGCCTCACTCATCTCATGCGTAGTTAGCAAAATCGCTATTCCTTGATCTCGTAAAGCATGAATAATTTCACGTACTTTCCTAGCATTTTCAGGATCCAAACCAGTAGTAGGCTCATCTAAAAGCATAAGATCCGTTCTAGCGACCAGAGATCGAGCAATATGCAACCGCTGCCACATTCCCCTTGAAAAAGTTTGAACAGCATCATGAGCTTTATCAAGTAAATCAACTTGCTCAAGAGCATCGTGAATACGCTTTCCCTGCTCCCTATATGGAACAGCAGAAAGATCAGCAAAATAACGAAGATTATCTAATGCACTTAACTTTTGATAAAATCCTCGCTCACCTCCAAGAAGTAACGACACGTGCTTACGTGCTTCTCGAGGATTACTCACAGCATCAATATTGGCAATACGAACACTACCACTATCAGGAGCTAACAACGTGCCAACAATTTTCACGGTAGTTGTTTTACCTGCACCATTAGGGCCAAGCAAGCAAAATATTTCACCAGAATGAATATCAAAAGATACGTTATGTAAAACTTGGCGAGTTGTCTTCTTACGACCGAACCCACGAGAATAAGATCTTGTTACATTATCAATACGCAATATTAAGTTGCTAGCTGACTGCTTATTATTGTTATCGCGACTATTAGTTGCATTTTCTATATTATTATTCATTATTATTACTTCGTTCTTACGTGTTATTAAAGCTTAATTTTTACTGTTATTAAACCTTAATTCTTACTGTTATTGAATAAATTTCAACAATGAAAATCAGTTAGTCAGATAAGAAAAGATAACGCTTGCTTACAAGAACGATAAGAACGCGCAAAAACATGCAAAAAACGTGCAAAAACTAGCGCGCATGTGCAAACATAATGACAAAACATCATGCGCAATGCGTGTTTAATACTGCTAAAGAATATGTATCTTAAGCTGTTTTATGTGCTTTTATATGCCTTTCAAACCGTTCTTAAGACTAGCGATCATTTGGGCAGTCATAGCGCAACACCTCATAAACTTAAATGTGCTTTACGTGGAAAATTATACGAGCATTACGTCAAAAACTCAAATATAAGCAATCACAAAACATTTGTTTAACATTTGCAAAATATTACTATTTCTTCTTATAACCTATAGCAACATTACCTGCTTTATTAAGTCCTGGTACTTTAAGAACATCAGAACTTGACTTATCTTTTAAATCAAATTTTCCAACCAAAAATAAAGCTTTAAGCCCTGGACCAGGTAAATTGAACGATGAGTCAACTAACTTAATACGCTTATCTCCAAGAGTGACTTTAGACAAATCATAATGAGAATCCAGAATATCTCGTGACACAAAGAGATACAATTCATCCTTATTCATATAGTTTTCTGGTATACGAAACTCTTCTTGAGACACCGCTACTGTTTCCCAATGATACGAAGCAAGCTCCGCCTTCTCATCATCATCAGCACATCCCGCAAGAGAAAAGAGAGAACCTATCAGCAGAAGTACAACAAGACAACTTTGAAAAATGGTTTTACCAAAAATAGTTTTACTTCTCATAACACTACTAGCCTCCTTTTCGTTAACACGACTCTGTATCAAATGATCATAAAACAGATTATTAAGCAAACAAGATCTACCATTCGCTCTGATTACTATAATAATCTTAATAAATATATTATTTTTTTTTATTAATTTGTCTAGATTATCGACACTAATCTCTTCGTTCACTAGCAAACTATACTCTTTAATAAACAGCAAGGTTCACGAAACAGAAGAACCAGAAGGATCAATATCGTCATGCACGTTTAATGCTTCCAACAATATTCCATCATAAACGAAGCAATCACCTGCAAATCTTCACCCTCATAATATTCAACAAGCAACTTCTTAAACTCAGTAACCTTATTTTCTGGAATAACCAACAAGTCCTGACCATGAGAAATCAAACAGTGTAGGGAACTTTTTACTATTATTGCGACGATTTGTTCCCCAAAACACAAGCAACTAGAGCACACATAGGCTATCTGTCATTTATAAAATAACTCTCAAAATACTTAGGATTTATTTATCCTAAAATATATGCTATAATTCTTCTAAAAATGGAGGTTCTTGATATGAATGTAAATACAGACACACTTGTTTCTATTTCCGAAGCAAATCAAAACTTTTCTAGAGTTGCGCGAGTTGTTGACACATACGGATCAGCTGTTATTTTGAAAAACAATGCTCCTCGCTACGTAATTTTAGAATTCCCAAAAGCCAAAACTGAAAAAGTTACTGTTCCATCAGACGATGAAGTTATGGCTTTATCCAACATGTTCATCAAAAAGAACAAAAAAGTTTATGAGGAACTTGCTAAATGAAGAACTGATTGATATTATTCTCAAAGTCGCAACACTTGGATTAAAAACCACCAAGCCTAATACTCCAACATTCTGAAGCATTTTTTAGAATATGCCAAACTCTATTTCGTGCGATTGGTCAAAGTAACGGACATAAAACACCACAACAGTATTACTTCACTACAGCTTTTCCATTCAAGCAGTGCACAGCATAGTGAGCACATCCATTTGTTTTGCGCCCAAGATCTGCTTTATGCTTATCACAAACTTCAGCCATACCATTCTCACAAACTACTTCAAGACATGCGCCTTTGGTAATTTCTCCTTCTAAAACACTCGTACCATTTAACGTATCCACCATGCAAGAAACAACAACCTTAACATTATGCGCCACAGCAGAACCATTAAGACACTTTAGAAAAACATCATTCACCTGAGCATTCCTTGCTTCCACCCTGCCGTTATGAACTTCTGCATAAATCTTGTCAGCTTTAATATCTGCTACTAATACTTGATTAGACTCAGCTTCAATCTCACAAAAATCAACATTCTCCGGCAACGTAACAATGACCTCAGGACTGCCTTTAGCAAGCCACTTAAGCCAGTAAAAAGCCGACACTTTTTCTGTTTGAACGAGCTTTATACCGTCTTGATTTTCTTCAACACAAAATATATCTTTTTCACAATTAACATAACTAATACTAAAAGAATCAGCCCTTCTGACCGTTAAGCTAACATCTTTCGTTTTTGCTACAAACTTCCTACTATTCGCCACTTGAACAACTCCCTTGTTAAATATCGGGTTATAGAACAAAAATCAAAAGACCCGACTTGGTCCGCATTGCTAAGAGGCGCGTCGGATACTGTTAATTATTGTAATATACCATTGGCGGTGATTGTCAATTTTAATGGAATAATGTTTATGTAACAATCTCTTGCCATAATAGCGGGATTCATTAATATCGCTCATCTGAAATTATATGCTCTATTCCACTATGCTCCGATTTAAGATATTCTTTCATAAATGTCGGGTAAGCCTTGAACTTATCAAGCTCATCTATAGGTAACCAATGCATTGTCTCTTTAGCACCTGACTCTGTAGTGCTTTGGCTCGTAAAATCTCTTTTGCCAATGGACTTCATCAAGTAGTAGAGTGTAAGCTCATGGAAGTCTACTCCATCTAAGCCGGAGCTGCCGATGAAGAAGTGCTCGTGTATGACGGCAAGGTGATCTACTTCGTAATTAATACCTGTCTCTTCAAATACTTCTCTCTTAACGGCTTCTTCTGATGTCTCGCCCACGTGAACCGCTCCGCCAACTGAGTAGAAATAGTCATCCTCAGCATTTCTTGCAAATAGCACACAACCTTCTTCGACTATGATGGCTGCTGCTCTATATCTAAATGCTTTTTTATCGTTAATAAATCCACAATTATGTTCCATAGTTTACTCCTTTATTTTTTATCTAATGACTGTGACTTATGGTTCAAATGCAAACAAGTTCCCAATCTGAATTGAAAATCCAAGTGATTGATACATTTATATATCACATTGTTCACAAGCAACAGTAATTGAACTTATTGCACTCGACCCCAGAGCGTTGATATCTTCCCTCAAAAAGCCAAACTGTGCTCAAAAACCGCGAGAACCCAGCTTACAGTCGCCACACGCTAAACCTTTTAATAATAGCCCTCGCAAACCCCTGCTACACAAGGGCAAAAGCACCCACCTAATCAGCCTCCTGCATCAGATAGCACAATCAAGCGCCGTGAGGGTGGGAAGTACCACTTATTTTCTCGTTTGAGTTTGAACATAAAAATAGCAGATAAAGGGAAGGAAATGAATTTACACCACTTTTAGGACTTGACCTATGAAATAATTAATCGTTCCATTTTCAATCAATATATAGAGACCGAGTCCAATAAACACGACAGGTACAATTACTTTTTCGTACTTTTCCACAGTCTCTCCGATAGCAGAAATTGAGGCGAGATTTTGAGATAATTTGCATAGAATCAAAATCCCTAAGGCAAATATTACTAAACTTATACCAATCTCAATCAAACTCTTTCCTGTAAAATAGGGGATATAAATTCCTAAATTATCTCCACCCATTGCCACTGTTAAACTTGTAAATGCTAAGATTTTTGATCCATTTCCGGTAATTTTCCCCTCGATATCTTCTTCATCAATATCTTCATCCACAAAAATTGCTCTTATACCAAGAGCTAGCGGAATTAGACCAAGGAGTCCGATAATCCAATCTTGTGGAATAAAATTTAAAAAGTAAGCGGCAATAAGACTAGCCAATACAAGCAGTCCTGTACCTAAATACTGCCCTACATAAATTGATTTCAAACCTTTCTTTCCTTGACTAGCGAATAAAATAGTCAAAACAACTAAGTAGTCAATGGATGTAGAAACAAAAACTAATAAAGCGGATACTATTGTTTCCATTATTTCTCCTTTCAAAATGTTTAATGTTTATAGCCAATCAAAATTGACTGCACACACATTGTGCCTCGGCAGTTGCCAATGGAGACATTTTAAGAAATAACTTCACAATTTTCCCACCTTTCCTTGAAATATTACTTGTGAAATTTACTTAAACTATATGATTTTGTCAAATATGCTGATAGATATCCACGCAAACTGTGAAGATTGAAAATATATAAAATTAGATAGACCAAACATTATTCATCTAAATAAAGCCATTGTTTTCAAAAGTCTTATAGTCTATTATTTTATTTTCTTGACAACAAACAAATTGATTCTAAATGGATTGAGAGAACGGGTAGTATATCTACACTTTTTTGAGTGCACACTATGGATATTGGGTGCACTTTTTAACGATAGGAAATATCGCAAAAGGTTTAATTGCCATTTATAACTTTCTCAATATCTCTTTTCCCATAAAGCACACGAGAAACCACAACTTCATACTTTTCTTCAAAAACAAAATAAAAAATAAGAAAATTATCACACGACACAAACCCTATGCCTTATGCAAAGATTCAAAAACCTTATCCGCAGGCTTCACATCACCAGATAAAACCGACTTATAACCCTTTTCCAACTCATCATTCAACTCACCTTGAGTCATAGAACTCACATCACGCGGCTCTCTATAAACCAATTTCACATCAAAAGGAAGCCCCTGCTGTAAAACAACCTGCTTATAAAACATGGTAATAGCACTCGAAGGAGGAAGACCCAAAGAATTCAATATATGCTCTGCATGCTCTTTTAACTCTGGATCAATACGAGTATACAAGTTAGCTGTTTTCGCCATATAATCACCCCTTGTTTCTTACGATGATTACATGACATTGCATTGGCATTGCAATGTCATTGCATTAACATTAGCATTAGAAAATTACACTTATACGTAATATTAAAAACGCAAAAATTGCATCTAAAATCTCAAAAAAACTCAGTAACAAACTCAAAATCAACAAAATCAAGTCACAAAACTTACACAAAAACACTACTCATCTTGATATTCAAGCAAAGCATCAGTATCAATCGTTTTAATCTCAAACGTTTTTCTTGTTGAAACACAAAAATTATGCTTAATCATAAGATTTGCAAGCTTCACACCATCAACCAAAATAATATGATGATTGTCAGCGTAATCCTTAGCTTTCTGCGAAAACCTAGATGTTGTAACAAAAAGACCATGCCCTTGCTTACCAGCTAGCCGAAAACCACGCTTGATTAACACCATTCTTCTTTTTCGGTGCCTTATAATTCGGCACATATCCAACCTCACCCCATTGGGATATGTTTTCACGATATGATAATCAATGCCGTATTTATCCAGTTCTTTAAGTCCTGTCTGCCAATGACCGCTAGATTTTAATCGGATATGATTATCCCAACTTTCTAAGTAAGATAAATTAACGTAAAATGAGTGAAAAATAGTCTGTCTATGACAGTAGTCATCCACTTGACTATATAAATTTAAGGAGGTTGACATGAAGAAATCTGTGTATCAAGCTATACGATTATTCCTTTTTTCATTATTACTCCCTCTTTTAGGACTTATTATCAATTCTCTTAAATCACTCGATTGGGAAATTGTTTATGACTCACCCTTTTTACTCATTGTTATAGCTCATGCACTTGGTTTAACAAAAATTCTTCTTTACTCGATTGTTGTCAATCAAAAAACACTCGAAAACTTAGGAGTTTGTAAAACCATCGCTATCGCGCTTATCGCCCCTGCTATTGATTTATTGATATTACAAGAGTCTCCTCGGCAATTGGGTAGTAGCTGGACTTGCACGTACATTACATTTTTTATTACTCTTGAATGTATCCCAACTATAATTCCAATCATTGTTAAAGAGTTTTTACGAAGAAGAAACCAAAAGCACAAAGCCTAAAAATGCACCCACCTATTAAGCCCTTGACATCAATACAACAGTCTCGACGTGCCCCGAGACCCCGCCGTGGATGTCAGTCGTGCGTGGAAATAATTCCAACAACCCGGGTGTTTTGAGGAAAGTGGTCGACGAATTTCCACAAATTACACTATGTCCATTCCCATATCAACGAAATATTGATATGTTTCATCGAGCACAGCAGCATCCGGAATCAATATAATCATTTCTTTTCGTGCTCTGGTAAGAAGAACACGGAAGTTGTTCTCCACGATAGAATCCGGGTCCCGGTAATTGCCCTTACGAACGTCTCTATCGTATCTTGAACCTCTAGCCATCCATTGGTCGTTTCTGCGTACATAGCCTCCTCCGAATACAACAATCGGACAATCCAGCTCAAGTCCTTGATTCCCATAGACCGAGCATGCCTTTTCAAGGTACATACATTCACCGTCAAACCAAGGACCGTACCCGCCATTTGATACGACGTTGCGCCCATTATAGCCGATGTTCCATCCGGGCAAAGCTTTATTAATAACACTCTGTTCTGCGAAGTTAGAGATCAGTATACCGTATTTCCATTCCGGATGATCTTTGTTAGTTTCTGTCGTTCGCTCCTGCACCTTAGCAAAATCACGTGTCACACAGATTCTCATGGAGGTTTTTTGCAGCGTGTTGAGTTCGTGCTGTGCCTGCTTGAACGTTGAATTCTTTCTCGCAATGGCCTGCTCGACCCACTTACTACAATCAATGAAGTCAGCCCTTAACGAAACTGGTAGAAATACATCATTATCAGGAATGCATCTCTTACCGAGAACTTTAAGATCTTGAGCCAATTCATCAGCAGCAATTACATACCAGTCATTATGTTTGATTAATGCATCCTTCCATAATAAAATCCCTGCTTCTTCGCCTGTATAAATTACCTGGCCGTTGCCATACAAACCGATTAATACAGAATAATTCCGAGCACTGTATATTCGTTCTCCTACATCAAATAGTCCTTCTGGTTCGCTGAATCCTCTCTTGAGTTTTTCTTTATCCCACGCTCTTTGAGCCTCATCAAAGATTAATACCGACTGTTCTGGAACCTTATTGTTCTGCCTTGTTGACGATGAGAAGTACCCGCTCTTGAAATCTTTCATTCCTTGGATAGCATTCTCACCCATATGCTTGTTTTGACCGACCTGATTTATCTGGTATTGGAGCACTTCAACAAGAGGACCGTTTCCTGAAAGGTATACCGCATTAGCTTGGCCGTTCTGGTTTTCTTCATACACGATACTTTGCCCTACCGCAGTCTTGCCGGCACCAGGGACACCGTTAATGAGAATCAGGATCTTCTTCTGTTTCTGCTTAGCAACCTCGATATATTTAAGAACCTTTGACAGGCATTTTTGATTTACGTCTGAAATATAAGGTATGCGCCCATCACGGTACATGATCTCGATCGCTTCGAGCATATCGGGCATTTCGGTTTTGGATGAAGCAAGCCATTCATTTTCAAAAGCACATAGGGATTCACCGCTTAATTCGTCTTCGATTACTTCGCAAAAGTTCTCGGCTGTAAGAATTCTTATTCCTCGAAGTTCTCCAGGAACCGCATTCTTGTGTGTACATACGAGATAGCTTTTCACCTCAAGTTTTCTATCTCGCGTAACCTTATGATGATTTTCAAGCCACTCTTTATACCGGATAGCCTGCGCTACGTCATCTTTATTATCATCTACCTGTGGTGCATCTTTTTTCTTGAATTCGAGCGAGATGGCCTTGTTGCCTGTCAGTAAAAACACATCCGGTCTTTCATGAGCTGTTCCAGGAAGGCTATATTCATATACCAGCTCAAACTCTTGCATTTGTGGATTAAGCCCTGATAAATTCACCTTAATGAAATTAAAGCAGTTCATCCATACGGATTCTTGGCTTTTGCTGACTGAATTACCAGAGTGGGAAGAATTATCCTCGCCCATTACTTCATTAACGTAATCCTTCAGTAGCTTCTCCCATACTTCGAGCTGTGTTTTATTAGCAGAAACTATGTCCTTGATTTTCACTTTCAGAGCGTAATCCCTTGGAGGCGCCTTTCGGATATATTTTTTCTTTGCTGGCGTCTTTGCCACGGTAGCAGCAACGTCTGTTTCCCCACATAATTTTTTAGCAAGTGCAACCCTCTCTGATGTTGCTTCGCGCCACCAACATTTCTCGCCTGGATTCCACCAAATGCCTATCGCCTTCATGCTGTTTCTTATTTCAGGTGAGGGCTTGCCATCAAAATATATCTTTAACTGATTTCCACTTATTTCATACCTTGGCATTAATACGCCCTCCTTATCGACTGCCTGATTGAAGCGCAGCCTTTCAATCAATAGTTGCCCTCTTTTTATATTCCTACACTACCTTTATATCGGCAGGAAGCCAATTCACTGAATCTATTTGATCCATCGTGAGCCATTTGGCTGCTTCATGCTTCTTGAGGCGTTTCGCCATCTTCGATTTTACCGCCAGGAAACTCCCATCCGTCCTTGAATTCGCTGTATCTACGCCGTGTCACAAAATGGCATTTCCGTTCTGGATTACAGCCGCTACTACATTCACTGTCTTCATTTCGTCGCCTTCTTTAAGAGAAAAGCCCGATCTGCACTGGAATTTAACACGTGCATCTTGCGATGACAATTCGGGCAAAGCGCCACCGTGTTTTCGATAGAATCTTCGCCTCCCTCGGAAAGCCAAACAATATGATGACTTTCCAGATAGGGCTTTCCATCCTTATCATTAAAAGGTGCTGGTTTACCACAAAGCTGGCAAATACCCTGTGCTCTTTCTTTCGAATACTCGACAACATAGGGATCGCGAATGTACGTATTCGAAACTACCGATCGATGAGCTGCTTGCTTTGTCGAATGTTCCCTTGCTTTTTTCTCTAACTCTTTCGGACCAAGAGCTTCCGCTTTCTTTTCCTGCGTTTTCGAATAGGAATCAAATGCGGATTTCGTTACCGTGGTATGGCCTGAAGTGCTTAATGGGAACATCCAGACCTTACGCATATTGCAAGAATCATCTTTCTGGTTTTCCTGGTAGGGTCTACCGCAGAGATGAACAACTCCCTGGTATATGTATTTCGAACGCTCCAGCACTTCAAACAGATGAACTTCCACACCATTTGTGTCTATTCTGCCATGTCTTATTCTGATTTCCGGTGATGATCTGATCTCCATTTTTACCCATTCCTGTGTAATGGAGCTCATCGCCATACTATTTATCATCATACAGTCCTTTTGTATGGTCTGAGATGATTACCAAAGTTCCGGTCGTATTGGAACGGCGCATACCGCCCATGTTCCCTACTTTGAAAACCTTTGTAATTTGATCGTTTGTGACTATCGTCCCGACCTTAAAAGGAGGTGTAAATTTAGCCATAATACAATTTTCTCCTCTTAGTCATTTTTATTTTTAGGGCCAATCTTGCCACTAGTAACCAATGCAACTGCAACTGCTGCTACGGTTCCAGCAGCAGCTCCTAGCCCTTTAAGAGCACCTTTTACTTTCTCAGCCTGCTTATTACGGCATGCTTCACAATATCTGTGCCTATACCCGGGCGGCAGTACCTTTTGACAATTTTTATTTGCACAAACTCTAACTTTTTCTTCTCTCATATCGTTTCCTTCGCCGGAGTTTTGTTTTCTAATAGTTCGTTATCTGATGGACTCGGAAGCTCTTTTACTTTTTGACTAATATCTGGAAGTGTCTTTGTCCAGTAATTTTCCGGAGACGGATCGATCATATCCAACCGTTCTACAAGACCTGGAACGGAAGTATATGTATCTTCTATAAATCTAGCGTAATAAGTAAGACTCTTTCTTGCTGCTTCCTGCTCTCCCAGCTCTTGATACGCCATCGCTTCAGCAAATGACACCATATTGACAGCACAGAGACTTTCTCGAATTTCACTCATTCTGCTGTTGATCTTATCTGTCGACGTACCTGATAAAACTTTCTGAATAAAGTTTTCCTTCTGGCTCATAATAAACTCTACATTTGTTTTTTGACTCAGCATCAAAAGGTTCCTGCTATCTTCTGCAGCAGCGGCCAGTTGCATTAATGCCATAGCCTTTAGCTCAGGATTCTTAATTTCCATCGCTTGAAGAAGTTTCTGTTGACAGCTATAAGCGGTAGCTAGTCGATCATATTCCTGACCCATACGCACTTCTTCAACGGCAAGCTGAACAATTTGTATCTGTTCTGCAATTTGTGCTAATTGCATCTGTGTAGAGAAATTCATTACAGCTTGAATCAATTCTGGCGCCATTTTTACTGACTTTAGAGGAATTGTTGTGACAATTTTCTTTGTTTCAGGATTAACCAGATTTGCCATAAGCGATCCGTCTTTTTTAGTCATCAGTTTTAGGGCACCATCTGCTACCTGTTTCTTTTGCTCGTCAGTCAATACTGCCTGTAACGTTTCATCTGGAACCGCTGCTTTTACAGCATTGATAAATGCCGGAGCAGAATACAATGCTTTCTCGATTTTTGAAAAAGCTATCTGTGCCTTATTTAACAATGGCAGAGCAACTTTCGGTATATGCTCAAAGCATTGAGTAAGCTCATCTGTATATTCAGAAGAATCTATGATTTCCGCATCATCTTGAGGAACAACAACTGTATCATTTCCCATTTAAATCACCCTTTCATGATATTCCTATGATGAAATATGTATTTTCGCGAATCAGCCTTATCTTTTCTTATAGGTCAGTTCGATGTCGTATCCGAGCTTCTCCATCATCTGGACAAAGGTCCGATTGACAATCTTGTCCGGCGTCTTTATAAGTCTGCTGACATACGATGCAGAAGTTCCTACCTTATCTGCGATCTCTGCCTGCGTGGTCTGTTCTTCCAAGCACTTCACTTTTACATCTATCTCTATATTATTCTTAAGCATACTGCTAACCTCATCAGTTCAATTGAATTTCACATACAGTTAAATTTATTATACTTATCCCGGCAAGCTTTACATTCCTATTTGGTAATAAGCATAAAAATAGCAGCCGGATCATCTCCGACTGCCTTAGTACTTTACTGCCTTATGCATCTACTGTTATCTCCAAGCCCGATTTGAACTTGACTACGAGGGCTTCATCGTACACGGTGATCTTCTCGATCAACCGTCTCACCAGTGTATCTAAATATTCAGTGATAACCTCGGTCTGCTTATCCATCTTCTCCAACTTCCAAATTACTCCGAGCCGCCATCTCAAGCTCAACGGCTTCAAACTTCTCTTTAGAAATAATGCCTGCATGATGATCTGTATTCAAATACTGACAATCCGCATTTCCCGGAACAGCAATCGCCACATCGCCTGTATATTTACGCCTAGTCAAAGTGCTCTCAACAGCCCGTTTACTCCAAACGTCTTTCCCCTTGGGAGACTTAACACCTTTACTTTTTAACCTTTTAATAATACCGCCGATACTTAATCCTTTTAAATACCAGTCAAAAATATCTCTTACCACTTGCGCTTGGTCTTCATCAATAATAAGCATTCCATGTTTATCTTTTTTATAACCATAACAAGCCCTGCTATAAAGACCTGATGTGCCATCTTCTGCCCTACGCCTTAACCCCCAAACAATATTCTCACTACGCCAATCATTCTCTGCTTGACTACAAGCCTGAACCACACTGATTAAAAGTTCATCATCGACAGTTTCCGTATCAATCTTATCTGTCTCAAAAATAATTCTCGTGCCACATGATCGAATCTTTCTAATAGCCTCTAATCCTTCTTTCGTATCACGACCAAAACGACTCACACTTTTAGTAAGAATAATATCAAGATTACCTTTCTCGCATTCTTCAATCATTCGATTAAACTCGTTTCTTGAAGATCCAACCTTAGCTGAAGCAACATCAAGAAAAATATCAGCAACAAACCAACTCATGTGAGAAGCAGCAAGACGAGTAAGACCAGACACCTGAACAGCAAGACTATCCAACTGCTCTTTACGATTTGTGCTCACACGAGCATAAACCCCAACCGCATAATCCTTAATTACACGCTGAGGATGGATGACTATCACATCTTTATTTAGCTCATCTATCTTATCCATAGCCATCTCTCCTTATTTTTAGACTAACGAAACTTAGATTTCTTCTCCATGATAATTAGCCTAAACCTTATTTTCCCACTCCACAAGCTGGGTGCAGGGTGGGTGCAAAGTGGGTGCACTTTTTAACGTTATCCATCCTGTGCACTCGACCCCAGAGCGTTGATATCTTCCCTCAAACAGCCAAACTGCGCTCAAAAACCGCAAGGAATCAGCTTGAAGCCGCTTCGCATTAAACCTTTTAACGATAGCCCTCGCTAAGCCCTGCTACACAAGGGCAAATTTGCACCCACCTATTAAGCCTTTGACATCAATACGACACTCTCGACGTGATGAGTGTTGGGATATATGTCGAACGCGCGCAAAGACTGAACGCTGTAGCCAAGCTCCTTAAACGTACCAACATCGCGAGCAAGACTAGTCGGATCGCAAGCAACATACACAACAGCTCTTGCTCCAGACTGCGCAATCTGCTTACAAACTTGAGCTTTAGCACCAGCGCGAGGAGGATCCAACACAACAACATCTGGATGCGCAAATCGGCGCACAATCTTAGATGACTTACTCGCCTTAAACACCTGCGATTCAAGCGTTTGTGCAACATCACCTTGCAAAGCTTCAACAACATCCCTGCTAAGCCCTGCGCGCCCAATGTTTCGCCTTGCGTTCTTTACAGCAATCGGCGCACCCTCAATGCTAAGCACGCGAGCTGGCTCTGCAGCGCCAGCGAAACCTGCAGCACCAGCAGCATCTCCGCCAACATTAGCCAAAGTCGCAAGCGGAATCGTAAACAAACCCGAACCAGAATACAAATCCCACAAAACCGTATTCTTAGTGCGACCACCAAGCGCAGAACGGACTAATCCCAAAACGTAGTTCACTAAATGCTCTGGAGCTGCGCGATGAATCTGCCAAAAACCGCGCGCATCAACATCGTAGTAAAAAGTGCGCATACGCGATGAATCGCAAGCAGCCGCAACACGCACGCGCTCGCGCAACAATGCCGAACCTGCAACCAACTCATCATTTACTATAAGCGCATAATTTTCGCCAATCGCACTAAGAAGCGCAGCCTTGTCATTAAAATCCAAACCATCAACCCTAGGCTCTGGAACAGCAAGGCGAATTTGCGCATTTGGCGAGAAAGAACGATTCCACAAGTCCAAAGAATCCGCAACTGCTAAAACCGCGCGCGACGCAAGTGGCATAGTATCAATCGCAATGCGGTCATGCGACTCGCGCTTACGCATAGACAATCGCCCTTCATCATCTGCAACCAACTCCATGCGCGTACGCCAATTAAATCCGTTAAGCTCCTCGTCCCCTGGAATGCGCTCAACACTAACATCGCTTTCCGCAACATCTATATGCGCTAAACGTTGGAATTGATTGGCAATTACGGAGGCCTTCCAACGAATCTGACCAGGCAAAGAAACGTGAATTAAATCCGCGCCGCCAACTCCGCCGCCCTGAGCCAAAGGACCAGCGAGCTTCCATTGCGGCTCCACACGATCCGCACTAGGCTCCAAAACTTCTACAACTTCTCCAGTAAAAAAGTGCGCTTTTGCACGCATCGGCTCATCCATGCGCACAACAACCAGCTCACCAGGGAGCGCAAATCGCACGAATACAACGCGTCCTTCGAGATGACCTACGCATCTACCTTGATCCGCATATCTCTCGATTCGCATCGTTACTTGCATGTACTACCCCTTAGTTCTGCTTCTCTTCACTTTGCTTTTCGCTAATCTGTTTTTCGTCAATCTGCTTTTCTTCACTATAATTTTCTTCTCGATTTTTATGATGAAGACGCATAAATGGCGTTGCAATAATCAAGTAAGAAACCCAAATTGCCAGCGCCCAGAACGGCAATCCCATAAGCAATCGAACAGTGCCAAGCCACACAACGTGATTCGTCAAATATAATGGCACTTGCAAAACAAGCCTCAGCGCAAAAACACCAATCCACAATCCAGTAACATACATATATGCACGCTTAAGTGGCCTGTAATCAAGCCATTCGTGCAGCCACGCGCCAAAATTTTCCGTAGGCATTTTGCGAATCGACTCAATCACAAGCCCGAGAGCTGGCACGCGCGCAATCAGCGAAATCGCAAGAAGTGCACCATAAACAGCGTTTGTAATAAAACCCATCATGTAGTAGTCGCGAGCTTGATGACTAGTCCACACCCAAACAAGGCAAATCCCTACGGAAACAAGCCCACTTAGCGCGCCCATAATCGATTGGCGTTGAATAAGTCGCGCCACCACTTGCAAAACTGCAAGAGCTGCAGACGCAATAACTGTTGTTTGCACGTTTCGCGTTACAACAAAGCAAATAACAAACAGTAAGCCTGGAAGCATGGATTCGATTACGCCTCGAACTCCGCCAAGTGAGTCAATCACAGAAAACGCTTTTCCATCGGATCCAATGGAAGCTAAAGAGGCTAATCCTGAGCGTTTTTTGCTGCTCGCATTTTTTTCCAATACAATATCCTTTGCTACATGACTTTTGCTAACGACTTTTGCTATTCGACTTTTGCTATTCGACTTTTACTATAAAGCTTTACTAACGAACTTCAGAGAACATTGGACCGCGAGTTAGCGTAGTTTTGACTTCTACCTGCTGATCTGCGCCAAGTGGCCCCTTTGGACGGCCTGGAATTTCACCAGAATCACCAGCAGAATCGCCAGAACCACCATTGTCAGAATCTCTAGGAACCGAAACATCATGCATTGGAATCATATCTCGAGGAGCCAATGGCTCACTGCCTCGGTCTACAACAATGTCGCTAAACCACTTGTTAAGCAAAACTGCTTCATCACTCGCCTTTTTTGAATCGCCAGCAGCTACACCAGAAAAGACTCCGCGAAGCATCCAACGCGGACCGTCAACTCCAACAATTCGCGTATCTACAGTCTTATCTTCAACTTTAACTGGTAATATAATCTCTTTGCCAAAAACGCCATTCACTTCCCTGGCATCAGAATTTCCCTTAAGCAAATCCGCGCGAACTTCGCTCCAGATTCCTTCTGTTTTAGGAGCTGCAAACGCCTCAACTTCTACACTAGAAGACCTATACGTAACTGTTATGCCAAGAACTTGGTTAGACTCGCGCTGCTTTTTTACGCGCAACTCTATTCCTTGCAAATACGGAATGCGAATAGCTCCGAAGTCAATATATGTACTTAAATCAGGAACTTTTTCGTCTGAAATATTCCAAGGCCCTCTAAGATTTCCTCGACCCAAATACGTGTCTGCGCTGTATCCGCCTTCAATAAGCTCGTTTAAGGCCGAATTTTGGGATTGCAAATCCGCAAGATTTCCAGCATTTTTACTATCAGCTTTAGCCTTGCGCTTCGACTTAAACCATCCCATAATTCCTCTTTTCTAACGGCCAATGCCACTTTTACTCAACTTCACAAGATTACCACAAGCAAAGCAAAATCACACATTGTATCTTATGCTTAGCGCAGCATGATCCGACCAGCGCGAATCGTAGCTTGGTGCGCGATCAATCACGAATCCGCAAGCAGTTTCAGCAAGCTCTGGAGTAGCAAATTGATAGTCTAAACGCCATCCAACATTGTTATCAAAAGCCTTGCCGCGCTGACTCCACCATGTGTATGGCCCTTGAATATTGCCAGCAAGCATTCGCATAACGTCTACAAATTCATACTCGTTAATCCAGCGGTCGATGTACGCGCGCTCCTCTGGCAAAAATCCAGCACTTTTCTCATTCGCTTTAGCGTTTTTAATGTCTAGAGGAGTGTGAGCAATATTAAAATCACCACACAAAATCGCCTGATTTCCGCCACTTGCAGCAATATCTCTAAGCTCCCCTAATCGCGTAAGCATAGTGTCTAAAAAGCGGAATTTTTGATGCATTTTCTGCGGATCGTCAACATTTCCAGCGTGAACATACACAGATGCAACAGTAATATCATACCCTTCAGGCGTATGAACGTCGGTTTCTATCCAGCGGCCAGAATCCACGTCTTCGCTTAAACCAGGCAAACCGTAACGCTGCTCTACAACTGGCAAAGATGTTACAAGCGCTACTCCAGCACGGCCTTTTATATCGCAAATCTGATTTGTAACGCAAAATTGCTTGTCATTTTGCACAGATTCATTTTGCACAGATTCATCTTGCACAGATTCACCACTTTTAGACGCATACAAATCCTTGATTTTGCTCATAATCGGGTCAATCGCATCTTGCGGAGCGCGAACCTCTTGCATACACCACACATCTGGAGTGTGGTTTTGCACCCAATCAAGCATCCCCTTGCGCTCTGCAGCGCGAATACCATTCAAGTTTGAAGTTGCAATAGTAATCATAAAATCCACTCTAATCGAATATGCATATTACAAATGCATATTACAAATGCACATTACAAATGCACATTACAAAATAACGAATAATTGTATATTTATATCAATAATTGTATCTTTGCGCGCAGCTTTTCTACAGATTTTCAACTACCGTGACGCAACAGAAAGCATCCAATTTGCACGATTTTCTGCTTCTTCGTTAGAAACACAAACCATAAGCACGGTATCATCGCCAGCAACCGAACCTAAAATCCCCTTTAACGGCTGTCTATCAATAACACTAGCAACATATTGAGCAGCACCCGAAGGAGTGTGAATCACAACAATATTATTAGCAAATCCAACTTCTGTAATAAGACCAGAAAGAGTTCTTGCAACTTGCTGATCAATCCTAACCGTATCCATTGCGTGACGGTTGCCAGTGCCATCTCCCAAGACGTACGCAATTCTGCCATCTGTAAGACGAATTTTAACAGCATTTATCTCGTCTAAATCGCGACTCAGAGTTGCTTGAGTAACATCAAAACCATTACGAGCCAAAACAGAAGCAAGCTGCGATTGAGAAGTAATAACCTCGCTTAAAAGCGCCTGCTCAATCGCGTTTAATCGCGCAGCCTTAGTTGCAGGACGTTGCTTGCCAGCAGAGTCATTATCATCAAAATTCCCAAAATTCTTCTTTGCATGAACCATAGCTGACAAACCTTTCTAAAAAAACTATTCCAATCTAATATACATGTATATATGCATAACTTTCCGTATATTTACCAAGATTGGCCAATATTTACTAATATTTATTGATCTTTATTAATATTTGCATATTGGATATAACGAATATACTGGATAAAAATCACAATAAAATCACAATAAAAAAAAATGCGGCCAAACAACTAAAGATAGTTATTCAGCCGCATTAATCAAAAGCTAATTCACGATTTTACACGCGCAAAGTTGCATGCAAATCTTTAGCAGCTTTTGTAATTGCTTCTCGAACCGCTTCCATTTCTTCTCCAGAAAGCGTACGATCTGCAGCTCTAAAAGTCACAGAATAAGCAAGAGAGCGCAAACCATCTGAAAGCTGCTCACCTTCATAAACATCGAACAACTCTATAGACTCAAGCAAATCGCCAGAAGCTTTAACAATAGCTTTCTCTAAGTCGCTAGCACTCAAAGAAGAAGGAGCAACAAACGCAAAGTCCTGCTTAACAGGTGGGAATGTAGAAACAGGCTTTGCTTGAACAGGCTTAACTTGCATAGCATTAAACAATGCGCTCAAATCAAGCTCGAATGCTGCAGAATGCTTTGGCAAATCCAAATTCTCATTCACGCTAGGGTGAAGCTCACCAACAATGCCAATTTCAACATCGTCACCGCCATCAACAGCAACAAACACTTTGGCAGTACGGCCTGGATGCCAAGAAGCAGGAGCATCGTTTGCACTAAGCTGAAGAATCTTAAAATCAACGCCAATGCGCTTTCCTAAACGCTGAACAGCTTCTAGAGCATCGCTGTAATCAACGTCTCGATGCGTACCAAGCCAGCCAGTTTCTTCTGCTTTGCCAGTAAAAAGCGCTGCAACATGCAAAGGCTGCTTAGGCAAACCTGCATCCAAAGCTGCAAGCTGAGCATCCGTAGGGCGAACCGAGCCAGGCAAAGCAGGAATTGCAGGAGCATTAGGATCTGCAAAATACACGTGGCCAAGCTCATAAAGCGAAACATTACTCAAGCCGCGGCGAATATTTCTGCGAACCGTTCCAGCTAAAGCGGTAAGAACATTCCTGCGAAGCCAAGGACGGTCTCCTGCCAAAGGATTTGCGATTTTTACGCTAACTTTAGCAACAGAATCAACGTCTTCACAGAAAGCATCAAAATCTTCCTTACCAACAAACGGGTAGCTCAAAGATTCAACTAAGCCCATTTCTGCAAGCTCGTAAGCAATAGCTCTACGAGTTGCTTGTTCCTGCGTTAAACCAGTTTTGCCAGTAACAGGAACAGCTGGAACCTTAACAGGAATCTCATCGTAGCCAACAAGGCGCGCAATTTCTTCAACCAAATCGCATGGATCATTCAAGTCTGGGCGCCAAGTTGGAGGCAAAACAGAGAACGAACCATTTCCGCCGCCAGCAACCGAGCATCCAATATCCGTAAGAATATCGCTAATGCGGTTCAAATCAATGCTTAATCCAGAAACGCGCTCTACCTCGCTAGCTTTGAAAACAATAACGTTTCTATCAACAGTATTGTTTACGTCTGTAGGCGTATTAGAAGGCTCTCCAGAACCAAACTCGCTAAGCATTGTAACAGCCATTTGCGCAGCTGCAGGCTGAAGCTGAGTATCTACTCCGCGCTCAAAGCGGCGAGAAGCCTCGGTTGGAAGCTTATGCCTACGAGCTGTACGCGCAATAGAAACGGGATCAAAGTGTGCAGCTTCAACAAGAATATTCTTTGTTTCGCTTGTCACTTCTCCATACATTCCGCCCATTACGCCAGCAAGTCCAAGAACACGCGAACCGTGATTTCCCTTTGGAGAATCGCAAATAAGCAAGTCCTCAACGTTAAGCTCTCTATCTTTGCCATCTAAAGTTGTTAAATGCTCCCCAGCTTTAGCACGGCGAATAACAATAGGACCTTCAATCTTATCTAAATCATAAGCGTGAAGAGGCTGACCTAAGTCAAGCATTACGTAATTTGTAACGTCTACTGCAAGAGATATTCCACGCATTCCAGCGCGAGTCAAACGCCTACGCATCCAATTAGGGCTTGCGGATTGTGGATTAAAGTTTCTAACTACACGCGCGTAGTATCGATCACATCCAACAACGCCATGAATAGGATTTGTATCTTCAATGCTAACTTCAATATCTGTAGACGCGTTTTCAACAGAAACTTGACTTGCCTTATTATTAAGTTCCACTACTGGATCCGTGTATGCAGCACCAGTTGAATGGTGATATTCGCGCGCAACACCCCTGTAAGAGAACGCGTATCCGCGATCAGGAGTGATGTTAATCTCTAGCAAAGGCTTGTTTAAGTGAAGAAGCGACATTGCGTCATCTCCAGGCTTTAATGCCTCGTATTCTGCTTTGGAGAATCCGTATTCACGAAGCAAAATAATGCCATCGTGGCTATCTCCCAACCCAAGCTCGCGCTCGGATGCACACATTCCATTAGAAATGTGGCCGTAAGTTTTGCGAGGCTCAATCTTAAAATCGCCAGGCAAAACAGCGCCAGGAAGAGTTACAACAACCTTTTCTCCAGCAGCCATATTTGGAGCACCGCAAATAATTCCACGAGGAACCTTATTGCCATTTTCGTCTACCTCGTTGTATTTATCTCCAACATCAACATGGCACCAATTAATAACCTTGCCATTCTTTTGTGGCTCTGGAGTAGCATCAACAACGTAACCTACAACAATAGGACCTGTAACTTGAGAATCGTGAATCTCTTCTTCTTCTAAGCCAACTCGCACCAAATCTTTAGCAAGCTGATCATAAGTCAAACCTTCTGGCACTTCAACATGATCTTTAAGCCAGTCAATATCTACCATTGGCATGAGTTACTCTCCCATCACAAACTGTTCTGCGAAGCGCTTATCGCCTTCAACCAAATCGTGCATATCGTTAATATCGTGACGAAGCAGCAAAGTGCGCTCCAAACCAACACCGAAAGCAAATCCCGTATAAACATCTGGGTCTAAGCCTGCAGACTTAAGAACGTTCGGGTTAACCATTCCGCATCCGCCCCATTCAATCCAACCTGGGCCACCCTTTTTATCTGGGAACCAAAGATCCAACTCCGCGCTAGGCTCCGTGAACGGGAAGTAGCTTGGGCGCAAACGGCTTTTTGCATCTGGGCCAAACATTGCAACAGCAAGGCGATCAAGAACACCCTTTAGATCTGCCATGCTTAGGTGCTTATCTACAGCCAAAGCTTCGCATTGATGGAAGACTGGCGTATGCGTTGCATCAAGCTCATCCGTGCGGAACACGCGGCCTGGAGAGGCAATGTACAGAGGAACGCCTCGCTCAATTAACGCGCGAACCTGGTCGGAGGAAGTTTGCGTACGCAAAACCATGTTAGATCCAACAAATCCTGCAGCATCCTTTGCCTGATTTCCCTGCACGTAGAAAGTATCTTGCATTTGGCGAGCAGGATGATCTGGGCCAAAGTTCAATGCATCAAAGTCGAACCACTCTGTTTCAACTTCTGGACCTGCAGAAATCTGCCAACCCATAGACACAAAAAAGTCTTCAAAATCTTCAATAATACGCGCAATCGGATGGCGAGCGCCAAGCGGCTTACGATTTATTGGCAAAGTCATATCGACTGTTTCTTTTTGAAGCATATTTGCTTCTTCTTGAGCTTTAATACGCTCTTGAGCCGCCGCAAATTCCCTACCAAAATCAGCACGCAAAGCAGACATTACTTTGCCGGCTTCTTTCTTTTCTTCTACTGGAAGACTTCCAATAGCTTTGCTAGCAAGTGTCATTGCAGACTGAGCGCCAGCATACTTAGTTTTTGCCGCTTTTAGATCTTCCATTGTTTTAGCGGCTTGAACACAAGCAATGCCCTCTTTTACTACCTTTGTAATTGACTTTGCGTCAAATGGCTGACTCTTTGCCACAGCACCCTTCCTATCCGTGTATGCGTACTTTTGTGAAGCATTCAAAAAACGTCTCAAATCCCCATTTTTCGCTCATGACTAGACATAGCCAAGCCCATTAGCATTACCGCTGCACTGGTTGCTAAGTTCATTGATTCTGCTTTTCCGTAGATTGGTATTACCGATATTTCGTCTACTTTATTTAAGACTTCTTGCGGCAATCCTCTGGCTTCGTTTCCAAATAATATTGCGGTATTAGACGTGATATTATCGGCGATATTAGACTCATTTCTAAACGAATCTAAAACACGCGCAAACGACTTTGGCTTTTTATTTTCCGTTCCATAAATATCAGCAGCAATCACTTTAATCTTTGCATTTTTTGCCCAATCAAACCATTCGTTTTCGCTCATTTTTACTACTGGCAAGTGGAATAACGATCCTGCACTAGAGCGAACAAGCTTTGAGTTAAATCGGCTTACGCAATCGTCAACAAAAACAACAGCATTGCATCCAGCTACGTCTGCAACGCGAATAATCGCGCCAGCGTTGCCTGGGTCTCTTACTTGCCAACATGATGCAATTAATATGTCTTTATTGTTGCAAGATTTAGCATCATCGCTGCTCTCTAGCCCAGATTTATTAGCCTCACTAATCTTATTAAATTCTTTACTAAATTCTTCGTCTAAAACCTTAGAATCGCAAAGTGCAACAATCCCCTGGCAATCCGTGCTGATTTTTCGCATAACTTCTGCTGTTGCAGGATGAACATAGCAATTATTTTTTAATGATTCGTCAACGATTTTAGCGATTACTTCTATAGGTCCGCCACTGGTGGCGCCACTATAACTACGATTACTGCCACTATTAACAGCATCTTGCAAAACATAAATGTCTAAAATCGATTTACGCGCGTACCTTACAGCTTCCCTAACGCTTTGCGGGCCTTCAACTAAAAAGCGCCCATCCCCTCGCGATTTTGCGCGCCTTATTGCACAAATGCGCTTAACGCGATCGCTATGCGCGTTGTCTATTAACTCTTTTAACGGCATAATATCACTCTACTTTACATGTATTTACATTTACATGTATTTACAACACGCGTAACTGTTGCAATACAAAACTACTCAAAAACTACTCAAAAACTACTCAAAAACTACTCAACAAAACTACTCGTGATGCTCCGACGAACTTTGAGTAGTATATCCCTCCGGCTCCAACTGGAACGTTGTATGCGAAACAGAAACTGGAAAATGCTCACGCAAACAATCTTGAAGCTGGCTTAAAATATCTGCACACTGCCCCATCGTCAAATCGCGCTCAACAACAACATGCGCCATAAAAATAGGCATTCCTGTAGAAACAGTACTTGCATGCAAATCGTGAACAGCAAGAACGTGAGGAACGTGCTCAAGATGGTCTCGAACTTTTTCTATATCCAATCCTTCTGGAGTTTGCTCAAGCAAAACTTTTACAGCATTTTTAAGCAAGTGCAACGCTCTAGGAATCATCAAAATTGCTATAATTCCACCAGCTACAGCGTCGAAACCGCTCCAATTTGTAGCTATCATAACCAATGCAGAAACAACTACTGCTACAGAGCCTAAAGCATCGTTCATAACTTCCAAAAACGCTGCTCGCATATTCATATTGTCTTTAGATTGAGAAACAAGAATTATAAGCGAAGCAATATTTGCAAGAAGACCTAGAATACCAAAGAAAAGCAGCTGATTTACACTGTGGATTTCATTATGACTTGCGCCAAAAAGACGCATCCCCGACTCCACAATCGCATAAACGCCTACAAAAAGAAGCACAAGAGCGCCAGCTGCAGCAGTAATCACTTCTAGCCTTGCCCACCCCCAAGTGCGCTTTGCATTAGGCTTTTTGCGCATTAAAATCGCAGTAACCGTAGATGCAGCTAAAACGGAAATATCCGTTAGCATATGACCAGCATCAATCAGCAAAGAAATCGAATTAGTTAAAATAGATCCGATTACTTCTGCCAAAAACACAATTGACGTTAACGCTAGTGATAGCGAAAGCTTATGCTGATGCGCGTGACTTGCGCTAATAGCATCTTGCAAAGAAGCGGCATTAGTTCCAGAAGTACTTAAATCATTCTTCTCTAAGATTTCACTGGAAGAGTTTGACAAATGATGATTATTCACACAAATCTCCTATGTTCATACAAATAAGTATCTCGATATCGTTTCTCAATATCATTCCCAATATGCCTTATACGCAATGAACCCCAGCCTAAGCTAGGGTTCACGCATAAACATCTAAAGATTAATTATCTAAAAACTTATTCTATTATTACTATTCGACAATTAACGCGCCAAGATGATGAGAAGTTGATTCAGCAATCAAATCATCTTTAAAATTACCATTATCCGCCGCGTCGATTATTTCCATAGCATCGTCAACAACGTTTGACTTCAAAGCATTAATCCAATGAATACGAGAGTCTCTTCCAAACCAGCCCATTTGCTTGCGCGCAAGTCGCCTAGTTTTTTGCGCAATATCGTCAAATGCTTCGTCTTCACTACACAAACCGTCTAAATAGTCCATTATTTGCTTGTATCCCAAAGCCCTTATAGCAGTAACACCAAGCTTTGAGCGAATCTCTTTAACTTCGTTTACAAAACCCTGCTCGCGCATCATTTTTGTGCGAAGATCCACTCGTGCATCTAAATCTTCTCTACTTAAGTCCAATCCGATTTGCACGCAATCAATCAAATACTTGTATTTTGGCAAAGTTGCAGAATACGGCTTACCTGTTAGCTCAATAACTTCTAGCGCGCGAATTGTTCGGCGCGAATTTCTTGGATCCATATTTTTAGCTGCAACGGGGTCTAGCTTTTGCAATTCTTCAAAAAGCGCCATTGCTCCTTGCGATTTTTCGCGCTCTTCCAAAGCTTTGCGAACAGCAGGATTCGTGCCAGGAAAAGTTATATCATCTACAGCAGCCCGAGCATATAGACCAGATCCTCCAACAAGAATCGGGCGAATACCTTTTTCTTGCAAATCGCGTATGCATTGGCGCGCAAGCGTTTGAAACTTTGCAACGCTCATAGATTCTTGAGGATCAATAATGTCTATTAAATGATGCTTAACCGCGCTTTGCTCTTCTTTAGTGGCTTTTGCTGTACCAATATCCATATAACGGTACATTTGATATGCGTCTGCGTTAATAATTTCCGCTTTTACACCGCGTTCAGCAAATTTCTTTGCAATAGCAATACCAAGACTCGTTTTGCCAGATGCTGTTGGTCCTACAATCGAAATCACTTTCGGCGGTTTGCACACAATGCGCTCCTACGTAGCAAATTTAAGCTAATAAAATTTAAGCTAATAAAAATAAACTTACTTCTTCTTAGCTTTTTTAGACTTTTCCGCAAGCAATCTAAGAGTATCTGCAGCTGCTTCTTCTGGAGCATGAGTATGGTGTTCCTCGTCTCCAGGCAAAGGATTAGCATATCCAAGATTCACATTAAGCAAACGTTCTGCTTGAGTCTCGTCAATCTTTTCCGATAATGCGATTTCCGATATAAGAATACTGCGAGCGCGCGCAAGCATGCGCTTTTCTCCAGCAGAAAGTCCGTGTTCATCAACGTCTCGCTGCGACAAATCGCGAACAACTTCCGCAATCTTATTAACATCGCCCGTAGCAATTTTCTCAACGTTAAGCTTGTATCTTCTAGACCAATTCATTTCTTTTTCAATGATTGGCGTACGCAAAATCTCAAAAACTTTAGCAACCTCTTTGGCGCCAACAATGTCTCGAACGCCAACTTTTTTAACATTATCTACAGGAACGTTAATCTCTAAACCATCTGAAGACAATACGACTAAGCGCAAATATTGCCTAGTAACACCCTTAACAGTACGTTCACTAATTTCCTCGACTCTAGCCGCACCATGACGAGGATAGACGACCATATCGCCGACTTGATAACCCACAGAACCCTCCGTATGCACAGAAAAACTCATTTCAGTTTCCCATAAGGCAAAGACTTGAACGCTTCTAAATTATTTTTTTGACTTATTAGTCAAACTTTGCTCAAAACACACAAGACATACGCAAATAATGTTGTATGATAGACAACATGAGTACAGTATCTAACATCAATGAAGATGCAATCGCAGTTGCCGTTCGTCAAGACGTGCTTGCTGCGGTGAGCAATGCAGAATATTACAATCCTCACGAGGTCCTTGGTGGACATCTCGGAACTGGCAATGGCGCTGGTACTGCCACGGTTCGCGTTTTACGACCAATGGCCAAGAAAGTAACAATTCTCACTAAGAGCGGCGAATACGAAGCTCAGCACGAATACAATGGCATTTTTGTTGCCACTATTCCTGCAACCAAACACGCTAAAAGCAAAGAATGGTCTGTTCCTAGCTATCGCATTCGTACCGTAGAAGTAGACGGCACAGAGTCTGTAGACGACGATCCGTACCGCCACTTGCCTCAAATCGGCGACATGGACATGTACCTGTTTGGCGAAGGCAGGCACGAAAGACTTTGGGAAGCACTAGGTGCTCATGTTAAAAGCATTACTGATTCTTGGGGTCTTGTATGCCCAGAAACAGGCAAAATGGTTAAAAAAGTTACTGGAACATCCTTTACTGTGTGGGCTCCAAATGCTCGCGCTGTAAGAGTTGTTGGCAACTTTAACTATTGGAATGGCCGACGTCACGCAATGCGTTCACTTGGCTCTAGTGGCATTTGGGAGCTTTTTATTCCAGGAGTAGGCGCAGGCGAGGTTTACAAGTTTGAGATTATGACTCAAGCTGGAAACTGGATTATGAAGGCAGACCCAATGGAGCGCTCGCACGAAGTTCCACCTAACACTGGCTCTGTTGTTGTTGACTCCGACTTTAAGTGGCACGATAGCGAATGGCTTGAGCATCGCGCAAAAACTAATGCGCACGATGGCCCTGTTAGCATTTACGAAATTCAAGCAAATAGCTGGAATCGCGATTACGACAATTATCGCGAGCTTGCAGATCACTTGGTTGATTACGTTCAGCAAGAAGGCTTTACTCACGTTGAGTTTATGCCTCTTACACAATACCCATTCTCGGGATCTTGGGGATATCAAGTTACAGGATATTATGCTGTTGATTCCAGGCTTGGAAGTCCAGACGACTTTAAGTACTTAGTAAACAAGCTCCACAAGGCTGGAATTGGTGTGATTATGGATTGGGTTCCAGCACACTTCCCTAAGGATGACTTTGCTTTGGGTAGATTCGACGGCACTGCGCTTTACGAAGACCCAGATCCACTTCGCGGTGAGCACCCAGATTGGGGAACGTACATATTTAACTTTGGCAGACACGAGGTTCGTAACTTCTTGGTTGCTAACGCGTGCTTCTGGCTTAGCGAGTATCACGTTGACGCTTTGCGAGTAGACGCTGTTTCTTCTATGCTCTACTTGGATTACAGCCGCGAAGCTGGCCAATGGCGTCCAAACATGTATGGCGGACGCGAAAACCTTGAAGCTATTGACTTTATTAAGGAAGCGAACGCTACTGCATACAAGAATAATCCTGGAATTATGATGATTGCAGAAGAGTCCACTGCATATCAAGGCGTTACTGCTCCTACAGACATGGGCGGCTTAGGCTTTGGCTTAAAGTGGAACATGGGCTGGATGCACGACACTTTGCAATACCTTAAAGAAGAGCCGATTAATCGCCGTTGGCATCACAACGAAATCACATTCTCTATGGTTTACGCATATTCCGAGCATTACGTGTTGCCTCTTAGCCACGATGAAGTTGTGTATGGCAAAGGATCTCTTCTTGGAAAGATGCCTGGAGACGAATGGCAACAGTTTGCTGGCCTTCGAGCTCTCTTGGCGTATCAATGGTCTCACCCAGGAAAGAATCTTCTGTTTATGGGCGGAGAAATCGGCCAGTCTTGCGAATGGAACTTCAACAATTCGCTTAATTGGCACGAGCTTCAATGGCCATTCCATCAAGGAGTTCAAAAGCTGGTTGCAGATCTTAATGCTTTGTATAAGAGCTCTAGGGCATTCTGGAGCCAAGACTTTACGCCAGACGGATTCCAGTGGCTTACTAGCGACGATTCCGACCACAACACATTAAGCTACATGCGAATCGGAGACGACGGCGAAGAAATCGTTGTTGTTGTTAACTTCTCTGGTCAAGCATGGCAAGATTACCAAGTGGCATTACCTAAGGGTGGAAAGTGGCAAGAGATTCTTACTACAGACGACGCTAAGTATTGCGGATCCGATATTCACAACGGCACATTTACTGCTGCCGCCGAAGAGTATCATTCCAGGCCGTATTCTGCAAGGATTACTGTTCCAGCACTTGGAGCTGTATTCCTTAAGCCACTAGATTAAGGTAATGATTAAATAGCTAAAAGGAATCTAAACTAGGTAAAATGTTGGACACTCCATTGCAAACAAGTGCTCCTCGAACAATTCTTGTTGTAGAAGACGAGCCAGATTTAGCTACAGCTATAGCGCAAAGAATTGCTGCTAGAGGTTGGAAAGCTAGAGTTGTTTGTGATGGAGTGTCTGCTGTTAAAGCAGCGTTAAGCTTAAAACCAGACCTTATAATCATGGATATTATGCTTCCGATTATGGATGGCATAGAAGCAACGCGAAGAATAGTATCTAAATGCCCTATTCCTGTTCTTATGCTTACAGCAAGAGACTCAGAAGCAGATAAGTTGGCTGGGCTAAGCGCAGGAGCAGACGACTATGTTACAAAGCCATTCTCCCCTAGAGAGCTTATTGCAAGATGTGGTGCGCTTTTAAGAAGAGTTGAGCGCGCGGCAATAATTGCAAAAAGAGAACAATACAACACTTTGATTAAGTTTGGAAACTTGATTATTGACACAAAGCAAAGACTTGTTACGATTGGCGAAAAAGCAATCCACTTTACGCCTACAGAGTTTTCTTTACTTACGACTTTTGCAAATCACCCTCACGAAGTGTTAAAAAGAGAAACGCTTTTAGAAAAAGTCTGGGATTGGCCAGATGCTTCGGGAACACGCACAGTTGATTCCCACGTTAAATCTTTAAGACATAAGATTGGATCTGATTGGATTCGCACAATACATGGAGTAGGCTACGCTTTTGAGCCACCTAAAGAAGATTATGAGCCAGAATTTGATTCGCAAGAATAGTAAAAATAGTAAAGATCATAAGAACATAGAAAATAGCAGCTTACTAAAGAGTTCATTAAAAAATTCAATGAAGAATACTCTAAAAAGCCCACTAAAAAACCCACTGCCTCATCCTAAAAGCGCAATAGGATTTTTTACGTCATTAAAAGGCGAATTGTCTGCGATTATTGTTTTTGCAACCGCTATAGCATTTGTTATGGCATGGTTTTTGCTAAAAGTTGGATTAAGCGGTTGGATTGCAATGCCACTAACTCTTGCAGTTGCATTAGGAATAACATACGCGTTTTCTAGAGGATTAACTTCCCCACTTAGACAAATGCGCGATGCTGCAGAAACGATGGCAGATGGCGACTATTCTGTGCGTGTTCAAATCGAAAGCAGAAAAGACGAAGTTGGAAAGCTCACTCTTGCTTTTAACGAGATGGCAGAAGAACTAGAGCACGCAGACAACATGCGCCGAGACCTTATAGCAAACGTTAGCCATGAGCTTAGAACGCCTGTTAGCGCGTTGCAAGCAATGGTAGAAAACCTTGCAGATGGCGTTGTGGAGCCAACGCCTTCCAATATGGAAGCAATCGTAAATCAAACACATAAATTAGCTGATTTAATCACTTTTCTTCTTGACTTATCTAGAGTAGAAGCAGGCGCAGAAAGTCTTGTTATTACAAGTTTTGACTTTAAAGACTTTATTAACAACATTGTAGAAACAGTAAAAATCGCAGACGCGGGTCACAATCACAGCATAAGTCTTAATATTGAAAACAACATTATGCTTGTTGGAGACAAAAATCGCCTATCTCAATTGTTTACAAACGTAGTATCTAACGCAATCAAGCATTCTGCAGACAACACTAAAATTCTTATAAACGCTAAGTCGAATCACGAAAAAAATATTTTAGTTTGCAATGTTATTAATTTTGGAACGCAAATTCCTGAAGAAAATCGCGCGGATATTTTCCGCAGATTTGTTAAGGGAAATCAAGGAATAGGAACAGAGTCTGGCGGAACTGGATTAGGACTTTCTATTGCAAGATGGGCTGCTCTGCTTCATCACGGAAACGTTAGAGTTGTAGACGATAAGCGCGGAGTTAATTTTGAGATAACATTGCCGCTTACATACAGCGAATAGAAAGATTGCGCGAGTTTTAATAGACGAACACGCAGCCTAAACACGCGAAATCCATAATCACGCAAATCTAAGAGTATAAAACGCTTTCTTTAGACCACACTCCAGCCAGCGCAAAACACGCAAAAACAGCAACACCGCTTTTATTTAGCTCTTTAACACAGTTTTTTAGCGTAGACCCCGTAGTAATAATGTCGTCTATAATAATCACTTTGTACCCGCTTTTAATGCCCTTTACGTTTACAGATAAACCTTTAGACGTGCGCAAAGACCTTTGCCTACTCCCCCTTGCTTGAACCGATTTTCCCCTTACATTAATCATTTTAATTGCTTTAACAAAAGTAGCATCAATACCTTGTTTTTTAAGACTTTTAACAACATTTTTAGCTATTGGATCCATGTGACTTCTGCCGCGCTTTCTTTTAGACGCAAAAGACGAAGGAACTGGAATAATGGCCACTTTGCTTGAGCTTCCAACAACACTAATAATCAAGCTAAAAAGCAAGTTAGAAAAAGGCTTATCTAAAAGTTGGTTTCCATGATCTTTCCATTGCAAAATACACCTTCTTACAGCCCATCCGTATGTTGCACAAGAATAAATATTTTTGCAAAACACTCCGCTAAACGGATCAATATGCCACTTACTAAACTTTGATTTGCATTCGTTGCAAAGTACGCAATCTGCCATTGAGCAGCCAGCACAAGAAATTGGAAAAATAAAGTTAAGAATAGTCTTAAATAAACTTACCCAAGAAACGTTGAAAATAAGCCAATTTTGTTTGCTTTTGTTAAGGTTTTTGTAAATCATAAAAAGACGATAGCAATGCTAAAAACAAATGGCAATAAAATTAGAGCAATGTGGTTAAAGGCTTTTTACTTAAAACTTTAGTTAAGTATTTACTTAAGACTTTAGTTAAGACTTTCTAATAGCTTAGAGCACAATTCAAAAGTGTTATTAGGGTTTTTTACGCAAATCGCAAGCGCTCCTGTTAAAGAAGTTGGGTAATCGTTACCGCCTTTGTACATGCGATCTCCCACAAAAGCAACAGATTTTAGCGAAATGTCGCAAATCTTACAAAGAGAATCAAGAGCATAAGCCTTGTTGTTTCCTTTGCAAACAATATCAACACTTGTCTCTCCACCAGCTCGCACAGAAAAGTCGGGCAAATATGCAGAAATTTGTTCAGCTAGCTGCTCCTTTAGCTTGCCACTAGGATCCCAATCCTTTTTAAGTTCGATTGGAGCAAGCTGACCTAGTGCAGAAAAAGTGATTTGAGTACCACGATTTTCTATTTGACTACCCCAAAGGTCTTTGTCTCCAACGCTTTTTAGCAATCCCATTTTTTTAGCGCAATCTTTAACAACACTAATAATGCGATTTGCGTCTTTTACGGAAATCGTGTGAGAATACACGCATTTAAGACTGCCATCAACAATTCGATAATAGCTTGTTCCATTAGTTGGCATAATGTGAAAATTGTCTAAATTCGTAGAAGCAGGCAAAACGCTTAAAACTTGGCTTTTGACTAATCGCAAGTCTCCGCCCGTAATTAAAGCAATTGGCATTTTATTGATTAAATCGCCAAAAACCTTGCACATTGGGCTAATCATAGGCTTTTTAGAACATGCAAGAGTGTTGTCTAAGTCAAAACCAATAAGTGAACACAAAGCAAGACGCTCACAAAGTCCCTGCTCATTGTACTCATGAATATTTGGCTCCAACGATTTCCTCCTGTACAAACTATGCAATTCAAGTATTCCATATTATCAACATATTTACTACACCGTTTTGTGTTTGCACATTAATCAAATGCCCTAGCATACAAATAAAGTTAAGTGTATGACGTCTTTAGTATGGGAACAAAAAAGATACAGAAACCGCCACGGACGCGGCATGCGCGCGCCAATGTTTGGCACGCGACTTCCTAGATACAGAACAGCCAGCGGAATGTTCGATTCAATGGTAGCAGCTCAAATTAGAAGACTTAACAGCGCTTGGTCAAATCTTATAAAAGACGTTCAATTTGCTGTAGAAGATGTTCCTCCAAGCCAGCCAGTTTTGTGGGAAAGTAATAAAAGAATAATGTCTCAAGCTTTTCCTGCATCTAAAGGAATACCACAAAGAATAGTTTTGTACAGACTTCCACTATGCACACACGTTACTAGCAGAGCGGAGCTTCAATACGCGATTAGAGACGAGATAGTGCAACGTTTAGCAGAATTGTACGGAAGAAGACCAGAAGAAATCGACCCAGATTGGGGATTGTAAATAACAGCCTAAAAGCCCTAAGTCTACTTTACAATCGAAGGATTCGAGCGAACTTTAACACTTATACTGTTAGGGTCAAGCGACTTAGAAGGAATCCATGCAACGCCTGCGAAACCAGCATCGTTTATTGCTTTTGATTGAATCCTAGACGCAAACGAAACTCCAGATTTAGACTTAAGAGTATACATAACAGCTTTAGGATTAATATCTTTCGCTAAAATCGTTGAAACAGTATAAGACTTAACTTCAATAGTCTTAGACGCAACTTTTAAGCCAGAAGAATCGTAAGCACTAAGCTTTACATTGGCATTATCAACAGATCCGTTTGCAATATGCAGCGAAGTTTCGTCTGCAGAAAATGGGGAAACAAGCGCACTATTTGTAATAGAACGAACTGAATTAACAAAAGCAATATCGCTTTGACCATCTTTTCCACTTTTTTCAACAGAAGCCATAGCAAAAATCGGAACGTTACTTTGAGCAAAAATCGCCCCAACACCCTTAGGTACTTCTGGTAAATCAACAACTTGAATTTGTCTTGCACTAAAATCTACTTGCTTTATGCTCTTTTTTCCAGAATCATCGAGCCAATACAAATCGACTTTTCCGCTTTTATTAGACCAAATATAAGCTTTGGCTTGGTCGCCTTCACTAACTCCTGGCAAAACAGGCTCTAAAGATGCTGATTCTTGCGGAGAAATAATATCCACGCCTTTAGAAGCAAGACCAGATGAACTAATAAACTTAACAAACGACGAAACTGGAGCTTGCTCGCTTAAAACTTGAATATAAAGACCATCCGACTTTGATGCAGCTGCAGAAATGTTAAAGTAAGCGTCACTATGTGCTGGAACAGTAAAAGTGCTTCCTGTAGAAAGATTTAGCTGCGCTCCCGATTTATTAGTTGACCATGCTTTAACGCTTACAACTGTAGGCTTAGACGAAAGATTAACAGAGTTTAATCTTACAGAAACACCTTCCGCTATTCTTGGAATAATAAAGTTTTGGCGCATTGAAGGAGATACGCAAGAAGTGGCAGATAATCCTTTTAAGTCGCCGTTTGTAGCCCAAGACGCAACAGATGCAGCAGACCCAGTTCCAGATTGCGCACTTAAAAGACTACTTTCCAAAACTTGAGCGTCTTTATCTACATTACTTTCTGCAAAATAAGCTCTATCTTGGCTTTCGCTTGAATCACTAGGATCACTAGAAGAACTAGAAGGATTGTTAAAAGATTTGTTAACTAAATCTTTAGAATCGCCAGCATATTTTACGCCGTTAAAAGTGGACTTATAAACGTTGCCAAAAGACGCATATCTGGATATTGACTTTAAGTCTCCTTCGGATTCTTGAAACTCGCTATCGCCATATTTTGCTGAATCTGGTAAAGCTATTCTGCTAGGGCAAACTGTTTGCAAATTTGTAGAACTAACACGCTTTTCTACGCTTCCAATAGGAAAAATCGGGTCGTCTGTTAGCTGTTTTAGTGGTAATACGCAAGACGCAACAACAGCACAAGAAACAAGTATTGCAGCGCTTAAAATAGACAAAGACCACAGTTTGAATCTTCTAAAACGAACAGAAGCGCTAATCGAAGTAGCATCTTGTGCATGACGATGACTATTTTTAGAATTCGTATCTGACTTCATTAATCTACCTGCCATTTATCCGTCTAATCAATCATAGCTTCTAACTAATCATCCTAATTATTCACGCTCTATTTATTCACGCTCTATTACGTTATTGCTGTTAAAACGAGGCAAAGCAACCAGGCAATACAATAGCAGCACTAAAGCAAAAACAACAATCCACGGGATTCTCCAAGAAAGTGGGCGCGAATGGCTATAAATCGAAGTTTTAGAAGAAGACATATCTGCTACATCGTCGAATCTGCAATACGTTCCATGACTAGATGAAACAACAAGCTGAGTTCCTTCCGAAGCATTTACGTTTGCAATCAACTTTTCTGTTGCGTCTTTATTTGCGTCGCCTTCTAAGCTAATCATTGAATTATTAGCCGCTAAATCGTTTTTGGCTTTAGAATCATTAACAATGTAAATTCCGCCAATACCAAGCTGCTTTAAGGTTACAATCGACTCATCGCTTGCGTGAGAAAGAAGCTTAGAAGCCGCGTAATAAAGCGTATTCGTACTAGGAGAATGCCCATATAAAACATCTCTAACTTGCAAAGATGGAGATAAGTCAACTAAATCGCCACGAGCGGTACGCATAAGCGAAATATTCAACTCACGACTATTCACAGCTTTAATCGCAAGAACACGATTTGCACTATTTTTATTTAAGTAGTCCGAAACAACCATTGGCAGGCCGCTATCGCTTGCGTAAACGGAGGTTACCGGTCCGCTAATAATCGCAAATAATCCAAGCAAAGCAGCAACTGCAAAAATTCCAAAAGCTAAAATTCCTCTTGCAAGATGAATAAGCTTTTTCATCATTGCTTTAGCAGAACGATTCATAGCTGCACGCTTAGAAACGCGAGTAGTGTAATCGTCTGGATTATTGTCTTGATTAGCAGAATTAGATTTTCGCAAAGGTTCAAACCTACGAACTGCTTTTCCTGCAACCATGCACATGCATGCAAGAACACCAAGAGCGCTCAAGCTTACGCCTGGAAGAACACTTGCACTAATAGGACCGTCAAAATCGGATGCAACAACAACGCGGCAAGCGACTAAAGAAAGCACCATTCCACTAACTATTACAACCCACATCATTCTTGAAGCTCTTAAAGCAAATGGAAGAGCAAGCGCGCACAAAGCCATTAGTACAGCTAAGGCTGCGAAAACAATCATGATTATTCCGCGAAGTTGCAAAATTAACATTGAACCCGAAGAAAAATGATTCAAATCAATGTTAAACGCTCGAAGCAAAACATCTATATAACTGCTAGCCCTAGGAGCACCATTTATTTTTTGAGAAGGCAAAGCCATACTAGCAAAAATTTGACGCCACATTCCAGTTCCAAAATAGCGCACAACGCTACCCAATGTTGGCAAAAGAACTAGAACAGATGGAACAGGCATTAGCGCAAGCATAAAACGATGCGAGCGCACCATAATAATCGATGCAATAAAAATAACAAACATTGGCAGCAAAAGCTGAGGACTTGCAGCAAGCGGAACCATAAAGCACAAAGATGCGCAAGCTGCGCTTTGGATTGACGCAACTGGAACAACAGGGTCTTCTGTAACATACATTCCTACAGCGTGGAAAGCGAATGCAAATGCAGCTGGCAAAAATACCATTGTTAGAATCATTGGCAAATCGCCTCTAGCAAAAACGCCAAAAGCCATCGCAATCATTGTCCAACAAAGACCAGAGCACACTCGCACAATATCTGATCTAGTAAACACGCCTGCAAGCGCCCAAAAACTTAGAAGCATTGCAGGAGCAGCAAGGAAAAATATGGCGTTTATTGCAGCTAACGTATTTCCACCAAACACAATGGAAGCTAGCATCCAAATCATAAGAAGCGGAGATGGAGGAAGAGGAGACGCAAAACCGTCGTCTGGAATATATGCTCCAATCGCAGACTTAAACAAATCACTAAAACTTGTTCCAGTAGAAAGAAGCTGGCTTGAATAAAGCGATGACCCAGAAAGAATCTTATTAATTGGCGCTCCGTAAAGAAGTATTACGGTTGCAAAAACAAGAAGAGATGCACAAATTGCGGCGCTCCACCTAAACAAAACTCTTCTATGCAAGTGCTTTCTTGCAAGCGGACTTAAAATAACACCCTTTTTTTGAGTCTTAAAAGCAATAGTTTTGTCTTTCCAACGCGTAATTTGACTACGACTTGCTATAAGAGAAGTGAGTCGTTTTAAGGAAACTTTTGAAACTCTAGACACTCGTCTTCTTGCAAAAATAGCGCGAGGTAATTGTGCTAACGCAATCCAAGGAAGCATAAGACGCATAAACGCAACATACGGCTGCTTAGCAAACAAAGATTGCAGTGCGCGGATTATTGACATTGGAACAGAGCAAAGCCAAATAAGAGGCCACATAATAACGCTAACATCTGTATACATGTATCTTTGCTTTGCCATAATCGAATAAGCTAAGCCGTAGCAAACATTGGTTTTTTCTGCATCGCGCTCTTCGCCGCTCCTAGTGCGAAGACCGTCAAAACGCGCTCTTCTATGCGCGATTCTGGCTTGTGGTACAACAACAACTCGCCCACCGCTTAAAACGACTCGCCTGCAAAAATCGTTAGACTCTTCAAAAGTGGTAAGCCAAGGCTGAGTTCCTCGCATTGTTTGCCAAGTGCTAAGCGAAACTAAAGCGCCTGCAAGAGAAACAGAATAAACATCTCCCCTAAAATCGTATTGCTCTTGATCTGGCTCGCCTTCTACGCTAAGTGAATGCACTTTATGCTTCCACGCATACATGCCAACGTTGTGAAGAATTTTTCCTTGCCAATCAACTTGTTTTGCACCAAGAACGCAAGCTGTTGGAGTGTTTCGCCAAGTCTCTCTTAAAGCTTCCAAGCATTTTGAATCGCAAGGTTTTGAATCGTCGTGCAAAAGCCACAGCGACTTAACGCCTTGCAATGGCAAAAGTTTTCTTAAAGACTTTTCTACAGCATCGCCAAATGATTTTGCAGACTTAATAGGAAGAATAACAACTTTTACTTGCTTATATTGTTTGTAGGAATCAGTGTTATTGCCACTGTACGCATTGCCATACGCATTACTAAAAGCTTGATTTCCGTTGGAAAAATCTGCACTAGAAATTAATCCCGATAATTGAGTTGGCTCTATTTGAACGTTAAAAGACTTTACTAACTCTTTTTGTGTTCTACTAGCACAATCAGCTACAACAATAGTTCCAGGAAGAACACTTTGATTTATAACCGCTTGCAAAGTTTCTTCGTAAAACCGCGTATCTTGCTCAACGCTCATTATTGAAACAATAGAAGAATCAACCTCGCGAGGCTTTATTCTATTCATAGCAGAAAAGACTTGTAAAACATCGTTTTCAAAAGTGCAAGTTTCAGCGGTTATTGAATCCATACATAATAGTTTACGCAAGGGGTATGTATTATGCATGTTAAAATCTCAATAGAATACACTATAATGGTGATTTATATGTGCATTTACGAAAGAAGGAAGCATGGCAGCCTCTCGGTATAATCAAGACCGTCGGTACCAAACTAACTATTGGGACTCATCTGCACCGCACCATACTCTCAATAGTCAAATGCTTAATAATACTCGTAAAATCATTTGCATGGCAATTATTGCCGTTCTAGCCTTTTTAACTACAATAATCGCATCCGTATGGCTTGACTTTTCTTCTACCATTAGTTCGCGCGTTATAAAAACCATCTCAACAAGCACCAAACAGATTCAGTCAATAGACCCTAATGCTGGTAAAACTATTAATATTCTTGTTCTTGGTCAAGATACTCGAGAAGGTAAGAATCGCGCTTTTCAGGGCGGCGGAGAAGACGAAAATCATCAATCAGACACAGCAATGATTGTTCAAATCAGCGCAGATAGGTCTTATATAAACATTGTTTCAATTCCAAGAGATTCAATGGTTAAAGCCGCATCGTGCAATACGTCTAAAGGCAGAATTCCAGCTAGACGTAAAGTTATGTTTAACTCGATTTTCGCACTTGGCTACGCTAAAGGAGGCGACTTAGCAAGTGCAGCATCATGTACGCTTGCAACAGTAAACGAGATTACTGGCTTAAACATAACAGATTTTATTGTTGCAGACTTTAGCGGTTTAAGCGATATGATTAATGCGATTGGCGGAGTAACCTTGTGCATTCCTGTAAACACTAGGGATTACTACACGGGCGTTAACCTAAAGCGCGGACTCCAACACCTTGATGGCGTGCAAGCAACACAATACGCAAGAATGAGGCACGACAGCGCAAGCGACGGAAGCGATATTATGCGAACAACGCGTCAGCAATATCTGCTTAAGCAACTTATTCATCAAGCGCTATCTAAGAATCTTCTAACACAGTCGGGCCAACTTTATCAACTTGCAAAATCAGCTCTAAAGTCACTTAATATGAGCCAAGGTCTTGCAAACCCTACAACACTGGTTGGTTTAGCTGCAAGTCTTCGTAATCTAAAGCCTTCGCACATTTACGCACAAACAATACCGATTGCAACCGACCCATACGATGAAAATCGTGTTATTTTAGACGAAAGCGCGCAAGACGTTTGGGATTTAATGCAAGAAGATAAGCCGTTAACTAAAGATTTAGGCGAAAAACCAAGTAAAAGTAAAAAGTCTGCAAAAAAGAACGCAAAAAATGGCAAAAAGTCTGCCTCTAAAGAAAACTCCGATTCGTCTAGTGCAGATTCTAACGACTCTGCGGAGTCTACAAATTCTGGCGAGAATAGCCTTAATTCCTCTAATTCCTATGCAGATCCAAATGCAGTTAAAATTGGGCGCGTGGATCCAAAAACTGGATTGGCAAAAGACAGCTTAGGCAGACTTATTGATCCAAATAGCGGCGGAATCGTTAACCCAGAAGACGGAACAATAAGAAACCCACAAACTGGTCACTACATGGGAATTGCAGATAAATACCTAAATAATACAATATGCGCTGTTCCAAAAGGAAAATAATACACTAGAAAAAGCACGTTGTTAAATCGTTTATAACTACGTTGCTTTATAATGCCATTGGTAGTTTTCACTAATAATTATGCATACATATAGACGCCATCAATATTGCAGATGTATGGCTTAGGGAGGATAAATGAGCCAGCAACGTCCAGAAGACGCTTTGGGGAATCAAAATAATCCACCTAGCTTTACTCCATCGAATAAACATAATAAAAACGCGAATTCAATACCGAGCTTTCCGCCTAAAAACGCACACAATAACGCGCATAAAAACAGCGAATTAAACAAGCAAGAGACTGTTCAGCGTGCACCGTCGTTTGAGCCAAAGCCTAGAAAAGTAAGCCAAAATTCGCAAAATTATCGCACGCAAAACACTGGCACACAAGCATATAGCGAGCAGTACTACCCCGAACAAAGTCAGCGTTTAAGCCAAAACAATGCAAGTGCATCTAGTTTTATTCCAAACAGAATCCAAAACTTTAGTCAAAACGAAGTTAGACCAATAGCAAGTAATTCTTCTGTTGGAGCTCTTGCTTTTAGAAAAAAACATCGCTTACTAAAGTACTTATCCCTGCTTTTAGTAACAATATTGATTCTTGTAGGAGCACTAGGCGTTTTATCTTGGAACTGGGTTGACTCTCAAATTAAGCGAGATAATTGGCTAACGGATACTCCAGATACTCAAGAAACAACTTGGTTAATTTTAGGATCGGATCAACGAGAAGGCGAAGAAGCAAAAGAAATAACTGGATTTAGAACAGATACGATTCTTGTTTTAACAAAACCAGTAAGTGGTCACAGCTCCTTAATATCCATTCCAAGAGACTCGTTAGTTTCTGTAAACGGCCAGCAAATGAAGATTAACACAGTTGCACAAGATCTTGGAAATAGAGCACTAACAAAAACCGTTGAAAAAATTACTGGCCACAAAATAGACCACGTTGCAGAAATAAAATTCGCAGGACTTACAAACGTTGTAAACTCGCTTGGAACAATAGACTTATGCTACGATCGCACAGTTAGCGATGCCTACAGTGGGCTTAATTGGACTGCAGGATGCCACAGTGTAGACGGAAACGTTGCATTAGCATTTTCTAGAATGAGATATGCAGATCCTCAATCTGATTTTGGAAGAGCTGCAAGACAGCGAATGGTAATTAGCGCAATAATGAAAAAAGCTTTATCTAGCAGCACGCTTACAAACTTCTCGAAAGTAAAAGGTTTTGCAAAAGCATCGCTTGATTCTGCAATATTAGACGAAAACTCAAATCCTGGAACACTGCTGAACATGGGTCTTGCTTTTAAGGAAGCAACAGGAAAAGACGGTGTAACAGGAACAGTCTATTGGACTAATCCAGATTATTGGGTGTATTCAGTTGGATCATCCGTTTTGTTAGACGATGCTAAAAACATTGAATTATTCGATCAATTATCTGCTGGAACGCATGCGCCTGGAAACGTTGGAACGCTTGCAGAGCAATAAACATAATTTTAGCTAATCATATTTAGCCAATTTAGCCTTTAACCACATTTGTGGTTTTTACTTGCATATTTCTTAATCGCAATACACTATTGCGTTATGGAATACGAAAACAATGCAAACAATACTAAAAGCATAGCTTCAAAACCAATGTTTTGGATGCAAATAATGGCAAATATTGTGCCTATTTTAGCCAATATTGCTCTTGCTATAATGGCGTTTTTGCAAAAAAGTTGGATGATGCTTGCAATGATTGTTCCTAGCATAATGATGTATATTGCTTGCTTAATACCGCAAATTGTTCAATACAATTCAAACAAAAACAACAAAAGTTTAGTAAAGAATAATACGAATCAAAGCGTTCACTTTAGCAAAACAACAGTCGACTCTCATATTAAAGGTGTTCCAGAAACTCTTGTTCCAATCAACCTAGAAGCAATGCTGATTAATAACGCAAATCAAATCGTTTCTACAAATTACTCCAAAAACATGCAAAATCGTGTTCCTCCATGGAAAAATGTTGTATACGCTTGGCTAGTGTCTTCTAAAAACTCTTTAGAAGCTCCGATTGGAATAAACAGCAGCGGTTATTTTTGTATAGATCTTGTTAAAAATGGGCCGCACGCGCTTGTAGCAGGAACAACAGGGTCTGGAAAATCCGTTTTACTAACATCTTGGTGTTTAGCTCTAGCTTTTAAATACTCACCTAAATTATTGCAATTTGTGTTTATGGATTTTAAGGGAGGAGCTACATTCGATTCACTTTCCACACTTCCACACAGCGTTGGAAACGTTGGAGACTTAAATCTTAAGCATGCTGCAAGAGCATTGCGCGGATTAGAAATGGAATTAGATAGGCGAGAAAGATTAGTTGCAAATCAAGGCTGCCACGATATTAGTCAAGTAAAACCAAGCGAGCCTTCAATGGTGATTGTTATAGACGAATTCCATGCTCTTAAAAATCAACTCCCCGACTACATGAATCGCCTAATACGCATAGCTTCTGTTGGAAGATCCCTAGGAATGCATCTTATAGCGTGCACACAAAATCCAATGGGACAAGTAAATGCAGATATGAAAGCAAATATGTCTATAAACATTTGTTTAAGAGTTAGAGACGCAATGCAATCACACGAACTACTTGGGTCTCCTGCCGCTGCAAGCATAAACCCGAATAATCCTGGAGCAGCATATTGCAATACAGGAGACGGAATAGTAGCGTTACAATGCTCACAAAGTCAAAACAAAAATTCGCTTATAAAAGCAATCGAATTGGCTGGAAAATTCTATTGCTACAAAACTCCTAAGCAATTGTTTAGCGCTCCCCTACCAAGATACTTAAATAATTCAACGCTTAATAAATACTGCAAAAACACAAAAGATAGCGAGTTTGGACTTTTAATCGGCTTAAAAGACGACGGAATTAACTTAAGCGAAGCAATTTTGCCAATAAATCTTGGAAACATAGCGATTATTGGCGGAAGCAAACGAGGAAAGTCTAATCTTATAAATGTGATTAAAAATGCGATTAGTATGCAAAATCTTGATTCAAAAAACATTCACATTCAAGACAACGCAGACTCACTTTTAGAGCCTTTTAACAGCGACGAAAAGTCTAAAGAATTGCAATGCAAACTAAAAGACACTAAAACAACAGTAATATTTTGCGCTCAAAATGCAAGACACATACGCATACCAGAGCAAGCGCCAGTAAGAATAATCTTCCCAACAGGCGATGCTGCAACAGACTCAATGCTTGGAATACCTACCGACTTACTAAAAACACTAAGCGCGGAAGATTATCAAACACCAGGAAGATGCATAATGGTGATTCCTGGAAAAGCTAATTTGCTGCAAATATTGAGTTTTACATAAAAATATGACTTAAATCACTCAAAAAGATTAAAAAAATTTTGTAAAAGTCTTGAAAAAAAGTTATATTCATGCTTTCCTGGAGTGCGGATAGTTTTATACAAAATCTAGCAAATTTAGTAAAAATATACGCGTATTAAAAAGAGGTTATTTACTTATGAGTAGCGCATTCGACTGGCGTGCAAAAGCAGCTTGCCGAGATAAGGATCCTGAACTTTTCTTCCCAGTAGGAAATAACAGCTCATCCAATCAGCAAGTTGAAGAAGCCAAAGCAGTGTGCAGAACTTGTAATGTTGCCGACAATTGCCTAAGATGCGCTCTAGAAACAAGCCAAGATTACGGCGTTTGGGGCGGTCTTAGCGAAGATGAAAGGCGCTCGCTAAAGCGTAGAGCAATGCGAGCGCGCAGAAATCAAAGCACTGAATTTTAAGTAAGAGACTACTCTACTCCAGGAACGCGCAACTTAATATCCAGCAAAACGCGAGTTCCGCCTTCTCTGCGCGATTCCCACTTAACAGTGCCACCAAAATCGTTAGTAACAAAAGTGTTGATTAGCTGAGTGCCTAATCCAGATCCAGAAGACTTTGCCATTCCATGCAAAGATTCGCTTTCGATTCCGCCGCCATTGTCTTCTACAACAATACTAAGATTGTCTCCTCCACGACCAACAGAAATCTTAATATGACCTTCACTCATGCCTTCAAAACCGTGCTCAACAGCATTTGTAACAAGCTCGGTTAAAACAAGAGAAAGAGGCGTTGCGTCTTGAGCTGCAAGCTTGCCGAATTTACCACAAAAATCAACTGTAATATTTTGATTTTGCGAAGCAAGTTCAATCGTCATTTTAAGCAAGCTAGAAATCACTTTGTCGAAGTCAACAACCTCATCGGCTGTCTGGCTTAAACCTTCGTGAACAAGAGCAATAGTTTGGACTCGCCTCTGAGCCTCTTCTAGCTCTTTTCTAACTTCGTACGACTTAGTTTTTCTAGCTTGAAGACGAAGCAAAGCAGAAACAGCTTGAAGATTATTCTTAACGCGATGATGAATCTCGGAAATAGTAGCGTTCTTAGTCTGAAGCTCCTTTTCTCTTCTAAGAACTTCCGTAACATCTCTACAAAGAACAACTGCACCCGTTCTATCGTTAGGCCCATAAAGCGGCAGCGAGCGCATAGAAACAACGGAATTATTTACTTCTAACTCGCAATCAACATCTGCTTTACCGCTTAATACCAAAGGCAAGCTTTCGGGAACAACATCGTTTGTGTGAAGAAGACGCGCTCCAAACTCGCACAAGAACTCGCCTTGCATGGTGTCTAGTCCACCAAGTCTGCGGAAGCAGCTGATTGCGTTTGGAGAAGCATAGCGAACAACACCGCTTTCTTCTAAAATAATAAAACCATCTGCAACTCGAGCATTGTGGCGCTGATTTAGCATTGAATCGTGGTACGGAAACTGCTCGCGCGCAATCATGTCGAACAACGTTTTGCCAGCATTAATGCTTTCCGTCTCGTATCTACCGTTTGATTCTCTTGTTGCAAGATTTGTTTCTCTAAGAACAAGACCAAGCGTTTTGCCATTGTGGCGAACTGGAGCGTAAACATTGCAAACAGTAGCTCTTCCAACAGTTCTTAAAACCGAAGAGTGGAAACTTGTTTCTTTACTCATTGCTGCTTCTAGCTCATTATGCATTGATTCGTCTAGCTTTACGCCGAGTAAATCTTCGGTTCTAAGCGTGATTGCTGTAGACGGACGGCATTGTTCTGCTACAACGTAATCTCCATTGCCATTTTGAATAACCAAAAGCAAGTCTGCAAAACTTAAATCTGCTATTACTTGCCAATCTGCTACAAGGTGATGCAACCATTCGCGATCCGACTCGTCAAAATCTGGACGCGTTGCAAGAATATGAGAAAAATCAGCCATGATTTAATAATATAAACACGCGAATATAAACACGCGAATATTCCAAAGTTTCGCAAGTACATATAAAACAAAAGTGCAGAAGTTTTATCTCCTGCACTTTTATCTACATCTAATAGCTTGCACTAATACGAGTCTTACGACTAATCCAATCCAAGCTCCAAGTTTCCACCAGGAATTGCGTCGAGAAGATCGCGAGTATATTCCTTTTGAGGATGATCAAACACTTCGTCGGTTGTAGCATGCTCAACAAGCTTTCCGTGCTGCATAACAACAACCTCGTCCGCAATCTGACGAACCACTGCCAAATCGTGAGTGATGAACAAGTAGCTTAATCCGCGCTCTGCTTGCAAATCGTTAAGCAAGTGCAAAACCTGATCTTGTACAAGCACGTCTAATGCAGAAACAGCTTCATCGCAAACGATTACATCTGGATCCAATGCCATTGCACGCGCAATCGCAATGCGCTGACGCTGACCGCCAGAAAGCTCATTCGGGAATCGAGTCATAACAGAAGCAGGCATGCGAACCATATCTAAAAGCTCGCGTACGCGATTCTGCCTACTCTTTTTGCTTCCAATCTTATGAATACGCAAAGGCTCTTCAATAGAACGATAAATCGAATACATTGGGTCGAGCGAACCGTAAGGATTTTGGAATACTGGCTGAACATGACGGCGGAAATCAAGCAAATCCGCGCCCTTTAAGTCAGCAATATTCTTGCCTTCGTAGGTAACAGTTCCGCTTGTTGGCTTTAGTAATCTCAAAACCATGTTTGCAACAGTAGACTTACCAGAACCAGATTCGCCCACAATTGCCAACGTTGTTCCGCGCTTAATAGAGAACGAAACATCGTCAACAGCTTTGAAAAGTTCCTTCTTGCGCGGAAGCTTAAACTCGCGAGTTAAGTGGTCGACTGTAATAATATGCTCGCTCTTTTCAAGAGTTTGCTCGCCTACTACGTGATGCTCAAGCAAATTATCCGCGTTGCCACCATGCTCCTTAACGGAGATGATTCGCTGAGAAGCAAGGCTTGGAGCGGCAGCAACAAGTCGCTTAGTGTACGGATGCTGCGGGTGCTGCAAAACGTCCAAAGATGGACCAGACTCAACAACGCGACCCTTATACATAACAACAACGTGCTGAGCACGAGCTGCAGCCAAACCTAAATCGTGAGTAATAAACAGAACGGAAGTACCTAGCGAATCTGTAAGCGTATGCAAATGGTCAAGAATACGCTTTTGCACAGTTACATCTAGTGCGGAAGTTGGCTCATCTGCAATAAGCAAATCTGGACGGCAAGCCAAGCCAATCGCGATTAACGCGCGCTGACGCATACCACCAGAAAACTCGTGCGGGAACTGACGTGCGCGAGTTGCAGCATCTGGCAAACCAGCTTCATCAAGCAAACCTGCAATGCGGTCTTCAACGCTTGCACCAACAACATACTTTTTGGCTATTTCCCAAGCTTTGTCGTCATCTACGCCATACTTGATTAAATCGTCTGCAACGCGCCAACGAGTTTCGGAACCTGGAACCCACTCTTTTTTGTAGTATTCCATAGCTTCATTAAACTTTTCGGCATTCGCTTGCTCGCTAAGACCAGCCTGCGCCAAAGCTTGCTTTGCTTCGTCCAATAATGCGCTCAGTTCTTTAGAGCCAAGGAAGATTTCGTCTTCGTTGCTTTTAACTTCTACAGCATCTCCTGCTAAAGCTTCTGCAAGTGCGGAGCGCTTTTCGTGACTAACGTCAACGCCATTTGCAAGAAGAGCTTCTTTAACTTGAGTTCCAATTCGCCAAACAGGATTCAAGTTGCTCATAGGGTCTTGCGGAACCAAGCCCATTGCTGTGCCGCGCAAAGCTGCATAATCTTTAGGCTTTAGATTGCTTATTTCTTGACCTTTAAGCTTAATAGAACCACCCGTAACGTGACCTGTTCCAGGAAGCAAACCAAGAACTGCCATTGCAGAAGTGGACTTTCCAGAACCAGATTCACCTACAATTGCAACCCACTGACCTGGGTAAACGTTAAAGCTTGCATCGCGAACAGCGTGTACGGCCTTTTTAGAATCCGTTGTAAAGTCAACTTGAAGATTTTTAACTTCCAGCAAAGGACCCTGCTCGCGTTGCATTGCAATAGTATCTACATTTTTACGTGTTGCTGTGTTCATAATCACTATTCCTCCACGCTAACTTACGCCTTACGGCTCTTTGGATCCAACGCATCTTTTACGGCGTCGCCCATCATAATAAAGGCGAGCACGGTAATGGCGAGCGCAATGGATGGATAGAACAAGACTTCTGGATTTGTAGTAAGAACATTTCTAGCGGTAGAAATATCTACACCCCAGCTAACTGTTGTTGTTGGCAAACCAATACCCAAGAAGCTAAGTGTTGCTTCCAAAACAATGTAAGAGCCGAGAGAAGTTGTACCTACAACAATGATTGGAGCCAGCGAGTTTGGAATAATGTGCTGGAACAAGTTTCGCATTGGAGTAGAACCTAAAGCGGTAGATGCTGTGTTAAATTCAAGATTCTTGGATTCCATAACAGCACTTCTTGCGATTCGAGCAACGCCTACCCATCCAAAGAGAACCATAACAAACACGATTTTCCAAATCGACTTAGACGTACGGAACATTTGCAAAACTACGATTGCACCTAGCAGCATTGGCAAAGCCAAGAAGATATCGGTGATTCGGCTAAGAACCGCATCAATCCATCCTCCAAAGAATCCAGCCAAAGCTCCAATTAGCGAACCAACTAACACTACTAAAGCCGTTGCTAGCAAGCCAACGCTTAAAGATGTACGTGTTCCATATACAACTCGAGCATAAATATCGCATCCTTGCATGTCGAATCCAAACGGATGCGCAGCAGAAGCTGGCTCAAGCGAGTGCTCCAAAACACAGTAATTAGGATTGTGCTTTGTGAGAGCGCCTGGGAAGAGCGCAACAAAAATAATCGCAATAATCAAAATTGCAGAAACAATAAACAATGGATTTCTGCGCAAAGATCGCCAAGCATCAGCCCACATGCTTGTAGCTGGAGCGGATTCGTCTACAGAATCAACTTCTTGAAGAGGCGTATCGTCAAGAGGAGCAACATAGCGTTCCTGACCTGGCAATGTATTGTAATTTGCATTATTTTTAATCAAATTATCTTCCATCAAATTATCTTCCATAATGTGCTCTCCTTACGCGTAACGAATGCGCGGATCTAGAGCCGCGTACAACATGTCAACAAGAAGATTGCTGACTACAAATATCAACATAAGAAGCGTAACTATAGAAACAACAAGGTTTCCTTCTCCCTTTAGAATTCCCTGATATGTAAGGAATCCAACGCCATGAATGTTGAAGATTGTTTCCGAAATCATTGCGCCGCCCATAAGAGCGCCCAAATCTTGACCTAAGAATGTAACAACAGGAATAAGCGAGTTACGCAAAATGTGTCGAACAATAACGGAGCCTTCTTTTAAGCCCTTTGCACGAGCCGTGCGCACGTAATCAAGCGATATGTTTGACGAAATTTCCGACCTTGTAAGTCGAATAATATACGCCATTGAAACGGATCCAAGAACTATTGCAGGAAGAAGAAGATCGTAGAATCCAGGATCATTGCTTGCAGTAACAGGCATAATATGCCACTTAACACCAAACAAATATTGGCCAATAAAGCCAGTAACAAATGTTGGCACAGAAATAAGAAGAAGTGATACAACCAGGATTACGCTGTCGTACCACTTTCCTTTCTTTAAGCCAGAGATTATACCGAAAGCTACGCCGAACAAGGCTTCAAAAGCGAACGCCATCAACGCAAGCTTAATGGTTACAGGGAATGCGCGGCCAATCTCGTCAATTACTGGCTGGCCAGCAAAAGTATGACCAAAATCAAGAGTAAGCGCATTCTTTAAGAACAACAAATATTGAATAATAAATGGCTTATCCAAGTTATACTCGGCACGAATTTGCGCTTCTACAGCATGGTTAATTGGCTTATCGCCAAACATTGCTTTTACTGGATCTCCAGGCAAAGCAAACACCAAAGCGTATACCAACAATGTTGTGCCGAGAACCACAGGAATCATCTGCAAAACGCGGCGCAGAACATATTTACCCATTGGTTTCTCCTTATATATTTACTTAAAAATTCGCATAGCACACACCCAACTTGTGGCTTGCATATTGATTTAACCCAACCTAAGTAAAAACACAAAGTGCTGCCTCGAACAGCGGATAGAATTTTGTAATTTTATTCGCCATTCGAAGGCAGCAGCACGTTTTTACATGCTATTTAATTATGGTTTATTTTTTAATAGCTACTTGATTTTAATAGCTACTTGATTTTGATCTTTACTTGTGGAGCTTGTAGTAAAGTGGCATATTCTGCCAATCCATTACAAAGCCCTTCAAGCTTGGAACCATAACAGCCTTGGCGTTCGAGTAGAACAGTGGGACGTATGGAAGATCCTCAAGAAGAATCTCGTTAGCCTGCTGATAAAGCTTAGTTGCCTCAGCTTGCTTAGAAGAAGAAGCCTTCTTAAGCAAAGCATCGAACTTAGGATTCTTGTAATCAGCTTCGTTAGAACCATTGCCATCTGCAGCAACGGAAGCAAATTCCTGAGTCAAGTAGTTTTCTGGGCTTGGGTAATCTGGCATCCAGCCTGCACGCCATGCACCCTTAACCTGACGCTGTTCGCACGCGTTACGGAACTCTTGGAATGTTGGAACTGGAGTTGTTTCGGCATTAATTCCAAGATGATTCTTGAGGGAGTTTACAACTGCGTCGAACACAGACTTAGCGTTGCCATCGGCGTTGTAAGTAAAGGTAAGAGGACCATCATACTTAGAGATCTTATCTGCCTTTGCCCAAAGTTCCTTAGCCTTTGCGGCATTAAACTTAAGGTTTTCGTGTCCCTTAAGATCTGCCTTGTAGCCTGGAGTCAAAGGAGAAGTGAACTCGTTTGCAGGAGATGCAGTGTTGTTAAGAACCTTCTTGATGATGGTTTCACGGTCGATTGCCATAGAAACAGCTTGACGACGCAAGCGGCCTTCTTCGGTAGTTACATCGAAGTGTGGCAATTTTGCAGGAATACCAAACTGCTGGATTACAGAACCTGGACGGTTGTATGCCTTAACAGTGGTGTCCTTTTGGAAAGTCTTTGTTTCAGTATCTGGAATATTATCCGTCATATCAAGATTGCCAGACTGAACATCGCGGTAAGCAGCGGTGCCGTCGGTGTAAATCTTAAAGGTAACTCCGTCATTCTGAGCCTTGCGTGGGCCATCATAATCTGGGTTCTTTACAACTTCAATCTGCTTGTTGTGATCCCAAGACTTAAAGAGGTATGGACCAGAAGAAACTGGCTTTTCGCCATAAGCCTTTGGATTCTTGTAGAAGGATTCTGGAAGAGGAGCGAATGCAAGGTAACCAACCTTAATAGCAAACACAGAATCTGGCTGGTTCAAATCAACAGTAAAGGTGTACTTATCTACAACCTTTAAGCCAGAAAGCTGCTCGTCGCCCTTAGTGTCATTCTTCTGCAAGTCTTCGTAGCCCTTAATGGTCTGGAAGAAGGAAGAGCACTTCTGAGCATTCTTAGCGTTTGCTACAAAGCTCCAAGCCTTAGTAAAGCTTTCTGCGGTGATTGGAGTGCCATCGCTGAACTTCTTATCTTTTTTAAGCTTAACGGTGTATTGGGTTGCATCGGCGTTTGGAGTTACGCTCTCGGCATCTTCGTTTACCGTGTTGCCCTTTTCATCAAAAGTGACCAACGTGGAGTTGACCAATACAGCAGGACGAGCACCAGCATTCTCGTTAATGTTTCCTGGAACAAGCTCGTTCTGAGGCTCGGAGTCGTTTACGGTAATAACAACCTTGCCACCATTTGTTTGAGCGGTCTTCGAGGCAGAAGAACCGCATCCACCGAGCAGCATAGCAACCGAGCACGCGGCTGCGGCAAAAAGTAATGCCTTATTCTTCATATGTTTTCTCCTAACGTTGGGTATGGCAGGATTCCATTAATTATCACGAAAAAGTCTCATTACAAGCTTTGCAAAGCCTTTACGCTTTACAGGCTCTATAGGCTTAATAAATAAAATCCACCTAGTATTTATTGCCAGATGGATTCTTTGCAAAGCCAATAAGGAGGCCTCTTCGTTGATTAAAATTCAATCATACGGATTTTATTAAACAACGCAAGCTCAAAGTCTAAATGTAAAATTTACTGTTATTTTGTATATAAACAGTAAAAACAACTATTGTAATAGAAAAATATTAGATTAAATCGTATTCTATGCGATATTTTGCCAAGTCTTTTACATCTGCAGTGATATTACAAAAATGTAAATTTGCATCTGGAATATGTAACAATCATGTTAAACGATGCAAAATATGCAACAAGATGATTAAGTACTAATCAAAATAAAAAGTGGTGTAAAATCGCACCCAAAGTCACGAGTTTACACCACTTAATAATTTAAGTCAAGTAGATAATCGAATCTAGTCAACTAGTTTGATTACTAGTTTGATTAAATCACTTAGCGTTATTTGTTTGATGCTCAAGAGCAGCCGCCACTAATCCAGCAAACAAAGGATGAGGCTTAGTTGGACGAGACTTAAACTCTGGATGAGCTTGAGTTGCAACATAGAATGGGTGAACACTCTTTGGAAGCTCCACAAACTCAGTCAAATTACCGTCTGGGCTTTGGCCGCTAATACGCAAGCCAGCTTCGCGCAAACGATCTTTATACGCCACGTTCACTTCGTAACGGTGACGATGACGCTCGGTAACATGCGTAGAGCCGTAAAGCTCAGCAACAATAGAGCCTTCTTCAAGAGTTGCAGGATAAGAGCCGAGTCGCATTGTGTGACCCATATCTCCCTTGCCAGCAACAATATCTTTTTGCTCTTCCATAGTTGCGATTACTGGATCTCCACAATCCTTCTCAAACTCTGTGGAATTAGCGTCTTCAAGCCCAAGCACGTGACGAGCATACTCAATAACCATAGATTGCAAGCCAAGGCAAAGACCAAGCGTTGGCAAGCCATGCTCGCGAGCGTAACGGAGCGCACCAATCTTACCTTCAATGCCACGAATGCCGAAGCCGCCTGGAATGACCATGCCGTCCATTTGGTCGAGAGCTGCAGCAGCACCTTCTTGCGTTTCGCACTTATCAGCAGCAACCCATCGCACGTTTACCTTAGCCCAGTTTGCAAAACCGCCAGCCTTAATGGCCTCCGTAACGGAAAGATACGCATCTGGTAAATCAATGTACTTTCCAACAATTGCAATGTTTAGCTCATGCTTTGGATGATGAACGCGCTCAAGCAAATCTTCCCACTCGTTCCAATCAACATCGTGGAATGGAAGCTCAAGCTCGCGCACAACGTAAGCATCCAAGCCCTCGTTGAACAAAATCTTTGGAACATCGTAAATGCTTGGAGCATCCACGCAATTCACAACGCCTTCTGCATCAACATCGCACATAAGCGAAATCTTGTCTTTAATGCCTTGATTAAGAGGGCGATCTGAACGCAAAACAAGCGCGTCTGGAGAAATACCAAGAGAGCGAAGCATCATTACGGAATGTTGAGTTGGCTTAGTCTTCAACTCATGAGCTGCAGCAATATAAGGCACCAAAGAAACGTGCACAAACATGCAATTTTCTGGACCTAAATCGCGGCGAACTTCGCGAGCAGCCTCCAAGAATGGCTGCGACTCAATATCTCCAACAGTACCGCCGATTTCCGTAATAATAACGTCTACATCGTCGCTGGCTTGAGCGCGCATACGCGACTTAATCTCGCCAGTAATGTGTGGAATAACTTGCACACACTGACCCAAATACTCGCCAGCGCGCTCTTTTCTAAGCACGGATTGATAAATCTGGCCAGTTGTAACATTTGCTTTTTGACTTAAGAAAACATCAAGGAATCGCTCGTAGTGACCAATATCAAGATCTGTTTCTGCGCCATCTTCTGTAACGTAAACCTCACCATGTTGGAATGGGTTCATTGTGCCTGGGTCAACATTGATGTAAGGATCAAGTTTTTGTTGCAAAACGTGAAGACCGCGGCTTCGCAAAAGCCTACCTAAAGACGATGCAGTAAGACCTTTTCCGAGGGACGAAACAACGCCACCAGTAACAAAAATATGCTTTGTAATATGCTCCTGAGAGTTACCATGTTTTCTTCTAACCATGGAACTCCATAGTATCTTCGAGCCTCGACTCGGGTGTTAAACAATGAGCAACAGCTTCTAGCGCAAGCTTGTAACCGTACAGCCCCATGCCTGTAATAGTGCCAGTTGCAACAGCGCTAATAACGCTAATTTTACGAAAAGCATCGCGCGCAGAAGGATTAGAAATATGCACTTCCACTAGTGGCACTCCAGCATCCAAAACCATGTGAGCAGCATCCGCGAGCGCATAACTATAGTGCGTAAAAGCAGCAGGATTCATAACAACAGGAGTATGCGTATCAGCTGCTTCGTGCATCCAGTGCACCATTTGTGCTTCGTCGTCACTTTGACGCACTTCTACTTGCAAGTTAAGCTCTTGCGCCCACTTTTTGCAAAGCAAGCACAGTTCTTCAAAATCTTGATTGCCATAAACGTCTGGCTGGCGAACGCCTAATCGCCCCAAATTTGGGCCATTTACTACCAAAACTTTGCGCATATTTATAGCGTTTTTTGAATTTTCTGAATTTTGCGCGTTTTCTACATCTACCATTTCTGCATCTACCATTTTCTAGCCTCTAATCTTATTAAATGCTTCGCGAATCGCCTCCAGCGGCGGATTATCTAAGTGAATCGGGTTTCCAATCCCGTCTAAAACAACAAATCGCAAGGTGTTGCCTCTAGCTTTTTTATCTTTATGCATCAAATCAAGAACCTTGGCAAAAGCATCATCATTACTGCCGCCTCCATTCCAAGATATTGGCAATCCAAGTGATTTCAAAAGCGAACGATGATACTCAACGTCTTCTGGACTTAAATAGCCCAAAATTTGCGCAAGCTCCGCCGCAAAAACCATTCCAACGGCAACAGCATTTCCGTGACGCCAAGAAAAATGCTCGATTTGCTCAATTGCATGCCCAAGAGTGTGGCCGTAGTTCAAAAACTCGCGCAAACCTTGCTCTTTTAAGTCGTTAGAAACGTGGTACGCCTTAACGCGCACGCTTTTTTCTATTAAATCGCAAACCATATTGTTCAAGTGTGAATCGCTTAAAACAGAAGAGCCATCGAGAGTGCGTAATTTGCTAGCATTTTGCGGATTTTCCAGAATTTTTAGGATGCTTGTATCGCCAATAAACCCTGATTTTGCAACCTCTCCTAAGCCTTCAACAAAAATATCGTTATTGAGAGTAGAAAACGCGCAAGTATCTGCCAAAACACCTGCAGGCGTGTAAAAACTACCAACCAAATTCTTGCCAAATGCAGTATTTACGCCAGTTTTTCCGCCAGTCGAAGCATCTACCATAGCAAGAAGCGAAGTTGGGCAATTTACGTAGCGGATTCCGCGCATCCAAGTAGATGCAACGAATCCAGCCAAATCTGTGGCTGCTCCACCACCCAAGCCAACAATCGCATCCGAACGCGTAAAACCAGCATTTGCAAGATGCGACCATACAAAATCCGCAACCTTAACGGTTTTGCCAGCCTCTGCGTCTGGAATAAGAATGTCGAAAACATCGTAGCCAGCAGCGCGCAAAATAGCTCTTGCTTTATCGCTATGCCTTTGAACAGGCTGAGTATGAATCAAAGCTACTCGAACAGGCTCTTTTCCAAGCATTTGCGGCAAAAGACTCATAGCACCAGCGCCAATATGAACATTATAGTCTTCAATATCTTTGCCACTTACATGCACAATTCGTTGCATAATCATATCTTTCAGCTTTCTTGCGGCAGGTTTTGGCGTTAATTCATAAACGCGAGCGTGCAAATTCGCTACTTTACAAAACACGGGGTCTCTTTTAGCAAACAAATCCAACCACCGTTTTGCTCCGTCTTTGCCGCTTAGCATAGGGCGATTTGAATTCCAGCTTACGCGCTCAATTGCATCGTTTGGATCCACTTGCAAGTAAACAACGCGGCCGCCGAGTTTTGTATATTTTTTTAAGACTTCTTGCGTTTGTGGGCGCATTGGAGAGCCACCGCCGAGGGCGATTATTGGGGCGGATTGCTCAGAATCTGCAAAAATAGCATCTCTAACAATTTGAGCTTCAATATCTCTAAAAGACTCTTCGCCAAAATCCTTAAAATATTGGCTAATCGGCATATTGATTTTTTGCTCAATTAAATCGTCTGTATCTATAAAAGGAACATTCAAAATATGCGCTAATTCCTTGCCAACACGTGTTTTTCCAGCTGCAGGCATGCCGATTATAACAGCTAACGGCATTTTGTATTTAGGCACACCGTGAGTGGAACTTTGCAAAGATTCTTCGCTCATCTCATATTCTCTTTCCAAGATTGAACGTAACTCTTAGCATTCCTAGCAGTTTCTTCTAGTGAATCTCCACCAAACTTTTCTAACGCATACTTTGCAAGCGTTAACCGAACCATTGCCTCTGCAACTACAGAAGCAGCTGGAACTGCCGTAAAATCGGAGCGCTGATTAATCGCTTGAGCTGGCTGGCCAGTAAGCACATCTACCGTTCGCAAAGCACGCGGAATAGACGGAATTGGCTTCATTGCTGCGCGCACGCGAATTGTCTCTCCATTTGACATTCCGCCTTCAATTCCTCCAGCACGATTGCTAAGGCGCGCAATGTTGCCATCTTCGCCTGTTACGATTTCGTCGTGAGCGGACGAGCCAGGGCGATTTGCTTCTTCAAAACCGTCTCCAATTTCCACGCCTTTAATAGCCTGGATTCCCATAAGCGCCGCCGCCAGCGCCGCATCCAATCGGCGATCCGACTCAACATAAGTTCCAACTCCAGCAGGCATGCCGTAAGCCAAAACCTCTACAACACCGCCAAGCGTATCCGCATTGGCTTTTGCTTCATCAATGCGAGCAACCATTCGCGCTTCGGCATCTTTATCTAGAGTACGAACAGGCGAAGCATCCAACGCCTCAATATCATCTGGTGTTGGCAGGGCTAAACTTTTGCTTACATATTCGCCGCCGATCCCAACAACGTGCGCAACTGTGCGCACGCCCAACGCCTGCTGCAAAAACGCATCAGCCACAGCGCCTAAAGCTACGCGAGAAGCCGTTTCCCTGGCACTCGAACGCTCCAAAACCTCGCGCGCGTCACTAAAACCGTATTTACGCATGCCTGTTAAATCCGCATGGCCTGGGCGAGGCCTAGAAAGAGGCGCGTTACGGCCTTCTTTTGGCAAATCATGGTCTAGCGGATCTGCACTCATCACTTCAACCCACTTTGGCCACTCGCTATTTGCGATTTCGATTGCAATTGGAGACCCAAGAGTAACACCGTGGCGAACGCCTGTAAGCAAACGCACTTTGTCTTGCTCAAACTTCATTCGCGCTCCGCGACCATATCCAAGTCGTCTACGCGCAAGAGCCGAAACAATGTCTGCGCTAGTAATCTTAACTCCTGCTGGAATGCCTTCAATCATTGCCACCAGCGCTTCACCATGCGACTCCCCTGCCGTTTGCCATCTAAGCATGCCTTCTCCAATCGCGTTGTGCGTTATATTTATTGTTATACTTCTTGCACTTAATACTGTTCTTTATTTTAAATCAATACTCGATTCTAAATCTGTATTCTACTAACCACTAAGTATTGCTCACAATCCACGCAATCAATCACACAAGCCTTTAACCACATTGAGCAAAATTTGTTGCAATGCAATTTTCGCTTATTTAGCATAATCAAATGAGTCAGTTTATTATTGTGTGTTTATTTGCAACGCCAACGCTTGTATGCACGATTGCACTGTGCGCAACGGATTTAATTATCCGCGTTGTGCCTAGACTTTGGGTTGTGCTAGCTGCTTTTGCACAATCTGCAGCGAACCTTATTTTTTCGCTGATTACTTTTCATAATGTTAATTTTCTTTTGCGTGGATGGCTTTGCGCAGTAACAGTTTTTGCATTCTACGTTTTGGTGCAAAAACTTTGCGTGCGCGGAACACTCGGATTTGGCGACGTTACGTGCGCTTCTATGATTGCTCAAGCTTTGGCGCTATTTGGATTCAGCTGCATAATCTACTGGTTTGCATTAGTTGGAATATTTGGATTAATTTGGATTTTAGTGTGGAAAATCTACTCTAAAGTCTGCTGTCGATTTTTCCGCGAGCATCTTGTGCAAAATAAACAAAATAAAATCCCGTTCGTACCCGTATTAGCTGCATCTGCAATCATCGCTGTTATGCTTTGAACTTTTTGCTGCGATTTTATAGCGTTAAGTAAGGTGGAGATTCGAGATTTTTCGCCCTGAATGAGATGTTTCGTTCGCGCGGTCTACGCGCGCGAACGTCTTCGCCGCGCAGAAGCAGTGCTTCTGCCTGAGCGGCTCAGCGAATCGAGGTGCATTCGCGCGCTACGCTTTAAGCGCTCATGCAAGTCGATTCGCTCATACAACAGTAAATAGGAGAATCGCGCAACACCAAAAAGAGAAGCACGTTATACCAAAGCTTAGTTGGCGTTTTCGTTGGAACGCTTATACTCGTCGCGGATCTTTAAGAAATCGTCGTAGTTATCCGCAAACTTAGTTTCGCCTGTCTTTAAGTTGGTTGTAACAAAATAAATCCATGAACCATTCGCTGGATTAAGAGACGCCAAAATCGCGTTATCTCCAGGAATGCTTATAGGAGTAGGCGGCAGCCCCTTGTGAATCCTAGTGTTGTACGGGTTGCTTGCATCGTCTAGCTGCGATTGCGTAAGGTTAATCGCCTTAATCCCAATGCCGTACGCAACCGTAGTATCCATTCCCAAAGGCATGTCTTTAGCTAAACGATTTAAGATTACGCGCGAAACTTTGCCGTAGTATTCGCGATTATTGACTTCTGCTTCTGCAATGGAAGCAATTTTAAGAACTTTTTGACGCAAATCACCCTTAGGAACGCCTAGGGAATCAAGCTTTTTAACGCGCTTATCTACCATTTTTGCCAGTATCTTGTTAGCAGACTTCATGGATTTTACGTTATAAACTCCAGGCTCCAACCATCCTTCAAAGCTTCCGCACGCTTCTGGCGGCAAGATCCCCGCTCCGTCCGCTTTTTGAATCGCGTTAAATTGAGCAATGTCAATTCCCGAGATTTGTGCAGCCTTGCGAATAACCTCCGTTGCGCGCTCCCCTGCTTTAACGTCTAAGAATCCACCAGCCTTGCTTTGGTCGGAAAGAATTTCCACTACGTCCATTGAATTCATGTGTTTTTTAAGCGCGTAAATTCCTGGGTACAAAATCTTGTTATTTGCTGCAACAATATTAGAAAAAGTGGATTGCGACTTTACAACCTGCGCCTTAACAAGGTTATTTCCCACTTCTACAGATCCTTGACCTGGTTCAATCGTAAATTCAACGAACCCACTTCCAGGACCTGGCCAGTCTTCCATTATTGACGACTGACTATTGTTTCTTACATAAACCGCAACGCGATATAAGCCGTATCCAACAACAAATAGCAACGCAAAAACTAGTGCAAGAATGAATGCAACTATACGATTTCTTTTACTTTTGCGATTTCTACGCGCATTTCTTGCTTTTCGCGATTTTGGCGGAACAGGTGGCTTGGATGAATCGTGACTCCATTTAGCGTTTTGATTGAAAAAATCGTCTATATTCTCACTCATTAAACGCTTCCTTTCTGATGGAGTCACTTTGCGAGTCGCCTTTTACATTTTTGCAAGCATTTCTGTAATCGTCAATCGCAGATTGCAAAATCAATACTGCCGATTGCTGATCAACCATTGGACGATGCTTTTTAGTGGAAAAATCAGCATCTAACAATTGCCTATGAGCAGTAACTGTTGTTAGTCGCTCGTCATTAAAAACGATTTCTGGAATAAAATCAAGCGACCAATCGCCATAATCAAAAAGCGATTTAATGCGCTTGGCTAAATTAGCACCCCATCTGCGCGCTTTTTTGGCAGACTTTCCTTCAGATCCGTCTAATTGCAAAGGCAAACCAACTACGACTCGGCTCACACTATTGTCTTCTATAACGTTAATAACGTCTTCAATCGCATTAAACGAGTCGCCATAGGCTTGAATATTACCGATTGGGTGAGCAAAAGTCAGCTCAGGGTCGGACTTAGAAAGCCCAACCCTGGCATCTCCTAAATCAACGCCAAGCCAAATCATACGAAAACTCAACTTATTAATTTGGCTCGAGTGTTAAACATCTTAAACATTTAACCTTTTGACTATAGCTTCAAAACTTCGGCTTTCACAGCCTCGAGTGCTTCATCAATCTTAGAAGAATCCGCACCGCCACCTTGAGCAAAGTCTGGCTTGCCGCCACCGCCGCCGCCAAGAACCTTGGAAGCTGTACGCACCAAGTCGCCAGCCTTAGCGCCAGCCGAGCGAGCTGCATCGTTAGTAGCAACAGCAACCATTGGCTTATCGCTCTCGTTTACACCGCACAACGCAACAACTACTGGCGAATCTTCGCCCAAGCGAGAACGAACGTCAAGAACAGTCTTGCGCAAAGCGTCGAAGGAACCGAAGTTTCCAACATTCTTTACAGCAAGCTTAATCTTTGAGCTGCTTTGCTTAGCCGATTCAACTAATTCTGGAACAGCCTCATTAAGCTGCGATTCGTAAACAGAAGCAAGCTTGCGATCGGAATCCTTCATCTTGTTAAGCAAAGACTCTAAACGCTCAGCCAACTCGTCTGGACGAGCGTTAACCATGTCTGCAAGTTGCGCAACCAAAGCATGCTCGCGAGCGCCATATTCGTACGCTTCTTCGCCGCAAAGCGCGTCGATTCTGCGTACGCCAGAGCCAATAGAAGACTCAGAAAGTATTGTAACCATACCAATCTTGCCAGTGCTCTTAGCATGAGTACCGCCACAAAGCTCGCGGCTCCAGCCGTCGCCAATCTCTACAACGCGAACAATATCGCCATACTTTTCGCCGAACAAGTGCATTGCTCCAAGCTTGAAAGCGTCGTCAATTGGCATTTCTTTTGGAACAACTTGCAAGTCTTCGCGAATGCGCTCGTTTACGCGAGCTTCTACGCGCAACAACGCATCTTTATCAACAGCCTTTGGCCATTGGAAGTCAAAGCGCAAACGGTCTGGATCTACTACAGAACCGCGCTGAGTTGCCTGCGGACCAAGCTCCTCACGCAAAGCCTTGTGAAGAGTGTGTGTAGCAGTGTGGCTTCGAGCCAAAGCAGCACGGCGCACCTGATCAATATTTGTGTTCACTGGAGCACCAACACTAAGAGTTCCTTCAGTAAGTCGGCAGCTGTGAACAATCAAATCCTTGATTGGTCGCTGAACATCGTCAACCTCCAAAATTGCGCCGTCATCGGAAATAATCTCACCCTGATCCGCAATCTGGCCACCGCGCTCAGCGTAGAACGGCGTGCGATCAAGAATAACTTCAACGTTTGCAGGAGCGCTAACGCTTTTAACGGAGCCTTTACCTGCCTCAACAATCGCCAAAACGTTGGAACGGCTGGAAAAGTCTGTGTAACCGAGGAAGTCGATTGGCTTTTCGAGTGCCTTCTTAATGTCGTCGTAAACGCTAACGTCTACATTGTGACGCTTCTTCAAAGCATCCGCACGAGCGCGACCCTTCTGCTCGCTCATAAGCTCGCGGAACTTAGCTTCATCAACCTTAACACCCTGCTCAGCAGCCATCTCTAGAGTCAACTCAATTGGGAAGCCGTAAGTATCGTGCAAAGTGAATGCGTCGGAGCCGCCAACAATAGGGTCATCCTTGTGTTCCTTCTTGGCTTTTTCAACAGCCAAGTCAAGAATAGTCGTACCCTTTTCTAGAGTGCGGCGGAACGCATCTTCCTCACCGTATGCAGCTTCGCTAACCTCGTGGAAAGTGTTATTAAGCTCTGGGTAGCTTGGTTCCATAGCGCCCTTAGAAACTGGGAACAAGGTTGGCAAAACTGGGTCTTGCACGCCAAGCATGCGCATTGCGCGAACAGTTCTGCGAAGAAGACGACGAAGCACGTATCCGCGGCCAACGTTGCTTGGACGCACGCCATCGCTCATAATCATCAAAGCGGAACGCACGTGATCTGCCACAACGCGGAAACGAACATCCGCATCGGCGTTACTGCCGTACTTTACGCCGCTAAGCTTTTCTGCAGCTTCAATAACTGGATAAACTTCGTCAGTCTCGTAAATGTTTTCTTTGCCTTGCATAAGGTAAGCCAAACGCTCCAAACCAGCGCCTGTATCAATATTCTTTTGATCAAGCTCACCAACAATGTGCAAATCAGTCTTAGACTTTACGTTGTCTACCTGGAAGTTCTCAAAAACCAAATCCCAAATCTCAATAAAACGAGATTCGTCGGCAGCAGGACCGCCATCCTTACCATATTCTGGGCCGCGATCAACGTAAATCTCGGAGCATGGGCCGCCAGGGCCAGGGCCACCAGTAGTCCAGAAGTTATCTTCCATGCCAAAAACTTGCATGTGCTCTGGGTCGAAGCCCTCATTCTTCCAAATTGCGCGAGCTTCGTCGTCGTCGGTATAAGTAGTAACCCAAAGTTTTTCTGGGTCAAAACCATAGCCGCCCTTATCTTGCGGAGTTGTTAAAAGCTCCCAAGCGTAGTGGATTGCTTCTTCCTTAAAATAATCACCAAAGCTAAAGTTACCAACCATTTGGAAGAAGGTGCCGTGACGAGTTGTTTTACCAACTTCGTCAATATCGAGCGTACGCACGCACTTTTGATTAGACGCCATTCTGCGAGAAGGAGGCGTTTGCTCTCCCAAAAGATAAGGTATGAATGGAACCATGCCTGCAATCGTGAAAAGCGTCGTTGGATTTGGAGAAATCAGCGATGCAGAAGGCACAACCATATGGCCATTCTTGGCAAAATAATCAAGATAACGCTTTGCAATTTCTGCTGTGCGCATGGGTACGAACTCCTTTTTATTTATTTATTTAGACTTAGTATAAGACTACTTAGTAACTACTTAGTATAAGACTTATTTGTAAACGAATCGTCACGCTTATCGGCATACTTACTAGCATACTTAGAGTTAATCTGCGACTCGTGGGCTTTTCTGCTGGAATTAAAATCATTGTACAAAGACAAAATCGTGCTTAAAGTAAGATTTTTTGGATCTTTATCGAAGAAGAAATTCCTAGCGTTTTGTGGTAACTTTTCCTTAACGTACGCGCGAGCTTTTGTAACAGACATAACTCCCATTACAAAACCGATGCAAATCCAAAATAAACGCTTAAACATCACTCCCCCTTAGGCGTAAACGACTCGCCAGAATTTGCCGCATGCCTAGCGGAAGATTCTGCAGCATCCGTTGGAACAGTAGCCTTATTAAAGAACGCATTAAAAGTGTCTTTAAGCGCGTAGCAAGCAGATGCAATTTTAACAACTGGCTTTCCAAGAAAAGCGCCATACAAATCCGTAAGAGCGCCAACATTTGTAGCGGTAGTGCGAGCAGCATCTGTAACAGCATTAACGTCTTCAAGGGTTTTGTTCACTTGTTTTACTGTGGTAACAGATTCGTCGATAGCAGGAAAAGCGTGCTCGCCCGATTCCTTAACAGTTTGAGAAATCTGATTGAACATTTTACCCAGCCGAATAAGCGGATAAATCATAAATCCCGAAAGCACCGCAAACGAAATCGCTGCAATAAGAGCAGCAATGTCTCCAACGCTCATCGTAACCTCTTTCCTGCTGTTTTACACACGACTACCCACGCAATGTATTAAAAGATTAACGAAGAGTCAAGACTCTTTTTGTAAATTTAGCGAACATTTTTTGCGCAAACTAATCGTATTTACTCGTTATAGCCCTTAATTGTTATAGCTTGATCAATCGGCTCTGCTGTGTTGAAATCAAGGCGAGTTACACTTCCATTTTGCGGGCGCTCACTCAAATCGTAGCCAGCAGGGGCAAAACGATGCATAAGGCTTAAAAGCGTGTTTCCGTGGGAGATTTGCAAAACGTTGTCTCCATCTTTTAACGCTGGATTGCTTGCGATTATTTTGAAACCGCCTTCAACGCGCTTCCAATATTCAATATCTGACTCTGCATCGTGGAATGGGTCGGCCTCTTTAAGCATGTCTCGAGTTGCAGCAAGACCAAATTTTTCAACGATTTCGTTATACGTTTTTGCTCCATGAGGAGCGCCTGCAGCCCACCAAGCCATATTCATATCTTGGCCTTCAAAATAGCCGTAGCATTGTTCGCGAAAATGCATATCGCTTACAAGATGCGGACGAGCGTTAGTGTGCTTTTCGTTTTCGCTTAAAATACGCTCAGCTGTGATTTGCGCGCGAGTTGTATCGGAGCAATATGCGGCAGCAAAAACAATGTTCTTAAGCTTTTGAGCCGCTAAATCGGCGTCTTTAAGCCCTTTTGGAGTTAGTGGAGAATTGCTCCATCCTTGCAAGCGATTGTAGCAATTAAACATGGTTTGGCCATGACGAACTAAATAAAGATGCAACAACATAACTTAATCATCTCACTTTTTAAGTAAAACGCGTAAAAATCAGAGTAATTAAGACGAGACTAATCAAGACTAATCAAGACAAGTCTAATCCAAGTCAACATCTCCTAATTCTTGGAATCTGCTTGCAATCAACTCTGGAGTAGTATCGGAAATCCAAGACGCCATTCCTGCTTCCGAACCAGCCAAATACTTGATTTTATTGGCATCTCGCATAAACGAGAAGAATTGCAAATTAAGGCGATAATGCGAGCGGCGAGAATCGTGCACAGGAGCTTGATGCCACGCTGCAACATAAGGCAAATCAACGAATTCGCTGGAATTTGCATTACTCGCGCCAGAAGATAAGTCGAAAGCAGCCGAACTTGCAAACGATTTAGCACTCGAATCGCCCGCGTTTGAAGACGATAATCCAAAGAACTTATTAGCACGCTTAAGAAGTGTTATGTAGATTTGCGCCAAATCCCAACGCTCTTGATCGTCAAGCTGATCCAAAGTAAGAACGTCTCGAACAGGAGCAACATGCACCTCTAGCGGCCAACGCGCTGCAGCTGGAACATACGCAACCCAACTGTGATTATGCATAATCACGCGCTTTTTAGCCTCAATCTCTGAATTCATCAAATCCTTAAGAAGATTGCTGCCAGTGCGCTCAAAATAAGCCTCCGTGTGGCGCAACTCCTGCTCCAACCTAGGAGCAATAAACGGATATGCGTAAATCTGACCATGAGGATGATGCAAAGTTACGCCGATTTGACTGCCGTGATTTTCAAACGGATAAATCTGCTCAATTCCTTCGATTTGGCTAATTTCTGCGGTTCTAAACGCCCACGCTTCAACAATCGTGCGCATGCGCAAAACAGAAAGATTAGCTGGCAGCATGTTCTCGTTGGAACTAAAGCAAATCACTTCGCATCGGCCAGCTGCAGGTGCCTGCTTCCACAAAGGATTTCCGTCAACGTATGTTGTTGCATTTGGCACGCCTGCAACCTGAGCCATAGCTGGATAGCGGTTTTCAAAAACAACAACGTCGTAGTCTTCGTCTGGGATTTCGCCATCTTGATACTCGCACTGTGGCTTTCTGCCAGCAAATGGGTCGATTCTTGATTGAGCAGAACCATCCGCAGAACCATCCGCAGAACCACTCGCAGAACCTTGATTATTTGACTCATCACCAAGAATCTCAGCTGGCCGCTTTGCCCACAACCTAGACATTGGAATCCAGTCTCCTGTAAGCGGATCTTGCCTCATTTGTGGAACTTCGCTAGGAACTTCGTTGCCTTCGCTATCAACATGCGAAGTAAAGCGATACGCTAACTTTCTAGGGTCAATCAGCTCCCTTGTTTTGTGACCGCTAACGTATTCTGGATTGTCATCTATGTAGAAAAAGTCGCGTCCGTCGGAAAGCTTTGTTGCTGTAATGCGCATATGCTCGCGCGCGTAAGTTCCAGGGCGATACAACTTATACGGATACTCGCCACCAAAATCGCGAATCGGAGATTGCGTTGCACGCGGCGGCTCTTGCGGCGTAATACCACTTAAAGCCGCAGGTATTGCGGGAATTTGTTGAGTCACATACAATGAATCGCGCACATCGGCAGCAGCTTCTCCTTCGGCTTGAGCTACAAGGCTACTAAGAGACGAATCCCCAACACCTGTGCTTGTAATCTTGCTCATAACCGTCTCGTTTGCGCCGCTAGCTTTGCTTCTAGCGCGAATCGCGTTAACGTCTATTGCGTCGAAAGCATCTGTGTCTTCTAAGCTTTTTTCGACTTCGCGTTCATCTGCCTTCTTATGCTTAGATGCGTCGTCAATCTCGAATCCTGCAGCAGCACCACCTTCAAAGCCGCCGCCTGGGCCTGCAAATCCAGCTGTAGTTGGAATATTGTGCAACCCGTTAATCTTTTTAGGCTCTACCACAAGACCACCCCTTCAAAAGTGTTATTGTTTAGCGCATCTTTTGCGTGTTTGTTGATTGCGCGTGTGGCAAGTTGTTGTGCTTTTAGCGCATTCGCTTTGGTATTTTGTTGAGACATCTTTGACTCCATCGTCTCTTCTACTCTCTAGTCTTCTTTTATTGCGTATTCTGTTTTACTTGTATTTTGTATCTTCTTTTATTCTTTTATATATTCTTTTGTATATTAATAACACGCTTTAGACGCTTAGTTACCTATTATATATTTTCTGATTCAACACTCGCACAATGTTATATTTTGTAATATAACGGGCATTGTTGTAATGATTATATGTGATTTTGTTTTATTATTAAAGTGTTTTGTTGCATAATGTTCGGTTGCTTGCGACCTTTCCCTAACAAAAGTTAATGTGCACCAACATATAACCAGCTTTTACGTAGTTCATACTGATTTTATACAAATGCACTACGATTCGTGCATTATTTTCCGCACTTTGTAGCTCTAAACAGCGTGTTGAACAACAAAACGCGGAAAAACTTCCGCACTTTGTAGTCCAACACACCAATCAGAACTACAAAACACGGGAAGAATAGCAAATAAAACGCATTGACCCCCACTATGCAATGCACAGCGGGGGTCAAGCGGTATGTCCTTAAGAATGAAATCCAGAATTTAGCGAGCGTAGTACTCGACGACGTACTGGATGTTGACTTCAACTGGAATCTGATCGACTTCCGGCTTACGAGTCAAAGTAGCCTTCAAAGAGGCAAGATTCACATCGAGGTAACCAGGAACTGCTGGCAAAACGTCGCGATGAACGCCTTCCGCAGCCATCTGGAATGGCACCATTGTCTGGCTCTTAGCGCGAACCTGAATGGTCTGGCCTGGCTTAACACGGTAAGATGGGCGATCAACAAGATTTCCATCTACCAAGATGTGACGATGCACAACAAACTGGCGAGCTTGAGCGGTTGTGCGAGCAAAACCTGCGCGCAAAACCAAAGCGTCAAGACGGGTTTCCAAATCGGTGAGCATTGCGTCACCAGTCTGACCTGCAGTGTGCGTACCCTTTTCGTAAGCTGCACGAAGCTGCTTCTCGGAAAGACCGTACTGAGCGCGAAGACGCTGCTTCTCGCGAAGACGTACTGCGTAATCGGACTCGGTACGACGACGAGTGCGGCCGTGCTCACCTGGAGCATATGGACGCTTCTCGAAAATACGCTGAGCCTTTGGGGTCAAAGCGATGCCGAGGGCGCGAGAAAGACGCACCTGACGGCGAGAACGCTGAATATTAGTCATTACTAATCCTTTATTCTGTCGTTATCTGAACGGAACGTGAACCAAACTTTTACGATTATTCACGCTGAGCCGGCCTCTCCAGTGCTTCTTCGTGCAAACACACGAACGCGAAAGCATTAAAACGCTGAAATAACGCCATAATTCTTGCGCGCCGACCCACTGATGGGCTAAGGCTCCAGATAATGCCTACGAAAAATAGGCATCGTTCCCTATACTACTCCGCGCCGTAGAATATGCGCGACGACCTGCCTTTGTGCTTGAGCGTAGCGCACAAAGGCAATTCGGAGCGCTGAGCCGCTTAAAGCAGAAGCATTGCTTCTGCGCGGCGAAGACGTGAGCGCGGCTAATCCGCGCGAACGCTTTAAGCTACAAAGTGCGGAAATGGTTGACGCTTTTTGTTGCTCAAAACGCTAATTAAAGCTACAAAATGCGTCAATTTTTCCCGAGAATGTAGCTCAAACCAGTAAAAACAGCAACAAAAAGCGGAATATCGCTCGCGCGGTCTAAGCGCTCAGTCAAAGCGCGCGCGTAGAACGCCAGAGTCCATTGCGTAAACACAGTCAGCGCTTGCAGCAACCGATTCATCGTGAGTCACAACTAAAACAGCCGCTCCAGAAGCCGCACAATCGCGCAGCAAAGACACAACAGTTTGAGTATTTTGCGAATCCAAATCGCCAGTAGGCTCATCCAAAATCAACAAACGCGGCTTATTAATCAAAGCACGCGCAATCATAACGCGACGCATTTCTCCGCCAGAAAGCTCGCGCGGATAGCAATGCGCAAGATCGTCAACGTTAAGTTGCTTAAGCAAATCCATAGCACGTGAAGTCAAACTAGCATAATCATTCGGATTAGGTTTTTGCGCTGAATCGTCTATTCGCTTAGAAGATGCGCGCGCAAGCATAACAGGCAAAATAACGTTATCTAGCACATTCAAATTAGCAAGAAGCGTTTGCGATTGCGTAACAAAACCAATGTTTTTTGCGCGAATCGCAGAAATTTGCTCGTCGCTTATAGAAGGAAGCGAAATATTGCATCCAAAAATCGTAACGCTTCCGCGCGTAGGCTTTAGAAGCCCTGCAATCATGTTTAATAGAGTTGACTTTCCATTTCCAGACTTGCCAACAATCGCCGCAAAGTCGCCAGCTTTAAGCGAAAAATCAACATTGTCTACAGCAATAAACTTGCGATTTTTGCGCTTAAATTCGCGAGTAACATTTTTAAGATTTACTACTGAATCAACTGAATCGCCTAAATTAACTGAATCGCCTAAATCGTTGCTAACAACTTCACTCGCCATCTCACTCATCACTTTACTCGCCATCTCTTAAAGTCAAATACGCTTCCCTGCTGGCGATTCGCCCCACAATAATCGCAGAAGTTACCAAAACACTAGCAAGCGAAAACGCTACAGAAATCGAAGCAAGCGCGCATACAAACCAAACATTCGACTCCAAATACGGCAATTGCAGCTGGCTAGAAATCGCAATATTGTATGGGAACAAAATAAGCGAAGCAAACGCAACGCCAATCACGCCGCCTACAACGCCAATCACAGCAGATTCACGCGAAATCATGCCAAAAAGCATGCGCTTATTTGCGCCCAAAATCCTCAATGAAGCAAATTCCCTCTTGCGCTCCGATGTAGAAGCCGCAAAAACGCACACAAGAATCAGCACGCCCACAGCCCAAAACGCAAAAACGCCAAGGAAAATCGCCTTGTTTAGCACCTCTAAGCTCTTTTTAGTCTGCTCTGTAATTCCGCCTGGAAAAACCATTCCAAGGCTTTTAATTCCGCTAGTTTTACGAATATTTTCCGCAACATTTTGCGCACTAAAACCCTTACGCACTTTTACAAGAACCGCACTAACAGCCTTGCGTGCGTATTTTGCAGGAATCGCAGTGTGACCAACCTTAGACGAATATTTAACAACCGCTGGAATCGTGTCTCTGTTTACAAACACCGAGTTGTCTAAGCTAGTGCCCGTTTTAGCAAGTTGCGCAACAATCGGCCATTCGTGCCCATACAAGCGAACCGTGTTTTGGTAAGACACAAGCACGTTTGCGCCTGCAATCATCTGCCCTTTTTTAAGTTCGCTTTTGTGTTGCGAATAAATCCATGGCGCGATTACAAAGTCACTCGTAGGGTCAAAACCTATGATTTGCAGCTTTTCCGCGCAGCATCCAGCAGATAGAGAAGATATGTAAGTTTGTACGCTTGCTTTTTCAACGCCTTTTGATTTTCGTACAAAATCCTCAATATTGTTCGTAAAGTAAAACGTGCTCGATCCGCCATTAGTAAGCAACGCTTCTGCACGATTGTATGTGTTTTGCGGAATCACCATAATATCCGCGCCAAGGCGAGCGCGCATGCTATTTAGGCCGTTTGAAAGATTTAGGGAGATTAGCGAGCCGCCAAAAAACACTGCAGCTAAGCACGCGGAAACCACGATTAACGCGGCGGTTCTTAGCGGCTTTTGCTTTAGGTTTTCTAGCGGCAATCGCTTTAATGTAATAGTTCGCATAGTAAATTACTTATATGCGCACTAGCAAGCAGATTTAGTGTCAAGATACACGCTAACGGATGCAAACACCAACGCGAGTACAGATAACACAATCAACGTTGGACGCATAACAGATGCGCAATGCATCATTGGGCTTTTGCAAACACCAATAAGGAATGTTGTAGTAGCGATCATAAACAGAGAGTTAGCGATTACAGCAATATTTAAGCCAGCGCGAACGCGCTCTTTAACAAATAGTGCAATAATGCCTAAAATCGCAATAACTATGCCAATTCCAATAGCCACGCGGCTTGTGTAGTAGCATGCCATAGGTTGCATCATCATAGGCATTTTATGCATTTTAGACATTTTGCTCATGCCACCAGTTGAGCATGGTTTTGCAAATGTCAATGGCGCTATAGCAATAAGAATTCCAAACACAATTGCGTGAAGCGATGCGAATAATTTGTTCTTCATAATAAATACCTCATTAAATCTAGTTATTATTTTTTAGTGTTGCTTTTTGTTTAACGCAACACGCTTTACGGCACTCACGTTTGCAAGCGCCACGCCTTTTAAATCTCGTTTATAAATACAACTGCAACGATTCAGAACTTAATCGACTTCCCCTTGAGTCTAAAATCTTGAACATTTGCGGTTTCGTTTACTTCTATATTTTTCCTACTTTTATATTTTTTCGTATAGCTTAATAGAAAACAAGTCTTGAATATTTTGTTTTAGTGTATATAATCACGCACTAGTTATAACAATATTACAATTAACAATTTAAAGTAATCTTCACTAAGGTTGTATTATTTTGCATACAACATCTATAAAACGAGAAATTTTACAATTTTTCAATTTTACAATTTCTCAATCGGAGCAACTCTTAGCATAAGTCGCTTTACGCCATCCGAACCAAAATCGACTGTAATAATTGAGTTTCTGCCCTTGTCTTGTGTTTTAAGAACAGTTCCAAGGCCGTATGTGTCGTGCGAAATTTTATCGCCTTCATGAAAATCGTTGATGTTTAGGTGATTGTCTTTTTCTTGCAAACTTTGCTTTTTGTAAGATAATGACGATGCGGACGATTGCAAATTTGAGGTGGACGATTGACTTTGGTACGATGCGCTTGATTTTCTTGCGATTCGCGTGGTGACTTTGCCAGACTTTGAACCGTAAGACTTTGAGCCGTAAGACTTGCCGTATGAGTTGCCATAAGACTTTCCGTATAAACTAGAGCCATACGACTTTGAACCATACGACTTGCCATAAGACTTTGAAGAACCATACGAGCTGCCATAATGCGATTTGCTGTAGCGAGATCCGCTGTAACTCGAGCCTCCGTAAGTTGTGTACGAATCGTCACCCCAACCGCCGTCGCTGCCAAAATCGTCGGAGAAATCGCCAGCAAAGTCATCGCCAAAATCGCGGTCAAAATCTCTGCCTGCTCCCCTTAGTCCAGCTCGCATAACATCTGATTCCTTGCGTTTCCAGCAAATCAAATCCGCAGGAATCTCGTCCAAAAACTGACTTTGAATCATCTCCGCAGACTTTCCCCATTGAGAGCGCTCAGCTGCCCAAGTAACGTACAAAATCTTCTTAGCGCGAGTTATGCCAACGTATGCAAGACGACGCTCCTCGCAAAGCTCCTTTTGATTGTCAACACAGCGCGAATGAGGAAAAGTGCCCTGCTCCATGCCAGTCAAAAACACAACAGGATACTCCAAGCCCTTAGCTGTGTGAAGCGTCATAAGCGTAACTTTTCCAGTATCTTCGCCCTGGTCTGGAAGCTGATCCGAATCCGCAACCAAAGCCGTAGTCTCCAAAAAACCAGCAACATTAGCATCAGGCGTATTCTGCTCATACTCGGCTGCAACCGATTGCAATTGAGACAAGTTATCTACTCTAAATTCGTCTTGAGGGTCTTTCGACTCGCGCAAATCTTGCAACAATCCGCTTTCGTTAAGCACGTTCTCTACAACCTTAGAAGGCTTGGAATCGTTAGCTTTCATAAAGTCAATAAGCGAAGTAATAAGATCCCTAAAACTCTTAAGCGCGTTAAAAGTTCTAGATGAAATACCAATTTGCTCTGCAATCTTATCTATTTGACTAAGAGCAGACCAAAAACTTATAGAATTTTCTTTTGCATAAGACGTAATCTGCGACTCAGCGCGCGCTCCAAGACCACGCTTTGGAACGTTCAAAATTCGGCGCATATTAACATCGTCATCAGGGTTTGCAATCGACTGCAAGTAAGCAAGCGCATCTTTGACTTCGCGGCGCTCGTAGAACTTAGTTCCGCCAACAAGTTGATAAGGCAAGCCCGACTTAATAAGCGCATCTTCTAAGCTACGCGATTGCGAATTTGCGCGATACATAATCGCAATATCTGAGTAGTTTACGCCATCTTCGCCATCTTCACTTGCTAAGCGCGCGATTTCTTGAGCAACCCACATCGCCTCGCCTTGCGAGTTATCTGCTACGTAGCCGACGATTGGCGAGCCTTTGCCTAAAGATGTCCACAACTTTTTAGGCTTGCGATTAGTGTTGTTAGAAATCACGGCATTTGCAGCATCCAAAATGGTTTGCGTAGAGCGATAATTCTGCTCCAACATAATTGTTGTAGCGTTTGGAAAATCCTGCTCAAAGTCTTGAATATTGCGAATATCTGCACCGCGGAAAGCATAAATCGACTGGTCGGAATCGCCAACAACCGTGATTGATGACTGCGAAAGCTGGGGGGAATCTGATGAAGCTGCGAAATCTGGTGAAGCTGAGGAAACTTGTGGAACTGCGGAATTATCACCCACACCTGCATCACCCACACCTGCAAGCTGGCGAATCAAAACGTATTGCGCGTGATTTGTATCTTGATACTCGTCAACCAAAATGTAGCGGAACTTTCGCCTATAATACGCGCTAACTTGCGGATTTTGGCGCAAAAGCTTAACCGTTAGCATAATCAGATCGTCAAAATCAACAGCATTCGAAACGCTAAGCCTATTTTGGTACTCCGCGTAAACAGCAGCGTAAAGCGCATCGGCATTGCCAGCAGCATTAAAGCTAGATGCACCAGATATAGACGCGCCTGGCTTATAATCTGGTGCGTAATTTTTAAGATTTTCCTGCCATGTAACCAAATTATTTTTGAAATCAGATATCTTAGACAATAAAAGTTTCGGCGTAAACTTTTTAATATCGATGTTCAATTCGGAGGCGATTATTTTAACAAGACGCTCGCAATCGGAAGAATCATAAATAGAAAAGCCTGATTTTAAGCCGATTGAATCTCCATGAGCGCGAAGAATCTTAACGCAAGCAGAATGGAAAGTAGAGACCCACATGCTATTTGCACTATTGCCGATTAAGCTCGCCAAGCGCTCGCGCATCTCCGCTGCCGCCTTATTTGTAAACGTGATTGCAAGAATTTGACTCGGCCACGCTTTGCGATTAGCCAAAATCCACGCGATTCGGCGCGTAAGAACACGCGTTTTGCCGCTGCCTGCGCCAGCTCCGATTAAAAGCGCGGGGCCAGTGTATTGAACAGCCTTGGATTGCTGTGGATTTAAGCCTTCTAACAGCGATTGTGGGTTGATTTCGGGAAGGTCGGAAGATTGTGCGGATGGCTGTGCGATTGGTGTGCCCTGGGATGATTGGGCAGACTGGCTGTATTGGGCGGACTGGGCGGATTGGCTGTATTGGGCGGAGGCAGCGGAAGAATCGAAAGCCGCCATAGAAGCAGAAACTTCGCTCGTCATATCTTCATTAATAGGAGCATCGCTAATAGGAGCATCACTAACAGAAGCATCGCTCTGCTCGCTGGCATCTTCTGGATTGCCAAACAAATCAAAATCGTAACCGTACTTGCTCAAAAGCCACTCTCCCCCGTGTTCCAAATCGCAAAAATTAAACTCTAACCAATTTTAACGGACGGCAGCCAAACAAAAATCTGTAGTGCGATTGTACCTAATTCACGGCGTGTCGTTATACAATCGCACTACAAGGCAGGTCCTGTCGTTCGCGCGGATTAGCCGCGCTCACGATATGACGCTTTTTGTAGCTCAACACGCTGTCCAGAACTACAAAATGCGGAGTCATCTTCCGCTTTTTGTAGCTCCGCGGGACGTTTTGAACAACATTCTCGGGAAAATCGCTCGCGGTCTAAACGCGCTATTCCTAACGGCTATTAGTAGCCGTTAGGCTGATTTGGCGCATAAAGTCCACTGGACTTTATGCCTTAAGCCAAATCACGCTTTGAAGGAGCTTGAAATGCGTTATGCAATTTCAAGCTCAGTCAAAGCGGGGGGTAAGCTATACAGATACCGCTGCACACGCAAAACACGGCTCAATTTGAAAGGAATCATCGTGCAAGAACTGGAAGAACGCATCCAAAAAGAAGGCATTGTTAAGCCAGGAAATGTTTTGAAAGTCGACGCATTCCTTAACCACCAGTGCGATTGCGCGCTTTTTGACGCAATGGGAGCCGCTTGGGCACAGCATTTTCAGAACACGCAAATCAACAAAATCCTAACAATCGAGTCTTCGGGAATCGGAATCGCGTGCGTTGCTGCACGTCATTTTGGCAACATTCCAGTGGTTTTTGCAAAGAAAGCGCAATCAATCAACTTGGATGGCGATCAATACGTGTCTACCGTATTCTCGTTTACAAAGCAGCGCGAGTTCCCTGTAATTGTGTCTAGAAAATATTTGAGCGCAGACGACCGCGTTTTGATTTTGGACGATTTTTTGGCTAATGGCAAGGCTTTGCAAGGGTTGATTGACATTTGCGATCACGCTGGAGCCACGGTTGCTGGCATTGGCATTGCGATTGAAAAAGGCTTCCAAGGCGGCGGAGACGCGTTGCGCGAAGCTGGATATGACTTGGATTCGCTGGCGATTGTGGAGTCGATGGATCCTAGCGATGGGTCGATCACCTTCCGCAAGTAGCGCAAAGCAATAGTGACGCTTTTTGTAGCTCTAACCAGCGTGTCGAGCAACATTCTCGGGAAAAATTGACGCTTTTTGTAGCTCTAACCAGCGTTTTGAACAACATTCTCGGGAAAAATTGACGCTTTTTGTAGCTGATTTCGTGGTTTAGAGCTACAAAATCGGGAAAAATTGACGCTTTTTGTAGCTCTAACCAGCGTTTTGAACAACAAAAAGCGGAAAACAGATCGTGTCGCTCGCGCGGATTAGCCGCACAAAATGCGGAGTCTATGCGGAGTCTATGCGGTCGATATAGTTGTGCGCAAATTGTGAAAAAATTAAACATAATTCTTCACAAATCGCAATTTTGCGTAAAAATACGATAAAGTAGTTCGGTTGGTGTTTGAAACCTATTACTCTAAATGTGCTAGTTTTCAACATGCAATTTTTAATAATTTTCAATAAGATAGCTTGATCGATATGGCTTTAATCGGCTAGTTTTCAACTGATTGGCGGCTAAACGTATGAGTGATGTTGTGATTGTAAGCGCAGCGCGCACACCGATAGGCAAATTCGGAGGCGCGTTGAAGTCGCTCACATCTGTTGAGTTAGGAACAATCGCAGCAAAAGCCGCAATCGAACGCGCAGGAATCAGCCCAAAATCCGTAGATCAAGCGATTTTTGGCAACGTACTTCAAGCAGGCAGCGGTCAAAACGTTGCGCGCCAAATCGCCCTTAGATCGGGGCTTGACGAGTCAAGTTGCGCAATGACAATTAACGAGGTTTGTGGGTCTGGTCTTAAAGCCATTCGCCTTGCGCAGTCGGCGATTTGCATGGGAGACGCACAAGTCGTAGTTGCTGGCGGCACGGAAAGCATGAGCAACGTGCCGTTTTACGCGCAAAACGTGCGATTTGGTGGCATTCGCTACGGCAACAGCGCGCTGGTTGATGGACTAAAAAAAGACGGTCTTTGTGATGCTTTTACTGGCAAAGAAATGGGTGTTACTGCAGAAAACGTGGCTGCAAAGTTTGGCATAACGCGCGAGCAGCAAGACGCTTTTGCGCTAAAATCGCACCAAAAAGCCGTTTTTGCGCAAAATAACGGCGATTTTGACGCGGAGATTGCTCCCGTGCAGCTTGCGGACGGAACTTTGATTAGCCGAGACGAGCATCCTCGAGCCAACACTTCTATGGAGAAATTGGCTAAGCTTAAAACGTTGTTTGAGGCGGATTTTGAAACGCGCGAAGCTGATGGAATGCGTGGAGCGAACTGTGGCTTGAGCGAGACAGATTCTGGCAGTCGCGAAACTGGTGGAATGAGCGAGGCGGATTCTGGCACAAAACACTCGCCTACTGTAACCGCTGGAAACGCAAGCGGCATCAACGACGGCGCAGCAGCACTCGTCTTAATGAGCAAAGACTACGCAATCGCGCACGGAATCGACTATTTGGCAGAAATCGTGGGATTTGCCGAGGGCGGAATCAGCCCAGACCTTATGGGATACGCGCCAAAACACGTTATGGAGCGCATGCTAAAAAACACGGGCTACACCGTTGAAAACATTGATCTTTTTGAGATTAACGAAGCGTTTGCTGCGCAAAGCATAGCCGTGTGCCAGCAGCTGAACATAAGCGAAAGCAAGCTGAATGTAAGAGGAGGCGCGATTGCGCTCGGTCACCCGCTTGGCGCTAGCGGAGCCAGGATTTTAACAACACTTCTTTACGCACTTAAAGACAATCACATGCAAAACGGCGTTGCGGCGCTGTGCGTGGGAGGCGGAATTGGAGTGAGCATGCAAGTTAGGATGCGAAAGTAGAAGTAGCAGCAGCAATGTGATGCGTGCGTGTTGCGTTAGGCTTTTTGCGACTAGCGATGTCGTGACTGACGATGTTGTGACACGCGCGGTTGCTGGCGACTTTGCGGTTACTAGCGACTTGAAAATAGCGTCAAAGGCGTCAAAGAAACATTGCAAAAGTAAAAAATCGTAAAAATGGCGTCAAAAAATAGCGTCAAAAAAAAAATGGAGAAACATGGCAGCTTTTCGAGAATTAAGCGTAGAACAGCGCATAAAAACGCTGGAATCAGAAGGCGCACTTAGCAGCGACTGCTCGCAACTTCTGCTCGAACAGCTCGCGCAAAGTGGCGAAGCAAACATTCCTGCAAGCGTTGCAAACAGCATGATCGAAAACCAAATCGGGCGATTCAGCCTGCCAGTAGGCGTTGTGCGCGGCCTAAAAGTAAACGGCGTTATGCGAAACGTGATGATGGCTACGGAAGAGCCGTCCGTAATCGCTGCCGCATGCAACGGCGCAAAAATCGCGTCAAAAAGCCTAGAAAACGGCGTTGTAGCACGCAGCGAGCATTACGTTACGCGCGCGCAAATCGTTTTTGAAGACGCGGACGGAAGCGTAGCCAAAAAACTAGATAGCATAATGCGCGACGAGTCAAAACGCGCGGCGATTAGTGAGGTTGCGCGCTCCGCGCACCCATCAATATACCAACGCGGCGGCGGATTAGAACGCGCGCAGGCGGCGGCGTTAACAGGCTTCGCCAAGCTAACACTAGACATAAACGCGTGCGACGCAATGGGCGCAAACATTGCAAACACCATTGGCGAAGCTGTTAAAACCCAGCTGGAGAGCTGGGTTGGGCGCAAGGCGCTGGTGGCAATTCTTGCCAACTCCAGCCGCGCGGCAACAGTCGCCGAAGTGCACATACCCGTAGAAGCGCTTGTGTCTAGCGCAAAAACTGCCGCGGCTGGAGATGCCGACGAGCGCTGCGAGAACAGCGGCAAGGCTTGCGAACAACGCAACGCCGAACAACACAACTCGCAGCGCACCGACGGCATGCGCCTTGCGCGCCGCATCGCCGCCTTAAGCTCCCTGGCCGCCGTAGACGCGGAGCGCGCTGCAACCCACAACAAAGGAATCCTAAACGGAATAGTGGCTGCAGCACTCGCTTCGGGCAACGACACGCGCGCATTGCAAGCAGCCGCGCACGAATGGGCCGCAAAATCTGGCCGCTACATGCCTCTTTCAACGTGGACCTTGCAAAATAACGACCAAATCCTTTACGGCCGCATCGAAATCCCGCTGCAAATCGGCACAGTGGGCGGCGCAATCGCCTCGCTCCCAATGTCAAAAATCGCGCTGCAACTTGCTAAAGTCAATAACGCCAACGATTTTCGCAACGTTCTAGCAGCCGTAGGACTCGTGCAAAACTTGGCGGCTCTTCGCGCACTCGCGGGCCCTGGAATCCAGGCTGGCCACATGCGCCTTCAGGCCGCAAACATCGCTATCGCTTCTGGAGCGCGCGGGGACGAAATTCAAAAGGTTGTGCACGGGCTTCTAAACGAAAATTCTTCCGATTTGAACACGAATTCTGCAAGAATAATTCTTGATGATTTGCGCAAGCGCAGGAACACGTAAAATCGCAAAAACGCGCGGTTAATGGCCATTTTTCCGCGGAAAAATCGCAAGCATCCGCGCCGTAAAATTTACACCACTAAAATTACACTTAAAAAATAGGAAATCATGAGCAATACTTCACAAAACGCACAAGGCAACACGCCCCAAATTCCGCCAAAAGTTGGCATCGACCGCATAACTTTCGCAACCCCAAATTGCTACCTAAGCATGCGCGACCTTGCGATTGCGCGCGGAATTGACCCGAACAAATTCACAATTGGAATCGGCCAAAGCCAGCAAGCGGTGCCGCCAAATCATCAAGATATCGTAACGCTTGGCGCTCAAGCTGCGCTGCCGCTACTGCCGTACATCGATAGCAACCGTCTCAAAATGGTGATCGTTGGTACAGAAAGCGGCGTCGACGCCAGCAAATCCAGCGCGCTCTACATTCACAAACTGCTGAACCTTAGCGAGTGGGTGCGTTGCGTGGAAGTAAAAGAGGCGTGTTATGGCGGAACTGCGGCGCTTATGATGGCTCGTGACTACGTTTTGGCGCACTCTGGTGCGCAAGTTTTGGTGATTGCTGCAGACATTGCGCGCTACGGCGTTGGCACTCCTGGCGAGGTGACGCAAGGCGCTGGTGCTGTGGCGATGCTTGTAAGCGAGAATCCGCGCGTGTTGCAAATCAATAACGACAGCGTTGTAAAATCGGCGGAAATCCAGGATTTTTGGCGGCCCGTGTATCAAAGCACTGCTTTGGCGCGCGGAAAGTTTTCAACCGAGCAATACATTCGTATGTTCTGTGATGTGTGGCAGAAATACAGTGCAGAAAACGCCTGCAATTTCAACGATTTTGAGGCGATTTGCTTCCATCTTCCGTACACAAAAATGGGGCTTAAAGCGCTTCGAGCTGGGTTGGAGGAAAATTCGGGCGCGCCGCACTCATGCGATGGCGTGTTACACACAAATGACGGCGTGTTGCCTGAAAATGACGACGCGTCCCTTACAAGCGATACGCGCGAACGTCTTCTTGCGCGATACCAAGACAGCACGCAATACAGTCGCCGAATCGGGAATATTTACACTGGTTCGCTCTATTTGGGATTAATTTCTTTACTTGATTACGATTATTTTAGGAATTCTTGCGATTCTGCGGTTGCTGGCGATCCATCAGAGTCTACTGGCGATTCATCAACGTATGCCAGCAATTCATCATCTGCGGTTGCTTGCGACTTATCTTCCGCAACGCACTCAAATGAATCGCCTACGCGCCCGTCTCCCCTACTCACAGGTCAAAAAATCGGCTTGTTCTCATACGGTTCGGGCGCTGTAGCGGAATTCTTTAGCGCAACACTTGTTCCAGGCTGGCGAAGCGCGCTGTTTTCCAATCAGCACATAAAAACATTAAACAATCGCACGCAATTAAGCGTTTCGCAATACGAGGAAATGTTTAACAGCGCAGCGCCTTATTCTCCGCAAGATTTTGTAAGCAGTCAGAAGAATCGAAGTGGCGCGCGATTCGTGCTTGACTCCATCAAATCTCAAGAGCGCAACTATCTTTCTATCTAGGTGTAGTGCGATTGTATCTAAAATACGGCAGGTCATGTCATTCGCGCGGATTAGCCGCGCTATTCCTCACGGCTATTAGTAGCCGTTCGGCTGATTTGGCGCATAAAGTCCACTGGACTTTATGCCTTAAGCCAAATCACGCTTTGAAGGAGCTTGAAATGCGCTATGCAATTTCAAGCTCAGTCAAAGCGCCTTTAACGCTACGCTCTAAGCGAAAAGGCAGGTCGTCGCGCAAACAAACAACACAAAGCGGAGTTAATTGACGCACTTTGTTGTAAATATTTTGATATTGCGCGTTTCGTACAAATGTACTACAATCAGATTTTCAAGGGTTTATATAGTTGTATAGAGTTATACAGAGTCTTACAGAATTTTAGGAGGATATATGGGAGATTTTGGAAGTTTTAACGGCAATTATGCTGGCGATTTTGCGCAAAACCCAACAATTGTAGACTCGCAAGCTACTTATGTGCGCGAGCAGGCAGAGCGAGTGAGTGTGCGTCGCGTTTACGCAGAGATGACCGTTGGCTTAATAGTTACAACGCTTGTTGCAATGTTTACGCAAAGCACGGGTGCGCTTTACTCTTACTTGTATGCTACGGGTAGGTTTGGTTTCTTCGGCATTATTATTGCGCAAGTGGTGCTTGCTGTTGTGCTTGGAATGCGCGTTATGAAAATGAGCGTTTTTGCTGCTCGTGCAATGTTCTATGCGTATGCGGCACTTACAGGCTTTACGCTTAGCACGATCTTTACTGTGTTTAGCCTAGGCTCTATTGCAATGGTTTTGGCTTTAACGGCTGGATTCTTCCTGTGTCTTACAATGCTTGCGCTTACTACAAAAGTGAATATGCTTAAGGCTGGCCCGATTCTTATGGTGGCTTTGTTGGTGTTGTGCGTTAGCCAGGTAATTCTTATGTTTGTTGCTCCAAGCGCTGGAACTATGCGATTTATTGCTGCGATTGCAGTGTTGATTTTTGCAGGTCTTACGGCTTACGATGCACAAAAAACTCGTGCGATTTTTGAAGCCTATGCTAATCAGCCAGAAATGATTAAGCGTGTTTCGATTATTTGCGCGTTTAATCTTTATTTGGACTTCATTAACATGTTTGTGTACTTGCTGGAGTTGCTGGGTAATAGGCGCGACTAGGTGCGAGCCTGCGCGTTTTTCCTAGGGATTATGGTAGGCTATTCGCTTGTGTGATTGACACGCGTATTGCGTAGCGAGCACACATGGATGGGTGTCCGAGCGGTCTAAGGAGACGGTCTTGAAAACCGTTGTAGGGAAACCTACCGCGAGTTCGAATCTCGCCTCATCCGCGAACGGGGTTTCTAGCCAATCGCTAGAAGCCTTTTTTGTTCTTTCCATTTATAACAACAAAAAGCGGAAATTTACGCTTTTTGTAGCTCTAAACCGCGTGTCAAACAACAAAAAGCGGAAGATTTTCCCGATTTTGTAGCTCTAATCAGCGTGTTGAGCAACAAAAAGCGTAGATAATTAATCGAGAATGTTGTAAATCACGCAACGGCCACAGGAACTCCCGCAGAAAGCAGCTTCTTCTTAAACTCAATCGGATTCAAGATATCGCAATAGTCAAATCGCACAACCCTAACAACTCCGCAATCCATAAGCCACCGTTCTCTATTGCGTTCCTTCCTAACTGCATCACGATTATATCTATATAAGTTATTTGTGCTGAAGTTGTTGATATTTTCAACACTTCCATCAAAATCCTCAGTACGCAAGTCGCAAGCAACCGAGCGGCTATCAAGCAAAGTTCTATCTTCAATCAAATATTTATCAGTGCCATCAAACTCTCCAACAATAATTTTTCCGTTAACTTTCCACATAAAATCTGCGCGATATGGGCTCTGTGGATAATTCGGGTTTGGAAACTCGTGCTGCAACTCTGGCTCCACAAAACCAAGCTCAAGCATTATCGCCCGCGCAAGTGACTCTCCGCCGTTCTCGCTCTTAGGGTTCGCATGGTTTACCAAAGTCTCCATTCGCGACAAAACATCAAATTCATCGGTGCCAAGAAAATTTGGATTGTTAATAGGTGAATAATTTACACCATAAAAATCCGCGTTTTTTGGATTCTGAACACTGTTCAAGAACTGCGGCGTATCGCTACAACAATCCATGGAGCCGTAAAATTTACGACAAACACGCAAAATTTTGTTAAGATCTTCACCTTTTCGAGCAGCAGAATCGAAAGTTGCTAGCGACTCGGCGAACGACCCCTTCCAAGCGCACACGTAGAGAACGTTGTAAATGCTGGCAACATGACTAATAGCAAGCTCTTCAGCAGTCGCAATATGCCCAAAAGTATGCCCAAATGACGACGCCGCCTCATTTTTATAGCTGTTTTTATTAAAATCATCAAGCCTTATGCCAGACTCATCCTCTATTATGTCCGGAAGTTTTAGTCGGCTATATTTATGTCTAAATGCACTTCGCACCGACTTTTTCTTGTCCAAAGCAGATTTTTTACAATTCGAAGCAAATTTTTCCGCATAACTAGACGACACATATATTTCAGTAAGCGAATGATGTATGTAAGGCAAGTGAACCACCTCCAGACCCAAAAGCACAGCGGCAGTTTCGCCAGTAAAATTCCACTTTTTTATCTTTATCTTATTTGTAAGAGTGACTGCAATACGCTTGACTTTATCTTTGTACAGTAATTGATTCCAGTGATCGCGAATAGCGTAGAAGCCATTGTAAGGCTCAATCAACTCTCCAGACTTAAGATATCGGCGCAGAATTGAGCGATCGTTGAAACGCGACGCCATTAGGCATGAATTATTTCGCTCCGACTCAAGTAAATTGTTCATGAGCCTAGCAGGGAGATTTGTATTTCTACAAGATGTCTCTGTGTTGTATAAAACTTTTCTACTTTCCATAGGCTGATAATAAGTGGCGACGTTTTTCTTGTAAATAGATTTTTAGCAATGTGGTTAAAGGCTATAAACCGTTGAAAACCGCGCGTTTTGTAGCGATTCATGGCGTGTCGAACAACAAAAAGCGTCAAATTTTCCCGATTTTGTTGCTCAAATTGGCAAAATCAACAACAAAAAGCGGAAGATTTTCCCGAGAATGTTGCTTAAAATGGTGTGTCGTGCAACAAAAAGCGGAGATGTAGGTCGTCGTTCGCGCGGTCTACGCGCGCGAACGTCTTCGCCGCACGTAAAGTCCACTGGACTTTACGTTTAAGCGGCTCAGCGCTCCGAATTACCTTTTCGCACTACGCTCTAAGCGCGAAGGCAGGTCGTCGCGCATTAGCTTGTTACGACTCAGGCGCATCCTCCACGCGCGGCGCACCATTAATATCGCGATGAATCCCCTGCATCTTCGCCTCAATTGCCTGCAAATTCTGCGCGCACTCAAGCAGCGTCTTAGAATGCTCCGCCAACTTTGCGTCTGGCAAATCCGCCTTATAACGCAACGCGTGCTCCAAACTCGCCCAATAATCCATTGCAATTGTGCGGAATTGCACCTCCACCGGCGTGTAATGCGCGCCCGACGACAAAAACACTGGCACAGCGTAAATCACATGCAAACTGCGGTACCCATTCGGCTTTGGGTTTTTAATGTAGTCCTTAACCTGCAGCACCTGAATATCAGTTTGCTTGGAAAGGTATTGCGCAACCGCATACACGTCGTCGCGATAGTTGCAAATCACGCGGATTCCAGCCACATCGAACAGGTTGTCGCGAATCGAACGCGTTGATATGCTTAGGTTTCTGCGGCGCAGCTTCTCAAAAATCGAGTGCACGGATTTTAGTCGCCGCTCCATGTGATGCACGGGATTGTGCGAAAATCGCACCTGAAACTCGCCGTCCAAAATCTCCAGCTTCGTGCTGATTTCGTACATCGCGCCTTCGTACACTTGCATCATGTTTACGAATTCGTCCATTTGCTCGGGCGGAAGATGCGGCGTTTCGCTTTTTATAGGTGATTTTTGCGCGGACTTTTCGTCGGCGGTTGCTTGCGACTTTTCCGCGGCGGCGTCTGGCGCCCCACCATTGCCTGCTCCTTGCAAGCTGGCGTAAAGTTCGGCCAAATTTAAACGATTATGACGATCAAGTATCACGTCTTTTTATTTTACTCGCAATTTTGCTATAAGTCTGATAATCGCCTGGGAATATGCGCGCTCGAAGGTATGTCGTCGCGCCCGAAAATGTTGCTCAAAACCGCAAAATCAACAACAAAAAGCGGAAAAGCGCTCGCGTGTTACAGCACGCTACGCTTTAAGCGAAAAGGCAGGTCGTCGCGCAATATGTGCTTGCCGCGAATATCCCACTTGCGCCGCCTCTTACCAGCCGCCGCCGTAATCATCATGGAAAGAATCGCCGCCGAGAAAATCATCGCTATAACAAACAGCGTCATCCAAAGCGGCCACTGCACATGGTCCTCTGGCGCCGCAACAGGGTCTGGCAGCACGCGGTACCCCGTAACAAGCAGCCTATGCGAGTTAATTCCATACGGCGTGCACGTAAGCAGCGTTGCCAAATCGCGCCCCTTTTCGCGCTGCAGCAAACTTATGTCATGCGGATCCACCACGTTTATGCGAAACACCTTGTATCGTAAGGTCTCCCCTTGCACGTCGAGGTAAAAGTAGTCGCCCTTTTTAAGGTCGGTTAGCGAGTCGAACATGGTTGCGTTCGGCAAGCCCGTATGCGCGGTGATCACGGTGTGCCGCCCCTTGCCGCCCACTGGCAAATCCGTGCCGTACAAGTGCCCCGCGCCTCGCGCCAGCGTCTCTTCTTTTGTACCGTGGTAAATCGGCAGCTTTACGCCAATCTTCGGTATCTTTACAATGCCAATAATGCCCATCGGCTCCTCAAGCGCTTTAAGGTAGCGCTTGTACGCGGGCGTGTTAGTTATGTCTTCCTGGCCGTCGCCGCCGTACGGGTCTCGCGTGAGCATGTCTTTGCGCGTGGCATTGTAGCGTTTCGCGGCGCGTATGTGCGCGCGTCGCACGTCGCCAGCCTGGTCGTGATTGTACTTATCGTACGCTGTGGAAATCTCCTTGGAAACGTGATTATTCCACAGCGTTGAGCACACAGGGTAGCTAAAGCACAAAATGCCTGCAAGAACCAGCGCAATCGGCTCTATAATGCGCATCAGCGCGCTTTTCTTTTTAGTTATTTTTTTAGTTGTTTTTTTAGTTTTAAGTGTATTTTGGTTTATATTTTTGTTTGAGTTGGATCGTGGAGTTTGCTCTTCGGTTGCTTGCGATTCTTCCGCTAGCAAATCACTCGCACCAGCCACATTGCTCGTGCCAGCCACATTGGAGGTACGCTTCGCCTTATTCTTGAACAATTTAGCAACCGCGCGCTCGCTCAACGAGTGGCACCAATTGCTAACATCGGCTAGCTTCATAACTCCTCCAAGCTCAAGCTATTGAATGAAAGATAATATTTGGTTTGATTTTGATACAAACGCAGAAAAATGACGGGTTTTGTAGCTCTAAACGGCGTGTCGGACTACAAAAAGCGGAACACAACTCCGCACTTTGTAGCTCAAAACCACGCGCAGAACAACAAAAAGCGGAATAGTTGATCATGACGCGCTACGCTCTAAGCGAAAAGGCAGGTCGTCGCGCAAACGCACTACATAGGATTGAGTCTAGGATTTTACTCCTAGACTCAATCGTTTCTTGATTTAATCGTTTGCAGACTCAATCTTTATGATTTGCTAATCAATCTGAGCAAATCACGCAGCCTGCTCTTCTTCCTTCTTGCGATTCTTAAGGAATACGAACATACCAGAGCCAACAAGACCGAGGCCAATAAGCGCAAAGATAATCACGCCAGCAGCACCAGTCTTTGGAAGCTTGAACCAATTATCGCCTCCATCAGGACCGCCGTTTGGAAGATCCTTAAAGGTGTAGGTGAAGGTGTTGGTTGTAGAATCCCATCCTGTTCCAGATTCTTCAATCTTTACCTTTTCAACAGCTGGAGACAAAACAAAGCCCTCTGGAGCCTTAGTTTCCACAATGTAGAAGTCTTCTCCAACCTTTGCCTTGAAAGCCTTGGTTAAACCAGTAGTTTCAGCAGTTTCAGCTGTACTATCAAAGCCCTTAGCATAGTCAGCTACCTTGCAGTTTGTGTCACTACGGCTTGTATCTTTTGCACATTTATCTGCAGCTTCTTGAGTAGTAAAGATTGCAAACTTAGCACCCTTAAGACCTTCAGACACATTAGCTCCGTTAACCTTCTTAATCTGGAAGTCACGAACAGTTACCTCCGATTCTGGGTTTGGATTTGGATTAACCGGTACTGGTGGATTTTCACCATTCCTATGGCCTCCTTGCATGCCAAACTTGTTCACGATCTTGCCAGAATTGACGGATTCCTTAAGAGTGAACTTAAGAGTTACATTGACTGTTATTGTTGGGTCGGCTGCGTAAGCAGTAGCAATCTTTGTGAGGCCAGCTTCAGTAAAGTTAACCTTAAGACGAGAGTAACCTGTTTCGATACCATTCTTCCCAGCACCAGTGCCATCGCCAACTACAGGATCTCCAACTGTATAGTCACTAGCTGCTAAAGGCGTAGCTTCATTATTGCTCAACGCAACCTTCTTCACAGCAGTTTTTGCAGCATCAAACGCATTAGTTGGAACGTCATCCCAAATAGCAAAGTCAACTAAATCATCTTTAGTAAATTTAGAAACTTCAGTTTGGCTGTTTGAAGATACCTTGGACTTAATGGTGTATGTTACATCATCCTTAACGCCAATAAAGTTGTTAGTATCCGCGTACTTATGAATAGCATCACCAGTGTAAAGATCCTTTGGCTCCACCGTTACGGCATACTTGTAGGAGTTAGTTTTACCATCCACACTAGTAACTTCTGGAATAGTCATGAAGAATGGCTTAGAAAGCTTCTGATAATCATTTGGAGCTTCGACTTCTTCAATCTTGTACAAGCCAATTCCAAGGTTATCTATTTTTGCTACACCATTCGAATTAGTCGCAAATAGAGTCTTATCAGTTTGGGCTGCAGGTGCATTAGCGTTTGTTACTGAATCTTCAAAAGCGATATTCGTAGTAGTCTTAGGATCAGCGTTAAGAGTTGTGACCTTAGCAGCAACCTTAAGCCATTCATCATAATTTGTAAGATCAAGGTTGCTAGTTGAACCATCAAACGACTTAACCTTAGTCACCCTAAACTTAGCGCCCTCAACATGTGTTGTCTTAGACTGAGTAGTTGTGTTGCCTTGTTTTTTCGGCTCATCCTTCCACTTGGTAATGGTGATGGAGCCAGTCTGAGCCTTGCAAGCCTCAGACCAAGGCGCGCCGTTATTGCATGCATCCTCAGCCCAAGCGGAGGTGCCAGCAACCACGGCGCCAGCAACGCACAGCGTGCCAGCCATCGCGAGCGAGGCCACCGCGGCCACGCACTGCTTTGTTATCTTATTCATAATTTCTCCTTGTTTGTTTTGTTCTTGCGAACATTTTGAGAGATATGTGTTATGTTTTGTGTTGCGCACGGTCGGCGGAGTCATCGCAAAGCCGCATGAACTCTGTCGGCGGCTACGATTTGCGCCGCGCGCAGCAAGATTAAATCCGAACCATACGTCGGCATAATTGTCGTTACTATGTAACGAAACTATGTAACGTCACTATGTAACGCGTAATACCATTGCCAGCACATGGAACGTTGATACTGCAGTTTTTAAGCTGCAGAAAATTTTCATCAGCATCGCCACCTTTCGGTTATCCACCATTCGATACGCAGCATTACGCCGCCGCACCACTTGGCAGTTTTGCAGATAAAATCTTTAATCAGCGCCTTACGCAGCAACGCCTCAAGCATCGCGCGCCCCCACTTGGTCTGATCAAGGAAGAACCCAGCCGCCATAGCGCCCGTGCCAAGCACGCACACAACGCTCATAAGCATGTTCCAATTCACGCAATCTTCCCCGCCGGTCTTTGGCAGCGAGAATTTATCGACCACAGTTACTGGGAAGAACTTTGCAGCGTAGTCAATGCCCTCAGTATCGGTAAAGCCTATAGCCTTAGCAAAGTCATTATTAGTAACGCTAATCTTGCTATTCTTAATAGCATTCTTATACTTACCTAAATCCGTAAGCTTCATCGCAAGCACAACGCAATAGTATTTGCCAGACTTCGTAGGAGCTTTGTCGCTGGTGATAGTTCCGCGCGCACGCTCCATCGTTCCGCCAGTGCTATCAAACAGGAGATGCTCATCGCCAGTATTGCAGCCATCACCATTATTGCTACCCTTACGGCAAGTTTCCTGACGAGCAAAGCTTGGATATTTCCACGCCTGCTGCCAATTAAGCTTGAAGAACAGATTATCGAGATTCTCACTCCAAACCTGAGGCTGCTTCTTTCTAGCTTCATCACTGTCGTCTCTACACAAAGCTCTAAGCGTAATGCCTTCAGGCTTGGCTGTGGACCACGAGTCAATGCCCATATCCTTCAGCAAGCCAACGCCTTTCATAACAACAATTCCGTTCTTGCTGTCTACATCCCCAGTAAACTTGCCATTTTCATACTGCTTGTAAACGTTAACATGCAAATCTGGGTTGTTAATTGCTGGTCTGGTAACCTTCACCTTTGCGTAGATAGGGTGATCCTTGTTCACGGAGCCTTCGCCGTCCGATACAGAGCCGTCCGGGTAGTGAACCCTAACCTCGGCCCAATACTCGTCAGCATCCTGCCACTTATCTGGACGGAAGGTGACGGAGCCTTTGTTGGTGGCGTTACTATCTTTTGCTTCTGCCTTACCGTCAGCTTTGTTGTCTTCGCCGTCTTCAAAGTTAGCCCAAGGCAAACTCTTGGCACTCGTTTTGCTAATATCTCCAGCCTTAACAAAGCGCTTAATCTCGTACCAAGTGCCAGCAGGCAAAGCGCCTTCCTTAACGTTCACCAAATCCTCTTTTGGAACGCCGTTAGCATTAACCTCGGTGTTACCCTCGGTAACCTTCTTCTTGCTTTGCGGAGCGTCAGAGCTTATAGCTGCCTTGTTGCCTTTCTTAAGATTCTTGTCAAAAGTACTACCAGCCTGAATTTCTGGAATCTTCGTGTAAGTCGGGTTATACAGCTGATTGTCCTTATGAATATGCACAGAGAATGAACCAGTTTTGTAGCCTTCGCCTTCTGTGCCGTATGGATTGCCCTTAGCATTCAGAACGCTTGGAACTGGATCCTCGTCCTTCTTAGATTTGATATTAGCCTTAACAGCACTCTCAAACTTATTAGACTCAGCATCGCCTTTTATAACGTAGACTTTGCACACATAATCGCCAGTCTTCTGCGCCACGCCACCAAAAGATCCATGCGTGCGCTCAAAAGTGTTAAAGCTTTTATCACTATCAACCCAATCATCATATAAGAAAGTATCAGACTTGCAATTTTTGCTATTTGCATTGCACTCAAGCTGATCCTTAAGCGATGAATGCTTCCAAATCGTCTGTGGTTCTAAAAGACGCAATCCGTCTTTTTCGTTCTTATCCTTCGACTTCTCATTATTAACATGACCAGGAAGAATGCCATACGTGTAGTCGGTTTGCTTACCATTCTTGCCCTGCTTTGAGCAAATCATATGCTGGTGAAGATTGCCAACAGCATTCGTTAAGTAAGAATCAAACATAGGGCGATCGTTGCCAGAAAGTAAATCGCCTGGATGAAGGTCTATGCCATTTTCAACGCTGATTTTTCCACCATAAACTGATTGCTTCCTATACAAATCCAAACCAAATTTATTCTTGTCTGGCTTAGGCGTAACCGTCACCTTCGCGTACACAGGATGCTTCTCGTTCACAGAGCCTTCGCCGTCAGAAACCGAGCCGTCTGGGTAATGAACTCTAACTTCCGCCCAATATTCGCCAGCAGACTGCCACTTATCTGGGTGGAAGGTTACAGCGCCGTAATCGCGATTAGGCTGATCTAAAGTAACTACCTTGCCGCTCTTCTTATCTATAACAGGCTTGCCTTTTTCATCGCGCGTAACGTTATCTTCGCCGTCTTCAAAGTTAGCCCAAGGCAAACTGTTTGCTTTCGAGTTATTAATATCGACAGCCTTAACAAAGCGCTTAATCTCAAACCACGTGCCATCAGGCAGGTAATCATCAAGAATGCTAGCTTGTTCCTTCTCCGGAACACCATTTCCAGCTTTAGTACTCTTTGGCTGATCAGTGCTGATATTGTCTTTTGTCGGACTGCTATACCTACCATCCTTAATTGACTTGCCAGCTTGAATAGTTGGCATCTTTACATAAGTCGGGTTGTACTTTTGGTTGTCTTTAAGCTTGATTTTAAAGTAGAAACTACCAGCAACCCACTCTGAGCCTTTTGCGTCTTTTTTAGCAGTCTCATAGTTAGTAAAAAGTGATTGAAGCGCAATAGAATCACCTGATGACGCATTTTCAAATGCTGTAAGCGATGCACTATAATCTTTACTGTCTTTATCACCAGGCTTTTGGTGGAAAGCGAACACTTTACACTCATACGATCCGCCTTCATTAGGCGTGCCACCAATCAGCGCACGCGAACGCTCCATAGTGTCTCTGTTGTATTCGCTAGAGTGAAGGTATTTGTTAGGGTCACTGCAATCCTTGCCATTGCAACTCTTGTCATTATCTCGAACCCACTGGCGGAAATCCTCAAAATGCAAGCCGTTAATCTCTCCGCTAGCTTTCGCGCCCCCCTCTGCAGGTTTAAGTAACGCGAACGGAGAATTAGGTACATCCGTCCTATGGCATATCACACGGAAAGTAATAGGACCTTTACCATTATTTGCCCAAGAATCGAACACAATACCATTATTAGGGTTAGGGTTATATTTATCTTTCGCACCTATTTTCTTGCCCTTATCAATCTCGTGCGGATTACTTTTATGTCCAAAGGAAAAACCGCCAAACGCGTTATTATCTATTTTCTTTCCGTTGTACAATCCAAGATTCAAGTCACTACCTGAAATTGGCAAATCACCAACTGTAACAGGTGCGTACACAGGATTACCACTATTACCAGAGTCCTTATCTTTAGACGTAGAACCATCCGGGTACGTTACAACAACAGGAGTCTTTTCACTCTTACCAGCCTCAGACTTAGGCGGAGAAAACGTCACTTTGCCGTTTCCTGTATTTTTTGAATCAATCTTAGACCAATCAAGCACTGGAAGACTGTATTGAGTGTACTGCTCTAGCTTAAAAGTAGAACCTTTAGGAAGACTACCTACCCTAACCCACGGCTTTTTGCGATTCCTGACGCTTTTAGGTTCAACGCTGGTAGCAGGGCTAAACGTTCCCTTAGATGGATCGGAGCCAACCTCAGTTGTTTCGTAATGCGGATTGTATAGTGACGCTTGCGAAACGACCTTTATCTTAGTATCGTGAGTAAATTCTTTTGCATTTTTATGTTTACAGTTATATGACCCAGAATTAGGGTATGAGATTTTTGTGTGGAATGTAATAGTCTTATTTCTATCCTCTTTTCTAGGATTATACGTTAAGTGACCTGTATTAGGATCAATATAGACATATCCTTCAGAAATATTATTAGGAGAATTTGCAATTTTAATAGTATTATCCGAAATACCAGTAATAGAATATTTTATTCCAAGATCAGAAGGCAAATCAGTGGACGTACGACCATCATATACAAAGCTACCTTCGGAACTATTACCTTGCCAATGACCTGTTTTAATATAAGGCTTCTCAGTTATTTTACGACCATACGTAGTAATTGGAACATTATCCTTATCATAATCTTTGAGCATAGATTCATTAAATTGAGGATAAAGTATATCGTCAGGAGACTTAGGATTCATATTATGATGATGCTCAACAGAGTCAGGAATACCATCACCATCAGTATCAAATGGGCCAGAAACAACAAAACGAGTCTTAAGCTCTTTAGCTGAAATCCAGCCAGCAGCAAATGTAAGCAATAACGGATTTTGACCGCGATCAACTATTGCACTAATAGTCCAACGATGACTAATAGTAGAATCATCTTTCTCTTGAGAAATAAAGACTCGAGAAAACTTATTTTCTCTTTTCCACGCATAAACCTCACACATGTCATAATCATTTGCGTATTTGCCTTCAACACCAGCGCCTACGCCTTCAACTTTAGAGCCTGTGCCTGGACCAAGAGACTTAGCCCAGTCATGCCCTTCAAAGTTACTATCCCCCTTGTAATAAGTCCAGCGCGATTTGCCTAAATCACCAAGAACAAAATTTGCATAATCACCAGGATGATTACCAGGAAATTCTTTAGAGGATCGTGCCTTATTCCAATCAAAATCCGTGACACCACCCCAAGTTTTTCGCACAGTAACCTCGCGATATATTGTAATCGATGAATCCTCAATTCCAGAAGGAAGCCAAGCATACAAAGTTGGTTGACCGCCATAAGCCGAGCCTTTAGAAGGTTGATTACCTTCAGGAAACTGATTCTGAGAAGCGGATTTCGCACCAATACCCTGGGAATTGAAAGTTACTGTCCAAGTTATCTTTTTTCTAGTTTCGCCATTATAATTTACATCTTCTATTGTTGGATATGGCATATTAATTTGATTTACAGCGTCACCAACCCATGAACCATTTGACGTCACATAACCATTGCCAGCATAATCCCACCAAACCTGTGCCGCTTTAGCGTTGTGCATCGGCGGCACAACAAAAGTCGCAAAAAGTGTGGCGACGGCTACGAGCATTGCTAAAAGCGCGCGGCGAAGAGTGCGGGATGGGTGTGCTGTGCGTGCTGTGCATGCTGCGGTGGACGCGGTGGCGATGTTTTCGGAAGTGGCGGCAGAAGTAGCAGAAGCGGCAGCGCAAGACTCTGAGCCACCCTTATTACAAGCAAAAACGCGCGATGCAAGACGCCCCATGCGTGATGCGAATCCACGTAACCCTGCTGGCAACATAGTCTACTCACCTTTCCTGGCACCGCGAATATCGTGGCAACCCCCAACACGTTGCATGACTATTCCATGCAACTTGTTCCTCGTTATTCTTAAGTTATCTTTAACTACTATTCGCTCACTCGTTTTGTGCATTTGCGCGCAACTCCCAAAACTGGCAGAGCACCAGACAAATCCAATACTCAAAAAGCGTTAAGCACAATGTAACGAACGCTCCAACCAGCACCTGTACAAGCAAAGCCAGGTGACTCCCGCTGCCCAACGCAGCATAAACGTTCTGCAATCACTCAACGCAGCGCTAAATGCGCGATTAACTCGGGGGTTAACTCCGCAATCAACTCTGCGATTAGCCCGAATATTAACCCGCGCGCAAAAACAAGATAGCAAAGCGCAGCTTTAACTAAAGCCTCTAGTATTTATACCCCCCCCCCGAACGAATTCAAGTAAAAACCCCTACAAATTGCGGAGTGCGTAAAAGTTTTTATAATGATTGACTTTTGCAAAAAAATCTATTGAATACTAGATAATAACCGAATACTTTTATGTAGTAGGTGAAGTGGTTTTTGTGACCCGCGTGTCGCGAAAACCACAACATCTTGTGGTTTGGGTGCGCGCGGACCACAAGCCTCTGACCACAAGCGCGAGCAAATCGTAAGGCTAAAGCCAGTGCCCGAGCGCAAAAATCGCAGCTAATCCGCGCGAGCGATTTACCGACTTTGTAGCTCTAAGCACCAACTTGATTCCCATACTCTCGCACCATCGCGCTACGAGTAACAACCCACTGCTTACCGTATTTTTGAGCATCAACGCCCTTAACAAGCTTCTTATACGACACAGCTTTTCTAAGAGTCGACTCGCTTAAATTCCACAAATCGCTCGCATCCGCAAAAGACATTAAATTGTCAAATGGCGTTTTAATCTGCTCGCCATTGTTCCACAACTCATCACACGAAACATCTAAATCATCATTCCAAATAATGCCATATCCGCCTGTATCCACAACAACCTTATTAAACAACTTTTCGTCTTCCAATGCTTTGAACGCTGGAAACTTGCGCAGCAGATTATGAACATCGTATTCTTTAACAATTCCGTTTACAAAATGCACGAGGAGCCTCATATTTGCGCACGCTTTTACATCTTTAATCTTATAAAACCTTGAAATTACAGGCACATTCACCCCTCTTTCTTTTTCTGATTTCTCTTCTACGAATTAAATCATATTGACAACTATATCACGATACAGTGATATTTGATGTATGCCGACTTTGTTGCTCAAATCGGTAAAATAAACAACAAAAAGCGGAAAGGTCGTTTGCGTGTTACTGAAAATCATCAACAATTGATTGCATAATTAATGACATTTACGTTACATAATATATAATTATCGTATACATTTATGCAAAAGTATAAAACTCTACACTAAAACATAAGAGTAGGAACCAAGATGACTACAGCAACAACAGACGTGGTAAACGTAAACTTTCGCGCAAAGAAAGAAGACAAACTCAACGCAGAACGAGTTTGCAAAGAACTCGGAATCTCTATGAGCGCCGCGCTGAACGTGTTTATCAAAACGATTGGTCGCGAAAAGAGAATACCGTTAGATTTTTCGCTAGACCCATTTTACTCGCCGTCAAATCAGGCATATTTGAAATCGCAGATTGATGGCGTTAAAAATGGCACCATAAAGCTCGAAGAGCACAATTGCAAAGGCCACTACGACGATAAATAACGCGAAGACACAAATAACGCAAAGACACAAATAACACGGAAGGCAATACTACGAACAGCTTAATTAGGCGGCAGATTCTGCCAGAGTTTATACCAGTTGGCGCGCGAATTGTTGTGCGAACGTACAAAATTGCGCAGTTAGGCGGCGACGAAAGATTGCAAACAGGCAATGGCAGATCGCAAGCAACCGACGGCAGCGCACAAAAAATCGAATACCACGACGCGATTGGTCACGTAATCAGCTGGGACGGAGCAACATTGCATCTTATGCGCGACGCGGCCGCAAACGGAAGCCGACCCGAGCAAGAAATGTTTATCGACGCGCGCACAATCGTGCGATTAAAGCCAGTGCCCGAGCGCAAACATCGCGACTAATCTGCGCAAGCAATGTAGTGCGATTGTACTGGATTTCAGCGTGTCGTCGTTCGCGCGGTCTAAGCGCGCGAACGTCTTCGCCGCACGTAAAGTCCACTGGACTTTACGTTTGAGCGGCTCAGCGAATCGAGGTGATTTCTCGCGCATTATGCAGCTCGAAATCGTCGATTCGCGCGCTACGCTCTAAGCGAAAAGGCAGGTCGTCGCGCAAAGCGCTATTCAACAACGCCGTTAGAAATCAGCTCGCGCGCAACCTCGCGATACTCCTTAGCAGTCTTATGCTCAGGAGCAAAAATCGTAATCGGAACCGCCGCAACAGTGGAATCTGGCAGCTTAATCGAACGCGAAATAACAGAATGCAACACGCGCCCCTGGAAAGCCTCGTAAATCCTTTGCAAAACCTCTTCGCTGTGCAAAGTGCGCGTAAACATGGTAACGAGCACGCCAAACACTTGCAAATCTGGGTTAATTCTGTGCTGCACTTTTTCAATTGACTGCATAAGCAGCGCCACGCCTCTAAGCGCAAAGAACTCCGCAGCAACAGGAATAATCACACCATCCGCCGCCGTAAGCGCGTTGACGGTAAGCAAGCCAAGCGAAGGCTGGCAATCAATAATAATAACGTCGTACTCGTTGCGAACTTTGCGCAACACGCCAGCCAAAATCTGCTCGCGACCAACCTCGGTAACAAGCTGAACCTCTGCTGCCGAAAGATCAATGTTTGCAGGCATAACATCAATGTTTTCGGTGGCAGTATGACGAATCACATCGTGCACGTCTACAGAAGAATCAAAAAGCGCCGTGTAAACAGTGTTGTCAAGCGCGTTCGCATTAATCCCAAGCCCCACCGTTGCAGCGCCTTGCGGATCGAAGTCAACAATTAAAACGCGCCTACCGTATTGACTCAGCGCACCAGCTATATTGATGGAGCTGGTAGTTTTACCAACGCCACCCTTCTGGTTACACATAGCAATAATGCGCGCAGGACCGTGCGTTGTAAGCGCATCGGGCGCGCGGAAAGTATCATATTCGCGTCCAAGTAAATCAGTAGGCATACGCTCCAGTTTAGCAAAAGGTATGTTCAGTGGATTTGCGCGATGCGGCGGCGAATATCACCCCTACCTTGCGCGCGGATGGCTCATAACATACGCCTCCATAAGCGCGTCTGGGCTTATATGCGTGTAAATCTGCGTTGTTGTAACGGATGCATGCCCAAGCAGCTCCTGCACCGTGCGCACGTCGGCGCCGCCCGAAATCAAATGCGTTGCAAAGGAGTGACGAAGCGTGTGCGGATGCAATTCTTTGCCGATTTTTGCCATCTTGCCAGCGCGCGAAATCGCCTCCCAGGCGGATTGGCGAGACAGCGATTTGCCGCGTTTGTTGAGGAAAATCATGTGAGAATTTGCGGATTTTGATGATGAGTTTGATGATGAGTTTACTTGCGACTTTGCGGAAGCTTCCGACTTTTGCGCGCGACTTGCAAGAATCGGCCTAGCTTTATCTAAATAATCGCGCAACGCACTAACCGCGCACTTTCCAATCGGCACAAGCCTCTGCTTTTGCCCCTTGCCGCTAAGCCGCACAACTGATTCCTCCAAATCAATGTCCTCGAATTTTAAGCCAACCGCCTCGCTCACGCGCGCGCCAGTCGCGTACAAAAATTCCACAAGCGCGCGGTCTCGAAGCGAGACGGCATCCGTGCTACCAAATCCGCCAGCAGCATCGATTACGCGCTCCACTTCGCTAATGCTGAGCACGTCTGGAAGATGCTCCGACTGCTTAGGCGCTTTGACTTCTGCAGAAGGGTCGCTTGCGATTTGCGCGTTGGAAAGCATGAATTTGTTCCACTCGTGGATGCTTGCGATTCGCCGCGCAATCGTGCGAGAGCCTAAACTTTGTGATGACATTGCTTGTGATGACATTGCGCGCACGTATTCTTCAATATCTAGTTGCGTGATTTTGCTAACATCGTTGATTTTTCGGGCTTCGCGCAGCCAGTTGGCGTATTTTGTAAGATCCGACTCGTAAGCTTCAACGGTTTTTGGAGAAAGCCCGCGCTCCACGCTTATGTGGTTTAGAAATTGCTGGATTTTTGTGGAAAATGGCGATTGATTCGGTTGCTGCGATTGATTTGGGTGCGGTTGCTGCGATTCGGTCATATATTAATTATATGCCGCTCGAATCTACGACTTCGAGTTGCATAGCGCGCAAGCGATTTTCCCGAAAATGTTGCTCAAATCGGCGTGTCGAGCAACAAAAAGCGGAAATAGCGTTCGCGCGGATTAAGCGCGAGAATGCACTTCGGAGCTCACGGATATTAGAGAGTTGAGATGCGGCGAAGTGTTATGCAAGCCGCCGCAGATTCATTCAGCGCAACGCCAACAATCTGCTCGCCGCTTTGCGCGCTTTGAATCATCTGACTTTGCCAATCGCCTGGGCAATCAAGCGCAAATCGAAGCTCGCGCAAATTGCCAGCCGACTCATCGCAAGCAACCGCGCGCTCCTTATACTTGTATTCTCGCCAAGAATCAGCCTTAGCAAAAAACGCGCGCTCTGCCGCATCACGCTCATCACACTCATCGCTAGCAGCCGCAGAATCGCCATCGCTCCCCTCAAGCACCTTCTTCGCAAAACTCAACTCCTCAATCACGCTACCCAGCAAATCCGCCACATTTCGCCGATTTTCCGCAACCATTGCACGCGTGCGATTCGGGTCCGTAAGCGCCACTCGCGTCATATCTCGCCAAGAACCAGCCGACATTTGCAACGCAACATTGCGATTTTCGCTTCCACACAAAACATTCGCCAGCGCTGTAGAAACAACGTGCGGCATGTGCGAAATCAGCGCCGCCGAAGCATCGTGTATGGAATCGTTCAACACAAGCGCGCGATTGCCACACAACTCAACAATAACGCGCAAAACCGCCAAAAATCGCCAGAAATCGCTGCTTTCATCAACACTAATTGCCCAAAGCGCGCCGCGCAGCAACTCCGCGCTCGACGCCTGCCAACCCGTAAACTCGCTTCCAGCCATAGGATGCGCGCCAATATAACAATCGCCAAGCCCCGCGGCCTTAACCTGCTCGCGCACAAGCCCTTTAACGCTACCAACATCCGTCAAAGTTGTGCGCTGCTTGTTGATTCCGCGCGAAATCTCGCCAAGAACTTCTGGCATAGATGCAAGCGAATTGCACAAAATCAAAACATTTGGCTGCATGCGCGCAAGATCCGCAACGCTTTCAACGCAAGTGATTCCAAGCGCCCTCGCCTCGCTGTACATTGTTTGATGGCGATTATACGCGTACACTTTGCAAGAGCCAGTAGCCACCAAACGCTTTGCGATTGATCCGCCAATAAGTCCAAGTCCAACAATACCAACAGAAAATTTTTGAGAAAATTCAGCATCTTCTACCATAATAATTCTCTTTCTGCATGCATTACGTTCAAAGTGCGCAAAGCGCCCGAAGCATCAACTAAAGCATCGCCCGAAGCATCATCTGAAGCCTCGCCTACAGCATCAATACACACTCCACCATTAGGCAGCATCCAATCATTCATAATCGGATTATTGCGATTATTAGAAGGATACACCGCTAAAACTCGCACCCAATCACCATGTTCAACAACCTCTTGAATCATAGCTTTGCACGTAGAATCCCAAGGAGCAGCATCAACAGTGGCAATAAAACTATATAAACCATCTTGACCTTTAATCGGCCTAGACATAAAAGAAGTCATATTAAGACCATGATCGCGCACAACGTCAAGCAAATTTGCTAGCACTCCAGCACCTGTACAACGCGGAATAAAAGCAATAATCGAAGAAAAAGATGAATAGCATTCGCGATGCATACTAACAAAATTGAAAGCCTCATCTCTAGGAGCTAACACTAAAAACTCAGTGCGCGCGCCAGAAAAATCTTCAACGCCTTCACTCACAATTTGCCTATTGTATAAATCAGCACAAATTTTAGGACACAAGGCAACTTCGCCATTAACTAAATCCCTACAAGCAGCAGCGTTTGAAGACGCGGTTTTTTCTTTCAATCCATGCTTTTGAGCAAACTTACGGCATTGCGCCAACGCGTGAGGATGAGCAACAATAGTCGAACAGTTATCGATTGAATCCGACTGGCAAACAACAGCATCAAAACTTATATCAACGCCCAAGCGAGCAATGCCAACCATATTTTTTGCATCAATTAATAAATCTAAATTAGGTATTACTACGCCTTCAATATTGTTTTCCCACGCAATAATACCCAAATCGTAGCAATCTTCAATTTTGCTAGCAATATTACGAATATTCTCACACGCAGTTGGAATAAGACTCAAAGCACTTAACGATTTACATTGTTCTTTAACTTTTAAAGCAGCTTGATGAGTAAAAGAACCTTCTGGCCCTAAATAACATAATTTGCGGTCACTACTGCTGTTCTTATTACTATTCATGACTATATTGCTATTCATGACTATTCCTCAAACTACTTTAAGACTATAAGACTAAGACTACTGTAAATAAGACTACTCTAAGACTATAAGTAAGACTACCTTACACTGATTTGGCACCACTATTTAGCGCCACTACCACTGATTTAGTGCCACTTATTTAGCGCCAGAAATAACAAAAAATTTATTAGGCATACAAAGCAAAACTGCGTGAGCAATAATCACGCCATAAAGCCAAAAATATCCAGCATTTTGTGCAATCCACGGAAGATTATCTACGCCAAAGCCAATGGCAACTAGCACGCCGCGAAATGCGCCAAAAACCCTAAACCATCCAAGCGCAATCATCCACACAACCGAACAACACACAATTGCGTGCAAAATAAAGCCAAACATGCCACAAAGCATGCGAGCAAAACACGCGCTCAAAGTAACAAGCAAAAGCGCGATTACAAGACCGTACGGAAAGCCGTACATAGCGCCCATTCGGTGCGCAAAAGTGCCCAAAACCGCGCAAAATGCCGCTAAAACGCATAAAGCCGCACACTTGCTAGCAAATAGCACAGAATGCGACTTTATGTTAAACATCATTTTAAGGAATATTTTAAGCGATATTTTAAGAAATCACGCTAAATTTACGCAGCAATCACGCAGCGTTGTTGTTCTGCCTACGCTGCTTAGCGCGCCACTTATACCATTCATCACGGCTCAAAATAATCTTGCGCACGCGAATCGACTCAGGTGTAACTTCCACGCACTCATCTTCGTTAGCAAAGTCAAGCGACTCTTCCAAGCTCATCTTAATTGGTGGAGTCAAAGTCTCAAGCACATCTGCTGTAGAAGAACGCATGTTAGTCATATGCTTAGCAAGCGTAATATTAACATCCAACTCGTCTGGCTTATTGTTAATACCAACGATTTGACCTTCGTACACAGGGCTTTGCGGATCCACAAAGAACACGCCACGCGCCTGCAAACGCTGCATAGCATAAGGAGTTGCAACACCCTTACGATCGCAAACCATGGAGCCATTCTGACGAGTTACAATCTGACCAGCCCAAGGCGCGTAGCCTGCAGAAATAGAGCTTGCGATTCCCGTTCCGCGAGTTGCAGAAAGAAGAGCCGTGCGGAAGCCAATAAGACCGCGAGAAGGAACAGTAAATTGCAAGCGAATCCAGCCAGATCCGTGATTGCTCATAGAATCCATGCGGCCCTTGCGATCCGCCATAAGCTGCGTAACAGTACCCATGTATTCTTCTGGAACATCAATCGTAGTGTTTTCCATAGGCTCGTTAATTTGGCCATCAATCGTCTTAGTAACAACCTGAGGACGGCCAACTGTAAGCTCGTAGCCTTCGCGACGCATTTGCTCCGCCAAAACTGCCAACGCCAACTCGCCACGACCCTGAACTTCCCAAGCATCTGGGCGGTCTGTTGGAAGAACCTTAATAGACACGTTACCAATAAGCTCGCGATCAAGCCTATCTTTAATCATGCGCGCCGTAAGCTTGTGATCCTTGCCTTCTGTGCCAGCAAGCGGCGAATCGTTAATGCCGAAAGTCATGGAGATAGCTGGGTCGTCAACGTGAATCAATGGAAGAGGCTTTGGATCGTTCTGATCCACAATCGTCTCACCAATCATAATGTCGTTAACGCCTGCGACTGCAACAATATCTCCAGGTCCTGCAGATGCAACAGGAGTGCGCTCCAAGCCTTGCGTGCGCAAAAGCTCGGAAACGCGGAAGTTTTCAAGCGAGCCGTCTACACGAGAAAGCCCGTAAGTCTTGCCCTTTTCCAAAATGCCATTGTAGATTCGCACTAAGCCTAAGCGGCCAAGGAAGTCGGAGGAATCAATGTTTGCAACGTGCGCCTGAAGAGGTGCGCCTTCCTCGTACTCTGGCGCTGGAATGTTGGAGATAATGGAGTCAAAAAGAGGCTCCAAATTATCGTTATCTGGCAAACCGCCGTTTTCTGGCTGATTCAAGGATGCATAGCCAGCTTTTGCAGCGCAATAAATAACAGGCAAATCAAGAAGCGAATCAATATCTAGGTCGATTCCTTCTTCAACAACGTCTTGTGCAAGGCCTAGAAGCAAATCTGTAGCTTCGCTAACAACCTCGTCAATACGCGCATCTGGACGATCCGTTTTGTTAACGCACAAAATCACTGGCAACTTTGCCTCAAGCGCCTTGCGTAGAACGAATCGAGTTTGTGGAAGTGGGCCTTCGGAAGCGTCAACAAGCAGCACAACGCCATCAACCATGGAAATGCCGCGCTCCACCTCGCCACCAAAGTCGGCGTGACCTGGGGTATCGATTACGTTGATTGTGATTCCCTCTGGATGACCGTACTTTTCTGCGAGCGGGCCAGTGTATTGCACGGCCGTGTTCTTGGCAAGAATGGTGATGCCCTTTTCGCGCTCGAGGTCGTTGGAGTCCATTACGCGGTCTGGCACTTCTTCTCGCTCAGAGAATACGTGCGACTGCTGAAGCATGGCATTTACGAGCGTTGTTTTACCATGGTCAACGTGCGCTACGATTGCCACATTTCTAATATCACCGCGAACAGTCATTACAAACCTCTTCCATTTGATTTAGCCAAACCTAAACGAGTTTACTCGCGGCTTTAGACACGCCATTACACGAGAAATGTTGACGCATTTTGTAGCTCGAAACGGCATGTAGGACTACAAAACACGGAACAACCTTCCGCACTTTGTACCAGATTTGGCCTAAATCACGTACAAAACGCGGAATAGAAGATCATGTTGCTCTCGCGGTCTAACCGCTCATGCAGGTCGATTCATGCAATAGCCGCTCACGCAATAGCAGACTCGCTGGCACCTTCTGGCAAATACTTGTCGTATCCTTCTTCTTCCAACTCGTCTGCAAGCTCTGGCCCTGCCGTCTTTACAAAGTGACCTTGCGCAAAAACGTGAACAATATCTGGCTTAATGTACTTAAGGATTCGCGTGTAATGCGTAACCATCATAATGCCCAAACCAGTGCTTTCTTTAGCACGATTTACGCCTTCCGAAACAATTCGCAAAGCATCCACGTCTAGTCCAGAATCCGTCTCGTCTAAAATCGCAAACTTTGGCTTTAGAATCTCTAGTTGCAAAACTTCCGCACGCTTTTTCTCGCCGCCCGAAAATCCCTCGTTTACAGAACGAGATGCAAACTTTGGGTCCATTCTTAAGCGCTTCATTGCTTCGTTAAGCTCTTTAACCCACGCGCGCAAAGTCGGAGCCTCTCCGCTCACTTCTGTTTTTGCTGTGCGCAAAAAGTTCGTCATCGAAACGCCAGGTACCTCTACAGGGTATTGCATCGCAAGGAACAGACCAGCTTTTGCGCGCTCATCTGGAGTCATCTTCAAAATATCTTCGCCGTCTAAAAGCACCTGGCCCGAATCCACTTCGTACTTTGGGTGACCTGCCAAAGTGTATGCGAGAGTAGACTTTCCAGAGCCATTCGGACCCATAATCGCGTGCGTTTCGCCAGAATTAACTGTAAGATTTACGCCTTTTAAGATTTGCTTGCGTCCCTCTTTTGTTTCTACAGACGCGTACAAATCCTTGATTTCTAAAGTTGACATGTTTATCTCCTATTCTTCCGCATATTTCGATTCGTCGGTTGCTTGCGACCTTTCGGTTGCTTGCGACTCGTTCGCATTTACAGATTCTTCCGTCTTAGCTAAACGCCTCTCAATCGCAGCCATCAAATGATCTACGATTTGCGGCACGCCAATCTCATCAATAAGCTCGTTAAAGAATCCGCGCACAACAAGCTTTCTAGCATCCGCCTCGCTAACGCCGCGAGATTGCAAGTAAAACAGCTCCTCGTCGTCGAATCTGCCAACAGAACTTGCGTGACCTGCGCCAATAATATTTCCGTTTTCGATTTCTAGATTTGGCTCCGAATCGGCAATCGCGCCAGGAGTTAGCACCAGATTTCGGTTCAACTCGTACGAATCCGTGCCTGGAGCTTCTGGCTTAATAAGCGCGTTTCCAACCCATGTAGAATGCGCTCCTTTGCCGTAAAGCGCGCCCTTATACACTACTCGCGACTTGCATTCTGGGTGATTGTGCACAACCATAGTGCGATGCTCAACATGCTCGCCTGGGTCCACAAAATACATGCCAAGCATGTTCAAATCGCCCTTTTCGCCGCCAAAATCCTGATCCATGCGGATTCGCACAACGTCTCCGCCAAGCGTGACCATTGTGTGGCGAAGCGAAGCACCCTGCCCAACGTGAATCCTATGATTTCCAACGTGTTTGCTGCCTGAATCCCACTCTTGAATGAACGTTGTAGAAACGTGCGCGTTCTCTCCAAGAATGATTTCTACGCCTTCAGCAAGCTTTGCAACTCCCGTGTGCTCTACAATAATATCCGCATTTGTGCAGGAATCTGCTTCTATCACTAAGTGCAATGCGTCAAGTGGCAATGCGTCAAGTGATTTCGCAGCGTCTAGCGACTGCAAGTTGTTCCCGTGAATTTGCAATATTACTGGCTTTGTAACTTCGCCACAAACATGCAAAACGTACGCAGACTTTGCAGAATTCCACGCAACAGCAGCCACGCGATCCGAAGGCTTCATTTCGGTATGCGGAGCCTCACTTTTCGGCAAAATTTGCAGCTTTGCGTGCGAATCGCCATCAACACCTTTTAGCTCTACCGTAACGTTATTAGACGGCTCAAAGCTATCAAAAAACTCAGAGATTCGCTCAACTGGCGTGTACCGCCAATCTTCCTGCTTGCGCGTTGGAATCGCAAAGTCTTGCACGTTAAAAGAGCGCACGGATTTATCTGCACTAGAAGGCATTGCAGCAGGAACAGCGTAGGGATCGTTAGGGTCTGCTACAGGAATATTAATTTCTTTTTCCGTCATTTTATTGCCTAAATTCTTTTTCAGATCTTCGCTCATCACCCCACGGATCCTTCCATTTGCAATTCCACAAGACGATTAAGCTCCAGAGCATACTCCATTGGTAGCTGGCGACTAATCGGCTCCACAAAGCCGCGAACAATCATGCCCATAGCCTCTTTTTCTTCCAGCCCACGGCTCATCAAATAGAAAAGCTGATCCTCAGAAACCTTGGAAACAGTGGCCTCGTGAGCCATCGAAACGTTATCTTCGCGCACATCAACATGCGGATAAGTGTCGGACCTAGAAAAATCGTCAACAAGCAAAGCATCGCACACAACCGAAGAGCTGGAGCCACTAGCGCCCTTAACAATCTTCACAAGACCGCGGTAGGCAGAGCGTCCACCGCCGCGCGAAATCGACTTAGCAACAATCGTAGAACTCGTGTGCGGAGCCAAGTGAATCATCTTCGCACCCGTATCTTGGTACTGACCGCGGCCAGCAAAGCTCAAAGACATGGTTTCTGCTTTTGCGTACGGCTCGGCGAGAATACAAGCAGGATACTTCATAGTTGCCTTGGAGCCAATGTTTCCATCAACCCACTCCATTGTGCCACCTTCGCGCACGTAAGCTCGCTGAGTTACCAAGTTGTACACGTTATTTGACCAGTTTTGCACGGTTGTGTAGCGCACGCGCGCATGCTTTTCTACAACGATTTCAACGTTTGCAGCGTGGAGCGAATCCGTGGAATAAATCGGAGCTGTGCAACCTTCAACGTAATGCACGTACGATCCTTCGTCTGCAATAATCAACGTGCGCTCAAACTGACCCATGTTCGGCGTGTTAATGCGGAAGTAAGCCTGAAGTGGAATGTCCACATGCACACCTTTTGGCACGTACACAAACGATCCGCCACTCCAAGCTGCGGTGTTAAGAGCCGCAAACTTGTTGTCGTCAACTGGAATCACAGTTGCAAAATACTTTTTTACAAGCTCTGGATACTTTTGCACTGCTGTATCTGTATCAACAAAAATCACGCCTTGAGCTGCTAAGTCCTCGCGAATCGAATTGTAAATAACTTCCGACTCGTACTGTGCTGCAACGCCTGAAACTAAGCGCTTTTTCTCCGCTTCTGGAATGCCAAGCCTATCGTAAGTTTTGCGAATGTCTTCTGGCAAATCGTCCCAAGTTTTCGCTTGATCGTGAACTGGGCGAACGTAATACTTAAAATCGTCTGCGTCAAAACCACTTAAATCCACGCCCCAATCTGGCATCGGCTTTTGCAAAAACGCGCGGTAGCCTTGCAAACGAAGGTTTAGCATCCATTCTGGCTCATGTTTGTCTGCAGAAATTGCGCGAACAACCGACTCGTCAATGCCCTTCTTTGCAGCCTCGCCTGCAGCGTCCGAATCGTGCCAGCCGTAATTGTATTCGCCAAATTCGGCAACGATTTGCTCGTCTTGGCGAATTTTATCTTCGTTTACGCGAGCGCGATCTGCTACGTACTGGCTCATTTCAACGTCTGCCGCGCTGGAGTCATTTTGATTCGCTACATTCTTATTCGTCGATGCGCTATTCGTCGACACGCTATTCATCAATGCGCTTGATTCAGGCTTATTTGAATCATCAACCACTGTTTTACCCTCCTATCAAGCTTATAAGTCGATTATACATTTAGCCACGCGGCGGCATTACGTGATTCAAATCACATCTTTTCATTCTCTGCATAAACCTTATTTTTCTAGGCACGCGGGAAGGCTTGTGAGTAGCGCTGCTTAAGAGCCTGAATAGAAACGTGCGTGTAGCGCTGCGTTGTGTTAAGCGACGAATGCCCCAAAAGCTCTTGAACCTCGCGAAGATCCGCTCCACCGTTGAGCATATGCGTTGCAGCACTGTGGCGAAGCGCGTGCGGTGCAACATCTGGCACGTTTGCAGCAGCTGCAGCCTCGTGAACAATACTCCTAACAATGCGCTGGTCAATGCGCTTTGCTCGCGCGCCCAAAAACAGCGCTTGCGAGGTTTCTGCGTGCTTTTCTAGCAGCTCACTTCGACCATGCTCAATCCACTCTTTGCAAGCGTTTGCAGCAGGAACACCAAACGGAACAACGCGCTGCTTGTTTCCTTTACCTGTAACTTTTACAGTGTGATTTTCAAAATCCATATCTTGCACATTAATGCTTGTAAGCTCCCCCACGCGCATGCCCGTTGCGTATAAAAGCTCTAGAATCGCAGCGTTTCTAAGGGCGAGTGCATGTTCTTGAGGGGATTTTTGAGGCGATTTTAGTGGCGTATTTTCTTTACGATCGGAAGCTTGCGACTTTTGCGCGCACGGCTTTTTCTGCTTACTGCTTTGCTCAGTTGAATCATGCTCAGTTGAATCATGCGCAAAGTTATCGGCGCAACTATCAGCGCAATTATCCGCGCAATTATCTGCATAACTATCCGCATAATCAAGCAACTTTTGCGCTTGCGCTTCGTCTAAAACAGTAGGAAGCTCATTAGCAATCTTAGGAGTTGAAAGAATTTGCGCAGGATTTGCGCTAATCAAACCAACATGCTTAGCCCACGCAAAAAAGCCGCGCACAGCTACCACTTTGCGCGCCAAACTCGAGCGCGCGTGATTCTTGTTAAGCCAATACATCCATTGGCGCAAAACACTCGTAGAAACCGCGCGCAAATCGCAAAAACCGTTGCTACTACACCACTCTAAGCACTGCAAAACATCAGCGCCGTACGCGCGCAAGGTGGCCCCCCCAAGGCCTTTGTTTGCGCGCAAATAGTCAACGTAGCGCGCACAGTGGTAGCGTAAGTCGCAAAAGTCGCCAGCAACCGTTGATGATGCTGAATCATCGTTAAATAATGAATCATTATTATTACGACTGCTAGCCATAGAACCGCCTCAAATCGCTTATATCACAGCAATCAGAAAGACCTAATTACCGCTTTCTTCGCTCGCGCTCGATTTACGCCTTCTATCCAACACATGCCAAGCTTTATCTGCAGCAGCAAGCTGAGCCTTGCGCTTGCTAGAACCAACCGCCTCACCCAGCAGCTCATCGCCGTTTTCGTGCGCCAAAACCGCGCGTGCACGGAACACGGGCGCGTAATCTGGTCCAGAAACCGACATTCTATATTGCGGCTCGTCAAGCCCCATCTCGTGCGCCAAAACCGTAAGCGAAGTCTTCCAATCCAAAGCTGGGCCTTCCGTAAGAACCTCCGCCAAAGTGTCGTCAATCAAGCGATGCACTACAGCGCGCGCCTCGTCAATGCCATGCTCAACAAAAGTCGCGCCAATAAGCGCCTCAACAATATCGCACAAAATCGAGTCTTTTTGAGCGCCGCCATGCTCCATCTCGCCATGACCCAAAAGAATATACGGTCCAACATGCAACTTATCTCGCGCAACCGCGCTCAAAGCCCACTCCGAAACAGCCTTAGCGCGAAGCTTAGCCAATTGGCCTTCCGTCATGTCTGGGTGAGCAGAAAACAGCGTTTCTGTAGAAACAAGCTCCAAAACGGCGTCTCCCAAAAACTCTAGGCGCTCGTAGTTTTTAGTGCCTGGATGCTCGTGTGAAAAAGATCGATGAGTGAGAGCCTCAACAAGCAAATCTGGCGAAATCGTAGTGCCAAGCGCGCGCAAAAGCTCCTGAGTAGGGTCACCATTTTGCGTGTGGCCATCTTGAGTGCGCGCAACGCCAATGCTGCTAGTTCTAGCGTCTTGTGGCTGATTTGGGTTCGTGCATGCGCCGTGCTGGTCGTCATTTTGAACGTCATTTTTGTCATTACTTTTGACGTCACTTTTTACATCATTCTGGACGTCACTTTTTACATCATTTTGAACGTCATGCTGATCTTTTGTGTTGTTCCCACTCATATTTTCAACATTATAGCGCAAGCATTGAAGTCATTGATTTGCGCTATTCGCTTCCCGACTTTGTTGCAAAAAACACCTAAATCACGTACATTTTCGGGAAACAACACAAACTAGGAAAAAACAAAAACCCTGCCACCCGTCGATGGCAGGGTTCTCTTAAAATACAACCTACTTGGTGTGCGCAGAGCGAATTGCTTCGCGATACACGCGACCGCGGAAGTTACCGCAGGTTGGGCAAGCCATGTGAGACAACGCTGGCGAACCGCAGTTCGGGCAGGTAATAGTCTGCACGGCAGAAGCCTTCCAATTGGCGCGACGCGAATGAGTATTAGCGCGCGAGGTCTTGTACTTTGGCAGTGCCATAATCTTTCCTCTATTTCGTTCAACCGATTGAGCTTAAGCGTTCTGTATATTACAGCAAGCGCCATACATTATTCGCAAACACACGCCTAGCTAGGTAGAGATTCGAGATTTTTCGCCGCTATCGAGGCGAGCCTCAGCGTCGCTAGATGGTGACTCGCCGAGAGAGCAAGAAAAATCGAGAATCTCAGGCGTTTAAGCAATACGCAATTGTTTAATCACGTAAGAGGGCTGGGTGATTCTTGGTCGAACAGTATAAGAGCGGCAGCCGATACCAAATAATCCAATGACTCACCCTACAAACAAACTTCAACCCAAAAAACAAAATCAAAGCCAAATCGGAACAACCGCAACAACAGAAAACACGTAAGAGGCGAAGCGTTGTGAGACAAGAAACACCCAGCCCTCAGCAACATTAAGCAGGAATCGCGCAACGCCAAATAAGGATTTTTATTCAGTCAGATTGTTGTGCTTCAAGCTTTTCCTTAAGACCTTCAAGCGCCGCAAAACGAATATCCGTAACGTCGTGATGATGATCTGGATGTTCGTTCAGATTCTCTCCGCACTGAGAGCAAAGACCCTTGCAATCTGGCTCGCACAAAGGCTTAAGTGGCAACTCGCTAACCATTGTGTCTCGAATCAGCGCCTCAATGTCGGCAAAATCGCCGCCACCAACCAGCGGATACACATTTCCAGAATCGTCGCCTTCGTCCCAAATATCAGCATCTTCTAAATCATCATTAGAGTTATTAGAGTTATTAGAACGCGCGCCGCCATTTGCACCCTTGCTGCCTTTGCCGCTTTCCACGCGCGCAAAAAACGCGCACACATCAACAGGCCAATCCCTATGCAACGGCATCAAGCATCGCGAGCACTCTGCATGCACTCGCGCTGTAATCGTGCCCTGGAACATAAGCCCGTCAACTACGGAATCGAAGCTGCCGTCTACCGTAACATCACTCCCTGGCTGCACGCCAATAACGCTGTCTCCTATGCCTTCTGGCGCTGGAAAAGCGCGATTCAATTGCATGCTACTTCCCGCTCGCGCCGCCATTTGCGCAACTGGAACCGCCCACAAAGACTGGGAGGGATGCGATGTCATTTTAATTCCTTTCTTCGCTTTTGCTTATTTCGCTGCTCTCGCTGTCAAATTCGTCATCTATCTTACTAGCAGCCTGATTTTGCACATGTGCAGCCGCGCGTCTACGCTCTTCCAAAACGCGCTGACCTGCTTGAACGTCTTGCTCAAGCTTGTCTAATTGCTGCTTTAAGCCTTCCATAACCGTGGCACTGTACTGATCCGCACCGCGAGTAAGCTTTTCGGCCTTTGCTTGCGCATTGTTTACAATCTCGCGCGCTTGGTTTCTTGCAATCGCAACAACATTTTCTTGACCTGCCAAGAATCTGGCTCGCTCCTGAGCTTCCTCAACCATTTGCGCAGCCTGACTTTGAGCCGAACTTACAACAGAATTTGCTTGAGCTTGAGCCGTTCGCAAACGCCTCTCTGCCTCTCGCATTAACGCACTAGCGCGCTCCAGCTGAACTGGAAGCATGTCTTTTAGCCTAGACAAATAATCGCCAAATTCTTCGCGATCCACCTTTGCCATTCCAGCAGCAAAAAGCACTCCCTTTGCGCTATTTAACGCCGTTTCCATCGTGTCGATTATGTCGTACACAGTAGTGAACTCTTCGCGCGACTTTGTGCGCACTTCTTCACTAACGGTTTGCGGATCCGCTGCCTTAAACACGTTTTCTTCTTCGTCGTCAAACGCTATTGCACCGCCGTCTTCGCGCTCGCGCAAATCTGGCATTGGGAACAAGTTTTGCGCACTATCGCCAGCAGCCGCAGAATTGGCAGCCTCATCGCCAGCAGCCGCATCATCATTAGCCTTACTTGCCGCAGGCACAGCGTCGTAAGCTTCAAAAGCAGCACTAGGCGAATCGTCATTGTTTGCAATCACTGGATTTAATGGCAACTTTTGGCTGCGATTTGCCGATACTTGGCTTTCCATTGTGTCGTCTTCGTTTTCGCTCATTTTCGCTCCTTCGCTAAGTAGCTGCTCTCTTATCTCTTAACAATCTTATTGTACGTATTTTAGTACGTATTTATTCAGTACGTATTTATTTTAGTAATATTGTACTTATTTCGGCGATATTTAACTTGCCATTATAATATTTCGCTAATTTTATGATTACGATATTGCATTTGTTTTAGAAAAAACGCTTTGCAAAAGTGGAATCACATTATTTGGCACCATTCCCGAAACATCGCCACCATGACGAGCCACATCTTTTACAACAGAGCTAGAAACATGCTCCAAAATAGGATCCGCTGGCAAAAACATGGTTTCAATGCCAGCCAGCTTGCGATTAACCAGCGCCATTCCAAGCTCCGCCTCGTAGTCGCCATTTTGGCGCAATCCCTTAACGATTACGGTTGCTCCGACTTTTTTGCAATAATCTGTAATAAGACCATCTGTAGAAGAAACAACTATTTTACACGCTGGCGATTTAGCAGCACCGCGCAAAGGTGGCGCAAACTTTCCGATTGACGAATCGTCTTTTAAGTCTTCCAGCGCCTTGCGAATAATATCCACGCGCTCCGACTCGGAAAACATGGGCGTTTTGGCCGCATTAACCGCCACTAAAACATGCACTTCGTTAAAAAGATGCGTACAACGTTGTATCACGTCTAAGTGCCCGGCTGTAACGGGATCGTAGGAGCCTGGGCAAACAGCTATAGTCATACTTTTAGGTTACCACGTGTCTGGCACGAGCTATACGCGAGCGCAGCTAACCTGCGCGAGCGACACGACACGCCGTATTTTAGGTACAAAATGATTACATCAAGCACTGTAGAGATTCGAGATTTTTCGCCGCGAGCGAGGCGTTTCGTTCGCGCGTCTAAGCGCGCGAACGTCTTCGCCGCACGTAAAGTCCACTGGACTTTACGTTTGAGCGGCTCAGCGCTCTATTCCTCGCGGCTATTAGTAGCCGCTCGGCTGATTTCGCATGTAAAGTCCACTGGACTTTACATTTGAGCCAAATCACGCTTTGAAGGAGCTTGAAACGCGCTATGCAATTTCAAGCTCAGTCAAAGCGCCTCTCGCGCTACACTCTAAGCGAAAAGGCAGGTCGTCGCGCATTTGTTGCGATTATGAATTATGCTTGTATAAACGTAAATCGCAAGCAACAAAACACGATTTATGCAAACATGATTTGTGTGAAAAGGATTTGTACGAAAGGGATGCAATGACGTTTTCAAATGATTCAAAATATGGCGATAGCTTAAACGCTGCTAATTTGAACGCTGTTATGGAAGACGATTCGCAAAGCCTCCCAGATTCTGGGTCTAGCACAAGCACAAGCGTGCTCGAAAAGCCAGAAGTAGACGAATCCGCAAAAATGGACGATGGCGGCGACGCAGACCGCTTTGCACACTACGTTTCCAAAGATCGCGTAATCGAATCGCGCTTGACTGGCCGCCCTGTTGTAGCACTGTGCGGAAAAGTGTGGATTCCAAAGCGCGAAGCAAACGACTACCCTGTTTGCCCAGAGTGCAAAAAAATCTACGAAGAGATGAACAATCTGGGCTTTTAGTGTAACTCAAATTAAAGCTGATTTATAAACTAGCAAAACTAGCCTAACTAGCCTAAAACGCTGATTTCTGTAGGAATCGCAGGGTCGCCACGCATAAGACTTTGAGCAGAAATCGGAAGCCTACTAAGCGATTTGGCACAATAATCTTGTGCGCGCATAATCGCATCATGACCCATAAACTCCGTATTAAATTCGCCATTTTGCACGTAGTCAACTAGCAAATCTTCCCAAGAATCTTGCGGCTTAAAAGTCGCGAGTGCGCTCTCCGAACCAGAAATTACGTGTTCGCAGTCAGCTACGCCATTGCCAGCGGCGCCACCATTTACTCCGCCAAAATCGTAGGAACGATACGCAAGTTTACGCCCTGGAACAGTCGCCTTATTCTTAGACTTCTTAGCAACAGGTTGCATAACACCATCCGCGCCCTCGCGCTCTGTAAGCTTATAAACCATTGCGCAAGTAGGCGCTCCCGAGCCCGTAACAAGCATTGTGCCAATGCCGTAGGAATCGACTGGCGCGTTTTGCAAAGACGCAAGAGCGTACTCGTCCAAATCGTTAGTAACTGTGATTTTAGTGTTTTTAGCGCCCAACGCGTCGAGCTGCGCGCGCACGCGACGAGCCATAACGCACAAATCACCCGAATCAATGCGAACGCCGCCAAGATCCGCGCCAGCAACTTGCACGGCGGTTTTAACAGCTTCTTCCACGTTGTACGTGTCTACAAGCAGCGTTGTGCCTTTGCCAAGCGCGGCAATCTGCGACTCAAAGGCTGCGCGCTCCGAATCATGCACAAGAGTAAAGCAATGCGCAGCCGTTCCAATCGCCTTAAGCCCGTAAAGCTTTGCCGCAAGCAGGTTTGCAGTTCCCTTAAAACCGCCGATTACCGCCGCGCGAGAGGCAGCCACTGCCGACCACTCGTTTGTGCGCCTGCCGCCCATGTCCATGCATGGCCTTCCAGCAGATGCGGAAACCATGCGTGCGGCGGCGCTTGCCACTGCGCAATCGTAGTTAAGCACGGAAAGCAGCAGCGTTTCTAGCAATGTGCATTCGCCGAAAGTGCCTTCAACTTGCAAAATCGGCGAATCTGGGAAGAACATTTCACCTTCCCTATAACCGCGGATTTTGCCGCTAAAATGGTAGTTTTCCAGCCATTTAATGGTGTCTTTGCTTACGATTTTTCGGTCTTGCAAAAATCGCAAATCCTCATCGCTAAAGTGGAATCGCGCCAACTCCTCTAGGATTCTGCCTGTGCCTGCTACCACTCCGTAGCGGCGACCTTGCGGAAGGTGTCGCGCAAAAATCTCAAAAACGCATTTTCGGTCTGCTGTTCCGTCTTTTAGCGCTGCGTCTAGCATTGTGTACTCGTACATGTCGGTCATGAGTACGGAAGAGTTTGTGTAGGACTTTACTTCAGACTTTACTTCAGACTTTGCGAAATCAAAAGAATCAATCATTTTCAATCCTTTCTTGCGATTTTAGTGGCGTGCATTCGGCGGGCGGTTAGTGGCCACTTTTCCGTAGCTGCGCTTGCGATTTCTATCTGCTTGCAATCATAGTCCTACACCTATCTCCGCATTTTGCGCGACGAAGACGTGAGCGTGAGTTATTAGCTAAACATATAATTGAGATTATGCTTGAAAATACGAACAGAACTCTTACAGCAGCAGCCGCGCGATTGCGCTTATATAACACAGCAACGCACAACACTAGTGAGTTTACAACCGTTACTCCTGGTCATGTTGGAATGTACGTGTGTGGCGCAACTGTGCAAAGCTCGCCGCACATAGGTCATATTCGCGCAGCAATCGCCTTCGACGTTGTTCGCCGATGGCTTTTGCGCCTTGGCTACAACGTTACTTTTGTTAGAAATGTTACAGATATAGACGATAAAATCATCAAAAAAGCTAGTGAAAATGGCCAAACTTGGTGGCAGCGCGCGTACATTTACGAGCGCGAATTCACTAAAGCTTACGACACTCTTGGAGTTATGCCGCCAACTGTGGAGCCGCGCGCAACTGGTCACATCAACGACATGGTGGAGCTTATACAGCGCCTTATTGATCGCGGCCACGCTTACGCAATAACAGACGCGAATGGCAATCCTACTGGAAACGTGTATTTTAGTGTGCCAAGTTGGCAAGATTACGGCGCGCTTACGCATCAAAATGGCAATTCAGATAGCAACAATGAAGCCAGCAAAGCCGACAAATACAATCCGATTGACCCTGCCGACGCAAGCCCAGATAAGCACGATGCTCGCGATTTTGCGCTTTGGAAAGCACCTTGCGATTTTGACCAAAAAGACGCGCGCTGGAACACGCCGTTTGGAGCAGGCAGACCAGGATGGCACATTGAATGCTCGGCAATGAGCCACCGCTATCTTGGCGATTCCTTCGACATTCACGGCGGCGGACTAGACTTGCGCTTCCCACACCACGAGAATGAGATGGCGCAAACACTCGCTGCCGGATGGAAAAGCGCAAACGTGTGGATGCACTCCGCTTGGGTTACATCTAAGGGCGAAAAAATGAGCAAATCTCTTGGAAACGGCCTTTCTGTTCCATCTGTTTTGGCTCAAAAATCCGCGTGGGTTGTGCGATATGCGCTAGGCGGCGTGCAATATCGCGCAATGCTGGAGTGGTCAGATCAATCTTTGAACGAGGCACAATCGGCTTATGATCGCATATCTAACTTCCTCGAGCGCGCTGGCCGCGTAATCGAAAATCAGCCAGATTATGCGGAAGTTCAAAGCGTTGATGCGGATAATCTTCCAGAAGATTTTACTAAAGCTATGAACGACGACATTAACGTTTCGGGCGCGCTGGCTGCGATTTTTACTGCGATTCGCTCTGGTAACGCGCTTTTGGACGACTATGCGCAAAGTCAAGATAACAGTCAAAACGATGGCATTAAAAACCTTATTAAAACTTGCGTTTTGCAAGTTCGCGCAATGCTAGACACGATTGGGCTAGACCCTTACTCCCCACAATGGCGCAGCAACGCGCAAAAATCGCAAGATTTGAGCGAAGGCGCGAATAGTGGCGCAAGCGCAGAACACAAGGCTCTTGAATCTTTGATTACAAATCAGCTGGAACAAAGGGCAATTGCGCGCGCGGCTAAAGATTTTGCACGAGCAGACGCGATTCGCGACTCTTTAACTGCCGCTGGAGTTGTAATCGAAGATTCCGCACAAGGATCATCGTGGCATTTGTCTTAAGCAAAAGCAACATAGAAAACATTCCAAACAACCTGTAGAATAGAGCAATTATGGCAGCATTTAGTTCGTTAACAGAAAGACTTTCTGGCGCATTCAAGCACTTGCGCAGAAAAGGCAAACTCTCCGATTCCGACATAGACGGCACGATTCGCGAAATCCGCCGCGCGCTTTTAGACGCAGACGTGGCTCTAGACGTTGTGCGATCTTTTACCGCTAAAATTCGCGAGCGCGCACTAGGCGAAGAGGTTTCTAGCGCGCTAAATCCTGCTCAACAGGTTGTGCGAATTGTAAATGACGAGCTTACAAACGTTTTGGGCGCAGGCGTTGAGCGTCCGCTGAATTTTGCAAAATACCCCCCAACCGTAATCATGCTTGCTGGTTTGCAAGGCGCTGGTAAAACAACGCTCGCAGGAAAATTGGGCTACTGGCTTAAGGATTCGGGCCATACGCCTTTGCTTGTTGCGGCGGATTTGCAGCGCCCTAACGCCGTTACGCAGCTTGAGGTTGTTGCCGAGCGCGCAGGCGTGGCAGTTTTTGCGCCAGAGCGAGGTGTGCAAAGTGATGGCGGCAGCGAAGTTGTTTCGGCTGGTTTAGCCACTGGAGACCCTGTTAAGGTTGCGCGAGATTCCATTGACTACGCGCGCGCAAAAATGTACGACACGGTTATTATTGATACCGCTGGTCGCCTTGGCGTGGACGATGCTCTTATGCATCAAGCGCGCGAAATTCGCGATGCTGTTAATCCGCAAGAAATTCTGTTTGTTATAGACGCCATGATTGGTCAGGACGCTGTTCGCACAGCTCAAGCTTTTAACGAGGGTGTTGACTTTACAGGCGTTGTGCTTTCTAAGTTAGATGGCGATGCGCGAGGCGGCGCTGCGCTATCTGTTGCAAGCGTTACGGGCAAGCCGATTTTGTTCGCTTCTACTGGCGAAGGTTTGAAGGATTTTGAGATTTTCCACCCAGATAGAATGGCCTCCAGAATCCTCGATATGGGCGATATTCTGACGCTTATTGAGAATGCGCAAAAGCAGTTTGACGAGGAAGAGTCTAGAAAAGCGGCCGCCAAAATATCTGAAGGAACTTTTGGACTAGACGACTTTTTGGATCAGCTTCAACAGGTTAAAAAGCTTGGTTCTATGAAGAAGATTCTTGGAATGATGCCTGGAATGGCAGCGCACAGGCAGGAACTTGAGCAGTTTGACGACCGCGAGATAGACCGCACAGAGGCGATTATTCGTTCGATGACGCCTAAAGAGCGCAAAGACACCAAGATTATTGATGGTTCTAGGCGCGCGCGTATTGCAGCTGGCGCAGGCGTTTCGGTTTCCGCGGTGAATGCGCTTTTGCAACGCTTTGAGCAGGCAGCTAAGATGATGAAGCGCATGAGCAATGGCGGCGGCGCAGGAATGCCAGGAATGGGCGGAATGCCTGGGTTTGGCGGCGGCGCTGGAAAGTCGAAGCGCAAAGACAAAAAGAGCAAGAAGAAGGGCGGAAAGTCTGGCAATCCTATGCGCCGCGAGGCCGAGGAGCGCGCGCTTAGAGACCGCTTGTCTGGAAATTCTTATGCAAATAATGCGAATGATGGCGATGACGCTGGCGAGTCTGCTTTTATGAAGAAGAAGCAGGATTTGCCTAATAATCTGCCAGAAAATCTTCAAAATCTTATGAGTGGCGAAGGTGATTTTGCTGGCGGAATGCCTGATTTGCCGCCTAATTTGGGTGGCGGACTCGCAGGACTTTTTGGCAAATAAGCTAATAACAGATAATCAGTAGATGATTTACTCGATTTTACTTGCGATTTTACTTATTTCGCTTGTTTTGCTTCTAGTTTGGCAGCTGCTTAGGTGGCTGCCAGCTGGAGCAGATAAGCTAAAACCACTGCCCTATGTTATTGCGTTGCTTCCGATTGCGCCTTTTTGCGCAGTGTTTGGGCTAATCGCCAGCGCTGTGGCTGCAGTTGCAACATGCTCGCAAAATGAATTTTATAAATCTTACGTATTTTTGTGCGTTGCATATGCACTGTTATTCGTAATCTCTTTGAAATCGTATACGCCGTATTTTGCAAGAAGATTACAGGAACAAACGCAGGAAAAATCGCAGACAAGATCGCAGGAAAAATCACTAGAAATCCGCGTTATGACGCTTAATTGCAGATATGGCCACGCAAACGCAAGTCAAATAATAAAGCTAGCAAAAACGCATAAAATCGATACGATTCTTTTACAAGAAGTGAGCAAAAAACTTGTAAAAAGTCTTGAAAAACTTGGGATTAAACGCGATTTTGCGCATGTGCAATTGGGAAATACAAACAACCACGAAAATGGCGGATTTAACGCGATTTATACGCGACTAAGCAATGTTAAATCTTTTGGTAAGTCGATTAAGATTGATGCAGCAAACGTGCCAATTGTTACGGCGGTTGCTTGCGACTCATCTTTAGAAGCTGGCGATTCGCGCGCGGAAAATCTTCTAATAACATTCGCTTCGGCGCATCCAAAATCGCCTATGCGCGGATGTGCGGCTTGGAGCAGCGGAATAATGGCGCTTGCAAAAATCGGCGAAAATCACAATGAAAGCAACGTCAAAAAAGTCACAATAATAGGCGGAGACTTAAATTCCACTCCAGACCACCCAAGCTTTAGAGCGCTACTAAAATCAGGCTTTTTCGACGCATCAATGCAAATTGGAAAGCGACTAAAAACATGGCCAACGTGGCAAAAATGGCCAAATCTTGCGCTTGACCATGTACTAGTAAAGTCAAGCGGATGCAGCGCTAAAGCCACAGAGCAACGCGCGATTCGCGTGGACGGCAGCGACCACTTTGCGCTAATCGTTTGCATTTCAATCCCCCTCTAGCTCCCCGCTTATTCACGCGAATAACAATTCTCTTTGCGTACATTACTCCACCAAGCAAGGTAGAGATTCGAGATTTTTCGCAGCGGATGAAGCGAACCTCAGCATGAAATGGTGATTCGCTGAAGTAGCAAGAAAAATCGAGAATCTCGGTGATTAAGCAATACGCAATTGTTCAGACTTGTAAGAGGGCTGGGTGATTCTTGGTCGAACAGTATAAGAGCGGCAGCCGATACCAAATAATACAAATGATCAACCACTACAAACAAACTTCAACCAAAAACAAAATCAAAGCCAAATCGGAACAACCGCAACAACAGACTACACGTAATAGGCGGAGCGTTGTGAGACAAGAAACACCCAGCCCTCGCGCAACAACAGATAAGGAGAATGTTCGAGCGATACGCTCTAAGCGAAAAGGTAGGTCCTGTCGTTCGCACGGTCTAAGCGCGCGAACGTCCACGCAATCAGTCATAATAGAAAAGTTATTCGCGTGAATCGAAGCCCTCTTATCGACCACGCGAGGAACAGTGGAACTCGCGAGGAGTGCCCCACACCCGAGCGAAATTCTACGACTCTAGTTATAAGGAGAGCCATTTTGGCAACCAAGATTCGTCTTAAGAGATTGGGCAAGAAGTTCTACGCCTTCTATCGCGTTGTAATTTCTGATTCGCGCAACAAGCGTAACGGCAAGTCCATCGAAGAGATCGGCATCTACGATCCAAACAAGCAGCCATCTTTGATTCAGATTAAGTCTGATCGCGCACAGTACTGGCTTGGCGTTGGCGCACAGCCAACCGAACCAGTGTTGAAGCTGCTAAAGATTACTGGCGATTGGCAGAAGTTTAAGGGTCTCGACGGCGCAGAAGGCACGTTGAAGACTTCTGAGGCTGGCCCAGATGCTCAGGCTCGCGTTGAGGCTGTAGAAGCCGAAGCTCAGAAGCTTAAGGCCGCTAAGAGCGAGGCCGCTGCAAAGGCTCAGGCTGCTGCAGAAGCCGCTAAGAACGAAGCCGAAGAAGCCACTGAAGAAGCTCCAGCAGCAGATGCTGAAGCCGAGGAAAAGGCTGAGTAATTATGCTGGCTCAAGCTGTGGAACATCTCATTAAGAACATTGTGGATTTTCCAGATGACGTATCCGTGCGTTCTCATTCAAACGCCCGCGGCGAACTTTTGCGCGTGCGCGTAAATCCAGAAGACATCGGTCGCGTTATTGGAAGAAACGGTCGTACCGCCAATGCTATTCGTATTGTTGTGCAGGCTCTAAGCCATCGCAACGTGCGCGTAGACATTATGGACGTACGTAAGTGAGATTGAACGTGGCTAAAAACCAACTTTTTGACAACCCTCAGCAAGGTGCAAACACCCTACTGAGGGTTTGTCGTATTGGAAAAGCGCAAGGATTAAAAGGCGAAGTCACGGTTCAGGTATTTACCGACGAGCCTTATAATCGCTTTGAACCAGGCAATGTGCTTTACACGCAAGACGGCGAGCGCGAGTTTACAATCGAAGCCTCTCGCACTTTCAAAAACCGCTGGATTCTGCTTTTTGAACAAAGCCTAAATCGTAACGACGCAGAGGCATTAAACGGCTTGGAGCTTTACACTAAGGCTCAAAGCGCGGAAGAATTAGAGCAAGAAAACGCCTGGTATATTAAGGATTTAGTAGGCCTTAGCGCGCGCATTTGTAAGAATAATTCACTTGGTGTTGCTCCTCGCGAAATCGGCAAAGTCGTAGACGTTGTGGACGGCGCTCAGTCTCTGCTTAAAATCCGCCTTTTGGAGCCAGTTGGCGATGATAAAATTGCGCTAGTTCCTTTTGTTCAAGCGCTTGTTCCAGAAGTAAATCTTAAAGACGAATATTTAACTTTAGACCCTCCAGGCGGCTTAATCCCTGGGCTTTAATGCGCAGGATTTAAGCTTAAGGCTTATAAAAATGCAAATCGACATAATCTCCGTATTTCCAGAATATTTTCGTATGCTTGATTTAAGCTTGCTCGGCAAAGCGCAAGATAATGGCCTGCTTAAAATCAACGCGTACAATCTTAGAAGATGGACGCACGACGTTCATCAATCGGTTGACGATACACCAGTTGGCGGCGGCGCTGGAATGGTGATGAAGCCAGAGGTGTGGTCGGAGTGCCTTGATGAGCTGCTTTTTAGTGGCAATAATATCGCAGATAACAGCGGCAATGGCTGCAACGTCTGCGACGACAATAACTGCATCGCAAATAATAGCGTTGATAACGGCACAATTCTAATCTTCCCAAATCCTTCTGCACCACTGTTTTCGCAAAAAGACGCAACGCAATTAGCAAACGCAAAGCGACTCGTGTTTGGATGTGGCCGCTACGAAGGCTACGACGCGCGAATCCCAGAATACTACAAATCGCGCGGCTTAGATGTGCGCGAGTATTCGATTGGCGACTACGTTCTTAACGGCGGCGAAGTTGCTGTTAGCGTTATGGTAGAGGCCATTACGCGCTTGATTCCAGGCTTTATGGGTAACCCTGAGTCGATTGTGGAAGAGTCGTACACGGGCGCGGACGCGATTCTTGAGCATCACCAGTACACGCGTCCAACAACTTGGCGCGGCATTAGCGTGCCTGCGATTCTTACTTCGGGCGACCACGCTAAAGTGGATCGATTCCGTAGAGATGATGCGTTGGAGCGCACAAGTCAAATTAGACCAGATTTGATTGAGAAACTTGATTGCAAGTCGCTTAGTAAGCAGGATAGAAAAACGCTGATTAGCCTTGGATGGGAGGTTTCTGGCGATTCGCCGAGGCGCCTATAAATCTAGCTATCGATAGAACGGCTCCCTATTGGTTGTTGTTGTGCAATTTCCCACTTAACGTTGCGCGAGGTTTGAGTATTTCTCTCCTCGCAAGTGACGCGCACTTTTATGTATAGCTTATGAACGTTAATATTCTAAGGCTCTAGGATGGCGCTATTTATTGCTCGTAGAGAAATACATCAAACCTTCTGAATATCTAGAACTTTTTCGTAGTTTTCATCACCGAGATTCTCGATTTTCCTTCTTCATTCGATGAATCACCATCAAAGATGCTGAGGTTCATCTCATTCAGGGCGAAAAATCTTGAATCTCTACCTCACTTGGTCACGCTCTAAGCGCAAACAAAGCCATCAATGCGAAGATTGAATAAACATTACGGCAGTCTCGCCATAGTTTCGCGTGTCGAAAATCTCCCACCCCGCGCAAATCTTAGGCGCAACGCTGCGCGCGCTACGCTCCAAAACAATCAACGTATCTGCAGCAGCGCTTACAACGCCGTTTTTAACCATGTTTTCAATCAAAAGCTCAACTTGCTCTGTTTCCAACGCGTACGGCGGATCTATAAACACCAAATCGAAAGCCTCGCCGCTGTAGTCTTGCACAAACTGCTCCGCGCGCTTTTTATTTACGCGCACGCTTAAATCCTGGCTCCACGCGCTTTGACTTTCTAGCACTTTAACGGTTTTTGCAATTAGTGCCGCCGCAGCCGCGTTCGCCTCTACACACACCAGCTCGTTTGCGCCCCTAGAAATCGCCTCTACACCCAACGCCGCGGTTCCAGCAAATAAGTCGAGCACGCGCGCTCCCTCGCACACTCCCCACGAGTCAAGTCTAGAAAAAATCGCCTCTTTTGTGCGGTCTGTTGTTGGTCTTGTACATGACTTTGCAGCGCATAATGGCGTGCCCTTAAATCTTCCTGCAATTACGTGCATATTTTAAGCATATCATTTTAATTTATTTTGACTTATGTATCTTTTTTACTTGTGTCAAATTTTATCCTTGTTAAAATTGTATTGGTCATTTGTTTATTAACATCAACAAATGTTGCTTAGCACTGGTTTCTGGCGATTTATCCCAAACTACGCTAAACAATGAAGTTTGCTAAAAAGCCTAAGCATAAAATATCTAAATCCCAAATACAACTGACATACAACTAAACAACTAAGGAGCAACAATGACTTCAATCATTTTAGATTGCGACCCTGGCCACGACGACGCGATGGCAATTCTTCTAGCGCTTGGCAACCCAAACATTGATTTGATTGGCGTAACAACAGTAGGCGGTAATCAAAGCCTCGAAAAAGTTACGTACAACGCGCGAGCAACGCTAGAAATGGCTCACGCAACAAACATTCCAGTTCACGCAGGATGCGATCGCCCAATGATTCGCCCGCTAGAAGTGGCTGCATCCATTCATGGCGAAACTGGCCTAGACGGAGTAACTCTCCCAAAGCCAACTCGCCCATTAGACGAAGGCCACGCAGTAAACTGGATTATCAACACGATTATGAACAGCGAGCCAGGCACGATTACACTTGTTCCAACTGGCCCACTTACAAACATTGCAATGGCTGCGCGAATGGAGCCGCGAATCGTTAGCCGCGTTAAGGAAGTTGTGCTTATGGGCGGCGGCTACCACGTTGGAAATTGGAGCGCGGTCGCAGAATTTAACATTAAGGTAGATCCTGAAGCCGCTCACGTTGTGTTTAATGAAGATTGGCCTATTACAATGGTTGGTCTTGATTTAACGCACCAAGCACTTTGCACACCGCAAGTACAAGCTAAAATCGACGCAATCGGCACACCTCTTTCTGCGTTTGCAAGCGGCTTGATGGACTTCTTCCGCAAAACATACCAAAACAATCAAGATTTTATTGACCCACCTGTGCACGATCCTTGCACGGTTGCGTACTTGATTGACCACAGTGTTGTACAAACTCGCAGATGCCCTCTAGACGTTGAAATTAAAGGCGATTTAACACTTGGAATGACGGTTGCAGACTTGCGCGGACCAGAGCCATCCGCAAGCGAATGCCACACGCAAGTGGCCACTAAGCTTGACTTTAACAAGTTCTGGGATTTGATTATCGACGCTCTAAAGCGAATCGATGGAATCAAATAAGTCAAGTAAGTCAAATAAACCAAATAGTCAAACAATATACATCAAACAAATAAATAAAAGATAATAGAGAAAATCCCTAACAAGAGAAGATCCCTAATAACCAAACAATATATAGGAGTTATTATGACTGAGGTTTCATCTCCAGCTCCACACATGTTAGACAAGGGCGGACGCTCAATCGTAGCACTTATGACCGCACTTCTAGTGGCCATTTTTGCGTTCCAGCTAAACGCATCCATGCTCTCCCCAGCACTCGCCACTATGACACACGAGCTTAAAACAACGGATACGCAAATCGCGCTAACACAAACCGTGTTCTTTACTGCAGCAGCGCTGTTTTCGCTATTCCTACCTCGCTTGGCAGACCTTGTTGGCCGCAAAAAAGTACTTACAGGCATTCTGATTTCAACCATTTTAGGATGCGTGATTAGCGCCATTGCACCAAATGTTACGGTTCTTATGATTGGCCGAATCCTTCAAGGCGCAAGCGGTCCAGTTGTGCCAATGTGCTTGATTATGCTGCGCGTGCGCGTTAGCGAAGAAAAGCGTTACGCAAAGTTGATGGCAATTTTAACGTCTGTAAATGGCGGAATTGCAGGCGTTGACGCACTTGCAGGCGGCTGGCTCGCAGGCAACTTTGGATTTAGATCCGTGTTTTGTACTATGGCTGTAATCGGCGTGATTGCAGTTCTTTTGGTTATATTCCAGACTGAAGAATCGCACGCGCAAGACACTCCTAAGATGGATTGGGTTGGTGTTGTAACGCTTGGCATCGCGTTCTTGGCTGCATATCTTGCGATTAACGAAATCGGCAAGCTTGCTAGCGCCAACTTGACTCTTGTGGCAGTTCTTGTAGTTCTTGCAATCGTTTTCTTTGTAATCTTCTGGAACGTAGAAGGCAAAAACTCCGCTCCGCTTGTTTCTACAAAATATATGAGCCAACGCCGCACTTGGGGATTGCTTTCTTGCACGCTTCTTACAATGACGGGCGTTTTTGCAATCATGAATGGCGTTGTTCCACAGCTTGCACAAGATGTTAAGTCTGGAGCTGCAATGAGCGCAAGTGTTGTGAGCTTTGCAACTCTTACACCTTACGCAATCATTGGCTTTGTGTTTGGCCCTGTTGCTGGCATGCTTGCTGCAAAGTTTGGATACCGACTCGTTTTGCGCGCTGGAATCCTTGTAAGCGTTCTTGGCGTTGTATTTGGAATGTACGTTGCCGAAATGCCTTCTGTTTGCGCTCTTGTAGTGCTTTCTTTGTGGCTTGGAATTAGCTACGCAGGTGTTGCAAACATTATGCTTAACGGCCTTGGAATTGTGCTTTCTCCTAAAGATAATCCTGGATATTTGCCTGGCATGAATGCTGGAGCGTTTAACCTTGGTGCAGGATTGAGCTTTGCGATTCTTTACGCTGTTATGACCAATTTTGCGCAGAACGCTGGAGCCACCACTGGCTACGTTGCTTCGATGATTGCTGGAATCGTGCTGCTTGCTCTCGCGTTTGCATGCTCGTTCTTGATTCCTAAGCCAGAAGATTGCGACTGATAAGCGCTTAGACTGCGCTTGCTCAGGCAGGTAAAATCGCTCGCGAGTTACAGCACACTGTAGCGCGCGAGCGATTTTCCGCTTTTTGTACGTGTTTTAGGTCAAAAATGGTACAAAATGCGGAAGTTTTTTCCGGAGTTTGTACCATTTTTAGGTGGAATGTGGTACAAAAAGCGTCACATCGTTCGCGCGCTCTAAGCGAATGCAGGTCGGAGCGAGTATCACGCACGCTCATGAATGCTTTGCATACGCTCCTCAACAAGCTCTGGCGTCATCGCCTCGTGCACCGCTTCAACAGACTCCATGTTAAGCGCAGCAGCAGCAACCGCAAATCGCCCAGTCTTAGAATTGTCAAAGTGGTTGTATCGCGCGTAAATCAAAGCAGCAGTCGCAGTATCGCTAGAACCGTTGTCGTTGCCAACAGCCTTAGCGCCTTCGGATCCGTTTCCTCTAGAAACAATCATTCTTTGAACGCGCCGCAAAGGCACAGGATAAAACGCAATGCCTTCCCCAAGTATTCCATACGCAACGCCTTCTCGCCCAGAATTAACAAACACGCGCTTTACTCCGCGCTTAAGCAGCGCCTTTGCGCATTGCACAGCTGACCTTTCGTCTACAGCGCAAATTCCAGTAAGTGCTTGCGATTCTGCAGTATCTAAAACAAGAGTATCAATGCAATTTAAGCGCGAAAGTATTCTCGTAGCTTTTGCATCCGTTATTGCGCGCACCATAATCGGCTTATGGTAGTTATCGCACACCCATTCAAATGACTTTTGCGAAATGTTTGTGTCGAGCGCAACAATGTCTGCGTTTTCTATGATTGATATTCTTTCACGCAAAAAGTCTGGCGTCATGTAATCGTAGATGCTCATATCGTCTAGTGCCAAAAGCCTTTGACCAGAAGCGTCTCCAACGTACATGTAAGACGCTGTCATTGCGTCTGGCAGCTGCTTTGAGTATCCTATGTCTAGTCCGTTTACAGATGCGTCGATTTTGAACAGTTCGCCATTGTGGTCGCCTCCGTACACAGAGACCAGACTTGCGCGCGTGTTCATCCTCTCTAAAGCAACTGCGATATTTCGCCCAACTCCGCCAAGCGCGTAACGCACTTTTGCAGCGTTCGACGTGTAGTCCATAAGATCTCCGCACGCGATTCCCAAAACATCCATGCTTATTCCGCCGATTACAGTCACGTAGCTTGGTGGCGTAACAATGTAACCTTTTCCTCTAAGGTATCCCTTGCGAATCAAATTAGAAATGTGCGCAGCCACGCCCGATCGCGTAATGCCAGCTAAATCTGCAAGCTCCTGCTGACTAATCATAGGATTCTGCTGAATCCACGACAATATTTGTTGTTCGCGTTCAGTCATCTTTGCCTCGTCTCTCGCGTTTTTACCTTATACTTCTAGAATATTCAAAAATTGTCTTTTTCGCACGTAAATTGTAAAAAATTGTGCGATTTTCTTCTCGATTTTCTTCTAATTGCTCAAAATCGCCGTGCTGCTTCCACGAGTAAAGTCTAAAACCGCTCCAGCGAGTTGCGTGTGATTTTGCAAAGTTGGGTCGCTTGCAAGAATCGAAGTTGCGCATTGCCTTGCGTCTGCAATAATATGCGCGTCTTTAACAACTCGAAGCAACTTTAAGCTTGATTTTCCGCCAGATTGACTATCTCCTAAAACGTCTCCAGCGTTTCTAAGCTCCAAGTCTTTTTGCGCTATTACAAAGCCATCTAGCGATTCTTCTACAACTTGCAAACGCTCTGCTGCCAACTCGTTGTCTTGAGCTGCCGATACCAAAAAAGCCCATGATTGCGTGCCAGAACGCCCCACTCGTCCCCTAAGTTGATGAAGCTGCGCAAGCCCGAATCGCTCTGCGTTAAAAATCACTATGCAACTTGCTTTTGCAACGTCTACGCCAACTTCGATTACGGTTGTAGAAACCAAGATTTGCACTTTTCCGCTTTCAAAGTCGCTCATAATTTTGCGCTTCTCGTCGTCGCTTGTGCGGCCTGTAAGCTCAGCAAAATTGACGCCACTAAATTGAGCGAGGTTTTTAAGGCGGGTTAAAATTTGCGATACCGTGTGAATTTGTGAGTTTACTTGCGAATTTTCTTGCGAATCGTTTAGTGGATTAGATGCGTATGCGCCAAAATCGCCAGCAACCGCGCAATCGCGATTATCACCATTATCGCCATTATCGCCATCGTCTATTCGCGCACAAACAATGTACGCGCGCTCCCCCGCGTCAATTCTGGAACGAATGTGACTAAACATTGCGGCCATTTTTGCAAAGTCCAGCTCGTTTATAACAAACGTGCGAATCGGCTTACGGCCGCCTGGAAGCTCCGTTAAATAAGACGCGTCTAAATCGCCAAACCAAGTCATTGCAGCGCTTCTAGGGATCGGCGTAGCCGTCATAACAAGAAGATGAACATCTGCATTATTGCTCATTTTTCGTACAAGCGAATCGCGCTGCTCAACGCCAAATCTGTGTTGCTCGTCGATAATCGCAAGTGCAAGGTTTATTGGCTTAAAACTAGCGGAAAATGCGGCATGAGTGGCCACAATAATCGCTGGCTCGCCGCTTGCTACTTTTGCCAAAGCACTTCTTCGATCCGCCAGCTTCATTCCGCCTGTTACAAGCGTAATTTCAACGTTTATATGCGCGCGCGCAATCATCTGGCGCAAATTTTCGGCGTGTTGATGAGCCAGCACTTGAGTTGGCGCAACAAGAACCGCTTGATGGCCCGAACCAACAGCTTGAAGCATTGCGCTCATTGCAACAACCGTCTTTCCAGATCCGACTTCTCCTTGCAAAAGACGACGCATTGGTTTTAATGGGGACTCTGCGGCTGCTTGCGATTCGCCTGATAGTGCGGCTGCTTGCGATTCGCCCTGCGCGCCTTGCAAGTGTTTGAGCGAATTGCCTTGCATATCTTCCGTAATCTCGCTAATAACGTTTTTTTGGCCTTCCGTCAACGCAAATGGCAAACTTTCTTCAAACTGCTGCCTTAAAGCGCCATTGTTGCATTTATAAGCAGATCCTAGACGCGAATTTTCGCGCGATTGCAAAACAGCAATTTGAGATATAAACGCCTCTTCAAAACGCATTGTGTTAATTGCACGCGCAAAATCCTCTTTGCTTTGCGGATTGTGGATTGATTCAAACGCATCCGTGCGGTGCATAAGATTTTTACTTGCGATTACGGATTGTGGAAGAATGTCTGGCAGGGATTCTGGCAGGGATTCAGGCGCAAAATCGCCACTATCACAACTCTTAAAAAGTTGCAATAATCCTAAAATCGTCTCGTGAATATGGTCGCTAGAAATACGCGAATTTGCGTGATAAATCGGCTGCGGAGCGCATAACTTTTCAAACGCTTCTTCAACACTTTGCGCAGCAAAATCGTCAGACGCGCTAGATTTCTCATCGTTGCTAGACTTGTCATCATTGCTCACCGCCGCCAAAACGCTTATAACTTGCGGATGCGTAAATTGCAAAACGCCATTAAACGCGCCGCTCGTGCCGCCCACAACAACGGTTTGACCAACGCTCATGCGGCTGCTAACCCATTGCGCGTATTGCTTGCTTTTTGAAAAATAGACGATTTGAGCGCGCGACGCATCTTGCGCAACGTTTACATCTAGGCGATACCCTCTTCGCGCATTCATTTGCACTAAGTTTATGGACTGTATAATCGCACAAAACGCAACTTCTTGACCTGGCAAAATTTGGCTTAAATGCGCGCGTTTTAGCGGATTTGTGACTCTAAACGGGTAGTACGTTAGCGCGTCTTTTACTGTGACTACACCTAGCGATTTTAGGGCAGAAACGCGGCGCTTGTTGCTTACGATTGAAGATATTGCTGTGTTAAGTGTTATGCGTGCTGCCATACTTCGATTATAATCGTTGCGCTAACTCTGGAAAAACAACGCTTTATGTAGTGCGTTTGTATCAAAAAACACGGAAATTCAGTACAAACACACTACAGTTTTATGTGTTTGTGTAGTGCGTTTGTATGACGACACGCCGTATTTTAAGTACAATCGCACTACAATGCAGGTCGTCGTTCGCGCGGTCTAAGCGCGCGAACGTATTCGCCGCCGTAGAAGCACACCGTGCTTCTACGCTAAGCGGCTCAGCGCTCCGAATTGCCTTTTCGCGCTACGCTCTAAGCGAAAAGACAGGTCGGAGCGAACAAAAAAAGCCCCGAGCACTGCTCAGGGCCTTACATTTAACACGCGATTCACGCTTCAACACGCTGAACCTTGCCTGCCTTAATGCATTTTACGCACACACGAAGGCGAACATTTTCGCCATCAATGGTGGTGCGAACTGGCTGAAGGTTCGGGCGGAAGGTGCGCTTATTGCGAATGTGCGAATGTGAAACACTGAAACCGGTCTGCGGTCCCTTGCCACATACTGCGCAACGAGCTGCCATAATGGACTCCTATTTTCTTTGACTTGCAAGTCTTGCGTCGCTCATCCATGCAAATCCAAACGCGACTAACCAATGTTAAATCGCATAAACAAATAAGCATGCCTGAACGCACAACTACACAAGTATATCACTACGCCAGACATTACAGCGCGCACGGCTTGCCATCAATCAAGATGCGCGAATTTTGGCGCAAATCCGCAACATTCTTACATCCAAGCAGCGCCATAATCACGCGAATCTGCGCCTTCCAATCCTCAATTTGATCAACAAGCGCATCCTGTCCACCGCAAGTGAGCGTATGCAAGAACTCGCCCGCAACTCCAACCGCACTCGCCCCAAGCTTTAGCGCGCGCACAACATCAAGCGGCGTACGCACTCCTCCGCTTGCAAACACTTGCATTTGAGCACTATCGCAAGCAGCCGCGGAATCGCAAGCAGCCGCACTATCGCAAGAATCGCGCAAAATCTCATCACATTGCGCTATGTCTAGTAACGATTCAACAGTGGTAAGCCCCCAAGAATCAAGGAACTCGTAGCCGCGCGCACCCCCACGCCTTGCATTTTCAATCGCAACAAAATTCGTGCCGCCGCGCCCACCAACGTCCACAGCGCGCACGCCCACATTTTGCAACCGCAAAACATCTTTTGCGCTCATTCCGCATCCAGTTTCCTTAACAACAACTGGTACTTTCATTGAATCAAGCGCGCGCACAACAGCCTCAATATTGCTAAGCCACGCGCTAAAATCGCGGTCGCCTTCGCTCATAACAAGCTCTTGCGCCGCGTTAAGGTGGATTTGCAACGCGTTTGCTTGCAAAATTTCAACAGCTTTAACCGCCTGCTCAACGCTTGCGCCTGCGCTCACATTCGCCATAACAAATCCGTGCGAATTAAAGCGCCGAATCACGCTAAAGGTTTCTGCAAGATGCGGATTTTTAAGCGCTGCGCTTAGAGAGCCACACGCCATTGCTACACCAGTTTTTGCTGCCACTCTAGCTAGCGACGCGTTTATATTTTCGCCATTCTTGCTGCCACCCGTCATTGCGTTAATGTACAGCGGAACGTCCCATTTTGTGCTTTTGTCAAGCACACTCACGCTTGTATCTACGTCGCTTAGCGCCAATTGCGGCAACGCATTTGGAATAAATCGCACTTGTTCAAAACCAGATTCCGCGTGCGCTTTGTATTGTTCGCACGCAAGTTTTATGTGATCGTCTTTGCGCTGCTCGATAAGCGAAGAGTCGCGATTTTCATCAAATTCTGCGACTTTCAGATTAAGCGCTTCAATCCCACTTTTTTGCCATTCGTCTTTAATGCGATTAGCCACTGCATCAAAATCTTGTGCGCGCGCAATCGCGATTCCGCAATCTCCTCCGCCTGCTCCGCTTGTTTTGGATGGCAATCCTGCACTGTTGGCAACTTCGATTAGCTGCGTAAGTTTTGGTGTTTCGATTAGCGTTCCCGTGATTTCGCCAAGATCTTTTAGCAGCACACGATTTTGCGCGAATCCGCTTAATAACTCGTTAAAATCCCCATTTTCTAGTGCATTTGCGATTTTTTGCACGCATTTTTCGCTTTGCACGCAAAAATCTTCGTAATTTTTAGCGTATGTTTTAGCGTATGTTTTAGCAATATTATTCACGCTTAAAGTGCCGCTTGCCTCAGATTTCACTCCAGATTTCACTCCAGCTTTTACGCTTCCAACAAGCTCCGCGCTACTGGCAGGGCTGCCCGTCCAGCCAACTAAAAGTCGCAAGCTTGCGCCCACTTTTAAGCGTTTTACCTCAAATCGCGGCCACTTTTTCTGCAACAACTCGTGTAGGCTTGAGTCGCCGTTTTCAATCATTTCCACTTCTGCTTTAAGCCATTCGCGATTGTATGCGCGGTACATTACCCACCCACCGTATGCGCTTGCAGCCACGTCTCCGCCGCTTCCCGACTTTTTTACTAGCGAAGACGCGATTATGGCCAATTTGCACAATTCTGGCGTTGCAAGCGTTAATCCGTACCATTTGCACAGCGCTCGCACAGCCGCCACCGTTACGGCTGCAGATGATCCAAGCCCGTATTTTTTGCCACTTTTTTTATCGTCTAAATCGCTTTCAATGCGTACGTTGTATTCGCGCGTTTCGCCCAGTGCTTCCGCCGCGCACAACACGCCCATCTCGCGCGCATATTCATCTACAACGTTCATTGCGGAAATTACGTACGCGTAGTATTTTTTAATTTTTTCTACATTAGTTTGTTCTAGCAAATCGTTGGTTGCTGGCGATTCTTCCGCTGGCAAATCGCAAGCAGCCGCGCGAACACCGCATCCGCATCCACAACTTTTATCTAAAATAAATTCCCTGTTATTGCCAAAACGCGCGCCGCCAAACTTCCAATATAATGGCTCAAAGTTTTTATCCTCACACGCAATTTTTCCGTAAAAATTCCTGCCGTAAAAATTCCTGCCACAGTCGGCATCTTCAGAAAAATCGCAAGCTCCAGCCGCGTCAACCGTAACTTTAACATAACGATTCACAGCTGCTACGATTGCCGCTCTTCCATCCACAACAGCGTATTCGCCTGCTATATAAAGCTTTCCAGGAGCTTCCGCTTGAAACTTAGTCATGATTTTCTCCGTACGCCGTTACGCTAACCGCATCGCCTGGGCGCGCAATAATAAACTGCGGATTGGATTGCGCTGATTCAACAGATTCCGCAAAATCCGCCGATTTCTGCGACTCGCGCAAACTCTTAATCTCACTCAACACGCGCAGCCTCAACTCGTTTTTAACGCGCAAAGCCTGCTCCGCGTTAGTTAAAACCTTAACATTTGGACCTGCGTCCATTGTAGCCCAAACAGGCCACCCCTCGCCGCGCATTTGCAGCACAACTCTAAGCACGGCGTGCGATTCTTCGCTAAGGTAGTCAACGCTAGGATTAGCCGCGCGCATAGCAGCATGCATTCCTAAAGCGTTTCGCTCCGAAACCTCGCCCAACGCCTCTAAATCGCAGTTTTTAATCGCTTGCAAAGCCGTTGCAATGTCATCTTTACAACTTTCAATCCAACTTTTATAAAGCGGCGATGTTTCAACCGTTTGCCGCATTGCATTGCGGCTCGAAATCTTCTTTTTGCTTGGATTCAAAACAACAGCCACCATTGCAAGATTCAAATCTTTTGGCGATTCAATTGGCTCCGCGTAACTTGTTTCGCTACTCACGCCCGCGTTCCACAACACCAATCCGCCATAAATCGACCTGCATGCCGACCCCGACCCTTTGCGCGCTAGAATCGAAAGTTCGCGCGCGTTTAACCTAAGACCAGACGCATACGCTGCAGCCGCCGCCAGCGCTGCAAAACCCGAGGCGCTAGACGCAAGGCCCGCTGCCGTTGGAACCGTGTTTTTGCTTACGACTCGCGCATGGCTTTCGATTCCAGCCATCTTCCGCACCATGTCTAGCATTTTTACGATTCGCGCGCGCTCTTCGCTTTGCAATAAATCGCCACTAAGCTCTGTGTTGTTTAAGCAAACGGAGTCTTCTTCTAGAGAATCGTCAAAATGCACGCTAGTTTTAGTGGAAAATCCGCCTAAAGTCAAAGATAGCGAGGAAGAATACGGCAAAATAAGCTGCTCGTCGCGCTTTCCCCAATATTTGATTAGCGCAATATTTGCGTTTGCTTCCGCGATTGCGCAATGCGTTTGCTTCGACTCGTCAAACGCTATTTTTGGCTCAATTTCAACGTTTTCCACAATAACCTTTCTATAACCCTTCTAAAACCTTTCTAACTGCCGATTTCCACAATCCACGTTTTGGCAGCACCTGCGCGCTCTAAAGCCAGCGCCACCTTAAGCGCATCATCGTAGTTTTGCGCAAGCGCTATAACGCATCCGCCGCCGCCTCCACCAGTCAGCTTTGCTCCCAAAGCACCACTTTTGCACGCAGCACTAACCAACTCATCTAATAGTGGCGTACTCACGCCTAATTGCGCAAGAATCTTGTGCGCGCGGCTCATCTTAAGCCCAATTTCCAGCGGCCGCCCAAGCTCTAAATCATCTTGCGCGCTAATAGCGATTTTCCCAAGCTGCTCCAGCATCGCATCAACCGCATGCGGATTCAAATCGCGCTTTTTTCGCAATGCTTCAACCGTATCGCGCGTTTGACCCTTGCATCCCGAATCAGCCAGCACAAGCCACGCGTGCAATCGTATATTTATGTTGCTAAATTCGCCGCACAAAAATCGCACCGCGCGCGCTGAAGCAGTAGCCTTAGCGTCTAATCCCGATGCCTTTCCATGAGCAACATTTTCTGCCTCCTGCGTAAGCGCAAAAAGCTGATCCTCGCTGGCTTCAATCGCGTAATAGTCTAGAATCGCGCGAATTACAGCGCCTGCAGCTGCAGCCGACGACCCCAATCCTCGCTCTGGCGGAAAATCGCAAGCTGTTTCCACTTGTAACGCTTCGCCGCGCCAATTCGCAAATCGCAAAGCCTTATAAATCGCGGTTTTAATGGAGTTCAAACGCTTTGGTGCATTTTTTAATGGCCCGCAAAAATCCAACGCTTTAAGAGTTACGCAGCTTTGAGCAAGCTCTTGCAAGCTGTTTTTATTAGGATTATTTTTGATTTGTGCAACTAGCTCGTCGGTTGCTTGCGACTTTTGCGCACCTGTATTTAATGCGTTTTCTGCGTTTTGTGCGATTGATGCGTTTTCTTCGTTTGCGCTACTAACTGTTGCGCGCATCTTAAGATTTTTCAGCGGAAGAGCTACTGCACTGTAGCCATAAACAACCGAATGCTCACCAAAAAGAATTACTTTTGCGCAAGTCTGCCCCACGCCAATGCGATTGTGTATGCGATTTTTCGCGCGCTCATTATTGTAATCGCACGGATTAGACGCGTGGCGATTCGCTAAAGTGTTGCAATCAGTCACTAATCCTCCTTTGCGACGCACTGGTTCACTTATTGACATTGCTTAATTATTGGCATTGCTTGTTTGATGCGCATTTAAGCTTATTTGCCCAACTTTTATAATTTAGTAGCTAAAGCGATTCAACACCACGATTTGCGCAATACGCACACAACACATTCACATTTCCCGAAAATGTTGCTCAAAACCACAAAATCAACAACATTCTCGGGAAAACAACTCCGCATTTTGTAGCTCAAAACCACAAAACCAACAACAAAACACGGAAAACAACTCCGCATTTTGTAGCTCTACACACGAAAATCAGCAACAAAAAGCGGAAGATAAAAAAGCTCTGCGCAAGTCGCAGCAAGTAAAACTCACCACAATTCGCACAGAGCCAATGCTTAAGATCAATCCAAATGGATTGCCTCCCATCGCAAATTTCGCAGAAATCCTGCAAGAATACGCAAATCCTGCAAAACTCGCAAAATCACAATAACTTGCAAGAACTCACAAAACCCGCGTGGGAAGCTGGAACACGTTTAACTACTCAGCTACAACCTTAACAGTAAAGGAAGCGCTGATTTCTGGGTGAAGAGCCACAGTTGCTGGGAATTCGCCAGTGGTCTTGATTGCAGCAACGCTAATAGCGCGTGCTTCAACGGCGGCCTTTGGTGCCAAAGCAGCAGCAATCTTATCGGCGGAAATACCACCGAAGAGCTTGCCAGACTCGCTCACCTTAGCAGCGATTTCTACAACAGTGCCTTCGATTGCGGCCTTAGCTGCAACGGCCTCTTCGCGAGTGGCCACAGCCTTAGCCAAGCGAGCGCGACGCATCGCTTCAATCTGGGAAGCAGCGCCCTTATTCCACGCAAAGGCCAAGCCCTGTGGAATCAAGTAGTTACGTGCGTAACCAGCCTTAACAGTAATAACGTCACCCGAGTGACCCAAGTTTGCAACGGTCTTGGTGAGAATAACCTTGGTTTCTGCCATGTTCTTATCCTCTCAATCAGCGACCAGTGGTGGCGTATGGGAGCAAAGCCATCTCGCGAGCGTTCTTAACGGCCTTCGCGATCTTGCGCTGTTCCTGTACGGTTACACCAGTAATACGACGGGAACGAATCTTGCCGCGGTCCGAAACGAACTTACGCAACAAAGCAACGTCCTTGTAATCAATTTCAGTAATCTTGGCAGCCTTCAAAGGATTTGGCTTCTTCTTAAAAGGCTTGACCGGTGGTTGCGGCCTCTTACGTGACATAGGATGTCCTCTCTTAAATGCGTTAAACTTTTGTTTTTGTTTATACGCTAAACTGATGTTTTTAATTGTAAAGTCGTATTTAGATTTTTACCAGCATTAGTTTTACAAGCAATAAGTCATATTCGCTAAACTATCTGCCCTAAAGCAGCGGCGGCTAGACGCCATTAGCGCGCGCATAAAACTAGAAAAACTAGAAAAACTAGAACTCTGGCTCTTCGTCTGATCCACCAAAATCGGAGCTAGCTCCAAACGTTGCAAATCCGCCGTTTGATGGAGCAGAAGCACTCCACGGGTCTTCAACGTTTACGCCCTGATTAGCGCCATTTTGCGCATTCATTCCAGCACCAGCAGCCGCATTATTCGCATAATTCGCGCCGCCAGCATAACCGCCAGTGTATCCACCAGCATTCATACCAGCTCCAGCACCAGCGCCCTGATTGAATCCGCCATTGTTCCCAGCAAAACCGCCCTTCGAGCTCAAACGATTAACCTGAGCGGTTGCAAAACGCAAGGATGGCCCAATCTCATCAATCATCAAATCAATGCTGTATCGTTTTTCGTTGCTGTTTTTATCAACGTAGTTGTTTGCACGCAACCTACCTTGAACAATAACGCGCATTCCCTTTGTAAGCGTTTGCGCGCAATGCTCAGCTAAGTCACCCCAAGCAACGCATCTAAGCGATAATGGCGTGCCATTAACGTAGCTGTTTGTTCTTCTGTCAAAAGTAGAGGAATTAGAAACAATCGTAAAAGACGTTCTAACACTACCGTTAGAACTGGTAGCAGTCTCTGGCTCTTTAGCCAAATTACCAATCACCGTTATAACAGTTTCTCCAGCCATCGTAGCCTCTTTTCTATTAAGACTTGGAACAATTTAGTAAGACTTGGAACAATTAGAGCAAATCCAAAATAATTTTGACTATTTTCAAATCTTGACTTTACTTTGCTTTACTTTGCTTTACTTTGCGTCCTTGCGAAGAATCTTCGTGCGGACTACAGATTCGTTAAGGTTCAAAACACGGTCAAGCTCGTCACTAAGAGCTGGCTCGGCAGTGTAATTCACTACAACGTAGTTACCTTCGTTCTTGCCATCAATCTCGTAAGCAAGCTTACGGCGACCCCAATAGTCGGTACCATCAACGGAACCGCCCTCTTTGGTGACAAGCTCAAGATACTGCTCGGTCAACTTCTTAAGACCGCGCTCGTCAAGCTCTGGATCGGCAATGAACATCAGTTCATACTTATGTGCAGACATCACCCACCTCCTTCGGACTATTCGGCTGCGGGCTTTCCACAGCAGGAGTGTGTTTGCAAAATCGTTCGTAAATCAAACTTATTACGCATTATTACGCAAATTCTCACGCAATATTTTTGAATATTTAATTTCACGAACAACCTACTAAGTCTACATCATGCTTGCGACTCACCGCCGCGCAGCTAATCAACCACACTAATGAGCGTAAATATTCCTATGCTTCATGTCTTCTGGAAGCGCGTTTCTAAGCGAAACAAGCGATCCAGACCTAAACACGGACCTAATTCCAGCAGCCAAAAGAGGCGCAATCGAAAGAACCGTCATGTTTTCTAAGCGCTTTTCTTCTGGAACAGGAACAGTATCCGTTAAAATGATTTCGCGCGCGCCGCAACTCTTAAGTCGCTCTACTGCAGGGCCAGATAGCAGCGCATGAGTTGCAACCAAAGTAACGGATTTCGCGCCCGCTCCTTTAAGAGTGCGCACAGCTTCGCAAATCGTGCCAGCCGTATCGATCATATCGTCTACAACAATGCAATCGCGGCCTTGAATGTCTCCAATAATTCCATGCGCTTCCGCGTGATTTGGCCTTGTTATATCGCGCGTTTTGTGAATAAACGCTAATGGCAATCCGCCAAGCTTTGCAGCCCATTGCTCCGAAACCTTAATTCGCCCTGCATCTGGCGAAACAATCGTAGTGTTTTCTAGGCTCATTGTGTTGCGAACGTAGTCAATAAGCACTGGCATAGCCGTTAAGTGGTCCACAGGCCCGTCGAAGAATCCCTGCTCTTGAGCCGCATGCATATCTACAGTCAAAATACGAGTAGCTCCAGCAGATCGGAACAAGTCAAACATAAGTCGCGCTGTAATTGGCTCGCGGCCTTGATGCTTTTTGTCTTGACGCGAATACCCAAAGAAAGGCGCAACAACGTTTATGCTACGCGCGGATGCTCGTCTTAAAGAATCCACCATAAGCAGCTGTTCCATAATCCAATTGTTGATTGGATCTGTGTGCGCTTGCAAAACAAAAACGTCTGCGCCTCTAACTGGCTGCGTAAAGCGCACATACATCTCCCCGTTTGCAAAATCGTAGGCAGTTGTTTCCAGCACGTCTATTCCAAGGTAGTTGGCGGTTTCTTCCGCAAGTTGTGGATACGCTCTACCCGTTACAAGCATCATTTGCTTTTTTGGAGTGCCTTCAAGAATTGTTGACATATTTGCCTTCCCGTTTGCAAAATCAGTAAAAACGCATACGCGACTAGTCTAGCAGCATACAGCGCCACTATTCAAACGCGCAAACAACCTGCTGCGCATTGCCGTACGAGCTTTGCGCTCCAAATCCCATTGCTGCATACGCCGAAACGTAAGTTGCAACTTGCGCGCTTTGATCCAGACTAAAGCCAGCGGCAAGTCCTGCTAAAACAGTTCCCATAAACGCGTCTCCGCAACCCGTTGTATCTACTGCTTTAACGCGTTGAGGGCAAATTCGCACAGCCTTCTTGCCATCTTGCGCAGCGTAGTCTAAAACAACCGAGCCTTCTGCACCAAGCGTTACAACTGCCTCATCAAAACCATACTCGTGCATAATGCGCGCAGCATCGTGCCAGTCAAAATCGTCCCAATTTCCGTCTTCTGGCTCGCTAATTTTAAGCAATTGCGCCATCTCGTGCTCGTTTACAAGAAGTATGCTTGCGTTTTCAATCAATTCACGTGGCAGCTCGCTTACAAAAGGCGAATTATTTAGCAAAACTTTTACGCCAGCCGCACGCGCAATTTTTGCCGCCGCCGTTACGGTTTCCATTGGGCTTTCTAGGCAAAGTCCTAAAACGCTTGCGCCGCAAATTGCTTGCTTAACATCGTTTTGATTAATGTATTCAACGCTCACTTTTGCATTAGACCCTGGAGCGTAAACGATTGTGTTTTCGCCGCCTTTTGCGTCTACTGTTATTACTGTTGCGCCACTTTTTACGCCTTCTACACGCAAAATTCTAGACGTGTCTACTCCTGCAGATTCTAGCGTGTTTAATAGGAATTTTGCATTTTCGTCGCTGCCTACCGCGCCAAACATTTGCACGTTTGCACCTATTTTTGCTGCAGAAACGGCCTGATTCCCCGATTTTCCGCCTGGAAGAACGCGCAAATCACTTCCGTTTACAGTTTCTCCAGGATTTGGGAGACGATCTGCGACTATTGTGTAGTCTGCGTTCATGGAGCCTACTACAGCAACGCGATTGCTTGATTCGCCTATCTTTTTTAGCGCGCTAGCAAGCATTTCGCCGCTTAGTGGCGTAGTCTTTTCCATCATAAATCCTTTCGTAAAATTCCATTAATTCGTGATTTAAGCGTGATTAAGTATTAATTCAAGCCGCAATCAAATCACAATTTAACTTACGATTAACTCGCCTAATTCTTAAAGCTATGAACAGGCGCTGGAATTCTTCCGCCGCGCGAAACAAACTCCTCGCAGCTTGCGGTATTTACTGGCATAATCGGAGCGTACCCCATTAAACCGCCAAAATTAGCCATTTGCCCAACGCTTTTGCCTTCCACAGGTATTATGCGCACAGCAGTTGTTTTTTGGTTTATCATGCCGATTGCTGCTTCATCCGCAATCATTCCAGATATTGTTGCAGCAGTTGTGCTTCCAGGAATCGCAATCATATCTAGGCCTACGGAGCATACGCACGTCATTGCTTCTAGCTTTTCTATTCTAAGGCATCCAGACTTTGCAGCAGCAATCATGTTTGCATCTTCCGAAACAGGTATAAACGCGCCAGAAAGCCCACCAACGTAGCTGCTGGCCATTATTCCGCCCTTTTTAACTTGATCGTTAAGCATTGCAAGAGCGGCTGTTGTGCCAGGAGCGCCAACAGTAGAAAGCCCGATTTTCTCTAAGACTTCGCCTACGGAATCTCCCACGGCTGGCGTTGGCGCAAGCGACAAGTCGATTATTCCAAACGGCATACCAAGCCTTCTAGATGCCTCTTGCGCAACAAGCTGACCGACTCGCGTAATCTTAAAAGCTGTGCGCTTAATCGTCTCGCACAAGAACGCAAAATCCTTGCCACGTGCCTCGTCTAGCGCGCGCGAAACCACGCCTGGCCCCGATACGCCAACGTTTATTACAGCGTCTCCCTCAGTTACACCGTGGAATCCGCCAGCCATAAACGGGTTATCGTCTGGAGCGTTGCAAAATGCCACAAACTTTACGCATCCGTACGAATCACGGTCTGCAGTCGCGCGCGCGATTTGCTTGACTACTCGCCCAAGCAACTGAACGCAATCCATGTCGATTCCAGTTCGCGTAGACCCCACGTTTGCGCTCGAGCACACAATATCCGTCTCGATCAAGGCTTTTGGCAGCGATTCTATAAGCATGCGATCGGCAGCTGTCATGGATTTTGCAGGCAGAGCGGAGTAGCCGCCAATCAAATCTACTCCAACTTTTTTTGCTGCTTTGTCTAGCGCGTGCGCGATTTGCACAAAGTCGTCTGGGCTTTTGCACGCTGCTGCTCCAACTAGGCTTATTGGCGTTACGGTTATGCGCTTGTTTACAATCGGGATTCCGTAGTCGCGCTCAATCGCGCAGCCCGTGCTGACTAAGTCTTTTGCAAGGCGCGTAATCTTGTTGTACACGTTTTCGCACACTTTTTGCACACTTGCGTCTGCGCAGTCTAGCAGATTTATTCCCATTGTTATGGTTCTAACGTCGAGCTTTTCTTGCTCGATCATGGAGTTTGTTTCGCTCACTTCCATAATGTTTAGCATGGGCTTCTCCTACTAATCCCTAGATTCTGTGCATGTTTGTAAAGATTTCCGCGCGCTGGCAGTGTATACTAACGCCAATTCCTTCGCCCAGCTTTGCCAATTCTTCGGCCAGCTCGCCAAATTCTACGCTTATTTCGTTTACGTCTACAATCATCATCATGTTAAAGAATCCGTTGACGATTGTTTGAGATATATCTAAAATATTCGCCTTGCTATTTGCTAAATGAGTCGTAACTTTTGCTATGATTCCTACAGCATCTTTGCCCACTACGGTGATTACGGCTTTGTTTTCATCATTATTAGTGGTGTTCATAATCACTCCTATTGGCTATATGTGATTTTTGCTGCGCAACAGCTGTTCTATCTATTCTGCTTGCCATTCGCGCGCGTTTTGCTCCTTATTTATACTATTGCCCGCCGCGTATAATCGCTTAGTTGTGCAACACGCCAAAATAACATATGAATAAATTTTCATAAAAGGTTAAAAATTTATAATAAAATCCTCTATATATCGTTATATCAACATAATATGCGTCAAATACCCCCCCCCCCCATCAGTAAATTTTACACTTATAGACAACGTCACGCTTAAAAAATTTCACTCAAAAAACAAAAATACGATATAATATCTTGAATTGATGAATATTTATCTGTTCATGTAATTGAGCAAAGCTTGAATGCATGCATGTTAAGCACAAATTAGCAATCGCAATGCATCGCATGCTCCATAAAGCGGACGAATAAAAGAAGAACACAAAAAGAACGGGGATTATTATGGTAAAGAGCACTCGTCAAAAGCACGCTCGCAATCAAGAGTATCGCTCATTTGCAAATGTAAGCGCCAATTTTAGTGCATCAACCGCACGCAAACTGTCACTTAGCGCACTTACAACAGTTCTTACTGCCGCCACTTGCTTGGGCGGTCAGCCAATCCTCGCATCCTCTAATATTCTTCTTCCTCCAACTACAGCGGCTTTTGCATCTCAAGTGAGTGATGCAAAAAATACTCCTTGGCTACATACGCCAAACATTCTTGAGTTCCAAAGGTATCGTTTTGTTAACAGCAATGGAAAAACTGGCTCAACAGCCGATTTGGGTGATTACGATAACACCACCAAGAAATCGGATATGTATGCACACGTTGAAGAAAACAACGGTGCTAAGTATTTAGTCTTCGATGTGTTCTTCAACAACGACGGCAAATCAATGGTCTCACTCATTCTAGCCAGCATCAATACGTGTGGCAGATTCCTTTTACAGTTGCAGACTTAAACAATGGAGGATATAAAAACGATACTATCAGCGATTTGAGCTTCGACTTCTATCAACGAAACAATAATTCTCCTCAAGCAACAAACGCGATGCTTTCGCGTGATATTAAATTGTTCAGCAAAGACGATAGCAAATCTTTTAACGTTAATTTCTTAAACAATGGTAAAGATCACGCAGGCTCAACATACTTATACACATTAGGCATAAGAGGAGGAAACAGCTACAATCGCGACTTAAGTGAAACATTCCACAATAACGCTAGATCAAATAACGGAAAAGTGGATCCTGTTATTGAAAAAGCAGTAAAACTTTATGGACCATATTCAGGAAAAAGCTACGGCATTGGCTTAAGAACTACTAATGCAAATTATGCTGTTCACATGCACTGCAAGTTGAAGCTGCGCCAAGACGCAACCATAGACGACATTCAAAACGCTTTTACTTGGGCAAACAGTAGCTCTTATGGTAAAACAACTAACTCTGCTTACACGTTTATTTCTGGTCGCACACAAGACGAGAACTTCCCTCGCACAAAAAGCGATAAAATCCCTCCAAAGCTGTATTTTAATGGCAAGGAAATTGGCGATAAGGACAACAACAGCATTACCGTGTATCAGGGCGAAAGCAACACCTTCACTTTCAGCACGTCCGACAATAGCGAAAAGGTGACGAAGTTCTCCGTAGGTGGATTCCCTAACGGTATAAACGCAAACTTTAATGAGAGTAATAAGGACGGCTTTGACGCGACTGAAAAGAAGCCTTACAAACACGAAATTAAAGACGTTAAGTTTGAGCACAAGGATGGCAAGACGCCAGTAAACTCCGACTACACGATTACTGTTTCTGCAACCGACGCTTCTGGCAACAAAGCAGAAAAGAAAGTCACTGTACATCTTAAGAATCTGAACCAGAAGTACAAGGCTCCAACCGCTACCCCACTTACTGTTGATTGGGGGCATGAGCTTACTAAAGACGAGCTTATAAAGCAGATAAAAGACAATGATGGAAATGGCGAAATAACTTTTATTGACAAGAAGTTGCCAAAGACAAATCTATCCGAAAGCCGTTTCAAACATTCTAAGAACACTCTGCAAGTCGCATCAAAAATCATATATGCAGATGGATCCTACCATCTAGTGAACATTCCTGTAATAGTTAAAAAGCCACTTGCTTTTGAGCACGCACCAAAAGGAAGCGAGAATACTGTAACCGTTGGGGATAAACTTAAACAACCAAGCGATTACATAACACTCGAAAATAATTCTGACAATAAAGTTAAGCCGCAAAAAGTAGAATGGTACGGCGGAACACCTAATTCCAGCACAATTGGCAACTTTAATAACACTGTCAGAGTGCATTACACAGACGGTAGCCACAAAGATACTACTGTAACATTTAACGTTAAGCCGAAAACACCTGTTATTGAAACAGATTTGAACGGTCGAGCAAAAATTAAAAACCAGAAAGTAGTAGTAAACGTCGGCACTGGGTTTATACCAGGTGCCACAAACAAAGTTACATTATACGATGCCAACAATAACGCAATTGGCTCTACTACCGAAATCAAAGACGGTAAGGCAACTATTACTGTAGCTAATAGCATACCTGCAGGAAATGTGTATGCGATTACAAGCAGTTCATACAACAATCATCAGGATAAACATACAAATACCTTCAATTTATCTTCCGATAGAAGTGACAATCACCAAGCTACAGAAGATAGACAAAAGCCAACACTTACAGCAAACGATGCAACTGCAAAAGTTGGAGAAAACTTAAGCTTTAATCTTGAAGCAACAGATGATATTAAAATTGACGACTTCAATATTGCAGCTCCATTAGCGGGACTTGTAAATAATGATTTTTCACGTTTGAAGATTGAATACCAAGGCAAACAAGATGATCCAAAAAATCGCAAAGTAAAAATTACGATACTTGGCATGAAAGCAAGTGAAGTTGGAGAACATAAACTCAAGTTCTCAGTTACTGATGCAGCTGGAAACAAAACTGAGAAGGAAGTTAAGCTAACAGTTAAGCAACCTTACGAGCTAAAAGCAAATCCTATTACCGTTGACTTAGGTCATGAACTTACTAATGATGACGCTAAGAAGATATTTGAAAACAGCAAAAATGTTCCTTCTGGAACAACATACACTTGGGTTACTAAACCTAAGACCGACTCAACTGGTAAAGAAAATCCTGGCACAGTAAGAGTCACCATTCCTGGAGAAAAACCTAAAGAGATTTCTGTAGCTGTAACAGTTCAAGATACAGTGAAACCAGTAATAAAGGTGTACAAGAAAGGCCCTGGTGACACTTGGACTGAAGTAACCGAAAAGGTTACTGAAGGCAAAACAAGTTACACAAAGATTGACACGTACCACGGTGACAAGTGCGAACTGAAAATAACAGCAACAGACAACAGTGGCAAAGTTACAGATTTGAAGATTGATCGTTTAATAACCGGCATGACTTCATCTGATTTTGCAACAAAGCAAGGCGTCGGTTCTGAAAAAGATCCTCGAGCTATAAAGATCGCAGGCTCTGTGCCGAATGGCACGGCTGCCGGAGCGTACTCTAGGACTCTTGTAGCAGTTGATGGCTCTGGAAATCAAACGAACTTCCCAATTCGCTTTATTGTGCACAATCAAGCAGATAAATTCGGCAAGATTACTCCAAAGGATATAACTCATAACATTCCTGAAGATGGCAACAATAATAATCACCCAAAGGCTGAAGATGGTATATCCGAAGCTAGCAAGAAAGATTTGCCAACCGGTACAACGTATTCTTGGGTTAAGGAACCAGATTGGAATAAGCCTAGCAAAGATACAACTGCTACAATTCGCATAACGTTCCCAGACGGTTCTCACGTAGACGTTTCACCAAAGCTTACTGTTACGGATACAATTAAGCCTGTTATTGAAAAGCCTGATTTAGGAACAGCAAAACATGGAAGCAAAGATCATTACTTACTGAAAGTTCATCGCGGTGAGAAGTTTGATCTTACACTGAAAGTTCACGACAACACTGGCAAAATAGTCGGCGCAATCTTGGATAACAATGTACCTGATTGCGGAATCACTAATACTAATTTAACAGTTGACAATGCAGGCAACCACAGTGTTAAGAACCCTGCTATTGTTCATATAACTGGTACAGCACCAACCAACGAAGGAACAAGCCAATATTGGAGCCGTACTGTTACTGTAACAGACGAGGCTGGTAATATCAGATTGCTGTATATACAAGCGCGGAGGAACACAAAGCCACATCAAAGCAAGTCCGAAAACCATTTAATACAGCAGTAACTGTTAAAGACATTCAAGATGCAATAACAACTGACTATACAAGCAAAGACCCAACTAAGAAACCAGTAGTTTCTGTAAAAACTGGCGAAAAATTACCAGATGGCACAACTTCTGGAAACTCTAAGGTTACAGCAATTGTTACTTATCCAGATGGTTCTACAACAGAAGTTGTAGTTCCTGTCACTATTGATACTGCTCTTAGTAGAACACATATTCCAACATCTAACATTGTAGAAAAGTCTTACGGCTCTACGAAAGACGATATAGAGAAATCTATAACAAGCACTTCTAAAGGCGGCGGAATATCTTGGCCTAATAACAAAGTTCCTACAGGAAATACAACAATTGAGATTTCCGACAAAACCAAGATTCCTAGAGGAACTGAGCCTGGCACATACGAAGTTCCTGTAAAGATAACGTATAGCGATAACTCTGTTGGATACGCCACAGTAAAAGTTAAGATTGGCGAGCCGCAGAGCAAGAGCTACAACCCACAAGGCAATACGCTTACATTTGCTTACAACTCGAAGCCAAAGACTGACAACATATCCGGTAAAATTACTGGTGTTGGAAACGGTAATGGCATTAGTTTTGGTAAAGATAAGCAGGGTAAAGATATAGCACTTCCTTATGGTGCTCATATTGCTATTGACAACCCAAGTAACATTCCAGACGGAACCAAATCTGGCGATTTCAGTATTCCTGTAACCATTACATATAAGGATGGTTCAGAAGATCATACAGTTGTTAAGGTAACAATTGGCGAACCACAAAGCGAAACAAATAAGCCAACTGTTACTGATATAACGAAGAAGTATGGCGAAAAATCTAATAAAGATGAAGTAAATAATCACGTTACTTTTGACAGTAGTAAGCCTAAACCAACCGTAACTGTTGAAAATGCTAACGATATTCCAAATGGTACAACTCCTGGCGACGTAAATATTAACGTTAATATTGAGTATCCTGATGGCTCCAAATCTCGCGTTACAGTAAAAGTTACTACTGGAGATCCTGATACCAAGACTTACGCACCAAGCGCAAACGAAGTTAAGAAAAACCGTAGGGATAAGATTACTGCTGCGGATATCACTGGTGCTGTAAAGACTTCTACAGTTGATGGCAAGACCCCGGATAAGAGCAAAACAAAAGTAGAGCTTGTAAACAAAAACAACTTGCCTGATATGACTAAGACTGGCACAACTAATGTTCCTGTTAAGGTCACATACCCAGATGGGTCAGAAGTTGTTCTTGAAGTTCCAGTGGTAGTTAGGGATACTGACAAGGATATTTACACGCCAACGTCTTCTACGCTAGAAAAGCCTTACGGCTCAACTATTAGCGAGAAGGATATTACTGATAAGGTTACGGTTCCACACTTTGTTGGAGATGCAACTAAAATCTCTTACAAAGTCAAGGACACTAAGAAGATTCCAGGAGGAAACTCAGAGCCTGGAGCTTACACAGTACCTATAACAGTAACTTATCCGGACGGCACAAGCGAAGATGTGGACGTAAACGTTACAATCTTGAATAAGGATTCCGACTCTTACGAACCAACCGCTAAAACTCTTACGAAGAAGCACGGAGAAACGATTAGCAATGACGATATTACCGGTCAAGTAAGTGTGCCTAATTATCCATCTGACACTGGCAAAGAGCAGCCGACTAAGACTGTGGAAACTGGAGCAACGCTTCCAGATACGAATACTACAGGTGAAAGCGATGTGCCGGTTACTGTTAAATACCCAGATGGTACGACCGACACTGTAAATGTTCATGTGGTTGTTAAGGATGCGGATGCGAATACGCATACTCCACAAGCTGAACCACTTGAAAGGAATATCAACGACGGAAAGCCTAACGATAACGAAATTACAAGTAAGGTTACGATTCCTACTTGGCCAGAAAATGAAACGCCAAAGCCAACTTACTCTATTAGCAATGAAGATGCTAAGAAGATCCCTAATGGAGATAAGGCTGGCAAGTTTGAAGTGCCTGTAACGGTTAAGTATCCGGATGGATCAACAACTGTGATCAACGTGCCTGTAATTATTAAGGCTCCAAAGCCAGAAGCGAAAACTGGTGTGACTGTGCCAAAGGGTGTTGAACCTAAGCCAGAAGACATGATTTCCAATAAGGATAAGTTCCCTGATGACACGCAGTTTGAGTGGAAGAAAGAGAACGGCAATGAAACTGACAAGCCAGACACCAAGACAGCTGGAAACACGCAAGGCACTGTTGTTGTAACAGTTCCAGGGCAAAAGTCTCAAGAAGTGACAGTAAAGGTTAACGTTGTTGAGCCAAGTGCATCTGAAGTCAACGTTCCACAAGGCACGGATTTGCCAGACGCTAAGGATGTTATTAAGGATTCCAACGATACGAATAAGTATCCTAGCGGAACTACCTTTACATGGAAGCCTGAAGATAAACCGGATACTAACAATCCTGGCGCAAAGAATGGCAAGATTATTGTTACCCTCCCAGGTCAATCTCCTGTAGAGGTGCCTGTAACAGTGAACGTTTTGCCAAAGCCAGAAGCGAATGTTGTGAACGTTCCACTAAATGGCACACTTCCAGAAGCTAAGGATGTTATTAAGGATTCTACCGATAAGAATAAGTTCCCTAAGGATACTACGTTCAAGTGGAAGACTAAGCCAAAAACAGACGAGTCTAGCAAAGACAAGAAAGGCGTAATAACTGTCACTATTCCAGGCGTAAATGGCAAGCCTGGAACTTCTGCTGATGTAGAAGTTACTGTGAACGTAACTCCTAAGCCTAATGACAAAGTTACCACCGTCGCACAGAACAGCGATCCAGATCCTAAGAACAGCATTGCCAATAATGGTGATTTCCCAGATGGCACTAAGTTCGAGTGGAGCAAGGACCAAGACGGAAAGTCTGGTAAGCCAGACACGTCTAAAACTGGCACTGGAAAAACTGGCACTGTTGTGGTAACTGTTCCAGGGCAAGCCCCTCAGACCGTTGAAGTCAAGGTAAACGTTATACCAGCACCTGAAGTAAATAACGTAACTGTGTTGCAAAAAACTGGCGGCAAGGACAATACTCCTCAGGCAGGTGACTTAATCTCCAATAAAGATAAATTAAATGGAGCAACTTTCGAGTGGAAGAAAGACGGCAGCGGCAACGAAACTGGCAAGCCAGACACGTCACACGTTGGCAACCAGCCAAGCGTTGTGACTATTACGGTTCCAGGAATGACTCCTGTAGATGTGCCTGTAAACGTGCTTGTTGTGCCAAATCCAAAAGGCAAGACGGTGAACGTGCCACAAAATGGCAATGTGCCTGAGCCAAAAGACATGATTGACAACAATGGTGACTTCCCACAAGGAACACAGTTCGAGTGGAAGAAAGACGGCGGCAATGAAACTGGTAAGCCATCAACATCTACTACTGGTGCGCAAACTGGCACCGTCGTGGTAACTATTCCAGGCCTAAAAGAACCAGTAAAAGTCAAAGTAACAGTAAACGTTACAGACAAGCCATTCATTAACGATGGTAGCGCAAAGAATACGCCAGATAAGCCTGGTAAGACCACTATTACGGGTAAAACTCAGCCAGGAAACACAGTAACTGTCAAAGAAGGCGAAAGCACTGTTGGTATTCCAGTAACAGCCGATGAAAAAGGCAACTTCACTATCGAAATCGATAAGAGGGATCCTGGAACAACACTCAAGCTTGTTCCAAGCAAGGGTGACGAGAGTGGCACTCCAGTAGAAGTAGCAGTTATTGCAAAGCCAAAAGCTCCTACAATCACCGTTCCTTCGGAAAATGAAGACGGAAAGACAGGAGACGGAAACGTAACAGTAACGCCTACAAAAGATGACAACGCAACAGTTGTTACGATTGTGATTACTGCTAAGCCAAATCCTCTTAACGGCCCAGAAAAGCCAGTTCGCACGATTGTTGTTAAGAAAGGTGATACCGACAACAAGTGGAAGATTGACGGCCCTGCTCCTAGCGGCGTAAAGGTTGATGAAGCTACCGGCGAAGTTACGATTCCAGCTCAAGACTTGGAAGACGGCAGCACGATTACTGCTGTTGCTAAGGATAAGGATGACCACTCTTCGGATAAAGCGGAGAAAACAACTGGCTTTAAGACTCCGCAGATTACCGAACAGTCTATAGCAGACGAGCCAAGCGGCAGCGGTAGCGAAAGCGGTGGAGATCAGGGCGGAAGCCATGGAAGTCAAAAGATTACTGGCAAAACCGATGTTCCAGGCGCAACTATTACTGTTACCGACAAAGATGGAAAGCAAATCGGAACCGGTAAAGCAGATAAAGATGGCAACTTCACTATTACTATCAACAAGCAAACGCCTGGCACGATTGTAAACCTTACTCCTACAAACGGCGAAGGTGATTTTGCAAAGACTGGAAACACTGTTGAAGTAACGGTTGGCGGAGATATTGCCGTTCCACGCATAGACACGCCTGCAGACGGAAGCGCCACAATAACACCAAATCTTACGGATACGCGCATAGATAAGGTTGTTATTACGTATACGCCTGAAGGCGACGGAAGCACGCCGCAAACTGTTACAATCACCGTTATCGCCGAGGGCGATATGCGCGTGTGGAAGATTGACGGCACTGCTCCTAACGGCGTAACTGTTGATCCAAATACTGGCGTTGTTACGATTCCAGCTGCAAACGTTAAAGACGGAAGCACGATCACCGCTGTTGCAAAGAATAGCACTGATAGCACTGCTGGAGGCTCGTCTAGCACTGTTACAGGCACGATTGCGCAGCCTGGAGGCAGCGGTAGCGGTAGCGATGATGGTAGCGGTAGCAGCGATGATGGTAGCGATAGCGGCGAAAGCGATAGTGGCACAAACGAAAGCGGAAGTCACATCAATAATGGCAACAACGCAAACAACACCAACAACGCAAACAAGAATGGCAACAAAAATGACGTAAGCGGCCACAATGGCGGCAATAATCATGGAAACCAATCTAGCAATAGTGGATCTAATAGTGAATCTAGACGAGATAAAGGTGCTCTAGGCAATACTGGCGTTGGTGTTGCATTAAGCGCTCTTGCATCTGCGATGCTTGCTGGCATGGGTGCTGCAGGAAGGGCTGTAGCTCGCCGCAAGAAGCGCAACTAGCTAGCACGCGCTAAGTAACTATAAACCGCAAGAAAAGGCCTGGAGCGATTGCTCTGGGCCTTTTCTTACCCGCTTTTTTGAATTCTGCAGCTAACCTGCCTGGGCGCGACGACCTGCATTCGCGCTTAGGTCGCGCTCACGACACGACCTGCCTTTCCGGGTTTTGTACCATATTCCACCTAAATTACGTACAAAACCCGGAAAAAATTCCGCATTTTGTACCATATTTGACCTAAAAATGGTACAAAGTGCGGAACAGCAAGTCGCGCGTGGTTGCGCCAAATGAGGTAGAGATTCGAGATTTTTCGCAGCGGATGAAGCATTTCGCTCGCGCGTTACAGCAAATAGAGAATGTCGTTCGCGCAGTTTAAGCGCGCTAACGTAAATGAGTAAAAAAAAACGCGGTAAAATACCGCGAAAACAAACATATTGTGGGTGATATAGGAATCGAACCTATGACCCCTTCCGTGTGAAGGAAGTGCGCTAGCCGCTGCGCCAATCACCCAAAATTTTTTTAATTATGCGTGAAAGGCAATCCTTTCGAGTGGGCGATACAAGGTTCGAACTTGTGACCCCTTCCGTGTCAGGGAAGTGCGCTACCACTGCGCCAACCGCCCAGGTTGTTTATTAAGCTAACACGCTCAATCGAGGTGGGTACGAGAGTCGAACTCATCTATACGGCTTTGCAGGCCGCTGCCTAACCGCTTGGCTAACCCACCACAAGGCCGATAACTCACCAGACCTAGAGCGGACAACGGGACTCGAACCCGCGGTCTCAACCTTGGCAAGGTTGCGCTTTACCAACTAAGCTATGTCCGCAATGCTTTCTCGCTAACTAATGCCAGTCCGAAGCACGAGTAACTACTATACCAGAAATATTTATAAATTCAAGTCCGCCGCCCGTTGGCGTGTCGAATAGCAAACACTGTTAAATTTTCTACCTAACATTCTTTAAAACTCCGTACCCAATCGCCATCCTTCCCCCATTTTCAACATATTCCCTAATATTTTTTTGCAAACTTGTTTCCGTCTTGCCACTTTCCATGCCACTTTCCATGTGCACTTCCCCACACGCTTCTACATTGTTTTCCTTGCCACAATTTACACCATTTTCACCACGCCCAAAAATCTTGCAATTTTCTCCAAAAACCCAACGCTTATAGTCGTCAGAATATGCAATTCCAAAAACTCGAAACATAGATCTAAATACTCGAATATTCGACTTTTCTGGTAGCAACTTATCTAAAGCAGGATCAAGCAGCCACGATATGCAATAAAAAGTGCAATTCTTTAACTCAGGAATGTACTTATCTATAAACTCATTAGCCAACATAAAACTTATCGTTAAATTTTCTATGCTTAACTTTGCATTAGACGGAATATGTACGCTTACCAGATTTTGCCTTTTGCAAAACTCAAATTCTAATTCACCTAATCTAAATATTTTCATAGAAAGAAGACGCGGAAACCAAAATTCTTCACTAAAAACAAAAGGATACTTGCCAACACGAATCTTCTTAACAAATCTTTTAATAAAACCAAAAGTACTTAAAAAGACTTCATCTTTAATTCCAGCTTGTTCATATCTTCTACGCACCAAAAGAACGCATACCATAAATATTGAAAGAATCCGCATTCCGCTATCATCAGCACAATATTCATTCAATTTTGCAACTGCTAGCTCTTGATTAAACCCGTCATTAAAAAGGTCTTGTATGCAATCCATCAAAACAGAAATATCTATATTTTTAAAAGATTGTACTATTGTGCGCGTTAGGCAATCATCAAAATGCAATTCGTTACACAGATTTTCAACATCTTCTTCAGTCTGCGAAATCAGGTATGACTTTTCATCTTCTTTTAACAAATCACACATTTTTACCTCACAATAAGCCTCACAATAAACTCACAACAAGCCTCACAACAAATCAAAATTAACTTCAAACATCCTTTTCCATGGAAAATCTACATTATTGATTTTCAAAGGAAGCGCTTTTGATAAATTCAACTTGCTATACTCTTTCTGCAACAAGTTTTTAGCTTCGCACTTAGCCCACGCTTCGCATGGCTTTACATCAAAATAATTACCACCATAATTATCAATCCTCTTAGCTATATTCCATCGAATATTTGATTGATATAACGCATCTTCGATTATTCTATATGCAATATTTTTCTTTATACTTTTTGAATCAATGCCTAAAATTGCTTGAGATAAAACTGTTCCCAAAGTATTGCAATTTGTATTCCATCCCGCATAACTAATAATTCTGTCTAAAACGTTATTATCATCTAGCAAAGTTAATAATTGCAAATCCCCACCATTTGAATACGCACTATCACATAATGCAACTTTCTTACCAGATTCAACTAGCGTGCAAATATGATTAGTAAAATAATTTAAATTTCTATACGTGTCATACGTTACATCATGATTAGATACAGAAAATTCTGCTTCTTGCATAACTTTTCCAGGAGCATTAATCATTAAACAAATGTTGTTTAGTCCACTTAAACCGCTTAAATCACCTAAATCGCTATCTTCCCAATTTTCTAAAAGCCTTGCTCCACAAGCTAAAACATGAGATTTTAGGCTTTCAAACATAGGCCTATCTTCGTAAGAAGGAACTATTGTTGGCCCTAATATAGACGAATATTCAACACTTATAGCAGGCTTTATTCTATGCGATTTACAGAACGCTCTTGCAAGCAGAGTCATGCCAACTTCATCTGATCCAGGATACATAGCAACTCTACTGTTTAACCTCTTAGAATAAACAGCTGATTGAAGTCTTCTTTGAGATACTGCAGTATATCCGTATGGACTAGAATCGTCTTGTGGAAAAATAAGATAATCAATAGTATTATTTGCTACTAAATCAAGAATTGATATATTAATACCAAGATTTTTATCACGACGATTTTCATAATCATCAATAACATATTGAGGGATATCAAAAGATTCTAACTCTTTCTCCTGCGATTGTGTTAGATCATTGCATCTAATCTTTTTATCACTCAGATATGCTCTTAAATAAAGACTCCTACCATATTCTGCGTAATAATCAGGCTCCTCATCGCTGCTGTTATACGCAGGCGCGCGCATAACAGTGCAAAAAACAAATAAAGTCATATTTGGATTAACTTTTTTGAGCTTTTCTAATACGCGCAGGCGACTTTGCAAACAATCGCTTTGTAAATTATGTACTCTTGAAGGAACCAATCCCCCATACACAAGCATGTCTGCAGATATTATAGCAATATCACATTTTTTGGCATTATCCATCAAGAAATCAACTATTCCATTAATATCTGCAGACTGTTTTTTATTGCCTAATAATTCCAACGGCACATTTACAAGGTCAAAATCACTACTTTTAGCTAAGAGTTCTGGGAACTTATAGTTACAAGGTCGCTCGTCTAATGGAAGAAATAAGACTTTCATTTTAACCTTTCAACCCACCTTCTTGTAATCCTTTGTAAAGATGCTTTTGGAATAAAGCAAAGAATACAACTATAGGAACAAGCGATATTATTGCACCAGCCGCAACTAATCTAGGATCCGTATAGAACGTTCCTTGTAAACGATTCAAGCCAACAGTAAGCGTATATTTATCGTCATCGCTTAATGCAACCAATGGCCACAAGAAGTCGTTGTAGCTTCCAACAAACGACAATATTCCAATAACAGTAAGTGTTCCTTTTACCTGCGGCAATGCTACATACACGAATCTTTGCCAAACATTCGCTCCATCTACTTTTGAAGCTTCTAGTAAATCTTGCGGAACAGATTTAAACGCATTTACCATAAGCAATACGTTTAACGGGCCAATCAAACCAGGCAAAGCCAAACCAAACAGAGTATTCGTTAATCCCATACCTTTTACTAGAAGGAATGTAGAAACAAGAATACCTTCGCATGGCATGATGATTGCTGCAACAAAAAGCAAATAACCGATTTTACTAAACTTAAACTTTAAGCACCCAAAAGCATATCCAGCCATTGAGCATCCGATTATATTCCCCAAAACATTCATTGCTACAACAATCAGGGTATTGCACAAATAGTGAAGTATAGGAACTGTTCTAAATGCTTTTACAAAATTTTGCACTGTAAAATCATGCGGAATCAAATACGGAGGCATTGCAAAAACATTGTCATTAGGGCCCTTAAATGCTAGTGCAATTTCCCATACCAATGGACCAGCTAGCAATATGAACACTAATACAAGAATGCAATATTGAACTATCGTTCCGATTCTAACGCGATGAGTGTTATTAGTTTTCATCTCCAGCACCCCTGTGAACAAATATTTGCTGAATAACTGTTATAAAACCAACAATAATTAACAGAACAACGCTTATTGCGCTAGCGTAGCCAGTACGAGCACTCAATCCTGTTCCTTCTTGCTGAATCAGCATTGTCATTGTTATGTCTTTTCCGCCTATTCCGCCTGTACCACGAGTAATTACATACACCTCGTTAAACACTCGGAATGCTGCTACAGACGAAAGCATCATTATTAGAGTCATTGTGGATCTAACTCCTGGTACTGTAATGCAGAAGAATTTGCGCATTATTCCAGCTCCGTCTATATCGGCAGCTTCGTACAATGATTTATTTATGTTAGCTAAAGCTGCTAAATAAATAATCATGTAATATCCAAGACCTAACCATATTGTTACAAACATTGCACTAAAAATTGTTAGCCATCTGTCTGTAAGGAATGGCAATGGCCCTGTTACTACGTGAATCATCTGTAGAATGGAATTAACTAATCCCCTTGTATCGAGCAAGTTAGTCCAGATAAGCCCTATTACCACTGCAGACAACACTACTGGGAAGTAGTAGGTTGTTCTAAAGAATCCTATTATTTTTGAATCTTTACTCACTAAAGCAGCAAGTATAAGAGGCAAAATAATCATAAACGGCACAACGCATACTGTGTATAAAGCAGAATTGAAAATAGCAGTTACAAAACGACTATCGCCAAATAGTTTTACGTAATTTGCAAATCCAACATTGTGCCCAGGTATAAGCATTCTAGCGTTTGTAAAAGATCTTAAGATAGTGTTTATAAACGGATAGATGCAAAACAATATAAGTATGATTAAAGCTGGCAGAACAAATAACCAAGATATGCATCCATCTTCGTTAAATTTTTTACGGAAGATGCCCCGAGGGGCAGGAGCAGCATTGCTGCTACTCACTGCCGACTCGGCTTGTGGATTATTCATAGGAGAAATCATTACTTTAACCTGTCGTTTAGTGCAGCAACTGCTTTATCAAGCGCTTCTTTAACTCCCTTTTCTCCTTGAATTGCCTGAGTTAATTCAGGAGATAGATAGTTTACGCCGTCAGTATCGGAGATCTCTGGTGGGAAGTTTGCAACAGTACCATTGTCAATTTCTTCCTTAGCAACTCTAAGAACCTTGCCTTCTATAGTAGATTCGTCAATGCTCTTAAAGAATGGATCATCCATTGCGCCAGCTGCAGAAGGATAAGTATTTGACTTCTTAGAAAACTCAACTTGATTCTTCTTGTTTGTTAAGAAGTTAGCGAGCTTCAAAGCCATTTTCTTATTCTTTGTTTGAGAATTTACTGCCATTAGCATTGGGTTAAGTGTATTCTTCTTGTTTGTTGCCAATGGTGCTACATCAAGTTGCTTATAGACTTGCGGAGCATTTGCCTTAAATGCGGCAACAGAAGAAGTTGAATCAAGCATATACGCTATGTTTCCTTGGAAATATAGTTTCTCTGCGTTAATTATGTTTGCGTTCATTCCATCTTTAGGAATAGCACCCTTCTTATAAAGATCTGCATAATGCTGAATATACTCAACACCCTTGCTAGAGTTAAAGGTAAACTTTGATCTGTCTTTACTCAAGAAGTTAACACCATACTCTTCAAACTGCGAAGGGAATACGTATGGAACAGCAATCATGTAGCTCTTACCACCGCATTTTTCATTAACCGTATTTGCCTGATCAAATAAATCATTGTAGGTTTTTGGCGGCTTATTAATGTCTAGACCGCAGTTAGCAAAAACATCCTTGTTCAAATAAGCAACATCAATATTCAAGTACCATGGGAATCCGTAGACTCCTTCGTCAATACCATTGCCCGAGAATTTAGATCCATCCCAAACCTGAGGCAAATAGTCCTTGGCCATTCCTGCAGCTTCTTTACTAAGATTCAGCAACGCTCCAGACTTTGCAAGATTGTATGCTTGCTGTTCGTTAACATTTACAATATCTGGCAATTGACCAGCTGCAGCATCCGTAGATAACTTTGAATCATAGTTTTCTGCAGGCTGATCAACCCACTTGACTTTTACTCCAGGATTTTCTTTTTCAAACTCACTAATAAGTTTTGTAAAATATGGAGTGTAAGTATCGTTCTTAAGGTTCCAAGTTTGGAAAGATACTGTAGAAGATTCGGAATTATTTGCAGAAGAACCGCATGCGCATAACGATAGTGCGGCTGCGATTGAGACGCATCCAGCAATAACACCTTTACCAATAGCATTCATAATGTTTCTCCTTTGAAATCAATTTATGTATTAACAGTTACGTATTAGCAATATCTAGTTGGAAAATGTATGTAATTAATTATTTCCCTCCTTTTTTATATCGTCATTGTGATTGCCGATAAGAGCTGCTCCTAACGCACCAAAAAACACCTCTTGATCTGCAATCACTAGACGATTAGATATATTTAATGAGGACAAAAATGGCGATTTTGTCTCAAGTTCACCAATAACTTTTTGTATATCCTTTAATAAAATTGTTCCTATCTTGCTTATGCCACCGCCGATAACAATAATTTTTGGGTCAAAAGTTACTGTGAGCATTTGTATTGTGCTTACAAGCGTGAATATGAATTTATTCCAGACTTTTTCAGCCTTTTCATTTTTATTGGAGACTTCTCTTAGTAACGATGCAATAGGATATCCATTTTTGGTAGGCCACATTTGCGCTAAAGCACTTCCAGATATTATTGTTTCTACACACCCACGCTGACCGCATGGGCACATTGCACCATCTTTGTCTGCAACTATGTGCCCTATCTCTCCTGCAATCCCAGTTGAACCGTGGAAAAGCAACCCATTAATAACTACTCCTGCCGAAACACCAGTGCCTAAATTCAAGAACACTAAGCTGCTTGAATTTGCTCCATAATAATGGTATGCACCAAAGGCTGCAGCATTAACATCGTTATCAATGTAGGCATTTATTCCAAATCTATTTAAGATTTCAGATTTGAAATCTAGATTATGCGATCCCAAATTCACCGATTCACATACGCAACCAGTGTTTTGATTCACTAATCCAGGTACTCCAATACCGATACTTAAATCAACTTCCTTTCCATATATATTGTTAACTTGCTTAATCACTTTTGATATGAGATTACACACCTCATCAACGATTTCTTTTTCTCCTTGATGAGTAGACACTTGAGAATACGCAATAGGCTTATTGTGCGTGTCGAAAGCTGCACACAGCACCTTTGTGCCACCAACATCTACACCTATACGTATTGGCGAATCAAGTGCCATAATAAACTCCTTACAATTACCTCTACCTTGAAGTAAAGTCCATATTTATTGGATTAAGTACAATTATTGCACTAAAAAATAAAAAAGCAATACCGTTTATAATATTTATCAAAAAACATTGAAAATAAAGGCGTTTCGCAATATAACTTATTAATACAAAAAACGTAAATTCAAAAAAATAATTTCTAAAAACATCTTTTAGTATATGTTCCAAACTATATATTTATCTGATAATATGTAACATATAAAAATAAAAGGGCTTGAAGATGGGATGCAATATGGAAGATACCCAAATACCCCAGTCGATGATAAATCAGCTGATGACGGTTTCTCAAAAAACAATACCCGCAGACGCAAGAATAAATAATAGAATGTTAGTATTCAATTATTTATTCCCAAAGCAAATACTCTCTAGAGCAATGCTTGTAAGAAAGACCGAACTTTCAAAAGCATCAATCTCTACCGTTGTATCTGAAATGCTAGATGACCACATGCTTATAGAAAGTGGGCATGAATCAAAAATAGAACGTGGTAAAAGAGGAACATTACTAGAAGTTGATGCAACTTATTGGAATATTATAGCTATTGACATTTCTCAACCATGCTTAATACAAGGCGCAATCCTCAACCTATGCGGAGATATATTAAAACGATCAGAAATATCACTATACAAAAACACAGATGTTAGCGCAGACAAAATAGTTGAATTATGCAAAACTCTTATAAAGCAATCGAACAATAATATATTGGGAATAGGCATTGCTGTTCCTGGAATTGTAGACAACAACGGGAAAGTTATACGTTCATTAAATCTTAAGTGGGAAAATATAAATCTTAAAGAAGAATTAAACAAATATTTTGACTGCCCTATTATTATTGACCACGATACAAATAGCGCACTTCTAGCAGAAAGATTTTTCGGCAACGGAGTATCAAACACTATATTTATACAATTATCACTAGGCGTTGGAGCATCTATATTAATAAATGACGCAATAATTACTGGCATAAACAATTCCGCAGGAGAAATCGGTCATATAACCATTGACCCTAATGGTCCAACTTGCACATGTGGAAAAAAGGGATGTTTAGAAACATATATATCTGCAGAAATATTGCATAAAAAAATGTTCACATCTAATCAAGCAAGAATAGACATACTAACAGAAGCTGGACATTATTTAGGAAAAGCTCTTACAACAACTATTAATCTTTTAGACTTAACAGATGTTGTTATTTATGGACCATCCGACATTGTAAACAAAGTCTTTATAAGCGCCACGGAAGAAGCCATACAAGAGTACGGCCCTTATAATCCAAAACATTCGTGCACAGTAAGACGCTGTACGTGTAATAACGACATAACTCTTATTGGAGAATGCATTTCTGTTATTCAAAACAGAATTATGCATCTTTAATATACGAAAATATACCAATATTCACCAATAAAAATCTTTAATCATATTGTATGTATTAAAAGATAAAACTTAAACAAAAATAGCAAAGAAGCATTAATCATGGATATAAAAGAATCAACAATCATACTTGTGCCTTATCCACAAAAATTAAAAATTACAGGAAATGACTCCATAACTCTTCCAGAGTCAAGCTATATTAGTTTCAAAAATATTAAACCAGATACAAGAATTACTACTGCTGGAAAACAGTTATGCGTAGACTTAAAAAATCAATTTAATTTTGATTGGAATGTTAGCTACGGGGATGGCTATAAAAGCGCCATAAATGTATCAATAAACAAGGATCTTTGCGCACAAGAATATAAAATTTATACGTCATTAGCAAATAATAAACCAAGAATAAATCGTGCAATAATCACTGTAGAAGCTAAAGACATTCAGAGTATTTGTTTTGCAATACAAACTATAAGACAGTTAATTAAACAATTTGGAACAAGTATGCCTTTAATAGAAATTGAAGACTTTCCAAAAATACCAGTCAGAGCATACTCTTACGACGTTTCAAGAGGTAGAATACCTAAGCTTTCTTGGCTAAAGATTTTGGTAGATCAATTGTGCTTATACAAATATAACCAACTACAGCTTTATGTTGAGCATACTATTGATTTAGAAAATACTATTGAATCGTGGATTAAACATACTCCACTTACATGCAGTGAAATTATTGAACTAGACGAATATTGCTACAACCGAGGAATTGAGCTTGTTCCTACTATGGCAACTTTTGGTCATATGTACGAAGTTTTAAGAAGTCCGTCTTATAAAAATCTTGGCGAATTCCCTAGCCAATCACAAAGGCCGTTTAGCTTTGTAGAAAGAATGCTGCATCACACATTTAATCCTGCAAACCCACAAACAATACCATTCATAAGTAAAAGAATTAAAGATTATGCAGCATTATTTAGATCAAATAAATTCAACATTGGTGCAGATGAAACCTTTGATCTTGGCTGCGGAGAAAGCAAAGAAATTGCGCAAAAAGATGGCGTAGCAAACCTATATTCATCTTACGTTCAAAAATTATGCAATACGTTACAAGAAATAGGATCACAGCCAATAATGTATGCAGATATTGCATTAAAACATCCAAATATGTTATGCGCCATTCCAAAAAATGTTATTTTTGCAAACTGGAATTATGCAGCAAACGTTACAGAAGATAGTGTTAAATTAATACATAATCAAAACGCACAGCAATACGTATGCCCTGGAACACAAACATGGAATAGGCTAATACCAGATTTTGATTGTGCAATTAGCAACATATCTAAAATGTGTAAATATGCTCACAAAAATAACGCTTATGGATTATTACTCACAGACTGGGGAGATTATGGTCATATAAATGACCCAATTCTCTCTTTGCCTTATTTGATTATGACTGCTCAATACTCATGGGGATCTAGCAAGATAAGTAAAAACAATGTAGAACACGATTTTACAGATATCAATTCGCTAAATACCTTATTAAAAGATATAAGCAATATTCTTACCGATAATGTTTGCCCTCAATTATGCAATATTCTTCAAGAAGCATCACACTCACAAGCATTTAGCTGGTCAGACGCGGTGCAATTTAAAGAGCTTGATGATAATGGCGATTCAAACAAAGATGTTTTATTCTTATTAGGATTCAAAAAAGACATATCTCTAAAAGAAGCAAGAAAACAGTTTTTGACTGATAGAAATCAACAAATATTAAATGCAGAAAAATACAACAACACATTGTACAAATGCATAAATGATCTTTATAAAACGTACTCTTGCTACAAATGCTACACACTCAAAGAAAGAATAAATAAAGACTTTATAAACACAACAATTTTAAGTATTCAAGGCCAGCAAATACTTAATAGCCTTGGATTGTATATTCTTAACGCAAGCGCAGAATATTCAAATAGCAGCAATAAAATAAGCAAAGACCAAGTAGCTTACTTTGTACAGACTATAAACAATTGGTTTGTTCAATATGCAAATAGGTGGAATTCTATAGGAAAATCTGCAGACTTGTACAGGATTCGACAAGTTTTTGATTGGCACATAGATTGGCTGTTAAAAAATTCCAATTAAATATATTACTTTTTATTACTGTTTATTATCCGATGACTATTTTACGAAAATTATAAATACAAGATGAAGGCTTTTATGAATAACACAAACTGCTCAATCAACGAACAAGCAATTCTAGACTCTGGATTAAAAATATCTAACATATTCGATGTAAAACATAGAGTTTTAGGAAGATATAATAATGTAAAAAATCCTTGTGGAAACAAAAAATACTATTCAACTTATTGGACTGGAAGCGGCGTTGAATTTTTGTATTCAGGAAACTCACTAAAACTTGTAATTGAGTCATCTTACACACAATATGAACCTTGGGTAAGCGTAGACATAGATGGATGCCAAATAAGCAAACAAGCACTTAACAATGGCATTAACTTAATCCAATTGTCTAATGATTTAGATGATAACAAATATCATAAAATACGTTTGCTAAAAGAAACACAGTTTATGCACGAAGACCCAACCCAAACTTTTGTTATAGAAAAAGTCATATATGATGGAACTTTTAGGAATCCAGAAAAACCATCTTTAACTCTTGAATTTATAGGAGACAGTATAACAAGCGCAGAAGGAGCATGCGCGAATGCGAGTATACAGAAATATTGCTCTGCCATTTTTAGCGCTTGGAATGGATACCCTAGAATAGTGTCAGACGCCTTAAATGCAGATTTTAGCGTAATATCTCAAGCAGGCTGGGGAATAGTTTGCAACTGCGAAAATAATCCTAATTGCACATTAACAAATATATACTCAAAAATTTGTAAACCTGCTCAAGGGAGAAACATTGAATTTGGTTGCAACGATAGCTATAAACCAGTAATCAACACTGATTTTATTGTTATAAATCTTGGAACAAACGACGCCACAGCTTGCCTTGCAAACGAGTGGGAAGACCCGAAAACGCATAAAAAATTCAAGTTAAGTTTAGATAAAAATGCTCTAAACTCAAGTGAAAATGACTTCTTAGATAATGAGTCTGCAAAGATAGTTAAAAACGGCGTAAATAACCTATTAGAAACAGTTAGAAAGATTAACCCAGACTCAACCATAATTTGGTGCTATGGGATGCTTGGAAATAGGCTGGAGAATCTTATTGAACAATCCATTAATGATTTCTGCAATAAAACGAGCGACAAGAAAATATTTTATATTGAATTACAAAATACTAGCGATAATAATCTTGGCGCATGCAGTCACCCTGGAAAAATAGCACATAAAAATGCTGCGCAAATCTTAATCAATAAAATAAAACAGTTGATGTAAAGGATGACAATCAAAAAAGAAAGTATGCATTACACAAAACTGTAGTGCGATTGTGCTGAATTTCGGTTTTTTGATGCAAACACACTACATTAGACTGGAAAACAAAAAGGCTTGTTAGAAACCTAACAAGCCTTTAATACTAAAGAACAGAATCCCGTCCCTAGCGGAAAACCATCTCTAGCAACAAGCATTAAGCACCCGCAAGCAGAATAAAGAACCTACACGGTAAGAAAAGGAAATTTCGGCAAACCGAGCAAACTCTAAACCCCGCGTGCAAGCTGCAGCACAAAACACGCGCCGCCGCCTAACGCAAGCCTATTTCAAGCGCGCACTCACACACTTAGCATAAGTGCGCGCGCAATGCTTAGTGACGAGCCTTGCGAACAGCAGCACCCATGCCAGCAAGCATAGTGGCAGCCAAAGCGGTCAAAGTTACGCCAACACCAGTACCAGTGTGGGTGTTACCGCGCTTGTCCCTGTCCTTCTTGTTCTCAACCTCAGCCTTAGCACCAGCAGCAGCGCCATTAGCGCCAGCCTTACCAGCAGCACCATTTGCACCAGCAGCAGCACCGTTAGCACCTGGCTGAGCAGGAGTCTTACCAGACAAAACTTCAGCAGCAGTACCTGGATCACCAAGGAAATCATTCTCCAATGGGTCTTCAGCAGTAGAAACTAATGGAAGCTTAGCTGGATCTACACCAAGACGAATTGCTGCATCGTAAGCATCATCATACGTCTTCTTAGCAGCTTTGAAAGCTGGCAACACTTCATAAGTGTACTTATTATGAACTTCGTCATAATCATGCGAAGCCTTACCAAGAGCCTTCTTAGCAGCATCATGCTTAGCCTCAGCGCGGCTGACCTTCAACTCAAGCTTGTTAAGGCGAGCAGAATCTTCCACACCGCTATCGTTAAAGTCTTTGAGCTCTTCATTAGCAGCATCAAGCGCCTTCTGCGCGCTCTTTTCGTTAGCTTCAGCATCCTTAAGAGCACGATACTTCTTCTTAACCTCGCTATAAAGCTTGTTCTTCTTCACGCGGAAACGATCAAGCGTGCCCTTTGCATTCATAACATCAGCAATAGCAGCATCCTTGGCATCATCCTCAGATGGGTCATCAGCATGACCTTCAGCAGCAGCCTTAGCAGTAAGATATGCGGCAGAAAGATCCTTTACCTTCTGCTCCTGATCGTTGTAATCCTTGACCTTCTTATTGTAAGTAGCCAAGTTATTTACATACTCTGTAGCTTTAGCTAGCAACTTAGTATCAACGCCAGTCGTTTTCTCGGTGTTAAGAACGTCAACACCATTCTCTTGCTTAATGTAATCATCAATGCCAGCTGGCTTCTGTGGCTTATCCTTATCCGCAGGCTTGGTCATCTTATCAAAAACAGCCTTAGCAGCAGCATAATTAGTCCAAGCATCCTTAGCAGCCTGAACAAGCTGAGCCTTAGTAGGAGCAGGAGTCTCAGCAGCGAATGCTGGGGTTGCCATTGCGAAGCCAGCAAGCAAAGTTGCGCCAGCAGCGAAAGCGGCGATAGCCTTCTTATTCATCATTTTATTTCCTTTCTTCTTCTCCTATGCGTTAGGGGCGCATAGAAAAATTTGCTCCACAATCCAAAAGCGGACTGTGGCACACGGCCAAACTAGGTGCGGCCATGTTTGCTATTAACATACCCCCCCCCCGTTTGAAAAAGTCAAGCCCCAGCCACACATGCTAAACCGAAAAAAATGATGTTATACACAAACTAATCCACAATTAAGCCACACTCGCCGTAAAATTTGTAGATAAACAACGCGTAAACCGTAAAAATACGCATTTCAAGGTTTTTGAAGAATTTTCCCAGGTTTTTTTAAGGAAAGACTTTTCGCGCGTGTCGCACGCGACGACCTGCCTTTTCGCTTAGAGCGTAGCGCGAAAAGGCAATTCGGAGCGCTGAGCCACTTAAGGCAGAAGCACTGCTTCTGCGTGGCGAAGACGTTCGCGCGCTGTAACGCGCGAACGATATTTCCCGAAAATGTCGCTCAAAACGTCAAAATCAACAACAAAACACGGAAAACGTTAGCGCGACCTAAGCGCAAAGGCAAGTCATGTAGTAAATCAAATGCAAACACACTACAGTTTTGTGTGTTTATGTAGTGCGTTTGTATCAAAAACACCGAAATTCAGTACAAACGCACTACAAGGAAAGTAATCGTTCGCGCAGATTAGCTGCGCTCACGTCTTCGCTTGCGTTGAAAGCACACCGTGCTTTCAACCTGAGCAAGCTCAGCGCTCCGAATTACCTTTTCGCGCTACGCTTTAAGCGAAAAGGCAGGTCGTCGCGCACTACAAGCTTCCGCATTTTGTAGCAATTCACGGAGTGTCATGCAACAAAAAGCGGAAATATCGCTCGCGAGCTTATGCAAGCTATTCACCAGTAACTGTTGGCGCAAGAACTAGATTCTTAACAAGCTCGCGAGTGCGAAGCTGCGAATCCGCATCTAAGCAATCGTCTGTAATAACAGTGTCAACCTGGTCAAATCGCGCAAAAAGCGAAAGCGACGTGCAAGTCCACTTAGTATGATCCGTTAATATAATCGTGCGATCCGCAATATCCATCAAAGCCATATCCGTAGCGGCTTCCAGCGAATTCGGCATAAGGAACCCGCGAGGCAAACTAACGGAATGCGTGCCCAAAAATACAGTGTTTACGCGCAAAGACGAAACAACTTTATCGGCAATAGGCCCAACCAACGAGTTGGAACGCGTAATCACACCGCCCGTAACAATAACCTCAATATCTTTAGATTCAAGCGCTTGAACAAGCTCCGCAACTGGAATTGAATTTGTTAAAATCGTGATTCCAGACGCTCTGCGAGACTCAAGAAGATGCTGCGCAAACACGTATGCGGTTGTGCCGCCGCCGATTGCAATCACATCCCCTGGCTGAACATAATCAACAGCCTTAGTAGCGATTGCATCCTTAAGACCCATGTCCATCTGCGACTTTACGGAAAACAGCGGCTCTGAAAGAAGCGTGTTAGTTGTAACAGCACCACCGTGCACGCGTTTTAGAAGACCGCGATCCGAAAGCTCCGCAATATCCCTGCGAATTGTCATTGCAGAAACGGCGAGTTCCTTAGAAAGAGCGGTAATACGCACGGCCCCCCTGGTGCGAAGGCGGCTCAAAATCAATTGTTGACGCTGTGAAGAAATCATGTGAACATTATCGCACAAGTAAACGCAAAAAACAAACGCAAATGAGCGTTTCTAGGCTCAAAACGTTAGGTATTTAACAAAAATCACATAAAATCTGGCAAAACGAACAAATGCTTACGCAAAATGCGCGCATTACCAAACACGGTAGAGATTCGAGATTTTTCGCAGCGGATGAAGCGAACCTCAGCATGAAATGGTGATTCGCTGAAGCAGCAAGAAAAATCGAGAATCTCAGGCTATTAGACTATACGCAATTGTTCAGACTCGTAAGAGGGCTGGGTGATTCTTGGTCGAACAGTATAAGAGCGGCAGCCGATACCAAATAATCCAATGGCTCACGCCTACAAACAAACTTCAACATAAAAAACAAAATCAAAGCCAAATCGGAACAACAGCAACAACAAACAACGCGTAAGAGGCGGAGCGTTGTGAGACAAGAAACACCCAGCCCTCCTACACACCAAATAGGAAGTCGCGCAACAGTAAGGTTGGCAAAGATTTGTGCGAGATATCAGTATTGATGATGCGTATGATCGTGCATAACGTCTTTATGCTCCGATGCGTGCGGAATGTGCAAAACGCGCATACGGTCAATCGCCCTGCGTGCAAGCTGATGAGCAGAACCTGCTCCTTCTCCCTTAACGCCAAAAATAACAATCAACGCCATAATAGCCGTAATAATCGCGCTAATTCGCAAAGTCCATTGCACGCCAAAAATACTAGCCGCAACATTATCCGCACTTCCAACACCCGTAAGCACGTGATGCCATTGCGTAAAGGTGGCCATTGTTACAACAAGCACAGGCGCGCCAATCGCACCCCAAAGCTGGCGCATTGTATTAGTCACAGCCGACCCATCGCCAAGCTCGCTTTGTTGCAAACAGTTTAACGACCACGTTGTAACAGGCATAAGCAAGAATCCCATACCAATTTGACGCGTAAATTGCCAAATAGAAATCCACCAAATCCACGTATGCATGTCTATAAGGCTCATCATTACTGTGCCAAAAAGCAAAATCAACGAGCCAGCCATTGCCACTGGCCGCACGCCAAAACGATCCAGCATGCGCCCGCCAAAGTATTGCGAAATGGCCATTCCAAACGCGCCAGGCAAAAGCACAAGGCCGCTCATAGTGGCGGAAAAACCGCGATCAGACTGAATATAAAGCGGAATAACAACCATAATCGAGCTAAACGCAAAGAACGTTAAGCATGCGCAAGCCGTTCCAATTGTAAAATAGCGATTTTTCAAAACGTTAATGCCAAGTAGTGGTTGCTTACCACTCGCGTGCGCGCGCAACTGCCTAGCAACAAACCACGCCACACCGCACGCACCAACAATCATAGGCACCCAAGAAAACGCGCTAGAAATTCCGTACGCTTCAATGTTTGTAAAGCCAAACATAACGCCGCCGAAACCAATAATCGAAAGACCAACGGAGAAAAAGTCGGCTTTCGCAGTGCGATCTTGCTCGCCAAAATTGTGCAAGAAGAACGCAGAAAGAACAATAGAAATTACGCCAATAATGCTAAGTGACAAAAAGATTGAACGCCACCCGTTGAAATCAGTTTGCATGCCTCCAACAGTTGGCCCGATTGCTGGCGCAATGCTCATAGCCATGCCAACGCTGCCCATTGCCATTCCACGCCGCGTTACTGGATACACAGAAAACACGGTGATTTGCAACACGGGCCACATAACGCCAGTACCAATCGCCTCTAAAGTGCGGCCAGCCAACGCCATAATAAAATCATTGCTAAGCCACGCCATAATCGAGCCAAGCGTAAAAAGAATCATAGACGATATAACGATTTGACGCGTGGAAAATCGCCTAGTTAAAAACGCGGTAAGCGGCACCATAATGGCCATAATCAACTGAAAAATAGACGTAAGCCACTGACCTGTAGTAACACTAATGTTAAATTCGCGAACAATCGTTGGCAGCGCGGCCGTAAGTTGCAATTGCGCAAAATTACCAATAAAAGTTATAAAAGTTAGAATTGCCAAAGAAACCAAGGCTGCTCGCGTAAGACGATTGTTCTTATACGCTTGCTCACCAACAAGAGCATGGCTAAGTTCACTCAAATTCCCAAAAGGCTTGCGCACATAAGACTTGCTAACAGAGTCACTACTCTTATTAAACCATGATTTTCTAGGCAATATTGTCACTTAAACTTCCTTCCATATTTGCAAAACACGCATAAAATAATCAGCGATTATTGCAAAACCAAGAAACATACTCGACTCTACAATAATCGCCTTAAAACAAGCCTATAAGTCTACTCCGTGAGTTTGTTGTTTACAAAGCTACAAACTACAAGCTACAAACACACGATTCTCAAAAACCCACGATTCTCTATAACCCACGATTCTCGAAAAAATAATTACAAGTCAAATCAGTAGCTTCTGTGCGATAGCCAATGCCTGTAGGCGCCTTGAATTGAGCCATAACGACCATTGCAATAATTCCAGAACCAACGAAGCTGAGTTTGATAATTAGTTGCCCAATCGGCTCCCATAGAAGACATCTTTCTTCCAGGCAAAGCTTGAGGCAAACCATACGCGCCAGAAGGATTCATAGCGTTTACGCGCCAACCAGATTCATGCGAAATAATAAACACGGTAGCAGTAAAATCAGCCTCGTTGTACCCATTTGAAAGCAACCACGAATGAGCCCACTCTTGCATCTCGCCTGCTGGAACGGTGGTTCCAATCGAAGCAGCAAAATCAGAATCTACACTAGCGCCGCCAGTTCCAACAAGAACAACCCTATCTTTTGGAGCTTGCTTAACAAAAGATACAAAAACGTTGGAAGACAAAATCTTCTTACCTGCGCGCGTAACAATTTTGCTTGTTTCCATAACACCAGGCGCGCCCTGCTCTTTAACCTTTTCCGTGCCTTTTGGAAGAGCAGATGTCTCTTTTTTAACCGTATTAAACGCAATAGGCTCGTCGGAAGTTTCTAACTTTGCTCCCGCACGCTTAATAGTTATAACTGTAGACTCGCTAACCTTTGAATCAAGAGACGGCGTAACAACGTCGTGCGAATCCAAAGTTATGTCTCCCGCTTCTAAAACGGACTTAACATTTGTAAAATCTGTTCCAAAAACCGCGCGATGATGGCCATTTATATTTACAGTAATATAAGAAGTTGCGCCCTTTTTAGATGGTTTAAGCGAGTTTCTGTATACACCACGAGAAACCTGATTTTCGCTATCTGTAGCCGAATAGGCGGTTACATAAGACTTTGCGGAATTTGATTTGGAACCAGAATAAAAGTTTCGAGAAACAATTCCAAGAACTACAACAGCCACAATACTAACAAAAATCACTGCGACTCTTGCCCATTGACGCATGCTCAATGAAGTAAGCGTAACAGTTTTCTTTCTGTGACTTGTCATAACTCTCCTTGATAGAAGTTAGTGCAAAGTGTAAACCTAAAACGTTATACGACTTTTCGTTATATAACTTTTAGTCATACGACTTTTTGCACAAAGTATATACAATTGTAGTCTTACGTAAAGAGAAGCCCTAAAAATCAAGGTTTTGTGTGCTATTCGCGAATCGCCTATTGTCTACTTTGATTTGCTACTTTGCTACAAAACATAAAATGAGCGGTTGCTTGCGACTATTCCCCGCAATCCTTAAATTCGCTTTACTCGCTTACAGAATCACCTTCATTATCTTTATTATTTTCATCATATTTACTAGGATCATAAGCCTTAGCTTGATTAACTAAATCTTCTAAATCAGCTGGAAGCAAAGCGCCAGCTTGACGATAAATAACATCTCCGCGCTTAATAACCATAACTGTTGGAACCGCTTTAATCGCAGCTGCACTCGCCAAATCTGGAGACTGATCAATGTCTACTTTAACAAACGGAACATCTTCAAACTTTGCGCTTACTTGCTCAAAAATCGGCCCAAAAGCACGGCAAGGACCGCACCAAGTGGCCCAAAAATCAACAACAACTACCTCGTTGGTGCTTGCAATCTTCTCAAAATCTTCTTGAGTAGCGTGAATAAGTGCCATTTTTACTCCTTAAAACAATATTTAATAAATTTTACACGTACACATGCTCATTTGCGTATGCCATTCGCACCATGCTCATACGCATTATCTGTCGCCTTACGGCACTAGGCTAGAAAACATGCTTGATATCCAATTTATTCGTGAACATGCCGACGTAGTTAAGGAGTCGCAACGCAAACGTGGCGAGTCCGTAGAACTTGTCGATGAAGTGCTTCGCGCAGATGATTTGCGCCGCACAAGCTTAAAGGCATTTGAGGCAGCTAGAGCCGATCAAAAAGCAATTGGCAAAAAGGTAGCTGCCGCAAGCGCTGATCAAAAAGCCGAACTTATTGCACAAACAAAAGAGTTAGCGCAAAAAGTTGCACAGTTTAAGGCTCAATCCGAGCAAGCTACTGCCGACTACACAACAGCAATGTGGAAGCTTTCTAACATTGTAGAAGACGAAGCTCCAGAAGGCGGAGAAGACGACTACGTTGTTGTTAAGAAGGTTGGCACACCTCGCGACTTTGCAGCAGAAGGCTTTGAGCCAAAAGACCACTTGACTCTTGGAACTGGCGTTGCTGGAATCGATATGCGCAGAGGCGTTAAGGTTGCAGGCTCTCGCTTCTACTTCTTGCGCGGAGCTGTAGCTCGCTTGCAAATCGCAATGCTTACAATGGCTGTAGACCAAGCAGAAGAGCACGGCTTTACGCTTGCGATTACGCCAACACTTGTGCGTCCAGAAGTTATGCGAGGAACTGGATTCTTGAATTCGCACGCAGACGAGATTTATCGCCTTCGCGAGCCAGATGATCAATACCTAGTTGGCACATCCGAAGTTGCTCTTGCTGGCATGCATGAGGATGAAATCCTTGACTTAAGCAATGGCGCTTTGCGCTACTGTGGCTGGTCGAGCTGCTACCGCCGAGAAGCTGGTGCTGCTGGAAAAGATACTTCTGGCATTATTCGCGTGCATCAATTCGATAAGGTAGAAATGTTTGTTTATTGCAAGCAGGAAGATTCTCGCGCAGAACATCAAAAGTTGCTTGGAATGGAGCAAGAGATGCTCGCTAAGGTGGAAGTGCCTTACCGCATTATCGATACCGCTGCTGGCGACCTTGGCTCTTCTGCTGCGCGCAAGTTTGATTGCGAAGCTTGGGTGCCAACTCAGGGTCGCTACCGCGAGCTTACTTCTACTTCTAATTGCACTGAGTATCAGGCTCGTCGCTTGAATGTTCGCGAGCGCATAGAAGATGGCGGAACTCGCCCAGTTAGCACGCTTAATGGCACTTTGGCTACTACTCGCTGGCTTGTTGCTATTTTGGAAAATCATCAGCACGAAGATGGTTCGATTGACATTCCAAAAGCTATGCAAGCATACATGGGCGGCAAAGAGGTTATTGAGCCTACTAAGTGGGAAGCCTAAAAGCCTAAAAGCCTAAAAGCCTAACATAGCTTTAAGCCTTTAATATTAACTTTGATTAATAAGTGTGCAAATCAGTTTTGGTTTGCACACTTTTTTATTTGCACAGCACAACAACGCAACAACGCAACAGCGCAACAGCGCCACAACGCAACAACACAGCGCCACTCTACTTTGTAGGCAACTCTTGCGCAGAACACCCGTGCAAAACAGACGCCATACTCTGCTTTTCGGCGCTTGTAACGCTAAGATCGTACTTATACTTAACAGCAATCTGCCTAGCTACATAACCGCATCTAAAAGACTTATTAGATGGAAGCCAATAGGCTGCGGAAGCAGAGCCTTTTTCTTGATTTGCTGCTCCTTGCACGGCAAGAAGGTTTAGCATATCGTTACCAAACTTAAGTCGCTTAGCACGATTCCACTTCCAAGCACCCGACTGCCAAGCGTTTTCTAGAGCCACAACGTGATCAATTTGAACAAGCGCGCTAGTTTTTCTGCCTCGCACAAAGTTAATATCTAATCCTGTATATGGGTCGTGTAAAAGCCCAGACGCCACTTTGCAAGATCCCGCATACTTAAAGCGAACATGCGTTAAATCACGCGCAAGAACGTCTTCTCGAACATCACAACCGTTTTTATCATCGTCTGTTGTTCTATACCCAAAAACGCTTCTGTTATATCCAGAAGCATGCGACTTATCTACTTTTAACTTGCTAAGCTTTTCTGCAGCATCTCCACTGGCAACGTATTCTCCAGTGATATTTCCAACATCTTGGTTGATTTTAGGCAAAACTAAGCCAATAACAATTCCTACAAGAATCGCGAGCGCAATAAGCCATATAAAAGACGTTACGCTCCTAGAGATTGGAGCGTTGCTATAGCGCGCATCACCTACTCTACGGTTACTACGACCGCTACGGTTACTACGATTGCGCAGCATGATTAATATCTACAACCCAAGGAATACGACGTATAACAATGTTGAGCACTTGCTGAATAAGGCTAATAAGAATAATGATTGCCATAACTGCGTGCACAACGTTCCATTGTGGATTCTTAGTTACAAGTGGGTGGATTGTACTAGAAACAAGCATTATTGCGTTTGCGATTCCAATAAGAGAAACCGACATAAGAATCGCTTGCATTCTGCCGACTTTGCGCGATAATCTTACGCGTTGCTGAGCCAACTTCCGCATTGAGTCAACAACTCGCTTAACGCAATAGTCTCCTTGACGGAATGCCAATACTTCTTGCAAACCAAGTTCCACATCGTCTACTTCTAGTTCAACCATTTTTTGATCTAGATGAACTTTATTAATAAAGCTTTTAAGGCTCAAACTAAACAATCCTGGGATTACAAACACGATTAGCAAACAAATCACAGACGCAAAAATCGCGATTTGAACACTAAAATAGCTTAGCAAAACGATTGCTGGAATAATCGAAAGAATCATTCCAACGCTCATACTAAGACCTGCCTTGTGTAAGTGAGCGTGATGAAGGTCTAGTCCTGCAAAAGACGCAACAAGCGTTAAGCATCTTAAGCATGCGCAAACAACTACAACAAGAACGTAGTCTTTAACACCTAAGCCAAAAAGCGGCCTGCTTGCTATAGCAAACATTGCTGCGATTGCGCAAACAGGAATCAGCAAAGCACAAACAATGTTTATTACAGTTGAGAAGGCACTGAGAATGGCAAATAATGCTTTCTTTAAGTAAGACACTTTTGATTTTTTGCCACTATTATGCGCAATATTCTCACGCTCATTTTCACGCTCATCGCCACTTAAATCGCCACTTGTATCGTCATTGTGCGCGCTCAAATCGCCATTTGAATCACCACTTAGTGCGCCTACAGATGCAGCTCGCGCACGCGAATCACTAAACACACTAACTTTAACTAAATTGTCTGCACTAGTGGCGTAGCTATCGCTTGGAAGAAACACAAGAATAGTTGCTTTTTTGGCAATTTTGCGCAAAATATCACATAAGTTTTTAGCTTCTTTAGCGCTAATGTTTTTAGAAGAATAGTCAAAAATGTATACAGGTGTGCGGCGAATCAGCGCGCGCGCCATAACAAGTCGCCTAAGAATGTCTTGCTTATTTTCGGCATGAATATTTTCTACGCGCAAGTCTAAACCGTTGTAATCTGCATAAACAACACCATCCGCGCGAGCGGCTCCAAGTGCCTGCCACATAGACGTTGTAGTAGCATTTTTAGACGCCATCAGTAAGTTTTCTCGCAAAGTGGCAGAAAACATGTGACTATTCTTGCGAACAATCGTTACAAGATCCGCCAATGCACCAGGATCTACATTATTTAGAGTTATATAAGAAGGATTTCCCACAATATCGCCAAAATCAGATGCCACAAATGGCGAATCCGCACCCAAATCAGGCAAAGCGTAACTATCACTGTAAGATAGCGCAACATTCGATTTAGAACTAAAAGTAACGCCATTAAGAACGTTATTCGCAACTAAATCGTAATACTCGCTTGGCATTACATTCAGTTTTCCACTAGAAACATTAAAAGATGCGCGCAAAGGACGATTATTCTTAACAAAATTACAACGAACATGAAGAGAAACGTTGCTAGCGCCATCTGGAATACTCAAAGACGACTTATTGTCTATTTTTTCTAGCACGGATTGTGAATATTCGGAATCCAAAGTAGATGAATTATTGGAAGAACCACCATTAGCAGCAACACTTTTGAACAAATTGCCAATATTATTTAGCCCCAAAACAGCACGATTTTTAATATGCATGCAATTAGCAACTCGGCGAATTGGATCCACGCTTAACATAAGCAGAGGCAAAGTTAGCATTGCTGCAGGAAGACCAACAGACCTAACTGAAAGAAGCCAAACCGTGCAAACAACAGCAACCGCAACCATAAAATACGCCAAAAAAGCGCACAAACAACGCAACAAAACACGAACGTTATAAAGCGCAGTACAAAGAGCTAAAGCAGAAAAAACGGCCGCAACGAGGCAAATACTCGCTAGATAAGTGTTGATTGAGAACAACGCAATGCTAACAGCAAAAGGCATAGGAAAAGCTGCAAAAATTTGCGGCAAAAGCAAACCAGCCCAACGCTGAACCCAAGCAATATCTTCATTTACGCAAATCGAAGAATATTCAACAGAATCATTACGGTTAGCCGAACTGAGCGAAATCATAGATCGCAACATCTTCGGTCGAAGCTTCATAGCTACGCGAGTGCCAATCTCGGTAGAAAAAATACAAGATTGATGGAAAGCAATGTATTTTATAATCAAAATACCAACAAGCGAAATCAAATAAGACGTTAACTCAACGGAGCTAAGCAAAGATTTACCAGTATATTTTGCTGGAATCAAAATAGGCGAAAGAATACCAACACAAACATACACAAAACCGATGTTTGCAAGAGAAGATATAGCAAGACACGCCGCTCTTAAGGCAACCAGATGTTTAACACCTGGAACAAAAGCAAAGAAACGACTAATCATTTAACTATCCTTTTCTTGTTCATAAAACCTACAAAATCAACGTAGTTATATTATGCATAAGAGCGAACACATTTAACCAGTGCAAACAAACACAAAAACAGCCAAACATCTAAATATCTAAACATCAAACATCAAACAAATCTAATACTCACAGCACATCTAACATCTAAACTCTTAAAGCACTATAAATCACTTTTCAAACCCGCAAAATGCACTTTTACAAGCACTCTCTAACACACAGATTCGCTACCTATTACAACACATAAGATTACGCTAAACGCCAGGCATCAACACGCCGAATTGTAGATTGCTAGCTACACAAAATGCGCACTACCCCAAATGCCAACTCAAACGGTGCAAATCGCTAGCGCCGTGCTCAAGAATCGCATCCCTATGCGCTTTAGAACCATAGCCCTTGTTATGCGCCCAATCGTAAACAGCATATTTTGGATTTTGCGCTAAATCAATCATCAACGAATCTCGAGTCACCTTTGCAATAACAGAAGCCGCAGAAACACTAGCACACTTTTGATCTGCCTTAACTAAAGTGTGAACTTTTACAGAAAATTGCATACTAGGCGCATCAAAAGTACCTAAAGCTTTGCCAACGTAATTGAACGGACCGTCCAAAATCGCAGCAATCCGCGCATCTTTAAGGCTAGAGCACATGCGATTTTGAACATCGTTAATTGCATTAATCGCAGCAACACCAAGAGCGTAACTAATACCCCACTCGTCAATTTGACGATTTGTACAAGAGCCAACAGCAAAAGCATTGCACCAATTTTCAATCGGATCCAGCAAACCCTCACGCTTATGCGCATTAAGAAGCTTAGAATCCGCTAAACCTTGCGGAAAACTACCCGATTTAATCTTTTGCGCACTAAAAAGCGCTGCACCAACCATAACAGGACCAGCAAGACTACCGCGGCCAACTTCGTCTAAGCCAATAACCCAGTCAAATCCGCTGCTTATAAGGTTTTGTTCAAAGTCAAAAGATGGAATAATTGCCAAATTTGCCTACTCTTAACTACTTATTTGCACTACTTATTTGCGATATCTACTTACGTTTACTTATGTTTAATTACATCTACTTACGTCTTATTTATTTGCAGATTTGGCTTTTACATCGTCAAAAGCATCGCTGTGGTTTTCAAAAATACCCATACGATTAAGTGGCCAAAAACGCATAAACGCAACGCCTTCAATTTTAGAAATTGGCACTAAACCGTCGTCTCCATCGTTCTTATGATACCTAGAATCCGCGGAATTAGCGCGATTATCTCCAAGAACAAAAACGTGACCTGGCTTAACTTTTACCTTAAACGCAAACGCGCTCGGACTTACACCTGGCCTAATGTAAGCAGATTCAAGAACTGGAACGCCATTAACCAAAATCGGGTCGCCATCTCCCTTGCACTCAACTGTATCTCCAGGAAGACCAATAAGACGCTTAATTAAATCTTTGCCTGCAAGAATGCCACCACTGCTGCTTTCTCCACTTAGCCAATTAGCGGGATCTTCGAAAACAACAATATCACCACGATTTAGCGGAAAAACCCTAGGAGTTAGTTTAGATGTAACAACGTAATCGCCTATATGAATTGTGTCTAGCATAGATCCCGACGGTATAAAATACACGCCAAGAATAAAAATACGCAAAAGAATCACAACAATAATAGGAACAAGATACCAAGCAATAAGCTCTTTCCAAGAAGTTTTGAAAAGCTTTACTGTTCTTGCTTTAGAGCCATTTTGCTCTTGAGAATTTTGACGATTATTTTGCTCCGAATTATTACCACGCAAAGCGTAATTCGTATAATCGCGATTATTCACGCAATTACCAGAAACGTGATTTCCCCTGATTTTGCAATGTTTAGAGTGCATACCAGCCCCAGCACTCTTAGAGCCAAAATTAAAAACGCTCATAACACCAAAGCCAGAAGCAAGATTACGCTTGACTTCTGGCTCGGGTGGAACAGGAGAAGGATTCAAGCCGTGACCTGCTACATTAACAATATGATTATCGCTATTTTGCAAGTCTTCGGAATGCATATTAATCCTTATGTAAATCCTTAACCTAAATAAATTTACTTAGCAGCGCTGTTGTCACGACGCTCGGCAATACGAGCAGCCTTGCCACGCAAAGCGCGCAAGTAGTAAAGCTTAGCGCGACGAACGCGACCACTACGAACCAGCTTAATCGAATCGATAGCTGGAGAATGAAGTGGGAAGCGACGCTCAACACCAGTACCAAAGCTAACCTTACGAACAACAAAAGTCTCGCGAACGCCAGCACCCTTACGAGCAATAACTACGCCAGTAAAAGTCTGAATACGAGTGTTGTTGCCTTCCTGAATCTTAACGTTAACGTCAACAGTATCTCCAGGACGGAAAGCTGGGATTTCTTCGGCAGCCTTAAGATGCTTAGCATCAAATGCTTCTACAGCATTCACCATAATAATTCCTCCATCGCCGCCGCATATCAGCGCAAGTTTTATCAAAGTAAATTGTCTAATTTTAATTTTGACTTTTTAACTTTACTTTGAACAATCTTTCCCAAAAAGTTTGCTCTTTGGGGCTTCCATCCGCCAATCTTCAAAAGCTGGCTAGACTACTAATAAGCAGACTATGCGGCATCCGCTTATTGAAAGCATACGAACATAAATTTATGCTCAATAATGGACATTATTTAGCACTATTTCGCACTATTTTATCACGCAACGCCATTAAGCGGCGCTGTTTCAACAGTACGCGTTAACTCGTCGTCGTCGGCATCGTAGTCAAAAAGCTCACCATAACGACCCCAGCTAATCGCAATATCAAATTGCTGACGAGCCAAAGCGTCCGTATGCTTACTGCGAAGCAAATCCAAAATCAACTCACCGCGAAGCTTGCCGTTGCGGTTTCGGCTCAAAGCCTGGTCAATCGCGTGAACAAGAGGCGCGTGCTCAATCGCAAGTCGCGCAAACACCTGCTTGCTGTGCAAAATGTCGGCATTATGCCACTCTTGACCAGCTTGCGTAATCGTAATATGGCCATTTTCTGCTGTGAGCAAATCAAGCATTGTTCCAGCATCCACAAGCGGGAACAAGTCATCGATTTCAAACGACAAATCCGCAGCCAAATCAGCCAAATCAATGCCATCTGGCTCTTCCGATATAACGTCTAGCAAACCAGCCATGCCTCCTGGCGTTGCATTAGGCAGCAAGCGCACAGCAACTGGCTCTGGCTTTTGCTCGCCCGCATCAGCTTGCTCTTCGTTTTGCTTAGCTTCCACTTCTGCATCGTGATGCTTTTGAATAAGCATATCGGCGATTGCAGCAGCCTCAGTTTCTTCCGCATCCGCTTGCTCCGCAGGCAAAGAGTCGCTAGCAGCACTAGACGAATCGCTAGCAGCCGACGAATCCGCATTTTGCGATTCAAGATCGCTTTCTGGATTCGAGCCAGTCAAAATAGCATAAAGATTATCTACCATCGCCTCAAATTCAGCACTATGCTTGTCTCTTGGTCGAGGCAAATCAACTTGCACGTCTGCAATCAAATGACCTGGATGAGACCCCAAAACTACCACGCGATCCGCCATTTGCACAGCTTCTTCAATATTGTGCGTAACGATTACAACCGACTTAATATCGCGTTCTTCGCTAGACCAAAGCTTAAGCACTTCTTGGCGAAGATTTTCTGCTGTAAGAACGTCGAGAGCCGAGAATGGCTCATCCATAAACAAAGCGTCTGGGCGCAAAACAAGCGCGCGAGCAATGCCTACACGCTGGCGCATACCGCCCGAAAGCTCCTTTGGGTACGCTGTTTCAAAGCCGTCCAAGCCGATTGCATCTATTGCTGCGAGCGCAAGCTCCGTGCGCTTCTCTTTACTAACGCCTCTAGCGCGCAAGCCAAGCTCCACATTGTCTTGAACTGTAAGCCATGGCATAAGAGCAAAGGTTTGGAAGACGATTGCAACTCCTGGGTTTGGACCAGTAAGCTCGCGTCCGCGATATGTAACTGTTCCCTCTGTTGGCTGAATCAAGCCTGCCATTGTTCGCAAGAAGGTTGACTTTCCCGCGCCAGAACGCCCTAGAATTGCAACGATTTCGCCTTCGCGCAGCGTAAACGATATGTCGTGAAGTACGTGCTGAGTAGTGCCACTATCCGAAGTAAAGCTCTGGCTTATGTGCTTTGCGTCAATAATGTCGCTTGTAATTGAAGACTGCGCAGCCTTTTGCGCGGTTCTGTTCAAAGTGTTCATAATTTTGCCAATCTTTTCGTAAAGTTTGTAAGTTTATAAGTTTAATTTTTGAATTTATTGATTTTATTTATATTGATTTAGCGATTAATGGCAACTAACAAGCAACTAATCATCGGTTACTTGCGATTAGCCAATCGTTTAATTCAACACGAATCTTTTTGCGGAGTACCTTTGCAAAGGCGCCCAGAACAGTCGATTACTTAACACAACTATTAAGCTCATAACCGTTACTCCCACAAGCGTTTTTACGGAATCACCAACGGTTGTTGCATTCGTAATATACGCGCCCAAACCTTGAGTTGCCATGTGATTCTTGCCGTATTCAACAATCTCTGCAACAATCGAAGCGTTCCAAGCGCCGCCAGCAGCCGTAATTCCGCCAGTGCACCAAGATCCAAAAATCGCAGGCAAAACAAGAGTCTTCCACTTAAGCACACGATTTAATCTAAAGCTTCTTGTCATCTCTTTTAAATCGTCTGGAATCGCACTAGCGCCTGCAATAACGTTAAACAGAATGTACCATTGCGTGCCAAGAGCCATCAAAATAATACTTCCCCAGCCAAGGTCAATGTGCCAAGCCATAAACCACATCATTGCAAATGGGAACACAAAGTTTGCTGGGAAGCTAGCCAAGATTTGCACAACAGGTTGCATAATGCGAGAAATCTTAGGATTCATGCCAATATACACGCCTACTGGCACCCAAATCAGCGAGCTTACAAAAATCAACACTGCAACGCGCACAAAAGTCAAAGCGCCTAACGCTCCAGCTGTAACAAACTCTTGCAAACCTGTGCGAGTTGCTACAAAGTAAAGCATTTGCGCAGCAGCAGCAATAATTAGAACAATCATTACAACGTTAAAAACTAAATCGCCAAGCTTGCGGGCAGACGCTTTACGAGGCCATTTTGCACCCGTGCGTCCGAATGGGCGCGTAGCTAATTCCAGCCACTCGCGAATAGGCGAAAACAGCTTGCTAATAACTTCGTCGGCATGAGAATGACGAATAAGCGTTAAAATCGCGCTCTTTCGCTCTTCATCGGACGCGCTTTGCGTTATGCGGAATCGCTCTGCCCACGCGGTAAGCGGCTTCCAAAGGAAGAAGTCGATTGCAAGCACAACAATAACCATGGATAAAATGGCCCACCAAATATTTCCAAGCTTGTTTTCTGCAGCAGATTGCGCAACAAAGCTACCAACTCCAGGCAGCGCATAAGTGTGATTGTTTACGGAAATCATCTCGGAAGCAGTAAGGAAGAACCATCCGCCGCCAACGCTCATCATGCAATTCCAAAGCAGCGGAATCATTGCGTTTGGCATATCCAGCACCCAGAATCTCTGCCAATGCGTAAGTTGCAAGCTGCGCACTGCCTCGTCTAACTCCTTTGGCTCACTTAAAAGCGAACGGTGGAATGAGAAAGTCATATTCCAAGCCTGGCTTGTAAAAATCGCAAAAATCGAAGCGGCTTCAACGCCCATCATCGATCCTGGGAAAATCACTAACCAAATCGTTACTGTAGCCGAAAGGAAGCCAAGAATTGGAACGGATTGCAAAATATCTAGCAACGGAATAAGAACCTTGCCAAGCCTACGGCTGCGCGCTGCAAGAGAGCCGTAAATAATCGTAAAAATCAGCGACGCAATAAGCGCAAGCATCATGCGGAACACGGATCTAAGCGTGTAATAAGGCAAATTAATCAGGTCGGTTGAAACCGCAGAAGGTATGCCACTAGGGCCAATTGGTTGGTTAATGCGCTGCAAAAGGAAAGCGCTTACTCCAAAAAGTGCGATTATGCCAACGCACACAATAATATCGGACCAAAAACGAGTGTTTTCGTCTACTTGCGCGCTGGCACTACTTTTTCCAGATGTTGTAAATATTGTCATGATAAGTCCTCTGGTAACGCGTATTTTCTTTGAGAGCCGCTTATCACCACTATTTTGCGTAATACTAATAAGGCTAGTAAGCCTAATCAGCTAAATCACTAAATCACTAAACGCAAGTATTTTGGCGGCGATTGCTGGCTTTTTTATATTCAGGAGGAACGTCCGTACTACTACTAACACTGTCTGAATCGTCACTAACAGCGTTAACAGTATTAGCACTTTGATTACAGCCCGTACTGTCATGTTTCACAGCAATCACCTCCTCTAGCTTGTGCGTGCCAACGCAAAACCGTACTATCGCATCGTCATTGAATCGGACGGCAAGCAAGAAGACACAATGTGATTTACAAATCAAAAGAAATCAACATTAATCTTGTCGTTCAAGCTTCAGCTTCGCAGGGCGATGGCGTTGCATTAGTCGAAGCCTTGAAATCGACAACGACTGTTGACCAACTTGCAGTGTCTCCACTGTGTTGCGGCAGCAACCCGTATCCCCGTGGTAGCCTTACCTACCGACCGTGCTCATTATAAATTATCACCACTCTTAAGTCAACCTATTTTTGAATTGATTTCTCGCGCTACGATTTAAGCGCAAGTAAGGTAGAGATGCGAGATTTTTTGCAGCGGATGAAGCGAACCTCAGCATCTTTGATGGTGATTCGCTGAAGTAGCAAGAAAAATCGAGAATCTCGGTGATGAAAACTACGCAATTGTTCAAGCATGCAAGAGGGCTGGGTGATTCTTGGTCGAACAGTATAAGAGCGGCAGCCGATACCCAATAGCCCAATGACTCACCCTACAAACAAACTTCAACACAAAAACAAAATCAAAGCCAAATCTGAACAACCGCAACAACAAACCACACGTAATAGGCGGAGCGTTGTGAGACAAGAAACACCCAGCCCTCATACAACACCAAGCAGAGAATGTCGTTAGCTCGAAAAGTCAATTCGGAGAGAAAAAGCCTCTTGACGAGTAAATACGCCAAGAGGCTTTAGATCAACAATCAAATAAGATTGCTACTCACTCACTTACTTGCGATGAGCGCGGTAGAAGCGAATCAAGCTCTGCGTAGAAGCATCTTGAGCTGCCAAAGCGCTATCATCCTTAGAGATTGCAGGAGTAATCTGCTTTGCAAGCTGCTTGCCAAGCTCCACACCCCACTGGTCGTAGGAATCCAAGCCCCAAACAGTGCCTTCAACAAAGGTGATGTGCTCGTAGAGAGCAATCAACTCACCCAAGCTAAATGGGGTCAAAGCATCGCCAAAGATGGAAGTGGTTGGACGATTGCCGCTAAATACGCGAGCTGGAACGATCTCCTCTGGAGTGCCTTCAGCGCGAACTTCGTCTGCAGTCTTTCCAAAAGCAAGAGCCTTAGTCTGTGCAAGATAGTTGCCCAAGAAAAGCTCGTGCACATCTTGATCGCCATCTTTAGTAGGATTTGGCGTGTTTACAAAGGCAATAAAATCAGCTGGAATAAGCTGAGTGCCCTGGTGAATCAACTGGTAGAAAGCGTGCTGACCATTGGTGCCTGGTTCGCCCCAGAAGATTTCGCCAGTTTCGCTGGTTACAGGAGTGCCATCCCAGCGAACCGACTTTCCGTTGGATTCCATAGTGAGCTGCTGCAAATACGCTGGGAAGCGATGCAAGTACTGATCGTATGGAAGAACAGCGTGGGAAGCAACCTTGTAGAAGTTGCGGTACCAAACGTTGAGCATACCAAGAAGAACAACAACATTCTTCTCGAATGGAGTCTCAGCAAAGTAGGTATCGATTGCGTGGAAGCCCTTCAAGAATTCCTCAAAGCGCTCTGGTCCCAAAACAACAGCCAAAGAGGTGCCAACAGCGGAATCAACGGAGTAACGGCCGCCAACCCAGTTCCAGAAGCCAAAGGCGTTGGTTGGGTTAATGCCGAACTCTTCAACCTTCTCGAGGTTGGTAGAAACAGCCACAAAGTGCTTTGCAACAGCTTCTGCCTTCTTTGCATCGCTGCCGTCGATGGCGCCGCTCTCCTGAAGCTTGTTAAGCAACCATGTGCGAGCGCTACGAGCGTTAGTCAAAGTTTCCAAAGTGGTGAAAGTCTTGGAAACAATGATGAAAAGCGTGGTTTCTGGATCCAAATCCTTGGTCTTTTCTGCCATATCGTTTGGATCAATGTTAGAAACGTAGCGAGCGCTAATACCAGCGTCTGCGTATGGCTTTAAGGCTTCGTAAACCATGACTGGACCCAAGTCGGAGCCGCCGATACCAATGTTTACAACAGTCTTAATGTTCTTGCCAGTAACGCCCTTCCAAGCGCCAGAACGAACTTCGTTAGCAAAATCGTAAATGCGACCCAAAACCTCGCGAACGTCGGCAACAGTATCTTGGCCGTCTACAATAAACTTGCCAGCGTCTTCGGCTGGGCGGCGCAAAGCAGTGTGCAAAACTGCGCGGTCTTCGGTGTTGTTAATGTGCACGCCAGTGTACATTGCCTTAGTACGCTCGTCGAGCTTTACAGCCTTAGCAAGGTTTGCGAAAAGCTTAAGCGTTTCTGGCTTAATCAAATTCTTAGAAAGATCGAAGTGGAGATCTCCAGCTTCGAAGCTCAACTTATCCACGCGATTTGCATCTTCAGCAAACCACTTCTTCAGGCTCACGCCTTCGGATTGCAACTCATCATAGTGCTTTTGCAATGCAGCCCATTCTGGGGTCTTAACGGCGTCAACTGGTGGATTGATGGCCATTTCTAGGTCCTTTCATCTTTATTAAGTGATGTGATGATTTATAAATGTTTTATATAAATGTTTTAAGTCTAAGCACAATCTTTGGCACACTTAAACACAATGCAAAATCATCATGAATCGTAAGCAAAAATCATAATGTAAACAAGTGTAAAAATGAGCTAAAGCAAGGCGCTTGCATCACATCTTCCAATTGCCAAGATACTCACAAAAGCGGACAGAAATACACTTTGACTAGAACACATGCGAACATTACGGCGCGGCGCACTAGACAAAATCGAAATATTCATATATAGTATTTGATTTGTGCGCGAGTCGCGAATGCTTCTCGGGCAATTGCCACTTTAGCTCAGTCGGTAGAGCGTCTCACTCGTAATGAGAAGGTCGACAGTTCGATTCTGTCAAGTGGCTCTTAAAAACCCATTTTTTGCCTGTTTAGGCGATTTTGCGCGAGTGGCGGAATGGTAGACGCGCAGGATTTAGGTTCCTGTGTCTTACGACGTGTGGGTTCAAGTCCCATCTCGCGCACATTTTGTAGTTTAATCGCAAGCTAAAATCGTGAGTTTATCACCACTACTAATCGCAAATTAAATCACAACTACTCAATAAACATAGCTTTTAATTCAGGCAAAAGTGCCCTCAAAGCGTTGCCGCGATGAGAAATCGCATTCTTTTCTTGTTGACTAAGTTGCGCGCTAGTTAAATCGTGCATTTGAACGCCATCCCTAACGGGCTGATTATTTGGCACAAAAAGCGGATCGTAGCCAAAACCGTTGCAACCTCTAGGCTCACGAATCAAGCGCCCAACCATTTCTCCAACGCGAACAGTCTCAAAACCGTTGTTTTTCCACATAGCGTTTTCCAAATCCGCATCAACGCAGTCTTTAGGAACAGCAAGAGCCGCCGCGCATCTAAATCGCGCCGTTCGGCATTCGTCTGGAATATCCTCAAGCTGCTTAAGCAAAAGCGCGTTATTGGCATTATCGTCTCCATGAACCCCGCTCCAGCGCGCAGAAAGTATGCCTGGAGCCGCGCCCAAAACGTCTACAATCAAGCCAGAATCGTCAGCAACCGCAGGTAATCCAGTTCTTTGCGCAACGTCTCTAGCCTTGATTAGCGCATTTTGCTCAAAAGTCACGCCTGTTTCCACTGGGTCTGGAAGCCCCAAAGAGCCAGCAGTAACAAGCTCAATATGCTCCGATATTTCCGCAAACTCTTCGTTAAGAATCCGCTTAATTTCAACGAGTTTACCCTCATTATGCGTTGCCACAACAAGTTTCACGCTCGCCACTCCTTAGTAATTTATCGAATAAACAGACATAAATTTTATCTAATTTTGAATTTTATTTAATTTTGGCTTAATTTAATTTTGACTTAATTTAATTTTGACTTAAAGCTGCACGCTGAGCCGCTTGAAGCTCGCGATTCCCCTTAGCTGCCAAATCAAGCAAAACGTTAAGCTCATCGCGATTAAACGGGCGATGCTCCGCCGTGCCTTGAATCTCAATAAAATTGCCCGAACCAGTCATAGCAACATTCATATCTGTCATAGCTTGACTATCTTCTACATAAGGCAAATCAAGCATTGGAGTGCCATTAATAACGCCCACGGAAACAGCAGAAACAGAGTCTTTAAGAACGTTTTTAGCGCTGCGAATATGCTTGTGCTTTTCGGCCCAATTTAGCGCGTCTACAAGAGCCACGTATGCACCCGTAATCGAAGCTGTGCGCGTGCCGCCATCTGCTTGAAGAACATCGCAATCGATTTGAATAAGGCACTCGCCCATTGCCTTCATGTCTATAACGCCCCTAAGGCAGCGACCAATAAGACGACTAATCTCGTGCGTGCGGCCGCCGATTTTGCCCTTAACAGACTCGCGATCAGTGCGCTCAGCAGTGGCCCTTGGAAGCATTGAGTACTCGGCTGTAACCCAACCTAAACCAGTGTCTCGCCTCCAGCGAGGAACGCCAATAGTAAAAGTGGCAGTGCACATAACGCGCGTATTTCCGCACTCAATAAGAACGGAGCCTTCTGGCACGTTTGTAAAATTGCGCGTGATTTTTACTGGCCGCAACTCGTCCACATCTCTGCCATCAAAGCGAATAGGTTTTACAGATTCCAACATATCCTTAATTTGAGCCATAATTCAACAATTTAGCACGCGGCATTAACTAGCATGCAGCATTAATCTTGAGCAAAATCGATCTGCAAAACCGTAGACTTTTGTATCAAATTTGCTCGCTAAGCGTAAGCCACTCTTCTTCTAACGCGCTAGACTCGCTTTGGTTCGCTTGTAGCTTCTCGTTAAGCTCTTGCAAGCCAACAAAATCGCTAGGATCGTGGCTTGCCATTTTTTGCTCAATCGCGCTTTTTTCTTCCTCAAGCTTTTCTAGCTTGCGCTCTATTGCCGCAACTCTTCTTGTAGCATCGTAGTACGCTTTTCCGCTTAATTTTGCTTCAGCTTTTTGATTTGACTTTTGATTTGACTTTTGATTTGAATCTAATCCAACACCTTCTGCAGACTCCGACTTTGACTCCGACTTACCCCCAGATTCCGCCGCAAAATCTGCCTTAGACTCTTGCATATTTGCACGCTCATAGTCTTCCATAATCTTTAGATACTCATCAACTCCGCCTGGAAGATGGCGAATTTTCCCGTCAATCAACGCAAATTGCTGATCAGTCACTCGCTCAAGCAAGTATCTATCGTGAGACACAACAATCAAAGTTCCTGGCCAAGTGTCTAGCAAATCTTCCATAACGGCAAGCATGTCTGTATCCAAGTCGTTTCCAGGCTCGTCCATTATCAACACATTTGGCTCGTTTAGAAGAATCAAAAGCAATTGCATACGGCGCTTCTGGCCGCCCGAAAGATCTGCGATTGGCGTCATAAGCTGCTCGGGCTTAAAACCAAGCCTCTCCATAAGCTGACCAGGAGTCACTTCTTTGCCGTCGATTATGTAGCTTGGCTTGTATCGACTTAAAACCTCTTTGACTTTATATTTTCCAAGCTTTTCCAGCTCTTCTAGGCGCTGAGATAGCACGGCAAATTTTACAGTTTTGCCAATATTTACATGACCTTTAGTTGGATGCAAAGAGCCGTCGATTATGCCTAAAAGTGTTGATTTTCCAGCGCCATTGGCTCCAACTATGCCGAATCGGTCTCCAGGTCCTATTAACCACGTTTGATTGTCTAAAATCATGCGGCCGCTAATCGTTTTTTGCAATGCTGCACATGTTTCTTTTAATGGCGATTCTTCTTGCGATAATGACGATTCTTCTTGCGATTCTTGCGATTCTACTTGCGATTCTTCTACAGAAATCGTAACGCTACCATCATGCGTAGGTTGCGAAAATGGCGATTTTACAATATCTGCATCGGCTACAACAGGCTTTGGCGAATCCTCAAAAATTTGCGTAACGTCAATCAAATCAACAACTTGCTTACCAAGACGAGAAGTTGCCATTCTTTTTAGCTCAAGAGTATCTCGCATTGGCGGAACGTCTGCTATAAGCTCGCGAGCTTGCTTAACGTGGAATTTTTGCTTTGTGGAACGAGCGCGAGCACCTCTAGAAAGCCACGCAAGCTCTTTACGAGCCAAATTCCGCCTGCGCTCCTCGCGAACATCTGCCTGGCGTTCGCGCTCAACGCGCTGCATCATATACGCGCTGTAGCCGCCTTCAAACGGGTCGATTGCACCATCGTGAACTTCCCACATAGAAGAGCAAACTTCGTCTAAAAACCATCTATCGTGCGTAACAAGCAAAAGAGCGCCCTGCCCGTCTTGCCACCTATGCAAAAGATGCTCCGCAAGCCAATGAATTGTAAGAACATCAAGATGATTTGTAGGCTCGTCCAAAGCCAAAATATCCCAATCGTGCAGCAGAAGCCTTGCCAAATCCGCGCGCCTGCGCTGCCCTCCAGAAAGCGTACCAACCTTAGCTTCAAGGTTGATTCCGCCCAAAAGAGCCTCCACGATTTCTCGCTGCTTTGAATCTGCAGCCCACTCGTAATCCTGGCGATTTTCTAGCGCAGCCTGGCGAACCGTAGCATTATCGTCTAGCGGATCTCGCTGGCTTAAAATGCCAAATGTTAGGCCATTTCTACGCGTAACTCTTCCCGAATCTGGGCTAATTGCGCCTTGAAGAAGCTTTAAAAGAGTGGATTTTCCATCTCCGTTTTTGCCTACGATTCCTATGCGATCGCCTTCAAAAACGCCTTGAGTTACGTCTTTGAAAATCGTTTTTGTTGCAAATTCAAGGGAAACATGTTCTAGTCCCAAATCATAAGTAGGCATAACTCACAAATATAGCTGTGCTACTATACTATGCGCGCGAACGGTTCTTCCGCACTTTGTTGTTCTAAACAGCGCATTCGACTACAAAAAGCGGAAATAGTTGACGCATTTTGTAGCTCAACACACCAAAATCAACAACAAAAAGCGTCATTTTCTCCCGAATTCGTTGTTCAACACACCGATTAGAACTACAAAACCCGGAAAGTCGCATAATATTGGATGTCGTATAGTATTGAATCATGAGTTACGTATCTGAAAATTCTTTACACAATGCTGTGAATCTTGCTGCAACAGACTTATTTACTTTTAGCTACAAGCACATTATTAAGCCACACTTAGTGTTTAACATTCCGCCAGACGAAGCACACGACCGCATGATTGCATTTTGCAAAACAAGCGAGCGCATTCCTGGATTAATGTGGCTTTTGCGACAAATGCTTGACTACACGGATCCAATTTTACAAACGCAAGTTATGGGAGTGGATTTTGCGAATCCATTTGGCTTAAGCGCAGGACTCGATAAAAACTGCGATTTGTGTACAGTTCTAGATAACGCTGGTTTTGGATTTGAAACAGTTGGCTCCACAACTGCTCGTCCATGTGCAGGAAACGCTAAGCCTTGGTATCATAGGCTTCCGCAATATGATTCACTTCTTGTTCATGCAGGTCTTGCAAACGATGGCAGCGAATTTGTGATTCCTAGAGTAGAAAAAGCGTGGACGAATGCTAAAAGCATGCAAATTTCTGTGAGCATTGCGCGAACTAACGATAATCTTGTTGGTGATTTAGACGAAGGCATTGAAGATTATCGCATATCTATGGAGCGCGCAAGCGGCAAAAGCTCGATGATTGAGGTTAATATTTCTTGCCCAAACACTATGGCTGGCGAGCCTTTTAGCAATCCAGATGCTTTAGATAAGCTTTTTAGTGTTTTAGACAAAGTAAGCAGACCTCAGCCAACTCTTGTAAAAATGCCTTTGAACTTAAAGGGCGGATGGCCTCAATTTAAGTCTTTGCTAGACGTTTTAAGCGAGCATAAGGTTGATGGCGTTAGCATTGCAAACTTGCGCAAGAATCGAGATGGGCTAGACATTCCAGCGGATTGGCAAGGTGGAATCTCAGGGGCTCCAACATTTGCCGCAAGCAACGATCTTATTAAGCGCACTAGAAGCGAGTTCGGGTCTCGCTTTGCAATTGCTGGAATCGGCGGCGTATTTACCGCTGAACAAGCGTATCAAAAGATTAGAAACGGCGCTGACTTAGTTATGTTCGTCTCTTCTCTTATGTACAGAGGCCCTCAACAAATTACAACGCTAAAGCGCGGTCTTGCAAAAATGCTTAGAAAAGACGGCTTTAATAGTGTTAAAGATGCTGTTGGAGTAGACGCGCTCTAGGCGACGAGTCACACTAGTAACAACACACACTAGCGACCACACACTAGCGAGTTCCGCCAGAATACGAGCTGGAGGTATCTCCACTGCTGGCGTTACCAGAATATTGGTCTTGCCTTCCGTCGCCCGTTGCGTAGCGTCCGTTTGTAGCAGCATCTTGTTGCGAGTTTTGATCACCTTGCGAATCCTGAGAGCCTTGCGCACTCTGGTCGCTTTGTGAATCCTGGTTTTGCTCTTGAGCTGCCTGCCTGCGCGCTTCTTCTTCCCTATCGCGCTGCTGTTGCAACTCATACTGCCTGCGCATCTGCTCGCTAGTCAACGGCATTTTTCCGCCAGCCATATACTTTGGATCTGGTTTTCCGTAATCGTTATCCATAGGCGTGTTAGATGCCTTTAGGTACGTATCCATAAACTTTTTCCAAGCAGGCATAGCAATGTAGGTACCATACCATGTGCTGTGGTAGACGCCATTAATGCGCATGTTGTTAAAGCTCTTTTGAACTTCCGCATTTCCAACCGCAATAAACGCAGATACCTTATTTGGCACAAATCCAGCTGTTGACATGTAAAAGTCTTCGTTAGTACCAGTTTTAGTAAACGTTTTTCGTCCACCTTCTAGCTGAGCCATGTGTGCAACACCAGTTGGCTGAACAACGCCTTGATTAATAGCGTATGCTGCCGTTTGAGCAACCTTCTTTGGTATTGCTTGATGGCAATTAGCGCTAGGAACACGCAAACGCTTACCATTCTTGTCTACTACACGCTTAATGGCTATAGGATCGCATTGAACGCCATCAGCTGCGATTGTTGCATAAACATTTGCCATTGTAAGCGGCGAAGCTTGCACAGCACCAATCAGCATAGGAGGATTGAACGAGTTCTTAGAAAACACATCTTCTTGACCCAATGGCGAATTGTGATACCCCAACGTTTTAGCTGCCTCCGCAACAGCGCAAAGCTTAAGCTGGGTTCCCATTGCTGCCTGAATAGTGTTATGAGAATGAACAAGACCCATTAAAGGCGTTTCTGGGCTAACACTACCGCCACCAGAGTTTTGAACAGACCAGCGGCCAATTCCACGATACCTTGCGCAAGAAAAATCAGTGTTGTTATAAAGCATGCTTGTTCTTAGAGGCTGATTAATCGACTTTCCAGCAAGCAACCAAGCAACAATGTTAATTGGCTTCCACGTAGAACCAATCTGCCAGCCTAAGCCGCCGCCGTCTCGCTCATCTACAGCGTAGTTAATCGCAGTGTGCGTAGGGTCTGATTTTGCTGCATCTGTAGCATCGTAAATACGGTTGCTTCCAAATCCAAGCACTTCTCCAGTTCCAGGTTTAATAGCAGCAATCGAAACTTCAAAACCGCTTGGATCGTGTATTGGAACAGTAGCCCTAGCTGTATCCATTGCAGAAGAGTTTGCAAGAATATCCATTGTTGTGTAAATGTCTAATCCGCCTTCGTTAAGAAGCTTTTGACGCGCAACAGTGGTTTTACCAAACTCGCGAGAATTCAATATTTTCTTAGTAACATAATCGCAAAAGAATGCAGCGTCTCCAGCAGCTTGGCATCCAACGTTTGCAACTTCGTGCTGAATATTAAGTGTATCTTTAATTGGAATTTTTACAGCATCATCATGTTCTTTTTGGGTTATAAAATTCTGCCTAAGCATTAAATCAAGAACAATATTCCTCTGCTTTTGAGATTCTGGCCAATTTTCTTCTATAGAAGGGTCATACCTAGAAGGATTTTTTGTAATCGCTGCAATCGTTGCAGACTGAACAAGATTAAGCTTTGATGCCGTAGTATTAAAGTAGCGTTTTGCAGCAGTTTCTACACCATAAAGGTTATTACTACCGAATTGCGCAACGTTTAAGTAACCCTGTAAAATCTCTAGCTTTGAGTATTTTTTCTCCATTTGAATTGCGATTAGCATTTCTCGCAATTTTCTAGCAACAGTACTTTCTGCAGCATGATATTCCGATATAGGATCGTTATCTTCCCTAGCTTTAATCATAAGAACGTTTTTAACGTACTGCTGCGTTAAGGAAGAACCACCTTGCATATCTGACTTTTTAATAAACGTTTGCACAAACGCACGCATAACGCCTTGAACATCTACGCCAGAATGTTCAAAGAATCGTCGATCTTCTCGAGCAACCATTGCTTGTTGCATATATTGCGATATTCGCCTAAGCGGCACAACAGTGCGGTTTTGAGCATAAAAAGTGGCAATAACAGTTTTGCCATCGGAAGCGTATAATCGCGATTTTTGCGGCAATGCAGTAACGTCAAAATCAATGCCATCTACCCTAAGAGAAGGCACAACAGACTTAACAACGCTGTTTATGCTCATTACCCCTGGAACAAATAGAATACTAGAAGCTACACCACCTGCAACACACAAAGTGATGTACGTAAGAAACAGTGCGAGTACTCTACGAGTTGTTAGGGATTTCTTTTTAGGCATGCGTACTATTCTAGAGGCTTGCCTCTACGTTGCGGCACGCAAAAATCGCAATTTATAAGATTTGCGCGATTTGCGCGATTTGCGCGATTTATCTTTCTGCTCGGCGAATCAACATTCCAGGCTCGTAAATAATAATCGACCTTCCGTGCCTTTTAATCCAACCTCTTTGCGCAAAATCCATCAACGCTTTATTAACTGTTTCTCTAGAAGATCCAACCAATTGCGCAAGCTCTTCTTGAGTTAAATCGTGAGGAACTAAAACGCCTTCTCTAACAGGCTCTCCAAATCTAGAAGCAAGATTCAAAAGCGTTTTTGCTAATCTTGCTGGAACGTCCATAAAAACAAGATCAGAAATATGCTCGTTATTTGCCCTTAAACGCGCCGCCAAAACTTGAAGCATGTCTACAGCAACTCTAGGATGGTGACCTAACCAGTTAAAAAGTACTTCATTTTCTAGCCACAGCACGCGAGTTTTATCTGTAATAGCAATCGCAGAAGCCGTGCGCGGTCCGCCATACGGGTCAAAAACAGGAATCTCCCCAAGAATTTCTCCATGCGTGTGAATGCTAAGCAATTGCACACGATTATCTCTAGAATGACGAACAAGCTTAACGCGGCCGCGCTCCAAAAGATACATGCGGCGATCCGTATCTCCTTCGTTAAAAATCGCCTGCCCTTTAGAAAAAACCGACTCATGCAAGTGTTCTAGCAGCTCCCTCGCTTGATCTAGCGGCACTTGCTTAAATAACGCTGTATGCGTTAACGGAAGGTCTTCCACGTAGGGCTTATCTGGCTTTACTATTACCACAATCAGCCTCCAATGTGTTTTAAAAATATTCTACGAAATACCCATGGCATCTAAACACCACGCGTTTTCATAGCAAACTTCTTCCCACTTTTTATACCTGCCAGAGCCTCCGCCGTGGCCACCTTCTGTTTCAATGCGCGCAATCGCATCCGCTCCAGCCGCCTGCAATCGCGCAAGCCACTTAAGCGGCTCTGTAACAAGAACGCGAGTGTCGTTAATCGAAGACGTTATAAGAATCTTTGGAAACTCTCCCTGCTCAATATACTCAGGCACATTCTCGTAAGGCGTGTAAGACTTTAGATACGCGTAATCTTGCGCATTGTGCAACGGGTCTCCCCACTCGTCCCACTCGGTAACAGTAAGCGGCAACGAGTCGTCTAGCATAGACGTAAGCGCGTCTACAAAAGGAACATCCGCTTCGATTCCTGCGTAGCATTGCGGAGCCATATTTGCCACAGCTCCCATAAGAAGGCCGCCTGCGGAACCGCCATTTGCAACAGTCTGATTCGCATCAGCATACCCTGCTTGTTGCAAAGCGCGAGTAACGTCTACAAAATCCTCAAAAGTGTGTTTTTTGTTGCGCCGCCTGCCATTCTCATACCACGCGCGACCCATTTCTCCACCGCCTCGCACATGCACTTGCGCAAAAAGCACGCCTCTGTCTAGCATGCTTAAACGCGCAACAGAAAAATACGGATCGCTGCTAATCTCGTACGCTCCGTAAGCGGTTATAAACATTGCGTTCGTTTTTGCAACAGCGTCTTTTTTCCAAACTAGCGAAACTGGCACACTCTCGCCGTCTCGAACTTTAACCCACACTCGCTTTTCTGCGTAGTCGTTTTCGTTAAAATCGCCTAAAATTTTTCCACGCTTAAGCAGAACGCTTTCACCTGTTGCTGGGTCTAGTTCTTTTAATGCTCCAAGAGTTGCGTAACTTGAGCAAGAATAACGTATTTTTGGCGCTTCATAACACGGATTTCCCGTTGCAACAATAAGGCTGATTCGACTATTTTTTGCTTGTTCAAGACTTATTTTAGATAATTCTTTGCGAGCGCTTGCGGAACGGAAGCTTGCGACTTTTGCGCAAGAATCGCTAGCCTCCAACGAATCGTTAAGATCCAAAGAATCGCAAGAAACCGCGCAATCGCAAGAATCTCCTACAAACCCATCTTCTTTTACAAGACGGAATCTCCATGGACAGCCTGCCTTAAAATCTTCAACGGCATTGCTTTTAGTCATAACTGCCAATTGAGGCAAGCCATTCGCGCGGAAAGAAAGAGCAACGTAGTTTTTATAAACGCTTAAACCATCCACACTTAAGCCGCGCAAACCTTGCAAAATCTTAGGATTTTGGCTGTTGTAATATGGCGCACTAATGGCTTTTTTGCTCGCGCCTTTTTCTATTAAATCACCATTTTGGCATCCGTATGGAGAACCTTGCGCAACGCAGATGCCTTCGCCAATGTTAAATGGCATTGAATCTGCAGAGTATTTTCGCAAATCTATAACATCAATTTGAAAATTAGGATTTTTAAGATTGTGGCTTACAAACATTAGTGGAATATCTTTGCCATCTTCTCCAGCATTCTCAAAGCACGCAAACGAAACGTCGTATTCCACGTTTTCTATAGGCTTAAGCACCATTCTAAAATCGCCTTCTGGAGTGCTTAGAGGCAGCATTAACACGCGTGAAGTGGTTTTAGAACTGCTGTTTATAATAACGCTTCGCTCGTCGAAGCTTTCGTACACGCTAACAAAAAAGCGTTCGTCTAAATCTTCAAAAACTTTAACGTCATTTTTTACACTTGTTCCAACCTTATGCCTAAACACTTGGTATGGCCTCCAAGCACTATCTAAAGTTACGTAGAAAACCCATTTTCCATCTGGTGTTAAAAGCGCAGAAGATATGCCTTTTATGCAATCCGAAAGTGTTACAAAACTATTGTTATAGCGAGTGATGTAATCGGCACTTTCGCTACCATTTTCTTCTATATTTTCGCCATTTTTGCAATCAAAATCGCCACTTTTATCCGCGCAAAAATCGCGAATATAAAAGTCAAATCTTTCATCGCCCTTAGAATCAACTCCAAACAGCATTCGCTTACCGTCTAAGCTAATATCCATTCCGCCAAGCTGAAAGAATCCGCCATTAAAACGGTTAGCTTCTATATTTGCGTCAAAAATAACCTCTTCGCATGGCGTTTGACCAGCATGAGCGCGCTCATCTATAACAGGTGGATTCCAATCATCTTCGCTTTTAATTTTCATACGGCATTGAACGCCATATTGCTTTCCTTCTTCGGTTCTAACGTAATACCAATAGCCATCCATGCGAGTTGGAACCGACATATCTGTTTCTTGAACACGACTTTTTAGCTCACTAAACAAATGTTTACGTAAAGACTCTAAACTAGAAACGCGTTTGCTAGTGTACTCATTTTGAGCATCAATATACTCGCGCAACTCCTTGGATTTAGTGTTACTCATCCACGCATATTCGTCTACAAACACATCGTTGTGGAACTTACGAACGTAGTCAACTCGTTTTGCAAGAAGTGGCTTTTTAGCAGTATTAAAATCACCAACTTTTAGCGAATTATCTTCCATTTATAACCTTTACAATCTTTATAATCTTTACAACACTTAAAACACTTACAACACTTAAAACACTTAAGACACTTAAAATCAGTCTTTGATTAAAATCATTCTTTGTAATTAACAGAATCCATAATAAACGGAATCATAATATCTTCTAGCAAATTGCCATTTTGAGCAGCAAAAAATGGAACACCTTCAAAAGTACCAGCTGCACCCTTAGCTTCAACAAAAATATCATTGCAAGTTTTAGCAACTCTAGAAGATGCAAGAGTCACACCAAAATTCTTAGACATGCTTCGCCTAAAATCAACCAAAGTTGCGTCTTTTTTAAGCTGACGTATGCCAACAGCAAGAACGCGATTTGGGAATTTTTCAATGATTTTTGCATAAGTCGAAGGGTCTTTTTGACCGTCATCTCCAATAAGAACAAATCGCATGTCTGGAAAATCATCCATAAGCTGTTGAGCAAACTCAAGCTTGTGCTGTGGTCCAGTTGGAACAAAAGTCTTAGGACGCGGGTCTAAATCCCTAAGAAGAAGAGGCCCCGCAGGAAAACCTTCGCGCAAAATAAAGTGTCGGATTGAAGCTTCCACATTCCAAGGAGAAGTGGAAAGGTAGAAGAAAGGAGTGCTAGGAATTGAATCCTTAATACGCTTAAAAAAGTGACTCATTCCATCAACAGCATGCCTATGCTCTGGATTCATAATAAGCAAATTGTAAGCAGCTCTAAGAGGCGAAGGCGCTTGAGTGACCATAATAGTATCGTCAACATCGGAAATAATACCTAAAGGCGTTTGCTCCGATATAACAAACATGCTTGCTTCAACAGGATTGCGATTATCAACCTTGTACGAAACCTTGTGTTCGCCTGGCAAAAGCGACCTTTCGGTAACCAAATCCAAGTAACCCGAACAATCCGAAACGCAATATTCTGCGCTGCTGTTATATGCAGAATCTGGCTTATCGTACACGGAAGAATCGCCAACTTGCGCCCATTCAACAGCAACGTTATCAATACTTAGAGCAACCTTAACACGAATTGCAGGAACAACAAGCATCGCGTAAATACCGCGCTTTAACGCGGAATGATGACCATTTTTAGGCGCTAAAACAGTTCGGCAAATCAAGCGCGCGTAGCGATCGGTACCGTAACCAATGTATGGCTCAACGCTAGGAAACCATCCAAAATGCCGAGCGATTTTGCCACTTATGCGCACCCAAAGTCCAAAGCTAGACGTTGCGAACTTTCTAGCAAATTGAACAATCGGAGGTTTTTTATCTAAGCGCTCTTCGCTAGAAGGAGCATCAAACAGCGTTTCTGTAACACGAACCTGAATCGGAGTGCTACTAACTCTTCTAGCTGCAGCAGGCAAATCGCCCTTCAAATTCGGTGCTTTATTAGCGAACTGGTCCATCTGGTTGTTCTCCAACAACTTCCACAACGGTTCCGCGAGGGCAGTTTTCAAACACCCACTTTGCGTCCTGCTCATACATGTTTATGCATCCATGAGAACCGTACTTTGCAGGGTATCCTTGAGATATACCAACATTGTTCCAAAGAGCGGTGTGGAATGAGATTCCGCCGTTAAAGTAGCTAACCCAAGTGATTCCAGGCAAGAAATACCTAGAGCCGTTTCGGTTAAATCCGCGCATATCTTGCACTCGGTAGCGCAAGTAAATAAAGTACGTTCCGTTTGGCGTTTCGTAATAACCATTTGAGCCACTGCAAACTGGGAATGTTTTAAGAAGCTGATCATCTTTGTAAACGCTTATTGTTTGGTTTGACTTGTTAACAACAACACGCATGTCAACAGTCTTTTTTTCAATTCCAAACTTAACAACATTTGTTGGAACACTAAGCTTTGCATCTGCCGACTTTTCTACAGCTTGAACAACCTTGTTTGCAAAATCTTTAGAATACTTAACTTCTATGCCATTTGCACCCTTAAGCGTTGTTAATATAAACTTTCCTTGCTTGTTGTACGTATCTTCTTGGTCTACTTTTTGCTGATTAAGATTCTTAGCAAGCTCTTTAGAAAGCCATGCGTCGGCAGCAGACGAATCAACCTTGTACGAAATCTTCTTTTTTGCACAATCTGCATCAATCTTAATCCAAGATGCTAAAACAGCCTTTGAAAGCGTAAAATCTTTTGAATCGCCATTGTCTAACGTAATTTTTTTAGATATCAAATTATTGAGTTGATCAACAGTTTTCTGCGCTACATCACGTTTAATTGGAGCTTCTACCTTACGAGAGCCAACCGTAACTTTTACTGTTTTACCAGGATTTTCTAGAACACGCTTAATAGCCTCGCGAACTGGCAAAGTTATGATTGTACGCCCTGGAACACCATCTTCTACAACATAAGAGTTAGAAGAAGAATCGAACTTAGCAGTATAAGGCATTGCCCTATCTTTTTCGCTAACAAACTTTTTAACAATGTACGCGTCCATGCTTTCGTTGTCTAGCTTGGCTTTAAGTCCAACGTTTTCTTGCAACCAAGGCATAAGCATTGTAAACACATTATTGTGCTTTGCGCGCATAATGTTTTGCACAGTTGCGCTTTTATCTACGCTTACCGATAAGTCTTTAAGTGTTTCAACAGAGCTTTTTCCAGAATCGTCTTTAATCTCAATCTTTGTGTTTTCAATCGCCCTATTTACAGCATCTGTGACTTTTTCAACTTGAGCGCCCGAAACTTCACTGCTGCCAGCAAAATGAACTCCAGGAGCAACACGGTCACGGAAGTATGCTTGCGACCCTACAAAAGCAGCAACCACAAGTATTAAGAAAATAATAAACGAGTAAAGCAATACAAGCGCTGACTTATTGCCTTTAACACGTTTTTTCGATACTTCAAATTGTTCAGTATCGTCGGATTCAAAAACGCTCATATTATTTTCTTGCGATTCAGACATAACCTTAAACCCCTGCTAGTTCTACGCGCAAAACGTGATGTTGCAAGCTTATCACTTGCGCGTCATATAAATAGTCATGCAAGTCGCATACAAATCGCCATATAAATCGACATATATTAGATACACAGTAAAAATGCGCAGTCAAAATGCGCTAAACACGTAATGAAAATGTGAAAATAATTAAATATTGGAAATTATTAGAAAAATAATGCCCCACAACTCGAATATATGTGCAAAAATGAGAATATGCCAGATATGCCAATTCAAGCAACAATTGCATTAATGGTGATTGTTTTTGCGCTAGTTTTTGCGCCATTCGTCATCATGATAGTTACGCGTACCCTGAAGAAGCATCATTTAGCAGAAAAACTGGCAGAAAGGCATGGAGACAGCGTTCACTATGCTTTTATACTAAATCCTTCTAAACCGCAAGCCGAAGAATACCGAAAAAGCATTAAAGATTACTGTGCTTCTAACGATTTTACGTACGAAATAATAGATACACAGCTTAATAAAGACGGGCGCGAATGCGCACTAGAAGCTTTGGAAAATGGCGCAAATGTTGTTGTTGCAGTTGGCGGAGATGGCACTGTTAGAACAGTTGCGAGCGCAGTTAGTGGCACAAACCACGCAATGGGAATAATTCCAATTGGAACGGGAAATTTGTTTGCGCGAAACATGGGGATTCCTGTAGACGATGTTCAAGCCGCGCTAAAAGTGGCAACTAGCCATGGATCTAGGTTTGTTGACGTTGGTCGCGTTTTTATACTCGACAAGCCGTACGAAGATCACGGTCATGCGTTCTTGATTATTGCGGGAATTGGATTCGACGCGCTTATGATAGACGACACTAATCCTGCGCTTAAAAAGAACATAAGCTGGCTTGCATACTTTGTTGCAGGCGTTAAACACTTATTTGCGCCAAAATACCGCGGAGACGTTACTTTTACGCGCAAAGATGGAACGGATTACACATCTAAAGCAATATCTTTCCGCACGCTTATGGCTGGAAATTGCGGACAGATTCCAATGTTTTCACTTATGCCAGATGCAGCTTACGACGATGGCATACTCGACTTTGAGATTATTGACACTTCTGGCGGATTAATTGGATGGGCTAACTTATTTGGAGATGTTGTGCACCAAACCGTTACCGGAAAAGCGCAACAAAGCCCACTTTCTACAAACTCCAAGATTGACCAATCGCAGGGGCTGGCAGCTACTGTAAAGCTTGAGAGATCGGCTCCCGTGCAAGTTGACGGAGATATTTTAGGCTACACAAAACACTTGCGTTTTAGTGTAGATAAACGAGCATTATGCGTGCGCGTGCCAGAGAGTTTGCAATCTTCTTTAACTCAAAATACCGCCGACTTACGTTAAAATACCGTCGCCGTGGCAAAATAAAAAATTATGGTAGCAAAAAATGCGGGAATGCCCGCCACCCCAGAAGATCTAGTAGACGTTGACGCTTTGATTGGCGCTTACTACGATGAAGTTCCAAATTCCAACATTCCAGAACAGCGCGTTATTTTCGGCACGTCTGGTCACCGTGGTTCTGCATTAAAAACTTCGTTTAACGAAGCTCACATTGTTGCAATCACACAAGCCATTGCCGAATACCGCAAGAAGGCTGGCGTAACTGGCCCACTTTATATTGGTAGAGATACGCACGCTCTTTCGGAGCCTGCTCAAAAAACCGCTATCGAGGTTTTGGTTGCTAACGGAGTTCACGTTCGTGTGGATTCTCGCGGCGACTTTGTACCAACTCCTGTTGTGTCGCAAGCTATTTTGACACATAACCGCGCAGCAGATGGCACTCAGCGCTTTAGCGGAGACGGCTTGGCCGACGGCATTGTAGTCACTCCTTCACACAATCCTCCAACCGACGGCGGTTTTAAGTACGACCCTGTAACTGGCGGCCCTGCCTCAGCAGACGTAACTAATGCGATTGCAAACCGCGCAAACGAATTGCTCGACAATTACAAGTCCATTAAGCGCGTGCCTTTCGAGGAAGCAATCAAGTCTGATTTGGTTGAAGGCTTCGATTACCGCGAACACTACGTTAGCGATTTGGCAAACGTTATTGACTTCGATGTAATTCGCTCTAGCGGCGTGCGCTTGGGAATTGACCCACTCGGCGGCGCAAGCGTAAACTACTGGCCACTTATGAACGAAAAGTACGGCTTAAACATTGGCGTTGTGCGCCCAGATGTTGACCCAACTTGGCGATTCATGACAATTGACCACGATGGCAAGATTCGTATGGATCCAAGCTCCCCTTACGCAATGAAGGGCTTAGTTGATCAGCTTAACGCTGGCGCTTGGGATAAGTACGATCTGGTTGGCGGCACCGATCCAGATGCCGACCGCCACGGAATTGTGTGCCCTAACTGGGGTGTTATGAATCCAAACCACTACATTGCAGTGTGCGTGGAATACTTGTTCGGCGGCGCTCGTCCAGGTTGGCCAAAGAATACTGCAATCGGCAAGACGCTTGTGTCTTCTTCTTTGATTGATCGCGTAGCTGCTTCTATTAACGCAAAGCTTGTGGAAGTTCCTGTTGGCTTTAAGTGGTTTGTTGAGCCTCTCTTTAGTGGCGAAGTTGCTTTCGGCGGCGAGGAAAGCTCTGGCATGAGCTTCTTGCGCAAGGATGGCCGCGTGTGGACCACCGATAAAGATGGTTTGATTCCTGATTTGCTCGCTGCAGAAATCACTGCAAAGACTGGCAAGAATCCTGCTCAGCTTCATCAAGACCAGGTTGCTCGCTTTGGCGAAAGCTGGTACAAGCGCGTGGATACTCCAACCACTCTTGAGCAAAAGCAAAAGTTTGCAGCTCTAAGCGGAAACGACGTTGAAGCAACTAAGCTTGCTGGCGAAGATATTACAGCAAAGCTTACGGAAGCTCCTGGAAACGGCGCTAAGATTGGCGGTTTGAAGGTTACAACTAAGAACAATTGGTTCGCTGCTCGCCCATCTGGTACCGAGAACATTTACAAGGTTTATGCTGAATCCTTCGTTTCTCCAGAAGCGCTAGATAAGGTGCTTGAGGAAGCTACTGCTGTAGTAGACAAGGCTTTAGCGTAACGCTTAATTGCGATTAGTTAAAATTGACTGAGGCTAGTCGAAGTTGATTTACGATTAGTCGAAGTTAACAGCTTCTATATGCGCTGGTTGCTATGCTGCCAGCGCATTTTTTGAAAGGTTTTACAATGATTGTTGTTTCTACAGACGGATCTGCTCTGGGAAACCCAAACGGATCAATGGGTTGGGCCTGGGCAGACCACATAGACGAAGCAGGCAACGCTCACGAGCACAATCACACTGGAAACGCAGATGCAGGCGGAGCTACTAACGGCACGAATCAAATAGGCGAATTATGCGCAGTTCTAGAAGCTTTGCGAGCACACCCTGGAAGCGAGCCTTTAACGATAGAAAGCGACTCGCAATATGCGATTAATTGTGCAACAACTTGGATTCACGGTTGGAAAAAGAACGGTTGGAAAAACTCCAAAAAAGAGCCTGTAAAAAATGCAGAACTTATTCGCGCAATTGACGAAGAGATTTGTAAGCGCAAAGGCTCCGTTAAGTTTGTTTGGGTTAAGGGACACGCTGGAAACGCTGGAAATGAGAAAGTTGACGAGCTTGCTAGAACTTATGCTGAAGATTGCCGAAGCAAATTGAAGGATGGATATTTGCCATTAGAAGGATGGAAATCGTTGATTTCTTCTGCATATTCAGATGGCGTTGACGTTCCGCAAGACGCAAAAATGCTATTAGACGGCACAATTTCTAGTAGCGAATACCACATTGGCAGATGCGTTGGAGAAGATATTAATCCTGATTTTAATGGCGATAATACGCGTGAAACAAGCCGTGAAACAGAGTGTGAAACATTTAGCGATGCTGCCACCACTCACCACGCAAACAACAACGCTGCTTGCGATTTAACTACAAAAATCATTAATGCAAATGATGAATCGCCAGCCACAGAAGAATCAAAAGACACAGACAAACCAAAAGGCACAGACGAATCGCAAGCAACCGAAGATTTGCATGAAAATAACGAATCACAAAATAACGAATCACAAAATAAATCAGAACAAAAATATAAAGCAGTTCCAGGATTACGCGTATGCGGAACATTGCAATTCACGCCTGCTCCAAACACAAGCCCAAGTTTTAACGGGAATCCACGATTTATAACAGGCACAATACAGTTAAGCGGATACGTTATGCCAGATGGCACTTTTAACCTAGAGCCAAGCGAGTTTTATATGCAAACAAACGCAAACAAATGCGAAAAATAACAAAACAAAAATCTTAAAGCAGACTAATATGTAATATGTATGGAACAGATGCGATTAGCAATCGCTAAAAATCGCACACAATCGCGCAAAATAGCGTGGTAATAACCTGCCAAAAGCAAGAAAGTAGGCACAAATGGATAAAGCACAACAAGACGCGCTAAAGAAAGCAGCTGGCATTGAGGCCGCAAAAATCGTACAAAATGGCATGATGGTTGGACTTGGCACTGGCTCTACAGTGCGCTTCTTAGTAGACGAGCTTGGCCGCAGAGTTAAAGAAGAAGGCTTGAGCTTTACGGGAGTTACAACTTCTCGTCGCACGCAAGAGCAGGCAGAAAGCTACGGAATTAAGATTCTAGATATTAACGATGTTGACCATATTGACGTTACGATTGACGGATCAGACGAAGTTGATAAAAACTTTAACGGCATTAAGGGCGGCGGTGCAGCTCTTCTTTGGGAAAAGATTGTTGCAATCAACTCCGATCGCATTGTGTGGATTGTTGACGCAAGCAAGGTTGTAGACACAATCGGCAAGTTCCCACTGCCTGTTGAAGTGATTCCATTTGGTTCTGCTCAAGTGATTCGTAAGTTCGAGAAGCGTGGATACAAGCCAGTTTTGCGCTTGGATGCAAACGGCAAAGAAGTGCGCACAGACGAGAACAACTTTGTTGTTGACTTGCACTTGGAGCGCATCGACCACCCACAAGAGCTTGCTAAAGACTTGATTGAAACTGTTGGCGTTGTTGAACACGGACTGTTCCTTAACATGGTTGATACTGTGATTGTTGGAGATCCAAACGGCCCGCGCACGCTTACAAACCCAAATAAGTAAACGGCATATCTAATATTTAACCAATCATTTCCCGAGAGTGTACGTAAAATCCACTGTTTTACGTACATTTTCGGGAAATTTTTTGCATTCTTCAATCATGGTAATTTTCAATCGTAATAAAAAAGCGCTGGAAAAATCCAACGCTTTCAAAAGTATTACGTGCCCAAACGGGCAGGCGCGCCAAACAGCTATTACTTACGCTGATGACGAGTCTTACGCAGCAGTTTGCGGTGCTTCTTCTTGCTCATCCGCTTGCGGCGCTTCTTGATGACAGAACCCATCTGAAGCCTCCATTCATATGTAAAGTGTGCAACTTGCCTAATGTTACACCGTTTTGACGACTTTGGAAAATCCTAAAGCAAAGTTTTACAAAAACATATACAAAACACATGCAAAACAGCTTATATTTTGCAAATTTTACATTGGGAATTGCTTATAGAATCTTTCAACAGATTGCTTTGATCCAGTTAACTCAAACACAGCTGTGTCGTTTTGCCAAATGGCACTAGCTTTAGCTTTATTTCCCGACTCAGTCTTTAACACATAGCTGCCAGTGGTTTTTCCAGAAACTTGAATTTTTCCAGAAGCAACATCTACTCCACTTAAACCATCTAGCAAAAGCTCATATTGTTTATTCGCTAAGTCACGACTGCTCCATTGAGCAACAACAAGCGAAACATCACTTCCAGATTCTCCAGTTGAATACTTAACTGTGTATTCTTCTAAAGGAGAAGCCGAAGACCATTTTGCACTAGCAGAAGCATCAACACGCGCAAAATCAAGAACAGTATCTGGCATAGCTTTTAACAGCGCAGTAGATGTGCTAGGCAAATCTTTAGCCTTAATAGATGGCGTTTTTGCAGAAGGCACTTGCGTTTTAGCAGGTTGCGCATTTTGCTGGTGATTTAACGCCCAACCTGGCCAAACAAACGCGGAAACAATTGCCAAAACAACAACTATTAATGCAACAATAAGCACTTTTCGTAAATTGTTATGAGACGCAGAAAATCCTTGCGAAGAAGTAGAAGAATTATTTGTATAAGAATTCATTTTTTACCCCACATAACACTATTAAACATACTTGGATTATCTCACAAAAGTATGACGGTAAAATGTCTACAAATGCAGCTAGCGTCAAATCATGGCTGCAAAATCTTCTACTTATTACTTATGCTCCGAATGTGGTTGGAGTGGGTCAAAATGGTACGGCCGCTGCCCAGAATGTGGCGAATGGGGTACGCTAAGCGAGTTTAGCGAGCCAAAGTTGCAAAGTGGCGTTTCTAAAACTTTAAGATCGTCTAGAAATTCAAGAAGCGCAAAAGCTAACGCAATTGCATCATTAAGCCTTGATTCTAGCGTAGATGCACAGCCTATTAGCAATATTCAAGCAGATAATGGAATTAGAATACACACGGGATTTAGTGAATTTGACCGCGTTTTAGGTGGAGGTCTTGTTCCAGGGTCTGTAACTCTTATAGCAGGCGAGCCAGGAATCGGAAAATCCACTTTGCTTTTAGAAACAGCTGGAAAAGTGGCCAAAAATGGTGGCGAATCCAAAGAAAGCATAGTCCTATACATTTCTGGCGAAGAATCAAAATCGCAAGTAAAATTGCGCGCATCACGCATAAACGCCATAAGTCAAAATCTTCTTCTTGCTAGCACAACAGACTTAAACACAGCTTTAGCACTAATCGAAAAATATAAGCCAACTCTTGCAATTGTTGACTCAGCACAAACCATTGTTTCTAGCGATGTTGATGGCATTACAGGAGGATCCACTCAAGTTAGAGAAGTAGCTAGCGCGCTTATTGACGTTGCTAAAACTTGTAATATTCCAGTGCTTTTAGTTGGTCACGTTACAAAAGACGGCTCGATTGCAGGCCCGCGCACGCTTGAACATCTTGTAGACACGGTTTGCCAATTTGAAGGAGACAGTCAAACGGCATTGCGCATGCTTCGTGCTGTTAAAAATCGTTTTGGACCTACAGACGAAGTTGGCTGCTTCGACATGAGCGGATGCGGCATTGAGGAAGTTCTGGACCCTTCTGGCCTATTCTTGTCTTCTAACGAGGATTGCAAAAACGAAGGCACATGCGTAACTCTTACATTAGAGGGCAATCGAAGCCTTGCTATTGAAGTTCAAGCGCTTGTTACAGACTCTGTTTTGCCAGCTCCTAGGCGCGCAGTTTCGGGAGTAGATGCAAACAGAATCGCTATGCTTACAGCTGTTTTGTATAGGCATGGCGGATTGAATCTTCTTGCTAAAGACATTTACGTTTCTACGATTGCTGGAGCAAAAGCAAAAGAGCCGGCTTGCGATTTAGCAATAGTGGCGTCTCTTGCAAGCGCTGCAAAAAATAATCCAGTTTTGCCGTTTACGTGCGCAATTGGCGAGATTAGCTTGACTGGCCAAGTTCGCTCGGCTTCTAGAATGGAAACTAGACTTAAAGAGGCGGCCAGAATTGGCTATAAGCGTGCGATTGTTTGCAGTTTGCAAAAAAAGATTCACGTTGAAGGAATTGATGTAGTTGAAGTAAATAATCTTAAAGAAGCATTGAGCGCGCTGGGATTGTAGGAGATTAATTAAAGGGTTAATTAGGAGATTAATATGGTTGACTTTAGCAAATGGGCTTCGTTTACTTCGCAAAAAACTAATCGCTCGCTTGCTGGTTCGCGAGTGTTTATTGAAGATGTAATTGATGAGAATAACTGCGATAACATCAACAGCAATGCGCAAAAATTCTTGCAAAACGCACAATCTTGGGGAATAATTCCTGTAAATTCTAAGGAAGACGCTGATTTTTGCGTAAAAATATGCGCAAAAAACCTAGAAACCACTATAGACGCGCCTAATTTAAGTGGAAAAGATGCCATTGACTACGCACAAAGCCACATGCCAGTAATGCGCACACTACTTAACAATTTACAAGAAAATGGTCTTAATTTAGAAGGCGTTAGAATAGCTGTTTGCCTTGTGTTAGAGCCAAAAACAGCCGTTCTACTAAGAGAGTTACACGCACACGGCGCGATTGTTGGCGTTTTTTGCGGCCCAGACGAAACCGACCAGAGAGTAGCAGATCAACTTAAAAAAGAGGGCATTTTAGTACAAGCAAACCGCGATTGGTCTCCTGAACAAACGCACGAAGGCGCTCTAAAACTTCTAGACGAGATACAGCCAGACATAATAATCGACGATGGCGCTAGTTTTGCGCGCCTAGCCAGCCTGGAACGTCCGCAAATCGCAGCAAATCTAATAGGCGTTGCAGAAGAAACAACAAGCGGAGTGCGCGCTTTTGAAGCAATGCAAAAAGCTGGACACTTGCACTACCCTGTAATCGCAGTAAATAATAGCGCTCTAAAAACCGATTTTGACAATCGTCATGGAACTGGAGAAACATGCGTTACAACAATGCAACAAATTCTTGGAAGCGAATGCTTTAACAATGCCAAAGTAACTGTTGTTGGATACGGACCAGTTGGACGCGGATTTGCCTTAAGAATACGCGCTTTGGGCGCGAAAGTTACGATTTGCGACACAAATCCTGTTCAAGCTTTACGCGCAGTTTTCGACGGATTTGAAGCTAAAAATCTTGAATGCGCTGCTAGTACAAGCAATATGATTGTTTCTGCGACTGGAGTTCGTCACACTATTACATTGCAACACATGCAAAATATGCAAGAAAACGCGATTTTGGCTGTTATTGGTGGAATTGCAAACGAGATTGCACTAGACGAAATCCCTGATTTTAAGCCAGTTGTTGGAACCGCGCAAAGAAAAATCCAAGTTCCGTGCGGTCCTCAAATTACGCTAATAAGCGAAGGAGACGGCACAAATTACACTACAGGCGGCGGAAATCCTATTGAGATTATGGACTTTAGTTTTGCTGTTCAAGTGAGCGCAGTTGCGTATTTGCTAGAGCACAATGGCAATAAAAATGGCGATAAAAATGGCGAAAATCGCCTTAATTCTGGAATCTACCAACTTCCAGAAAACTCCGATAAGCAAATAGCAAGCATCGCATTAGCAAAACGCGGATATAGCGCAAGCGAAGCCAACAAAAACAATGGCTACAAGTGGGATTTAACGCGATTCGCAGAAGAAGAAAACATTTAGCATAAATCAATTAACCAAAACATAATAAATCTAAGCAATAATAGAATAAAGATAAAGCAAAAAGTAGTACAACGTAATTCCTTAAGGAACACAATGCTTACAGACCCAATACGCAAACTTGCACATCCAACACCACTTAGAGAAGTCACACTATACAGTGCATCAATGGTTATTCCAGTAACAGGGCCAATAATCCCCGAAGGTGCAGTCGCAGTATCTAACGGACGCGTTGTGCACGTTGGAACGCGTCAATGGGTGCTTAATATTCTAAAAGACGATATGCCAAGTGATTCTTATATGCAAATGTTTAGAAACGAGAAGCATTGGCACGGTCTTATGACGCCAGGTCTTATAAATGCGCATACGCACTTGCAATACACAAACATGGCAAGCGTAGGGCAGGGAGAATATAGGAATTTCCACGATTGGGAGCAAGGATTTAACGTTGTTTACGACAAGTTGCAAGAAGATAAACAAAAAAATCCATCGCTAACAACTTGGAAGACTTCTGCATACGAAGGCGCAAGAATGATGGTGGAGGCAGGCACAACAGCAGCTGCCGATATTGTAACCGATATTGAAGCGGTTGGAGCGCTTGCAAGCCAGGGAATGCACGGAATTGCCTATTGGGAGGTAATGGGCTGGAAAAACGTTGACTGGAAGGAAGAAGGCTACGCTAAGCTGCTAGAAATGCTTGAGCATATGATGAAAAACGGCAGCATACCGAGTATAGGTATTAGCCCGCATGCGCCTTATAGTCTAGAAACAGAGCCGTTTGTGGATTTGCCAGACATTGCGCGCCAGCTAAACATGCGCTTGCACATACACTTAGCGGAAACACCAATGGAGGCAGGAAACCACGCAGATACCTTAACTACGTATTCTGCTCCAGATTGGAATAGCAATGTTTGGGAAAGCTATAGCGAACTTAAATCGCACGGAATGACAGCTTCTGCAATTCAATTTTTGGATCAGCTTGGGTCTTTGGGGCCAGACGTTCATATTGCGCACGGCGTTTGGGCGGACGGCGAAGACCGCAGGATTTTACGCCAGCGCGGAGTTGGAGTGGCACTTTGCCCAAGATCCAATCGCATTACTGTTACAGAGCGAGACGCGCCAATTCGCGACTATATGGAAGAAGGAAACTTACTTGCGATTGGTACAGATTCACTATCTTCTTCCCCATCTTTAGACGTTTTAGACGACGCTGCAAAAGTCTACGACTTAGCAACAGCACAGGGCTATAGAAAAGATGATTTAACGCATCGAATTATTCGCATGCTTACTTTAGGCGGCGCAAGCGTTATGGGCTTGCACGTAGGGCCACACAGAATTGGTCAAATTAATGCTGGAGCAACGGCCGATCTTGCATTCTTTAACATTCCAACAGACACAAGCTCGCCGCAAGGAGTTGAAGAGACTTTGCACAATTTTGTTCGTCACGGCGCAGGCAGTGCAAAAGCAACAGTAATATCTGGAAATCTTGTGTACAATAATGGCGCTTTTGCGCAATAAGTCTTGACTAATAAGTCTCGCAAAATAAATCAGAAAATATCAGGAGATATTATGAGCATTAAATTAGAAGATATGAGCGATTACGCAAAAAATCTTGTTAAAGAATTGCACTTAGAAGCCCACCCAGAAGGCGGATGGTACGCTCGCGATTGGCAAGCATCGCAACTGTATAGCGCAAATAACAACGAAAACGCGAGCGCAAACTTAAGTGATACTAAAGTTGACGAAAACTCTAGTTCAAACGCTCCAAGGCCACTAGCATCGCTTATTTACTTTCTTTTACCAGCTGGCGATTCAAGCGCGTGGCATAAAGTTGACGCAGACGAGATTTGGCTTTGGCATGGGCCAGCAAATCTTACGATTGAGCTTGGCGGTTGCGGAGTAAATCCTTGCGCGGAGGCGGATTTGCAACGTTTTACGCTTGGAAACACTAAAGAACACAACGGCTTATCTACGCGCGGTCACCTTGTGATTCCTGCTGGAACATGGCAGCGAACTGTGCCTAGCAACGCAGACGTTCTAGTGTCTTGCGTTGTAAGCCCTGGTTTTACTTTTAGCGGATTTAATTTAGCGCCTAAAAACGAGTAAGCTATTTAACAAGCGTAAGCTATTTAACAAGCGCGTTCAAAACACTCAAAGTCAAACTTGCAGCGCGATTTGCAGCAAGAACTAAATCGTCTTTATGCGCATCAAGCGATTCGTATGATTCTCCGCAACGATTACTCATTGCGCGAATCGCAAGGAATGGCACGCTATTTTTAGCTGCAATATGCGCTACTGCAGCGCCTTCCATCTCTTCGCAATCACCAAAAACTTCTTCGCGAACTGCGTCTAGAATCTTTGGGTCTGTGTTAAATTGGTCGCTTGTTGCTATGTTTCCACAAACATAAGCAACGCCATTTTCGCTCTTATTAGACGCGCTTTGCTCAAATCCCGCGGAAGAATCGCAAGCAGCCGAAGATGATTCTTGCAAAGACTTTTCAAGCCTAAAGCCTAATAACTTCGCTTGATTTGCCGCTAAATCGCATAACTTTGAATCCGATTCAAAAACTTCTTTGTATGGAGCACAATCTGCAATAATTTGCGTATTTGTTTCTAAATAGTGAAGATTCTTGCCTATAACAATGTCTCCAACATTAAGACGCGGATTTAATGCGCCTGCAATTCCGCTAAAAATCAACACTTGCGGCTTAGCTTCGATTATAAGCGCCTGAGCCGCAGCAGCTGCAGCACACTTTCCCATTCCAGCAATACATATTGTAAGAATCGCGCTATTTTCGTTGTTGTTAGAGGCGATTTTACCTCGAATAAAAGTAACACCGTAATCTTGCCAAGACTTATATTCGCCACTAAACGCTTGCAAAATAGGCTGAGCCTCTTTTTGAAGTGCCACTATAATCGCAAGTTTTGAAAGATTGCTAAAATCGCCAGAATTACCGATTGAAAATTCCTTTTGCATAGTCTCCCCTAAAATAAGTTCAATAAGTCTAATATAATAAAATCTAACAAAATCAAATATAGTCAAATACAGTTAAATACAATCAAATGTTTATGATTCTAAAATCGTAAAGACACACCGCAACACACAACACGCCGCAACACACCGATTGTAACCGTTACTTAATAATCACAAAATTGAACATAAATAGAGCAAATTTACGCCATTAAATCAACAAAATATAGCGCGTTATAAACAATCGCAATAACAATTCTGTAACAATTAAGCCTTAAATGCGTCCATCGTCTTATAAACTATCAAATGTACGGCCGCAAAACCTACTTAAATCGCTTAAAAAACTAATAAGCGAAAAATTTTAAGGTTTTAGCAAAAACAAGGAGAAAAAATGGCTATTTTCGTACATAACAACTTGCATACTAACCGCGTAGCAATCGCAGCTACAAAAATCGCTGCAGCAGCATTAGCCGTTGCATCAATGGTTAGCACAGCGGCATGCGGAAGCCAAAACGCACAAGATTCAAACCAAAAGACGATTACTCCAGGCGTTTTGACAATCGGCACAGCTCAGCCAACTTACACACCTTGGATGTACGACAACAAGCCAGAAAACGGCAAAGGATACGAATCTGCAGTAGCATACGCCGTTGCAAAGAAACTTGGATACAGCAAAGACAAGGTTAAGTGGGTTCGCACAACCTTCGATTCCGCAGTAACTCCAGGGCCAAAGGACTTTGATTTTAACCTTCAGCAGTTCTCTATTACAGCAGAACGCAAGAAGGCAGTAGACTTTTCGCCAAGCTACTACAACGCAACTCAAGGCGTTGTTGTTAAAAAAGACAGCAAGTTTGCCAACGCAAAGACTTTAGCGGATCTTAAAACCGCGCAGATTGGCGCAATGGTTGGAACAACAAGCTACAGCTTTGCTAAAGATAAGATTAAGAGCGATATTCAAACCTTTAACGATAACGACGCATTGGTTCAGGCTCTTGATTCTAAGCAGATTGACGCACTTGTTATAGATACTCCATCTTCTGTGAATATTGTACGCAGCAAGCAGGTTAAAGATGGCGTTGTTCTTGGACAGATTGCAGGATCGGAAGATAAGGAAGGAACTGGCCTTGTTCTTCCAAAAGGATCTAAGCTTACTGCAGACGTTACTAAGGCTGTGAATGCTCTAGAAAAAGATGGCACTTTGAAGAAGCTTCAAGAAAAGTGGCTTGCAGATTACACAACTAACGTGCCAGTTCTTAAGTAAATAAAAATAAATAAAAATCGTACCAACGTCATTACCAATACGCATTATTGTAAGCAATTTGTAACCCAATCGTCACATAAAAGTGCTTACAATAGTGCGTATCATTCATTATGTTGATTATGTCGAAAGGCTTGAGTGCCGCCAATGACAATACTTAACGGCAATGCAAAAACCCGCGAATCAAACAACGCTGGAGAATACGTTTTAAGCAATATCGAGCTTGAGCGCAGAGCAATCCGCAAAAAACAGAATCTTAAATCTGTTTTAACAAGCATAATAAGCACTTTAGTATTACTTGGCGTGTGCATTGTGGCACTTGCAATGAGCCCTGGTTGGCCAAGAGTGCGCGAAACGTTCTTTTCTGGCAAATACTTTATGCTATCTTTGCCATCTGTTTTGCAAGGATTAATTCTTAACTTGCAAGTGCTTGTATTTGCTGTAATCGGAGTTGCAATACTTGGAACTTTAATCGCAGTTATTCGCACAAGCGTAAGCCCAATGCTTTTTCCGTTGCGAGCTATAGCGCAATTCTACACAACCATTATGCGCGGCATACCAATGCTTGTTGTTCTTTACTTAATCGGCTTTGGCATACCAGGATTACAGCTTTTTGGACGCATTCCACCAGCAATACTCGGCACAATCGCTATTGTTATGAGCTACTCCGCATACGTTGGAGAGGTATTGCGCGCAGGATTTGAAGACGTGCATCCGTCAATGCGAGCATCTGCAAGGTCTCTTGGCTTAACATCTGGTCAAACTGTGCGATTAGTGGTAATTCCTCTTGGCTTAAGAAAAGTGGCTCCTGCTTTAATGAACGACTTTATATCAATGCAAAAAGACGCAGGGCTTATATCTGTTTTGGGCGCTGTAGACGCAGTTCGAGCAGCTCAAATATCTGTTGCAACTTCTTATAACTTCACTCCGTACGTTGTAGCAAGCGTTGTATTTATAGCGCTGAGCATTCCGTTTATTGTTCTAAACGATTGGTATACAGCAAGACTTCGCAAGCGCGAGCTAAACGGAGGAACTGTGTGATGAATAACGTAACAAATCAAAAGGTAAATCAACAAATGAGTGATTACACGAACACAAGCAACCAAACGGATTCAACTCCGGTTTTGCGCTTAAGCAATATTAGAAAATCGTATAACTCAACACCTGTTCTTAAGGGTATTTCTTTTGATATTGCGCCTCACGAAGTGGTGGCTCTTTTAGGGCCTTCTGGAAGCGGCAAATCTACTCTTATGAAGTGCATTAATTTGCTTGAGAGAGTAGACGACGGCCAAGTTTGGCTTGGAAACACAGATATTACAGATCCACGAATAAATCAAGATCAAATTAGGTCTCAAATCGGAGTTGTGTTCCAGCAATTCAATCTTTTTACACATATGAGTGTTTTAGATAACGTAACTCTTGCTGCGCGAAAAGTTCATCATTGGAGCAAAGACCGCGCAGAAAGCCGCGCAATGGAGCTTCTATCTAGGATTAAGCTAGAAAATAAAGCGAAGTCCTACCCAGATCAGCTTTCGGGCGGACAGCAGCAGCGAGTGGCGATTGCTCGCGCACTTATGACAAGCCCACAACTCCTGCTTTTAGACGAGATTACTTCTGCTCTAGACCCAATGCTTGTTGGCGAAGTTTTAGACATGGTTGCGGAGCTAAAGCAGCAAGGAACAACCATTTTAATGGCCACTCACGAGATGCATTTTGCGCACGAAGCTGCCGATAGAGTGGTTTTGCTTAGAAACGGCGTTGTTGCAGAAAACGGCACGCCGTACGAAGTTATGGACGCTTGCAGCGACCCAGAAACGCAAAACTTCTTTAAATCATTCCGACACTAGCGCGCGCGTTTGCTCAACGTCTTTGCTAATAGCGTCCTTAAGCTGCTCTTGCGAGTCAAATGCTTGCTGAGGGCGCAAGAAGCGCGCAAACTCAATGCAAACCCTATGCCCGTATAAGTCTTGAATCTTATCTGTTAACGCGTATGCTTCAACAGTTCGATTAGACGATTGCTCTTCTAGAGTATCGTCGTAAGCATCCGCGCTATTTGATGAGTTTGATGAGTTTGATGCGTCATCTTCAAAAGTAGGATTAGTGCCAACTGAAATCGCAGCCGCCCAACGCCAAGGCGAATGCGATCCAAGATGAAGCTCATCTTTACGCAAAACACCCACGCTAGGAATGTTTCTGCTATACGAAGCGCCATTTTGCTCGTCTGCGTCTAAATCAATGATCCAACCAGCATACACACCATCAACAGGAATATATCCGTCAATTCGCTCTCCAAGATTCACAGTTGGGAAGCCAATTTGATGGCCGCGACCAGCTCCGTGAACAACAATGCCTTCTACTCTATGCGGCTGGCCAAGAATATCTCCAGCATCTCGAACCCTACCATTTGCAAGCATCCATCGCACATTTGTAGAGCTCCAAGCACGAACCTTTTTATTCGGCATACCCTTGCTCCAAGCGCGATATTCCGCCTTATTCATGCCATCTGCAGGGTCTTTTGGCTCTCCGCCTTCTAAAGGAACCTCTGGAACAATCGGGTCTGGAATACGAACGTCTCCTGGCCCAAAATCGTCTACAACAACAAGACTAAAAACGCCTGTAGCTTGAGAAAGCTCTTTAATAGCATGAACGTTTCCAGCTCTTTTAGCGCCCAAAGCTGCATCCGACCCCAAAACAAGCGCGCGCATGCCAAGCTTTCCAACCAGCTGACCAAGGAAGAATCTGTACGATTTTGCAGCAAAAGCAAGGCTATATCGAACTATAATAACGTGATCAACGTCTAACTGCTGTAAAACTCTAAGCCGCTGGCGAACGCTTGTCAGCGCTTGCGAATCTACTGGAATTTGCGCGTCATCGCCAAAATCGTCGAATAAATCTGGATTTTCGTGCACAACGCTTGGACGAGGATCAAACATTATAACAACCGAGAACGCATTGTTTTTACGCGCAATCTCCACTGTTCGCTCAATAACTTTACGATGCCCAAGATGCATTCCGTCGAATACACCTATTGTAACAACTGACTTACGTTGAGCGCTCAACGTTGGCCAACTAATCATACCGTTGGCATCTGGTCGAATGTCTATGACCTTCATCATATCCTTACTGTTCGCAAGAGCCGCAAATATTGGTATCGCTTTATTTTAGACGCCACTTTGCCGCAACCCCATTTTCACACTAACATCTATTTTACCAGCAAACTAGCTTTGTACAAATACTACAATTGGTTTAGCTTCTATTTGATTTGTATTTTTTTCGATTTTTTCGTTTGTTGTTGTAATTTTGGCTTGAGATATAGAAACCGTTCTGCTTAAATCTGCGGTTGCTTGACGCTTTTGTGCTGTCTGCAAAACAGCAACAACATCGTTTTGCTCATCTTTTGTGGCTTTTACGTATGCAATCGCGTTTTTTGCAGCATTTTTTGCACTAATAGCAGAAATCGTGATTTTTCTGCCAAATCGCAAGTCTTTAGCTTGATTCTCACTTACTTCAACTACTTGCATAGTCAATTTTGCAGATTCAAACATGCTTAGCAAGCGTTGATTAAGAGTGTTTTCTAGAGGCGATGAGGCTGGCAAAGCAGATGGCGAATCGCCAGAAACCAGCGAATCGCTAGCAGCTTGCGATTCGTATGAACCTTGCGAATAGTATGAATCGTCTAAAACAGCCTTCGCGCGAGACTGTACAACACCATTTTTGTCTGTAAATGTGCGAATAACACTTTTAAGCTTAAGTACGCGACTATCTTCTATAGAAAAATCGCCAATACGCGTTCTTCTAAGGCTCACTAAGTGTCCTCCAACTCCAAGAACACGCCCCAAATCGCGTGCTAGAGCGCGAATATACGTGCCACTAGAGCAAGAAACGCTTGCGCGCACATCAATAACTTTCGCGCCGCTTACGCCCACACTAAAATGCGCATATAGCAAAGAAAAATCGTAAATAAAAACTTCTCTAGGCTCTAAATGAACATCTTTACCTTCACGCGCTAAGTCGTAAGCGCGAACGCCGTTTACTTTTATAGCAGAAAAAGATGTTGGCGTTTGCATAATCGAGCCAGTAAAATTCTTTGCTATTACAACGCGCAATTCTTTAAGAATTTCATCAATATTTGCAAAGTTTATAATGCCATTTTCATCATCCGCGCTTGAAACAACATCACCATCTGCGTCGTCCGTATTAGTTGACTCGCCAAGACGAATCACAGCTTCGTACGTTTTATTGTGACCGAGCAAATAGTTAAGCAAGCGCGTGGCGTTACCAAAGCCAAGAATCAGCAAACCTGTTGCCATTGGGTCTAAAGTGCCAGCATGACCCACTCGTTTAGTGTGCAACAGGCCGCGCGCAAAAGATACAACATCGTGACTGGTAACGCCTTTTGGCTTATCTACTAGCAAAATGCCAGAAGATGGTAATTCAGGACTACTCATTGCCCTCGCTAAAATCGATCGCTATTTACATCGCTATCAAAGTCGCTAGAATCAGCAGAATCGCTAGAATCAGCAAAGTCGTCGTCTTCAAAGTCGTCGTCTTCGTCAAATTCCTCGCCGTCAAATTCCTCATCTTCACGCGGCTTTTTATACGGATCGGCTTCTCCAGCGTATTGAGCTGTTTCTCGAGCTTTAGCCAGCTCCTCGTCACGCTTACGCGCAGCAACCAAAATGTCTTCAATCTCGTGAGCTTCGCTAGGAACTTCATCGTAAACAAATTGGATTTGAGGAGTTAATCGCAAGCCTGCTTTAGCTCCAACTAAAGTGCGCAAACGACCCTTAGCCTGCTGCAAAGCCTGGTTTGCGCGCATACGCTCGCCCTGCTCTTTTCCAGCAGTGCCAAGCTGTGTCCAATACACTTTAGCGATTTGCAAATCGTTAGTAACTCTCACTTCTGTAATCGTTACGTTAGCAAGTCGCTTATCGTGCAAATGCGATTCCATATTGGACGCAATCACTCTGTGAATCAAAGCCGCAATTCGCGCGGCTCTAGGGTTTGTTCCAGCCATATTACTTGCGCTCAATCTGCTTCATTTCAAAGGTTTCGATTACGTCGCCAAGCTCAATATCGTTAAAGCTTCCAAGGTTAATACCTGCCTCGTAGCCTTCGCTAACGGATTGCACATCATCCTTAAACCTACGCAAAGTGGAGATTTCAAGATCATTAACAGTAGCAACGCCGTTTCGCAAGATACGGCACTTGGTTCCGCGCTTAACTTCGCCATCTTGAACCATAACGCCAGCAATATTGCCAAACTTGGACGAGCGGAAGATTTCGCGAATCTCGGAATGAGATGTAACAACCTCTTCAAACTCTGGCTTAAGCATACCCTTCAAAGCAGCTTCAATATCTTCGATTGCCTTGTAAATAACCGAGTAGTACTTAACTTCCACACCTTCGCGATCTGCCAAGTCTGCAACCTGACGATTTGGACGCACGTTGAAGCCAATAATAACGGCCTTATCAACTGTTGCAAGGTTCACATCGTTTTGAGTAATTGCACCAACGCCGCGGTGAATAACCTGAATTCCAACTTCGTCGGAAACCTCAATCTTCATTAAGGAGTCTTCCAAAGCTTCAACAGAACCAGAAGAATCACCCTTAATAACAATGTTGAGCATATCCACTTCGGACTTAGCAAACTGTTCCTTAAGGCTTTCAAGAGACACAACCTTACGACGCTTTGCAAGCTGAGCCGCGCGCTCTGTAGCCTGGCGCTTTTCGGCAATTTGACGAGCAGAACGATCGTCGGAAGTAACCAAGAACAAGTCACCTGCAGTTGGAACAGAAGTCAAGCCAAGCACCTGAACTGGCGTAGAAGGACCTGCCTCTTGCAAGTGATTGCCATTTTCGTCGAGCATTGCGCGAACGCGACCATAAGACGTGCCTGCAACAATGGAATCTCCGACTTTAAGCGTACCTTGCTGAACAAGGACAGTTGCAACCGCTCCGCGACCCTTATCCAAACGAGCTTCAACAGTTGCACCGCGAGCATCCATGTTTGGATTTGCTTTAGGATCAAGCTCCGCATCTGTAGTCAAAAGAACAGCCTCAAGAAGCTTATCTACGTTAGTTCCCTGCTTTGCAGAGATATTCACAAACATTGTGTCGCCGCCGTATTCTTCTGGCACAAGACCGTACTCTGTAAGCTGACCGCGCACCTTATCTGGGTTTGCTCCAGCAACATCAATCTTGTTTACTGCAACAACAATAGGCACGTGAGCAGCCTGTGCGTGGTTGATTGCTTCAACAGTTTGAGGCATAACGCCGTCGTCTGCTGCAACAACAAGAATTGCAACGTCTGTAAGCTCCGCACCACGAGCACGCATAGCTGTAAACGCTTCGTGGCCTGGAGTATCCAAGAACGTAATCTTGCGCTTGTCGCCGTCTAAAGTAACTGTAACCTGGTAAGCGCCGATTCGCTGCGTAATGCCGCCAGCTTCTCGAGCTACAACATTCGACTTACGAATTGTATCGAGCAAGCGAGTTTTACCGTGATCAACGTGGCCCATAACAGTAACAACTGGAGGGCGAGTTACAAGATTATCGTCTTCTTGAAGCTCTTCTTCGTCTAAGTCAATATCGAACTGCTGAAGAAGCTCTTTATCTTCCTCTTCTGCAGAAACAAGGCTAATATTCCAGCCGATTTCTTCGCCAAGAATTTGGAATGTTGTTTCATCCAAAGACTGAGTAGCTGTAGCCATTTCTCCAAGATGGAACAAAACAGTTACCAAAGCTGCTGGATTTACATCAATCTTTTCTGCCAAATCCGAAAGCGTTGCTCCCTGACGAAGGCGAATCGTAGCGCCATTACCCGAAGGAATACGCACGCCACCAATAACTGGTGCTTTAAGCTCTTCGTATTCCCTGCGCTTTGCAAGACGATTCTTGCGAGCCTTAGAGGACTTTCCACCTTGGCGACCAAACGCACCTGCGGCTCCTGCGCGTCCGCGACCGCCCCTAGATGGGCCTGCGTTTGGAGCACCTGCAGCCGCTGCTTGGAAGCTTGCAGCTTGATTTGCGTTAAAGCGCGACTCTGCCGATGGGCGCGATCCTGCCCCACCATTGCCGCCGCCTGAACGATGCGAACCTTGCCATTGGGAACGACTTGCTCCGTTACCACCGTTGCCATTGCCGCCGCCTTGACGGTTTCCGCCGCGACCACCGCGTCCGCGACCACCGCCATTGCCGCCGTTGCCATTGCCAGATCCTGGCTTTGAGCCACGAGCATTCTCTGCAGCTGCGCCTGGGCGCGACATTGGGTGTGGGCGTGGAATGTCTCCAGGTGTAGGCGCGCGCATACCCTGCTTTCGACTAAACGGATTGTTTCCTGGACGAGGAGCGGCTCCCGAGCCAGAGCCTTGGTGTGGTCTAGGGCGTGGAGGCATTTGCGCAGAACGCTCTTGCTTAGCAGATTTAGATTCTGCACCACTGCGCTTTTCTGCGTTGCGCTTTGAATCACCAGACCTAGAAGCATTATTAGGCTTTGCGTTTCCAGCCGAAGGCTTAGGAGTTGCAGTGGTAGTAGCATGCGCGTTAGAAGTCTTAGATTCATGATTTTCATGCACTTTTTGCGCAGAATTCTGCTTTGCAAAAGACTTTTGTTCTGGCTTTTGATTAGCCTTCTTTTCTGCATTTTGACCATGCGATTCTGGCTTGCTATTAGACGCAGAATCCACAGATTTATTAGATGCATGATCAACATTCTTAGACGCAGAAGGCTTCGATTCGCTCTTTGCAGCAGAATCCGCAGGCACAAATTCCGTCTTTAGACGACGCACTACAGGAGCTTCAACGGTTGAAGATGCGGACTTTACGAATTCGCCCATGCTCTTCAAACGTTCCAATACGGTTTTACTATCTACGCCAAATTCTTTGGCCAGTTCGTATACGCGCTTTTTTACCACTCAGTGTTCTCCTCAGTCTGTGGCAGCGTAAAACGAACGCAGCCACTTTATATTGTTATAAGATTCTTACTCTTATGCTTTTTATTTAGATATCTCATAATGCGATATCTCATCGTGTAACCATGATTTCAACCATGATTTTGTACCTCGTTCCCTAGGCAAAAAGCTGTTAATAAGCCCAGATTGCAGCTTTCAGCTTACTCGAAACGTTGGATTCTCGGGAGTGTCGCAAGTTTGCTAAATGCTAGCAAAATCTTATTCCGCCGAATTAGAATCAGCGTTCATTGCTTCTTGCTTTTTAGCATGCTCTTCCGCAGACTCAATTCCAATCTTCCAACCAGTCAACTTTGCTGCAAGTCGCGCGTTCTGTCCCTCCTTGCCAATGGCAAGAGAAAGCTGAGAATCGTGAATAAAAGCAACAGCAGTCTGACTTTTCTCACTAACAACATGAACTTCAGTTACTACTGCTGGAGACAACGCCGCAGAAACAAACTGTGCTGGATCTTGCGACCAATCAACAATATCGATTTTTTCTTGACCAAGATTTTCCAATACAGCACGAACGCGCGAACCACCAGGGCCAATCAAAGCACCCTTTGGATTAACGCCATCTGTGTTAGCGCGAACAGCAATCTTAGTGCGAGCGCCAGCTTCTCGAGCAATTGCCATAATCGAAACAGCTCCCGAAACAAGTTCTGGAACTTCTCGCTCAAAAAGTCTGCGAACAAGATCTGGGTGAGACCTAGAAACAACTATTTCTGGTCCTCGCAATCCGCGAGCAACGTTTACAACATAAACGCGAATACGCTCGCCGTGACGATACCTTTCGCCAGGAACTTGCTCTCTTCTAGGCAAAATGGCTTCAACGTCTCCAACAGCAACGTGAATATTAGAAGGATCTTTAGAATCCTGCTGCACAATGCCGTTAATAAGCTTTCCTTTTTGACCAGAAAAAGCTCCAAATACGCGGTCATCTTCCACTTTGCGGAAAAGTTGAGTAATAACTTGGCGAGCTGTTGCTGCAGCAAGACGCCCAAAATCTCTAGGTGTATCGTCATACTCCTCGCCCAAAGTAAATGCTGGGTGAGGATTATCTTCTGTAGGAACACCCGGAATCTCATCTCGTGCCCATACAGTAAAGCAGCCAGCACGCTCATCTAGCTCAACTCGAGCATGCCTTGCTGGGTGGGAAGTCTTCATGTATGCAAGACGCAAAGCCTCGGCGAGTGCCTCGTCCAGCTCATCGGCATTAATCCCCTGCTGAGCCGCAAGCTGATGCATTCCCGCCAAATCCAATTCCATCGTGCACGTCCTCCTGTGATTCATTTATAAATTTTCACTTATAAAATTAACTTATTCTTCTTTTATACGTTTTACGCATAACAAAACGCTAAAATCTAATTTTAACAAGTACGTAAAGCGCAAAATCTTATGACTATGATTAAAAATGTTAAGCATAAAATGTTAGACACAAGGCAAGCCAACATTGGTCACAGTCACAGACTATTTTAGTAGATTATGCAGACACGTTTTGTTTTGTCCTAAAGCCTTGCAAGGCGTGCAAAATATTATCAAACGCGTAGCAAAAGGTGTTCTAATGCGCAAAAAAAAGTTTGTTCTAGTATTTGCATCACTTATTGCTGTATTAATGGCTTTTAGCTCTTGCTCGGGATCAAGGCAATTTAATAACGTTAACAACACTGCGGTTCGTTCATCTAAAAGCAATAATGAGTGCTACCAGGTTCTACAAAGCGCAAAGCACAATCAAAAAATCGTAGATAAACAAGAAGCAAACGTAACTAGAAACGACTTGCAAAATGCTGCGGATTCTTGGAAAAACGTTGCAATACAATGCAACGCACGATTTGCTCAAGGCGTTGTTTTTAGCGCGCAAAACACTTGGAAATTGGCCAACTTAAGTCAAGGTAACGAGAGCGGAGCGGAAAACGCCTCTAAAATCGCAAATCAAATGGAATCAAGCGTTTACAAAAAATTGTATGACTTTGCAAATAGTACTAGTAACTTGTATTGGAATCACGACCCACTTGCAAAAGCGGCATTAGAACAAGACAAACTAGCTTTTATGTTACAAACTTTAGCTGCAAAAGATGTTGATAATGTTTCGTTAAGACAAAGCGATATTACAGCTACGATTGCTAACACGCTTATGCACTTTGCTTCAAGCGGAAGCGACTTGCGACAAAAAGTATACGAAATACCACAAAAGAATCTGGATTCTGGCGTTGCAAAAGACGAAGCTAGCGCAAAAGACTTGCCAATAGTTGCAATAGCGTATATGGATTGTGCACGCGGAGAACTAGATGCGCTAAATCAAGCCATTTTCCCTACAAACAAAGACGGTAGCGTTAATAATAGCGCACTTTCTAGCAGAACAAATCAAGAGTTTATTGAGATTCTTGCAAACATTACTATTTCGCATATTATGAGCGCGTACGCGTATGGATACCCTAGCGATTCTTCTATGATTTATGCGCTTTGACTGAGCTTGAAATTGCATAGCGCGTTTCAAGCTCAGTCAAAGCGCTGAGCCACTCAAGGCAGAAGCACTGCTTCTGCGTGGCGAAGACGTTCGCGCGCTTAGACCGCGCGAACGACGACCTGCATTTTCACTTAGAGCGTAGCGCAAAAAGGCAGGTCGGAGTATGAAAAAGGGTTTCTAGCGATTTGCTAGAAACCCTGCTTGCGGATGAAGCGAGATTTGAACTCGCGGAGGGTGTAGCCCTCACACGCTTTCGAGGCGTGCTCCTTAGACCGCTCGGACATTCATCCTTTGCGCCAATCGCAAATACGCAAAACGCAAATGCAAAAAGAAACGCAACTTTTCAATTGTAAAACAACCCTAGAATATACAAGCGCATGGCGCGTTGAACTCACCCAAGCTCCTCGATCGTGCGCTTAGCACGAATCGCGTTTGCTCGCGCACCAAGCTCCTCGTCTTTAGGGTATTCAACATATTCCAAAGTCAAGCCATTTGCTGCAATCGGCCCAGTAGAGCCTTCTCGAATAGGATTTTCAATCTTATTTTTGAACCAATCAACAGAACGCTTTGCACACCCAACTTGCACGCACGCTCCAACAAGCGAACGAACCATGTTATGCGCAAACGCGTCTGCAACAATAGTAAACTCAAGCAAACCGTTCTCAATGCAAGGAATTTTTCCAGTTGATTTAGATAAACAGCTCCCCACGCAAACGCGATTCCAAATAGCCTTTTTAACGCAGCGAATCGTAGTTCCACCAGGATTTGGCCGCGCAAAAGAGCCAAAATCGTGCAAACCAACAATCAAAGACGCCGCCTGATTCATTGCATCAACGTTTAAGTCGTAGTCAAGCTGCAACACAAAACCACGCATGCGCGGATCCAAATTCGCGCGATTTGCAGCATCACTAATCCTATACACGTATGTGCGATCCAACGCAGAAAAACGCGCATCAAAACCGCTTGGCGCAATGCTTACACTGTGAATCGAAATGTCTTTAGGCAAAACACCACAAAGCCTATATTCCAAGGCTTTTACTGGCGTAAGATTTGTGTGACCGACGCAATTTTGCAAAACGGATTCCGAAACGTCTAAATGGCAAACTTGGTAAGATGCGTGAACGCCCGTATCTGTGCGACCAGCAACGCTAAGGCGCAAAGGTTCGCTAGCATCGCTTTTATTCACGCGCAAAACCTTGTGCAATGCGTCTTCTAAAACACCTTGAACGGTGCGCAAAGTAGGCTGCTTTGCCCAACCATAAAAATCGCCGCCATCATACGCTAAATCCAAACGAAGACGCATTCAAAACCTTTCCAAACAGACTTACAAACAGACCTACAAACAAACTTACACTAGTTTTCCTTATCTGAAGGCACACTAGCGAGCGCAAAAGCACTCATAACGCTACGAATCAACTCATGTGTCTTTGAATCCATACGCATTGCAATCTTCAATAATGCAGGAACAACCTCCGACCAATGCGCAGACATCTCGTCGAAAGTCGAGTACCCTAAACTACTAAAAATGCTGTAAACACTATCAATTCTGCGTTTTCGCTCTTCAAATGGCAAATTCATCATCCACTCGTTTGCAGCCTTAGAAACGGCCAGAGCGCGCGGAGTTACACAATCACAGTAGTCAAAATCACCATCTTTAACTTGCCAATACATGCCAAAATGTTGCATTAATCCAATCGAATCAGCAGCTGTAACCTTATACGGCACTCCAGTATCCATAATCAATCCAATAAAAGCAGATTGCGGAACAACTTTTTCGATTCTGGAAACAACGCGAGAAAAAACCTTTGGATCAACAACATCCGAGCCAAAACTAGGGCCGTCCATTGAATAGATTTTATTAATATGGTTTCCAAGGCTTCGATCTTGCGCGTCTAATCGCATTGCCGCGTATGCAGCCATATTCCCGCCTTTTGAATGACCCACAACAAATATTTTAGGATTATCACTTAAATCGCAATCACTTAAATCGCAATCATTGCTATTTGTGTTATCGCTATTATCTAAATCACTATTCTTAAAATCACTCTTCTTATTAAACAAATTCGCAAAATAATCACCAACACTGCTAAAAATCCCACGAATACCGCCACTTTTGCAAGAATCTTTACATGCGCGCCTAGATATAGAGAGCAAATACTCCGCTGCCGACTCCTGCGCTGGAACTGGGCAACGAAACGCCATGTTAAAGTCTTCCTTCCAGCCAACAAGCGTATTGTCTGTTCCCCTAAAAGCAACAACAAAGCAGCTAGACCCAACGCAATCTGTTAAATCAAAAGTAACAGCCGCAAATTGCTGTTCGCAAGAGTCATCAATATTCGACTCATCAAAACGTTCAAGAACCTCACCAACACGCATGCCCCTATAACGCGGGCTAGACTCAACAGCCAAAAGTAGATTCTTGCGAAACTCATCTACCTTAGTAGAACCAGAGCTAAACATTGAAGAAAAATCCTCGCCGCGAAGCAATTCGCTTAAAGGAACGGTTGCTAGTGCGTTAGAATCGTCATTATACTTTGGAATCGATTCAGGCATGCAAATATACGCCAACTCACATAAAATAAGCGAATCTACGGCGTTGAATTTTCGCTCTTTAAAGTTAGTAAAATCGTTATTCAGTAAATCGAGAATATTTGGCATAGTTCAATAGTAATTGATACCAGATATAGAAAAGATATGTCAGATATAGAAAAACGGGCTGGAGATATCTCCAACCCGTTTAATAAACCTTTATACTTGCGATTAATCGCAAAAGATTTACTTACCGATGCATCAAGATGCTAATCTCAACTACTCGGCTGCTTCTTCTTTAGCAGCAACCTTAGTAGCAGACTCAGCTTCCTTAACAACAGCCTTCTTTGGGCTTACTGGCTCAACAACAAGCTCGATAATAGCCTGTGGAGCAGTATCACCACGACGAGGGGCCATCTTAACGATGCGAGTATAGCCACCTTCACGCTGCTTCATCTGCTCAGCAATCTGAGTGAAAAGCATGTGAACAACGGACTTATTGCGAATTACGCGCAACACGCGGCGGCGCGAATGCAAATCGCCACGCTTAGCGAATGTTACCAAACGCTCAGCAAGTGGACGAAGACGCTTTGCCTTTGGCAAAGTAGTCACAATACGACCGTGCTGGAAGAGGCTGGTAGCCATATTGGCCAGCATCAGGCGCTCATGCGCTGGGCTAGAAGCCAGACGAGGCCCTTGTTTCGGTGTAGGCATTATTACTCCTTATTGCCGCGGAATTCAGGTGGGCAAAAACCCGAACATCCAAAAACCGCGACGATTTGCGGTGGTTGTTTACTCGTCTTCTGGCGAGAAGAATGTGCCACCTTCGAGATTATTGGCGTCAAAGCCAAGCGGTGAAGGCTTAAGAGACAATCCCATGGATTGCAACTTTTCTTTAACCTCATCGATGGATTTCATGCCGAAATTACGAATATCGAGCAAATCCTGCTCAGTGTGAACTACCAGCTCACCAACTGTGTGGATTCCTTCACGCTTCAAGCAGTTGTAGCTGCGCTGCGTTAGGTTCAAATCCTCAATTGGAGTGGCCATTTGGGAATCAGCTTCCGCCATGACTGGAGCTGGACCAACTTCAACACCTTCAGCATCGACGTTAAGCTCACGGCAAAGACCGAAAAGCTCAACCAAAGTCGAACCTGCGGACGCAACTGCGTCGCGTGGTGTAATAGCTGGCTTAGTTTCCACATCCAGGATGAGCTTATCGAAGTCCGTGCGCTGTTCCACGCGGGTAGCTTCGACCTTATAGCTCACCTTCAAAACTGGCGAGTAGATCGAATCCACTGGAATGCGACCGATTTCGCTGTTTTCCTGCTTATTCATTTGAGCAGGCACGTAGCCACGACCACGCTCCACAGTGAACTCAATTTCGAGCTCGCCATCTTCAGCAAGTGTAGCGATATGCATCTGTGGGTTGGCAATAGTGACGCCAGCAGGAGGAGTAATATCTCCAGCTGTTGCCTCACCCTTGCCGCTCTTGCGTAGATACATCACTACTGGCTCGTCATACTCACTTGTAAGTACGATGCCCTTGATGTTCAGCAGGATTTCAGTGACATCCTCTTCAACACCTGGCAGAGTCGTGAACTCGTGTAAAGCACCAGAGATGCGTACCGAAGTAACGGCCGCACCTGGAATGGAGCTCAACAAGGTACGACGCAGCGAATTGCCGAGCGTGTATCCGAAACCTGGTTCCAACGGCTCAATAGTAAAGCGAGAACGCTGGGGATTCAGTGATTCCTCGGTAAGTGTTGGACGCTGTGCGATAAGCACTTTTGTATCCTTTCAGCTTCTGGTCGGTGGTGCACTCGCCGCCCATAAGCGGGTTGGATGGATGGATTCGTAAGAGTGCTCAGACGCGGCGACGCTTTGGTGGGCGAACGCCGTTATGCGCTTGTGGGGTGACGTCGGTAATAGAACCGACCTCAAGACCCGCGGACTGAAGGGAACGGATAGCGGTTTCGCGACCGGAACCTGGACCCTTAACAAACACGTCGACCTTTTTAAGGCCATGTTCCATTGCCTTACGAGCAGCAGACTCAGCGGCCATACCTGCAGCGTAAGGAGTCGACTTACGGGAACCCTTAAAGCCGACATCGCCACCGGAAGCCCAAGAGAGGACTGCACCCGATGGATCGGTGATGGAAATAATCGTGTTATTGAATGTTGATTTAATATGCGCCTGCCCAACCGGTACCGACTTGCGGTCCCGGCGACGCGGCTTGCGCGAGGCTTGCTTTGCAGCTGCCATTGACCCTCGTTTCCTATGACGAATTAGTTGGTATGTCTAGGCGATGAGAATTAACTCGTGGCCTAGAGCCGACCACCGACTATCGGGTGGCCTTCTTCTTCCCGGCGACAGTACGCTTTGGACCCTTACGAGTACGAGCATTAGTCTTAGTACGCTGACCACGCACAGGAAGACCCTTGCGATGACGCTGGCCTTGATAGCAGTTGATCTGAATCTTACGACGGATGTCAGCGTCGATTTCACGACGCAAATCGCCTTCAATCTTATAGTTGGCCTCAAGATAATCACGCAAAGTGATTAATTGTTCATCCGTAAGATCCTTGACGCGGGTATCCGGATTAACACCGGTCGCGGCAAGCGTTTCCTTAGCGCGAGTGCGGCCTACACCAAAAATATAGGTGAGGGCAATCTCAATGCGCTTCTCATTGGGAATATCTACTCCGGCAAGACGTGCCATTGTAATTCCTTTACTATTACGCAGGTCGTGCACCAAGTCTCCCGCAATAATATCGATTATTTGCGGCCTGGGCCTGCGCACCCAGGGTTCAGCTTAAGCTGCGACTTAGCGCCTTATTCCTTTATATTCGCGGTGGAGATCCACTCAGCCCTGACGCTGCTTATGACGTGGGTTGATGCAAATCACCATGACGCGACCGTGACGGCGGATCACGCGGCAGTTTTCGCAGATCCTCTTCACGCTAGGGCTGACCTTCATGGTTTTCCTTTGCTTGTACCTTTACTTATAACGGTACGTAATACGTCCGCGGTTCAAATCGTAAGGACTCATCTCCAGCACAACACGATCTTGCGGAAGAATGCGAATGTAATTCTTACGCATTTTTCCCGAAATCGTCGCTAGTACGATGTGCTCGTTCTCAAGCTGAACGCGAAACATCGCGTTAGGTAGTGCTTCTACTACCGTGCCTTCGACTTCAATCACACCGTCTTTTGCCATGAGCCTCGTTCCGTTCCTTGGATATACTACTTTGCGCATCCGAAGACACGCCAATCTTCTATGATACAGTAAATGCGCCCAATACAACACTCGGCGTGTCGCAAGGGCGCATTATTAATATGAGAAAATCTAAATCTTAAATAAATCTTAAATAAATCTCATACCAAGGATTCAACTATGCGATTGTTGATTTCGGCAATATCTCCAACGCCATCAACTTCAACAAGCTGACCGCGGCTTTCGTAAATATCCAGCAAAGGAGCTGTTTCCTTCTCGTAAGTTTCCAAACGCTTAGCAATAACTTCTGGAGTATCGTCGGAACGACCCTGCTCTACAGCACGCTTTTGCATACGCTCGAGCAAAACCTCACGCTCTGCTTCGAGAGCAACAACATGATCTAGTGGAGTACCAAGCTCTTCCAACATGCGATCAAGCGCCTGAACTTGAGAAGCGTTGCGAGGATATCCATCTAGAATCCAGCCATTCTTTGCATCATCTTGAGCAAGACGATCTTTAACAATGCTATTTGTTAATTCATCTGGAACAAGCTCTCCCTTATCGAGATAACCTTGAACCTTCTTGCCAAGCTCCGTTTTATTCTTTAAGTTGTAACGGAAAATATCGCCAGTAGAAATAGCAGGAATATTGTAATGCTCTGCAAGCAAAGCGGCTTGAGTACCTTTACCTACTCCTTGCGGACCCATAATTAACAATCGCATATTAATCTCCTAGTTTTATGCCAATGCAAATCCAATGCAAATATTAAACAAAACCTATCTAAATACTACTTGGCAACCTGCTTATTATTGCTGTGATCAAACAGGAATCCAGCATACTGGAATTGCTCAGTTTGAGCCTTAGCTTGACGCAAAGTATCCAAACCAACACCAGCAATAATCAGAATTGTTGTACCACCAAATGGAAGCTTCATATTAAGATGCAAAGACATAATCAAAACCGTTGGAATCAAAGCCACAAACAGCAAGTAAATAGCACCAACTGTATTAAGCCTATTCATAACGTAGCTAAGATAACGGCTTGTAGCGCTACCAGCGCGAATACCAGGAATAAATCCGCCGTATTCCTTCATGTTGTCTGCAGTCTCATCTGGATTAAAAGTAATCTCGGTGTAGAAGAAGCAGAAGAACACGATCATAACGGTGTACAACGCTATGTACCAAGCAGAAGTAGAGTTTGCTAAATTGGCATTAATCCAACGCACCCAATCCTTACGACTATCTCCAAATTGAGCAAGAAGTGTTGGAATAGCAAGAATAGAAGACGCAAAGATTGGTGGAATAACGCCACTCATATTCACCTTAAGAGGCAAGTATGTGGAAGAGCCGCCATACATCTTGCGACCAATCATTCGACGCGTGTACTGAACAGGAATTCTACGCTGAGCAAGCTCCACAAAGTCAACGAAAATAAGAATCACAAGGAAAACGCCAGCAACAATGGAGAACTTAGTCCAATCTCCATTAAGGCCATTCGTACCCCAACCGATTTCCCACAACTTTGGAAGGAATCCAGAGCAGATAGACATAAAGATTAATACAGACATACCCTGGCCAATACCCTTATCTGTAATAAGCTCTGCCATCCACATTATGAGGCCAGTGCCACCAGTCATGATTAATACCATTACAATAAGGCTCCACATAGAACCGTCTGGAATAACCTGGCCGCATTGATAGTTAAATAGCGCGCCAGAACGAGCCGTAACCAAAATGGTAGTTGATTGCAAAACAGCCAAACCGATGGTTAAGTAACGGGTGTACTGAGTAAGCTTTGTTTCTCCAGATTGACCTTCTTTGTGAAGAGCCTCAAAGCGTGGAATCACAACTCTAAGCAACTGAATAACAATGGACGCCGTAATGTATGGCATAACACCCAATGCAAAAATCGAAAGCTGCAAAAGAGAACCGCCAGAGAACAGATTCACCAACCCAATAAAGTTCTCGCTAGAAGAAGCCAGCTTAGCGGTGCAAGCTCGAATAACTTTGTAGTCAACTCCAGGAATCGGAATAAATGAGCCGATTCGGTAGATAATAATCATTGCGAAGACGAAGAGGATCTTATTCCTCAACTCCTTCGTCTTGAAGGCCTGGATTAACGTTTTCACCTGGGTCTTCCTCCCTTTTTTGCGCTACGATCTAGGCGCACCAGTAAAAAACAAACTCTGAGACAATAGTTTATATCACGGTACATACTGAAACAATAATTGAGTGAGTTTTGCAATAAAATAATCCCCCCAGCGCAAACTAGGGGGATTATTAAACAGTTAAATCACTGCGTTAATTAGCATTACTAGCTTAAGTATTACTACTTATTACTACTCTTCGCTAACAGAGCCACCAGCAGCTTCGATCTTGGCTTTAGCGGATGCAGAAGCCTTAACTCCCTTAAGAGTCAAAGCAACCTTAAGATCGCCATCGCCCAAAACCTTAACTGGGTAACCATCACGCACAGCGCCCTTAACTACCAAATCAGCAACAGTGACTTCACCACCCTTTGGGAAGAGTTCTGCAAGGGCTGCAACATTAACAACCTGGAACTCCTTCTTGAATGGGCTCTTAAAGCCACGAAGCTTAGGCAAGCGCATGTAAAGTGGAAGCTGGCCGCCTTCAAAGCCTGGACGAACTTGGTAACGCTTCTTCGTACCTTTGTCTCCACGACCCGAAGTTTTACCCTTAGAGCCTTCACCACGACCCACGCGGATGCGATCCTTCTTAGCTCCTGGAGCTGGACGCAACGTGTGCATGTGCAACATTGGTTCTTCATTAGCCATAATCAGTCAACCTCCTCAACGCTCAGCAAGTGGCGAACGGCCATAACCAAGCCACGATTGACTGAATTGTCCTCGCGAACAACGCTTTGACCAATCTTGTGAAGGCCAAGAGTCTTAACGTTAGCGCGCTGACGCTCGGTGGAATGAACCAAACCGTGCACCAGAGTGATCTTTAAGTTAGCCATCACTCACCATCCTTTGCCTGGGCAGCCTTAGCAGCCTGAGCTTCTTCACGAGCCTTGCGTGCTTCGGCAATGCCAGCAGCGCGCTCACGAAGCAATGCGTCTGGTGCAACTTCCTCGAGGGAAAGTCCACGACGAGCGCAAATTTCTTCTGGCTCTTCAAGCTTCTTCAAAGCATCCACAGTAGCGCGAACCACGTTAACAGCGGTTGCGGAGCCCATGGACTTGGTGAGGATATCGGTAATGCCAGCGCACTCCATAACAGCACGCACAGCGCCACCAGCGATTACACCAGTACCTGGAGCAGCTGGACGAAGCAAAACTGTACCAGCAGCATCGTGACCCAACACAGGGTGAGTCACGGTACCACGAATGCGTGGAACAGTAAACATGTGCTTCTTAGCGTCAAGCTGACCCTTAGCGATAGCTGCTGGAACTTCGCGAGACTTACCGTAACCAACACCAACAGTGCCCTTACCGTCGCCAACAACAACAAGTGCTGCAAAGCTAAAGGTACGGCCACCCTTGTGGGTCTTGGAAACACGGTTAATAGTAACTACGCGATCCAAAAGCTCTTCGCCGCGGTTTTCTTCACGACGGCTACGACGTTCGCTACGCTTACCTTCGCCCTTAGAACGACGGGAACGACGATCGTCGGTACGCTCCTCAGCGGATGCCTGAGTGTTCTGAGTTTCTTCAGCCACTTGGGTTTCCTTTTCGTTATCGCTCACAGTGCTAGACCTCCCTGACGGGCGCCTTCAGCTACGGCTGCGACGCGACCATGATACTTATTACCGCCACGATCGAAGATAACAGCGGTGATTCCCGCTTCCTTCGCCTTGGCTGCGATTAACTCGCCAACCTTGGTAGCAGCTTCAGTCTTCGTACCAGTAAAACCAGCGAAGTCAGAAGTCAAGGTGGAAGCGCTTACAAGGGTAAGACCCTTAGTGTCATCCACAATCTGAGCAACCATGTGACGGTTAGAACGAGAAACTACCAAACGTGGGCGCTCTGGAGTGCCAGAGATGCGCTTACGAAGGCGGGCGTGACGACGCAAACGTGCGACTTTGGTACCCTTACCGAAAATCTTAACGCTCATATCACTTACCAGCCTTTCCAGCCTTGCGCAAAATACGCTCATCGCTGTACTTAATGCCCTTGCCCTTATAAGGTTCTGGAGCACGAAGCTTGCGAATGTTAGCGGCAGCCTGACCAACGGCCTGCTTGTCAGTACCCTTGACGATTACCTGATTTGCGTTTGGCAATTCAAACTCAATGCCCTCAGGTGGCTGAACGGTAATAGTGTGCGAATAGCCGAGCGAGAACTCAATGCCCTTGCCCTTCATTACAGCACGATAACCAGTTCCAACAATGTCTAGAGTCTTGGCGTAGCCTTCGTGCACACCCTTAACCATAGACGCCACGATTGCGCGAGCCAAGCCATGCTTTGCACGAGTTGGACGCAAATCGTCAACTGGGGTCAAAACGATCTTGCCATCAGCAACTTCAGCGGTAATACCTTCTGGAATTACATAGGAATCAGAGCCCTTAGCACCCTTAGCGCTAAAGGACTGACCTTCAATCTTAACTTCCACGCCTGCAGGAATGTCGACGGGGAGCTTACCAATATGCGATGCCATTTTCAGCTCTCCTTTCTCACCATACGTAGGCGACGATTTCGCCGCCAATGCCTCGATCGAGGCATTCCTTCTGAGTCAACAATCCCGAGCTGGTCGAGATAATAGCGATACCGAGACCGCCAAGAGGCATAGGCAAAGAATCAGACTTTGCGTAACGACGCAAGCCTGGCTTAGAGATGCGCTTAATGCCCTGGATGGAACGCTGACCATTGGAGCCGTACTTTAACGTAACTTCCAAAGTCTGTCCAACCTTAGCTTCTTTAGCAGCAAAGTCTTTAATGTAGCCTTCGCGCTTAAGAATCTCGGCGATATTCGCCTTGAATTTGGAGTACGGCATTTCCACGATATCGTGCTTTGCCGCGCTCGCATTACGCAGACGTGTCAACATGTCTGCGATAGGATCTGTCATTGTCATGTTGGGCTAACGCCCTTTCTCGCCGTGGTTTCCACCGCCTGTTTGTTATTTATAAAGCAGTGGACCTTCAGCGTCGATATTTACCAACTGGACTTCGTAACACCCGGCAACTCACCGCGATGTGCCTTTTCACGAAGGCATACACGGCACAGACCGAACTTGCGATACACGGAGTGAGGACGACCACAAACCTGGCAACGCGTATAAGCGCGCACCTTGAACTTCGGCTTAGCGGCCGCCTTGTTTTTCAGAGCGGTTTTTGCCATATCAGTTCTCCTTGAATGGGAAACCGAGGTGCTTAAGTAGCGACTTCGCTTCCACATCGTCCTTGGTGGTGGTCACCACGGTGATGTCCATACCACGCTGATGATCAATCGAATCAGGATCAATCTCGTGGAACATTGATTGCTCCGTAAGACCGAAGTTGTAATTACCCTGACCGTCGAACTGGTTGCCATTGATACCACGGAAATCGCGGATACGTGGCAAAGCCAGAGTGAGCAAACGATCCAAGAATTCCCACATACGATCACCACGAAGAGTTACGTAAGCGCCAATAGCCTGGCCTTCGCGCAAATGGAACTGCGCAACAGACTTCTTAGCCTTAGTAACCTTTGGCTTCTGACCAGTGATCAAAGTGAGATCCTTAATCGCACCTTCGATGAGCTTGGAATCGCGAGCTGCAGCGCCAACGCCCATAGAGACGACGACCTTCTGCAAACGAGCCACCTGCATAGGATTAGTGTGGCCAAATTCCTTTTCCAAAGCTGGAACGATTTGATCATTGTATTGCTGCTTTAAGCGCGGAGTTGCCGGCGCCTCAACTGTAGTATCGGTCATGCCAGCTCCTTTCCGGACTTCTTAGCTACACGCACGCGCACGGTCTTTACTTTGCCGTCGCGAGCTTCTTGCTTAACAATCACGCCCACGCGGGTTGGTTGCTTGGTCTCTGGGTCAATCACCATCACGTTAGAACGGTGAATTGGAGCCTCAACAGAGACGATGCCTGCCTGCTGACCCTGCTGGGTAGCACGCACGTGCTTCTTAACAACCTGAACACCCTCGACGATCAAACGGTCTTCGGCGAGTACACGAAGTACTTTGCCTTCCTTACCGCGATCCTTGCCGCGGATAACCTTTACCTGGTCGCCGGACTTAATCTTGGCTACCATCTCAGATCACCTCCGGGGCGAGGGACACAATCTTCATGAAGCGCTTATCGCGCAATTCACGACCGACTGGTCCAAAGATACGAGTGCCCTTTGGTTCACGGCCGGAGCCGAGAATAACAGCGGCGTTCTCGTCGAACTTAATATAGGAACCATCAACACGACGATGTTCCTTGACAGTACGGACGACGACAGCCTTAACTACGTCGCCTTTCTTGACCGACCCGCCAGGAATAGCATCCTTAACGGAGGCGACGATAATGTCGCCGATGCCGGCATAGCGTCGCTTCGATCCACCGAGCACGCGGATGGCAAGTAATTCCTTAGCACCCGTGTTGTCGGCGACATGAAGCCGCGTTTCCTGCTGAATCATTGATTCTCCTTAGTCGAGCTGGTTCTCCCCGCTCACCCGTACCACTCAAATAAGCAGCACAGGTGAAGCGCGGAGCCTTGCTGAACTTGTTTACTTGGCGCGCTCGATAATCGAGTCGAGACGCCAACGCTTGGTCTTGCTCAAAGGCCGAGTTTCCATAATACTCACGAGGTCGCCAATATGCGCCTCATTGTGTTCATCATGGGCCTTGACCTTGCGGGTGGAGCGGACGACTTTACCGTAAAGTGGGTGTGTCGAACGCTGCTCCAACTCCACGGCAATCGTCTTGTCCATGGCCTCGGACACGACGTAGCCGCGACGAACCTTGCGGAAGTTGCGCTCTTGGTTCTCAGCCATGCTTACTTCTCCTTGACCTCAGTGGCGCCAGGCTCTTGGCTGATGCCGAGTTCACGCTCACGCAGGATAGTATACATCCTGGCTATGTCGTGCTTGACCGCCTTGAGGCGAGCGCTGTTTTCAAGTTGACCAGTTGCTGCCTGGAAGCGCAAGTTAAAAAGCTCTTCCTTAGACTTCTTTAAGAAGCCTTCGATTTCAGCATTAGTCTTCTCGTTTAAATTCTTGATGGTGTAGTCTGCAGTTCCGACTGGCATCAGATGTCACCGCCTTCACGCGCAATAACACGGCATTTCATTGGGAGCTTGTCGATAGCGCGGCGCAAAGCCTCGCGAGCGACGTCCTCAGAAACACCACCGATCTCGAACATTACACGACCTGGGTGAATGTTGGCAATCCAGAATTCTGGAGCACCTTTACCGGAACCCATTCGTGCACCAAGCGGGTGCTTGGTTAATGGACGATCAGGGAAAACCGTAATCCACACGCGACCACCACGCTTAATATAGCGGGTCATTGCGATACGGGCTGCCTCGATCTGACGGTTAGTGATGTACGCCGGAGCCAGCGCCTGAATACCGAAATCGCCGAAAGCGATAGCGGTTCCACCCTTAGACATGCCGCTACGGGTAGGACGGTGCTGCTTGCGATATTTAGTCCTTTTTGGGATAAGCATCTGCTCACTCCTTCGTTTCCGTTGCGGCAGGAGCTTCAGCAGCTACAGCCTCGGCTGGCTTTTCAGCCTGTGCCTCGGTAGCCTTCTGCTGATTGGCAGAGCGTGCGCCACGACGTGGACGACGATCGCCACGGCGACCTTCACGCTTACCCTGCTGAGCCTGCTGCTCTTCAAACTCACGCTCAGTCATATCGCCCTTGTAAATCCAAACCTTTACGCCAATACGGCCGTAAGTGGTCTTGGCCTCAAAGAAGCCGTAATCAATAAGGGCGCGCAAGGTCTGCAGTGGAACGCGACCTTCGCGGTAGAACTCAGAACGGCTCATTTCGGCGCCACCAAGGCGACCGGAGAGCTTAATACGGATACCCTTGGCACCTGCACGCATTGCGTCTTGCTGTGCCTTACGCATAGCACGACGGAATGTAACGCGGTTAGTCAACTGTTCCGCAATTCCCTGAGCAACTAATTGAGCGTCAAGTGCAGCGTTCTTTACTTCAAAGATGTTGAGCTGTACTTGCTTACCAGTGAGCTTCTCAAGCTTTGCACGAACACGCTCGGCTTCTGCGCCACGACGACCGATAATAATACCTGGACGAGCGGTGTGAATATCCACACGAACGCGGTCACGGGTACGCTCGATAACAATGCGGGACACGCCTGCACGTTCGAGGTCATGGCTCATTTCCTTGCGAATCTTGTCATCCTCAAGGACGAAGTCACGGTAACGCTCGCCGGCTTTAGTAGAGTCGGAGAACCACCTAGAGCGATGATTCTCGGTAATGCCCAGGCGATAGCCGAAAGGATTGATCTTCTGACCCATCTTTAGCGATCCCCTTCCTTAAGCGAGACGATAACAGTGATATGGCTTGTGCGCTTGTTAATGCGCGCAGCGCGACCCTGTGCACGAGCGCGGAAACGCTTAAGCGTTACACCCTCATCCACATAAGTTTCCTTGATGACCAAGTTTTGCTCGCGGAATGGTTCTCCAGCTTTCTCAGCCTTAACGCGAGCATTAGCGATCGCGCTTTCAAGAACCTTGCGCACCGGCAACGATGCGTCTTGAGGAGCAAACTTCAAAATGGTAATAGCTTCGCTTGCACGCTTGCCTCGGATGAGGTCGACCATGCGGCGAGCCTTGCGCGGCGTCACACGTACGTGACGAGCGATTGCTTTAGCTTCCATGTGTCCTAACTCTCCTTTAGCGGCGTGCTTTCTTGTCGTCCTTCACATGACCCTTGAAGGTCTTGGTTGGGGCGAATTCACCGAGCTTATGACCAACCATTGCTTCGGTAACGAATACCGGCACATGCTTGCGGCCATCGTGTACGGCAAAGGTGTGTCCAATGAAATCAGGAGTGATCATCGAACGACGCGACCACGTCTTGATGACGTTATGCGTGCCCTTGTCGTTTTGTTCATCGACTTTCTTCTGTAAGTGGGCGTCGACGAAAGGGCCCTTCTTGATGCTACGAGTCATCTGTTCGACACTCCCTTACTTGCGGTTCTTACCATTCGGACGACGACGAACAATCATCTTGTTCGAAGCCTTCTTCGGACGGCGGGTACGAACCTCGCCCTTGCCCCATGGAGAAACAGGTGGTTTACCACCACGGGTACGACCACCATGAGGGTGATCAACAGGGTTCATAGATTCGCCTCGGGTGATTGGCCTGCGACCAAGCCAACGAGCACGACCTGCCTTACCAAGCTCGATATTAGCGTGGTCGGAGTTGCCAACCTCGCCGATTGTAGCGCGGCAACGAGCGTCCACGTTACGAATTTCGCCAGATGGCATACGCAACTGAGCGTAAGCGCCATCCTTAGCTACGAGCTGAACGGCAGCACCTGCGGAGCGTGCAATCTTTGCGCCACCAAGTGGACGAAGCTCGATTGCGTGAACCACGGTACCAGTTGGGATGTTCTTAAGAGGCAAGTTGTTGCCTGGCTTAATATCAGCCTGGGCGCCAGTCTCAATAACATCTCCCTGGGAAATGCCTTCAGGAGCGATAATGTAGCGCTTCTCACCATCTGCATAATGCAACAATGCGATGCGAGCGGAACGGTTAGGGTCATACTCAATATGAGCGACCTTTGCTGGCACGCCATCCTTGTCCCAACGCTTAAAATCGATGAGACGATACTGACGCTTGTGTCCGCCGCCGCGATGGCGGGAAGTCATGCGACCGTAAGAGTTACGACCGCCAGTTTTGCTGAGTTTGCGTACCAACGACTTTTCAGGAGTGGAACGCGTAATCTCGGAGAAGTCCGAAACCGAAGCGTTACGACGTCCTGCAGTCGTAGGCTTATAAACGCGGATAGCCATAATATAGTATTCCTTTACTTTTCTCGGCTAGCCTTCAGTTACCAAAGATATCGATTGTCTGGCCTTGTGCCACGGTGACAATAGCGCGCTTTTGATTCACACGACGACCGAAGCCGGTGCGAGAGCGCTTGAGCTTGCCAGCGCGATTCAAGGTGTTAACATTCGTTACCTTGACTTTGAAGATTTCTTCGATAGCCTGCTTGATCTGAACCTTGTTAGCGTTTGGAGCTACAACGAAGGTGTACTGGCCACGATCGGAAGCTGCATAGCTTTTTTCAGAAACAACTGGCTTTAAAATGATGTCATGTGCTGGGTTATGGACTGCGACCATTTGAATCAGGCCTCCTTAACTTCAGGCTCGGTCTTAGCTGCAACGAAGGCTTCGAAACCTTCCTTGGAGAAGACGACGTACTGAGCGGTGATGACATCGTAGGTGTTGAGCTGATCAGCGAAGATCACATGCACCGTAGGAATGTTACGAACAGACATCCACTCGTTAATGTTCTCACGAGAGAGAACAACAGTGGTGAACTGATCCTTAGTTACTGGTGTGAGTGCTGCAACAGCTGCCTTTGTGGATGGAACATCCTTAATGCCAAAGTCCACAATTGCAATGCGACCAGCATTTGCACGATCCGAAAGAGCATAACGAAGAGCAGCTGCCTTCATCTTCTTTGGAGTACGCTGATCGTACTTGCGAGGAACTGGACCGTGTACAACGCCACCATGTACCCACTGTGGAGCACGAATGGAGCCTTGACGAGCACGACCAGTGCCCTTTTGCTTCCATGGCTTCTTACCGCCACCAGATACGTTAGCGCGATTCTTAACCGCGTGAGTACCCTGGCGAGCAGCAGCAAGCTGAGCAATAACGACCTGATGAACCAATGGGCCGTGAGCTAAAACGTCTTCGTTGGAGATGCCGAAAATCTCGGCAGGAGCTTCAACAGTGCCGTTTGCATTACCCTTGGTGTCAGTTACGTTCAGAGTTACGTTTGCCATTTAAATCAGGCTCCCTTCACTGCCGAACGGACTAGAACGATAGCACCCTTAGGTCCTGGAATAGCACCCTTGATAGCTAAAATACCGTTCTCAACATCCGAAGAAACGATTGTGAGGTTGAGCGCAGTAGAAGTCACATGACCCATGCGACCAGCCATACGCTTGCCCTTCAAAATGCGGCTTGGAGTTGCACATGCGCCCACAGAACCTGGACGACGTTCATTCTTGTGCGAGCCGTGAGTACGACGGTAAGACTTGAAGCCCCAACGCTTGATTGTGCCAGCAAAGCCTTTACCCTTTGTAGTACCCGTTACGTCAACTTCTGCACCTTCAGCAAATACTTCAGCGGTCAATTCCTGACCTGGCTTGTAATCTGCTGCATTTTCAGTGCGCACCTCAGCGAGGTGACGACGAGGAGTCACGCCAGCCTTTGCAAAGTGACCAGCCAATGGCTTGGTAACCTTGGTAGGATCAATCTGGCCATAACCGAGCTGTACGGCGCAATAACCGTCAGTTTCTTCGGTCTTAACAGCGGTAACTACGTTGGTAGCAACCTCAACCAGAGTTACGGGGACAAAAAGGCCGTTTTCATCCCAAACCTGGCTCATGCCCAGCTTACGGCCGAGCAAAGCAGTGCGATTCTTATTTTGCGACATTATTTACCCCCCTTCCTACAGCTTAATCTCGATATTTACATCCGCAGGCAGGTCAATGTGCATCAAAGAATCCACAGCCTTTGGCGTTGGATCAACGATGTCAATGAGGCGCTTATGAGTGCGCATCTCGAAATGCTCGCGAGAATCCTTGTATTTGTGAGGAGAACGGATAACAACAAACACGTTCTTCTCGGTCGGCAGAGGAACCGGACCCACTACTGTGGCGCCCGCGTTCGTCACCGTCTCGACGATTTTCTTCGCCGATTGGTCGATGACCTCATGGTCATAGGACTTAAGCCTGATGCGGATTTTCTGTCCCGCCATTGCCGTCCGCCCTTTCTAGCGATTCGTTTACTGTTTACCAACCTGTATTAAAGGGCACCGGGAGAATAGACACTAAAGGCCATTCCACATCAGTGCGCAGCCTACAAAAATCAACAAAAAACTGCGATTTCTGCTTCTGCGCTCGCTTTTTTGAATTACAATATGCGAGCCTTAAAAACAGGCAACTAAGTAATTAAACCATCAACCTTGGATTAACAAAAATCGGGCGTGTCGGCTATTTTCCAACGAAAAATGGCAGAAACTACAGCTAGTGCAGCCTCTGCCATTTGTAACTAAATATGCAATAATCATTCAATAATTACCTAGATAATCACTTAGATAACCACTCAAATAATCATGCAATAAATTTTACTTAAATTCTACTTCGATTCACGCTGTAGGCGCATACGATGTCCTTCTTCTTGAGAAACACCATAATACGCGGCAATCGCAATATCCTTCATATCTTCGATTTGAGGAATACGCGGATTTGCAGGAGCGCACTGATCTTCGTAAGCACGCATACCAATCTGATCCAACAAAGACCAGTAGTATTCTTCGTCCACACCGCACGCCTTAAACGAAGCGTCCATGCTAAGAAGATTATCCCTATAATTTTCAACAGCGCGCGCCAAATTCTCAACGCCCTCTTGAGGAGTTTTACCAGGATTTACACCAAGATTCTTAGCAAGCTGCTGGTAACGCTCTGGAGCAATGTAGCGATTGTACTTTGGCCAGCTTGTAGGCTCTTGTGGAATTTGACCATTGTAGCGAATTACATAAGGAAGCAAAATCGCATTTGTGTGGCCGTGCGCAACGTGGCACAAAGCTCCGATTGTATGTGCCATTGCGTGGCACATTCCAAGGAACGCCGAGCCAAACGCCATTCCAGCCATCGTAGCTGCATTATGCATCTTCTCTTGAGCTTGAATCTTGCGCTCAGGGTCATTAGCGTTCACAGAATCGTTAAGATTCTCCCAAATCAACTTTGCTGCATGCAATGCCATTGCATCCGTAAAGTCGTTAGCATAAACAGATGCAAAAGCTTCCATAGAGTGCGTCAAAGCGTCAAAACCAGAATCGCAAGCAAGTTTTCTAGGCTGCGTACGCGCCAAAACTGGATCCACAATTGCAACCGAAGGCGTAATCGCGTAATCCGTAATCGGGTACTTGTAACCAGTCTTATGGTCTGTAATAACAGCAAACGGAGTAACTTCCGATCCTGTTCCAGAAGACGTTGGCACGCAAATCAAGCAAGCCTTTTTGCCAAGAGGCGGAATCTTAAACGCACGCTTTCTAATATCAAAGAACTTCTCACGCAAATCAGCGAAGGAAATTTCTGGGTGCTCGTAAAGAAGCCACATAATTTTTGCAGCATCCATAGGAGATCCGCCACCAACAGCAATAATCGTGTCTGGCTGGAATTCTTCGCGCATCATTTCCGCGCCGCGCTCAACAGTTTCAACGCTTGGCTCTGGCTCAACGTAATCAATAATCCTAAACGTTACGCGATTGTCTCTAGCGCGAAGCTGATCAATCACCTTGTCTATAATGCCAAGCTGTTCCATCACTTTATCGCACACAATAACAGCGCGCTCAATTCCATACATGTCTCGCAAATAGCGAACAGCATTCGGCTCAAAATACGTTTTGGCCGGAATCTTGAACCATTGCATATTGTTATTCCTTCGCGCTATGCGCTTTATATTAATAAGATTGACTGCTTGAACGTTTCCAGAAACAGAGTTTCCACCATAAGAACCGCATCCCAAAGTTAAAGAAGGCGCGATTGCGTTGTAGATGTCTCCAACGCCACCCAAAGATCCTGGGGAGTTCCAAATGATTCGGCAAGCATGCATGCGGCTGCCGTATTCGCGAGCAAGCTGCTGATTATTGGTGTGAATCACAGCAGTGTGGCCAGCTCCGTGCACAAGCATCTTCTCGCACATTTCAAAGCCTTGCTCTTTATTTTCTGCTAGAAGCAAAGCGTGAACAGGAGCCAACTTTTCCATTGTTAGAGGCTCCATCTCGCCAACTTCTTTGCACTCAGCAATAAGAATCACGGCATCTTCTGGAATCTCAAATCCTGCTTGATGAGCAATAAATTGAGGCGACTTTCCAGGAACAACAGAATTAAGCTTTGGATTTTGGCCACTATAAGACGTGCAACCAAACATGTACTTTTCGAGCTTTGCTTTTTCTTCTTCGTTTACAAAGTAAGCTTTACGGCGCTTTAATTCGAGCTTCAAAGCATCATACACATCTTTATGCGCAATAATCGCCTGCTCTGTTGCGCAAATCATGCCGTAATCAAAATGCTTTGAAAGCACCAAATCGTTTGCAGCGCGCTCAACGTCTACATCTGCATCAACGTATGCTGGAGCGTTTCCTGCACCCACGCCAAGTGCTGGCTTACCAGAAGAATAAGCAGCTTTAACCATTCCTGGTCCGCCTGTTGCAAGAATTGTTGCAACATCTGGGTGCTTCATTAAAGCTCCCGTAGCTTCGATTGATGGATGCTCAATCCACTGAATGCAATTTTCTGGCGCTCCTGCTTCTATTGCTGCATCGCGCACAATCCTGGCCGCTTCTGCAGAGCACTTTTGAGCAAATGGGTGGAATCCAAAAATAATTGGGCAGCGAGTTTTAAGCGCGATTAGCGACTTAAAAATGGCTGTAGACGTTGGGTTTGTTACTGGCGTAACGCCTGCAACAATGCCAACTGGCTCAGCGATTTCGTCGATTCCAAGAACGTCGTCTTCTCTAATAATGCCTACAGTGCGCTGGCCTGCAAGATAATGCGTAATATGTTCGCATGCAAAAATGTTTTTTGTAGCTTTATCTTCTACTAATCCTCTGCCTGTTTCTTCAACAGCCATTTTTGCTAATACTAAATGCTTGTTCAGAGCTGCAATCGATGCTTTTGCTACAATTCTGTCTACTTGAGTTTGATTTAACTTTTCAAATTCATCTAAAGCGACTTTTGCTTTTTTAGCTAACTCATCAACTTCTTGTTTTGCAACTAATGCCGCTTGCTCTTTTTCATCGAGCACATTTTCTTGCGCTGTTTCTTGCGCTTGCGCCATTTGGTCCTCCTTGATCTTTAGATTCCTTACGTACTTCTACGGTTTTTGCACATCAACATTTACATGCATAATCTTCTATAAAAGACGCATCATAATGCTGGTATGTGATACATTTCACAATTTACTTGAATTACTGTACTATTTTGGCTTTGCAGCGAGTTGCGCTATTTATGAGCGAGGTTTATCCTCTAATGTTCGTTATTTGTTCTTATTTGTAATGATTTATGTGCGATTTGCTGAAAAATTTTCTAGAATGTTAGATTTAACTGTTACTTGCAAACGATTAATAACATTTAACTTAATTCTCGATTACACACGAATAAAAAATGGCTCCCAGCATAAACCAGGAGCCATTGAAGTTGTAATTCTTCGCAGCTTAACGCTTCGAGAACTGAGGTGCACGACGTGCCTTGTGCAAACCAGCCTTCTTACGTTCCACAACGCGAGCGTCGCGGGTCAAGAAGCCAGCCTTCTTTAGGGAAGCACGGTTTGCATCGCGGTCAATAGCGTTCAAAGCGCGGGCAACGCCCAAGCGAATTGCGCCAGCCTGACCAGTGGTGCCGCCGCCGTCTACCAAAACGACAACGTCGAACTTACCTTCAAGCTTTAGAAGCACGATTGGGGAATTAACTTCGCGCTGCAATAAGCGAGATGGGAAGTATTCCTCAAGAGTGCGGCCATTAATAGTCCACTTACCAGAACCTGGAACCAAGCGAACGCGAGCAACGGCTTCCTTACGACGACCAGTGCCATAGCCTGGAGCGATAGCGGAAGTACCAGTGCCTGCACCAGCGTTGGTTTCGGTGGTGTAGCTAGTCAGTTCTTCTTCGTTCTCAAGAACCGCGGAGTTGTTGTTATCTACCATAATCATATTCTCCTTACGATTCACTTAGCCTGCTGGCTAACCTGAGAGATCTCAAAGACCTGTGGCTTTTGCGAAATATGAGGATGCTCAGCGCCAGTGAACACACGAAGGCGATCAAGCTGAACCTTAGCAAGACGATTCTTTGGAAGCATTCCCCTAACAGCGGAAACGATGATGCGCTTTGGATTCTTCTCCAAAAGCTCAGCATAGCTATCGCGGCGAAGTCCGCCTGGACGGCCAGAGTGGGAATACAATTCCTTGCTCAACTTATTGCCAGTCAAAGCAATCTTATCTGCGTTAATAATAATAACGTGATTGCCAGAATCAGCGTGAGGAGCATAAGTTGGCTTATTCTTACCACGAAGCAAAATAGCTACCTGGGAAGCCAAGCGACCAAGCACCACATCAGTGGCGTCGATAATGTACCAGTCATGAGTTAAATCTGCTGGTTTCGGTGTGAAAGTCTTCACAATCGTACCTTTTCTCTATTGTGTTTCGAGCTTTGCATCTTCTTGGTTTATAGAAGATACTCTACTCATAATCCGTGGGCTCCCTGAAAGTCCTCGATGGCGAGTGGGAAAAGCGCTTTGAAGGACCCCTTAGGGAAACACAACAATCTGCAAGTATATCGCCATATGACGACTATTTGCAAATTTCTATTTTACATACAATGCGGACTACAACGCTATACAATGCGGACTGCAACGCTCGCCAGTAAAAAACAAACGCTGCAGCCCGCAATTAATAATGCATCTACATCTATTTATTCATCTTTACTTATTCATGATTTGCGCTAAAGACTTAACTCTAGGCAAGTCGAATAAATCGTCCAAAAGAACAGGATTGCAATCAGCATCTGCCAAAGGAATACGCCAATTTGGATATTCGTCGTTAGTTCCAGGCTGATTTTGCGCGCGATGCTCGCCAGCGGCGTCAACAATAGACGCAGCAAGCAACTTAGAAGGCGCAGCTTTAAGCGCTTTATACAACGCTTCAACAATCTCTTGCTCATGCTGCGACTCGTCCTCTAGCGCACTTTCGTTTAAGAATCCGCTAGAAACAAGCATCTTAAGCATTGCATTATGCTCTTTAACAGCATCAGCGCGGAACTCTTCTACAGATCCAGTAAGAAGATTCAAACGCTCACGAATATTAACGTGCTCGTAGTTTAAGTACCCTGCAGCAGGTGGCATATCGTGAGTATTTACAGATGCAAGCGTCATTTCGCGCCACTTATCTGGAGTACGGAATACGCCGCCACTCTGTTCAAACCACTCAACTGTGCATCCAAGAACCTTGTTTTTAGCCAAAACTTCTAGAGCTTCAGCTGGCACAACGCCAAGGTCTTCTCCAACTACAACGCCATTTGCGCGCGTGGCTTCAATCGCAAGAATGCCAAGCATAACGTTTGCATCGTAGTAAACATAAGCTCCGTCTCCTGGAGTAGATCCTTCTGGAATCCACCAAAGTCGGAAAAGTCCAAGAATATGGTCGATTCGCACAGCTCCTGCAGAAGCAAACATGCCATGAACCATATCTCTGTAGGTCTTAAAGCCTGTGCGCTCAAGCTCAAATGGATTAAGCGGAGGCTGAGACCAGTTTTGACCTTGCTGATTGAAGTAATCAGGAGGCGCACCAACGCAAGCACCATTGGCGAATCGCTCTGGATTCCACCAAACTTCCGATCCTGCTGGATGCACGCCAACAGCCATATCCGACATAATTCCAATGCGCATTCCTGCTTTTTTAGCTGCCATTTGCGCATCGTGCAACTGGCCGAACGCAACCCACTCAAGCCAACGATAAAACTCTAGCGTGTCTGGGAATTGCTTTGCTAAAGCGCTAATCTCATCGGAATCTTTAGTAAGATGCTTCTCCCAGCAATCATCGCCATTAGGCGCACCCCACTTGTCGTAGCAAAGGCACCAAGTTGCGTAGGATTCAAGCGTGTCTCCCATATCTTTCTTAAACGCTTCAAACTTTTGCGCGCGCTTATCTGACATACCCGACTTAAAAATAATCCACAAAGCGTGCATTTTTACGCGCCACATTGCGTCGCGATCAATAATTTGCGCATCATTATTAAGCGGCTCTACTTGATTGTGCAAATCGTCAACGCTTTTGCGATCTTGCTCGCTAAGAAGATTATATTCTGGAATGCTTTCTGGGCGAATATACGTAACGTTTACCATAGACCTAGCAACAGGCAAATATGGCGAAGGCGTTAACGGAGCAACTGGCTCTCCAGCGTGAAGCGGATTTACAAGAACAAAGTCCGCTCCCGACTTTTCTTTAGCTTTAACAAGCAAATCCGCCAAATCTGCGTAATCGCCAACTCCCCAAGACTTAGAGGAGCGGATTGAATAAAGCTGAGCCATCCAACCCCAAATTTGCTTGCCATCTTTTTCTAGTTTCTCAATAGTATCAATGCTTTCTGGCGCACTAATAAGAGTGGCCTCTTCTACGCGGTTCTCAACACTAACACGCAAAGTGTGGTAGCCCATTGGAACGTCTTGCGGAATCTTAAGCAAAGAAGTTGCTACAAACTTGCCGTCTACTGGAATTGCAACGTCATTTTTAGAAGGCAAAATCTGCAAATCACCCTTGTATTCACTGCCATCTTCCAAAATAAGTGTTGCTGTAGGATACTCCAAAATCCCAGTGTTTACGCTTACTTCGCTTTCTTTACCAACAGTGTGCAAAACTGTTGGAGCAACTAAGCGAGTGTGACGCTCATTAAGAATTTTTTGAGTTGCTTCTTCGATTTGCTTATTGTTTTGAGCCTCTACGCATAGTGATTGCAATACTTTTACAAGCACGCTATCTGCTATTTTGTGCTCTACGCCATCCGATCCAACAAATTTGGAGCGAACGCCCATTAGTTCAGCCAAATGTATTAACGGACTTGTTGGCTGCACTGTTTCTTCATTTTTAGTGTTCATATTTTCCATCGAGTCTATTTGTGGGGTTTTAATGCAAACGTATGCAATTATTATTCATTTTACTTTTATACTCAAGACTTATTTTTATATTTAAGACTTATTTAAGACTTTTGACGCAGCAAGCGAGACATCCGAGTCCTTATCTTTAGACAAAGCAATCAAAGTTGGCTGCGACACACCAGTATTAAGAGCCACTGCTCTTCTTACCATTGCAGAGAGCACAGGAGAATCGTCACTTTCTTCGCTTGCACCAAGAGAAGCCAAGTAACCCAACGTTTTTGTGCTAACACCATTTGTTTGCGCACCTTCTAATCGCATTTTCCAAGATGTTCGCGGATTGCACAAAGCGGCATCTCGAACTTCTGCACAAGAATCTTTAGTAAGCCTTCCAACTAGCCAATTCTTAGCATTTTCGTTCTTTGCAACAGCTAAGCGAACATTACTTGATTCGTCTTGAGAAAGCTTAACCAAGATATTCGGGAATGGCATTACTGTTGCTAAGTGAATGCGATCTTCTTCTGGAGTGTTTGAATTGCCTGCTACAGCTTCCAAAAGTGCAGTCGCTCTAGAAAATCCTGCCTGATCAGACCTATCTGGCAACTCTTTTACAGCAAATTCATGCAATTCTTTAGAATCACTGGAATGCCTTAAATGCTCATACACCGCGGTTAACGGCTCATATAAATTGCTAGAATCATTAGATTCAATAGATAAATCGCGGCTTGCACCATTGCCTAAATCATCGTTTTGCTCAACGCCATTAAGCTTTTGCGCATCATTCATAAACGACTCACCAACCTTTGCTTAATCACTTATATAATCTACCAGCTTTGCAACACAAATCTTAAAACCAAGAATCAAACAAGTGTCAAACAAGAATCACTAAAAATAAAAATCAGCAAATTCTAGTGCAAACACCACAAAAATCTGGAATTATTACTCCAGAAAACGTATTTTTTACTGCTTCAAGGAATCTATCTGATTCTTCACGCGGCAAACTCACTGTTAATTCAATAGAAACGCCGTATTCTTCGCTTATAATTTCCGCATTATTTTTTAACAATAAATGCTTAAACATTCTTAAATGCGAGTACTCAACCTTGCAAGAAAAACAATTGCACTCTACAATATCCGCTATTTTACTAGACTTTATAGCACCTGCAGCCGAAGCAGAATACGCTCTTATTAAACCACCAGAGCCAAGCAAAATCCCACCAAAATAGCGCGTAACTGTTACAACTGCGTCTACAACATTAGAAGATCTAATAACATCTAAAATCGGCTTACCTGCAGTGCCAGATGGCTCGCCGTCATCGCTCATACGCTCGCACAATCTGCCATTTTTATCTGCGTAAATCGCAGCGTACGCAACGTGCCTTGCTTTGGGGTGAATCATCCTAATTGACTCTACAAACTCAAGCGCTTCTTCAGCACTAGAAATGTGGCACGCGTCCGAAATAAACTCTGACTTCTTTTCCACAAAAGCAAAGTGCGCAGGATTCTCATATAAATCAGTTACGGTTCGCATATTCTTCATATTCGATATTCAATATTATTCGACATTCGATATTCAATATTCAAATCGTTTTCAATTCAAACAGTCTTAAAGCTACAAAAGATTATATGCAACCGCTAGAATTACAAATCACAAGCCACAAATCGCAAATCACAAATTACAAGTCACAAGTCACGACTTATCGTAACGCATTAAGTGATCTACAACGTCTACAAGCTCTGCAACTTTCTTATCTGTAACCTTTTTATTTCCAGCGTCTTGTGCTTCTTCTAATGCCTTTGATATTTCTTGATGAGCAACTATAAGCGCAACTGCCCTAAGAGCTGCCGTAGATGCAGAAAGTTGCATAAGAATGTTGTTGTAGTCTTCCCCTTTTTCAACCATATTTTCAACAGCGTGAACTTGCCCACATACTCTATGCAAGCGAACCAACATCTTTTCTTTATCTATGTTGTAGTCACTCATAAAAAACCTCATTTAAAAACAGTGCTTTTATATACTATTTACATAATAATTGTGCGTTGTATAGTACGCAAAACTATAAGCGCCAAAAAGCTATGTTTATAGAATAAATTATGCATATTATACAACGCAACTATTTTTATCTGTTTTAATACTTTATTAATATATCCCAACATACATGTTTTACAAATTTATGCACATATTAATCAAATATTTTATGAGAGATTTTATGCAATGTAACTTGCACGTTTTGCCAAAATCACAGATCCTGCAATAAGCAATATAGCCAGAGAGAACATTAATGTTGTTTCAACTTTTACGCCAGTTGTTACTAAATGCCCAACATTAGCACCTAGACGAGCATGGCGTCGTTTTGAATTCTTTGTTCCACTTGCATATTGATTATTTGACTGCGAATTCTGCTCTACATTAGAGTCGCTTACTTGTTGATTATCTCCATACTGAGAATCTCCCTGCTGAGTAGCACTTTGGTAAGTATCAACCTTCTTAGAATCACCTCTCTGAATAGCACCTGATTTAGTAGCTGTATATTTACCTTCCTTGCTATCTTCCTTGCCTTCAACATGCTCAGATTTATGCTGAGAATCCGTATTAACATTACTTTGACCATCTTTTTTATTGTTTTTTTCACTAATTTTATCGTTATTAGCATTACTCTTAGCATTACTCTCGCCAGTCGCATCTGCATTTTGATGAACTGTATTATTGGTTCCAGCATCTACTTGCGCACCGAGCGTATTATTATTCGCTCCAGCGTTTACACCAGATTGCGCATTGTTACCAACTTGCGCGCTGCCAGACTGTGTGCCAGCAACTTCATTCTGCGCACTAGAACCTTGTGTACCGCCAGGATTTTCGCTAGAACCACCAGGCTTTTGCACACCAGGCTCACTCTTCACAGGATTCGCACTACCAGACTGCTCTTTTCCAGGATTCACATTACCAGGCTGCTGTTGTTTACCAGGATTATTTTTCCCAGAGCCCTGTGTGCTACCAGACTGATTATTATTGCCAGCTTGCACACCAGAACCCTGCGCCCCCTGCTGACCCTGTGGATTCTGCGGATTTTGAGGACTCTGCGGATTCTGCGGATTCTGCTTTGAAATAATATTATCTACAACGCCACCACTAGGAGACGTCTTTGGATCAACTTCACTACCCGTAACATTTCCACTACCAGCAGGCTCACCCGATGACTCTCCACTTTTATTACCATTCTTAACATCGCTTGCACCACCATTTTGGCCACTACTTGCGCTGCCATTATTCTGCGTTCCACCAGGCTGCAAACCGCCAGGATTTTCGCTAGAACCACTAGGATTATCCTGCTTACCAGACTCACCAGTCCCAGACTGCTTCTGATTACCAGGCTTTTCGCTAGAACCACCAGGCTGCTCTTGCTTACCAGGATTCACATTACCAGGCTGCTCTTTTCCAGGCTCCTGCTTACCAGGCTCGCTTTTACCAGAACTCTGTGTGCTACCAGACTGATTATTATTGCCAGCTTGCACACCAGAACCCTGCGGATTCTGCTTTGAAATAATATTATCTACAACGCCACCACTAGGAGACGTCTTTGGATCAACTTCACTACCCGTAACATTTCCACTGTTTGTATTTTCACTCGATGATGTTCCACTCTGATTGCCATTCTGATTTGTGTTCTGCTTTCCATTTTGAGTACCATTTTGAGTGCCATCATTTTGCACATTCTCACCAGATTGCTTACCACCATTTTGAGCATTACCACTCTGCGATTGACTACCAGGATTGACACCACCAGGATTAGTCTTACCCGGATTAGCCTCACCTTGCTTACCTGGATCACTCGTCTTACCAGGCTCACTCTGCTTACCTGAATGATTAGTCACATTTTGCTTGTTAAACACGCTCTTGCTATCTACATCGTTAAATGCTGTTTTAAACGCTTCTGCTCTAGAAGAACCAGGGAAATCATACACAAACACATACATTCCGCTTTCGCCAGAATTACCAGACTTCAAATTAACAATATCGGCAACTTTCTTTCCAAGATCTGACCCTTCTTTTCCATTACCAGTTTCAGTATTGCCAGCAGCACCACTAGCACCAGCAACATCCGCATAAGCTTCCTTTAGCATCACTTTTCCGTTAGCAATCGTATAAACGCCATTTCTAAGCGGAACTGACCATTCACCAACTTTCTTGTGATTATCGTCTTCCTCAGGCTCTTTATCTGATTTTGGATTTAACTTGCTCATAGACTCTTTATCAACAGTGCCATTTTCATACCCAATCCACCACAAGCGAACTTTCATATTTTCATCGCCATCAAATCCATACTCTTTATTACCTTTAAACATTCCGTAATCTTTTGGCGCGCCACTAACAACAATTGTGTCTGATACTTCATTTGAATCTTTATTTTTATCATTTTTAACATGTTTTATGTTTACTTTTGCAATATGAGTTAGAGTAGATTGTGCTTTACCAAAACCTTCAATAAAATCACTAGAAACAAAATCTTTAACGTCATTATCTTGCTCGTTTTTAGCAATAGTCCAAACCCATGTACCAAATAGTCCAGCATCTTGTTCACCAACTTTATATTCTGTTGCTTTTTCAAGATTTTCTGGTTTCATATCTCCATTTGTTACATGAACAACTGCTTTAGCTTCTTCGCCTGATTTGGTAAAGTAAACGTCACTTGCACCTACTTGTCTAATGTTAGAATCAGCGCGCAACTCTTTTAGGTAGTCATCTACATTACTACCCGCTGCACGTTCTTTTAGAATATTTTCATGCGATCCTACAAAGTAGTATCCGCGCGCACGAATCTTCTTATCTTTAATCCAAGGATTATTATCTTCGTAGTTAACGCCACTTTTTACATTGCCTTCTACAGAATCGCCTAGTTTTAACTTTTTAACTTCAGATTTTGATGTAACAGTTGGGTAGAAATTTCTATGCGCATCAATAGAAATCGAACTATCAATATTATATTTCACAGGAGATTGCGACAATCTAAGCAAGTAGCAACCGTTTTTTGTGTCACGTCTATCCAAGTTTGGAAGATAATATTCGCCATTAATATCAACTTTGCCTTCTCCAGTTGCAACCCAAACAAAATCATCTGAATAATCTTTGTCTGTACGTATAAAACCTTTGCGTTCTTCTTTTAATTCACTATTGTTGTAGTAGGAATTATCTTTGAACTTAATATTTTCATTCGATGCAGTTATTTTAAAATCAACACCGTTATTACCGCTATATGCTGTTCTTGTAATTCCTTCTGCTTTTACTTTTATTTCACCAGAACTGCCTGAAGTACCATAATTATTTTCGAATAAAACTTTTGTAGGAATTTTGCTAGCAGCCTCATTCCAAAGTTCATCAGCTTTACTAGCTATTTCACTAAAATCTTTAGTATTGAACGAATCCTGCTTCGCCTTATTCCATTTGTCTTTATCTTCAAAATGTTCATGAATAGCATAAGCAATTGCGACTCTATCTCTATAATCACTATACCCAGATCTTCCGCTAACATTCAGTTTTATCATCATTGCTGCAATCGCAACATCACGATTATTTATTACAGGACCCCAAGTAGTATCTGTAATCAAGCTTCCACGATCATGAGTATCAACGCAGTATGTAATGTCATCATCAACTGAAAGCAATCTTCTATAGTTACCTACAGCTCCACAACCAGAGTAATCGCTTATATACGTAGGAATATCGTCAAACGCATACGCTCCGCTAATTACACCATTCCCAACAACAATTGCAATAGTCGCCAGCAACGCTGTCAGTAAAGAGAACATTCGCGTGCGCTTATTGCGTAAAAAGATTGGAATCCCTTTACATCCATGTTTTCCCATATCAACTCCTTAAAACGTTGTTTTCTCTAACGTGACAAACGTTTTTGCTAGCCACGATGAACAAAAAATTCGCTCATGCTCTAACTATGATTTAGGAATTTCAATCTGTAAATAAAAAACTTTCAATGTGGTTAAAGGCTATTTTAGAGGGCAGTTATCCACATTGTTATACACAATTGTGCACAATTACACACAATTATGGCGGTTTTTTGGCGATTGGCAGCGATTAAGTGGTAATACAGGGAATCCAGGTTATAGGCCAAAAATAGCAACCATGGTGCTATTGCAAAATCAAAACAAAAAAGCTCTAAACCGCTGATTTTCAACGATTTAGAGCTAAAACCGCGGAGTCAGAGAGATTCGAACTCTCGAGCCGCTTACGCGACTAACACCTTAGCAGGGTGCCCCTATCGGCCACTCAGGCATGACTCCACTTTGTAACTATTCAAGATAGCAACAGATTCAGACTATATCACCTCTTGAGGACGTGCACAATGCTTAAGCGACACACCAAAAGCGCAAAAGTGGATTTAATAGCCAAACAGCAATATTTATGCGGGATTATGATCTCCCGAAAATGTAATCACAACAGCCAACATAACTAGAGCCATTCCGCAAACGTCAATCAACGTTGGCATTTCGCCAAATCCCATTCCAACAATTGCAGCAATTGCAGGGTAAAGCGCTTGCATAACTGAATATCGTGCAGAAGACACACGCTTTAGCAAAACCTGGTCTAAAAGCGTTGGAATAAAAGACGCACAAGTTGCAATAACAACCATTAATCCAAGAAGTTTCAAAGATCCGTAAGGCTGAGCAGCCCAAGTTGCACTCGATTTAGGATGCGCAACATGCAAAATTGCAGGAACACCAAGAACACTCGATTGCAAAAGCCAACCGATTAAAATAGCTATACTAACTCTGTCAATTGCATTAGAGCCTCTTGCAAGCATGCGCCCAGATACAATGTACATTCCCCACATTGATCCGCCAATAAGAATTGCCACTAATCCAACAAGAAAATGCGGGCTTTCGTTAGAACGCATAGACGCGCTTGCAAGAAGCACAATTCCACAAGCAGCAATAACAATTCCAACGCGCTCTCGCCATGTTTTACCCGTTATAACAGCAACCATTAGCGGCCCTACAAACTCAATAGTTACAGCCACTCCAACAGCCATACAACTAATAGCTAAATAAAACATTGTGTTCATAAGAACAACAGAAATGCCAACTGCAACAACAATTAACCATTCTTTTAATGTTTTAGGAAGAGAGTTGCGAGCGCGCTTTTTACGCGAAAAAGGTCTTCTCCAAGCAAGCAAAAACAAAGACATAAACCCAACGCGATACCACACAGAATATAGCGGATCGAGCTGGCTAAACGCGACCTTTGCTATAGACGTTGCTAAATAGACCGTTGCAGCTTCTACAACAACGATTAGCAAAACAGGCATGCGATTTAGCGCGTTTACTATGATTTGTTTCATAAAGCATACCCTACACGGCAGTAGTTATATTTGCCAGTAGTTATTTTGCGTATTTTACACTTATTTTTCGTAAACTTATTGCGACACGCTATTGTACAAAATCGAACGTTTGTTCTACTATAAATTCATGAGCACAGCACCGCGAGTTAATGCAGCTAAACGCGATTGGGGGCGCAACACGTCTGGCTGCACAATACTTCATATCGATATGGATGCATTTTATGCATCACTCGAGGCGGCGCGTAATCCTAGGTTACTTGGCAAACCTGTGATTATTGGTACAGGCTCGCGCTCCGTAGTTTCGGCAGCCAGCTACGAAGCACGTAAGTATGGCGTGAATTCCGCTATGCCTACAGCGCGAGCACGAAGCTTGTGCCCTAATGGCATTTTCCTGCCGGTAGATATGCCATATTACGTTTCCATTTCATCTAGGATTTTTAAGGAGGTCTTTTCAAAGATCACAGATAAGGTTGAACAAGTTTCTGTAGACGAGTGTTACATGGACGTTAGTTCCGCGTTGTTGCGCTGGAAAACGCCCATCGCCATAGGCGAGTGGATAAGAAGCGAAGTCGCGCGCAAGTTTCATATCACTTGCTCTGTGGGGATTGCATCAAATAAGCTGATCGCAAAAATGGCGTCAACGAACGCAAAGCCAAACGGAATGCTGATTATCCCCCAAAATCGCAATGCCGACTTTGTTTCAATAATGCCATTACGAGCAATACCAGGAATTGGACCCGCGCTTGCTAAAAAACTAGCTACGTGGGGAATAAATAGCATTGAGATGCTTAGAAGTGTAGACGAGAAGACTTTGGAACGAGTTGCTGGGTCTAAAGTTCTTGCGCGAATGCTTTATAACACTTCGCGCGGAATTGATGCACGGCAAGTAACGCCCCACGTTCCAGAAAAATCCATTGGAACAGAAAGCACTCTTGATAAAGACACCACGGATATTGCAGCAGTGAAAAACCTGATCAGGCACTGCTGCAACGAAGTGGCGCAAGAATTACGCAATCGCAACACAATGGCAAAAACAATAACGTTAAAATTGCGATTTAGCAATTTGCACTATGCAACAAGATGCAAAACATTAATAAACGTAACCGATTGCGCTCCAGAGATTTATAAGCATGCTTGCGATTTACTAGAATCAGTAAACCCAACAGTTCATGACCATAAGCTAGGCGGAAGTCATGTTTGTTTACTAAGCTCCGTTAGGCTTGCTGGCGTTAGCGTAAGCAATCTTGTAGATAAAAGCAAAGCAATTGTTCAGCCTACAATTAGCGACATCTTAGAAGAGAACGAAAGAGAAAACACTATAAGTAGCATGCGTAAAAATTCAACAGAAATTGCGCAAAACGCAATAAAAAATACGCATGCAAGAATAAGTCACGCAGAACACGTATTAGATGCAGTAAGAAAAAAGTATGGTAAAAATGCTGCTCAAATGGGCATTTAAGCATCTTTTTTAGGAAGAGCAGCTACGCGATCTTCATCCCAACCAGATGGGCCAGCTTCTTGCGCACCACCTAAATCTCCAAGCTTGTTAAAGTATTCAACAGCAGCGTCTTTATACCATTCCCACTCTTCTGGAACATCGTCTTCGTAAAAGATGGCCTCTACTGGGCATGCAGGCTCGCACGCACCGCAATCAACGCATTCGTTAGGGTTTATGTAAAGCGTGCGATCGCCTTCGTAAATGCAATCAACAGGGCACTCGTCAACACACGCTTTATCTTTAACGTCAACGCATGGCTCTGCAATAACGTAAGGCATAACAAACGCACCCTTTCACACTCAAAATAAACTAACTCTTCTATTATAGTTCACATTACGAGTGCAAAACGCATTGAGTCGGCATGCGTAATCACATACCGACTCAATACAGTTAAATTAACGTCTCAAGAAATCAACGTCTCAAAGCAAAAGCCTATTTAGCATCCTCTTGAGCAGACCCAACAGTCGCCTCTTGAGCTACCTCTTGAGCAGCTTCAGCTCGCGCTTGGTCTTCCGACTCGCCTTCCGCAACTTTTTCGGCAGCAGCAGCATCTTGTGCAAACAAGGTTTCTACTGGAACGCCAAGCTTCTTAGCTTTACGAATTTGTCTTCCAAGCAAAGAATTGCGGTAAGAATAGCCAAAGTACACAGTAAAGCCGATTGCAAGCCAGATTGCAAAACGAATCCATGTAAGCACAGAAAGGTTTAGCATAAGCCAGAATGTAGAAAGCGCGGCGAAAATAGGCAAAACTGGATTCCATGGAACCATAAAGGATCGATGCAAATCAGGCCTACGCATACGCATAATAGGAACGCCTGCAGAAACAAGCAAGAACGCAGAAAGCGTACCAATATTCACCATATCGGAAAGAATTCCAATATCTAATGTAGAAGCGATTATAGCTACAACAACGCCAGAAACAATCTGAATGCGTGCAGGGATTCCTCGCTTGCTAACCTTAGAGAAGCTACGTGGAAGCAAACCATCTCGGCTAACAGCAAACACAATACGTGTAAGGCCCAAAAGAAGAACCATAACAACAGTTGTTAAGCCGATTACAATACCAAGAGAAATAATCTTAGCAGCCCAAGTTGCGCCTACAAGCTCAAAGCTCGTAGAAAGAGAAGGAGCGTCTTGCTTAGCCAAATCCTTGTAAGAGACCATACCAGTTGTAACAACAGCAACAAGAATGTAAAGAACAGTCACAATCAAAAGACCAAGACCAATGCCCTTAGGAATGTTCTTGTGCGGGTCTTTAGTTTCTTCTGCCGTAGTTGCAACAACGTCAAATCCAATAAATGCAAAGAACACAAGTGCTGCACCAGAAAGAATACCCGTAACGCCGTAAACAGCTGGCTGCATGCCAGTAACCCACTGCCAAAGCGGCTGGCTCATAGTGCCAGAAACGTGAATTCCCTTAACGCTAGCAACGTCTGTTGCAGGTGGAACAAATGGAGTGAAGTTAGAAGCCTTAATGTAGAAGAATCCAACAACAACAACAAACAGAACAATGCCAATCTTCAAGATTGTTAAAGCGCCGTCAAAACGAGCAGAAAGCTTTGTTCCAACAACAAGCATAATCGTAAAGAACGCAACAATAGCTACTGGAGCAAGATCAAAAGTAAAACCGCCAATATTTACCGAAGTAGATACGTTAAGACCAAACAAGTGCATTAAATCGTTAAGATAAACGCCCCAATATTTGGCTATAACAGATCCTGCCATAAGCATTTCCAGAATCATATCCCAGCCAATAATCCAAGCAACAAGCTCGCCAACTGTTGTATACGTAAAGGTGTATGCAGATCCTGCAACAGGAATCATCGAAGCGAACTCAGCGTAGCACATTGCAGCCGTTCCGCAAACGATTCCAGCAATAATAAAGCTAATAATCACCGCTGGTCCCGCATGGAATGCAGCTGCTTGAGCGCCAACGGAGAAGATTCCAGCGCCAACAGCAACCGCTACGCCCATAACCGCAAGATCCCAAGCATTTAGCGTGCGCTTAAGATGGCGATCACCATCCATTGTTTCTGCAATAGTCTGTTCAACAGACTTTTTTCTCCATATTTGCATAATCCAACCTTCTCTAAAACTACGTCTAAAACATTCCATATAAGGGGTTATATGTTATAAATCGCAAAAAATACGGTTCAACACACATTAAGTGTCATCAAACAATAATTTTTACGATATTAAAAGAGCATAGTACTTTGTCTAGCGGAAAATCACAACACAAATCGCAATTTATTATGTTAAATTATGCTAAATTTGTGTTAACAATGTCTTAAACAATCCACACTAACGCCGATTAAAACAGGTTCTGGAACAAGTTTTACGCCGAACAAATCGTAAACACCTTCTATGATTTTGCGCGCTAAATCAACAATATCCTTGCATTTTGCACAACTGCGATTAGTCAACGCCAAAGTGTGTAAAGAAGATAATCCAGCTTTACTTTTTTCGCCATCACTTTGCGTAAGTCTAAATCCTTTATTAAATCCAGCATGGTCAATAAGCCAAGCTGCAGAAGTCTTAACTCCTTTAGATCCATCTGGCAAAGTGGCGTCAAAGCGCGGAGCATCTTCTGGTAGCAAATCTGCTTGAGCTTTAGTCAAAATCGGATTCATAAAGAAGCTTCCGCAACTATGGCGGTCCGCATACTTGGAATCGCCTTCTAGCAAATCACCACAAACATAGTCTTCATTTTGAAGACTAATAGCATGCTCAACGCCCTTTTCGCTTTTGGCGTAGCACATCCACTTGTTTGCGTAGCGCATAGCATCTTCGAGCATACCCTTAGATGCTCTAACGCGCAAAACTTCGCGACGAATCTTAGACGTTTCCATCCTGTCTCCAACTTGCACACCAAGCGCGTGAGCAAGCTGCGAATGAGCCACAACTCCCGTTTTTGAATGCTTTAAGCAAAAAGTAACAGACAAAACAACGTATCTAGGCGTTGGGAAGAAGCAATCCGCAGCAAAGCCAGGAGTATTATACATGCTTTTTTTGAGAACAGACATGCGGTAGCCAAATTTAAGATCTTTTAGCTCCATATAAAAAGTTGTTTTATCTTTACGATCCCAAACCTCTACAGATTCAACGCTTTGCGCAACTTCCGCACCGTATGCGCCGATGTTTTGTACAACAGACGCTCCAACCGTTCCAGGAATCCCAGATAGCGCTTCTACGCCTTGCAATCCAAGCTCAATAGTGTGAGACACAAAATCATCCCAATTGCAGCCAGCTTCCGCACTAACGTGAACCAAAAAATCTCCGCTAGTTTTATCAACGCCGTCTATGCCAGGAGCTGCCTCATCTAAAACGCAAATCTCGCGACGAGCATCGCGCACAACAACTCCGTTAAACGGCTCGTCGCTTACAAGCATGTTAGACCCGCCGCCAATAACACAAAGCGGCAATCCAGCGCAATCTGCGTCTTCTACAGCTTCGATAACAGCTACTCTGCTAGTAGGCTCTACAAAACGAGCAATAGAACCGCCAACACCAATTGTTGTAAGATTTGCAAAAGTTGGATTATCAGATTCCAATAAGGATGATTGCATACTCATACGATTAATCCTAACAGCAATAAATAACAAAAACCCCGCAAAACGCGGGGTAATAAAGCTATAAAACTTCGCCGAAGTTCACGCTTTTAGCGAGTCTCGCGATGGAGAGTATGCTTGCCGCAGCGTGGGCAGAACTTGCTCAACTCAAGGCGATCAGGCGTATTACGACGATTCTTCGTCGTGATGTAATTACGCTCCTTGCACTCCGTGCATGCAAGCGTAATGCCTGGACGGATGTCTGCGCTCTTACTTGCCATTTTGTTCACCTCTAGAATATTGTATGTTGACCAACTCCTGCTGGCCATTGTAGCGAGGAAGAGACTCGAACTCTTGACCTTACGATTATGAGTCGTACGCTCTAGCCAGCTGAGCTACCCCGCCAGAGAGCCTCGAGTGAGAATCGGACTCACGACCTCTTCCTTACCAAGGAAGTGCTCTACCACTGAGCTATCGAGGCGTGGCGGGTAGTGGATTTGAACCACTGAAGCACGAAGCAACTGATTTACAGTCAGTCCCATTTGGCCGCTCTGGTAACCCGCCAACGTTTCCGCGCGGAGAAGAATATCTCCAAACGGCAACTTTGTTATTTTGCCACGAACGCGCGACTAATGCAAGTTCAAGACACGCCGAAAGCAAAAATCACATCTAAATGCATCTAAAAAATGCAATTATTTAAGCGAAAAACCATCTTTCTTTAAAGATTCACACACTTTAAGCACGCGATCATTTGCCTCAGTCTCCGCAATCGTAATGCGAATACCTTCTCCAGCAAACGCGCGCACAGAAAGACCTGCATCAACAAAACGCTGATTAGCTCGCTCTGTATCTTCACCAAACGGCATCCAGAAGAAGTTTGCGTATGGCTCGGCAACATTCCATCCTTGCTCACGCAAACCGCTTACAACGCGCGCACGCTCCTTAACAAGCGCATCTACGCGATTGCGCATCTCTACAAGCGCTTCATTCTCCAAAGACGCAAGAGCAGCCACTTGTGCAATTTGGCTTACACCAAACGGAACAGCCACTTTTCGCATGCCTTCTACAACATCTGCTGCAGCAATAGCGTATCCAATACGCAAGCCAGCCAATCCGTAGGCTTTAGAGAATGTTTGAGCAACAACAACGTTTGGATATTCGCGGTAAAGTTGCATACCATCCGCCGTACCCTTTGCGTTGTTAAATTGCACGTAAGCTTCGTCAATAAGCACCAAAACATTGCTTGGAACAGCATCCAGCACTCGTCTAGCTTCCTCGTCTGAAAGCGATGCAGATGTAGGATTGTTTGGATTGTTCAAAATAACAAGACGCGTGCGCTCATTAATCGCATCAATCATTGCGTCTACATCGTGCGACCCATCTGCGCGATTAGGGATTTTAATGCTTGTAGCGCCAGCACCCGTAACAATAATCGGATACGCTTCAAAGCTTCTCCACGGGTATATGACTTCGTCTCCAGGGCCTGCAACAAGATTCACAAGTTGCGTAATAACCTCTGTAGAGCCGCATCCAAGAACAACCTCGTCTGGAGTAACGTTAAACTTTTTAGCTAACTCTTCTACGACTTCTGTTCCGCGCATGTTTGGATAACGATTAATAACCCCAAGAGCACGGCTAGAAATGGCGCTTTTCACGCTTTCTAACGGCTCAAATGGGTTTTCGTTGCTAGAAATCTTATATGCGCGAATGCCGTCTAATGCGGGCGCTGGTTTGCCTTGCTTGTAATTTGGCAAACTATCTAAAATACTGCGATGTTTGTAATCCATGATTTTATAATAGTCGCGTCTTAAACAAATTAAATAAATTATTAGACGTATTAAAACAAATCAGACACACTAAACGATTAAACAAAAACGCTGAAAACAGCGGTAAACCGTCATTTTCAGCGCTAAATAGCTTTATATTACTTGACTAATACAAGTGATTAACCAAGCGAGTAATAAAATCAGCCAAGGATTGCAAGAACGTCACGAGACGAAACGATTAAGTAATCTTCGCCTTCGTAATGAACTTCTGTGCCACCATACTTGGAGTAAAGGATCTTGTCTCCAGGCTTAACATCCATAGGGATGCGCTCGCCCTTATCGTCGCGGCGGCCTGGGCCAACAGCCAAAACCTCTCCCTGCTGTGGCTTTTCCTTAGCATTATCTGGAATGTACAAGCCAGAAGCAGTTTGAGTTTCTGCCTGAGCTTGCTTAACAATAATCTTATCTTCCAAAGGTGTGAGTTTAATCGACACTTCGGTACCTCTTTCTAGAGAAATGTAACCTTTGCGCGAATAATGTTGACGAGGCTGACGATCACGTCAAAACTATCGAGCACTGAACCTTATAATAGCGCGTTTTTAGCACTCTACCAACTGGAGTGCTAAAATTTTAGAAAATTTTTACAAACTTTAGGCAGCGCGACGAGCCAAAACATCCCTTAAATCGGCTTTACCAAGCGAGTCTTTTGTGCTAACTGGAGGCTCTACAGTAGATTCAGATACTTCAGACACTTTGCTTGAATCGAAAGCCGCCGCCGATTCGTTTGAATCGTCTGTTGAAATCGCTTTAGTAACTTGCTTAGTAGACTTTATCTCTAAGCTTTGCGGACCCGCATTTTTGCCATTAGCACCAAAATCACTAGAATCATCGCCAAACGAGAACGATATAAGATCTTGATTAGAGTTGGAGGCATCGGCTTGCGAGCGCGCATCATTAGCAGCGGAAAAATCGCCAGCAACCGCGCTTTTTGCCACCTCTTTACTGCTTGATCCAGCTAAAGCCATGCTTATATCTCGCTGTTGCATAACTGAAGTCTCTGTGTTGTCTGGATTTTCGGCATGCTGTGAGTCTTCTGCATTTTCAACAACTGAGTTTACAGCAGCGTCAAAAATTGGCTCCACAACAGAATCATTAAAAGCTGCAGAACGCTTGTTATACAAAGCAACTTTTGCTTCCCACTTGCGCGCTTGCTTAGCAGCCATAGAACCAAAGTAGAGAACAGTGCAAACAGCAGCAAGAGGAATGATTGCAAACCACGCACTATAAAGGCCAGAAAGACCCGCAACAAACACAACAAGAGTTAAAAACGCTAGAGAAAGCACCAACGCACGGCGACGGCGGATTGCTGCACGACGAAGCGCGCGAATACGGGCAACGTGTGCAGGCGTAAAAGCACCATTAAACTGCTTAGCGCACTTATGTTTATTAGCGTTCACGCCATTGCGACTGAACTTGCCATTATTAGGCTTTGTATTCGCTTGCATCTTCGACGGCTGCATGCCAACCCCTTTCGCCATCGTGCCGTTACACGCGTGGAAAAGCGAATCACTGCTATAATCCACAATGTGCAACGAAGGTGAATACCTATCTTCGCTGTGCTCCAGCATTGACTTCATGCTGTTTTCAGTGCGTTTAGGCAACCAACCAAACATTAAGGCTACGATGATGATCAATACCGTTAACGCGCTCACCGATTCATAACCCATACGTACAAATATAAAGTGCATTAAGGATGTAAAGGCTAAAAATAAGTCGGCGTGTCGAATTTTTTGCGATTGTTTCGCAAAATTTTACAAACAAAAAGCGTTTACGATTAGCGATTAGCCGCTTTAACGAGGCGGCATTATGAGCTAGGATATGTGATGGAATTATAGATTGGAGGAACCGTTGCCTACTTATCATTACCGCTGCAAGCAATGCGGATATGATTTTTCACAACATCAATCGTTTGAAGATGAGCCAATTACCGTGTGCCCAAAGTGCGGAAAGCAAGAAGTTCGTAAGGTTTTTAGCGCACCACCAATCAACTTTAAGGGTAGCGGATTTTATCGCACCGATAAGTAACGTGCAAATAACCCATTAAAATTTGTGCATAAGTGCATAAGTGAAAAAATATGACGCAACTTATGTGTGTATGTGAATAAATTGAAAATTTATGACGCCACTTATGTGCTTATGTGCGTAAGTGGCGTTTATTTTGCTGCGCTTATGTGCGTATGTTAGTAATCACTTATATTGATATATGTTGATATGTGTATTAATACCAATCAAAAATGGCTATTTATGTGAATATGTGCGTAAGTAACTATTAAACTTCATCAAAAATGTTTATATGTGAGTAAAATCCTTGTAAAATCCCCATCTAAGCTAGCCTTTAACCACATTGCACAAAAAAGCTTGCAAAAGCGCTACGCGTGATAAATGATGCTTATATGAGTACATCATTTTTACTAAAAACAGTTGGCCACAACACGGAAAACAAGATGCCAGTAGAGCTTATAAAGCGCAGAAAAAGGGCGCAAACCTTAAACATGCTTTCAATATTTTTTATAAGTGTTGCAACATTGTTTTCAATACACCTTATTTCAACGTTTCAAGCTACTCAAAGTGTGCCAGTAGCCATTAGAAACATAGCAAAAGGCAGCGTGATTAAACAAAGTGACCTGCATTACGTTAACGTGCCTAAAAGCAGCGTTTTTAACAATGTTCTTAACCAAACTTCTATAAACAATTCCGCTAAAAACGCTATTATTGCTGCGTGCAACATTAAATACGGAACGCCGATTTTTAGCAATCAAGTTACAAAGCAAACAAAAATTCCGCCTGGCTTTACAACAATTTCGGTTAATCTTGCAAGCAGCAGCGCCAGCCTTGCACCAGGAGACGTTATTTCTATAGCGTTTAGCAAAGTTCCAAACAGCTTAAATACGGCCAATCATTCAACAAATCCAACACAAATAGAAACATCTAGCGACGCCAGTTTTTCCGATAACATTACTTTGCAAGACAAAAACATTTCGCTTGTTCACAACGTAATCGTTGTTAACGTAAATAATTCTGCACAAAGCGCACTGCTAGCAATGCCAGCAGAAAACGCGTTGCAAATCATAAACACGCAAGCGATTATTCCAAACCTTGCGGTAATAGCTGTGCAAAACTAGCAAGCAATAAATAAACGCATGCCAGCAACTATGCAAAGTTTATCTACCGCGTTCGCTAAAAACCGCCCAATGCGGAGGAAGCTCGCCAAGAATACGATTATCGTCGTCTTTTGCGCGCTGCTCAATCGTTTGAACATCACCTGGCTCTTGCTTTACGCCATCCGCGTCAAAAAGCTCCGACCCTTTACGAACCACGCGCGAATGGCCCCTAGAACACCTGCGATTAGCGTTGTATTCGCTCATTGCTGCTCGCCGCTTTTATAAAGCTCGCCAATTCTAGAAACAATTCTCTCAACTTCTTTTTCGGGATTAACGAATGCTCCAACGCTCCAAACGTTCATAACAGACCAGCCAAGATACTCCAAATCTTGAGCGAGTATGCGATTGCGCTCACGAGTAGACTCAAGGCTCATAAAACTCGCGTCGTCGGTTAGAACAGCCAAAGCAAACGGCTTATCTGGCAAACCAACAACAAGAGGAATGCTATGATCTTCACTAAAACCGTAGTTTACTGCCACATTAAGGCCGCGAGAGCGAATTCGTTCTGCCAAATCCGCAAACAAAACGTTGCTAAAGCCGTTTGCGGAAAAATCGCCAGCAGCTTGCGATTTTGCAGCTTCGCCCGCGTCAGCAGAATCAGCAGAATTAGCAGAATCACCAGTATCGCCAGCAACCGCTGCATTTGCTGCATTTACTGTATCTACTGGATTATCGTCCAAATTCTGCGCCCAAGTAAGCAAATCCTTAAGAAGCTTAGGTCCGTCTTGATGCAAACGATCATCTTCCATATCGCTAGACTTAAATGCGCAAACAATGTCCAAATTCCTTCGAGCCAAAGCCAAGGAGTCAAGAAGCATGGACTTTCCGCCTTCTTCTTCCAAAACTCCAAACTGCTGCAAAAGCCTTCCGTGCGAAGTCTTTGCGTAGCACAGCGAAAGAATAACATCCGTTGCGTATGCACCAACAGCCTCGTTTACGCTTACAAGTCGAACATGTCTAAGGAATCTACCCATGTTTTCGTCTTTAACAGCCAACGCCTTAAGCTCCGCTCCAAGCCTGTTTCTAAACACGCTTGTAAGAGTCACAACTGCAAGCACGTAGCTAGAAGGAACAACGCTAAAAGTCTTAGCGCGCTGCTTAATCAAAGACACAACTTCGTCAATCTCGCGCTGGCTGCTTTCAATAAGACCAGTTGCCATAACTGGAACGCCAGCGGCTTCTACTTGATGAAGCTTAACCTTGCCTTGCATTTTCTCTACAGGAACATCGTGTCTAAGCGCGCCGTAGCCGTGGTTTTCAAGGAAATCGGCAAGATACGCGGAACGCCTGGTTGCTCGCGACTTAACGCAAACAGTAGGCAAAACGCTAATAAGGTCACTTACGCTTTGCGAGCTAACAGTTTGCTTGTGCGCAATAACAACGACTTGGCGTGCGCGCGCAAGAATGCTAAGCAGCTCAATGTTGTTAATATGCTCTGCAGAATCAATGATCACAACGTCTACAATCGGCTTAAACTCAGTCATCATAGTTAAAGTAGACGGCATTGCAACCAGAATCGGCTTAGCAGCAAGCAGCAAATCTGGGTAGGAGTTCATCAACTTAGCAAAAGTTACACCCGAACCATTGCTTGCAAGAGCAGTGTGAAGCTGATTTGCCTCTTGCGAACGCGCAAAAAGCAAGTCGCAAAGCTTTTTAAGTGCTTCTTGCTGAACCATTGGTCCTACAGAACGCACGTGCTCTGTGTCTACTTGCACAAAACGATCGGAAGCGTCTTGCAACGCAGAACCATCTTGATTAGATATAATCTCGGAAGAATTAACAATATCTTCAAAAACGGTAGTCCACCAAGCTAGATGAAGCTCGCCATCTAAGGCCTGGCCCGTAACTTTACGCCTACGCAAGTCGCAAACAAGATCTTCTAAACCAACGCCGCGCAATTCACGCTCAATAACACACCTACCTGGTAGCGTATCTAAGGATTCGCGACTATCGTGCAAGGCTTGCAAGCGCTCGTCAAGCTCAGTAAACTCAATGTTTTCAAGGTCTGCGCCAAGTCGCGTTGTAGAAAGCACAGCGTTAAGCGCTACAAGATTACGGTCTAAAAGCTCCTGCGTACTAACGATTTCGTCTAGCTTAGGAGGCAATACTGGCCAACCGCCATGAGGCACAAAAGTACGCCATTGCGCAGCTTGCGCGGCAACAATCTTTAACGCTTCGTGAAGATCGTCCACCTTTGCGCCAACACGCAAAAGGCTGCGCGCTTCTTTAATGTGATGCCTGCGCTCCCAAAAGCCCATTGGCGTGCCTTCGCGCTTGCGAACAGCTTTAGGCTTACTCGCCTCAATCATTGCGTTAAGATCGCGCTCAAAAATATCTGGCTGGAAAACGTCTAAAACGCGGCGAAGATTCTTTAGAACCGTAACCTGCCTACCCCATTCTCGCGCCGTAGAAGGAATAGGGAAACCGCAATTTTGCACAGTTGACTTAACGTGCTCGCGCGCGGCTGGCAAAAGCTTTGTAAGAACGTCTACAACGCGCTGATACACTGTTACAGCCTCGTTCTCGCTAAACAGCGAAGCACCAAACCACGGCGTATCTTCGGCATTAGTAGTAAATTCACCAAGAGAATCTGCCTCGTGCAGCTTTTGTGCCCACTCGTCTAAATGACCAGAAAGCGAGCGCGCAGCATCTACACTAAGACGAACATGCGTGCAAGGATGCGTAGGCAGCATGGCGATTCCTGCAAGATTTTGCATAGTCTGATAAGCGGAGACACCCCATCGCTCGTTTACTCCGTGCAAATCTCCCAAGTAGCGGTTTAATCGCGTTTTAACGCCAACAAGCTCGTCGCAAACTTGCTCAAAGCGGCTAGAAGCAACGCTTTGGCGAGACCCAACGGCCGCTATAAGCTGCGCATCAACGTGCTTTGCAAGATGCGAATCCGAAACGTCTAGCGAAAGAGAAGAAATCTCGTTTGCGCTAAGAGCGTGGCGGAATCTGCGCTGCTGCTCCATAACGTTTGGAACGTACAAAACGGACTTTCCTGCAAGAACGCAGCGCGAAGAGATCGCAGCTGCGATTAAAGCGGAATCACATCCAGCATCTGCGTCTATTGCCAAAGAAGCGCCATTTGCCGCCATTCCTGCAGCGTATCGCACAGCGTTACTAACGTCGCCAACTTCGTATTCGTAGTGTGGGTCTGCATCTAGTGGAGAATAGTCGGAAGTAGCTTTTGCGCCCAGCGATTCAACGGCAATATCATCTCCCGCAATCGCGTCAATCATTGTATTTCCAACGTTCCCCAGCTTAAGCGCGCGCAAAATCTGGCCGCTTTCTGCTAAGAATCTAGATCCCGAGTCCGTAAAACAACCGAGCACAATATCTCGCTCAATGTCGAAATCTGGGAAGACTCTTTGCGCAGCAGCACAAATCGCGTCAAAAACTGCGGATGTTTCTGGCGTGCCGCTCTGGTAGTTTGAGCCATCAAAAAGCGCGTCTTCGCTAAGGTTTACGCCTCTTTCTTGCAGCCTAAGAACAAGAGCGTGGTTTAGGCGAACGTTTCCCGAAAAGTAAATCGTTGCAGCCGTCTCGTCTTTTCCAGCTTCTCGCAAAACGCGTACCGGGTATGTTAAAACCGGCACATGATTGCCGCTCCACGACGCAACTCCAACAACAAGCGAAAGCTCCGAAACGCCATTTTCGTGCGCCTTGTTGTCTCTGTCTTCAAAAACTCTGTCTAGCCTTCTACCTGCCGCGCGCAGCATTCCCGAATCGCGGAAAAGCGCTTGAAGAGTGACCTTTCCACTGGCAAAAAGCTGGGCGATTCCCGAAGGATGCGCATGAGTCAACTCTAATTGCGCACAAAGTTTTGTTATGTCTTCTAGCGGAGATGGAGCAAGCTGCGACTTATATTTTTCATGCCATTTGTTCATGCGCTCGAGTTTCTCGGCGCGCAAAGATTGTGCAGATTGGCGAGGCGCATGCTGGTCTAGCTGTTCTAACTGGTCTGGCTTATCTGAAAGATTTTGCTGATTTTGCTGGCTTAACTGACTTGCCTGGCCTTGCTGGCTGTGCATAAAGTCATTTTGATTATCGCTCATACTACTCAACTCCCTTGTTTACAAGCCGATTGCATTGCGATACGCGCTGTATCCGCTATTTTGCGCCAACGCTTGATCCACGTCTGCATTCCCCTGCGCAGAAAGCCACGCATACAAATCGTCGTACAAATTTGTGTTCATTGCCAAGAATGGCAGTAACTCTTGGTACTTTGCCATCTCAAATTGCTCGGCAAAATCGTCTGTTTTTTGTGCTTCTTCCGATGTAAATCCTCCAGCGGAAACCACTTCTTTGCGAGCGCTAAATTCGCCATTTGAAACTTTTTCAAACACGGATCCTGGCTCAAAAGCTGGTGTAAATTGCGCGGAATCGCTTGCGATTGTAGCGCTTACATCGCTTATGTTGTTAGCATCACTTACATCGCTAGCATCATCGTTACTAGCATCATCATTAGTAACAGCATCGTTAGTAGATACATCATTATTTACAGCATCGTTATTTACAGCATCGTTATTTGCAGCATCGTTATTTGCAGCATCGTCAAATAAATTGCGCGGTTCCACAGGCGATTCAAACTCATCTCGAACAACAGGCAAAACAACCTGACCCGCAATAACAGGCTTAATTTGCTCTGCAACGCTTTCTGCAACGCTTGCAACATCTAGAACGCTTGCACCATCTAGAACGCTTGCAACATCCGCAACGCTTGAAGGCTCAACACTTGAAGACTCAGCGGCAGTTACAGCAGAAGTTACAGCAGAATTATCATTATCATCCGCATCCGCACCAGCATCCGCCGCCGAAGCACTACCAAGGTCATCCGCCGCAGCAGCATCATTAAGCCGCTTTTGACTATCCCAAACCAAATCAGGCCGCGAAACCGACTGCGCATGGAACACGCCCGTTGGCTCCCCCGCACGAATGTCAAGAATATCATCTACCGACAAATCCGCAGCGTCTGGCTCCTTAATATCATTATCTGGCGCGTAAGAGAACAAATCGCGCACTGGCTGCGCACTCGCATCGCTTCCCTGCGGCGCCTTTTCTTCAATGCGCACAAAATCAACTGGAACATCGCCAAATTGCATGCGAACAATGCTGTCTGGCATGTGAAAATCAACGCCTGGGTCTAGTCGCAGCAAATCGCCGCTTTCGCTAACCAAGTAAGTTCCGTTTGTAGAGTTTAAATCGCGAATCGTAGCCGCGCCGCTTGCATCAACAATAAAAAGCGCGTGCCTTTTAGACATAGAGCGCTTATTGTCTACAACGTCTACGCGCATAAAACCGTCTTCGCGCAAAGGGCGTATAGGCTTCCTGCCAATTTCTACAGACCGACCCGCGCCAACGCGTGCCTGCTCCACTCCACCTACCGTAATCATCCAGCGCTGCAAGGTTTGTTGAACACTCACGGAACCTGCTCCCTTCAAAAAACACACTACACACTATTGTGTCATGCTTTGTGTATATTGCGCTAAATGCTAATCAAATGCTTAGCGTGCAAATCAAGCTTTCCGCGCTTTCTTTTAGCATCTGCAACAACCATAGTCGCAAGAATCACCGCGCACCCAACAAGCGCAATAACAAACAGCGTCATCCAAAGCGGCCACTGCAGCTTATCGCCCGGCACTAAAACTGGATCCGGTAGCACGCGATACCCCGTAACCAGCAGCCTTTGCGAGTTCACACCGTACGGCGTGCAAGTAAGCAGCGTTGCCAAATCGCGCCCCTTTTCGCGCTGCAACAACCTAATATCATGCGGATCAACAACGCTAATACGGAACACCTTGTATCGCAGCGTCTCCCCTTGCACGTCAAAATAGAAATAGTCGCCCTTCTTCAATTCCACCAAATCGTCGAACATGGTTGCGTTTGGCAAACCAGTATGCGCCGTTACAACCGAGTGACGAGTTTTGCCACCAACTGGCAAATCCGTGCCATACAAATGACCAGCACCATACGCCAGAACATCTTGCGAACTACCGTGATAAATCGGCAGCTTAACGCCAATCTTCGGGATCTTCACGATTCCCATAATCCCCATTGGCTCATCCAGCTGCTTCGCATAATCCTTATACTCTGGCGTTTTCATATAATCCGTTGTGCCGTCGTACGGATCGGCCGTAATAATCGACTTGTGGCGCGCATTATAGCGGCGAGCCGCGCCCAAAATCTTCTCTCTAGCGCTAGCAGTTTGCTTACGACTCAAGCGATCATAAGCTACAGAAACTTCTTTCGAAACCTTGTTATTCCACAGAGTTGACGCCACTGGGTACGTGAAGCACAGAATTGCTGCAAGCGCTAGGGCGATTGGCTCTAAGATACGACGCAAATGCGATTTTTTGCGTTTTGCTTGCTTTTCCTTCTTATTAGGCTTCATTCCTACTCCAACATATTTTCATGCTTCACTACTATCAAGTGTTGCGAAAGCTGTCTATTCCTCTATTTGACGTTGCGAGAGGGCTGGCTAATTCTACGCTCGCGCGTTACAGCGCGCTCACGCCCCCGCTTGCGTTGAAAGCACACTGTGCTTTCAACTTTGAGCAAGCTCAGCGAATCGAGGTGACTTCTCGCGCGCTATGCAGCTCGAAGTCGTCGATTCGCACAACGCTCCTCTTTTATTGCTCGTAGAGAAATACATCAAACCTTCTGAATGTCTAGAACTTTTGCGTGATTTTCATCGCTGGGATTCCCGAGAATGTTGCTCAAAACCGCAAAATCAACAACAAAATCGGGAGATTTTTCCCGAAAATGTTGTTCAAAACGGCGTGTTGAGCAACAAAAAGCGGAAATAGCTAACGCATTACTCAGCTAAAATATGCGCGAGTCTAGGGCTTACATATAAACCCTAGACTCACACACTTTGCTTTTAGACTACTAGATTACTTAAGCAGTTACTTTGCAAAAGCGCATCAGGCTTTTGCCTGCTGCTCTTCTTCCTTGCGATTACGCATGTAAAGGAACACGCTAGCTGCAATCAAGCCCATGCCAGCAAGCGCAAACAGAATCACGCCAGCGGCACCAGTTGCAGGAAGGTTGAACCAGAAGCTCTTGCCGTCAATGTTATACTCTGGAATATTCGGGAATTCTGCAACAGTAGGATCAGCTACAGTACTTGTTGATTTAACCGTAACTTCCTTTATAACATTAGAAAGCTTATAGCCTGTAGGAGCCTGGACCTCAACAACATAGAGTTTTGAACCAGCTACAGCCTTATAAGGAGCTTTGAACTTACCGGTAGGCTTACTATCTGTATCGGTTCCGTCAGTTTTTCCATCAAACGAAGATGCAGCCTTGCAAGCATCAATATCTGCAAGCTTTTCACCCTTAAAGAGCCCATCTGCACAGCCTTGAGCTTTCTTTTGATCGCTAAAGATCTTGAACTCTGCATCTTTAAGATTCACATCAGGGTGCTCTGCCTTGTACTTATGAACCTGCAAGTATCCAAACTCTACTTTACGCGCGCTTTGAGTACCATCACCCTCAGGAATAATTGGCGGCAAATTATTATCATCACTACCAACAGCCTGGAAGTAACCGGACTTGTTCAAAAGCTCTTTATTGTCTGTATCTGTGGATGTAGCTGGAGACTTCTTGTATGCATCACTAAGAGAGAACTCAAGATCAACAGTTACGTGGTGGCTTGTTTTAGTAGTATCCTTCAATGCAGTAAGAAGCTTTTTCCTACCAGCATCAGTGAACTTAACCAAAACTCGAGTGCGGTTACCTTCAAGGTTCATTTTGTCACCGGCAACAGTAATTTTATTCTCCGTAGAATTAGCTTCCGGTGTCACTTCATATTCCTTAGTAGTGCTATTAGTACCATCTGTAAGTGGAGTACCATCAACTTTAACTCCAGTTACAGCACCAGCAGCAATATCCTTAAACGCAGCGGTTGGAGCATCATCGAACACCGCGAAACCTTTAAGGTCATCTGCAGTAAGATCTCGACCAGCAGGCTTAGGAACATTCAACTCGGCAGTAATTGTGAAAGGAACCTTATCACTCACGCCAGTGAAAGTCTTAGAATCATCAACCTTCTTCGTAATTGTTTGAGAAAGGTTCTTATTCTTAGGCTTTACAATTGGCTTGTAGTCGTACGTGTTTTTATTTGCATCTGTAGAAATCATTGGCAAAGTCATGTAGAAGTACTGCAAATCAGAAGCACCGTAGCCAGTAGGAGGCGTTACCTCTTCTACCTTATACAAGCCGAGATCAAGATCACCAGACGTTGTTTTACCGTCACTGTCAGTACCATCTAGCGTAGTGCCATTCTCAGCAAGAGTAATCTCAGAATTCTTGCCGCTTTCAACAACGGTATGCTCATTCAACTTGGTAATAATATTCGCAATATTCTGCCAAGACTTAAGCTTTGTAAGATCAATATCTTCCGTGCCAATCTTTGTGACCTTGGTTACCTTAAATACTGCACCTTGAAGCGGATTGTGATTAGCAGGGCACTTAGATTCCGTGTTTTCTGTACCTGGATTATAATCGCCTTTAGCCGCATCGCACTTAAGGATGGTGAGGGTGCCGGTTGTCGGAGCGCCAGTCTCCCACGGAGCCTTAGAAGGCTCAGAGGACTTCTTACCACCACCACCTTGATGAATACCTGGCTTAGGACCAGCCCACGCAACGCTTGCCATTGTTACAGCGCCAGCAACGCACAGCGTGCCAGCCATCGCAAGCGACGCAATCGCCGCAACGCACTTTCTTGTTAACTTATTCATATTTTCTCCTTTTCTCGATGCTTCTAAAAGCAGTTGAGTTAAGTTGTTTTGTTTTTGTGTTTACTGTGTGTTTGCGCGCCGATTGAGCCTTGTTTGTACTTGCTAAGCACTTGTTTGTACCCATTCGGCACTTGTTTGTGTTTGTGTGTTTGTGTGTTTGTTTTGTTTTTTGACTACCTGGAATATCTTCTGGAAATATCTTGGTTTAGTTAATCTAATTATGTTTTTATTTTTGCTACGCGCACTGCACTAATACGCGAGCACAACTTGATTACGTAGGCAGCTTTCACATTAGCATCGCCGCCTTTCGTAAAGCAGCTTTCTGCATGCTTCACTTTGACTTATAACGAATCCAGCGGCGAGCACGCTCACCATAACGGCAGCTACAGCGCCCAACTGCAAGTTCCAATTGCGCTCGCCCGCGTTCGGCAAAGTAAAATTGCTCACCGAATCAATATTGAGCGTAAAAGCAGCAAAATCCTTGTTTTCTTTAAAAGCCGTAGTAGAAGCCTTGGTTAGCTCAGATTTTATTGAATCAGGAGTTAAGGTACTGCCAGATTGAGTAGCTTTGCTTATTACATCATCAAACTTAGTAAGAGCGTCATTCTTCAGAGCAAACACAACGCACTGGTAATTGCCAACATCAGTCGGCTTTATACTCACTTCCATAGAAGTTTGCGCAGCAGCATTACAGTCCTTATCACCTTTTTTGCATCTATTTTGCTTCGTATCCTCAGGCACACTCAACCCAAGATCGGCAAGATTGCTGCTCCAAGTTTTGTATTCAAGAGGCTCCTCAGCTTGCGACGGTTTAGCAGGTTGCGATGATCCAGAAGGCTGAGTTTGTTGCGAGCCAGATTGCGCACTACTAGGCGAACTATCTCCAGTTGAAGCACCGCCACTTCCAGCAGAACCACTTCCAGTCGAGCCAGCACCTCCGGTAGAAGTACCACTACCACTGCCAGTAGAATTATTCTTCTTCTCGCCCTTCGAGCAGAGCACGCGCAACGTAATCTTATTCGCGCTATCCGCCGCAGAAGTAGCATCAACAAACGGCTTAAGACTCATACCGAGCATCGCAGAAATCTTGTTATTGTCGCTAGTCAACGCTGTTGTAGAATCCTTAAACGGATACACTTTCAGCGTAAGATCGTTATCGCCAATTTTTGGCTCTTGCGGCTCACTCGACTTCACTTCAATCGTAACTGACTTATAAGCCCAGTCGATGGTTTTTTGAGGCTTGTACACGGACTCATCTAACCCAGATGTATTAGGTATATGAGCAGCATAAATCTTAGTATCAGGATCACTAAATACTTCACGAGTCTTATCTTTTAATCTATCTGTGACATATTTTGCAAAATATTCAGTTGAGAATGTTTTACCAAGATTCTCACTGTAACTTATATCAACATCCTTAATAGCAAACACTTTACACTCAAAAGTTCCAGCTTTTGTAGGCGTACCAGTAATCCAACTTTGAGAGCGCTCAGTATAATCATCATTCAAATACACAGAATACTTATCCGTACCGGTTTTACTTTCTATATGAGTGAACTTAGTCTGCTTATCCGTAGTAGAACCATCTTTATTACTTAAGTTCAAACCATTAACACTGTCTAACGTATAACTGGCATTATCACCACTACCACTTTTACAAATCATATGGTGATGAATAAAACCAGGCTTATCCTTCGACTGCGAATCAATAAAAAGCTTATTATTAATAGGATCGTAAACGTCTTTCTTACCAGTACCGCCAGTATCACTTCCGCTAGAATCTGAACCTTTAGACTTTGGATTTATAATAATTTTACTATCTTTTATCGCAGTATTATCTTGCGTTTTCCCAAAATCGTACAAGCTCAGCGATAAATCATTTTTTGATATATCAGGTACATCAACTTTTACACTTATTGTAGCGTATATTTTTTCGCTTTTCTTTTTGTAATATGCAAAAACTTTAAATTTATAACTACCGTAATCCCACTTACTATTTGGACTCAAAGTTATAGAACCGTCAAAACCTGTTTGATTTTCAGTATCCTTAACTTTAGTGACTACATCACCTTCTGTTTTTTCAAAATTCACCCAACTTGGTACAGGATCTTCACCATCTTGTTCTAACTTAAACCACAAGCCTTCTTTTAACGTAAAGGTTGGTGTTTTCCCAGATTTTAAGTCGAACTTTGGAGTAATAACTCTAGCATCACCACGCTTTATTAAAATAGTCTTACCCTTATTATCTACAGTAGGACTACCAATATTGTAGCTAATCGTGTAGCATGCACTTAATCCGCTACACTTCTTCGGTTTTTTCGGTTTTTTGTTCATTTTGAGAGCAGCTTCCGTAGAAGCGACTTTCTTTTTTGCACCTTCAACTTTTTTCTTTGCATCAGTCTCATCTGCCAACTTTTCAGCATTAGCCTTATCAACACCATTGTTACCAGCAGTCTTCGGCTTCTCAACAGGCTTCGATTCCTTATTATTATTCGTTAAAGTACTTGAAGTATCAGTATTATTCTTATTAAGCTCAGTATTATTAGGTTCACTCTGCTCAGGATTCTGCTTCTCACCTTCACTCTTAGCAGAATCAGACTTAGCACCAACCGTCTCCCCAGTGCTAACTTTCTCACCAGTATTCTCACCAGCGCTTAAAGCATAAGTCGGAGCAATCATAAAAGTAGCAAGAATAGTAGCAACAACAAAAAGCGCAACAATAGCGCGACGAGCACACGCAGTTTTAGAGCAAATTGAACGCAAAAATCGAAGGAAACGGCCACCACAATGTAAATTACGCATCGGCACACCTCCCTCTCCGCGTATTTACTAAGCTTGCAAAGCAAAATGCAAAACTTACAGATTAAATAATCATCTGCTAACTACGGCCAGTAAATGAGCACTTATCATAAGCCTTTAATAATATACCCCCCCCCCCTATGAAAATATCAAGCGCGATTGCGCGACGACATGCCTTTTCGCTTAAAGCGTAGTGCAAATCGACGATTTCGAGCTGCATAATGCGCGAGAAATCACCTCGATTCGCTGAGCCGCTCAAACGTAAAGTCCAGTGGACTTTACGTGCGGCGAAGACGTGAGCGCAGCTAACCTGCGCGAGCGACACAACACACCGTAAATCACTACAGAACCCGTCAACCTTTTCCGCGTTTTGTTGCTCTAATCGCTGTTTTGAGCTACAAAGTGCGGAGTTATTTCCAGCGTTTGCGCTAAGGCAGGTCGGAGCGAAGCATAGCGGGTATAATTAGAGTGCAAGAAAAACACAAATGTATAGAGCGTATAGGTGGAACATGAAACGAATTAACACGAGCATAAAAGCGGCAAGCAAAATCGCCGCAAACTCGCTAATCGTTTTTACATGTATCTTTCTTGCAACCTGCACAAGTCTGGGCGTAATCTACCGCGCGCAAGGATCTTTAACAGATTTTAATTGGCTAAATGCGCTGATTTTTGTAATCGCATTTTGCGCATATTACGCAATTTTGAGGGTTCTTATTTATTTTGGCAAAAACGGAGTTATGCCAAAAATCGTAAGATTTATGCGCGCAGAATCATCGCCAGAAAAATCAAAAACAAAATCAAAAACAAAACAATCACAGCCAAAACAATCACAGCCAAAACAATCACAGCCAAAAATCGCAACAACCCTACGCGCCGCATTTTTTAACGTAAAACACGCCCTAAAGTGGTGTTTTTACCACTCAACCTGCCGCAAACGAAACATTTTTCTAACGCTGATTATCGGCTGGCTATGGGCGCCCGTAACGCTGCTCGCCGCATACGGAGCCGACATTTGCTCGCAAATCCGCGAATACAGCTGGGCGTGGAATCAAGTAACTGGCCTAAAACAGCCATACATTGGCTTCTTTAGCTTTGTTCCAGCAGACATTTACCCTACGGCGCACTACCTTTGGCCCGCAAAACCAACGTACTTAAGCGACCAACACAACATTGTTTTAACGCTCATTTACGGCGCTACAGCCGCAATATCGCGCTATTTTACAGAGTCGAACGACGCAGGAATCGTGTTTCTTGCAGTTATGCAATTTGTGCTCGCGGCATTTTGTTGCGCTGCAACAGCAAACCGATTCTTAAACACGCCGTGGGCTAGTGCTAAAACAGGCGAATCGCAAGCTGGACATGCGCCATGTGCAACAGCATCAATCCAAACAACACCAATCGCCCTGCGCGCTGCCGTAATAATCACATTTTTATTCAGCCCACTCGTAGTATTTTCAACTATTTCGCTTACAAAATCGCCGCTGTTTGCGTTTGCATTTGTGTGGTGGTTTGGAATAATGTACGAGCTTAATTGCCTGGAATTCAAGCAAAAACCCGCCGCACACACAATCGTCGAGTTGATAATCAGCGTGTGCATTATGCTGATTGCTGCAAAATACGCGTGGTACATTCTTGCGATTCAATTTGTGTTGATGATTATATCTAGCAGAAAACGTTGGAAAATATGGGTTTTATGCATTCTGCTACCAACAATTCTTATACACGGCGCAATTATGCTTGCCATTTCTAGCGGCGCGATTATAAATGGTGATCCAATCGAAAGCCGCGGAGTGCAACTTCAGCAAATCGCCAGAATCGCAAAGCTAGACCCCAAAAGCATACCGCATGCAGCAAAGCGCGCAATATCGCCAATTTTCAATCTTAGTCAAACTGCAGAAGCGTACACTCCTCAAGACGCGGACCCTGTAAAATCTTCTGGCTTGCAATCTAAAAAAGTGAGCTACCGTTGGCGTTATATTACAAAAGACGACATGAAAAAGTTTAACCACGCATGGTTGCTTATGATTACACACAGCCCGATTGTTGCAACGGATGCGCTGCTAGCAAAGTCGTACGGCTACTTCGACATTCTAGACGTGCCTTATGTTGGCCCCGAATACTACGTAAACACCGAGAATATAAAGAATTCTGAGTGGATTCGCTACTGGCTGCCCGAGTGGCGTGGCGCTGTATCGAGCAGCGCGGAAGCGTGGAGCAATACGCCGATTCTTGGGTGGATTATTCACGGAAACTTGTATGTTGTTGCAACGCTGCTGATTGGCGTTGCCGAAATAGCATTGCGCAGGTGGAAAACGCTGGTTTTGCACGCGCCTCTTGCGCTTTTGATGGGCGTAATGGTGTTGGCTCCAGCAAACAATTTTGAGCGACACATGCTGCCTATTGCGTTTGTGTCCTTCTTTACGGTTCTAATGTTTGTAAGGGATAGCGTTTGCATCTCATGCCGTAATACGTGCGATAACAGATGCAGTAACACATGCCGTCAAAGTGATAAAATAAATTGCGATTTGGTGCATGATAGTACGCGCGACAAGACGCATGTTAGTTCGCACAAGGATTCGCACAAGAATTGAGGGAGTGAATGGACGAAAACGCTGACTTTCTTACAATTCTTACAGGCGTAAAGCCAGATGACGAACGCAGCGAAGCATGCGAATCTGCCGAAGAATCTAGCGCACAAGGTTTTACGCCAAGTTTTACGCCAAGCTTTACGCCAATGCCATGCGCTCCAAAAAGCGAAGATGCACTCGGAATTTTTGACATTCGAGACGGCAAAATTTTTGACGCGGCAACACGCTTGCGATTGCACGCGCTAATCGGAACGTGCCTTATGAACGGCATTGCAGACAGCCGCGTAAGCGCGCTAATGCACCTATTGCAATGGCAAGAAAATACGCGATTTGTGGCGATTGCAGGCACGTATAAAACGGAATCGAACTCAAACGACGACAACCCAAATCCAACACCGCAAAACGCGGGCGCACATGCGGCGCAAAACAACACAGACTCTTTAAGACGCGCAATATGGACGCAACTCGGCGCATGCGGAGCATACGATGCGATAGTTGACAGCGTGCAGCTAGACGCCATTAGCGCGCGTGCAAAAACGTGGAAAATCGGCGGAAAATCGCAAGAAAGCGTCGACGCGAGCAAACGCAAAGATGCAGCGCCTTCGCACATAATCATTCTTGCGCTAAGAGAAAACCCAAATCCAACAGCATTAAACAAGATGTGCGAAGTGTTTGCAAAGTCGGGAAAACCCGTTTGCATAAGCGAAGTTGTAGTCGGCGCGCAAAAAATATGCAAAGAAATCACAGCAACACTTGCAGCGCTTGCCGTTGCGCCGTCTGTAACACATTTGCCGCAAATAATCCGCTGCGACGACGTTCTTCCAGAGCGCGCACTTATAGGCGATGAAACCGCCGTAGAAACCTTATACACTAAGGTGTATCAAAGCTTGGCGCCGTACAACCCAGACGACCCGACTTTGCAAACAGTCGACGCTTTCTTGCGATTTGGCGGCGCGCTGGATCAAACTTCGCACAATCTTAACGTGCATCCAAACACAATACGATACCGCTTGCGCAAAGTTGCGCAAACAACAGGATGGGACGCCACTGACCCTAGAGAGGCGTACGTTTTACAAACTGCGATTACGATTGGGCGAATCCGCGATTCTGCGCTCTAAAGCATTGACGTATTTTGTTGAGATTTTCGGCGCGCCATGCAATACACTCAGCAAATACTTACATGATTGCTTTCCTCGCTTGGTATTGCGCGAGGTTTGAGTATTTCTCTCCTCGCAGGCGCGACGACCTGCCTGAGCGCTCAAAGCGTAGCGCGCGAAGGCAATTTGGTGCGCTGAGCAGCTCAAGGCAGAAGCACTGCTTCTGCGCTGCGAAGACGTGAGCGCGGCTAATCCGCGCGAGCGAAACTCCTTTACGGATATCTTGTGAACGTTAATATTCTAGTGTTTTAGTATGGCGCTATTTATTGCTCGTATAGAAATACATCAAACCTTCTGAATGTCTAGAACAATTGCGTAGCGTTTATCACCGAGATTCTCGATTTTCCTTCTTCATTCGATGAATCACCATCGGAGGACTGCGAATCGACTTGCATGAGCGCTTAAAGCGTAGCGCGCGAATGCACTTCGATTCGCTGAGCCGCTCAAACGTAAAGTCCAGTGGACTTTACGTGCGGCGAAGGCGCGAGCGCGCTTAGACCGCGCGAGCGAAACATCTCATTCAGTGCGAAAAATCTCGAATCTCTACCTTGCTTGGTGACGCTGTTTGAAAAGAATATAAAAAACAAAAGCGCTGAAAACAATGCATTCTATAAAAGAACACACTATTTTCAGCGCTAAAAAATTACTCAGCTATGCTTGGCTAAAATCACGCAGCAATGCTTGCAATATCCACTGGAACGCCAGGAGCCATTGTAGAGGTAATCGTTACCTTAGTGATGTAACGACCCTTGATGGTTGTAGGCTTCAAGCGGCGAATCTCATCGGCAACAGCCTTGAAGTTCTCTTCAAGAGCCTTATCGTCGAAGGAAAGCTTGCCAAACAGGAAGGAAAGATTGCCCTGACGATCAACGCGGAACTCAATCTTACCACCCTTAATATCGGCAACAGCCTTTGCAACATCCATTGTAACGGTGCCAGTCTTAGGATTTGGCATCAAGCTACGAGGACCAAGCACACGACCAAGGCGACCAACCTTGCCCATCATGTCTGGGGTTGCAACAACGGCATCGAAGTCAAGGAAGCCACCGGCAACCTTCTCGATAAGCTCGTCATCACCAACAATGTCTGCGCCAGCTTCTTGAGCCTCAGTAGCCTTTGGGCCACGAGCAAACACCAAAACCTTAGCGGTTTTACCAGTGCCATTAGGCAAGTTCACAACGCCACGAACCAACTGATCCGCCTTGCGAGGATCCACATTAAGGCGCATAACAGCCTCAGCAGACTCGTCAAAAGCGTACTTTGGCATGCTCTTAAGCAAAGCAATAGCCTCAGCTGGGGTGTAAAGGTTGTTGCGGTCGATCTTCTCAGCCGCTTCACGATACTTCTTAGAACGCTTCACCATTTTTTCCACTCACTTTCAGTCGGTAACGGTAATACCCATCGAGCGAGCAGTGCCCGCGATAATCTTCATACCAGCTTCAACATCTCGTGCAGAAAGATCTGGCATCTTGATTTCGGCGATTTCGCGCACCTGAGCCTTGGTTACAGAACCAACCTTGTGGGTCAATGGGTTCTCGGTGCCCTTAGGAATGCCAGCAGCCTTAAGCAACAAAGCAGCAGCTGGTGGAGTCTTAAGAATAAATGTAAAGGAACGATCTTCGTAAACAGTAATTTCTACTGGAACGATCTGACCCATCTTGTCCTTCGTCTGGTCGTTATAGGCCTTGCAGAAGTCCATGATGTTTACGCCGTGGGAGCCTAATGCAGGACCCAGTGGTGGGGCTGGATTTGCTTTACCAGCCTGAATCTCGAGCTTAATAAGCGCAGAGACTTTCTTTTTTGGAGCCATAATATGGTTCTTCTTTCTTTTGAAGCGGTTAAATCGGCGCCCTAAAACGTTGATATTAAGCCGTTTTAAGGATCCTCCCGCAACTTATATTGCTGTGCTGTGCTAGCGGATTACTCCTCCAGTCACAAGCTTTCCTATTATGCCACTTTGCCGCGACGATTTGGTGACACAAGATGTAGTGTGATTGTACTGAATTTTGGTGTTTTTGTCGTTAGCGCGGTCTAAGCGCGCTAACGTCTTCGCTTGCGTTGAAAGCACACTGTGCTTTCAACCTTAAGCAAGCTCAGCGCTCCGAATTGCTTTTTCGCGCTACGCTTTAAGCGAAAAAGCAGGTCGAAGCGAAAAGCGGCAAGGAATTCGTGATAACCACAAAAACCTTGCCGCATTCAAAACGCATCCGCGACTAATGCGCTAGCAAATCGCTAACTAGCAAATCACGCTAGCAACCAGCCGCATGCGTTAACAAAGTTAACAAAAGAGCCTAGAACTACTTAAGTTCAACAGTTGCGCCGGCTTCTTCAAGAGCAGCCTTAGCCTTGTCGGCATCTTCCTTCTTAGCCTTCTCGAGGACTGGCTTTGGAGCATTGTCAACAATGTCCTTAGCTTCCTTCAAGCCGAGGCCAGTCAAAGCCTTAACAGCCTTGATGACGGCAACCTTCTGAGCGCCTGCAGAAGCGAGGACAACGTCAAACTCGTCCTTCTCTTCCTCAGCAGCGCCAGCGGCAGCGGCTGGAGCAGCAGCAACAGCAGCTACAGGAGCAGCAGCCTCAACATCGAACTTCTCTTCAAAGGCCTTGACGAACTCAGAAAGCTCGACGAGGGTCATTTCACCGAAAGCTTCAAGAAGCTCTTCGCTAGTGAGCTTAGCCATAATGGCTTCCTTTCTTACTTGGCCAGACACACCTTGTGCCTTAGAGCCATAACATTTTTATTATTTTTTGGTCTCATGCAGCAAGCTGCAAGGGAATCAAGCGGCCTTTTCCTGCTTCTCGCGCAAAGCGTCGATAGTACGCACTGCCTTGGTTGGCAAAGCGTTGAACAGGTAGGCGGCCTTGGACATGGTGCCCTTGAGCGCGCCAGCCATCTCGGAAAGCAATTCTGGGCGAGACTTGAGGTCTGCCAGCTGCTTGGCGCCTTCGGCATCGTAAACGGTTCCATCTGCGAAACCGCCCTTAATGACGAGGGTCTTATTCTCTTTGGCAAAATCACGCAAGGTCTTAGCAGCCTCAATGAAATCGCCCTTTACAAAGGTGATTGCAGTTGGGCCAGCAAGAAGCTCATCAAGACCTTCAATGCCCGCTTCCTTAGCGGCAATGCGAGCAAGCGTATTCTTAGCCACAGAGTAGGAAGTATCGCGGCCTAGCTTTTCGCGCAGAGAAGAAATCTGCGGAACTGTAAGCCCGCGGTACTCGGTAAGGTAGACAGCGTCGGCGTTACGGAACAAATCCGTAAGCTCTGCAACTACCGCTTCCTTTTCGGGCCTCTTCATGGCGTTCCTTCCTAAATTGGCCGCTGGAATGGAAATAACATATCAAAAAAGCCCTGCGCACGGCAGAGCATCCAAAAAACACATAGTGTTAAAAAGTTTGTGAAAAATCGCAAATCAACTGCAACAATCACTGCTCAACCTGTGCTGGCATGACACATCATTTTCAGGAATCTTGCGACTCCACCAACGGTCTGTGGTTTACGTTGGGCAAGTTTAATACCCACGCGCGACAATGTCAATATTTTTTCGCAAACTTTATAATTTATTTTTATTTAGGATTATTTAAGAGCGCACTCAACACGCGCGGTTGCTGGCGACTTATCCCAAACTAACGCGGAAAAATCGCAAGCAGCCGTACGCATCAAATACGCTCTTAAAATAATTAATTAAATTAATATCTAACTAATATCTAACTTAACTAATATCTAACTAACAGATTTACAAAACTGCGTTAGCAACAAAGTCAAGAATGAACAAAAGCGAAACAATCCAAAGCATTGGATGAACGTCTTTAGCACGCTTCTTGCAAGTCATAACTAAGCAGTACATGATGAATCCAGCGGCAATGCCGTAAGAAATCGAGTAAGAGAACGCCATAAACACGGCAGCGAAGAACGCAGGAATTGCTTCGGAAATATCGTCCCAAGCAATCTCCTTTAGCGAGCTTGCCATCATGCAGCCTACAACTACAAGCACGCCAGCCGTAGCAGCTGCAGGAACAGCGCTAGCCAAAGGCGCAAGAACAATCGAAAGCGCAAAGCACACGGAAACAACTACAGAAGTCAAACCAGTGCGGCCACCAGCACCAATACCAGCAGCAGACTCAACGTAAGTAGTTGTGTTAGAAGTACCGCAAATTGCGCCAACCGAAGTTGCAATCGAATCAGCAAACAGCGCGCGATCCATCTTGGAGCTAAAGCCAGAGCCGTTTTCCAAAGCCTTCTCATCTGCCTCCGAGAAAATGCCAGTTCTGCGGCCGGTACCAATAAACGTTCCCAAAGTGTCGAAAGTATCCGACATAGAGAAGGCGAAAATAGTTACCAAAACAAGCGGAATGCGTGCTGGATTAGAGAAGAGAGCAGGGAAACCTTGCGGGCCAAAAATAGCACCAAAGGTGGTTGGAAGCTGGGCAAAAGCATCCGTAACAGAAACGGCATTATTTAGCGAAGTTAAGCCAAGCGGAATACCAATCAAAGATGTTGCAATAATCGTAATAAGCAAGCTTGCGCGAACCTTAAGAACAGTAAGAACAATAGCCAAAACAAGTCCAATAAGGAATAGCCACAAAATAGGATTATTAATAACAGCAAGGCCTGGAATAGCAGCGGTTGGCTTACTCTTAGCAGCGGCAGCAGGATCCTTGGAGGTAAAGGTGATTAAGCCAACGCTCATAATGCCAACGTATGCAACGAATAAACCAATGCCACCACCAATCGCATGTTGCAACGAAGTTGGGATGGCACGAATAATCATCTTACGAATCTTGGTAACGGTAATAATAATGTTAATTAAACCGCACAAGAACACCATACACATGGCTTCTTGCCACGTAAAATGCAAGCCAAAGCACACTGTGTATGTGAAGAATGCGTTAAGACCCATGCCAGCAGCTTGAGCGTAAGGCACGTTAGCAAACAAGCCCATAACGAGTGTGCCAATAATTGCTGCGATGATTGTAGCGAGGAAAACGCCACCCTTAGGCATGCCAGTTTGGCTTAAAATCATTGGGTTTACAACAATAATGTACGACATTGCAAAGAATGTAGTGAGACCTGCAGTGATCTCCGTTGATACATTCGTGCCGTTTTCTTTGAGATGGAAGAACTTTTCCATAAACTCTCTGTTCCTTGGTTTTACAGCGCAAAAGACCATAAAAAGCGTGGCGATAGCACTTGAGCAATCGCGGACGCAATTACATTTGGGCATTCACGCAGAGGTTACTGCGACTCGCTCGGCGCGCAAAGCACAAGCCGAATAAACACTCTAGAAAACTCGCGAGAATTAGAAACGACTTATAGAACTTTGAACAACCGAACAGGTTCGACCTTACGCGCACGTGCTGACCAAAGAAAAATCGCGCAAAAATTATGCAAAAATCGCCTAAAAATCGCGCAAAAAACACACAGAAATCGCTGCAAAAATCACCCAAATCGGCCAGAAATGTAGCGCTCCGCCTCCGCATTGCGCGGATTGTTGAACATAGTGGTTGTATCTGCAAAATACTCAAGATGCCCTGGTTTTCCAACCGCCTTAAGGTTAAAGAACGCAGTGTAGTCGGCAACGCGCGCCGCCTGCTGCATGTTATGCGTTACAATCACAATCGTGTAATCGCGCTTAAGCTCGTTAATCAAATCTTCTACAGCAAGAGTAGAGATAGGGTCAAGAGCAGAGCAAGGCTCGTCCATAAGAAGCACTTGCGGATGCACAGCCACGGCTCGCGCAATACAAAGTCGTTGCTGCTGACCGCCAGAAAGCCCGATTCCTGGCTTATCGAGTCTATCTTTAACCTCGTTCCACAAATTCGCGCCACGCAAAGCCCACTCAACTAGGTCGTCGGCGTCTTGCTTTGAAATATGGCGATTGTTTAAGCGAACTCCTGCAAGAACGTTTTCTCGAATAGACATTGTTGGGAAAGGATTTGGGCGCTGGAACACCATTCCAACATCTCGGCGAACGGCCACAGGATCCACATCTTTGCCATACAAATCGCGGCCTTCAAGCAACACCTGACCTTCTACGCGAGCGCCTGGAGTAATCTCGTGCATGCGGTCTAGAGTGCGCAAAACCGTTGATTTTCCGCATCCCGAAGGCCCAATAAAAGCCGTAACCTTGTTTGGCTCAATGCTTATGTTAACGTCTTCTACTGCTAGAAAATCACCATAGTAAATGTTCAAATGCTTAACATCAATGCGCTGACCCATTTGCGCCTCACTTTCTAAAATCCTTCGTCTTACTTTGCTTTACTTTGATTTACCTTGATTCACTTCGCTTTATTTCGCCTTTACTGAGAACACGCGCGCTACAACTCGCCCAATAATATTCAGCAGCAAAACAACCACAATCAAAGCAAGCGCCGCCGCCCACGCACGCTCCATCGGAATCGTAGTAACGCACGAAGATGGCGCGTTAGCTGGGCAATTCGCCGAAAGCTTGGAATATTCCTGGTAAACGTACACTGGCAAAGTAGTCATTTGCCCGTCAAAAAGATTGAAATTCGTGGATGCAATAAACCCAGCTGCCATTAAAAGCGGAGCCGTCTCTCCAACCACGCGCGCAACCGCAAGAATACAGCCAGAAACAATGCCAGGCAACGCGGTTCGCAACACGATTTTTGTAATCATGCGCTGCTTTGTAACGCCTAGAGCAAGCGCCGCTTCACGCAGATCGTTCGGCACAATTTTTAACATTTCTTGACACGACTTAACAACAGTTGGCAGCATAAGCAGCGAAAGCGCAACCGACCCTTCAAAACCGTTGATTGTTCCAGGGCCTACAAAAATCGTAAAACTAGAAAACGCAAACAAGCCAGCCACAATCGAAGGGATTCCGCTCATAACGTCTACAACAAGATTAATCACCCTAGCTAAGCGGCTGCCTCGCGCGTACTCAATCAAATACACGGAGCACATAATTCCAATCGGAATCGAAATTGCCATTGCGCCAAGCGTAATCTCCAAAGTTCCAATAATGGCGTGCAAAATACCACCGTAGCCGCCCGTACCAGTAGCAGCGCCACCAACAACATAAGTCATATTATGCGTTAAAAAGTCAAGGTTTAATCGCTTAATGCCGTTTACAATAGTCGTAAAAAGCAAAGAAAGAAGCGGAATTAGCGCAACTACAAAAGACAAAAAGATTAGCACGCGCATAAACAAGTCTTTTCGCTTGCGACTTGCGATTCTAGAGCGCGTTGGGCGAAACTTGTTAAAGTCAATTTTTGGAGATTCGCTGCTTGCGCTAACAGTCTGATCAGAGCCAGCAGCGCCAACTTGTAACGATTGCGAATTTTGCATCATGCACTCGCCTTTCCCGTGATTTTGCGCGCAATAAGGTTTACAGCGAATGAAATAACAAACAGCACCAAGCCTGTAGCAATAAGCGCACTAACACCCAATCCGTTTGCTTCTGGGTATTGCGCTGCTATGTTTGCTGCAATCGTTTGGTTTTGCGAAGCTTGCAAAATATTGAATTTAAAGGTGAATCCTGGAGACAAAATCATAAGAACTGCCATTGTTTCGCCCAAAGCGCGACCAAGACCAAGCATAGATGCGGAAACAATTCCCGACTTTGCAAACGGCAAAACCGCTAGCTTTATCATCTCCCACTTTGTTGCACCAAGCGCGAGCGCGCCTTCTTGTTGCAATCGCGGCGCTTGCTGGAAAATGTCTCGCGCCATAGAGGTTATAATCGGCAAAATCATAACTGCCAGAACAATGCTAACGGTTGCAGCACTACGAGAAGGGCTTGCAGCAGGGCCTGCAAAAAGCGGAATCCAGCCAAAGATGTGAGAGATAAACTTCCAGAACGGGTATATTGATGGCACTAGCACCAATCCGCCCCAAAGACCGTAGATTACGGACGGAATCGCAGCAAGCAAGTCGACTACACCACTTAAAAGCGGCACCATTTTTGGCGGAGCATAGTGGCTTATAAACAGCGCGATTCCAATCGAAACAAAGAAAGCAAGGAGCAGAGCGAGCGCAGACATAAGAACAGTTCCAAAAACCATTGGCGCTACGTAGCCTAGAAAATCGTGCGCTTTGCCGCCAGTAAAGTCCAAAAATACTTGACTTACTTGGTTTTTGTTTGCGCCTATAATAGGCCACGCTTGAAACAGCAGGAACAATGCAACAGCTGTAAGCACCATTAAAATCAGCAATCCGCAAGCAAGAGCTACGCTTTTGAACAAGCGGTCTGCAAAACCACCTGCAAAACCACCTGCAAAATGGCCACTTTTGTGCGCATCTTTACTGATTTCAGTTCTTTGTTTAGAACTCACTCATGCTCCTTTTGTAGTCATTATATAAATGCTATCAGCAGCAATATATTGACTACTATATTAACTACTCTAAAATCTTTGCAAAATGCTATTTTTACTTGCCTATCGACTGAATCGACTTGTTAATCCTTCCCATAAGCTTTTCTGGCAAAGGCGCAGTTCCAGCAGCATCTTGAGACGCAGCCTGGCCATCTTTGCTAGTAACGTAGCTAAGCCAAGACTTTGCAAATCGTGCAGTTGCAGCATCTTTGTAAGCACCGCACACAATATCGTAAGAAACTAGCACAATCGGATAAGCGCCTTTTTCTTCCGTTTTGTGGTTTATTTTAACAACAACGCGGTGCTTTGATTTTGCTGCAGCATCTTCATCAACCTTTGAATCGTTAATGGTTATAGAGCCACCTTCTGGGCTAATCTGGTTGTAAGAATCTCCCACTTTTACTGCCACAGTTCCAAGCTTTCCAACTTGCGAAAAGTCCGCGTATCCAATTGCTCCGTCTGCCATGCGAATTGTGGAAACAACGCCAGACGTGCCTTTTGCGCCCTGACCTACGCTATTTGGCCAATTTTCGCTAAGATCGTAAGCCCAATCGCTTGGCGCAACGTCTTTTATGTAGCTTAAGAAGTTCTGCGTTGTGCCAGACTTATCAGACCTGTGAACAACTGTAATCGGCTTATCTGGTAGCTTTAGCTTTGGATTTTGCGATTTAATAGCATCGTCATTCCAACGCGTAATCTTGCCGTCGAAGATTTTTGCGATTGTAGAAGCGTCCATATTTATGTGTTTTCCAGCATCCGAAACGCCCTTTAGATTAAAGATTACTGCGATTGGAGAAACATATACTGGAACATCGAAAGCCGTAGTGCCATTTGCGCAAACCGACTTTGACTTTTCTAACTCGTCGTCGCTTAACGATTTATCGGATCCAGCCCAAGCTGTGGCTCCCGTCATAAACGTTGTAACTCCTGCACCCGAGCCAGTTGGATTATATGCGATTTTTGCGCCAGGATTTTTGGATTGGAATCCTGCAATCCACGCTTCTACAGCAACCTGCTGGGAAGACGCACCCGAGCCTTGGAAGTTTCCTACGATTTTTGCGCTAGTATTTGCAGACGATTGCGAACTGCTTGCAGGAATATTATCTCCGCAAGCCGCAAAGCTCACTAAAGTTGCGGACGCTAACAATCCTGCTGCAATCGCGCGCATATTCCACTTTGTGTTAGACTTTATTGATTGATTTTCTACTGCATTATTTACTGCATTTTTACGCATATTCTTCATTTCCTTTCAAGAAGAATTGCCATTATGCCAGTCAATCTGCGTTTCTCGTATAACCTACCGCAAATTTTCCTCTTAACTATTTAACTAATGTTTAAAACTGGCATCTTTTATTTCTTATTACCTTTTTTCTTCTATTAACGATGCCAATCTTAAGAGTGGGGTAAAAACCTTGCCGCCAAAATCTGATTGCACTCAAAAAATGGCGGCATTTAGCGCTACTCGCCTTTTGTTTGGCGATGCTGCGCGTCGGCGACCACATCGGCGTGTTGAACTCTACAAATTCCTAACAATATTTACTGTCATTTTTGCAGCAGTATCCGCGTATTCCGATATGTCGAAAGTGTGGAATTCCTCGTATTTTGTGTCTGCATTGTCGCTCATTGCGCGCACAACTAGCGCTGGAACGTCGTTTCTTGCAGCAACGTGAAGAATCGCAGCGCCTTCCATTTCTACAGCATCCGCTTGAGTCGCCTCAATAACTTCCGCCACTTTTTCGGGCGTGTCTACAAAATATCCGCCAGATGCGATTGTTCCCAAAATGTGGTTAATGCCCATCTTTGTTAAAACGCTGTCTGCTGTTTTAAGAAGATAATCGTCTGAATGATATTCGTTTGTAAACGGCTTCCACTGATTAATCATGCGCATGTCAGTGTCTAAATATCTTAATGTTTTTCCAAGAACAACATCATTTGTATGCAAATTTTTATTAAGATTTCCCGCAATTCCCGAAAAGATTACGGCCTGCGGCTTGTACGTATCAATTAAATACTGTGCGGTTGCAGCGGCATTTACAAGTCCCATTCCGCCAACCGTTGCAGCCACTTCGATTTTTCCGCCATCTTCGCATTCAAGCACGCCACAAGATACGTCTAAGCTGGCTGCCTTATTATGCTTAACATTGCTAAGAGAAGCGGCAATGTGCGCAACTTCTTCTTCCATAGCGCCAATAATGGCAATTTTTGTAAACTTAGGCATTCGTCAAATCATCCTTTAGTCTTAATCGTATGTGCTGTATTTAATCTCGCGCGTTGTATTTAATCTCGCGCGTTGCATTGCGTCTAATCAAAAATACGCTTACACAACACATAATAACAAAAGACACGGTTGCAATTTTTAGCGAAGCGCTGCACGTGAATTCAAACCAAGGATTTGTAGCGGGAACATTCAAAAACTCCATGATTTGATTTTGAAGCGCAATAAACCCAAAGAAAGACGCTATTAGCAAAACGCAAATCGTAGAGCCAACAACAAGACGCCACCCGCGCACAAAAACGCAAAGCACAATCAACGTAATAAACGGAACAATAACGCTAAACCATAGTGCAGAACAGGCAACAACAGTGTAGCCTTTGCTGTGAGTGCCGCGATACCACGCAAACGCCAGAAGAAATGCGCCAGCAAGCAAAAGCGCAAAAATCGCGTATCGCGCAATTGGCAGAGCGCGGCTTAAAACGCCATCTTTATCTTGGGGAATATTGTTGTACTCAGGGGCTGGCGATTCGCACATTTTGCACTCCTTTGTTCAAAAATGCTGACTATTTGAGGATTTATTGTAATGGTTTACACCTAAAAAAAAACACGGCGTGTCGCCATACAATCGCACTACAGTTTACATAGATTACGCCAAGTGCGGTAGAGATTCGAAATTTTTCGCAGCGGATGAAGCGTATCGTTAGCGCGGTCTAAGCGCGCTAACGCAGAAACACCCAGCCCTCCTACACACCAAATAGGAATCGCGCAACACTCAAGACTTAAGTCGGCGAGCAGAAACAGACTGCGCAAGCGTGTTAAGCAATCGCGCAGTATCTTCCCAAGAAATGCATCGATCTGTAATAGACTTTCCGTATTCAAGCTCGCTCAAAGGCGCAGGATCTTGGTTTCCGCCTTGCAAGAAGCTTTCCATCATAACGCCTTTAATGCCCTTTTCGCCGTGCGCAAATCGATCCGCAATATCTTGCACAACTTGAATCTGGCGATTCTCATCTTTGCCTGAATTTCCGTGCGAGCAATCGATTACAACGCCATTAGACGCCACGCAATCCGCGCCGAGCCTCAAACGAACCGATGCAACGGCCGCTGCAACAGAAGCCGAATCGTAGTTTGGACCCTTGCTAGATCCGCGTAAAACAACATGGCAATCAGGGTTTCCAAGCGTTTGTACAGCGCACGCGCGTCCAAGATGGTCAATTCCAAAGAAAGTGTGATGCTGACTAGCAGCTAGGCAACCATTGACGGCGGCCGTAACAGAGCCATCCGTAGCGTTCTTAAATCCGACTGGCATAGAAAGACCACTAGCAAGCTGGCGGTGAATCTGCGATTCCGTGTTGCGCGCGCCAATCGCCCCCCAGCTAACCGCATCCGCAATAAACTGCGGGCTAGTCGGCTCCAAAAACTCGGTTGCTGCAGCCAAACCAGCGTCCAAAACGCCAAGAAGCGTGCGACGCGCCAAAAGCAAACCCTTGTGAATATCGTGCGTGCCGTCAATATCTGGGTCGTTAATCAAGCCCTTCCAGCCAACTGTTGTGCGCGGCTTTTCAAAGTAAACGCGCATAACAATCAAAAGCTCGCCTTCGAGCTTTGCGCGCAAATCAGCCAAACGAGACGCGTAGTCAAGAGCTGCAGCGGGATCGTGAACCGAGCAAGGTCCAACGATTACAAGCAAGCGATCGTCATCTCCGTTAAGGCATTCGCGAATCTCATCGCGTGACTCGGCAACAATATCTTGCGCATACGGAGAAAGTGGCAACTCGCCAAGAACTTGAGCAGGAGTGGGAAGCGGCTCCAACTCCAACACGCGACGGTTGATTATACGATCTACTCCAACCTGGTCTTCCCAGCGCTCGAATTTAGACGAGTCAAGCGGATTCATGCCGTTTTCAACAGCTTGCTTGACTGCGCTTGAAATGCGCTGATCAGGCGTAGATTCCATTTGTCACCATCCTATAGAATAAACTGCGCTCAATGCGGCAAGATTTGACGCAATTACAAAGCACTACAAGTTTATGTAGTCGCTCAGACCTGCCTTCGAGCTTAGAGCGTAGCGCAACTCTCCTATTTGATGTTGCGCGAGGTTTGAGTATTTCTCTCCTCGCAGGCGCGACGAACCGCCTTTCCGCTTTTTGTACCAAATTTGGCCTAAAACACGTACAAAACCCGGAAAACAACTACGCATTTTGTACCATATTTGACCAAAAACACGTACAAACTCGGGAAAAACTTCCGCTTTTTGTACCAAATTAGGCCAAATTTGGTACAAAAAGCGGAAAATAACTCACGCGGCTCGGGCGCATTAGAGTAGGCCACAACAGTCGCGCGGTCTAAGCGCGCGACTGTCCTCGCTGCAGCAGAAGCAATGCTTCTGCTCTAAGCAGCTCGGGCGCATTAGAGTAGCTTGAAATTCTAATGATTTCAAGCTAGGCTAATGCGCCCATTGGGTCCCACGCCGGCAAAACAATTGCTGGTTCTTCCAGTGCTTTCTTATATTCCTCTGGCAAAAGAGCCTTAGGCACAGCAACCTCGTACACGTACTCAGTGAACCAATCGTCACTCATCGTAAAGTAACCCTTGTCCGCAATATCCGCGCCCCAAGAGTTCTCAACACGCCAGCGGCGAGTAGTCGTGCCGTCATCCGCAACGTCAACTCCAGCAAACGCCATAGCATGATTCATAGCCGAATCAGCAAAACGCACGCGCTGCTCCTTGTTCAAGTCAAAATCAACGCCATAAACGCGATCATACTCAAACAAATCCGTAGCCCAAGCGCCATTATCGCGATCCATCATAGGGTGGCAATCTGCACCAAACCAAACTGGAATACCCTGCTCAACAAGAATCTTACGCACGCAATCCTTCATAAACTGGTTTGGCACGTTCAAATATTCAGTAGCATCTCCGCCAGCAACATTGCCCAAGTGCTCAATCGCAATCTTCTTGCCCTTTGGATGCTCCGCACGCGGATCGTCCACCAAGCAAACGTAGTCTTCCAAACCAGCAGTAACGTACTTCTTCCAAAACTCAACTGGAGTAATTTCGCCATCACGATGGAACTTTCCGTCCTCGTCTGTCCACTCCCAATCGAAGCTCTTTGGTGGCTCACCCAAGTGAATTGTAAGAATCCTATGACCTGCAGCCATAGTCGTCTCAATAATATTGTCAATATCTGCAGCGTTAGCATACATATGAGCCACAGCTGTGTGCAAGAGCTTTTTAAGCTGAGTATTCATATCTCCAGTGTCTTTAGAAGACTCTGTTTCTGGGTACAAATCCTTAGGAACAGCACCATATTTCTTGTAGATGTTCATAGCCATGGTCCACTGGCCGCCGTCGCCCATAACGTCACTGAGCAAATGCTGCAACAAACGCGAATCAGAAGGTTCGCCAGAGCGAACAAGAGCCGCAACGTCATTTAAGAAGTAGTTGATTCGCTCAAGCTTGTCGAAGTACATTGCGTAGTTCTGCGAGAACTCAAAATCCTTAACTTTAAGCGATTTTTTAGCAACAAATCGCGCAACATTCAAAGAGCTAAATAGCCAGCAGCGACCAGAATGATCTTGATGCCTTGCGTCGCCATTATCCACAACCGTTGAGAATCGGCGCTGCAGCAGGCGAGCGCGGTCGTAGTTTCGCGCCACTTTATCGATTCCTGCAGCCGTAACGCCGTTCATTGCCAAACGATTCAATGGATTTGCGTCAAAATCGTCACGCAAATTTTGCAAAGCTTCGGCACTTAATTCGCAGATCTCAGTCACTGTATAACCTTTCTTGTTTTTCTTGTTTTATGTTTATTTTTTATAGTTTATTTTAGCTTTTTTCGCAAATCTTGCGTCTGCTTGCGACTTTTCTGCGCAAATCACGCCAGAAGCTCACGACTCCTGCGCAATTGCCTCTTCCACTTGAGCCTGAGCATCTTTTCTAGCCTGCTTTTGAGCATCCGCATCTCTATGCTCCGAAGCATCCGCATCTGCAGAATCGCCAGAATGCCCCTGTCCAGAAGCAGCATCTCCAAAATCAAATCCCGAGAATGCGTTTGCAAACAAAGACCTAAGCTCAGTAACGCGCTGCGTGATTTGCGCTTCCCTATGCTGCAACTGCGTTAAGCGCGCCGTCATGCCGTCAAGCTCCTTTTGAGCTGCCGCCCTGCGCTCTTCCACCTGAGCCGTAGCATCTTGCATAGCTTTGCGAACGATTTGCGCAGCTTGAGCATCCGCATCTTTATGCGCTTGAGCAGCATAATCATCCGCATCTTGATGCACAGTTTTTGCGCGCGCAACAAGCGCGTCTGCCTCTTCTTGCGCAGCACGCTCACGCTCTTTTAGACCAGAAATAAGCTCGTTCACCTTTTTTGTGGCCTCTTCTTGTTGAGCTGCAATGTCGTTTCTAATTTGCTCAACTTCTGCACTAACTTGGCTCAGTGTACGCGTACGCTCAACTTGCGCTTCGTCCGCAATCTCCTGGGCTTTTGCAGCAGCCGCATCCGTGATTTCTCCCGCCTTGCGCTGAGCATCCGCCATCATCTTTGTTGCGCGCTCTTGCATATCTGCAAGCTTCTTGTTCGCTTCTGCTAAAGCAGACTCAATTTGATCATTTGTTTCTGCTTTAGCATGTGCGATTTCCGCGTTGGCAGCCGACCTTTGTTCTGCGATTTTTTGCGCTGCATCCGCCTTCAGCTGTGCGATTGCGCGCTCTTGCTCAGACTTTTCGGATGCCATTCGCTTCGTATGTTCTTCACGCGCATTGTTGATTTCTAGCGTTGCAGCATCTTTTTGTGCATTAACATCTTTGCTCGTTGTTTCGCGCAAACGCTCTGAATCCTCTTTCGCAGCGCTCGTCATTTGATTTGCCTTATTGCTGGCTGTAGAGAGTAGCGTATCTGCCTTGGTTTGCGCCTCTTGAAGCAAATGCTCCGCGTCTAATTTTGCGTTATTTAGCAAAGTTCCTGCCTGCGCTTGAGCCGTTTTTTTAATCGACGCAGCGTCTTGCTTTGCGCGCTCAATCAATTGCGCACTCGTTTGTTCTGCCGAAGCAAGTAATTGTTGCGCATTTGCGCCCAAAGATGCAAAAGTATTACCGCTTTTTGCACGTTTTACATTATTTTTTTCTTCTTGCAATTGTGCTTGCAATTGCAAAATTGACTCGTCACTAGATCGCACTTGTTCACGCAACCGCGATATTGTGCGCTCATAGTTGGTAAAGGCTTCGTTGACTTTATCTTTGTCGTACCCTCGCAAAGCAGTTGGGAAACGATCTGGCACCATGTTTATTCCTTTCACAAACCCCCGCACGACTCTACTTATCGTGCACACTCCATCAGCAATAACGCTATCACTTTAGTTGCTAAAACACTCGAGCGTGTCGCGCGAATTACTTGAGCAATATTCCCGAAGATGAAGGTTTCATATAGTAATTTACAGCTTCGCAAATTATGCTTTTTCCAGCTTTTATTTGCGCGTCTAATGGCAGCCCGTGGCGTGCATCATGCAACGCAACCACTGGCGGAAAACTTACAAACCCTGCGATTATGCGCTTTTTAGAATTATTCGACGCCCAATCTAGCAATCTATAAAACAGCGAATTGCAAACGTATGTTCCTGCATCCGAGCTTAGCGTAGACGCAATCCCACTATGAGCAAAATCGTTTAGAATCATTCTTAGCGGCAGCCTAGTCCAGTACGCGGCAGGCCCATTTTCAACGATTTGCACGCTTTGAGGAGTGTGGTTATCTACGTCTGGCTTATTCGCATCCATTATGTTTGTAGCGCATCGTTCTAGTTGCACTCCACGAGCCGCGTGTTTTACGCCTGTTGCAATCACAATATCCGCGTCTTGCGCGTTAATCGTTTCTAAAAGATGCGGCCAAGCGTTTGCAAAGCTGATTGGCAACATTACAGACGTAATTTTTACGCTAACATCTTCTGGAAGATTAAAATCCGATGCTAAATCGCCATTTTTGGCGTGTTCGAGCGCCAGTGGCACTTCGTGCGACGGGTTTACTTCTAAATCCTCGTATGGCCCAAACCCAGAAATCACTACGTTAATTTGATTCATAACAATAGCTTTCTACGCAATAGCTTTGCTTTTTACTTGTCTTTGACTACAAGCGCAAGCAATCGTCCTTCGTGAGATTTTCCTGCAAGACCAGCGCGTCTGTGAGAATACCATAATGGATTTTCCAGCGTACACATTGGGTTTTGCAACGCCTGCAGGCGATTTTCCAGCGCTTCGCCTTCGCCGTCTACCTTACAAATCGTTTGCAACTCTTCATCTTTAGCCAAATATTGTGTGGCAGCAGTAACACGCGGCAAAGCGTCAACAATGTTTGCAACTCCTGCAAGCGCTAAATCAATGCGAGCAGCTTCTGCAATATCAATTCCAAGTCCACCAAAACGCGTTTGCGTTACAGTTTGTGGGTATCGGCGTTCAAAGTCGCGCGCGATTTCTTCGCCAACTTCGTAGCAATCACCACAAATGCATGGCCCCAAAACAGCTGTTATATTCGAGCGTTCGGCTCCCTTTTCGCACATTGCTTCAATAACAGAATCAAGCACGCCATCCATTAAGCCTTTTCTGCCACAATGTGCTGCAGCAATTACGCCAGATTCACTATCTGCAAGCAAAACTGGCAAGCAATCTGCAGCAAACATTCCTAAAGCAAGCGAGCAAGCAGTTGAAACTTGCGCGTCTGCTTCGATTCTAGCGTGTGAATCTGCAAAACCTGTAGCATCAAATCCGTACGGAGTGTTCCACGAATCAACTATTGGATCTGCATCAAATACGCTATTTCCGTGAACTTGGCTAACAAGGCACAAGTCAGATTTAAGCGCGCGTTGCAAAGCACAACGGTTGCTAAACACAGATTTAGCATCGTCACCAGCCTTGCCTCCTAAATTAAGCGAAGCAAACGCACCTTCGGAAATTCCACCTAATCGCGTTGTAAAAACGGCATGAGCGCGTGCGCCAAGTGGCACTGGAATCGTCACTGGAATCGGCAAGCCGTCTTCGTCTTCGTGCGCAAGCGGCATTCCTGCTACGCTAGTTTCTTGCATATTATTCGCTTTCGTTTTGTCTTATTTTATGTAACAAATTATTTGCAATAACAACTTATTCGCTGTAATAAGTTAATCAAAATTAAGTTAACCCAAATAAGCTAATTCTTCGTCGCTTAATTGCAAATCTGCAGCCTTTAAGCTATCTAAAATCGTAGCTGGCCTATGCGCACCTGGAATAACAAAAACGTTGCTGCCCTTTGCAAGCTCCCAAGCCAAAACAACCTGTTGATAGCTAACGCTGTGATCATTTGCCACTTTGCGGAATGGGTCAAAAAGATGCTCGTCGTACGGGTGACGGAACCCTCCAAGAGGACTCCAGCAAACAAACGCAATTCCAAGCTTCTTGCAATATTGCAAAGTGTCTTCGTTTTCTAGATGCACTGGCGAATACTGATTTTGAACAGCAACAAGCTTTTCTCCCAAAATCCCACGCGCAATGTCAATCTGCTCAACAGATGCGTTAGAAATGCCGATTTCTCGCGCGACTCCCTCATCAAGCAGCTGTTGCATTGCTTCAATCGACTCGTTGTATGGAACTTCTGGATCTGGCCTGTGGAAGTAAAGCAAATCAATCGTATCTACACCAAGAGCCATTGCCGACTCTTTAGCGTGCGCAATCAAATGTTCTGGCTTTCCATCTTTACCCCACGTTGGCTTGCCATCTGTAAAGTTGCGGAAGTGACCGACTTTTGTTGCAACAAGAATCGAAGACTTGTCTCCATTCCAGCTTTCCAACGCCTCACGCACAAGCTTTTCGCCAGTTTGTTCCTCGCCGCCCGAGCAATAATACGCCCATGCCGTATCTATATGCGTGCAACCAGCGTTTAGAGCAGCGTGGATTGTTTCAATGCCCATACTGTGCCCAAGATTGTTTTCAATCGTTAGAGGCATCTCGCCAAAACCGATAGCTGTAGTGTTGAACGATCCTAGAGTGCGATTCATGGCCATTTTTGCTCCTGTTCAAATGTTTTAAAAACTGTTTCAAAATGCCCCCAAGCGCAAAAAGCAACTTGAAGGCATTTAGATTTTTTATTTTATATGACTAGGCGCTTATGCGCTTGCATCTTTATCTTGCGATTATCTTGCGATTAGTCCTCGTCAAATGGGTCAAAATCGCGGCGGATTCTGCGACGAGGGCGTTCTGCGCGCTCCTCGCGAGCAGCGCGGTACTCATCGTAGTGGTCGTCGTCTGCAGCGTAGCGCAAATTGCGGTCGCTCACTCTGCGATCCGAGCTGCGACGAGGACGCTCTGCGCGGTCGTCGGAACGATCGGAACGCTCTGCGCGCTCACTTGCACTATCATCTCGCTCGTCGTATCGGTCGTCGCGAGGAGCGCGGCGGCGAGGACGGTCTTCATAATCGTTGTTATCGTAGCGATCGCTTCTGCGATCATCTCTTCTAGAAGAGCGCTCATCGTAGCGGCTGGAACGATCCGAACGATTTTCCCTATCGTCATAACGCGAATCGCGATCATCGCGAACGCTACGGCGGCGAGGACGATCATCTCTATCTCCTCTGTCTCCACGATCATCCCTATCGTCGCGCGGAGCACGCCTACGGTCACTTCTGCGATCATCCCTATCTTCACGATCTTCGCGAGATCCACGACCACGATTTTCACGAGGCGCTGGCGCCGAAGACTCTTGATTCTCAAAACCTGGAATTGCCAAAGAAATCTTGCCGCGCTCGTCTACGCTTTGCACGATTACTTCTACGGTATCTCCCTCTTTAAGCACATCTTCAACGGTGTCGATGCGCTCACCGTTAGCAAGATTACGAATCTGGGAAATATGCAACAGGCCGTCGCTTCCAGGAGTCAAGTTTACGAAAGCACCAAAGCTCGTAGTCTTAACAACCTTGCCAGTAAAAGTCTCGCCAGCCTTTGGAATACGTGGATTTGCAATAGAGTCGATGATTTCCTTAGCCTTTTGAGCAGCTTCGCCACCTTCGGAAGAGATGTACACAGTACCGTCATCTTCAATAGCAATCTCGGCACCAGTTTCTTCTTGAATCTGGTTAATCATCTTGCCCTTAGGGCCAATCACTTCGCCAATCTTATCTACAGGAATCGTAGTTGTAATAATGCGTGGAGCAAATGGGCTCATCTCTGCTGGGCAATCAATGCACTCGTTAATCACTTCAAGAATAGTCGTGCGTGCCTCGTGAGCTTGCTGCAAAGCGGCAGCCAAAATGTCTGCTGGAATGCCATCAAGCTTAGTATCAAGCTGCAAAGCAGTAATAAATTCAGACGTACCAGCAACCTTAAAGTCCATATCTCCAAACGCATCTTCTGCGCCAAGAATATCGGTCAAAGTCTTAAAGATGTGCTTGCCATCAACGTCTCCCGAAACCAAGCCCATAGCAATGCCAGCAACTGGAGCCTTCAAAGGAACGCCAGCAGCGAGCAAGGAAAGCGTAGACGCGCACACAGAGCCCATAGACGTAGAACCGTTGGAACCAATAGCTTCCGATACTTGACGAATGGCGTATGGGAACTCTTCGCGACTTGGCAAAACTGGCACCAAAGCCTTCTCTGCCAAAGCACCATGACCAATCTCGCGGCGCTTTGGAGAACCAACGCGACCCGTTTCGCCAGTGGAGTATGGAGGCATCTCGTAGTTGTGCATGTAGCGCTTGGTTTGTGGGCCAGAAAGCGCATCCACTTGCTGCTCCATCTTAAGCATGTTCAAAGTAGTTACGCCCAAAATCTGGGTTTCGCCGCGCTGGAAGAGCGCAGAACCGTGAACGCGAGGAACAATATCAACTTCTGCACTAAGCGTACGAATATCGCGCAAGCCGCGGCCGTCAATACGGTAATCTTCCGTCAAAATACGACGACGAACAATCTGGCGCTGCAACTCCTTGAACGCATTGCCGAGTTCCTTTTCTTTCTCGGCTTCGTCCATATCGGTAAACTCTTGCGCAATCGCCTCGCGCACGCCTTCTTTAATTTCCGCAATGCGGTCTTGGCGTGGAAGCTTTTCTGCAATAGAAAGAGCCTCGTTCAAATCTGCATGAGCAATCTCATCGATTCTTGCATAAAGCTCATCCGTATACTCTGGGAACAGCTGGAATTCCTTGGTTTCCTTAGACGCAATTCGCTTCAACTCATTTTGCGCTTCGCAAATAACCTTAATGAACGGCTTTGCGGCTTCTAAGCCTCCAGCTACAACTTCCTCATCTGGCTTAATTTGACCCTCATTATAAATCAAATTCCAAGCATTCTTACCAGCGCCAGCTTCGATCATTGCAATCGCAACATCGCCATTTTCAATAACGCGACCAGCAACAACAATCTCAAATACAGCGCGCTCACGCTCACTCCAACGAGGGAATGCAACCCACTGGCCATCAATCAAAGCCAAACGCACACCAGAAACTGGACCTTCAAATGGCAAACCAGAAATCATAGTAGAAGCAGATGCAGCGTTCAAAGCAATAACGTCGTAAGCATCATCTGGATTAATCGCCAAAATCGTTTCTACAACTTGCACTTCGTTACGCAAAGTGTGTGGGAAAAGTGGGCGCAATGGGCGGTCAATAATACGGCACGCAAGCGTTGCCTCATTTGACGGGCGTCCTTCTCTGCGGAAGAAAGATCCTGGAATCTTACCAGCAGCGTACATTTTTTCTTCCACATCAACAGTCAGTGGGAAGAAGTCATAGTTTTCTTTTGGACTAGATCCTGCAGTCGTCGTCGACAAAATCATGGAATCGTCATCCAAGTATGCGGCAACAGCACCATCCGCCTGCTGAGCGAGGCGACCTGTTTCAAAACGCAGCGTGCGCTTTCCAAATGAACCATTATCAATAACGGCTTCTACAGCCTTAATTTCGGGACCCTCCACGGGTTCCTCCTTTTCTTAACTTACCTAATCAACCAACATGCGTCGTCATTGGCAGACTCGCTTTTTTGTTACCTTTGCCTAACATCCGCGCGAATCTTTGCAAAATGCATAACCAACATTTCGTAGTTTTTTGTTTCGGTTACTTCAATCATCCATATTCAATTATGTTTTATTCTTCAGTTATAAATCCTGCAAACTTAAGAACTTGCTAAAACTAAATCGCTTAAATCTTAAATCACTTAAATCTTAATCGTTTAACCTTAAATCAATTATTCTTAAATTATTTAGCTTAGAATCTAAATCGTTAATCCTAAATCTTCAAACTTAAATCTTCAAACCTCAAATTCAGCCATTTAATCAAGCTTTTTAATTCTACTTCAAACACACTAAATTCACTAGAATTGCATAAACAATACGTATAAATACAGATGCATAAATACAAAAGCCCGAGCTTATGCTCGGGCAAAAAGACTTATCGACGCAATCCGAGTCGATCAATCAAAGAACGATAGCGATTAATGTCTACGCGCTTCAAGTAATCAAGAAGACGACGACGGTCACCAATCATGAGCATCATACCACGACGAGAGTGGTGATCATGCTTGTGCTCCTTCAAGTGATCGGTAAGGTCGGAGATGCGCTTGCTGAGCAAAGCAACCTGAACCTCTGGGGAACCCGTGTCACCCTCGTGCGTTGCGTATTCGTTGATAATGTTCTTCTTATCTTCAGCCGTTAATGCCACGGCGTCCTCCTTATGTAGTTACTGCGCGGTGCCGCATCCTTTAATACAGCGCTTGCAAATCCGCGGGCGTTACACGCCGAGTTTCAATGTTACAACTATGCCCAAACAAGCTTATAAAGACTACATAGCAGTCATGAATCCACCAAAAATCACAACAAGAATCGCAAGAACTTCAATAGCGTAAAACATTATGAACGAAGCCCAGCTGCGAGTCAAAACGTTTAATCGCGATTTTTTAGGAACCGTTACAAGCAATCCAACAAATAAAATCGCATAAACAGCAACGCCAAATCCAGCAGAGATTATTCCAAGATTTGCTGCATTCGCAAGCCCACTTGCTGGTCCGTAAACTACGTATGTTGAATACCAAAAACTTAAGCGCAATAAGCATAATCCGCTAATAAATTGTTCAATCGCTAGAAAAACAACAAACAAGAATCGCCAAAGCCATCTACTAGACTCAATTAGCGCCATTGCCAAAGCTGTAGCAGTTGCAACTGTTGTAACCCAAGCAATAAACACAACTCCCTGTGCAGATAATCCAGAAAAATTCTTAACAACCCAAGCAGTATGCTGAACTGCCAAAGTTCTACCCGCCCAATAAGGAACAACAACCGCTACAAGAAGAATCGCAAAATAAAGCACCCAGCGCTTAGGATTTGAGTGGCGTTTGGAGATATCTGCTATAGACAGCTCCGACTCCAATTCGCCAGGCGACTCAAGGGGTTCATCTGCGTTAGCATTAGCAGCATTAGCGTTTGCTTTACACTGAGCCATCTCTTGCATTCTCCTTTAACGTGCTAAATTCTAAATGAATACCTTACCAGCCACATTCCCCTATCTAAAGCGTGCAATATAATGATACTCCACGCGATTGCAACAAAATTCGCAATCACAAACAGATTTAGGTACACACATGGGTTTTATTCATTTTATTCTTAACCTTCTTAAAGATCCGCGCTCTGCTATAGCTGGCTGGATTGCTATGGGAACTGCACCCGCACTAGGATTGATTTTTCTAATCATCTTTATTGAAACAGGCGTTGTGTTCTTCCCATTCTTGCCTGGCGATTCCTTGCTTTTTGCAGCTGGATTCTTTGCAGCTCCAGATGCACAAACTGGTAAAAGCTCGCTTCCACTTGCGATTTTGCTCGTAGCTGTTTGGCTTGCACCAATTATTGGCGACCAATGCAACTACTTTATTGGCCACTTTTTCGGCAGGCGAATCGTTGAATCAGGCAAAGTTAAGGCCCTAACGCCAGAACGCATTGCTAAAACAGAGCAAATGATTGATAAGTGGGGACCAATTGCAGTGTTCTTAGGCAGATTCTTCCCATTTATTCGCACATTTATGCCTTTTATTTCTGGCATTTCTGGCATGCGTTGGACTCGTTTTACTCCTTTTTCTGTTCTTGGTGGAATAGTGTGGTCGTCGCTTTTTACTCTTCTCGGCTACTTCTTTGGCAACATTCCTTTTGTTCAAAAGAATTTTGAGCTTGTTATAGTGGCGATTTTGCTGATTTCTCTTGTGCCAACTTTTATTGGACTTTATAAAGCTCATGCTGCAAACAAAGCTAAAAAGCAATCGGAAGGCAAATCGCAGCAAGATTAACCAAAGAATTAGCAACGTTTTACAACACTCCAACGCTGTTAGCGTTGTACTTTTACGCATTTTGTAGTACAGTGTGCAGAGTTGTGTAAAACATTGGGGCTATAGCTCAGTTGGTAGAGCGCTTCGTTCGCATCGAAGAGGTCGTGGTTTCGATTACCATTAGCTCCACTAAGCCCACTGCATTCATTCCACCGCAGTGGGCTTTTTCTTTGCAAATCCCCCTTATTTACAGCTAACAAGGTTTGAGTATTTCTTTACTTGGTATTGCGCGAGGTTTGAGTATTTCTCTCCTCGCAAGTCCCGTCGCTACGCTCCTCTTTTATTGCTCGTATAGAAATACATCAAACCTTCTGAATATCTAAGACTTTTGCGTAGCTTTCATCACTGAGCTTCTCGATTTTTCTTCTTCATTCGATGAATCACCACCTTCGGCGCTGAGGTTCATCTCATTCAGTGCGAAAAATCTCGAATCTCTACCTTGCTTGGCGAAATCTTTAAATCCTAAACGCCGCTGTTATCAAATGTGTTTTCAATCGAATCTATAAGCGGAGCTGCCTGACTCATTATGCTCTTAACTCTGTTATCAACGTTTTTATTTTGCGACTTCAAAGACCGTGCTAAATCCAACGCATCGTCAAAAATCTTTTCAACAATATCTTGATTTACGCCATCTGCCTTAAATTGCGCACTCCAAGAGTTCAGTGACTCAAACACAATCTCACTTGCATCTATTTTTACAATCTCATTTTCGTTTTTCTTTGCATTTTCAACAAAAGCGCGCAGCTTCCCAGCATACTCTCGCACTTTAGGCGTTGGCTTACCTTGCGAATAGTTTGTAAGATCTAAGTAGCCTTTACCAAGCGTAGAATACATTAACGCCGACTCATAATCCTTTGCTTTAACACCCTTTAACGCCTCTTCAAACCACTTTACAGACTGTTCAATTCGTTCCTTTCTATTCGCACTGCTTGATTCTTCTTTATCTTTAACCCCGTAATACCAATACGCTTTTCCAACAGATAAGCATAATTCATACCAATCTTCGGATTTTTTAAGATCCGACTTGTACTTATTAACAAACGACGTAAAATCTTCTCTTTCGCTTGCGCTCCACCGAAAATCTTCAATCTGGTTTACTAAAAGTCGCAACGCTGGCTGAATAGACATAGGCTGAACATTTGCGTTAAAAAGCTTTACTTGTAAAAACATAGCTTTATTAACGTATTCAACAATCTGCTTAGAATCTGTTGATTTTGCAGCCTTAACCATGTATTTTTTATACTCTTGCACACTGCTTGTTATATTGCTCGCATGCTTGTTTTTTGTAGAAATATTTCCGCTTTTTACATATAATCGCGACTCTATTACTTTCACTCTGCCTGCATTTGTTATTACAGATTTACAAGCAAATGCAAAAACAACACATCCAATAAATGCCATTAAGACGCAACAAACAATCTTAAAAATATTTTTCTTGCCATTTTTAACACCATTTTTAACACCATTTTTCTTGTGTCTTTTGCCAATATTTTGATTACCACTTTCTACGCGCAATCGCGCTCTAGCACGGCTGCTACGACTTGCATCATATTTTTTGCGCGTTTGCGCACCTCTTGCACGCCTTTTATTGCGCAAAACAAGACCAGATTCTCCCATATTTGATTCAACTTTTTCGCCAAATTCTAAATCTTCTAAACAATCTTTTAGCGCTTGAGAAAACTCCGCACAATCTTCGTATCGATCCTTTGGATTATGCGCCAATGCGCGCATTAACACATAGCGCACACCACTATCGCAATCGTCGCAGCTCAAGTCGAAGTTAGTAAGCGGATGAGATTTATTAGAATCCTTAAAATCTAAAGTCTGATTACTAGAAAAACTAGAAAAATTGGAATTGTTAAAACTTAAAGAGGAATCAGAATGATTGGAACTCTCGCAATAGCACGTACCCGTAAGCGCGTAAAACAACGTTGCTCCAAGCGCATAAACGTCTGTAAAAACGCCGATTTTAGCATCCTGCTCAAAAAGCTCGGGAGCTGCAAATCCACATGTTGCAAAACGCGCATCTTGCTTAAATCGACTTGGTTGCACCAAAACACCATCTTCGCCTTTAAGCTCTAATGCAGAGCCAAAATCAATTAGATGCACACTAGAATCATTAGAGATCATAACGTTAGAAGGCTTTAAGTCGCAATAAACAACAGCTGGATTTAACGAGTGAAGGTATTGCAATAATTCGCATAGCTGGATTCCTAAAGCGCATACTTGACTAGGAGTAATAACTCCGCTTTGCGCAATAATCGTTTTTAGCGAACTTCCCTCAACATAGTCGCGAACTGCGTACGCTCTGCCATTTTCTTCAAAGAAATCAACGATTCTAGGAATACTAGGATGATTGCAATGATTCAAAACCTCGACTTCCGCTCGAAGCGATTGCAAAATCAAAGCTTTTTTATCACTATCTAAATTCTCATTAGACGTTTCTTTAACAGCCCATTTTTTGTGTAAAACATTGTCTACTGCAAGATAAACGCTAGAAGTTCCGCCCGAACCAAGCTTTCCCAAAAGCTGATATTTTCCACCTACACAAACCATATTTACCGCACTTTCATAAAATCAAACCGATAATAATCCTGTGCGCTAAACTCTATGCACTAATTCGTGCAAAGAAAAGACTTAATGGAAAATGTGTACCAAAGCCATCAAAGCCCTAGAAAAATAAGGGAAAAGTTATCCACATTGCTTACATTGCTTACATTGCTAGCATTAATAACACTAATCAATCAATGTCTGCACCAAGAGCAGTGAGCTTGCCTCTAAAATCTGCATAACCGCGGTCAATAAGCGAAATGCCCTTAACATTAGACGGTCCTTTTGCTGTAAGAGCTGCAATAAGATGACTAAAGCCGCCACGCAAATCTGGAACATCAATATCTTGACCAGTAAGAGGCGTTGGCCCAAAAATCACAGCAGAATGCTTGTAATTGCGCTGCTGGAATCGGCAAGGAAGCGAGCCAAGGCACTCGCGATACAGCTGAATCATTGCGCCCATTTGCACAAGCGGTTTTGTAAAGCCAAAACGATTCTCATACACTGTTTCGTGCACAATGCTCAAGCCTTTAGCTTGCGTTAAAGCAACAACAAGTGGCTGCTGCCAATCTGTCATAAAACCAGGATGAACGTCGGTTTCAATAGCAACTGGATGCAAGTCTCCGCCTGGATGCCAGAATCGAATACCGTTATCTGCAACGTCAAACTGACCGCCAACTTTGCGGAAAACGTTTAAGAATGTCATCATTTCTGGCTGAGTTGCGCCTTTAATAAACACATCTCCGTGAGTTGCGAGCGCAGCGGAAGCCCAAGATGCCGCCTCAATCCTATCTGTTAAAGCAGTGTGATTGTAACCTTGAAGCTTATCTACGCCCTCAATCCTAAATGTGCGATCAACGTCTACAGAAATGATTGCGCCCATTTTTTGCAAAACGGCCACCAAATCCATAATCTCTGGCTCGATTGCAGCTCCAGAAAGCTCCGTTTTGCCTTCTGCAAGAACAGCTGCAAGAAGAGTTTGCTCAGTGGCACCAACCGAAGGGTAAGGAAGATGGATTTTAGTTCCGCGCAAACCGTTTGGAGCAGTAATATGAATACCATCTTCGTGGTCTTTGTTTACATTTGCGCCAAGCTTGCGCAAAGTTTCAAGATGGAAGTCTATAGGACGACCGCCAATATTGCACCCACCAAGCGCTGGAATAAAAGCCTCGCCAAGCCTGTGAAGAAGCGGGCCAGAAAACAGAATAGGAATACGAGAAGACCCAGACAGCGTGTCTACGTCTGCAACATCTGCAAGTTGAACATTGCTTGCGTCAATGCTAACAACGCCTGCAGCGCCATCAACGTTTACGTTTACGCCGTGCAATCGAAGCAAATCCGAAACAACATGAACATCTCTAATCTCTGGAACATTCTTTAACACGGATTTTCCAGGAGCTAGGAGCGCTGCAACCATTGCCTTGCTAACAAAGTTTTTTGCGCCACGAACTTTAATCGTTCCGTTAAGCGGCTTGCCACCTTCTACATGTAAAACGTCTGCAGCGTCGATGCCACTTTCGTTATGTTCAGCCGTGTTTTGCGCAGACACATTTACCTCTTTCGTTTGCAACTAAAACTAATTAACTATAATACCGATACGCGTGCCAATCGCATGTAAATTACGTTGCAATCGCGCTCAAATTCGCGCCAATGCTAAATAATCCGTGCTATTTTGCAACTATAGACCGCCATCTTCTTAAGATCCTTGCAAAAAGTGAAGGCTTTTGTAATAAATCGACTTCTGGCAAATCGTGGCTACAATCCGCGTTTAATCCATACGTGTACGCTTTCTTAGACGATGCTTTGCCAACTAAATCGCCAAATTCCAGCATTTGCGTTCTAGGCTCGTAAGGGTGACGAATGTCAAACTCAAGAAGCCTTGCTCCGCATTTAGAAGCCACTGGCCCGTAAGACGCAAATCCGCACGTTGCAGTGGCCATTAGAAGCATGCCAGAATCCTCGCACCTGCCCGCAAACACGTTTCTGTGATCGTGCCCTGCGCAAAAAGCAAAAGCACCAATCTTTTGCAAAATATCGTATTCACCGCTGTCTTTATCTGGGCAGCTCACGCCTTCTCCAAGATATCCATCTGGCAAAACGCGATTATCGTCTAAAGCGTAGTATTTTCCAGCAAAACGCCTATATCCTTCGATTGCGTGTTCTTTAGCAGCGCAATCTTTAGGAACTTCGCGCAGCAAATCGTAGTATTGCGGAAGCGGAAAATGCTGAAAAACGCAAAATCTTGGTGGCAAAAAGTTTGGCAAATCCGATAAAAAGTCAAGTGCCTTACTAGAAGGGCTTCCGTAGCCGCCGCGCTTTTCGTAATCGCCAGAATCTACAAGAACAATAGAAAATACGACTTTTTCTTGATTTACGTCCATAACAGGCAAAGCGAATGTTCCTGCTTTACAAGGAAATATGATTTGATTTGGCAAAATGCTTTTTGGAAGAGACATTGCGGATCCGCTAGAAAATTCTCCATCGGTTTGCTGGCGATTCAAGCATCCCGAAAACTCTTGATACAAAGAATCCAGCTCCGCGTTGCTTAATCCGCACTGAAAATCGTGATTCCCGTACGTTAGCGCCCAAGGAATTGAGCGATCTTCTAAAGGCTTTACCATGCATTTAATATGATCTAAGACTTTTTTGCGCGTATTTTGCAAATCTTTTTCATGCGCCTTGCGCGCATCTGCTCCACGGTTATCTTGCGACTCATCCCAGCGTCTTCGCACAAATGTGTTCGCAAAATCTTTAGCATACCCTGCAATTTGATTGCCACTAAAAATCACAATATCTGGCCTAACTGCATCGCAAGCAGACTCTATAAGCTTAATCGTGTCTTTGCTGATTTTTGGCGCATCTTGAACATCTGCAAACTGTAAAACGCGGAATTTTCCCGAAAGATGAAATTGCAACTTACCTAATCTTGCAGAGACGGATGTTGGAAGCTTTGACGAATCAGATGCGCTATACGAATTAGACAAATTAGACGTATTAGATGCATTAGACGACTTAGCAAAACTTGACGACTTAGCATTTTGAAAAGTCTCCTGCTCATTTAGGCTGCTTTTCAAAATCTTAGAGTCGCTTTTATCAGATTCTGCAATTTCTAACATAGTTCAAGCATACGGCACAGCATCTGGCGTATCAACAAAACACGGCAAAACACTAAAAATCATTAATGATTATTCAAGATGACGCAAAACAAGGCAAGATGACGCAAAACACCGCAAAACACCGCAAAAATAGCGTTTTTTTACAATATTTTAAGATAACTTTAAGCTAATAACCTATTCGCATTAAGAAAAGAGTGGTTAGATATAAAGCATAGACGGAATAAATCACAATAATCAGTGATTTAGAACTAATAACTGAACCTCTCTTCTTCTCTTCTTTCAAACCCCCGAGCCAATCACTCGGGGGTTTTGTTTTGCGCAAGACTTGCACAAGAGGCACGTAAGATTCGATTACCGCCAAACGCTTGTATGGCAACGCGTGAGTTATGATTTCTTACACACTTTTTGGCCTATAACACAAAAAGGTAGGTAATCGTTAGCGCGGTCTAAGCGCGCTAACGTCTTCGCCGCATGCAAAGTCCACTGGACTTTACATTTGAGCGGCTCAGCGAATCGAAGTGCATTCGCGCGCTACGCTATTCCTCACGGCTATTAGTAGCCGCTCGGCTGATTTGGCATGTAAAGTCCACTGGACTTTACATTTGAGCCAAATCACGCTTTGAAGGAGCTTGAAATGCATTATGCAATTTCAAGCTCAGTCAAAGCGCCCATGCAAGTCGATTCGCGAACAAAAAAAGCCCCCGCTATTACGAGAGCTATTCGCTGGGGTACCTGGACTCGAACCAAGAATGGATGAACCAGAATCACCTGTGTTGCCAATTACACCATACCCCAATTGGCAGGCTTCGCGGCTCTTGGAACCGTTCCGTCTTTGTACCCCCGACCGGATTTGAACCGGTGTTGGCGCCGTGAGAGGGCGTAGTCCTAGGCCGCTAGACGACGGGGGCTTAATTTATTTGCTACGCCTCTAGACGCAACAAATGTCGACTTTACAACATAACGCAAGTATATGCAACTAGCGGCGTGTCGCACAACAACCAAATCAACAACAAATCATATACAAAAATGCTCCAATGCAAGCAAAAATCAACAAGCATTGGAGCAAAACAGCATTAAAGCTTAATCATTTTTACAAATGCTCACGCAATCCAGCTAAACGAGCCAAAGTCACGTCTTTGCCAACGATTTCCATGGACTCAAAAAGCGGAGGTGAAACTCTGCGGCCAGAAAGAGCCACTCGTACAGGGCCAAACGCCAATCGCGGCTTGTAACCAGCTTCTTCAACAAGCTTCTTGTTCAAAAGCTCGTGCAAAGAATCCGTATGCCAATCAGAAGAATCAACACTTTGCAAAGCAGAAATAGCCGCATCGAGCACATCGCCAGCAGATTCCTTAAGCTGCTTACGCGCATCGTCATCTGGCTCAATGTAGCCATCTTCGCTTAACAGACTACCGACCATACCAGCAACTTCACCAAGCAAGCGCACGCGAGACTGAACAAGAGGAGCAGCAGCGCTAAGCACTTCGCGTTCGCGACTAGTCAATGCATCCCAATTGTCCGCACTAACTACGCCATCCTTATGCAAGTAAGGCACAGAACGATTCAAGAAGTCTTGAGGCTCAAGCATGCGAATATGTTCAGCGTTAATGGAAATTGCTTTGTCTAAGTCGAAGTGTGCAGGGTTTGCCTTAACGTCTCGTACATCAAACTTTTCAATCATCTCGTCCATAGAGAACACATCGCGATCAGGCGCAATCGACCAGCCGAGCAAAGCCAAGTAGTTCAGCAAGCCTTCTGGAATAAAGCCGTTATCTCTATGCAAGAACAAGTTAGACTCAGGGTCTCGCTTAGAAAGCTTCTTCTTACCTTCGCCCATAACGTAAGGCATGTGGCCGTAAAGCGGAGTTTCCTTAGCAATACCCATTTCCATAAGGTAACGGTAAAGCACAATCTGACGAGGTGTGGAACTAAGAATATCCTCACCGCGCAAAACAACGTTCACATCCATTAATGCGTCGTCAACAGGGTTTGTAAGCGTATAAAGTGGATCGCCATTCGGACGCACAATCACATAATCTGGAACAGAACCCGCCTTAAACGTGATTTCGCCACGAATCAAATCGTTAAAAGTAATGTCTTCATTTGGCATCTTTAAGCGAAGCGCAGGCTTTCTGCCTTCATCGCGGAAAGCTTGCTTCTGCTCCTCAGTAAGGTTTCTGTCGTAACCATCGTAGCCAAACTCAGCTGGGCGCCCTGCAGCAATATTGCGCTCTTTAATCTCTTCTGGAGTAGAGAATGATTCGTAAGCGTATCCTGCTTCAAAAAGCTTTTTTGCTACGTCTTTATAAATCTCCATACGTTGAGACTGGCGGTACGGGCCATTTTCTCCGCCAACATCAATGCCCTCGTCCCAATCAATATTTAGCCAACGAAGAGCCTCAATAATCTGCTGGTAGCTTTCTTCGCTATCTCGCTCATTATCTGTATCTTCAATGCGGAAAAGCAACTTGCCATGAGTGTGGCGAGCCTCTGCCCAGTTAAACAGCGCGGTACGAACCATACCTACGTGAGGCGTACCAGTTGGCGAAGGGCAAAAACGCACGCGAACATTCTTTGGAAGTTCAGGCTTTGTGGATTTTGTTGCATTATTAGCAACTTCTTGAGTTTCCTCTGTATCAGTCATAGGTTCCATTGTGCCGCGCGTTACGGACGTGCCTATCTAGTCAAGAGCTTGAGTTGATTCCTTATTACCTTCCACATGCGCAAACTTTGCTGCCAACGCTTCTCTGGACTTTCTATCGTCTTCTTCTTTTGCAAGCTTCTTAGCAACTTCTGGATCCCAAAGAACGTCTTCCTTATGCTTTGACCATTCACACTCAAGCAATGGAGCCGCAAATTCAACCATCGCGCTCATACTATTTTCGCCAGTTTCGCCACCATCGCCACTTTTTACGCAATCAACAAGCTCACGCCACTGATTATCCTTAAACATCATTCGAGGAATTCCAGCACACTCACACACTTCGTTAATATATAGGAATATAGGCAAAGTTTCGTAAATGTTGCTGGTTTTTTCAATAAGACTTTTAAGAATAGACAGTATTGCAGTAATTTTTTGCGATTCTACAGAATTAAGTCCGCAAAAATCACACTCTTGTTTTGCGAATCTAAACGCATCTTGCAAGCTATCAACACTCCAATTACCAGCAACACTTAAAGAATCCGCAGCACCATTGATTGCGTTAACATCGTTAGAAAGATTGGATTCAAGCTTGCTAAAAATAGCGCTAACATCATTCGTGTTATTTTCTAGCTCTTCTTGCGATTCACTATAGTCTGGTTCGTAGCATAAATCCATATCATCGTAAGCGGTTGCAGCAGCCAAAAGCGCGTCGACTATCTCTTGCGGGCGTCCTGGAATTTCGTCTGCACCTTCATACACAAACTCTGCATCTGGAACAGTAACGTCTAAATCCGTAACAATTCGAGCAATAGCGCGAATCGCCCTAACCTCAAGATTTTCAGCATATTTTGCGTCATTATCTAAATGGCGAGCTTCGCTTAAAGGCCACAATTTAGTTAAATCCGCGGCCGACTTTGCAGCAGACTCAAGCAGACTCAAAGCCTTTGAATCCAGCTTTTCTACAGAATCACCCATAATAACGCTCCTTCGCATTAGCTGTAAAAAACAGTTTCTACGCATCTTTTATGCATATTTTAAAGTCTATTGCTTATTATTCCACACGTTCTATTGCACACGCGCCGCAGGATCCATATATGTGATGGAAAGCACATTCATATTTGCGCAATCATACGTAATCGACGTAATCGACGCCAAGGCCGTTTTGCGCAAAAGCATATTGTGCTCCGCGCGACCCGTTTCTAGCAAATGACGATAAGACCATATTGGCGATTCGTGCGTTACAGCTACGATTTGCTCGCCTGGGTGATTTTTCACTTGCTCGCACGCAAAATCACCAACGCGCGCAGCAATACTCTTGTAGGATTCTCCCCAACTTGGCTTCCACAAGTTAGATACAAGCTTCCAATTATTGTTTTTCCACAAAGCGCCTTCGCCATAGCCGATTCTTTTCCCTCGAAAATTGTTTTCCGCTTCGATTAGACGATTGTCTAGAATAATAGGGCCGATTTGCAAAGCGCTCGCGATTTGTTGCGCTGTTTCTTGCGTGCGCTCCAAAGGAGACGAATAAATAGCACTAATTCCGCGCATTTGTGGAACAGTCGCAATATATTTTGCTGTAGCGCGAGCCATTTTTAAGCCGCGATTAGATAAGTGAAATCCTGGCAATCTCTCGTAAAGCACGTGATTTGGATTTTCCACTTCCCCGTGGCGCACAAAATGAATAGTCGTAGCTTGCATATTTTATAAACCTACTTCCAAACCTACTTCCAGCCTTTTGGAGTGTGACTTAACGACCATTCACCCAAATTATGCGCAAAAGTATTGTCTTTAGCGGCATCATAATCAGGTTTTTGCGACTTTGTGTCGTCTAAAAGCCACTTTCTAATAACAAAATTCCACACAGCTACAACAACTGTTGCAATAAGCTTTCCAATGTTTGTGCGAAGCATGTAAATCGCAGTACCGCGCAAAGCTTCAACCATTCCAAGCGTGCTAAGCCAAATAATCGCATCGTTAATAAGCAAACCAATAACTGCAGAAATAACAAAAATCAGCAATTCCATCCAACGAGCCATGTCTTCGCGGTGCTTAAACACGTACTTCATGCTGGCAATGTAGTTAAAAATAAGTGAGATTATAAAAGATATTGTTCCAGCAACAACGTTATTAAGATGCACAAGAAGAAGCAGGTTTAGCAATACTACGTCAATAATCAGCGCAATGATTCCTACGATTCCAAACTTAACAACCTGTTCAATAAGTTTTTTCATACATTCAATTAAACACGCGGAGGCTAACAATTTACTATAATTATTGCGTAACACAGGTTTATTATTGCGTAACATAAGTTGCGCAACACAAGTTTATAAACTTAAAAAATTCATAAAACTTAGCAAAGGAGCGATTATGCCAGTTATTCACACTCATGTTTCTGTAAGCACTACACCTGCTCAGCGCGATGCATTAAAAGCAGCATACGGCAAGGCGATTAGTGCAGTTCCAGGCAAAAGCGAACATTGGCTTATGTGCCCATTCGAAGACAATATGCCAATTTATTTTGCTGGAGATAATACTAAGCCTGCAGCATACGTTGAAGTGAACGTTTTTGGCTCTAGCGTGCCTGGTTCGGCTTGGGAAAAGTTAACTGAGCAAATTATGGCGGCTTTGGAGAGCGAGCTTGGAGTGCCACAAGACCGCACTTACATTCGTTACACTGCAACAACTGACTGGGGTTGGAACGGCGGCAACTTCTAGTCGCAAGTCGCAAGCCTTAAGCCTAAACTATCAACTCGCAATAATCGCCATATCGCAGCTCATACGAGCAGTAATATGGCGATTATTTATTATTGCAACTATCTATACAAATAAATATGAATTAGTCACTAGGATTGATTGCCAAAATTAGGCTTGTCAACAGTAGACTTAGCAGATACAGCGAACACATCCGACTCGTCAAAATCAGCATCGCTTGAAGAATAATCATCGCTACTAGCAACGCTGCCTTCAAGATCTGGGCCAGCAGCTGCACGAGCAACCTCTTCCATACCTTTGTTGTCACATAAAACCATACGAACATAGCCAACAACAAATCCAACAGCAGCAGGGCAAACCCAAGCCATGCCATATTCCGAGAACGGCAACCAGTTTTGAGCAACAATCAACATATCGTTTATATGCAATGCGTCGCGCAAAGCTGTTGGCAAACTATTCAAAAAGTCAAATACAGCTGCAACACCAGTAAAACCAAGCGTCCAAGCGTACACAACTTTGGAATTTCCAAAAAGTCGACCGCACAAAGCCAAAAGAATCAGTACGATTGAAAGCGGATACAAGAACATTAATACTGGAACCGCATATTCGATGATTGCGCTCAAACCAAAGTTTGCAAGGCCAAACGAAACAAGCGTAATCAATACAGACCAAACTCTGTAGCTAGGACCTTTAGGGAATAGCTTAGAGAAAGTTTCCGAACAGCTTACGATTAAGCCAACTGCCGTCTTTAAGCATGCAAGAGTTACAGTTGCAGCAAGCACAAATAAGCCAACGTTACCAAGATGATAGCGTGCAACTTGCGCCAAAGTCACGCCACCATTTTCCGCAGGTGGGAACAGCGCGCGGCTACGCACACCAACAACAACAATCGCAACGTAAATCAACGCCATAAGCAAGCAGCTAAAGAATCCAGAGCGAGCAGTATTTACTGCCACATCTTTAGGATCTTTTACACCAAACTGACGAATGGTGCTAACTACAACAATTCCAAATGCCAAGCTAGCTAAAGCATCCATTGTGTTGTAGCCATCTAAGAATCCTGTAAAGAATGACTTATTAACATAATTTCCTATAGGAGCAGCATCTGAAGAAGCACCGCTTATAGGGGAAAATAGTGCGGTAAACACCAAAATCGCTAGGAACACAAGGAAGATTGGCGTAAGAACTTTACCAACCCACGTGAGTATGCCGCTTGGTTTCATAGCAAAGAAGAACGCGAGCGCAAAGAATACTACAGAGAACAAGAACAAGTACAATTGCCCGTTTCCATCTTGCGGAATAACTCGCTCCAATCCAACAGTGTATGAAGTTGTTGCGCATCGCGGAATTGCAAAGAATGGGCCGATTGTTAAATAAAGAACGCACGTAAAGAACATGCCGTATTTTTTGCTAGCTTTGCTTGAAAGCTCAAAAAGGCCATTTGCGCGGCTCATTGCAAGAGCCGTAACACCAAGTAATGGCAAACCAACGCCAGTAACAATAAAGCCGATTGTTGCAGGAGCAGAATTGTTTCCTGCGTTAGCACCAAGAAATACTGGGAAAATAAGGTTTCCAGCGCCAAAGAACATGCCAAACAACATGACCGCCACGTATGCGGACTCAATAATTGTCAAGTTCCTTTTTTTCGGGGCACTGTCTGTGCTGACACTTTGTGTTGTGACGCTCATGCTTACACCTCCTATATGGTGAAAAATTGTTTAAGCATATTATTTAACGCATTGAATAACAAAACTGAAACCGAAAAATAATATTAGGGGGTATATTAATAAATCGCATGTACTTAATCGGCAAAAATTTGCAATTTCGCGCGTGTCTCCTAATCAAAATAAAAGGACGCTAGCGTAAAAACTAACGTCCTAAATAAAGGGCAAATGCGCAATAATAGCAAATGCGCTAAATCACATCTTGTCTGGAGCAGAAACTCCAAGCAAATCAAGACCAGAGGCGATTACTGTGCGCACAGCAGCGTTAAGCTTAAGTCGAGCTGCTGCACGCGCAGGCTCTGGGCACTTTGCAATGCGAACCGCTTCACGCTCCGCTTCTGGCAAGCGATTTTCTGGGTCGCTCAACTCCATTGGTACTACGCGCTCAAGGTTGTACCACTTGTGGTAGCTTGCAGCCAAATCCTCAAGATAATGCGCAACTCTGTGCGGAGCGCGCAAATCGCCAGCTTGTGCAAGAGCTGCAGGCCATTGTGCCAAAGCAGCCAACACTTCGCCATCTGCCTCAGTATTAAGCAAGCTTAAATCGGCTCCATCTGCACTAATTCCAGCATCTGCAGCGTTACGAGCCACATTGCAGCTGCGTGCGTGAGCGTATTGCACGTAGTACACAGGATTATCGTTGCTGTGAGAAGCAAGCAAATCCAAATCAATATCAACGCTTGTGTTGTAGTCGGTGCGCGCAAGCGAGTAGCGAGAAGCATCAACGCCAATTGCATCAACTAAATCGTCAATAGTAATAACGTTTCCAGCACGCTTACTCATGCGCACTGGTTTGCCGTCTTTCATAACGTTTACCATCTGACCAATAAGAATCTGCATGTTTTCGCCTGGCTTGTCTCCAAAAGCCGCGCACATTGCCATCATTCGGCCAATATAGCCGTGATGATCCGCGCCAAGCATGTAGATTGCTACGTCTGCAGGATTCTGATCACGGTGGCGCTTATTGCGATAGTACGCAATATCTGCAGCAAAGTAAGCGTAATTGCCGTCGGACTTAATAATTACGCGATCTTTATCGTCGCCATGCTTGGTGGATTCAAACCAAGTTGCGCCGTCTTTTTCAAAAATGTCTCCGCGAGAACGCAAATCTGCAATAGCGCTCTCAACTTCGCCGTCCTCGTACAGGCTGTTCTCGTGGAACCACACGTCAAAACCAACACGAAAATCGCGCATTGACTTACGAATTTCCGCAAACATCATTGGAACTGCGCGCTTTCGGAACTCTTCTCGCTGCTCGGAATCGCCTTCGCCAAGCGGCAATCCTTCCTCGTCTTTTCCAAGATCAATTCGCGGCAATGAGAGAACGTCAACGCCGTCTGCTTGCGATTCTTTTATAACAGCATCCGCGATTTCGTTAATATACGCGCCTTTGTAGCCGTCTGCAGGCGTTTCTTCGCCGTGAGCTGCCGCAACTAAAGACTTTGCAAAACGGTTGATTTGCTCACCGTGATCGTTGAAGTAGTATTCACGCACAACTTTTGCGCCGTTCGCTTCCAAAACTCGAGCCATAGAATCGCCAACCGCCGCCCAGCGAGTGCCACCAATATGAATTGGGCCAGTTGGGTTTGCGGAAACAAACTCAAGATTCAAAGTTTTGCCGCTCAAATGCGTATTTTTGCCAAAATCCGCGCCCTGATTTAAGACTTCTTCTACAACAGCAGCGGCAGACGCAGAATCAAGCGTTATGTTAATAAAGCCAGGGCCTGCCACTTCTACGCGCGCAATACCTTCCGCATCTTGCAAGCGCTCTGCAAAAAGTTCCGCTAAATCGTGAGGCTTCATACCAGCTTTTTTAGCGAGCTGCATAGCAACGTTCGTAGCCCAATCGCCGTGTGCGCGATCTTTTGGCCTCATAACTGCAAGTTTTTCGGCAGCAGGAATCAAATCTTCTGTTAGATTGCCAGCTTTACCACTTGCTACTAAATCTTTAGCAATTTTTTCAATTAATTCACTTAAGCTTTCTGGATTCATGGTTTACAGTCTAGCGTTACCGCGCGATGCTTCGCGATTATAACGTATTGGATTGCGTTATTCAGCATATAAGGTAATATATGTTTTACATGTTTTACAATGGAGATTAGAAATGGCTGCAACAATTACAGGATTAAGAGTACCCTCCAACGTTTTAGATCGTTATGATCAGCTCGCTAAAACCACTCACCGCACTCGTTCATTTTACATGAATCAAGCGCTAGAAGCCCAAATCGATGAACTTGAACATGAATATGGACTAATGGCAGATATTGAAGCATACAAACGTGGAGAATTAGAAACGTCTCCACTCGACGACGTGGTGAAGCGCCTTGGTTTGGAAGATTAATTTATCTAAAAGGGCTGAAAAACAGCTAGGGAAAATTGACAAAACAATTGCTAAGCAAATCGTTAAGGAACTTCGCGAAATTAGCAATCTCGACAATCCTCGAATCAGAGGCAAAGCGCTAACTGGCAACTATTCGGGGTTTTGGAGATATAGAGTAAGGGATTACAGAATAATTTGTGCAATTGAAAATAATGTGCTGACCGTTTTTGTTGTAGATATTGATCATCGCAGCAGAATCTACAATAAGTGATTATTACTAAGTGCTTAAATACACAAAAAGCGCTGGGGTCGAAGGTTGACTTCCAGCGCTTTTGTTTTGCGATTAACTATTTGCGATTACTGGCAATTACTTCTTTTTTGCAGGAGCTTCACCGAGTTCGCTTTGAGCAACAAAAACGTTTACGTTAGTTGCATCAGATTCCGCAGATTCAGATTCAGAAGAATCTCCAGCATCTGCAGCCTTAACAGCGTTAAGCTTTACTTCTCCAGTAACGCGTCCCGCTTCCGCAACGTCGTCCAAAGTCTCCTCAACAGCCTTATAAGCATTTTCTGCAACGTTCAAAGTCACTTGCAAAATAGGAGTCTTCATAGAAACCTTTGCTTCAGACTTAATCTTGCGCAAAGTAGCCAAAGCCTCGCCCGCGTAAGCCAAAGTATCCGCAGAAACACCGTTTGCAGCAGCCTCATACGCCTTAGCGCATGGCCAGCTAGCGCGATGCACAGAGCCTTCGCCTTCGTGCATCCAACTCCACACTTCTTCCGTAGCGTAAGGCAAGTAAGGAGCAAGCAAGCGAGCCAAAGCGTCGAGCGCAAGACCAAGAGTTGTGCGAGCAGACTTTACAGCAGCTTCACTTGGAGTACGTCCAGTGGACTCTGCAGTACCATAAGCACGATTCTTTGCAAGCTCAATGTAATCGTCACAGAACTCCCAGAAGAAGGTTTCGATTGCTTCCAAAGCCTTGGAATGCTCGTAAGATTCAAGCGCATCAGTTGCGGTACGAATAACGGATGCAAGCTTTGCCATAACAGAGCAATCCAAAACTTCCGTAACGTCTGCAAAATCCCAATCCGCGCTGGCAGACTCAAGAACCTGATGTTCCTCGTCTTCTCTGCCAATCGCGAGCGCAAACTTTGTAGCGTTCAAAAGCTTAATCGCAAGGCGGCGGCCAATCTTCATCTGACCTTCGTCGTAAGTTGCATCCAATCCAAGTTTTGCAGAAGTCGCCCAGTAGCGCACAGCATCCGCACCAAACTCTTCGATTGGCTTATTTGGCACAACAACGTTTCCCTTAGATTTAGACATCTTCTTGTGGTCTGGATCAAGAATCCATCCAGAAAGCGCAGCGTGCTTCCAAGGCAAGCATCCGTTTTCAAGATGCGCGCGGTCAACCGTGCTAAACAGCCAAGTACGAATAATATCCTGGCCTTGTGGACGCAAATCCATTGGGAAAGTAGCCTTAAACAAAGCTTGATTTTCTTCACCTGGCTCTTCCCAACGAGTAACAATTTGTGGAGTTAAGGAAGATGTAGCCCAAGTGTCCATAATGTCTTGCTCAGCAGTAAAGCCGTTTGGCTGATCTCGCTGAGATTCGTCAAATCCTTCTGGAACATCGATAGTTGGGTCGATTGGCAAACGGTCTTCGCTAGGAGTCAAAGGATGCTCGTAATCCACTTCCCCGTTTTCGTTTACTGGGTACCAAAGTGGGAATGGCACACCAAAGAAGCGTTGGCGAGAAATAAGCCAGTCACCATTCAAGCCATGAACCCAATTCTCGTAGCGCACGCGCATAAAGTCTGGGTGGAAGTTAAGCTCCTTGCCGCGCTCAATAAGCTCAGCGTTCAACTTTTCGTCCGTGCCGCCGTTCTTTAAGTACCACTGGCGAGAAGTGACGATTTCCAAAGGCTTATCGCCCTTTTCGTAGAAGTTCGTCATACGCTTTGTTGGCTTTGGATCGCCTTCCATATCTCCAGCAGCTTGCAATGCTTCAACAACTTCCTTGCGAGCAGAGAATGTGGTTTTGCCAGCAATTTTCTCAAACATTTCGCGGCCAGACTCGTCCGTAATCCAATCAGGAGTAGTCATAACAATGCGGCCGTTACGCTGAATAATTGGTCGAGTTGGCAAACTCAAGTCGCGCCACCACTCAACGTCGGTTACGTCACCAAAAGTGCAGCACATTGCAATGCCAGCACCCTTGTCCATTTGAGCAGCAGGATGAGCCAAAATCGGCACCTTCACCTTAAACAGCGGCGAGTAAACTTCCTTGCCAAAATACTTCTTGTAACGCTCATCGTCTGGGTGTGCAATCAAAGATGTGCAAGCAGCAAGCAATTCTGGGCGCGTAGTTTCAATGTAGATTGGCGTACCATCTTCAAAGCGGAAAGCAATCTTATGATAGAAACCAGGGTATTCGCGCGCTTCAAGCTCAGCCTGCGCAACAGCAGTCTGGAATGTAACATCCCACAAGCCTGGAGCGTCTTTTTGATAAGCTTCTCCGCGAGCAAGATTGCGCAAGAATGCTTTTTGCGCAACTCGGCGAGGCTGCTCGCCAATAGTGTGGTAGGTTTGCGACCAATCAACAGAAAGACCAAGCCTGCGCCACAAAGCTTCAAAAAGCTTCTCATCTTGGGAAGTTAGGCGCTCACAAAGCTCAATAAAGTTCTGCCTGCTTACAGGAACCTGGTCTTTTGCCTCAATCTTCTTGCCTTCAGTGCCTTCAAATGGCGGCTTAAAATCAGGGTCATACTTAAGCGAAGTATCTACGCGCACGCCGTAATAATTTTGCACGCGGCGCTCTGTTGGTAAGCCGTTATCGTCCCAACCCATTGGGTAGAACACATCAAAGCCTTGCATGCGCTTATATCGCGCGATAACATCCGTATGCGTGTAAGAGAATACGTGACCAACGTGCAAGTGGCCACTAACTGTTGGAGGCGGCGTATCGATTGAATATACGGCCTTACGGTCGCGAGAATTGTGGAACGCATAAGTCTTAGCTTCGTCCCAATTACTACGCCATTTGTCTTCAAGACCATCAACACCAACCTTATTAGGCAATGGTGTTAAATGTGCGTGTTTTACTGTGTTATCCTGTTCACTCATGAACTGAATATTAGAAACTCACTGAGACATCGCACTATAACAGAGCACTAAGAACTCACTAAGCCAGCACTATTTAACAGTCACATCATGCAAAGGAAGCAGCTGATCGGTCATGTTAGTAGGGTATCCACTCACATTATTCTTTGCAACAACAACGCTATTCCTTGCGTACAACCATCCAGAAACCGCATAATCGCACAATTCTTTAGCGTACTTTTTAATGTTTTCTTCGTACTCTTGCGGGCTTGTGGACTTCATTGCGTCTGCAAAATACTTTTGCGAAGCATGGTCTTGGAACAAGTAGTTAGACTTAGTGTCTGCATACATTCCAGAATCCAAAGTGTGATTAGTCCAAGTAAGAGCTAAGTCGTATTTACCTTCGCGTATTCGTTGATCGATTACACTTTGGTCTAATTCTTCTAGTTTTACTGGGAATCCACCTGCATAGCTTAAGTTTTTTGCCATTTGATCGCAAACACTAGCCATTCCAGTCGGAACAAGCATTGTGATTCCGCGCAAATATCCTGCAACAAAGTAGTGGTACATGCCGTAAGCTTTTTGAACGTCGTGAGGATACGTGTTACTAAAATCTTCATACCCAGGAGACATAGGGTCGATTGGCCCGCCAACAAGTTGGCCTCCAAAAGGATCGGAAGCAAGAATAACATTTGGCTCAATCACGTGTCTTGCAGCTCTACGAATTTGCTGATCGCAGAACATAGATGACATTCCCGTGTTAAAAGCAAACATTCTTAATCTTGTGCTTTTTCCCTTTACCAACTTAGTGTTTGGCATTGCAGCCATTCGATTGTTTTCATTTCCGTCTAGTGGAATTGCCATTTGCACGCTGCCATCTTTAACAGCGTTTGCTAAAGACGTGTCATCGTTAAAATACTTAAGCGTTATGCTTTGGCATCCAGCTTGCCCTGCCCAGTAATTGTTGTTTCTAACAAGAACGAGATTTCCCCCCTTGTTGTATCCCTTTACTGTAAACGGACCTGTTCCAATAGCGTCGGAAGCGTAGTTAACAAAAATGTTTGTGTTGTAAACAATTCCAGCTCTTCCAGCTAATCGCCTTGGCAAAAGTGGGTCTGGAGTTTTAAGAGTTATATCTAGAACGTTAGGCCCAGAATTAGAAACGCTTGTTATGTTTGTTAGCTTTTCGTAGCCAGGATAATTCTTTGTAATGCCTTGCTGAAGCGATTTAAGAACGGAGCTTGAGTTCATTGGGTCTCCGTTAGCAAACTTAATTCCGCTGCGTAGTCTAAATTTATAATTCAATCCATCGTTCGAAACGCTCCAAGATTGCGCAAGTCCTGGGTGTAAAACATTGTTTTCGTCTCGTTTTACAAGTGTTTCGTAAACGTTCTCTAAAAGTGCCTGTTGTAAGGAATCACTATCGTCTGTTCTAATATCTAGCGAAGCTGGAGCCGTTCGTAATCCTATTGTTAAAGTTGAATTTGACGCTGGAAAAATGTTTGTAGGTATTAAAGATCTTCCATCTATAAACCGCCATCCGCCCCAAATTATTGCAGATAGAATGCCGATTAAAACAATAAATACAACCCATGGTTTATCGCTTCGTCTAGTTTTATGCGCATATCTTGCACTACGCACATGTGAAGCAGATGAGTATCTTTCAAATTCAGGCATGATTAAAAGTTTATATCACCGTTTGAATTTGATTGCCGAATTTATGCACAAAATAGTCTAAAAATATTCTAAAAATATTCTAAAAGAGTTTACTAGACGCCATTAATATTGTGCAAATTTATTTTCTACAATCTAACAGAAGGGCACAAAAACCTAAGCGGGCAATCGCCGCAGCGAGGGTTTCTAGCATTGCAAATCATTCTTCCGTGCAAAATAAGACGATGTGAAAGATTAGTCCATTCTTCTGGAGCAAAACAAGCTGTGACTTCTCTTTCGATTTTCGCTGCATCTTTAGCCTTAGCGCTAGACTCACTCACCCAGCCAAGTCTTGACGTAACGCGCATAACATGCGTATCTACTGGAAATCCTGGAATCTTAAAAGCGTTCCCTAAAACAACGTTTGCTGTTTTTCTTCCCACTCCTGGTAACTTTGTAAGATCAGCCATATTATTTGGAACAATGCCATTAAAATCTTTAACAAGTTTTTGCGAAAGCTCAATAATATGTTGCGATTTTACTCTATAAAATCCAAGCGAATGAATTATTTCTTGCACGTTGTATATTTGCGCTTTTGCCAAATCGACTGGCGTTGGGTATGCCTTAAAAAGCTTACTCGTAACAAGATTTACGCGCTTATCGGTTGTTTGCGCGCTAAGAACAGTTGCGATTAGAAGCTCAAATGGGTTCGTAAAATTTAGCGCACATTTTGGATTTGGGATTTCTTCGCATAAAATCCTATATTCTTCGCGCATTTTGCGGATTTTGTTTATTTTATCTATCTTAGACAATATAAGCCTAGTCTAAATCGTTGGAAACGCTTGAATCATCGGCACGCGAATCGCCAGCAGCCGCACTATTGCCATTTTGTGCGTAATCGCCATTTTCAACTTCGTCAACTTGAGCTTCTAATGGGTCGAAACGATATCCAACATTTCTAACTGTTCCAATAACATGCTCATATTCAACGCCCAACTTTGCGCGAAGCCTACGAATATGAACGTCTACAGTTCGCGTTCCGCCGTAGTAATCGTAGCCCCAAACCTCTTGAAGCAAATGCGCACGCGTAAAAACGCGACGAGGATGCTGAACAAAATACTTAAGCAGCTCAAATTCTTTATACGCTAAATCAATAGGCTTTCCGTGCAAGCTAACTGTATAGCTTTGCGTGTCTACAACTAAGTCTCCAGAGCACATTTGACCGTTGCTGTTAACTTCAACACTTGTGGAATCGGCAACAGTAGAGCCAGAAGAAGAATCGGTAGAAACTGCTCTTTTGGCGGCTAATCGCAATCTTCCTTCCACTTCTGCAGGAGAAGCGGTTGTTAGCATAACGTCGTTAACGCCCCAAGATGGGTTTACAACTGTAAAACCGCCCTCTGTAAGAATTAGAATAATAGACATTGTTAAATTAGACGCGCGCACAAGAGAACACAGCGATTTTGCTAAAGATAAGTCTTCTCTAGCGTCAACAAGAAGAATAGTATCTTCGGGCATTTTAAGCATGCTAGAAGGTTCCATTGGCACTACGCGCACGCGATGCGAAAGAAGTGTTAGTGATGGCAAAACTTTTGCAGGCGCGGCACAAGAGGTCATCAATGTAATATCCGTCATATTGACACCTCCATAGCGCATAGAATTGAATGAAAATTCAAAATCAAGCTGTTATAAAAAAGAATTGTAATCCATGCTTAAGAAGAATCAAAAAGCGCAAGTGTACGCTTACATATAAAATGGTGTAAATCACAGTGTAAACGCGATAGGAGCGTACAATGAGCAACAATATTCAGCGCAACAAAATGTATGGTCACATTACGATTGCTGTAACTCAATTTGTTGCTATAGTTCTTTTAGCATCTGCTGCAATGCTTCCGTTTGCAACAGCAAAAGCAGTTTTAACTGTTTGCATTCTTATTCTTCTTGCTCTAATAACTTTTTGGCCACTCAAAGGTTCCACAGCCGATAAAGCTATTCCTTTTCTTGCATCATTAGCGTCTATGTGGTGCGCAACTCTGGCCTTAAAAGGATGGCTGCCAAGCAGTGTGATTGATGGCGAATCAGAAGTTAGTATTCACAAATTTGTTGCTGCTATTAGACCATACGAGCGATGGGCAGTAAACTTTGCGCTAATTCTTGTTGCAGCAACATTTGTTAGCTTTGCTAGACAAATGTTTAGAGAAGATAGGTCTAATCTTGTACGAAACCTATCTCATTGCCTTACTGCAAGCATTGCATGCGCAGCTTTGCCTGGATGGCTTTTCTTGCCGTCAATTATTAGATTCACTTTTTCTGTGCGCGTATTGGAACTTGGCGTGTTAGTGGCAATTCTTGGATTGTTTGTTGTGATTGTTTTGGCTGGCCTTTCTCACCTTTGGATTAAAGACGCGCAATACAATGCCGGAACAGTTTTTCCGCAAATTGGAACAGCTTTGATTCCAATTATGATGTGCGGAATGGTTGTTTACGGAGCTGGATTGGCAATGTTGCTTGTAGCGTAAGCGATTAAAGTTAATGCTAGTTGTTTCACACGTTGTTTCACGCACTGTTTCACGCAATATGTTTTATAGATAGCAATGTTTTATAGATAGTAATTACTTATTAAGATATTAAAAATATTAAAGATATTAAAAAGTGTCTAACACATAAAATGCGTTAGACACTAATAGATACGTTGTTAAAACGTTCGGAAGCTTGCGACTAATCGCAAGAACTACTTTTCGCTTTCTTCCAAACGCTTGCGAGCTGCAACGATTTCCTTTTCGGCTTGCTCAACTCCAGCCCAGAAGTCTCCAGGAAGAACTTCCTTGCCTGGCTCCAAAGCCTTGTATTGCTCAAAGAAGTGCTTGATTTCTGCCTTGTGATACTCGTTAACGTCATCAATATCTTTAATGTCGTCAAAGCGAACATCTGCTGGCACGCACAAAACCTTGTCATCTCCGCCAGCTTCGTCAACCATGTGGTACAAACCAACGGCGCGGCATTCAACAACGCAACCAGGGAATACGGAATTTGGAATCATAACAAGAGCGTCAAGAGGATCGCCATCTTCGCCCAAAGTGCCATCAATGTAGCCGTAATCATCTGGATAGCCCATTGCAGTGAATAGAGTACGATCCAAAAATACGCGACCAGTTTCGTGATCAACTTCGTACTTGTTCTTAGAGCCGCGTGGAATCTCTACCACAACGTTAAATGTTTCTGCCATTTTTACTCCTTAACGTAAAACTTAATGCTTAAGTACATTAGCACGTTTAAGCATTTGTTTATCAATCTAACGTTTGTACATCTAACTTAGACTGTTCAGTCTAACTTTAGCGCGCAGCAAAGAGTATATAAAACACTACGCGCACGATAGCGATTCAGAACCAGTTAGATATGCAGACTATATGCGGACTATATGCGAGACATATTTGTGTAATATATTTGCTACATGTGGAAAATAGTGCGCAATACGCTTTACGATATATGCACAAGCAAATCGAAGCAAAACGCAATAATGCGCGATTTAGATAAGACACAGAAAGTGTCAACTAACCGATGCGAAAAAAACATAAAGAAAAATATTAATAAAAAATATTAATAAAAACAGTAAAACATTTGAAAAATATTTTAGCTCACATTAAAAAAACTCTCGTGAATCAGGCAAAAATACGCGAAAAATCAAGGAAAAACTAAGACACGCTATAGGCGTCTTTAGTGTCTTAATACATAGATAATATGACTACGTTTTGGAGCGATACTAATGGAAAAAATCGAACATAAACACTTGTAAGACTGAACAAAAAACTTAACACAAAAACTGAATACAAAAACACAACAAACACAACAAACACGTATTAAGTTGTAGGCAAGATGAAAGAATTGAACAACGCAACAAACGCTGCAAGTAAACGCAACGCTGCAATAGACGGCATGCGCGCGATTGCAATTATTGGAATTGTAGCGTTCCACTTGCGTCCAATTGTATTCAACGGCGGCTTTTTAGGCGTAACAATGTTTCTTGTTATGGCAGGGTACTTTAGCACCGTGTCTTTGCTAAAAATGTTCAGCGAGAAAAACGATAAAAATTCGCATTTAGATGGCAACCAAGAAAGCCAGAAGAAAAAATCAAAACTTATCACTTACTTTAAGTACCTACTTAAACGCATAAAACGAATATGGCCTTCTACGCTGGGCGTTATTGCACTAAGCGCACCACTTATGTGGCTGTTTTCTCCAAGCCTTTTAACGAAGTTGCAATCAGATGCTCTAAGCGGAGCAACATTTAGCAGCAACATGGCGTATGTTTTGCGAAAAGTCTCGTATTTTGAACAGTCGGGACTACCTTCTCCTATTAAGCATTTGTGGTACTTAGGCCTTATTATGCAAATGTTTATTTGCTGGCCAATTATTCTATGCGCAATTCTTAAAATAGTTAAATCAAAGTTTGTGCGAATGCTTGTTACTGCAACGCTTGCGATTGTGTCTGCGCTTACAAGCATTGCAATAACAATTCTTTATGGAGAAGGACAAACTATTGCACGCGTGTACTACTCTTTAGATACGCGCGCATGTGAATTCTTAATCGGCGCGCTTCTAGCAATGTATTGCACGTGGTTTAGTGGAAAATCTGCTATAAAAATCATTTCAGACGCGTGCCGCTACATTGTTGGAAGCAAAAGCGAAAAAGAACAAATTGAAAATCAAGAAAACGATTCGCAAAATGGCAAAAACAAAGGCAGACAGCCAATTTTAGAATCCATTGTAGGATTTGCTGCACTAGCGTTTATTTTGTTCTGCTTTATTAAACAAGACGGACTAAAAACGTGGATTGTGTACGGAGGTTACGCACTTTTTGCAATAGTTTGCGCGATTTTAATGCACGCTTGCATGCTAAAAAACAACATTTGTGCAAAGATCCTTGGCACTAACATATTAAGCTACTTAGGCAAGAGATCTTTTGCGATTTATCTTGTTCATTTTCCTATACTAGAAGTCTTAAATCCTGCAACTAGAACTACTCACATAACGCTATTTGAGCAGATTTTGCAATGCGTGATTGTTGTTGCAATAGCTGAAGTTTTTTACAGAATTTTTGAAATGCCATTTGCAAGTAAATATATGACTTTTAGCATTAGCAGTGTTAGCGCAAAATCAAAAGATGAATCGAAAGACGGCTCAAAAGACGAAAATAAAAACCTTGATCTTTCTAGCGATACTTTAAGCGTTAAAAGCAAGAACATTAAGCTACCATTTGTTCTACGAAGGCTTGCGATTACTGTGTGTGCAGCGGCGTGCTTAGTGATAATCGCAGCTCCACTAAATTGGAGCGCCATTGCACAAGAAAGGTCAATACAATTAAGGCCAGAACTAGCAAGTCAAGAACAAAACAATAAACCTCATTCGCAAAATGGCAAGAAAAAGCCAAAGACAGATCAAAGCTCAAAGTCAGGAAACAAGTCAAACACAAAGTCAAACACAAAGTCAAAGCAAAATCAAAAAAGAAAAGTGGGCGGAAAGCGCCAAAATATAACAAAACAAACACTTCCAACAAAGCCAAGTGCGCATAGAGTTCTAAACCCAATCGCAGAAAAAGTGCCAGCAAACATAAACACAAAACCTTGGAAAATTGACTCAAAACAAGACGTTTGCACGGCAGACATAACAATGGTTGGAGACTCCGTAACCGAAGGCGCAAAACCGTACCTTATAAAAGCTCTACCAAACGCTTGGATTGACGGAAAAGTTAGCAGGCAGATTTTCCACGGAGCCGAAGACTACCAAAAAGACATAGCCGAAAAACACCCTGGAAGCGTTGTAATCTACGAACTTGGAACCAACGGGCCGCCTAGAGATGAGTCAGTTTTACAAAACATGGTGAATATTACTGGCGGAAAGCCCGTGTACTTTGTAACAACTCGCGTGCCTCAACCTTGGCAAGACGAGACGAACGCAAAATTGCGCGCATTTGCATCAAAGCGCAAGAACGTTGGAATTATTGACTGGAATGGCACGAGCGCAGGCCATAGCGAGTTTCTAACAGACGACGGAATACACTTAACGCCTATTGGCGGGCCACAATACGCACGAATGATACGACTAGCCGTGTGCGGCGGATGACTTGCGCATAGCAAAACAAACCGCCCAAATCACGTCAAAATATTACGATGGTACATATGAGTGAGTTAATAACCCCATTTTCCCAAAGCAATAAGGGCGATTCGATTGCAGAATGGAAGAATCCTCTGCGAGACACGCGCGACTTGCGACTAGCCAAAATCGCAGGCCCGTGCAGCCTTGTTATATTTGGAATCACGGGCGATTTAGCGAGAAAAAAGCTAATGCCAGCCGTATACGATTTAGCAAATCGCGGACTTTTGCCTCCTGGCTTTGGCCTTACGGGATTCGCCAGACGCGACTGGACAGATGAGCATTTTGTAAACTTTGTGCGAGAAAATATTCAACAACATTGCCGCACGCCATTTTGCGAATCCACTTGGATTAATCTTGCAAAAGGCATACGTTTTGTTCGCGGAACATTCGACGACGCAAGCGCTTTCGAGCGATTAAGCAAAACAGTAAGCGAGTTAGACAGAGATCGCGGAACTCGCGGAAATCACGCATTCTACATGTCTGTTCCACCATCCAGCTTCCCTGTTGTAGCGCAGCAATTGGCTGCATCGGGGCTTTCACACTCCTCCGAAAACGCATGGAGACGAGTGATAATCGAAAAACCTTTTGGTCACGATTTAGCAAGCGCACAAGAGCTGGATCGCGTAGTTTCCGAGGTTTTTGACCCTAATTCCGTGTTCCGCATAGACCACTATTTAGGCAAAGAAACTGTGCAAAATCTGCTTGCATTGCGCTTTGCAAACGCAATGTACGAGCCAATTTGGAATGCTAATTATGTTGACCACGTACAAATCACTATGGCAGAAGATATTGGCATAGGTGGCAGAGCTGGATATTACGATGGCATTGGCGCTGCTCGAGATGTTATTCAAAACCACTTGTTGCAACTAATGGCACTCACTGCTATGGAAGAGCCTGTAAGCTTTAGCGCTGGCGATTTAACAGCAGAAAAAACTAAGGTCTTGTCGGCTATACGATTGCCTAAAGATTTAGCTGCAAACACTGCAAGAGGCCAATACGCAGAAGGCTGGCAGGGGTCATATAAGGCTATTGGATATTTGCAAGAACAAGGAATTAGCCCAGATAGCACTACAGAAACGTATGCTGCTGTGCGATTAGACGTAGACACTCGCCGATGGGCTGGAGTGCCATTCTACTTGCGAACTGGCAAACGCTTAGGTAAGCGAGTTACAGAGATTGCTGTGATTTTTAAGCGCGCCCCACACTTGCCTTTTGAGACTACTGCTGTGCGCGAACTTGGAAACAATGCTATTGTGATTCGCGTTCAACCAGACGAAGGCGTAACAATGCGATTTGGCGCAAAAGTGCCAGGCGGAACGTCTATGGAAGTTCGCGATGTTTCTATGGACTTTAGCTATGGAAGGTCTTTTACAGAAAACTCTCCAGAAGCATACGAACGCCTTATTTTAGACGTTTTACTTGGCGAGCCACCACTTTTCCCAACAACACAAGAGGTTGATTTAAGTTGGAAGATTTTGGATCCGATTGAAGATTTTTGGGCTTCGCTTAACACGCGTCCGCAACCATACCGTGCTGGAACTTGGGGACCAGCGGAAGCTGACGCTATGCTTGCTCGCAATAATCGCCATTGGAGGCTGCCATGATTATTAATCTTCCTAACACAAACACGTCTAAAATCTCTGCAAAAATCGACGAACTTCACGAAGAACGAGGCGAATCCGCAACTGGACGCGTGCTCACTCTTCTTATTGACACCACTCTTAAAGAGCTTGAAAACGCACTGGGCGCAGCAAATGCAGCTAGTCGCGAGCATCCTTGCAGAGTTATTGCGATTGTTCGCGATTGGCAAAGCGCTAATGCAAGTTTGCATAATCAAAATCAAGGTAATCAAGAAGAAGAAACGCCAAACTTAGACGCTCAAGTGCGATTTGGAGCAGATGCTGGCGCAGGCGAAATCATTATTCTCTACCCACATAATGACCTTGTTCGCCACCCAGATACGCTTGTTATTCCGCTTCTTGTGCCAGACGCACCGATTGTTGCATGGTGGCCTACAAACGCGCCCGAAAATCCTGCTAAAGACTTGCTTGGAGCTATGGCAAGTAGCAGAATCACAGACGCTCAACGCGCAAGCAACACTCTTGAAACTGTACAAAATCTGCGCAAAAATTGGTCTTCTAAAGACGTTGACCTTTCTTGGACGCGCATTACGTCTTGGCGCGCAATGCTTGCTTCTATGCTTGATCAGCCGCCGCACTTACCGATTCTTAGTGTTAAAGTTAGCGGCCCTAAGCATTACGTTCCGTTGCATTTGCTCGCGCAATGGCTAAAAATCTCACTTAATGTTCCTGTAGAAATTGTTGAAGATTCAAGCGCACATGCAATTACAGAAGTAAGTCTTAAGCGGCAAGATGGCGAGCTTTCTTTAACGCGACCTTCTGGCAGCAGCCAAGCAATAATAAGTCTTCCAGGGCAAGCTTCTCAGCCTATTTCTATGCCGATTCGTTCTTTGCAAGACTGCTTAAGTGAAGAATTACGCAGAATTGACCCAGACGAGATTTATGCGCAACTTATTCACGAAAATTGTTGCAAAATGCAAGATAACGAACTTGCAAGGTAACGAACTTTAATACAACAAGTAAAAATAATAAAAGGATTCATTATGGCTAAAGATTTTAGATTTGCGCATAACGCAACAGTGTACGGCTACGATAATCAAGATATTATAGCTGCTGTTGCTGCACAAAAACTTGTGACTTTGATTATGCAATGGCAAAACAATGTTGAAAATCTTAATAAGCCATTCCATCTTTTGCTAACAGGTGGAACAGATTCGATTCGCATGTTTCAAATGTTAGCTAGCAACCCATTGCTTCCAGCAATCAATTGGTCTAATGTGCATATTTGGTGGGCAGATGAGCGTTTTGTAGCTTATAACAGCGAAGATCGTAATGCGCGCAAGGCTCGCGAGTTGCTTCTTAACATGCTTAGCGATCACAAAGTTTTGCAGGAGTCTCATATTCACGAAATGCCTGCAGATGAGCGCAATGCGGAGGAAATTGCAAAAGCCAGCGACGCTGAAAATGACGCTATTTTAGACGCTGCTGCACGCGAATACGAAGAAGAAATTATAGGATTACTTGGATCAGAGCCAGTGTTTGATTTGGTGATTCTTGGCATGGGACCAGACGCGCATATAGCTTCACTTTTCCCAGGATTGCCGCAAATTCATAATCGCGATCGCATAGTTTTAGGCGTGAACCACTCCCCTAAGCAGCCGCCAATGCGATTAACGCTTAGCGTTCCCGTGCTGGCTCATAGCCGCCGCACTTGGTTCTTAACTGCTGGCGAGCAAAAAGGAAAAGCTTTAATGAACGCGCTTTCTGGGAGCAATAACCCAGACTATCCTGCGTCTTTTGCCAACGGCACCGACGAAATCGCATGGCTAACTACTGCCGAAACTTTGCAAGCAGCAATCCAGTAATCTGCATAGCCTTCTAACATCGTGCATAATATTTAGAACAATAAAATACAGGCCTTTGCATTGTTATGCAGAGGCCTGTTAGTTCTAAAGATTATTTGATTTAATCTTGCTTTACTTCTGGGCGATTAGGCTCTGCCCACAAAGTGTGAAATACTCCTAGCTCGTCAATGCGACCGTAAGTGTGCGCGCCGAAGAAATCGCGCTGAGCTTGAATAAGCGATGCTGGCAAACGCTTGGATCGCAAGCCATCGTAATATGCAAGCAAACTGGAGAATGCTGGAACAGGCACACCATGCTCCACTGCGCGCGCAATAACACGGCGCCAAGCAGCTTGCGACTTTTCAATAGCATCCTTAAAGTACGGCGCAAAAAGCAAGGAAACACTTGCCTGCCCAGATTCAAACGCCTCGGAAACGCGGTTTAAGAATTGCGCACGAATAATGCATCCGCCTCGCCAAATGCGAGCAACAGCAGCCTGGTCAATCTTCCAATCATGCTCAATTGCAGCAGCAGCAATCTCGTCGAATCCTTGAGCATAAGAAACAATCTTAGAAGCGTACAAAGCTTGGCGAATATCCTCAATAAACGCCTTACGCTCAGAATCGCTAAAATCAAAATGCATATCTGGACCAGTCAAACCCTGGTTTTCTGAGGCTTCTCGCAAAGCAACTTGGCTAGAAAGTCCGCGAGCAAACACAGCTTCTGCAATACCCGTTACAGGGATTCCAAGCGAAAGCGCAGATTGTACAGTCCAAGTACCCGTGCCCTTCATGCCAGCGTGGTCTACCATCATCTCCACCAAAGGCTTACCAGTCTTAGCATCCTTCTGTCGCAAAACATCCGCCGTAATCTCAATCAAATAAGAATCAAGCTCGCCCTTATTCCACTCGCTAAACACGTTTGCAATGTCTTCAGACTTCATGCCCAAGCCGCGAAGCATTAAATCGTAGCTTTCGGCAATAAGTTGCATATCTGAGTACTCAATGCCATTGTGAACCATTTTTACAAAGTGACCAGCGCCATCGGTGCCAATATGCGTTACGCAAGGCTCGCCTTCTGCAACAGCCGCAATCGACTTTAAAATAGGGCCGAGCGTCTTCCAAGACTCCTCCGTGCCACCTGGCATCATCGAAGGACCGCGAAGCGCACCTTCTTCTCCGCCAGAAACACCGCAACCAACGTAGTGAAGGCCGCGCGCGCGAATGTTTTTCTCTCGGCGAATTGTGTCTTCAAAGTAGGAGTTTCCGCCGTCAACAATAATATCTCCTGGCTCCATAGCGTTTGCAAGCTCTTCAATAACAGCATCTGTAGGAGCACCAGCTTTTACCATAATGATTGCAGTGCGTGGGCGCTTAAGAGAAGCAACAAATTCTTCAACGGTTTTAGCAGGAACGAAAGCACCTTCGCTGCCGTGCTCATTCATCAAGGTTTCTGTGCGCGAATAATGACGATTATAAACAGCAACAGTATTTCCGTGATGCGCAAGATTACGCGCTAAATTCGATCCCATTGCAGCCAAGCCAACAACGCCAATATTTGCTCTAGCTTGAGTTTCCGCCATTTTGCACCTCTATCTTTTAATATTTATAATCGTAATATTTATAACCGTTTTATTATTTTATGATTGTTTTATTTTTAACACTTAATCAATCAAAACACACTTTTTAAAGTTTATCTGCCTATATGCACAAGCATTTTTGTTGCGATAACAAGGCGTACTGCATAGCGCGCGCATTAATGGCAATTTTGTGATAAAGATTACATTTTTACTTTTATTAGTCGCTATTTAGAAAGCATAAATACCGCTTAAATCTTATAGACACGCGTGATAATCAAAATTTGGACACACTAAATATAGGGATTATCCATACAACACGCCACTACAAATAGTGTTAAGTGGTAGTAGACTGTTAAATCGTGCCCAAAAGCACAAACTTAAATAATCATAAAGAAAAAGCGTTAAATACGCACAATACACACAACGAAGGGAGACGAACCGTGACTATTACAGTTTTCACAAAGCCACATTGCCCACAGTGCGATGCCACAAAGCGTCAATTCACTAAGCTAGGCGTGAATTTTGAAACAGTAGATTTAACTCAAAGCCCTTCTACTTTAGACCAATTGCGCGCAGCAGGATATCGCCAAGCGCCAGTGGTGATTACTCCAAACTCGTCGTGGAGTGGGTATCGCCCAGATTTGATTGCACAAATCGCAAGCCAACTAGAAGACGAAAATAAAAACGATAAAAACGATTAAAGCAATCAACAATAAGCAAGATACGCAAAATAATCAAAGCAATCAAGAAGTATAAAAATGTGTGATCAAGAAAATATGTCACAACCAAGCGAGTCAGAAGCGCACGCGCAAGGCGAATCAATCGGAGCTGTAGTCTATTTTTCTTCCGTCTCCGAAAACACACTACGATTCGTAAAAAATTGCGATTTTCCAAGCAACAATGTGAACGTATATCGCATACCGCTTCGACCAAAAGAGCCAGAATTGCACGTTCGCGAGCCATACGTTTTGATTGTGCCAACTTACGGCGGCGGAAACATTTCTAAAGCAATACCAATGCAAGTGCGAAAATTCCTAAACAATCGCGAAAATCGTTCGTTTATTCGCGGCGTAATATCTTCTGGAAATACGAATTTTGGAGACGCATATTGCGCTGCAGGCGGTCAAATCGCAGGAAAATGCGCAATCCCAAATATGTACTCGTTTGAACTTACGGGAACTCAAGAAGATATAGAAAAAGTAGCGCAGGGAATACCAAGATTTTTACGGCAATTAAAAGAAACAGAAGAAACGAAATAAACAAATAAACAAAATCAACAAAAAACAGCGTTTGAAAAGCAAAACTAACGCACGAGGAAAGGAATTAATCAAATGAATAGCACGGATCCGATGAGCGAATCTACCTCGCTTAATCTTGATCACACTGACGACACCAACACTGCTAGCAGCACAGCAGAGCGCATTCGCAACAGCCGCGACTACCACGTTCTTAACGCTATGCTCGGTCTTTTTGATCCAGAAAAAGGTATTCAGTTTGATAAAGACACGGAAGCAGAAAAGCTTTACGTTTCGGGTTACGTGCAAGAACACAGCATGAAGTTTGCTTCAACTCACGAGCGCTTGAATTATTTGATTAACAACTACTACTACAACGGCAACGTTTTCCACAAATACAGCGACGAGTTTCTAGATAAATTCTACGAGCACGCAGAGGCCGCACACCACACTTTTGGCACATTCTTGGGTGCTTTTAAGTTCTACACTTCTTACGCTTTAAAGACTTTCGACGGCAAGCAATATTTGGAAAACTTCGCTCAGCGCGCAGCAGCAGTTGCTTTGGAGCTTGCAGATGGCGACGAAAAAGCAGCGCTCAACTATTTGGACGAGATGCTTGCGGGCCGATTCCAGCCAGCCACTCCAACGTTCTTGAATCTTGGTAAAGCTCAGCGCGGAGAGGCTGTGAGCTGCTTCCTTGTGCGCTTGGAAGATAATATGGAGTCTATTGCGCGCGGAATTAACTCTGCTTTGCAGCTTTCTAAGCGCGGCGGCGGCGTTGCTCTGCTCCTTACGAATTTGCGCGAGCTTGGCGCTCCTATTAAGCGCATCGAAAATCAGTCGAGCGGCGTTGTGCCTGTTATGAAGCTTTTGGAAGATTCATTCTCTTATGCTAATCAGCTTGGCGCTCGTCAGGGCGCTGGTGCCGTGTATATTAACGCTCACCACCCAGATATTATGCGTTTCCTCGACACTAAGCGCGAGAACGCAGACGAGAAGATTCGTATTAAGTCGCTTTCTTTGGGTGTTGTGATTCCAGATATTACTTTTGAGCTTGCTAAGCGTAAGGAAAAGATGGCTTTGTTTAGCCCTTACGACGTTGAGCGTGAGTACGGAAAGCCTTTTGCAGACATCTCCGTTACCGAGCATTACGATGAGATGGTTGCAAACCCTCGTATTCACAAGAAGTACATCGACGCTCGCGAATTCTTTATGACGCTTGCGGAGATTCAGTTTGAGTCTGGCTACCCTTACATTTTGTTTGAAGATACTGTGAATCGCACGAATCCTATTGAGGGCCGCATTACTATGAGCAACTTGTGCTCCGAGATTTTGCAAACTCAAGAAGCAAGCACTTATAACGCTGACTTGTCTTATAGCCACGTTGGTCGCGATATTTCTTGCAATCTTGGCTCTCTTAATATTGCTAAGGCGATGGACGGTGACTTGGGTGCAAGCGTTGATTTGGCTGTGCGCGCGCTCACTTCTGTATCCGAGCACACTTCGATTGATTCCGTGCCTTCGATTCGTCGCGGAAACGCGGAAGGTCACGCTATTGGCTTGGGTCAAATGAATTTGCACGGTTTCCTTGCTAGAGAGCACATTCAATACGGAAGCGAGGAAGCTCTTGATTTTACAGACATGTACTTTATGACTGTTGCTTACCACGCTTATAAGGCTTCTCACGCTTTGGCTGTAGAGCGCGGGACTGCTTTTGCAAGCTTTAAGACTAGCGCTTACGCTAAGCCTGCAGGAAAAGGCAACTACTTCGATAAGTACACTGATGGCAGCCGCTCGCTTGAGCCTAAAACTCAAAAGGTTCGCGATTTGTTTGCTCGTTTTAACGTTGCGATTCCAACCGTTTCGGACTGGGAAGCTTTGCGCGACGAGATTTTGCGCGACGGCATTTACAACGAGTATTTGCAAGCTGTTCCTCCAACTGGTTCAATCTCTTACATCAACCATTCCACGAGTTCGATTCACCCGATTGCTTCTCGCATTGAGATTCGTAAAGAGGGTAAAGTTGGACGCGTCTACTACCCTGCCGCATACATGACGAATGACAATATGCAGTACTTTAAGGATGCTTACGAGATTGGTTGGAAGGCAATTATTGACACTTACGCGGAGGCAACTCAGCATGTGGATCAGGGATTGTCGCTTACTTTGTTCTTCCCAGACACTACGACTACTCGCGATTTGAACAAAGCTCAAATTTACGCGTGGCGTAAGGGCATTAAGACTCTTTACTACATTCGTATTCGCCAGAAGGCTTTGGAAGGTACAGAAATCGAGGGTTGCGTAAGCTGCACGCTGTAAACCTTATGGTTGTAAATCTTTCGCAAATTAAATCAAAAACTTAAAAATTTTATAAAACGTAAACACAGAATCAGGAGTAATTATGACAGAACTCAGCCCAACCGAGCTCGATCCAACAGCGCTTAGAAGTAGCCTCGATAAGCCTTTCGGCACGAACCGCGTAATCGCAAGCGACCAAATGATGGCAGATTCCATCACTCCAGCTCAATACCGCTATCATCACGGATCTCGCGTGCGCCCAGTTAATTGGAATAATATTGTTGACGACAAGGATTTGGACGTTTGGAATCGTCTTATTGCTAACTTCTGGCTTCCAGAAAAGGTGCCGCTGAGCAACGATATTCCTTCTTGGCGTTCCCTAACCGATCTTGAACGCAAGACAACTACTCGCGTCTTTACTGGCTTGACTTTACTTGATACCAGCCAGGCCACTATTGGTGAGCTTTGCCAGATTGAGCACGCGCGCACGGAGCACGAGCAGGCTATTTACACGAATATTGCTTTTATGCAGTCTATTCACGCTCGCTCCTACTCCTCTATTTTCTCCACTCTTTGCTCTAGCGAAGAGATTGACGAAGCTTACCGTTGGGCTGTTGGAAACGACGTTTTGCAGCAGCGCGTTACCACCGTGCTTTGCGAGTATGAGAGCGAAGATCCGCTTAAGCGCAAGATTGCAGCAACTATGCTTTCTTCGCTTCTTCTTTACGCGGGTTTCTATTTGCCACTTTACTTTGCTTCTCGCGGCAAAATGATGAACACTGCCGATATGATTCGCTTGATTTTGCGAGATAAGGCAATTCACGGCTACTATTCTGGCTACAAGTTCCAGCGCGGTTTGGAGCTTAGAAGCGAGAACGATAAGAAGAATCTTGAAAAGTTCACTATGAACTTGCTTGATACTTTGTACGATTTGGAAGTTGAGTATTCTGGTCAGATTTATGAAGGATTTGACTTCCACGATGACGTTTTTGACTTCGTGCGTTACAACGCTAACAAGGCTTTGATGAACCTTGGCTACCCTGCCAAGTACAGCGAAGAAGAAACTCACGTAAGCCCAGAGATTCTCGCAGCTCTTTCTCCTGCAGCCGACGAAAATCACGACTTCTTCTCCGGCTCTGGTTCCAGCTACATTATGGGTAAGTCTGTTGAAACCGACGACGATGATTGGGATTTCTAGTCGCTAGTCGCTAACCACTAGTCGCTTTACTAATTAATTAGGTTGCTTATGCACTTTCATAAGCAACCTTTTTTATTTAATTATTTAAGAATATTTCCGTTTTGGAACTATTTTTAAATATCCGCGTACTTACTGAGTTATCGCGGCAGTTTTTGCTAATTTTGCATTTTTTGCCATGATAACTTGTTAAAAAAATATGACGTCTGCAATTCTTGTTGCTTTTACACTACAAAAAAGATAAAATATTAGTATGAAAGCAACAGAAGTGAGGCTATTATGTCAAACAAAGAGATGCTCCTTGACTATTTAGATAACCATCATGGAATAATTACATACAAAGATTGTAAAACATTAAATATTCCAACTATATATTTAACTCGTTTGAAAAACGAAGGTGTTCTTAATCGAATTGAAAGGGGAATTTTTCTCTCTTCCAATGGTGATTATGACGAATATTACTTCTTTCAATATCGTTATCCACAAGCTGTATTCTCTTATGTTTCAGCTCTTTATCTTCAAGGTTTTACAGATGAAATTCCACAACATTTTGAAGTAAGCGTTCCTAGAGGATATCATTTTAATAATCCACCATCAAATTTAACTATTCATTGGGTCTCAAAATTGTATAGCAAATTAGGCATTACTACAACGATTACCACAATGGGGAATAAAGTACGTGTTTATGATTTTGAACGCATTATTTGTGATTTTATAATAAACAGAAACAGTATTGATTCTGAACTCTTTGTTAAAACTCTTCAAGCTTACAGTAGGTATAACGGGAAAGATCTTATAAAGCTTCATGAGTATGCAACAAAAATGAATATATCCAATAAAGTCAAGCAAACACTGGAAGTGCTACTGTGAATAAGGCAAAATTAACAGCATTGTGTCATAAAATGTCCGCAAAGACTGGTTTAACATTTAATTCTGTTATGATTTATTATTTTCTTGAAGTTATTTTGAAAAAATTAAGTCAAAGTAATTATTCAGATCACTATGTTTTCAAAGGTGGATTCCTTCTGTCAAACATAATAGGTATCAATTCGCGCAGTACGGTAGATATTGACTTTCAGTTTCATAAAATGGAGCTTTCAAAAGAAAAAGTTAAAAAACAACTAACAGAAGTTTTTGCAAATTCAAAAGATGATATAAGTTTTTCCATTCAGTCTATTACAGCCATTAAAGAAAGCGATGATTATGGAGGATATCGCGCAACAATTTTGTGCGAGTTGGAAAATATTAAACAAGTTGTTCATTTGGATATTGCTACTGGCGATGTTGTTACACCACAGCCAATAAATTACTACTATAAAGCTATTTTTACCGATGAAACATTCCCAATTATTGCATATAACGTTGAAAGCATATTAGCAGAAAAGCTTCAGACTATTTATTCACGCAATTTTTTAAATAGTCGTAGTAAAGATTTTTATGATATTTTCATTCTTTTAAAATTAAAAAAGGATGATATTGATTTTTCGCAATTAGAGATAGCTTGCCAGAGAACTTTCTTATATCGTGAAACAGAACTAGATTTTAATAAGATAATTAAGCTTCTAGAATCCTTCAAAACTGATTATACGCAAAATCAACAGTGGCAAAATTATTCGAAAAAATATAGTTATACAAAAGGAATAACATTTTCAAACGTACTTGATGAGACTATAAACTTACTGAACATTCTTAGTGCTAAGCAAAATGACTAAATTTGTATACATTGGCGACAAGACGGCAATTTTGGCGACATAAAAATGTCGCTTTGTGCCATATCTCTCATGTTTATTCTTGACAAACTCATACAGCGACTTTAATATTTTTAATAAAAGTTTAATTTAATTAAAGTTTATAGGCTGAAGAAAAGGGTGATATGGATCATATTCCAAGATGGATGGCTAATCTCACAGACGAAGACATGTCGTTTATAAAGAACTTTGTATTATCGTCTGGATCGTTAAAAGAAATGTCGCAAATGTATCAAGTCTCTTACCCAACGATGAGAATCAGGCTTAACAGGCTCATTGAAAAAATTCGAATAAGCGACAATGAACCAGAAGACCCGTTCGTTCTTTTAGTAAAGAGTCTTGCTATTGACGATAAATACGATGTTGACACAGCTCGAACACTCATAAACGAATATAGAAAAAGAAAGGATAAATCATGAGCTATGCATTATTTGGTCCGATAATTGACATTCTTATCGCACTTGCTATATGTGCTTTAGTGTTCTTTATTGCAAGAAGTCTTATTCGATATGCGCATTCTCTTAAGAAAGATGATAAGTCATCTAAGCAGTCTGCAGAAGATAAAAGAATTGCGTTACAGGACTTATAAAACACAAAACCGAGTTATCGTGGCAGTTTTTGCTAATTTTGCGATTTTTGCCACGATAACTGTGCGCGTCACGCATTGCTGGTTCTATTGCAATACGTCCACCTAACGCTTGAACAACCTTCGCAATAGTTTGGAAGCTAGGATTGCCGTCTCGTCTTAAGCTTTTATAAAGGCTTTCCCTTCCAACCTCAGCTTTTTGAGCAATCTCTTTCATGCCTCGAGCTTTTGCAATATCACCTATAGCAGCTTGCAACAAGCGAGGATCGTTAAGTTCTGCTGCGGCATTGAGATATGCAATAACATCATCATCGTTCTCAAGATACTCACTCGCATCCCATTTACTTATATTTACCATTTTCTCATCCAATTGCGATACTCATCTGTTTTAAGTATCTCCATAAAAATATTTTATCCTGCAGGATACAATTTTGCAATTTCTGCCATGATAACTTGTTATTTTGTAATAATTGTGTACACAATGGTGCTACTTTGGCATTACGTTGGGTGCTGTAGGTCTGTTATAATAAAGCAAAGCGTGAATAACAAATTTATGATTCTAAGCTTAAAGGAAACGACATGACTTCTACAAAAACAGCCAAAACAGGCAGATTAAGTGTAAGAGTTAATCCAGAAATACGAGATAGCGCATCGCAAGTTCTTGAACATTATGGTCTTGATATGAGTTCAGCAGTCAACCTATTTTTGTATCAGATTGTAAATACGCAACGTTTCCCATTTTCACTTGAAAGTTCTCCATATGAGCACGCTATTGATGAAGCTATGAAAGAAAAACCAATAGCTGCAGGTACTGTTGACGATTTTGCTGAGCTGATGCGCAATGCCTAAACCGCCATTTTATAGTCCAATCTATCTGCGAGATGTTAAGAAATATAAGCAGAAGCATTACGATATTGAACAGGTAATCAATATTGTGAGACTTATTTGCAATGGTGCAGATTCTCGCGAGCTTGCAACTTATAGAGATTATATTCTTAAAGGCTCATATAAAGGTGTGCATGAATTGCATGTGTCTGCAGATGTTCTACTGTTGTATCAAGTTAAAGAAGATTGCATTATATTCCTACGCTTAGGATCTCATGACGACTTATTCTAGTTAGCAATTTTTGCCACGATAACGCATGATTGCGTTGATCATATTGCAAAATAATATAATTTAGATTATTATAATTATGATTATAATAATCGCGATTATATTAACTAGAGCGTATATTCGGCATCAATAAGATGCGCTGAAAAATATTGCAATTATTGGCGTAACGGCAGGTGGAATATGGTTTTTGTTGGCAGACAAGACGAGTTACAAGTACTTGAAAAACTGTATGAAAACAGCAATCACTCGTTCCAGATGGCAATAGTTTATGGTCGAAGACGAATAGGAAAAACTTCACTTATTTCACAATTTTGTAAAAATAAGCGCGCAATACTTTTTACTGCTCGCGAGCAAACTAATATCGAGAATTTGCGTGATTTCTCGCGCACTGTGTACGACTTTTTCAATCTTCCATCAACTACAGGATCGTTTAATGATTGGAACGACGCTCTCGATTTTGTTGCACAACAATCTAACAACGCAGATCAAAGCGCTTCTCAATCTCCACTTATTATAGTTTTCGACGAATTTCCGTACGCAGCACAAGCAGATAAGTCTTTAGCGTCAACATTCCAAGTTGCAATAGATCATAAGTTTAAGAACACGAACATGACTCTTATTTTGTGTGGCAGTAACGAAGGATTCATGGAAAGTGAAGTGCTTGGTAAAAAGAGTCCGCTTTACGGAAGACGTACCGCGCAGATTCGCTTGCAACCATTTAATCTTTTTGAAGCATCTGAGCTTATGCCAAATAATGCTACTTGGGAAGATAAAATCAACTATTTTGCATCCCTTGGAGGAACACCATACTATATTGAACAGTTGGATAATAAGTCTTCGTTTGCGGAAAATCTTGAGCAATTATGCTTTAACATTTCGGGAATTTTGTACGCTGAACCAGACATGCTCATGCGCCAGGAATTGCGCGATCCTTCAACATACAATAGTGTGCTAAATGCTCTTGCTACGGGATGCAATACTCCGACTTTAATATCGGATCGCATTGGATTGCCAGCTACATCAGTGAACGTGTATTTGAAAACACTAGAAGGACTTGGATTAATTGAAAGAAATATTCCATTTGGCATGAATCTACTTCATTGCAAAAAAGGATTATGGCAGATTTGTGACCCATTTTTTGCGTATTGGTATAGGTTTGTAGCGCCTAATAAAGGATTAATTGAACGCGGACTTTCACACGCTGCCGCAAGTAGTGTTCTTGGTGGCGAGCATGAAGTGTTTAGTACTTTTGTAGGTCAACAGTTTGAGAAAATGTGCGAACAGTGGATTGTGCACCAATGCAAAGTTGGCGGAATGGACTTTTTGCCAACTAAGTTAGGTAAATGGTGGGGTGCGGATCCTATTGCTCGTGAGCAAACCGATATTGATATTGTTGCAGAAGACGATATTAACAAGCAGCTTCTTATTGCGGAATGTAAGTGGCGTAATAATCTTAACGAAGCTGAAGCAGTTAGCAAGTTGTTACAGCGCGCAACTTTAGTTGAGAATGCAAAAAATAGCGATTATAAGAAAATATTTATGCTGTTTACAAAGTATCCAACTTCTTACAATCCTCGTCATGCTAAAACAAGCATCAACTTTGTTGACGCACAAACAATGTTTTTTAACTGATTGAGCGACAATAGTTACGACCATATCGCGCAGCCATAATCACACGTTATCGTGGCAGATTTTGCTAATTTTGCAATTTTTGCCACGATAACGTGTATAACATAGCAACGAAACAGCATTCTGCATAACAGATTAACCGCTTACTTGCATCTGCTGTGCAAAGGTTTGTCCAAATACTCGATTGAAAAGCGTCCAAGTACTCGATTAAAGCGCAAGAAAGCACAATAATTTATTCTTGCGCAATGGCTATTTCTCTGCATGAAGAGGAACGTGTACATTAATAATCCACGAATCGTCATCTTCAATAACTTTAAAAGTTCCGCCAACTCGTTCCGCAAGCAGCTTATGAAAACGCAGTCCATATCCTAATTGCAAGTTAGCAAGAATACCGCGTTGCGCACTATTTATACACGTAATGTGACATTCATTGTCATTAAGTATTACATTCATAGCGTATTCTTTAGGCTTTGCAGCATGCTTTTTTACGTTTGCAAGTAGTTCTCGGCAAATATATTCAATTTGAGCACATTCTTCAAAAGGCAAACGCATTGATTGAGAATCTTCAGCAGTTAAATCACTACTCAAGTCAATGGAACCAATATAGCCAAGCTTTTCAAATGACTTTTGTTCACAGTCAAATAGAGCGCGTAAGCCTGTGCAAAAATCTTTATAACATGTAGTCGATTGCATAACATCGCTAGTGCTTGCAGTTGTAGCATTGTCAAGAAGAGAAATGATATTGCGTGCTTTATGAATAGTTGTAGTAGCACATTGAAGAATCTCTCGCGAATTTTCGTGCTCTTGGTCATGAGTTGTTTGAGGTTCAATAGATTGTTGGGCCATCATCATAATGCTGGAAAGCTCATTAGTTACTTCATCATGTATGCGAATTGCTGCAATAGTGGCATATTTTTGAAAAACGTTGTAACGTTGCGCAAATAACTGTTCCTGTTGTTGGTGAATAGTAGAAATATAGTATTTTACGATTGCGCTAGAAATAAGAGTGATAAGAAGCCACCACGCTAACACATAAGCGTTTTGAAAATCGCATATAACAAAGAACCATAAAGATACTCCACAAGAAGAAAGCACGGTGTACCAAGGTTGAGTAATTATAGCAATTGCCAAACAAATCAATATGGTAAGCATCATAGATGAATAGTTGATATTGGGCGCAACAATTACCAACGGCATCCAAATGAGCACAATAAAAGATGCTTTACGTGGCCATATTGCAATGCATAAGCAGATTACAATCCATACTATTTCAACCGTAATTGCATGCCAATTAGAGTAGTAATGAAGATTATTATAGGAACAAATTTCAAGAATCAAAGTACAACTTATGACTGCACCAATTCCAATTTTCTGCCAAGCATCATGCGGCAAAAAATTTATCATACGCGTTAATAATTTCATAACTACCTACTTTTACACGTTAATTTCTTACACGTTATATGTCATGCGAGTATTTTGCGAGCGCAGCGAGCGCCTGCATGCGACTTTTAACTTGAAGTTTTCCATAAATACGCCGTAAATGCGTGTTGACTGTTGAAACTTTCACATTAAGCTGATCTGCAATCTCTTTCGTAGAATACCCCTGTTTGCACAAGCGCATAATTTCCGATTCTTGAGGAGACAAAACTGAAGTCTTCGGAAGTTGAGAAATCATATTAAACGATTCTTGCGGAGTGTGAAAATAGTCAATATATTGTGGCAATTCTGGGCACCCGTAGCTTGTTGTGCGCGATTGGATAGCTGCAACTACGTCTGATAAATTGTCTTTATGTATTAACGCTTGACCACCCGACTTAGCAACTTGCAATACGTATTCATCCAGCATGTAGGAAGTAATTCCAATTAAAACAATATTGCTATTGCGCTCGCGAATTGCTTTAATTACATCAACGCCACTCATTTCTCTCATTGACATATCTACTAAAAGTACATCAGGAGTATTTTCTGTAACGCAACGATGAATAGCTTGTTTTGCAGAAGAGCACATCCATGCACAAACAAAGTTTTCAGGCAAACGACTTTTTAGAAGAAGTTGCATATATCGCAATACAAGCGTGTCATTATCAACAATTGCGTAAGTAGTGTTCATACAATATATGGTATCTTGTTTCGGAATTTGCTTATCAAGAGATGTGCGATTGTATTGTTTTTCTCAAATTATCAAGATTGTACACATTAAAGTGCCATACGCTAGCACTTTCCGTTGGCACACTCCATTCTTCGGTTTTACTATTGACAGTAAAGCGAATTATTTGAGTTGTTGGCTTATTTATAACTTCAAAATTAGCGAGTTGATTCCACGCAATACGACGAAGATGCTTATCGTCTAATTTAGCTAGATTACCCGAGCCTAAAATGACATTCGGATTAACAATAATAAACTCATTATTAGTGGCAGCAATAATACGCGCATCAACGCTTTGCGCTACATAGAATAATTTAGGTAATAAAAATAGTTTGATTAAATCTTTCCACCAAGGGTCGTACTTCATAGTAAATACATACGTCTTATCAACTGAAAGATTGTGATCTTTAAAGTACTTGACGATATCTTCTTCTCGTATACCGCGCAAAGGATTAGTCATAATAAGCACCTCCTCGTGATTCTTGTTTTGTAAATTACCAACATACTAACGTGCAGATTTTATCTACACAAATAGGCGTACCTATTTTTAACGATAGTGCTTTTAGAAAAACTTTTAAAAAACTTTTACTATTAGCAGTTTGTATGTTTCCAACAATCAATATTTAAGAATATTTCCGTTTTGGAACTATTTTTAAATATCCGCGTACTTACCGAGTTATCGTGGCAGTTTTTGCGATTTTTGTAGTTTTTGCCACGATAACGCATGATTTGAGTGATGCTAGTTTAGCGGAATAACAACATTGACCAGCCAAGTATCATCATCTTTTTGAGCGCTTAAAGATCCACCTAAATGTTCCACAGATTTTTTGTGAAACAATAGTCCTTTTCCAAAAACAAGCCTTTCGCCAAACTTGTTCAACATCGAAATCGAATTCATGCACATTATTTTGCATTCGCGCTCATCAACCGTAACATTCATAGAAAAATCAACGCTAGTATTGCAATGCTTACGAATATTAGTAAGCAACTCGCTGCACATGCGAATAGCACATTGAGCTTTTTCAGTACTAACAGTTGCAGATGCAGCAAAATCACCACTCCCCGAACTTTTATCATTCACTGTTAGAGAGCCATAGTACCCAAGCTGCTCGCAAATCTTACGTTCAGCCTGTAAGCGTGCGCGAATATTGCATAAGAAATCAGTCAAACTTATGCGATTATTGCTATTAGAACTATAAATAAACTGCGTGCTGGCAATATTTGAATCTAAAGAATCATCATACTTATGCTCAGCTTGCTCAAGTAGATTAATAACAAGTCGCGTTTTAGAAAGCGCATTACGAGAATGCTCAACAATCTGCTCTAGCGACTCTTTTGTATGATCACTTTTCTCGGCATACAAAGCATCAGTCGCAAGCAATGTAATATCCGTAATCTCATTGTTCACATCGTCATGCAATTGCAATGCAACAGAAGCAATATAAGACTGGAACTCACTGCGCACAATATCCATTTTTGCGCGATTATTTTCTTCCAACATGTTCAAATACTTGCGCAAAGCGTAACCGCAAATCATGGAAATAAGAATAAAACAAGGAAAAGTAAGCGGAATGTACGCCATTTTTGCAAAGTACATAATATTCAGCGAAACTATGTACGCACAAAGCAAATACTTCCACGAATCGTAAAAGCCTGCAACAAACATGCTAGCGATCAATGAAAAAAGAAAGCAAGTTGCATTTACGCCTGGTACTGCTAACGTTACGCAATATAAAATCGGAGTTACGAGGGATATTTGACGTGAAAAAGCAATCAAAAGAAATATTGCGAACATCCAAACGTATTGGCATATAGATTGCTGCGGGTTATGCCACAAACCAGCTGTATTGCAAGATTGCACATCCATTGACACTACAAGAATCGCCAATATTATGAATAAAGTTCGTTGAATTTTCCAGCTTTTAACCAACTCAATAACGCGCGAAAATGTTTTCATTAACATGCATTATCCGTTTCTTGCAAAAGATTCTGATGATTTTGCAGCGAATCATTAAAATATTGCATATTGCTATTTTGCTCACGATTTTGCATTGCAGCAAATGCGGATATTGCTTGCACTCGGTTAGAAACATGCAATTTTTTGTAAATTCTATGAATATGCGTGTTAATAGTGTTTGGCATAAGACAAAGTTGAGACGCAATCTGATTCGTTGTGTACCCTTTAGCAAGCAGATCCATAATTTTTAGTTCTTGAGGCGGCAAAACGCTGCGCGATCTTGATTTAGAAAGCCTAATAAAAGATTCTTGCGGTGTAGCAAAATCGTAAGCAACGTCTTTAACACAACGGCATCCATACACCTGCTGATTATTACAATATTGCAAAGCTTCTGCTAGCCCTTTGAAATTGTCTTTAGCAACCATTGCTTGCCCGCCAACTTGCGAAACCATCGAAGCGTAGGATCTACAATCGTAAGAAGTCATGCCAATTAGAATAATGCTGTTGTTTTTCTCGCGAATTGCGCGTATTACGTCTACTCCAGACATGTCTTTCATTGACATATCTATCAGAATATAATCTGGAGTAGTTTTTGCTACTTGGCAATATTTCAAAGCTTGCACGCCTGATTTTACGCACCATTTGCACGCGTACTCGCTTGGCAAAAGCTTGCTGAGCACGTTTCGCATAACCGCTAAAACTAATGGGTCGTTATCTACTATTGCATACGTTTTTGGCATAATGGCTTTCTTGCAATCTTATGCTACTTTTCTTATATTCTACTTTATAAGCATGCGCAAAGTAGAGCAAATCGTGTAGTAATAAATGATTACAAGTAATGCATGTAAGTCAAATTTGGTTATAATAAGTAACAATATGTGACTTTTGGTTGCGTTGAAAATTCATTTTCAATAATGATTGCAGCAGGATTATATGACAAAACGACTAGTAGTATTGCACTCCGCAGAAGTAGCTGCGATGGCGTTCGCCTCAGCAGCTGCTTTTATGCGTAGCTTTGACCTTTTCGCTTTGTGGCTTGTTCTAGGACTTCTTTCTGTTGCAATGTATTCTTGTGCATATTTTTTCTTGCTCAACAGCGTTATTAAAGCAAAAAATGCGTATATAGAAAATAATATATCTAAGCTTAGCGGCGCGGGCGCTAACAGCATAAGTAGTGATGTTGAGAATACAGAGAACAACAAAGATTACATAATTACTCTTGAGCGAGAACGCAAAAAAGTCGAATCACAAAATAAGCAAATAATCAACAATTACTCAAATAATTTAATAAATATTATTTCATGCTTTATTTGTGGGATTATTCACGTTCCTTGGATTTATTACTACGGAATTGCAAATGGCGTTTTAACATTGGTGATTCTGTGGCGAGTAATAAAGCGCCCACAAGGTCACCCTATTGATGAAAGCGATTTTTAAAGATTTAAGACTTTAAGGATTTAAGCTTATTGCTGATCTTCCATTGAAAGATTTAATCCTTTTGCAGCATTGCGAAAATATTCTATGTAATCGCCATAGCCGTCTGCAATAATAGCATCCTCTTTTACAACAAAAGAGCCATTTTCTAGCACAATATATTTTGTAAAGAATTCTTCTAATTGCTTAGCTAATTCATCAATTTCATCTTGCGAAAGCTCTTCGCTACTATTTTCCGCAAAGTTATCTTCCTGCTTTTGAATTTGATTAATGCTATTTTCACTAACGTTTCCTATTTTGTTTACGTTATCTTCTGGCTGCCAAGAGTTTATACCAAAATCACTCATGCTTACATTACCCATATTTGCGCTACTCATGTTTGTATCTCCTTGTATTTGTAACATATTCACAACTTATATTCGCAACACATATTTTCAATATATTTGTGCGTTGCTTTAAGTCTAATTACAAACATTTTCCGCGCAATATTGAGTACTGAGTTCTGAGTACATCGTATTGCTCGAGGGATTGCAACATTTATACTAGAAATACAAAACGCATACGAACGATAAGCAATGTACATGAATTAGCTATAATGCTCACAAACAAAACAGCAAATTGGAAGGGAAACAACTCATGAGCAAGGACTATATAAAACTTATTAAAGAAACGCTTATTTGGATTCTTAAGTGGGCAATATTTACAGTAGTCGAATTCCTTATTTTGTGCGTTGCGCTTATATCTTGTAATCATGATTTTGTACAGTTCATGCACGAATACAGTAATGCTATTATTCCATTTATGGCATCACTCGGAGTCATGATGGCAACAATGATTCGCAACGAAGGAACTATTTTTGAAGTCAAAGAGTAAGGTAGTTCAAGATTATTGCGCGGATTGAATTGAGGCCTCTTGACGAGCAACGTCAAGCGCTTTATTGAAGGCGTCACTAGTCCAACTTGCTCCAGCAACAACCGAAATATGCAAATCTTTCAACGGCTTTCCAACGATTTTTCCTGGAATAGCCTCACTAAAAGCGCTCATGTGTTTTTTGGAGATTGGCGTAAACGGATGAGACGTTATTTGCACACTGCTAATATTTCCATTTGCAACGCTTAAATTCACATCAATACTATCTTCTGCAACTGGCCCATACTTAGCTTTGATTTTGTAATCGCCATCTTTGTAATTGCCAGTGTCTGTTTTAGGCGAATTTTGCTGATTTTGCTGATTTTGTGAATCCTCACTTTGCGCAGAAGCGTGCGATTGTTGAGCGCCAGAATCGTAAGATTTTGAAGAATTGCCACTATCGTTTTCGCTTTGACCAGAGTTTCCTGCAAACTCATCATTCATTGGAACAGCGCTCGGCTCACCGCAAGATGCAAGAAAAGCACTTGAGCTAGCCAAAACCGCAATCGCAGCAACCGTTTTTGCAATTTTTTTAGACTTCAAATCATCACGCAAATTATTGCAGCGTGAAACATTGTGAAACATATTGTCTAAAATCATAAATCATCGCCTTTAAATCTTAAATTAAAACTATACACAACTAATCATCTAAAAACTAATCATCTAAATTCGCTAATTTAGGCGACTTAGTAGGCTCATGATTTTGCAAAGATTGCGCAACGCTTTCATCAACATGCGCACTCGTAAACGCAGGCTTGCCACCAATCGCCTCGTACGCTTTGCGCGCATCCTCATTATTCCAACGCTCCCCAACAAGCACACCGTGGTTGAGCATAATTTCACGATCCGCGCATTGAGCTACCAAAGAATCGTGCGTTACAACAATAATCGTAGTGCCCTGGTAATGAAGCTGCTTAAACAAGTCGAGTACAATCTGCTCATTCTTTTCGTCCAAATTACCAGTCGGCTCATCCGCAAGAAGCAACTTCGGGCAGTTAATAAGAGCACGCGCAACACACACACGCTGCTGCTCACCGCCAGAAAGCTGGCTTGGTAAATGATGTGCGCGGTCCTTTAATCCCACGCGTTCCAAAGCTTCCATTGCTTGCGATTCGTCTACAACAGAATGATAGTATTGCGCAACCATCACGTTTTCTACGGCTGTTAAATGTGGCACAAGATAAAACTTTTGAAACACAAGACCGATTACGTTTTTGCGAACGTCTGCAAGCTGGCCCGCGTTCAAATCCTCGAGTTTTCGGCCTTGCAAAGCAACGGAGCCTTTAGACGGCGAATCCATGCACCCAATAATGTTCATTAGCGTAGTTTTGCCAGAGCCGCTCGAGCCAACAATCGAAAGCCACTCGCCTTGCGGCACAGTAAGCGACAAATCGTCAACAGCGCGAAGAGAGCCGTAAATCTTGGAAACATGGTCCAAAGTCAACAGCATTTCTGGCTTGGAATCTGTATTTTCCTGCCTATTTTCTACATTCTCTGCCATATTAAATCCTTAAAAATCCTTAACTAAACATTCTAAAATCACTCTAAAAACACTATAAAAGCTATTCTTCTCGAAGCACAATCGCAGGATCGATTTTTGAAGCGCGCAAAACAGGCGGCAACGCAGCAACGCAAGACGCTGCAACGCTAAACACAATAGAAAACGCCACCAGCCACCAATTCACGCTCAAATCTCGCGCAAACACCATTGACGCAAGCAAGCGCGCAAATCCATACCCTACTGCCGTACCAACGATTCCGCCAATAAAGCCATAAAGCCCAGATTCCGCAGTGAATTCAACGCCAATGCTCTTAGCACTCGCGCCCAAAGCTTTGCGCAAGCCAATCTCATTTCGGCGCTGCTGCACAATCGAAGAAATCGTAGTGCTTACGCCAACCATCATCAGCGCAAGAACAACAAGCGAAACAATCCAAAATAGGCTGCGAAGCATAGCAATAATTCCAGTATCTGCCGCTGTAACTTTAGTAACTTGTTGCGCACGAACACGCATAGAAGTCATATCGTTAATGCTGCGCACAACCGCCTCTACATTCGGCGCAGAAGACGAGTAAGCAATCACGTCCGCGCCGCGCTTAACGCCTGTAAGCGCACGCAAATCCGCGTTAGTTGCGTAAAGCATGGAGTCTTCGGCGTCTCCCGTATCTAAAATGCCGCAAACGCGGAAAGTTGTGCCGTGAGTATCCATAATATCTGTGGAAACTCTGCCTTCAACAAGCTTATTTTGGGAAGATTTTTCCGTTTGATTATCTGCTTGATTATTTTGCGACTTATCTTGCGACTTATCTTGCAACTTTTGTGCAGGCTTATGCGAATCCGAGGAATTATCGCCAGCGCGATACGCGATTGCAATGCGCGAACCAATCTTCAATCCCATAGCCGAAGCAACATCTCGCCCAACCATAACGTTGCCACTGCTAGGCCAAGCACCGTCCACGTTCCAATGCTTATTAAGCGACTTAACAGCGGAAACATCCACTCCAGCAAGCACGTACGGAGCCGCATTAATGCGCACATTTTCGTAACGGTAGGTAGCAGATCGCATAGCACCTTTTGCAAGAACCATGTCGTTAGTGTGCAAAACCATTGCGCGATCAATGCCATTTTTCCACTCGCCTGCAAGCGGCGTCACAATAATATTCGCTCCGTACGTGCGCATTTCGTCACTCATTTGTTGAGGAACAACAATGCAGATTGCAGCCAAGCAAAATAGCGTAGCGGCACCAACAAGAGTGGCAACTACTGCCATAAGCGCACGCGACTTTCGGCGAAAAACCGCGCCCAAAAGCATAGTCGCAAACATTGCGCTATTAGAAGTCATACCCGAACCAGATTTAACGCCCATGAAGCACCTCCGCAGGACGCACATGCAAAATAGAGCGAATAGAAGAGCCAGCAGCAGCAAGAACAGTAATCGCAAGAAGAACAAACACCAGCACAAATACCATTGGTCGAAGCGAAATCGCAGAACCAAACACGCCAAATCCAATCACTTGCGCAACACCAAAGCCTGCAATCATGCCAATAATCGCACCCACACACGCAATAACCGCTGTTTCCATAAGCATTAGCCGCGCAACAGCGCCATCGCGCGCACCCAGCGCCTTGAGCAGCGCAAGCTCCCCCGAGCGCTCCGAAATCGCAGCCGCCATAAGATTCGCAACCGCAACAGCTGCCGCAACCAAGCTAAGCGCCGTCATAAGCACCATCACAGCGCGCGTCTTGTTAAGCACACTGCCTTGCATAGCCGAAACTTGCCGCACTTGCTTTGCAACAGCTCCTGGAATCACTTCTTCAATTTGGTAAGTAATCGAGCTTGGGTAGGCTGTGCAATACCACGTCTCCCACTCTTCTTGGCTAAGAGCCGCTGGATTCTTCGCCGCTTTACGCGCTAAATCGTTTTCTGGCGTAGTCAATGCTTTAACTTCAATCGCCTCAACCATATTTGGCCTATTTGAAAGGCGTTGTGCCTGGCTGGAATCCGCGTAAATCGCGTTATTGTCGCTATCTCCAGAATCATAGATGCCAACAATTTTAAGTGAGATTTGCCTGCCAGAACGAGTTAGTTTTATTCGCTGACCAACTTTTAGATTATGACTTTTAGCAAGATTTGTGCCAACAGCGGCCTCGCGCTTAAAATCGCGTGGGAATCTGCCTTCAATCATCTTCCACCAAGACCGCATTCCTTGCACACCAACAACTGTTGTCTCTCCAGAAGCGAGCGCAAGCTTGCGATTAAACCAAGTGCCAACAATCGGAACTACTGAATTAGTAGATTTAGTGGAGTTAGCAGAATTAGCAGAATTAGCAGATTCAGCAGATTCAGCGGAAGAATTTGCTTTAAGATTTGCATAAATCGTTAGTTTTGGCGCAAAATTCGTTATGTTAAACGCCCAAAAAATCATTTTGATTTTTGCAGCATCCGATTCCTTCAAAAAAGCGGTAGATTCTTCGCTTTCAGCATCCGCCAAAGTTTGCGAAGATTGCGAAGATTGAGAATTACTATAAGCCGACTTTGTGCGAGAGGCATACAAGTCGTTCACAACAGCATTCGACTTAGGCTGAACAATAATATTGGATCCGTAAGAGCTAAGCTCCGCGTTAATTTTGTCTCCAACGTCGTAAACAACGCTAAGCATTGCAACGCTTACACACGCACTCAAGCACACAACAATCGCTATAAGAACTCGCTTTTTAATCTGCCTTGCAAGAGATCGCGCAACCATTCGAATCATAAACATTTGCAAGCACTCCTACTTAAAGTGCGAGCTAAGCACGTCTAAATCGGCTGTGTGAATGGTAATTTTTCCGCCACCAGCCTTGTATGGGAATGGAATCGGGTTGCATCCGCCCTTAAAACCAATAGTCGCCAAATTTATTGCAACATCGCATTTTCGGCATATTATCTTGCCGTCTTTTTCGTAGTAGCCTGCGTCTCCGCAATTTTCGCAAGCATCCAAGCCCACTCCATACGCTCCACCATTTTTCTTGATGATTATAAAGCGCATAACAGTGCCATCTTTAGCTTTGTATTGGAATCTATGCAAGTGGCCATCGCTAATTTGCACAAAGTTGATTGTTGCTACGCCATCATGCAACTCGTACGGTTCTGGCGGCGTAAGCGTTGGCTTAATATTCATAAGAGACACGCCAGCAGTAAGCGTAAGTATTACTACGATTGCAGCCATTAGCGCCGCAAGCGCAGACCTTCTAGACTTGCGCTTAAACGCTCGCTTTGCGCGGATTTGTGCAGGATTTTCTCCATCTACAGGCGTCTTAAAACCAATTACAAGAGAGGCGGACGCAGGAATCAAAAACACGCAAATTTGCGCCATAATCATAAGCGGAGCGTTGTTTATAAGCCAAACAAGAATGCTAAACGAAAAATCGTCTATATACAGCAAAATACTTCCTTGCATAATTTGCAGCAGGGATGTTAAATGCTGAATTAGCAAAATTATTAAGCTTAGAATAATTGCGATTTTAAAGGCGATTTTACTCGCGGTTGTGCTCAAAGAACGAACCATAAGGCTTATGCAAATCGCAGCAGCCGCTCCAAGAATAAATCCTAGCGCGCGAAGAAGCATATCGGAAGTAAACGGAGGCGTGCTGGAGTCAACGAAAATCGTAAGCTGCAAAATAACGTCTGGGAGCGCGTAAAACACTGTAAACGCTAGGCAAAGCGCGCCAATTGCATTACTTATGTGCAAGGGCAGCGGATTTTTGCGCCATTTTGCAACCGTTTTGCCAGACGCACCAACACAGGCGATTGTTGCAATATCTAGCGGAACAGCAATGCAAAGCGCTGGAAGATTCACAAAATTGCGCTGATTAATCACCACGCTTGCGCGCAAAAATGCAAAAACAAGCGCCGCAACTGTTCCAAAAATCAAACCAAAAAGTCGCCAGCGGCAGCTGATTGGCTTATCTCGTCCCTCGCCAACGCTTAGCGTTGCGCTTAATCCCATTGTAAGCAGCGCAAGAGGGAGCAGCCCTGGAAGTACTGTAACGAACAGCCTGAGCATGTTCCCTCCTTTGCTGTTTATGTGTTATTTGTTATCTATTTTTGTTTTTTATTTATGCGCCATTTTGCACTATTTATGCATTACTCATGCATTCCACTGGCAAAACTACCACTGACGTGGAGTGTACTTCCAATCGTCAAAGGTGGCGGTAATTGGCTCAGTCCAGAATCGGCCAGTCACGCCCGTAGCAGGATCTACGTGAAGCATCCAGCCCTTCTTTTCTGGCGATTCAACAGAAAGCACTAACTTGTAGTTTCCAGCCTTATCGAGCTTAACATTTGCACCGTAGTGTGGGCCGTCGGAAGCGTTCATTTGCATAAACGTGCCCTTTACAACAGCGTCGCCGCTCGCCTTATCAATAATTTGATAATTCACAGTCAAATCTGGAATAAACTCGCCCTTTCCGTAGCCAAGCTGTGCACCTTTCTTGTTTGCGTGAATATCTGCCTCAAGGTGGAAGCTTGCCTCGCTTGCCTTTAAGCCCATGCCTGCTGGAACCATGTCGACTGGCTGGAAGTACACAGCGCCAATCGTAAGCGGGCCAATGTTCTGGTCTTGGTGAGGTCCAACTGGAACCTCTTCAAAGCCCTTGTCTCCGCCCTTATCGTCGGCCTTCTGCTCAGATGATTGTGGCTTTGACGCAGACTTTGCTGCGTTTCCGTTTGCGCCACAGCCAGTGAGTGTTAGCATTCCTGCAAGCGCTAAGGCTGCAATTGCCATCATCTTTTTATTCTTCATATCTAACCTTTTCTATTAGTTATTGTTTATTATTGCTTGATTTTTAGTTTTGATTTTTAGTTTTGACTTATCCGTTAACTGTTGCCACGGTTGCTTGCGATTTTCGCGCGCGCACAAAACTCACACACAACAGCGCAACAACTACGATTGCAGCTACGACTTGCGCCGAAATCGTTTCAACGTACGGATAGAATCCAAGCCAATCGTTAGTTGGCAAGCCTTGAATATACGCGCCAGCGAGCGCATCGCCCTCTATAAGCGCATGCACACCTCCGCCAGCAAAAATCACCACTAAGATGCACATAAGCGCGCTTGTTCCTGCAAAGAATGGGCGAATCGGTATGCGCACAGATGCAAAGCGAATCAGCAAGAAGATTACAACTAGAACAGCAGCTGCAGCCACGAATCCGCCCCAAATCATGGAGTCAGCTCCGCTTGATACAGCAAAAATCGCTTGGTAGAAAATCACGGTTTCTGCGCCTTCGCGAAACACTGCTAGGAAGCTTAGCAACGCTAGAGAAATCAGGCTGCCTTTAGAAACAGCTGCCGTTGTTTGGTTGCGAATATACTCGTTCCAAGCTTGCACAGAAGATCTTGAAATCATCCAATTGCTTGTGTACAGCAGCATAAGCATTGCAAACAGCGCCACAACGCCTTCCGTAATCTCTTGCTGCGGTCCAGAGCCATTGAATAACAATCCAAATAGCGCAGCAACAACAAGCGACGCCGCAATTCCAGCAACAAGCCCCATGTAAATATACTTAACCATGCTCTTGTGCCCAGATTTAATAAGATACGCGATTATTGCGGCCACAACCAGCAGCGCTTCCAACCCTTCGCGCAGCAAGATTATAAAAGCCTGGCCAAAGGAGCTTGTTATAAATTGCATAAACGGATTAGCATTGGCCGCCGCTCCGCCGTCTAGTTTTGCAGCATCTTCAATAAGCATTGACTTAAGATCTGTAACGAACTTTTTTGTTTGCGCAAACGACTTGCCATTGTTCATAGCCTGCCTGCACTCTTTGAATTGATATTCAACAGTGCTTACTCGGCTTCCGCTTATTGCGTTCATAACGTTCTTTTCAAAGCCGAGCTTTTCGTAATACTGGTAGTAGGCTTCGTTTACTAAATCAACAGCTTTGGCAACTCCTGGCTTGTTTCCTTTTGCTGCTTTGTATGTTGATGCAGATTTATCTAGTATAACGTTCATTTCTCGCGCTACTTGGCTCCAAGTTCTGCCGTTTCGTCCAAGATTCTTCTTTTTTGCAGCATCTAGCTTTTTGCGTTCTTTTGCGATTTGCGCGCGCAATTTGGATGCATAAACATTCGGCTTATCTAGATTTGCGTTTGAGTCTAATTGAGATGCTGTTTGCGCAACGTCTTCTTCTAGAGCAGATACGACTTCACTAATTTGCGCAGCCTGATTTGGTTGATATACCAGCGTTTGTAACTGTTGGAATTGATCACTTTGCGATTGAACTTTATTCTGACTAATCGTATCTCGCACAACTGTAATCATGTTTGAAGCTACATAAACAGAGTTGTATGCAGCTTGAAACCTGGTTGCTGCTCCTGCCATATTTGCGTTTGCATACTCGCTTTTGCCTTGTTCTAGCTGATCTTTAATAGCTAAAGAAACTTCCGACCAAGTGTTGTATGTTTTATTGGCATCCGTAGCATAAGCAGGCGTTGGAGCTGCGATTAGTCCAGCAAACCCAGCAACACCAGCAAACCCTATTGCGCAACTTACAAAAACGCATATAGCAAGTAAAAATGCATACACTTGCTGTGCTTTTTGGCGCGCTTTTGCACACGCGTGCATAATGTCTCCATATCTCCTTTGGCTCTAATCCCCATCGAGCGCACCCAACTTCTTTTATTTTCGTTCTATTTTTTAGTTTTGCTGGAGCTTTTATCTTTAAGTTTTAGCTTCAGTTTTTAGTCTTCAGTTTTAATCGTTCAAATTTTTTGGCGATTTCTACGCGGTTGTTCTGTTTTGCTAGAACTTGTTCCGTTTTGTTATATTTGAAGTCGCCTCGCAAGTAACCCCATCAACATAATATCGATATATCAAGTAGATTGATATAGTTCAGCGCAAAAAACTCGCAAATATTACAAAAATGATATTGATAACGATAATTATCAATCTTTTTGCGAATCGTATTGAGAAAAGCCAATAATCCCAACAAACTCATTAAACATGTTTCTCATACTTTCCACAATGCGACTTTTCTTCTCAGCGCGCGCCTTAGCCGCAGCGCCAAATCTGCTCATTCTAGGCATTAAATCATTAATGTCTGTACCAAGCTCACTCACTTCGCCAGCGCTAAAAGATTTCTCCATAAACTTGCGAGTCAAAGCATCGTTTAATCCTTCGCTTTGCACGAGTTGCGCCAAATCATGATTATACTTTTTCTCAACATACTCGCTCCAGCAATCAACAATGCTCAACTTGTTGCCGTTAGAATCGTAAACGGTAATGTTACCTTCAGAATCCACAAGCTTCCCAAGCTCATTCTCGTTAAGCTGCGCAATAAACCCTTCAATAAGCTTCTTTTTACTACGCAACTGCGGGCTAGAGTCAACCGCCACCCTAATAGAGGCAAGAACATTTTTATCTTTACAATGCTTGCTATGGTAATGTTCTACTAACATCAAAATGTAGTCAATATTTACTTCTACTTGGCGCACAAGCTCCATCTCAAACACAACGTCATCCGTAATGTCTGCAATCTCGCCTTTTTGCTCTTTGCGCTTCCACTCTTCATGCAAATCCTGGTAATGCCCCAAGTAATCTTGCATATCGCGCTCTTTGATTATTTCGTTGCCTTCAAATTGATCGAAAGCTTTCAGCATGTTACGCAAGCGCAAAATATTGCTAAAAAGCGATATAAACTTTTTCTGATTCTCTTCTCCAACAATGTTGAATCCTTGCAGCGGATACTTTTCCATAAGCTCATTTACTAAATCACTGTATCCACAACGCTCAATTCCTTTATCGTCAACGTAACCGTTGTAAATCTGCTCAAACGTAGGGCAAAGCACAATACCTTGCGCATCTTTATCTCCAAAAAGAGCTACCGCTTCGTCAACTCTATAACTCAAATCCCTAAAGCACACAATGTTTCCGAATGTTTTAACGGAGTTTAAGATTCGATTTGTGCGCGAAAACGCTTGAATAAGCCCATGCATGCGAAGATTTTTATCTACCCAAAGCGTGTTCAAAGTTGTTGCATCAAAACCAGTTAGAAACATGTTGACTACAATCAAAACGTCAATTTCCTTATTTTTCATGCGAATTGAAACGTCTTTGTAATAGTTTTGGAATTTGTTATTTGACGCATCATACGCAGTATTAAACATTTCGTTATAGTCTTTTATTGCACTTTCCAAGAATTCTTGCGAATTTGCGTCTAGATTTGCCGTGCTTTCTGAATTTTCTTCTCCAAGAGAACCCATGCCGTTGGCGTACGCCGAAGAATCTGACTCACCCTCGTTTACTGCATAGCTAAAAATAGTTGCTACTTTTAAGCGTTCGCTTGGAGGCAGATTTTGCTGCTGCTTTTTGAACTCGTTGTAATACGCTTTTGCAAGAGGAATGTCTGCAACAGCAAAGATTGAATTAAAGCCGTTTACGTCAACTGCTTCAGAAGATTTTTTAGTCTCTAAAGTATTATGCTTATCTGCAGCAAGTTCTTTAACGTTAATAATGCGCTTGTATTTGTAAGTTTTCTCATTTCTATACGTTTTTTGACTAAAATGCTCAATAATGTATTGAACAACATTATGCACGCGCTCCGGGTGCTTAATTACATCTGATCGATTAATATCTTTAACCAATTCGTCGGTTGCTTTTTCCAGCTCGCTCGACGTTTTTACAGTAGCAACGTATTCTACGCGGAATGGCAACACGTTTTTATCGTTAATCGCGTTAATGATTGTGTACGTGTGCAAGCACGGTCCAAAGGTTTGCTCGGTTGTAGAAATATGCGCAGCGTCGGAGCCAGCAGCGTTCGCTTCAAAAATTGGCGTGCCAGTAAACCCAAAAAGCAGAGCATTTTTAAAGTGTTTTACAATATCTGCATGCATGCCTCCAAACTGACTTCTGTGGCATTCGTCAAAAATAAACACTATGCGCTTTTTGTAAATTTCATGGCTCGGGTTGCTGCTTATAAATCTACTAAGCTTTTGAATAGTGGTTATAATAAGCCTGCATTCTTCCGTATTGTCTTCTAGCTGTTTTGTAAGCACAGATGTTGAAGTGTTACTATTTGCGGCTCCTTTTTCAAACCTGTCGTATTCTCTCATTGTTTGATAGTCAAGATCTTTACGGTCTACAACAAACAAAACTTTGTCAACAAGATTATTGCCTTCTGCGTCTTTCAAAGCTTTTACTAGCTGCGATGTTTTGAAGCTGGTTAGCGTTTTGCCAGATCCAGTAGTATGCCAAACATAACCACCCTTTTGACGCTCTGATGCTGGCGCTTTGCTCGCATTAGCAAACATGTATTTTACGCGATTCACTATGTTTTCTGCTGCAGTAATCTGGTATGGACGCATAACCATCAAGCAATCTTCTGCATTAAAAACACAATATTTTGTAAGAATGTTAAGAATTACGTGCTTTGCAAAGAATGTTCTAGCAAAATCGCATAAGTCGGAGATTATAGTGTTTTGAGCATCGGACCAATAGTTTGTAAATTCAAAACTGTTACTTGTTGTTGTTTTGCTAGATCCTCTACTTTTCTGCTCGTTGTAAGCATTATTGCGAGTTGAGTTAGAGTAATACTTTGTTTCAGTGCCGTTTGAGATTACGAAAATTTGCACGTATCCAAATAGTCCGCTTCCAGCCCAAAATGAGTCGCGAGCATAACGGTTAATCTGATTGAACGCTTCTCTAATAGGCACGCCTCTGCGCTTTAACTCAATGTGGACCATTGGCAAGCCGTTTACTAGAACAGTCACATCGTAACGATTGCTGCGAGCAGGGCCATTTGCATCATTATCGTTTGCATTATTGTTTGCGCTATCGCTTGCATTAACAGCATATTGGTTGATTACTTGCACAATATTCTTGTGAATATTTTCTTTGTCAATAATAGTTATGTTCTTACCTTCGCCGTCATCTTTTTTGAGTATTTTAACGTTATCTCGCTGAATAGTATCTGTTTTCTTAACTATACCGTCAGTGCTGTTTGCAATATTTTCTTTGAAAAATCTTTCCCACTCGCTATCTGAAAAATGGTAATCGTTGAGTTTTTCGATTTGTACGCGAAGGTTTGCTATAAGATCTTTCTCGTTGTGAATATGAGCGTACTCGTAGCCTTGGGATTGCAAAATGTTAATGAACTCTTCTTCGAGTTGCGCTTCGCTTTGATAGTTGCCGTCGTTGCGCGCGCTCGGCGTAAACGTAGACATTACAGTGCTATCTTGATTTTCTAACACGATTTTCATTTTGCTTCCTTCTTTCTTACTTACTCACATAACGCATTGCATATTCTACAAATTTAAATTATTTCCAATGTAAATGGTTAAATATCCCATTTTTATATTCTTCATTTTTATTCAGAAATTCTTTTATTTCGTTCTCATAATTATGATTGTTTTCTATTTTTGATACTAAATACATTAAATTTACTAATGCTGCAGCAATAGATTTGTCCGTATAACCATTTAATAAAGAAGAATTTTTAACGTCACGAATTGAAGGAGTTGATATTACAGTTTCCTTATACCATAATCTACAATGATGAGAACACAAATTGCGCAAGTAAACTATTGAATGGATTGATTCAGAAGATTTACGAATTTCCGTTTTTAACCCCATTGAATCAAAAAGTTTTCGCAACACATTAGTATCTTTGTACAAAGAAATCATTCGTGAAATAGTATCAAATGGAAAAGCTTCAACAGCAGCCCATATTGGTATAGGTTGTCTCTTACTCTTGTAATGCTTTATACAAACTTCATTAGATTTTTCCAGCCATTTATTCATATTAGATAAAAGATTATTTATGCTTATGTTAGATTTTTTAATATATGAATCTGAATTTAGGTATGTATATGCCCCTCCAGAGTTTGCAACGTGATATGCAAATCTAGATCTTAATGTTAACTCTACTCGTGCGGTACCTTTAAGAATAATTGTTCGCAATTCTTCATCCATCTTGTACGGAACAAGAAAATCAACATCTTTGCTACCTGGCTTAAACTGATTATTGCCAGAAGAAGGATCGATTTGAAACACTCGAAAATACCCAGATAATCTATAGTAGTTGCAGTTATATAGCATACTTTTTAAATTATTTTCATCGGTAACTACTAATTCTCGAGTTTTCATGAGTTGAATCATATCGTCAATAGATTTTGGAGGCTTTGAATTAGCTGGAAAACAAGAAGAACCCCCAGGTTTGAGCACTGTTAGTAGGCTTAGGGGGCTGCTGTTACTGTCAATATTATCAGACATCTCTTACCTCCTCAATGTCTTCGGCGAGTCTCACTAGAAATGTAATTTATGTAAATTCTAATACTAAATACGCGTTTATAGTTTGTTTTACATAAATTGTGTATAACTAAATTACGCACGCTTGAAGGTTAGGAGTTGATTACGATAGTACTCGTATTGCTTGCGTCTAGCTTCGATTTCTGCAGGCAATCCTTGAGTTAAATCATTACAAAGTGCGTCAAAACGATCCAGAATTTGTACGATTTGGCGCTGTACTTCTAGAGGCGGAACGGGGATTTCAAATTGCATTACAGCTTTCTTATCGCCTCTAGGCATCTTCGCGCCTTTCGAATTGCGAACATCATATAAGAAAAACCGCTCAGAGCTTAAAATATGATATAAAAATCTAGGACTAATAACGTTTTTATCGTGAATATGAATAACTAAAACATCACCGTTAGTTCCACCAACACAATCAGCAAACCATATTTTCTTAAGATATGGTCTTATATTACCAATAAGTACATCACCTATAGAAAAACAAATAGCTTTACTTTCTTTAGGTATAGAATTAGCTAGCGTTTTTCCCTGCTTGTTTTGTAATAGATTTTCAACACCAACATAATTATGTTCATCAAGAATCTGCGAATCAATGCGATTTTTAGAATATGATGCAACATACTCTAAAGCTTTATACTCCACGCCGTTTGGGCAGTAGCGTTGGATAAGCGAGTGAAGAGGATTATTATCGTCAAACGTAAGCAAAGTATCGCGGTAGTATTCGTATTGCTTTTTACGAGCTGTAAGCTCTGCTGTAAGCTCTGCTGTAAGCTCTGTAAACGTATCTAAAATCCGCACAATCTCCGCTTGAACCTCAAGCGGCGGCACTGGGATTTCAGTATCTATCAAATATTTGAAGTGACGTTCATAATTATTATGCTTAACATAATAATTTGATATAGCATAATAAAAATACTTAGCTAGCATAACTTCATTATTAACGGAAATAATTTTAAGTCCATCTGCGCCTTGCGCAAAAGCAAAATTAACGTATTTTATATGCTCACTATGATCGCCAAAACATACATATTCTGAATTAGGAATATTTGGATCAAACACATCTGAATATCCAGAAATAAACTCTAATTCCTGCGAGATTATTGGAACAGAACCTTCATTTTTGTAATCGTTCGATTTAATTTTCAGACTCGGAGATATAAGCCTAATTGCTTTATCTTTTTTAATATCGCCAATTTTTTTATACTCCACGCCATTCGGGCAAAGCTCAGCGATTAACTCCTCAAGTTTGCTAGTCATTGAGCCACCTCGCTATTATCAAAGTTAACGCTGCCAGCTTCAATCTCGCTTACAATCTTCTCAATCTGTTCACGCAACTCTTGCTCGCGAGCGCAAACCGACGCAATTTGCGCGTTAAGCTCCGTAATATCAATCTTTTCTCGAGTATCTTCCACTTCAACATAAGTAGAAACCGAAAGATTGTATTTATTGGACTCCACTTCTTCCAAAGATGCTACGTGCGCAATATGCTCCACATCTTGCCTAGAAGTGTACCACTGAACAATTTGCTCAATATTCTCATCCGAAAGCTTGTTGCTATTCGTTGACTTTACAAACTCTTTACTTGCATCAACAAACAATATAGAAGTATCATTCCGCTTGTTTTTACGCAAAACCATAATACATGTAGCAATCGAAGTGCCAAAGAATAAGTTGCTCGGAAGTTGAATCACGCAATCAACAGCATTATGCTCAACTAAATATTGGCGAATCTTTTGCTCAGCTCCGCCTCTATACATAATTCCAGGGAAGCAAACAATAGCAGCAGCACCATTTTCTGCTAGATGCGCTAAACAGTGCAACACAAACGCCATGTCTGCCTTGCTTTTTGGAGCAAGCACACCAGCTGGAGCAAAACGAGGATCGTTAATCATCAACGGATCAGAATCCCCCTCCCAACTCGTGGAATAAGGCGGATTAGAAACAACTAGCTCAAACTTTTCATTAGCATCGATCTGCGGATTTATAAGAGTATCACCACACGTAATCTCAAACTTGTTAAAATTCACATCGTGCAAAAACATGTTCATGCGGCACAAGTTGTAGCTAGTAACGTTCTTTTCTTGACCGTAAAAACCGCCATTAATATTTTCAATGCCTAGCACTTTTTTGGCTTTTAAAAGAAGCGAGCCAGATCCGCACGCAGGATCGTACACGCTGGAAATGCTTGATTTTCCAACGGTTCCAAGGCGCGTGAGCAGCATTGAGACTTCTGCAGGCGTAAAGTATTCGCCACCAGACTTGCCAGCGTTAGACGCATACAAGCCCATCAAATATTCGTAAGCGTCACCAAAAGCCTCAATCACGTTGTTGTTTACGCTGCCAAGCTTCATCTCACTAATCACTTGTAATAACTTAACAAAACGCTTATTTCTGCCTTCAACAGTATCTGCAAGCTTAATGTTATTCACATCGTAATCGGAGAATAATCCCTTAAAATCACCAGACGAATCAGTGCCTTGAGAAGAAGCTTCAATATTGCGGAACACGCGGCTCAACGTTTCGTTTAGATTGCTATCTTGAGGAGCGTTCTTAAGCACATTGCAAAACAGTTCGCTAGGAAGTATAAAGAAGCCTTTAGCCGAAATCATCTCACTGCGAAGAGGCTCAGCATCTTCATCGCTTATTTTTGCATAATCAAAGTCTGGATCGCCGCCTTCAGATTCATGCTCGTTTTTATTTATATAATCGCATAAATTCTCGGAAATATAGCGATAAAACATTGTGCACAATACGTATGCTTTAAAGTCCCAACCATCAACGGAACCTCGCAAATCGTCGGCAATCTTCCAAATCGTGCGATGCAATTCCGCGCGTTCTTCTTCTTTGCGAGTGTCCATTCTGCTGCTCCCTATTCGTGCAATTCGTGCAAGCGCATGCGCAATATATAAGCTAATTAAACAAGCGCAATATTACGCAATAATTAAATAAGCGTTCTTTAATATTCTACTGTAAACGCGCACAATCAGCAGCAACGTTACCGTATCGCTTGCGTCTAGCTTCGATTTATGTAGGCAAGATAGCTCGCATAGTCATTATTGGGCATTAGTTGGCATTATCCTGCATTATTCAGCATTACTCAGCATTAGTCCGCAAAAAAGTGCGCTGGGAATGCACGCGTTTTGCGAAGCGCATGATTTGGCGAGATTACAGCAAACTCAGCACTGGTGGTTTGCACGATTTTTTGCAAATCGCTTTCTTGCGATACAAACAACGCAGTTGCGAGCGCATCGGCGTAAGCTGTTGGAAAATTGCAAGTTTTAGCAGGAATATAAACCCAGCTTGCGCATAAATCGCAAGCAGGAATGCCGTCAAGCGCATTAATCAAGTGAGTCGCAATTAAATTAGACTCAAAGCCACTTGCATCTTTACCTAAGCAACTTGCTTCTTTTACTTTCCAACGCCTTCTTGCACTAGACGATGCACACAACGCTCCGCTTGCGATTGATGCCACTCCAACTGCTTGAGTTGTGTCAAAAGGATTTTCCAGAGCCACTTTTATTTGACTATTCTCTTCGCTAAAACAAGCGCGCATATCTCCGCCAGCGTTTACCAAAAAATCAAAATCCGCAGGCAAATCGCTATCCTCAGGCGAATCACTACCAAGCTCCTCTTTAATAATCTGTGTTACAAGATCTACAAAATAGCCCTTTCCAGCTGCACCAAAATCAAGCTGCACTGGCTGATTTGTGCAAAGCGTTGCACGGCCGCTATCTTGCGAAATATCCGACCAAGCAATCGGCAAAGAGCGGCGATAATTAGCCCAACTGCCTATATTAGAACTCGCGCTAGCTGCCGACTCTGGAACGAATTGCACAGAATTATTGTAGCCAAGCGCAAGCAGATCCGCGCCAATGCACGCGTCGAAAGCTCCGCGAGTAGCAGCGTAAAATTCGCTATAAAGTGCAAAAAGCGGCCCAGCCCATGCTGGAAACTCAAACTCGCCGCCATGCTCCGCACGAGCCATGCGCGAAACTAGCGAATCTTCACGAAAGCGCGAAAGCACCGATTCATACTCTTCAACAAAGGCACGAATCCGCTTCTGCACGCGCTGCGAAATCGGCACGCTGCTAGAGATAATAATCCCCGTTCCAAGCGCGCGCTCAATCGCCACAACGTTCCTAAACATCGCTTGCCTCACTCCCAATATCAAACACTCTATCAATCATCAAAAACCACAACAATATCCCCCAAAAGCCACAAAATAGCAAAATGTCGTCATAGTTTACAGAAAGTCGCATTCTATACCTACATTTTGCCAAAATGAAGGCATAGCGAGTAAAAAACATTCGTCTATACCGACATTTTCGCAAAAACGCACTATAGAAACATAGGTAGCATCGACAACATCAACATAACGCCACTCGTTTCGGCGTAGCATGATTTACGCGCTTTAATGCCAAGCAAACCTCACTTCGCAAAACCAGCCAAACCTCACTTCGCAAATTTGAAAATTTTTTAATTTTGCGAAGTGAAACAATATTCACATAAGCCGCAAAACATAATAAACAGAACGCAATAAGCAGAATATAAAAAGGGCCTTCGAGTGCGAACGCAAGCGAACACAAACGAAAGCCCTAAAACACTAGCGCTAACACGTAGCAGTAATATTAATTAGCTACGCACCTTACGCAACACTGCACCAGAAGCAGCAAACATCAAAGCAGCAAACGCCACTAAAACGCCAGCAACACCAGTAACAGGCAAAACACCCTTACCATCACCCTGGCCAGTGGCATTATTCGCAACAGTAATATTCGTCCAAGCAAGCTGATTGCCCTGCTCATCCACAAGAACAACAGTATGCTTACCAGAATAACCAGCAGGGAATTGCGCATCAAAATAAGGAACACCATCAGCACCAAGCTTAACAGTCACAAAATCACTACCATCCACGCTACGCAAAAGCTTAGGAGTAGAATACATAAACGCATAAGCCTTGGCAGAACCCTTTTCCTTCAACTCCTTATTAAACTTAGCGTTATCAGAATGAACAGTAACCTTATTAGACGCACCAGCCTTAGCAACATTATTATTACCAACAGTAATCCCGCCCTTAACCTCTGGATTAAGATCATTAACAGTCTTAGGAGCCGCAGGAACCTTAACAGGAGCATTCACATTCTTATCATTACCAGGCTTTACATCTGGAGCAGGCTTCTTACCTTCATCAGACCTTGGCTCTGTAGAAGGCGCAGACCCAGGAGCCGATGAGCCTGAATCGCTACTACCACTCCTTTTTGGAATAAGAGGCTTATGAGGTTCAATCCTTGGTGTAAGAGGTCGCGGAGTTATAGCAGCAGTATAGTGTTGATTGCCATGACTCGAAGGATCTGGAGCTGGCGCAGGCTTTGGCTCAGGAGCAGGCTTTGGCTCAGGAGCTGGCTCTGGCACAGACGGTACACCATAGTCATCACCTACAACGTCAGGTTCAAATACAGGAAAACCATCCCAAGAATGAATAGACAGAGGATGTATGTTATCCACAGGAATAGAGCTAATCTTCAAACCGCTCTTAGAGCCTAGCAAATTATTTACTTTGTCTAAGTCAATTTTCTCATCAATTACAAGCTTAGAAAGTTCATTAAGACTCTTAATAGGGTTTATATTGTCTATAGTTAACTTATTATCAACAAGAGCCAATTTTTTAATTTTAGTCAATTTGTTTAACACATCTATATTGTTCACACTAGAGGTTATAAGACTAAAACGTTCAAGAGAAGTATTCTTCGCAATAGAGCTAATATCTCTTAAACTGATAAAATCATAAAGAGCTAAAGTAGAAAGTGAAGGCATAGAATTTACAGGAGAAATATCACTAATCTCATTTCCTCCAGTAATCACCAAAGTTTTTAGACCAGTAAGACTCTTTAATTTTTCAATGCTAGAAATATTGTCACTACTTCTAAAAAGCAAATAATTAAGTTTTGTTAGCTCACTCAATGGCTCAATACTATTTATACCGTTTTTAGTATTCGCTTCCAAATCAGTTATAGTATCTTTAAGAGCAGTAATAGGGCTCAAATCTGATACAGAAGTATCTGTTATATTCAAAAGTTTTAGTTTTTTGAAACGACCTATACCGTCAATATTTGCAATTTTACTTGTATTACTAACATCTAACTCTTCCAAATCTGCAGGCAAGAAATTTAATGATGCGAAGTTAGCAATGTCTGAATCAGCAATAGTTATCTTATTAAGTTTAGTAAGACCTTTTAATTCAGTTACATTATTATCATTCAAATTTGTGGCACCGTTAATTTCCAAGCTCTTAAGATTCGTTAAACTTGAAATATCAGAGACATTCACTTTACGTAACGTTGAGCCAATACGCAAAGACTCAAGATTAGGCAAACTCTTCAATGAGTCCAATCCCGTAGGATTAGCAGAAGTCCATAAAGCAACTTTCGTCAAGCCTGTAAAATATTTAAGATCAGAAAAATTATTACTATCACCCGTATTTGTATTCAACCGCATAGCTGTTAATGTTTTAGCTTGCCCCTCGGTTACATCAGTAAGCTCTACGCCTCCATTATTACGATTTAAAAGATAGAGTGCCTCTTTTTTAACAACTGGGTTTTGAAAATTAATTATCTTGTTATCGTCGCTAGTACTTGCGAGCGCAGCTGGAGGAAGCGACGCAAAAGCGAAACCACTAAGCAAAGTGGCAGCAGCTACAAAAGCACCTATAGTCTTTTTGTTTAGCATACTTATCCTTTCTTCTTCTCTCACACGCATCTGCGCGTGAAACAATAAAATTGCAAAATAGCTGCAACTTAAACAAAATCGCAACTATACAAAGCATTCATAAACAAATTTACTCCTCACATACGGCAATAATCAACAAAAAATCAACAAAAAGTAAATAAAAAATCTTGCAAAAAACCTTGCAAAAAATATTGCAAAAGTCCATCAAAACCACAACGTTTCGAGTGCACATAACCAAAACACAACAACCACATAACGCAACATCACGCCACTCGCTTCCGCGTATCTGATGGTAAGTGAAAAAATCGGGCGACGCATAAATACATCGCCCGCAAAACTTTCGTTTTCAAATCGTATGAAACACGCTACCACGCCGCACATACGTTACGCAATACAGTCTCTTTACAAAAGCTCGTGTCACAACCCAAAAAGCTTTAACAACGCTCGGAACGTATCTTGACCATCATAGCAAGTTTCAACTAGAAATCCGCGCTCATTGCTGTATTCTTTGAGACCGCGATAATAGTAATATTTCTTTCTATCCTCAATAATAAACGGCACAATATTATGCTTTAAGCATTCCTTAAAAGCAATCAAACGCCCAACTCTACCATTACCATCCTGGAAGGGATGAATCCGCTCAAATCTGTAATGAAAATCAACTATATCTTCTAGCTGCAAATCAGTTTTAGCAAGGTATTCTGCCAACAACTTGCTAATCTCATTATGCACTTTTTCTGGCTCGCACGTTTGCACACCGCCTACAACATTCGCACGCAACTTGTAGTCGCCAACACTAAACCAATGCAGAAGCTCGTCGCTTGTTCCGCGTTTAAGCAGCAAATGTAAACGCTTAATCATGTCTTCACTAAGAGGCTTTTCAGCAACGTCAATACAGTAATCAATCGCGCGAAAATGATTCACTGTTTCAACAATATCGTCAACCTTAATACCCGTATTCCCTACTACGCCAACACTTGAATCCGCGCTATCGACTACACCATCAGCTTTTTCTTCGGAGCCGATAGTATTAGTTTCAAAAATTCGCCTAGTTTGATCTTCACTTAGCTGACTTCCTTCAATATGATTCGAGTTGTACGTCATGCGAATTTGAAGCTCGTGATAAATTCCGCCTGGAATACGATGTGCCTTTTCTTCCCTAAGCCTTTGCAAAATAGGGTTACTTGAAATTACGCAATACAATTCACTTGGCTTGCATTGTAAATAGTTGCTGATTTTTGCGATTACTAAATTTGATAGTTTTTCACCTTTTGAGATTTTTGCAATCGTACGAGAAGAAATATGCAACTCGGCTGCTAACTGCGATTTTTTAACGCCTTTTTCACGCAGCATGTTGTTAAATCCAGTGTAATCATACATTTTTAACGCTTCTCTTTCTTCTGCTTGCCCTGCTTTATTGAGATGAATTATTGCGAATTTATATACTGGAGCCATGTTATAGCTAAAATCTTTACTTATTTTCCCATAATCAACATCAAAAGTAAAGATAATTGCGATTTTACGCACGCAAAAGTAAAGATTTGCGATTTTGCGCAAAAGAAAATATGCATCAAAAAAGAAATAACCAAGACACCAGCGTTAGCAATATGCAAGCGCTACATTCAATCTATGCCGTAACGCGTTTTATACGCCGCGTAATCCTTATCTTGCAAAACACTAGCCACATTCGGAGCGTATTCGTATTCTTCTTCAACAAGATGCGCAAACTGCTGCTGAGCTAAAAGCTCAACATTCAGTGGCTTTGTAATAATGCGAAACATGTCTTCAAGAAGCTTAGTATCGTTAGCATCTTTAGCTCGGATTGAAGCCTTGTCGTTTACGCGCTGAGTTATTAAACCCCAATCGAAATGGTACCCAGCATCTCGCGCAACTATATCCCAAAAAACGCGCTGCGTTCTACCATTGCCCTCACGAAATGGATGCAAAACATTAAAATTATTGTAATTTACGCTTAGCTTACTAATAAAATCATCAATAGATAAACCTTGCAATAAATTATCATTTTTAAGCGTTTGCTCACAGTAACGAATCCCAACGCCCATGTATTCAAGCGGATGAAACGGCTCGCCACCACCTTTAGTCATGTCTATAGTACGAATCTGACCAGCCCAATCGTAAACATCTTGAAAAAGATAATGATGAATCCACTGCAATTGCTTAACAGTTCCTTCAGCATGCGGCAAGTTTTCGTACAACTTATAGCTACGGACTGAAACTAAATCGTTTTCAAAGAAATCAAGATCTTCCTGAGTTTGTACATTAAGTTTGTTCTTCAGCACTCGCGTATGAGGAATAAGATATGGGTCAAAAACTTCATCAACCATGATTAATCCTTGAACAAGTTAAGATTGATTATTCTAGACCGTAACGCTTACGAGTTAGAGATATAAGCTCATCTGCGCTTATAGAACCGCGAATATATTTTCTTGTATCAGCCAAGCATGCAGAAGAGACCGTACCACCCTCTAATTTTGCTGAAGATAATGCTATTGCAACGTTTTCCAGTCGGAACTTTTGCGTTTCTTTATCAATCATTTCTACTCCCTGCCAACACCCGCTCTCAAATCAAAAATAACTACCAACTATTTTACTATTCGCAATGCATTTATGTGCAATAAACAGAACGCAATCAAAAAACGCAATAAACATAATACGAAAAGGCCTTCGAGTGTTAACGCAAACAGAAGTCGCAACAAAATCCACTTTTTACAAGTTTAAGTCATTCATAACCTAAACTTTTATTTTTCGTAAGTTTAAGTCATTGATAACTCAAACTTTGGATTTTACACAAGACAATCCACTTTCAAAACTTAAAAAATATTACAGTTTTGAAAGTGAAAATGATATAATACTTTCAAAAGTAAAATAAAATTAAAGTTTTGAAAGTAGAAATACGTGTTTGCTTTCAAAAGTGAAAAATACTACGATTTTGAAGACGAAAGGAGATTGCAATGAAACTCATTGAGAGAACAGATTACTTAAATCGCCTAAAGCGACTTAAAGGCACGCCAGATATAAAAATCATTACTGGAATTCGACGCAGTGGAAAATCGGAGTTGTTGCGAGCTTATAGCAAATATTTAGAAAACACTTATAGCAATCAAAATAGCAAACTTTACGCATCAGCCAAACACGCACAGCAGCCAAACAAGCTACAACAGCAAAACAACTCAAACAATCAAGAACTTAACATAATCAGCATTGACTTCAATAACCTAAATTACGAAAATCTAAAAAATTACAAAAGCCTTTTTGCATACGTTGAAAGCCGTTACATACCCGAGGCGTACAACGTTCTTATGATCGACGAAGTGCAATTATGCCCAAAATTTGAGCTTGCGATTAACAGCCTTCACAATAGCAATAAATACGATATTTACTTAACGGGATCTAACGCATTCTTACTTAGCTCGGACCTTGCAACACTGTTTAGTGGAAGATTCATTGAAATACCAGTATTCCCGTTTAGTTTTGCAGAATATTGCGAATACTTTGAAATAACAAGTAACTTTAACGATGCGTTGCAAAAATATTTACAACAGGGCGGGCTTGCAGGCTCATACGTTTACGCTAACCAAGACGATGCGCAAGCGTACATAAAAAACGTGTATACAACTCTTGTTAAACGCGATTTAGTAGACAAATACGCAATATCGGAAGTGTCACTTCTTGACTCAATATGCGAATTTTTAATGGATAATATTGCAAATCTTACAACCGCAAACAATGTAAGCTCAATACTTAAGAAGAATCATATTGAAACAACGCACATAACAGTTGGCAATTATCTAAAATATTTATGCAATGCATTCATGTTTTATAAAGTAAAACGTTACGATATTCGTGGTAAAAAATATTTAGAAACAAACGAAAAATACTATTTAGCAGACACCGCGCTACGCTACGCAATTCTAGGAACACGCAACATGGATTACGGTAGAGCGTACGAGAATATTGTGGCACTTGAGCTTATGCGAAGAGGATACGCGATTTATGTTGGTAAACTTTACCAAAAAGAAGTAGATTTTGTGGCAATAAAAGCGAGCGAAAAGTTTTATATTCAAGTTTCAGACAACATTAGTGACAATGCAACGTTGGAGCGCGAACTTTCGCCGCTAAAAGCAATAAAAGACTCTTACACTAAAATCCTGCTTGCAAACACTCGCCATGATTCCTACGATATTGAAGGAATACGCGTAATAGACATAGCGCAATGGCTACTTAACGCAAACTAAGTCAAATAGCAGAACGCAGTAAGCAGAATACAAAAAGGACCTTCGAGCGTGAACGCAAGCAAGCAAGCAAACACAAACGAAAGCCCTAAAACACTAGCGCTAACACGTAGCAAGCAAAAACTTAGCTACGCACCTTACGCAACACTGCACCAGAAGCCGCAAACATCAAAGCAGCAAAAGCCACTAAAACGCCAGCAACACCAGTAACAGGCAAAACATCCCTACCATCACCCTGGCCAGACGTACTATTCGCAACAGTAATATCCGTCCAAGCAAGCTGATTACCATCTTCATCAACAAGAACAACAGTATGCTTACCAGAATAGCCAGCAGGGAACTGCGCATCAAAATAAGGAACACCATCAGCACCAAGCTTAACAGTCACAAAATCACTACCATCCACGCTATGCAAAAGCTTAGGAGTAGAATAAATGAACGCATAAGCACGCACAGAGCCCTCGCTATGCAAGCGATCAAGGAACGCCTTGTTGCTAACGTTCACAAAAACCTTGTTCACAGAACCTGCAACAACAATGTTGTTGGATCCAACCTTTAGCGTACCTTTTAATTCTGGCTTAAGATCATTAACGCTCTTAGGAGCAGCAGGAACTACGGCTTTAGCTTGAGCTGTCTTCTCAGAAGACTCAGTCTTAGCTAATCCATGCTCAGCAGAAGAATCTTGAGTAGCATTGGAATCGGAAGTAGAAGGAGCAGATGGAGCTTTTTCTGCAGGATTATCTGCAGGCTTATCTTCCGACTTATCTGGGAGAACATCACCAGAAGCTCCTGGATTCTTTTCATGCTCACTATTCTTGCTCTTCTTAGCTTCTGCAAGAAGATTCTCTAAAGAAACCAATCTAGACTTCTTAGAGTTGCGAATCAAATTAGCTATAAAGTGGAAGCCTTGGTTCTCCGCCTGCTTAGCTAAATCTTCCTTTTCTTCCTTGTAGTTTTTAATAGCTTTCTTAAGATTTGCAGAAATCTTATTATTAAATTCTACAGCAGCAGCACCAGCTTTGTTTGCCTCAGCGGCGCTCAAATCACCAAAAGGCTTATTGGCAAAACTCTTTATATCTTTTAGGAACTCTGCAGCAGCATCATACTCATCTCTAGTGGGTGTAAACATACCGCCATTAATAAGCTGTGCTACTTCAACAGCGTTAGCATAAGGCTTTTCTTGCGCGTTGCGATGTTCCTGCGCTTCTTTCTTAAATAATTCAAGCTGAGAAGGAGTTGCACTTTTGCCAATTTCCTTTAACGCCTTCTGAAAATCTTCCTGCGATATGCCAAGATCTGCCATACTTTTAACAAGAGTATCTGTAATTGTTTTTTGAGCTTCATTAAGCAATGCACGAGCGCCATTAAAAGTCGCAGCTTTGCTTATAAGAGTAGCAGTAAAGTTGAAACCTTTAGCTTTTGCTTGCTTAACTAAGTCTTCCTTAGCATACTTTTCTGCTTCGTTAAGCGAATCCTCTAAAGAAGCTAAAGAACTATAATTAGACTCTTTAATCTTGTTAGCAACTAAAGTAAGACCCTCATCTTCAGCTTTTTTAACTAAAGCAGCTTTGCCATTAACGTATGCGCTTTGAGCCTTATCGCGCTTATCTTTAGTAGCAGGTTTACCATTGGCACCAAAGAAAATATCAGATGCCGACTTGAAGTCGTTAGCTTCACGCACCTGCTTAGCAAGATCATGCAAACCAATAACGTCGAGATGCATAGCACGATACTCAACAATCTTGTCGTCTACGTACTTAACAACACTAGCGTTAGCGTCACCATAACCAGTAACTTTCGAAGCGTTATTGTCGAGATATTTTACAAGCTCATCAATTTCGCCGCTAAGAAGACCAGAATCGTTCACGCGTTTTTTAAGTGTCTCTAGAGGAGAGAGCTTAGCAGATTTTCCACCGCTATTCGCTTGAGCTGGAGTCGCACTACTAGCCAACGCTGGCATTGCAAACGCAATTCCCGAAACAAAAGTCGCTACCGCTGCAAATGCGGCAATCGCTTTTTTACTTAACATACTTTTCCTTTCCTCTCATCACGAATCATCGTGCGAAGAGCCTATCTGCTAAAACAGCACAATAAGTGATTCAATTTAGGCTTAAATTAAATCATTACAAAGTATACATATACCCTACCCCCGTAATGTATTGTTATAACCTTTCCATAACAGATAAACAGGGATAAAACAAAAATAAAACAGATCAAACGCTAAAACAGATAAAACACAAATAAAACAAAAGCAGGAGTCGCGATAAATAATCGCAAACTCCTGCAATATATGAAACTTAGGTCTTATAAAACCGTAAGAGTCAGGCTTAAATCACTTTTGCATTGGGCAAAACGTTGCCGTCTTTATCAACATTGCAACTATGCTCAACAGCAATCGTAATGTGATCGTTGTCAACGGAATAAAAGCCGTCAGTCACCTTAAAAACGTGACGAACGCCTTGCAAATCGTCAACCTTTACAAATCCGTGATCAATCAACGCAAGCACAGCCTCATGCCCAGGAAGAACACCCATTGCGCCATTCACAGAAGGAATAACAACAAACTTAGCATCACCTTCCCAAACAGGATGCCTGGCTGCAACCACACTAACGTGCAGCGTTTTCACTTGCTTTTCTGCCATAATCACGCACCAAACTCTTGCTGCATATCGTGCCAACGACGCTCAAGATCGTCAATGCCACCAATGCCAGAGAACGCCTGCTCAGGGATCTCGTCGTAAACGCCATCGCAAATGCGCGTAAACGCTTCAATCGTCTCATCTGCTGGAACATAAGAACCTGGGCGACCAGTAAACTTTTCGGCCACGTAGAAGTTCTGACCAAGGAACTGCTCAATCTTACGAGCGCGGCTCACAGTGGTTTTATCTTCCTCACCAAGCTCATCAATACCAATCAAAGCGATGATGTCTTGAAGTTCCTTATTACGCTGCAAAATGGCCTTTACGCGGTTAGCGCAATCGTAGTGAGCCTGGCCAACATAACGAGGATCCAAAATTCTAGAAGTAGAAGCCAAAGGATCCACAGCTGGGTAAATACCCTTAGCTGCAATGTCTCGCGAAAGCTCGGTAGTTGCATCCAAGTGCGTAAACGTTGTTGCAGGTGCAGGATCGGTGTAATCATCTGCAGGCACGTAAATAGCCTGAAGCGACGTAATAGAATGGCCGCGCGTAGAAGTAATACGCTCCTGCAACGCACCCATCTCGTCCGCCAAGTTTGGCTGATAACCAACTGCAGAAGGCATACGACCAAGCAACGTAGAAACCTCGGAACCTGCCTGAGTGAAGCGGAAGATGTTATCAATAAACAGCAACACATCCTGATTTTGCACATCGCGGAAGTACTCAGCCATAGTCAAAGCGGTAAGAGGCACGCGAAGACGAGTCCCAGGAGGCTCATCCATCTGACCAAAGACAAGCGCAGTTTTCTCCAAAACGCCAGCCTCAGCCATTTCGCCAATCAAATCGTTACCCTCACGAGTACGTTCGCCAACGCCAGCAAACACAGACACACCACCGTGGTTCTGAGCAACGCGCTGAATCATCTCCTGAATCAACACGGTTTTACCAACGCCTGCACCACCGAACAGACCGATCTTTCCTCCCTGAACGTAAGGCGTAAGCAAATCTATAACCTTAATGCCTGTTTCAAACATTTGAGTCTTAGACTCAAGCTGATCGAAAGCAGGTGGGTTGCGATGGATTGGCCAGCGCTCAGTCACCTCAATGTTCTCGCCTGGCTTAGCGTTTAAGATATTGCCAGTAACGTCAAAAACGTGACCTTTTGTAACATCTCCAACAGGCACAGAAATTGGGCCACCAGTGTCCCTAACTAAAGCGCCACGAACCAAACCGTCCGTAGGCTTAAGCGCCACTGCTCGCACAGTTGAATCACCAAGGTGCTGCTCAACTTCCAATGTAATCTCGTGGACGGTATCTCCTTCCGTGTTTCCAACGGTGTTGATATCAACCTTGAGAGCATTGTAAATATCTGGAAGATAGCCAACTGGGAACTCAACGTCAATCACGGAACCCTGAACACGGGTTACGCGGCCAGCCGTTGGGTCGCTTTCCTTTGCATCTTCTGGAGGTGCTGTGGTCTGATTTTCAGCCATACGCTCCTATTCCTCCTCATTATTCAGCGCATCAGCGCTGCCGATAATCTCGGTAAGTTCTTGTGTAATGGAAGCCTGGCGAGAAGCATTAAGCTTTCTCGTTAAATCATCCACCAAATTGCGGGCGTTGTCTGTAGCCGTGTGCATAGCATTTTGCCTACTAGCCGTCTCGGAAGCTGCAGATGTAAGCAAGCATTCGTGAATACGCGACTGAATATACTTTGGCAAAACCGCATCCAAAACCTCGTCTGGGCTAGGCTCAAAGCAATATTCCACAGCATCTGGATTGCTGCGACTAACAGCTTCTTCACGCGCCGAAACCGCACCCGTAGACGAAAGCGAAGCAGAAGGGCCAGAAGCCGCCTCGTAGTCAGGCCTATGCATAGCAAACTCTTCGCCGTCTTTTAACGGAACCAGCTCAACTGGAAGCATGCGTAGCGTACGAACCTTTTGCCTCACCATGTTTATAAACTCAGTGAACACAATGTAAAGCTCGCTAACACCGCCATCTTCTTCGGGAGTCATGTACGCGTCCATTAAAGTATCGGAGATTCGCTCTGCGATTGTTACATCAGGATGATCCGTAGACCCTTCCCAAGTGCCTGCAACGTCGCGATTACGATACTTGTAATAGGTTGCACCTCGGCGACCATACACATACAACTCTGCGTGCTTTCCTTCGGCGTCTAACTTTGTAAGCAGCGCCTCGGTTTCTCGAATAATCGAAGACGTAAACGCGCCCGCCATTCCGCGGTCGGAAGTCAACGCCAGAACGGCTACGCGATTGCCTGCACGCTCTTTTCCAAAGATTGGATGCTTAATGTTTGCTTCGTGATGAGCTACCAACGCCTGCACGGCATCGAAAATTGCGTCGCTGTATGGCTTAGCGTTAAGCGCAATATCTCGCGCTTTTGCAATATGCGAAGACGCAATCATTTCCTGAGCCTTAAAGATTTTACCCAAAGACTGTGTGGAAATAATTCTCGATTTCAATGCAAGTTGGGAAGACATACGCTACTTCCCCTCAGACTCGTTATTGCTTGAATCGCGACCATCCGACTTTGGCTTTGCAACAAGCTTTTCCTTCTCAACAGGAGCAGGATTCTCGGCAGGAGGCAAAGAATCCTTAACAATCAAAGGCTTTCCTGCAGAAGTCTTAAACGACTTACGGAAATCTTCGATTGCTGCATCAAGCTTTGCTTCTGTCTCTTTTGTAAAGTCCTCGGTATCGCGAATCACTTGCAAAATGTCGGTTCCCTTATCGAGATAATCCAACATCTCACGTTCAAAGCGAAGCACATCTTTTACAGGAATATCGTCTAACTTTCCATGAGTACCAGCCCACACGGAAACAACTTCTTGCTCCATAGAGCGAGGCGAGAATTGCTTCTGCTTAAGCAACTCGGTTAAGCGAGCGCCACGAGTGAGCTGAGCCTTGGAAGCTGCATCCAAATCGGAAGCAAACATTGCAAAGGATTCCAAAGACTTGTAACGAGCCAACGAAATCTTAAGCATGCCAGAGACCTTCTTCAAAGCCTTAGCCTGAGCTGCGCCACCAACACGAGACACAGAAATACCAACATCGACTGCTGGACGCTGACCTGCGTTGAACAAATCGGACTGCAAGAAGATCTGACCATCGGTGATGGAAATCACGTTAGTTGGAATGTATGCAGAAACGTCATTTGCCTTGGTTTCAATAATTGGCAAGCCAGTCATTGAGCCGCCGCCCATATCGTCGGAAAGCTTTGCGCATCTTTCTAGCAGACGAGAGTGAAGGTAGAACACGTCGCCTGGGTACGCTTCACGCCCAGGTGGGCGACGAAGAAGCAAAGAAATCGAACGATATGCTTCTGCTTGCTTAGACAAGTCGTCGAAAACAATCAAAACGTGCTTGCCGTTGTACATCCAATGCTGGCCAATTGCAGAACCAGTATATGGAGCAATGTACTTAAAACCTGCAGAATCCGAAGCTGGGCTTGCAACAATTGTTGTGTACTTCATAGCGCCTGCTTCTTCGAGGCTTTGACGTACAGCAGCGATTGTTGAACCCTTTTGTCCGATTGCTACGTAAATGCAACGAACTTGCTTCTTTGGATCTCCACTTTCCCAGTTTGTGCGCTGGTTAATAATCGTATCGATTGCGATTGCGGTTTTACCAGTTTGACGATCGCCAATAATCAACTGACGCTGACCGCGGCCGATTGGCGTCATTGCGTCAATAGCCTTTAAGCCAGTAGACAAAGGCTCGTCCACAGGGTGACGATGAATCACGTCTGGAGCCTGGGCTTCAAGAATACGACGCTCCTTGCATTCAATCGCACCAAGACCATCAATCGGATTACCCAATGGGTCTACTGTACGACCAAGATAGGCGTCTCCCACTGGCACAGATAACACTTCGCCAGTGCGGTAAACTTCCTGCCCTTCCTCAATGCCCGTAAAATCGCCTAGAATAACCACGCCGATTTCGTGAGCATCAAGGTTAAACGCTAGGCCCAGGGTGTCGTTCTCAAAGGTGAGCAGCTCGTTTGCCATGCAGCCAGTCAATCCAGCTACGTGCGCAATGCCGTCACCAGCCGTAACAACATAGCCAACTTCTTGCGTTGGCATGTCTGCCGGCTTATACGAGTCAACGAACCCGTCAAGTGCCTTGCGTATAAGGGCGGGATCAATAGATAGTTCCGCCATAATTCTCCTTATTTTATTACTTCACTGCCTGTGTCCAAGCACCATTTCGCGCAGAACGCTGCAACTGCTTAAGTTGCATAAGCATTGTGCGATCTGTTACTTGATCGCCGATACGTATACGCATACCGCCAAGCACGTTTGGATCTACGATTGGGTTTATGTATGCACGATGACCCAACTTATTGCTGTAGATCTCAATCAAACGCTTAATTTGCTTATCTGTAAGAGGCTGAGCGGTTGTAACAGTAACCAAAGTTTCGCCCGCTTCACGCTCAAAACCAGACCACGCGCCGCCAAAGCTGCCTTTTTTACCGCTTTCGGCTCCGCCGTGCCATGTTCCTACAAGATAGTGCATAATGCGCAACACAACTGGGTGCGCCTTACCTCCAATAAGCTCATCAATCAATCTTGATTTGTCTTCCGAAGACCTATTTGGATCGGTAATGGCGTCAGAAAGCTCTGGATACTTTTCGATCGTATCCATCATTGTTGAAAGCTCATCAGATATGCGTTGAGCTTCGTCATGAGCGTCTGAAATGGCTTGCGCAAGCGAAGAACGCGACAAGTTTTCGCTTACTCGCGATGCCTTTTCTGGCATCCTTACCTCCTCATTTATGCAAAACTTAAATAGCAAATAAACACATCTAAAACAATTGTTTTAGATACTTGTTTTTACTACTTTTAGCAACTACTTTTAGTTACCTGTTTTGCCCCGAATCCTTAACATCTGAGACTTCATCAATTACATGATCAATGATTTTGGAACCTACGGTATCGTCATCTAGCTTAGACGCAAGAATCTTGCCTGCTAGTGCTGCAGCTAGAACCGAGACTTCTCCTTGGAGACTAGTCATTGCATGCTTATGCTGTGCCTCAATGGAATGTTGAGCTTCGCTAATGATTTTTGCAGCATCCTTTTCGGCGCGCTGCCTTGCTTCGTCTACAATCTTAGAAGCTTGCGCGCGAGCCTGTTCGCGAGTCTTTGCGGCATCTGCTTGAGCCTGTGCAAGTTCTTCTTCCATCTGGCTCTTTAACTCATCAGCTTCACGCTGTGTGTTTGCTGCTTTGGCCATTCCGCCTTCGATTTTTTCTGCGCGTTCATCAAGAATTGCCTGGAATTTAGGCATAACGAACTTGTAGAAAAACACTGCAAGAATTACCAGAACAACTAACGACCACACTACGTCGTAAGGCTCAGGCAAGAACAACGCCAAACCATTACTCTCAGATGTATGTGCCATGGCTTGTCCTTTCTATTCTTTCAACACTTTTATATTTGTGCTGGAACGAGTTGTTTCGTTCGGTTCATTTTCCCATAATGTAGGCAACGAATCCGAGCAAGCCCAGAACCTCAATAAATGCCAAGCCAACAAACATAAACAGCTGAATACGGTTGCCAACTTCTGGCTGACGAGCAGTGGATTCCATAGCTTTAGCAACAACGATTGCCATACCAAGTGCAGGAGAAATTGTTGCAACAGCAAAGCCAAGAATGCTCAGGTTACCGATCAATCCTGCTAGAGCGATGATGTTATTCATTGGTTTCCTTTCTGTTAAAACAGTAACCAGTATAAACCAGTAAGATTCTTAAAATCTGATATTTAAGCCAAGCCACTAGGCAACGGCAACAGCAGATTTTTCTTCTTCCTCTGGGTAACTTTCCGAAATGTAGACGGAAGCAAGCACAGTAAAAATAAATGCCTGCAATCCTGCTACCATAATTTCGAATAGGGTAAACAGAATGCCACCAAGCAGCCATAATGCACCGCCGAAGGCAAGGAGTTTATTGCTGGAATCCACCACAAAGAAGTTGGTGAATACTAAACAAGTGGCCACCAGCAAATGGCCAGCAATCATATTCGCAAACAAACGGATTGTAAGCGAAAGTGGTCGCACAATCAACAATTCCAGCAGCTGCAATGGCGAAAGAATAAAGTAAATCGGCCATGGCACGCCCGCTGGGAATAATGCTTCACGGAAGAATCGCAAAAAACCTTTTTCGCGTATGCCAGCAATAAGATATTGGCATACAACCCATAAAGCAAATACAAGCGGACCAGTAATGGTTGCGGTTGCAGCCATATTCAATCCTGGAATCACAGAACAAAGATTAAAGAAGAAAATTGTTATGAACAATGTAGACATCATTGGCACGTAGCGCTTGCCACGTTCTTCGCCAATCATCTCGTACACAATGTTGTATCGTACAAAGTCCATTAGGATTTCTAGCACGCTTTGGAACCTACCTGGAACAACCTTTGCACGAGCAGCACCAATTCCAAAAACAATCATAACGATCACTGCCATAAGCACACGCACTAAAATAATGCGGTTCATTGCAAATGGTGTGCCTTGGAACAAAATCTCCGGAGGTAAAAACTCATCAATCTTAGGCAACTCTGGACTTTCTGAAGCTAGCAATACTGCCGAATTCACAGTGCCAGCTAAGACTCCGATAGCTCCACTCATCAGCTCCTCCTTATAAGGCGTCGTTTATATCGCTACTCACGTCTGGTTAATACCAATCCATCAAAAGCTAAGTTGTATAAACAGCAAATCCTGAAAATCTATTCGTTGGCGTGCGTACGAAACGAAAATACATCTCTAAAAAGCTGATTCTACTCTTGGTTCGTACATTTAAGTCATATCGTTGATTAATAACGAGTTTTGCACTTATAACAGAATTAGCAAGTCGATAGCCAATTGTTTATTGTACTCCACTTCTGTTTAGAATTAAACTATTTTTAGATTTATTTGTTGTATTTATTTTGCACAAAAATTACATAAATCTTCGGTTGCTTGCGACTAATAACACAAAAAACAAATAGAAACACGCCGAGAACTTGACAAATCACAATTTGCACCTATCGTAGATAGAGCTGCTAAAAGTAGCCGACGCGGGGTGGAGCAGCTCGGTAGCTCGCTGGGCTCATAACCCAGAGGTCCATGGTTCAAATCCATGCCCCGCTACTAGAAAGCCAAGAATCGCATATTTCTCACGAATGCGAATCTTGGCTTTTCTTTTACTTTTTTTATCCATCAGGTGCAATCATCCATAATTAATAAAGGAGAATCGCTAGACGGCGGCGAGCGCGATTCAAACGCTCATCGCCAGCAGGAAGCATTGCAAAATACTCAAGCATGCGGTCTTTAACCACCTCTGCGCAATCTTTGTGAGAAGCAAGAAAATCAAGAAGCCTGCCAAAAGCATCGTCAATGTGGCCGTCAATCATATCTACATCTGCTACAGCAAGCTGAGCGGAAACATCGCCAGGATTATCGCCAGCAGCCTTGCGCACAGCCTCCACGTTTGTATTCGTATTTCTGCTAAGAAGCAAAGCCTTTGCACGCTCACGAGACGCCAAAGAATCATTCGGGTTATCTTGCAATACTTTTTCATACTCGCGCGCAGCAAGAGCATAATCTCCATTCATAGCTGCATCGTGCGCAATTTTGTGTTCAGGAGGAATGCTGGATGAATCGCCAGAATCCGCAGAATCGCCAGAATCCGCCGCATTATCGTCTACGCCAGAATCTGCCGAATCAACATAAGGAGCCGTTCCAGCAACACCAGACTTTTCTGCAACCTTAACTAATTGCAGCAAAATGGCACTACAAATCTGATTCAACTCATCTTCGCTAGGCAATCCTTGGCAAATAGGCATTGGCCTGCCACCAACCAATCCATATACAGCTGGAAGCTGCTGCGCGCGCAAAGCTTGAGCAATCGATGGGCTTTCATCCGCGTCAATTCGCGCAAGCTGCATTCTGCCATCTAAGGCGCTAACGGAATCCGCAAGTTTTTGCGCTAAGTCGTAAGAAGTTTCGTCACTTTTTTGCCAAACAAGCAAAATAATTGGAAAACTTACGGAAGTTTGAACCATTGCTTGGAAAGTTTGATCGTTAACATCAATCACATATCCGCCTGCAAGCGGCATTTTAGACTGCGGTTTGCCAGATTTTTCGGCAGCTTCGCGCTTTGCAAGAGCCTCCGCCTTGCGCTTTACGCCTTCTAGGTCTACTGCACCAGCAAGCGAAAATCCGCCTGGGTTCATGCCCATAGATTGTGAATCAACCATATTTCCTCTTTTGCTTGTATGTCTTCTACAAAGTGTCTAAAGTGCTTAAAACGGCCTTACAACAAGCCTAAGGCGCTTCTACAACGCTTCTACCTTTATAGGCTGACGTTCTGCTCCAACTGGAATAATCTTTGCGTCCGAGCCAGCAGGAGGCACAACCATCGCAATAACGTTCACATAAGTTACGCGCATTGTAGAAGTGGCCTTAGAATCCCCAAATAACGCTTTTTCTTCGTCGGAAGCTGGCCTAGATTCGCGGCCTTCTCCCGCTTTTCTAGTCCAAACTGAATCAATGCGAGCAATAACCAAATCACTCCCATCACTTGCGCGCATAACGCTAATCTGGTTTGTTACAGGAGTAAAAACTTGTTCTTGAGATCCCTTATTTCGCTCCATTCCAGCTTGAACTGTTTTAGAAAGCTCGCTTAATTTTGATCGCAAGTAATCATTAGCAAAATACTTTGCAAACTTGCTCGATTCTCCTCTTTGTAAAACATCCGCATACGCTGCAGCAGCCGCGTGTGGAGACATAACAAGTCCCGAATCATTAGCTTTACCCATAGAAGCTCCGATTGAAGGAACTGGGAATTTTGGCAAATGCACGCCAGGGAAAAGCCTTGCAACAGCCCAAAGCTTGTAGTTTGAGCGCGCACTATCTTGGCGAATAACCAACAATCGTTTAGACTGCTGGTCTTTTGTTGTTGTGGTAATTGTCATTAAATCGCGCGGCCAACTTGCGTTTGTTGGAACAATTGTTTGAGCAACTTCACGCGGAATAGTGGTTTTTGCATCTAGCTTGCCCATTTTTGCAGCAATCGCCAGCTCGCTTGCGCGCACAAGAGCCGAAGGTCCGCTCATGTATTCTGCAAGATTACTTGCGTTTTTCTCTTCGTTAGCTTTTTCTAAAGAGCGCAAAACTCTTAAACGTATATCTTTTTCTTTGATTGGCGTTACATCTGGAAGCTCTTTAACGCTAGAGCCTTCTGCAGCCTTAGGAACTTGACCTTCGCAAGCGCAAAGTGTAAAGCACATTGCAGAAGCAACTACCGAAGCACACGCAAAACGCGCATAGTGCTTGATTTTATGAGCATAAAACATAGTCACACTTTCCAAAATACGTTATTTTTTGCGGTTTTTTGAAGGTTTTGAGGAGCCATTTTGTGAACCATTTTGGCGGCTGGCATTTTGATGGCTAGCATTATTAAAGCCATTTGCATCATGATTAGCGTTATTACTGGCCTTGTTTCCGTCCTTGTTGCCGTTGGTATTTCCGCCACTTGCAGAGCCACTCGTGCGATTCTCTGAGCCTTTATACTTGCGATTTTTGCCACGATTTTGGCTTCTGTAGTCACGCTGGTTAAACTGGTTGCGCGACTTTCGCCTTGCTTCACCAGGCTTTGCACTAGTAGAATCGAAAGCCTCCGACGATTTGCCAAGATTTTCGCCAATGCGATTATCGCTCTTACGCCCATCGTCGTCTTTATAATACTCCGCATCCATTCTGCCATCTCGATTTTTACGCTCACCGCGATTGGCTTTCTTGGAGCCTCCAGCAGAATTTTCTTTGCGATTATTGCGATCGTTGCGATCTTTATACGATTCCTTCTTGTAGCGCTTTTTTGCAAATCCAGATTCCGATTTAGATGCGCTTTCTGATTTTTGTGATTTTTGTGATTTTCCAGGCTTCCCTGCGATTCCCGAATTCCTAAATTTACTAGATTCCGAAGATTCCGCAGATTCAGCAGCTTCACGCAAATCCTCCGATTGCTCCGACTGATTCGCGCTAGACAAATCGAAAGTTTCCGACTCTTTATTCCCAGCAGCAAAATCACCCTTAAAATCAGAACTCGACTCACTAGCAAGCCTTGCAAAATAAGCTTGCAAGTCATCTTTAGAAATAACAGTTGTTTCGTCTAAAGCGGCAGTCTTAGAAGAATTTAGACCAGACTTTACACTTATAGAAGAATCTACAGCAGATTTAGACTTTGCGGTACGCGTTCTTGCGTGAACTCCATGGCGCGCATGCGCTCCAGAACCCACTTTGTGCTTAGACTTTTTGTCTTTGTGGCTACCAAAAATGCCAGCTATTGTTCCAGCCAAAGCCTCCGAGAACTTAACTTCTTCTTGACTATTGTTTTCAACACTAATCAAGCCCGTTCTACTTGCAACAAGTCGCTTGTTTCGCCTGCGATGCGGAGCCATTGCAAACACAGAAGCCGAAAGACCACATAGCAAAATAAACAACGCTCCTACAAAATACATAGGAGTAGCAAAATCAGGAAGATTATGCCTGCGCCAACGCAATTCAACGAAAGCTTCGGGAGAATTCTTACCAAGATCGATTATAAGAACCCTGCGAGCAATTTTTGATTGCAACTCCGACGACAATTTTTGGCGAGAAGTCTGCGATTGCGCGCCATTTTGAGCATTGCTTTGCGCATTATTTTGCTCTTGCGAGCGCTCTTGCGACTCCTGCTTTATCGCTAAATCCGCCGCATTCCCCGCTTGCTCAAAGTCGGCAGCATTTACAAACAACTTTGCTAAACCCATTTGGCAAGTGGCATTAGTCCATAAATCGGAATCCTTAAAATCAACGTCTTTAGAAGCGTCTTTAGAAACCTTAGAATCGTCTGTTTTTGTGCTATCTATGCGCGCATCGTCATCTGCTTGCATAACATCTGTAGAAAGACTATTCCAATTATTAAGACCCGTTATTCGCTGAACGGAATAACCCTTAGTCCATCCACGAACATCTTTAGCTAAACCAACTGCAACGCAAATTGGCTTGCGACTATTTAGTGCCGCAACGCTAATTTTTACTCTATAGTCAACAAGATTCAAAACGCCTGGATCCGTAACAATGTACCTAGACCCATACACGTTTGCATGCGCCGAAACAATAGAGCTTGGCTTCCAAACAGTTGCGTTAAGCACACCAAGAACAATACTAAGAGCAGCAAGAAGGCCAAAAATTGGGGCCACTACTCCTCGCATAAACCTAGCTCGTTTTGTAGGACGTTGCATCAAACCTCTTTCTTAAGCTTGGCACGCTGCCAATTATTCAACCCCGCACGCGCACAAACTTATTAACGTAATTTTAAATTCGTTATATGCATCTACTGCTATCTATTCTACAATCTTTACTAATCTTTTATAAGGTTTGCTGTTTTGCGCAATAAATCACGCGAGAATCACGCCTAAATTGCCACCAAATCGCACACAAATCGCTAGTTAAATCACACTAAAATCACATGCAAGTTATAGTCTTAAACTTATGACAAAAACCAAATTAAATTTGACTAAATCACTTATAGCTCGAGCAATCTGCGCTGCGAGCGCAATTGCCATGTGCTTTGGATTAGCATCTTGTAGCGCAAACAGCGAGTCAAGCAATGGCGCAGCAAGTAGCGAAGCAAATGCAGCTGGAATGAGTGTTTTAAGTGGCGTTAAGGCTAGCGGAGCTTTAGGAAAGCAGCCAAAGGTTGAGTTAACAGCACCTATAGATGTTAAGCCAAATTCTTACGCAATTTTGCAAGAAGGAAATGGCGCTAAAATCCCAGAAAATAGTCGCGTATGCGCTAATGGCATTGTGTACAACGCTAAAAGTGGCAAAGAGCTTATGAACACCTGGAAGCAAGGCAAACCAGACTGCTCAATTGTTGTTAAAAAGGGCGTTACTAGCAAGTCTTACTACACGCTGCTTAAGGGAAGGAAGATTAATTCCACGATTGCGTTTGGCATTCCTGCAAATCCACAAACTAAGCAAGACGCGTACGTAATGGTGTTAACTCTTGTTTCTGCAATGAAAACTCTTGATCGCGCAACAGGCAACAAAGTTAAAGATATTCCGCAAAATCTGCCGAAGGTAACTCTCGATAAGTCTGGCGCACCGTCGTTAGATAAGAATAACTACGTGCCAAATGGAAAGTTGATTTCTCAAACTTTGATTGAAGGCAACGGCAAAGTGGTTACCGAAAAAAGCACAGTAACCGCTCACTACACTGGATGGACTACAGACAAAGACGGAAAATTGTACCAATTTGACTCATCATGGAAGCGCGGCACGCCTGCGGACTTCTCGCTAGCCGGTCAAGTTATTCCAGGATGGACTAAAGGCTTAGCTGGAAAGAAGGTTGGGTCACAGGTTCTTTTGGTTATTCCGCCAGAAGATGGATATGGCAAAGAAGATAAGAAGGACGCAAAAGGAAATGTAACTATTCCTGCAAATTCAACTCTTTACTTTGTTGTAGATATTCTCTACGCTTCGTGATTAGTTGCGATTTAACTCGCGATTTAACTCGCGATTAAACTGCAATTAATGTTATGCCGCGCTTGAATAAATCTTGCGCGGCATTTTTGTATGCGCGACGACCTGCCTGAGCGCTTTGAGCGTAGCGCGAGAGGCGCTTTGACTGAGCTTGAAATTGCATAACGCATTTCAAGCTCCTTCAAAGCGTGATTTGGCTCAAATGTAAAGTCCAGTGGACTTTACATGCCAAATCAGCCGAGCGGCTACTAATAGCCGTGCGCTCCGACCTGCCTTTTCGCTTAAAGCGTAGCGCGAAAAGGTAATTCGGAGCGCTGAGCAGCTCAAGGCAGAAGCATTGCTTCTGCGCTGCGAAGACGTTAGCGCGCTTAGACCGCGCTAACGACAGGATCTGCCTTTTTCGCTTAGAGCGTAGCGCGCGAATGCACTTCGATTCGCTGAGCTTGCTCAAAGTTGAAAGCACAGTGTGCTTTCAACGCAAGCGAAGACGTGAGCGCGCTGTAACGCGCGAACTATTTGCCAAATTTGGTACAAAGATTTGGTACAAAGTCGGGAAACCGCCAGCGTTACAAACGTCTCACCGCCGAGACAAATGTAACGAATTCGGAGAGTAAAAAAGCCAGAGCTAAACGCCCTGGCCTTTTGCTAATCGTAAGTTAATTAACGCCGCGCGGCTTACGCGTATGCGTGCGAATCAAGTATTCCTGGCTATCTACCAATGGCCTGCCCTCTGCATCGCGAGAATGCAACGTGTAAGTGCCGTCGCCATCCATCCACCAAGAAACCGTTGAATCCGCCATTTGCAAATCAATGTACTGAATCAACGCTTCCACCTGGTCTGGAGCACTTATGCGAACCAGCGTTTCAACGCGCCTATCAAGATTGCGGTGCATCAAATCGGCCGAGCCAATCCACACTTCTGGGCCACTTGCAGGGCCGTCGCCAATTTGCGGACCGCAAGAATTAGCAAAAGCGTAGATTCGGCTGTGCTCAAGGAACCTGCCAAGAATAGAACGAACGCGAATATTCTCACTCAAGCCCTCAATGCCAGGCTTTAGCGAGCAAATTCCACGCTCCACAATGTCAATCTTTACGCCAGCTTGAGCCGCTCTATACAAAGCGTCAATCGTCTTTTCGTCAACAACAGAATTGACTTTAATCTTAATCCAGGCTTCTTTTCCAGCAAGAGCCGCTGCCTCTTCCCTGCGAATTCGCTCAATAATACCCGTTCGAACTGTGCGAGGAGCCACAAGCAAGCGATGGAAGCTTGACTTTGGAGCGTAGCCCGAAAGCTGATTAAACAAACGAGTCAAATCTTGACCAACTACAGGGTCGCAAGTAAGCAAGCCCAAATCTGTGTAAAGGCGAGCCGTCTTAGGGTTATAGTTGCCAGTACCAACGTGGCAATAGCGGCGCAATCCTTCGGCTTCTTGACGAACCACAAGCGAAAGCTTGCAATGCGTCTTCAATCCAACAATACCGTAAACAACGTGAACGCCTGCACGCTCAAGCTTACGTGCCCAAGCAATGTTGGCATCTTCGTCGAATCGCGCTTTAATCTCAACAAGCGCAAGCACCTGCTTGCCAGCGTGAGCCGCGTCTACAAGAGCGTCGATAATCGGCGAATTACTAGACGTGCGGTACAACGTTTGCTTAATTGCAAGCACCTTTGGATCTGCCGCCGCCTGCGCCAAGAACGCTTGAACAGAAGTAGAGAACGAATCGTAAGGGTGATGCAGCAAAATATCGTGCTCGCGAATCGAAGCGAAAATATCTTGCGCGTGGCTAGTTTCGACTTCTGCAATCTGGCGATTTGTAGTAGGAATAAACGGACGATACTTCAAATCTGGGCGATCTAGCGCTTGCAACTCAAAAAGAACCGTCATATCTAGCGGCGAAGGCAAACGATAGACTTCCTCTGGACTTACGCGCAATTGATTAGCCAGCAGCTGCGATAAGAATGGGCTAGCTTCGTCGGAAATCTCAAGACGAATAGGCGGTCCGAACCTGCGGCGCAAAAGCTCCTTTTCCATAGCGTTGAGCAAGTTTTCTGCATCGTCTTCCTCAACGTCAATATCTTCGTTACGCGTAACGCGGAAAGATCGTGCTTCCTTAATAATCATGCCTGGGAAAAGCGATTCCAAATGTGCTGCAATCAACTTTTCCATAGTAATGAATCCGTAGCGCTCTTCGCGACCCTCTTCGTCTGTTAAATCGTCAACTGGAACAAGACGATTCAAATTATCTGGAATCTTCACGCGAGCAAAATGCGACTTTCCAGAATTTGGATTTTCTACAATAACAGCCAAGTTGATTGACTTGCCAGAAATATATGGGAACGGGTGAGCAGGATCCACCGCAAGTGGCGTTAATACTGGGAAAACCTGCTTGCGATAATAGTCTGAAAGCCTATCTTTTTCGGATTGCGTAAGCTTATCCCAACTGAGCATAACAATGCGCTGCTTAGCAAGCTCTGGCAAAATGTGGTCAATAACATAATGCGCATGCTCATCTTGACGACGATGCGTAACCTCGCTAATTGCGCGCAACTGCTGACGCGGGCTAAGCCCACTTGCTGCGGTTACTGCGATTCCTGAGTCGATTCTGCGCTTTAAGCCTGCAACTCGAACCATAAAGAACTCGTCTAGGTTGGAGGCAAAGATAGCTGCAAAGTTAGCGCGTTCAAGAAGTGGTAAATCGGTATTTTGCGCTAACTCAAGCACGCGACGATTGAACTTTAACCAGCTAAGCTCGC